>DOPM01000029.1:0-261517 GCA_003513495.1 Desulfosporosinus sp.
TTGTTTAGTTTTCAAAGACCATTTTGTTGTTGAATCCCTTGTAGGACCGAGTTATATCTTAGCATTTATAACAGCTGTTGTCAATACTAATTTATATTTTTTCCATCCGGTTAATTAAGGACCAACATTCTGTTCGCACATATTCTCGAGTATTTTCTCAAGCGAACAAATATTACTATACCATAACCATATACTCCTCCTCAAATGTCATTTGGGTCCATATTAATACTATTGTACCCAAAAATAATAAATTTCCTTCCCAATACTATGTTTATCTTGTTTACACGTTGTATTTTGTGTTACCTTACGGTTTTTATGTAAATCTTCCGAAAGTTTCTGACAAGAACCCACTCGTTTATATAGGAGTTGTAAGAGGCAATAAAAAGCTGCCCAGCACTTAGCCGGACAACTTAGTTAAAAACATCAAAGATTATTCTTCAATATCCTCGTCTAGGACATTTTCATCCCTAGGGCGCATTGTTGGGAAGAGGATGACATCTCGAATTGAGGCTGAATCCGTTAATAACATAACCAAACGGTCTATCCCAATTCCTAGCCCACCCGTAGGCGGAAGACCGTATTCTAAGGCCTGGACGAAATCCTCGTCCATAATATGAGCCTCATCATCTCCTTTAGCTCGTTCAGCTGCCTGCGCTTCAAATCGTTGTCGCTGGTCAATAGGATCATTTAATTCAGAGAAGGCATTGGCAAGTTCACGTCCATATATAAAGGCTTCAAAACGATCCGTATATTCAGGTTGCTTAGCGTTACGCTTAGCTAATGGGGATATCTCTACAGGATGTCCAATTATAAATGTCGGTTGGATTAGTTTTGGCTCAACGTATGCTTCAAAGAACTCGTTAATAATTTTACCACGAGACGAACCCGCTTCCACATATAAGCCCTTCTCTTGAGCAATAAGTTGAGCTTGTTCATCCGTCGCAATCTCCCTAAAATCAACTCCCGAGTACTCTAAAATACCGTCAAGCATTGAAAGCCTACGCCATGGAGTCTTAAATTGAATAGGTTGTCCCTGGTAAGTAATTTCCAGAGTTCCATGTATTTTATGCACAATATGGGCAATCATCTCTTCAGTTAATTCCATAATATCTTCGTAATTTGCAAAAGCCTGATAGAGTTCCATCATCGTAAACTCAGGATTGTGCTTGATTGAAATTCCCTCATTCCTGAAAGTCCGGCCAATTTCAAAAACCCTTTCAAGCCCACCGACAATTAATCGTTTCAACGGTAGTTCGAGTGCAATCCTCAAATAAAGATCTATGTCTAAAGCATTGTGATGTGTGATAAATGGACGTGCTGCCGCTCCACCAGGAATAGTATGTAACGTCGGTGTTTCTACTTCAAGGAATTCTCGTTCTTCTAAGAACTCCCTCATAAAACGAATGATTTTACTGCGTGTTACAAACACTTGACGAACATCGGGGTTCATAACTAAATCCAAATACCGCTTGCGATAGCGTGTTTCTACATTCGTCAGTCCATGAAACTTTTCCGGAAGCGGGCGCATTGCTTTGGATAGTAATGAAACTTCACGTGCATGAATTGATATTTCCCCTCGTTTTGTTCGAAATACTTTTCCTCTTACCCCAACTATATCTCCCACATCAAACTTCGAGATTAAATCAAACATCACCTGACCTAATTCATCCATGCGGATATAGATTTGAATACGACCATTCAAATCTTGAATATGTGTAAAAATAACTTTTCCCTGATCGCGCTTGCTCATGATCCGCCCAGCAATACTTACTTCTTGGCCCTCTAACTCTTCAAACTGCCCCAAGATGTCAGAGGTTTTATGTGTCCGAACATAGCGATCCGCATAGGGTTCGATATCTGCTTGGCGAAGCATATCAAGCTTTTCTAAGCGAATTCGCCAGAGGTCATTGGTATTCTCCATCTTTATTCCTCCATATAATTGCTTATTATCAATTTTTCCAAACTTAGACCTCATTAAACAGTGAAAAACAATATATTAGATTATTACCTTCAAATTATGTATTTTACCAACAATAGCTGCAAAAATCAAACCATATTTTTCCTGGTAAATGAATAAAACAAAGTGCAGCATCTGTACGTGGCCAAACCAGTCACAGAACACTGCACTCTCAAAGACACCCTAATGGTCTAAATCAAATTCATAAACCTTGGGGTGATTGGTCCCTTACTTAATATCTAGAATCTGATAATGTAAGATACCTGCAGGAACGTTTACTTCAACGATAGACCCTTTAGATTGACCTAGGACCGCTTTTCCGACAGGGGATTCATTGGAGATTTTATTGGTCCCTGGATCTGCCTCAGCAGAACCGACAATAAAATATTCCTCTTCGTCACCAAAGTCTAAATCTTTTAAGCGGACTTTTGTCCCTATTGCCACGACGTCGGTTCCTTCGAGCTCATCGATGATTCGGGCATTTCTAAGCATTTTTTCAAGAGTAATAATCCGACCTTCGATAAAAGCCTGGTCATTCTTAGCATCATCATACTCCGAGTTCTCGCTAATATCTCCAAAGTCAATGGCCTGTTTAATACGTGTGGCAACTTCGCGTCGCTTCACAGTTTTAGATAGTTCCAACTCTTCCTCAAGTTTCTTAAGGCCTTCTAATGTTAGAATAACTTCTTTTTCAGCCATATTTTCCTCGCTCCCTTTTCTCATCCTACGCACTGAGCTTCTATAATCAACGTCTGCGTGCTTTATTAAAAGCCTTATATGCGTAATTCCTTTAAAACAAGGTACTACTTAAGATTCCTTGTTTACATTACTCGTTATTATAAGGACCTTGCAAATTATTGTCAAGGATACAGCCCTTTTCTCGAACGCCTTACTTCATAAAATAATCAGTTTTTTCAGCATAATACCCCATTCTACTCAAGGATTCGATTTAGGACCACTCGCATTTCCTCAGCCGATCTCGTTTGCATAATCTCATCACGGATTAGTGCTGCCTTCCTAACCCCTTTAATATACCAAACAGCATGCTTCCTCATTTCGTTAAGACCGATCCTCTCGCCTTTATAACGCAACACACGGTCGAAATGCTCTAACGCAACTCGTATTCGTTCTTCAATTGACGGTTCAGGCAATATAATACCATGCTTTAGGAAGGATTGAACACGCGGAATAAGCCAAGGATTTCCTAATGCACCCCGTCCTATCATGACCCCGTCACACCTTGTTTGCTCGATTAGTCTCGCAGCATCATCGGGTTTACAAACGTCTCCATTTCCGATAACCGGAATATTAACAGACTCCTTTACCCGCCGAATCCATTCCCAGTTGGCTTGGCCACTGTAGAATTGTTCACGGGTTCTGGCATGAACTGTGATCATTTGGACACCTACAGCCTCTAACCCCTTTGCCAGTTCAAGGGCTACAATCTCTTGGTCATTCCAACCAAGACGAATTTTCACTGTCACCGGTACATTAACAGCCTTGACCACCGCCGAAGCAATAGCTTGCGCTCGGGGAAGATCCTTGAGCAGTGCCGAGCCTTCATTATTTTTAATAATTTTTTGGGCGGGACATCCCATATTAATATCAATAATGTTGGCACTAGCTTCTATAGCTAATAGAGCCGCGCGAGCCATTGTCTCCGGATCCGAACCAAACAATTGGACAATTCTTGGTTCAGCTTCTCCACTTAAGTCTAACATTTTCAACGTTCTCGAGTTTTGATAAGTCAATGCTTTATCACTGATCATTTCCGTCCAAACATACTCTCCACCCACTGAACGGACAGTCTCACGAAATGCTTTATCCGTTACCCCGGCCAAAGGTGCTAGAAACACCGGGACTCCAAGTTCATAATGTCCTAACTTCATGTTCTTATTCCTCTTAGTTACTATTTCCTGTTACGTTCATAGATTAATAAAAGTCCCTCCAGGGTTAAAAAAGGATCAACGGTTTCTATCATTTCCGATTCTTGAGAAATTAATTTAGCTAATCCACCCGTGGCGACTACTTTGGTCTCCGATCCCAATTCCCCTTTCATACGTTTAACAATCCCATCAACTTGTCCCGTGAACCCATAGTATATCCCGGATTGCATTCCAGCTACCGTATTTTTCGCGATAACCGACGTGGGTTTAACCATCTCTATGCGAGGTAGTTTCGAGGCCCTCTGAAACAGGGCTTCAGTCGAGATTCCGATTCCGGGAGCAATAGCCCCCCCTAGGTATTCTCCACGCTTTGATATTACACAGAATGTCGTTGCAGTCCCAAAGTCCACAATGACTAGCGGCCCTCCATATTTAGTATATGCCGCTACTGCATTCACAATACGATCGGCCCCAACCTCTCTAGGATTATCATAGATAATGGGCATTCCGGTCTTTACGCCAGGTCCTACAACAAGAGGTTCTACACCAAAATACCTTCGAGCAAGAGCTTCTAAGGTAGGCATTACCGGTGGGACTACCGATGAAATCACAACAGCTTTGATTTCTTGAAATGTTAGACTACTTAAATCAAATAAGTTTTTAATAACGACTGCATACTCATCCGTAGTACGAGACTTCTCCGTAGATACCCTCCAGTGATGAGTCAATGTTCTCTCATCATAAACCCCTAAAACAATATTTGTATTACCCACATCAAATAATAGAATCATAAGAACGCCCCTTTTGATTAAGTGATTCCTTTTTCCCAATTCGCCCTAGTTGTAGCTTTAATCTCACCTAGGTCAAGACTAAAATCCATGGCCTTAACGGAATGGGTCAAGGCGCCTATTGAAATTAAATCAACCCCTGTCTCAGCTACCTGACGAAGGTGTTGCTCCCGAATCCCACCTGATGCTTCAACGATTGCCCGTTGATTAATATAAAGAACTGCCTGTCGCATTTCTTCTATTCCCATATTATCTAACATAATCACATCAACGCCGCAAGCTACCGCTTCTTTGACTTGTTCGATAGTTTCACACTCAACCTCGATCTTAATCATATGCCCGATTTGATCCCTTGTCCTTTGTACCGCTTCTGATAATCCGCCCACTGCGGCAAGATGGTTATCCTTTAACATCACGGCATCGTAGAGGCCAAATCGATGGTTCTGTCCACCACCAACTCTGACGGCATATTTCTGTAAAGAGCGCCATCCTGGAAGTGTTTTCCTGGTATCCACAATCCTCGTTGAAAGTCCTGCAACCTGATCAACTGCACGATTTGTTGCCGTAGCGATTCCTGAGAGATGCTGTAAAAAATTTAACGCTGTTCGCTCGGCCTGCAAAATACTGCTTAGGGGACCTTCCAGCTCTATCACAACGTCTCCGACATTCACCTTTTCTCCATCCTTCAACAATATATGGACCTTAATTCGTGGATCTACACTCTGAAACACTTGTTCAACAAGTGACAACCCTGCCACTACACCTTCTTCTTTGGCATAAAGTTTTGCAAAGCTGCTCAAGTCTTCTGGGAAGATCCTTGTGCTCAGGTCCCCCGTACCGATATCTTCCTGCAATGCCCGATCAATCAACTCTTGAAACTGGAACGTAGAGTACATCATTTTCCTCCTTATGTTGAAGAGAGTGCTTTTGCCAAGATTCGTCAAGCCGCGAAGGGTAATCCGATCGGAAATGACCGCCTCGACTCTCTTTGCGATCTAGAGCAGCTTTGGCGATGGCTGATCCAACAGCTAATATATTAGCTGTTTCGAATTCATTTACTGAGGATATTGACAAGAGTTCTCGATCCCAATCCAGCAATAACTCAGTGGCTTCTCTGAGTCCTGTCTCATTTCTCAAGATTCCCACTCTATTCCACATCAAATCTTGAATCCGTGTCCTTAAGTCTTGTTTATCGGACTGTTTCACCGCTTCACCTATACCGGTTTCTGTTCGATTTAGACTTAATTCAGGACTACGAACTTCCTCCCATGTAGGGCGTTTACTTTGGACCCTAGCTTTGATTTTTTCCGCTATTCGTGCTCCGAAAACTAATCCATCCAGCAAAGAGTTACTTGCTAACCGATTTGCGCCGTGGACCCCGTTACAAGCACATTCTCCTGCTGCATATAGATGAGGCAGGCTTGTTTCTCCATATGTGTTCGTCGCAATCCCACCCATCATATAATGAGCAGCCGGCGCAACGGGTAACGGCATAGTTAGTACATCCACCCCAAATTTTAAACAGGTTTGGTATATGGTTGGGAACCTCTCTAGGATCCGCTTCTCTCCGATAGGCCGAAAATCCAAAAAAACTGGGCCTTGATTCATTTCCAGCCAAATTGCCCGGGCGACAATATCCCGGGGAGCGAGCTCTTTGTCAGGCATATCTTCCATGAAGCGTATACCTGCGGAATTAATCAAATGGGCACCTTCGCCACGCACGGCTTCCGAAATGAGAAAACGCGGTGCATTAGGGATTAACAGGGCCGTAGGATGAAATTGAACAAATTCCATATCCATCAATTCTGCCCCTGCACGCCAAGCTACAGCCATTCCATCACCCGTAGCAACACCAGGATTTGTCGTGAAACAATAAACTTGTCCTAACCCTCCAGTGGCTAAAATTACTGCCTTCGCCAAATGCCCTTCAAAATCTCCTGTCTGAGCATTAAGGACTAAGGCTCCCAATATTTCCCCTTTATCATTTTCTAACAGATCAACCACGAAACGTTCTTCTAAAGTGGAAACGTTAGGACATGCCTTAACTTTGGCGACCAAGGCCCGTTCAACTTCCCACCCTGTGGCATCCCCTAGTGCGTGTAGTATTCTCCTCTGACTATGTGCGCCTTCCCGGGTAAGAGCAAGCACTCCATTATGGTAGTCAAATTGAGCACCCATACCCATTAATTCTTCTACGCAGTTTGGTCCATCTTCAACCAAAATTTTTACTGACAAAGGATCGCTAAGCCCTGCTCCTGCCCGTAGGGTATCTTGTAAATGCAAGGCCGGGGAATCTGCTTCGTCAATAGCGGCTGCAATTCCCCCCTGGGCATGCTCGGTATTACTTTCTTCAATGGTTTTCTTTGTTAAAATAGTGACCTTACATCCCTCACTAGATTTGATTGCTGTGTATAAACCTGCAATACCGCTTCCCAACACAAGTACGTCCGAATCAAAGACCTTAACCTCTGATTTAGTCCAAGGGTATAAATATCGTCTCAATATGCCCATCCCCTGCTCTACTGCTGGTTATAAAGCCAGCATTCGCTCTAGTGTAGCTTTGGCTCTGACTCGTATCTCCTCGTTCACTGTAACACGTGGTGAAAGGGTCTTAAGTGCGGCTTTTACCTTTTCTAAGGTCGTCAGTTTCATATTTGGACAAACTAATCGTTCTGACGCAAGAAAGAATTTTTTCTCTGGGCAAACCTGATGGAGTCGATGTAAGATCCCCGACTCCGTTCCCACAATAAATTCCTGGGCGTCAGAACTCTGGGAAAAGTTGATTAATCCTGCGGTGGAACCGACATAATCCGCCTCTTGGCATATGTCTTCTCGGCATTCCGGGTGCACGATGACTTTAGCTAGTGGGTGCTCTTCTTTAGCCTTATGAATATCCTCTTTAGTCAATCGGTCATGGGTTTTGCAGTACCCCGGCCAGAACTGAAGTGATCGACCAAGTAGTTTCGCTGCGTAACGGCCAAGATTTTCGTCAGGGATAAAAAGAATGTTGTCTCCCTCTAAAGACTGCACTACTTTTACTGCATTGGAGGAAGTGCAGCAGATATCGCTCTCCGCTTTAACTTCTGCCGAGGAATTAACATAACAAACTACCTTAACCCCAGGAACCCGCTTTTTATAGGCCCGTAAGCCATCGGCATCTACCATGTCCGCCATCGGGCAACCCGCGTTATGATCAGGCAATACTACAACCTTATCCGGTGATAGGATAGCTGCACTTTCCGCCATAAAATGGACGCCGCAAAACACAATGACTTCTGCATCCGTATTGGCCGCTTGTTGACTCAGCTGCAGGGAATCTCCGACAAAATCGGCAATATCCTGAACTTCAGGTCTTTGGTAATAGTGAGCTAAGATAACTGCTTTGCGTTCTTTCTTTAGCAGTTTAATTTCTGAAGCTAACGTCTGAAATTCGTCTTGGCTAATGGTATGCTTCATTAAAATGTCCATCCTCTCTGAAGTGGCATAATCCATTGTGGAGTAGTTCTTAAAACCTTATTTTGTACTATCAGGGCAGAAAGTATAAACTTTCGTTATATACTGCAAGAAGGCTAATACGTGCGAAGACAATGTCTGCAAGAGGGTCTAATATGTTCGAAGACAGTGTCTGCAAGAGGGGTCTAATACGTTCGAAGACAATGTCTGCAAGAGGGTCTAATACGTGCGAAGACAGTGTCTTCGTGTGTGTGGGCGCCAGCCAAGTTTTCTTTATCAAGCTTCCTGTCCATGAACTTCTTCCGTTGATATCTTAGTTTCACAGTTTTTAGAGTCGACAAACACGACTTTAGGAGTATAGATGCGGGCCTGTTCGTCACTAAGCACCGCATATGAAATAATAATCACTTGGTCACCCACTTGTACATGACGGGCAGCTGCTCCATTTAGACAAATTACCCCAGAATCTCTCTCTCCCGGAATAACATAGGTTTCAAGTCTAGCCCCATTGTTATTGTTCACAACCTGAACCTTTTCATTGGTTAGAAGATCTGCTGCCTCCATCAAAGCGACGTCAATCGTGATACTTCCGACATACTGAAGATTTGCTTCTGTTACGACGGCTTTATGAATTTTTGATTTCATCATCGTTCTAAACATTTTGCTCAACCTCCACGACTTTATTATCAATTAAACGGGTCGTCCCAAATTTAACGGCTAGAGCTAATAGTACGGGGCTCTGGATATCCGTTACATCAGATAAGCTACCTGCATCTCTAACTTCTACATAGTCAATAACTCCATGACTCTCTAGAGTAATCTTTTCTCTTATCTGCCGTTCAATCTCCCTAGCTGATCGTTGCCCCCCATGTATACTACGCTCTGCTTCATTGAGACTCTTAGACAAAACTAAGGCTTCCAGACGTTGTTCCGCAGTTAAATAGATATTGCGTGAGCTCATAGCCAACCCATCTTCTTCCCTAACAATGGGAACAGGGCAAATCTCAATGGGAAGACTCAAATCCTTCACCATACGCTCAATGATCAGATACTGTTGATAATCTTTCTGACCAAAAAAAGCCATGTCGGGTTGAACAATATTAAATAGCTTGCTTACCACAGTTGCTACTCCACGGAAATGCCCTGGACGAGAAGAACCACACAACACCCTATCTAATTCACCTACCTCAACGAAGGTGAGCATCGGCCGAGGATACATTTCCTCAACGCTGGGATGGAAAACTACATCTACTCCTGCCTCCTCCACCAAATGGGCATCCCGCTCTAAATCCCTTGGATAACGTGACAGGTCTTCATTGGGTCCAAATTGTAATGGATTTACGAAAATGCTCAACACCACAAAGGCATCCGTTTGCTTGGCTTGCTCAATTAATGATAGATGCCCTCGATGCAAAAAACCCATAGTTGGAACTAAGGCAATTTTTCGTCCCCGTTTTTTTTCCGAGGATATGATCTCGCGCAGCTCAGAAATTCGCGAAGTTCTCTTCATGTCTTACTCCACCTTTCTTTAACCATATAGTTTCTGATTATCTTGCACTGAGTAACGATTTCAACCTGTTTAACTCTTCCGAAGGATAGGCAAATCCCTGAATCGCCCTCTTGCTTTCCCCTAAATCTAAAGCTTTTAAGCCTAACCCTTTATACACCTCTATCAACTTTGGCGGCAACTGATCTAGGTGGCCTTGAACCACTTGTACATCCCCACGAGCTATTGGACCTGTTAAGGCTTGGGGTAACCCTACTTGTTCTAGGTTAGAAAGTGTTCCTTTCATTAGCGGCAACAATGAGGCTAGGGCTTCCTCTCCTTGAATTCCTGCTTCGGCAAAAAGCTCTACAGCTATTGAAGCAAGAACCGCCAAATAATTAGAGGCCACCACCGCACCTGCATGATAAAGTGTTTTTTGGTCGGCCAAAATGGTATGCGAAATTCCACCAAGATCTTTTACAATCCCCTCTCCTAATTCCTCTTCCTCCCCTTCGATCCCGAAGTGAGTTCCTGAAAGAATTGTTAGTGCATTATCAACGCTTGCAAAGGCTTGTAGTGGGTGTAGAGACAGACAACGCACAGGCAATTCCTCCTGAACACGTAAAACTGCCGAAGGAAGTGAGCCGGAGCAGTGAATCCATACTTGCCTTGGTACAATTAGATCCTTCGCTACCAGTGTTTCTGCAATAGATCGAATCATCCCATCTTGTGTTGTAATAAACAAAAACTCAACGGCAGGTACCAGCTCTTCTAACAAGAAATGGTCTTTATTAACATAACTGCGAAACCGCTCATAGGAGAGACGGCTTCGGGTGTGAACCCCTACACATTCATGCCCTGCTTCTGTTAATCGCACCGCTAAGGCGGTACCTACTATTCCGGCTCCAATAATTCCAAATTTCATCCCGATCCTCCTCCCTAAACACATATCTTTATCCTCTAGGCTGAATAGTCCGATAATTATAAATAAACAAAAAAATACCTTCACGAGCGTGAAGGAGTGTTTCCTCCGTCTCGGTCGCCTAAGATCCAAGCGGGTATTATTACGGTATACAATTAATATGGGTCATAATTCATTTTAAAAGCTAAGCTAATAGTTTCCCTCAATCAGTACAATTCTCTAGGATATCGTCTGATATAGGTTTGGTTATTTAGTGAGGAGATGAACCTTTCCCTCCCCAGAGACTTCATTGATCGATCTTCCTGATGGCAAGACGAGTTCGGGGGCAATCTCTCGTAAAGGAGCAATTACAAAGGCACGTTCTTCCAAGTAAGGATGTGGTAACCTTAATTCTTCAGTTTCACTGACTCTATTATCATAAATAAGCAGGTCAATGTCAATTGTCCTCGGACCCCAATGTACCTTGCGTTCTCTTCCCAGTTCTAATTCAATTTTCTGGCAAACATGAAGAAGGTCCCTGGGCTCAAGGCTTGTATCAACCTCTATTACCTGATTCCAGAAAAGAGGCTGATCTATCCCACCCCAAGGTTCTGTTTCATAAATTCCAGACTCCGCCTTAACCCTTGTCGTTGGACTTTCCAAAGCGGAGATCGCCTCTCTAAGATAATAGGCCCGGTCCCCCAGATTACTGCCTAGCCCTATAAACACCCGCATGTCTCTCACCTACCTCGCCAAATCTCCACTGAAACATCTTTGAAAATCCCTGGGACTGGAGCCTGGGGTTTATGTACTTCTACCCGTACTGATGTACAAGTAAACCCTCTTAGAACCCGTTGGGCGATTTCCTCAGCTAAGCGTTCTATTAACAAATATCTGTCCTCAGTAACACATTTCTTAATTACTTGGTATACCTCTCCATAATGGATCGTATCCTCTACTCGATCTGAAGAACCCGCCTGCCGAAAATCTGAGAAAAGGTCTATATCAATTAAAAATCGTTGCCCCAACACTTGCTCTTCCGGCAAAACTCCATGGTAAGAATAGAATTCTAGTCCGCGAAGATGTATAACATCATGCTCCGACATAGTGAACTCCCTTCTGTCCCCTCACGATAGCGTCTGACATTCGTATTGTCCTAAGGTTTGCCTTCACATCATGAACCCGGATAATATCTACCCCAGAAACAACTCCCAGAACGCTGGTTGCTAGGGTTCCCTCTAAGCGCTCATCCACGGTAAGGTTTAAAGTATTTCCAATCATAGATTTACGCGATGCAGCAAGCAGCACCGGATGTCCCAGTGTTTTAAACTCTGCCAGACGAGCCATAACCTCAAGATTCTGTTCAGTTGTTTTCCCAAATCCAATTCCGGGATCGACAATTATCTGGTCTCCCGATAATCCCTGGGCTTCAGCCAACTCTATACTTTTTTGCAGAAAACTTAGAATGTCTCCCATCAAATGCTGGTAGCTTGTTCCATCTTGATTATGCATAACAATAACAGGCACTTGGTAATCCCCGATAACTCTGGCCATGTCAGGGTCTTTTTGCAACCCCCATACATCATTAATGATGTGAGCACCCACTTCAAGGGCCTTGGCTGCGACGCTTGCCTTATAGGTATCTACGGAGATAGGAATAGTTACCCGTTCTAAGAGAGTCTTCAGTACGGGCTCTAAACGATTCCATTCCTCCTCGGCACTTATACCCGCATAATTCGGACGAGTTGACTCCCCTCCGACATCTATAATGTCTACTCCTTCTTCAACCATACATTCGGCTAGAGAGATTGCATTTTCAATACTAGTGTACCTGCCCCCGTCAGAGAATGAATCCGGGGTAACATTTAAAATTCCCATAACCAGGGTACGCTCCCCCAGTGTCAGTTCCTTCCCTCGACAATTCAATATTCGGACTTTAGAAGGTTCTAGGTTAGTCAGCAACTGTTTGAGGGCATGTCCGATTTTCTTAAGTCCAAAGGGCTGGGATAATATCTTCTTGGCAAGGTTTTCGAGTTGCCGTACTGTACCTAATAACATAACATCAGTAGTATCGACATTATTAGTGATTACATCTCGGTGAACTGCGGCATCTCCACCAACAGACAGCATTTCTTGTTTAAGAATATGTGCAACACGTAAGGGCACTTGCTCTAATTTAATAGCTCTCCCTATTCCTTTTCCAACCATGTGTGCGATTCCACCGGGGTCAGACCCAATCTGTTGTAAAGCTGCTCTAGCTTCTTGCAAATTATCCATAATGACCCACCGCATACCATATGTTTGCATACATCGTTCCTCCCTTAATACACAATCTGCTTCATCTCAGGTGTAAACTTATAACATTGGGTTTGAGCGGAACAATACCGACAGTCTCTCGACCAATCATCAGCTATGGCTAGCGCTTCTCCTAACGGAGATAAATTGGCGTCATGATGACGCCGATGTTCTCGTATCCCTGCTAAAATCACCTGAATATCTTCAGCATCAAAGCCGCAGTCCTCAAGCAAGGGACATGCCAATCGAGCACTTACCTCTGCGTGATCTTCACCCGTTTGATATTCTACCCATCTACCAATATCATGAAGCAAAGCTGCTGCGTATATTCCCTCTTTGGATAAACCCATGTCCCCTTTTTCGAGCAGATAAGTATAAGCGATACGCGCGACACTTAACCCATGGTCGAAGCCATGTTTACAAAACCGTCGTTCTTTTTCTAATTCGTTAATCATCTCTATATAGAAAATATAAGATTTATGGTCCAATAGCCGATTGACCCGAGCCATCGAAAGTAACATCATCCCACTCCCCATAGTTCACTTATAGGATATTCAGAGATTTAAGGCTCCGGGGCGCTGGATGATTCTGCATGGGTAAACGTATATGACCCTTTATAGGATGGAATACTCAGGGCCTTTCTTACAATGCTTACGGTCATACCTCTTTGTTTCAAGGCCACAGCTTCAAGTTCAGAAAAGTAATCCAAAAGTGTTTCTTGATTGCCGATTGCGCTTATTTCATAGGGAATTCCCTCAGAACGGTTTATGGGCACTTGATTCACTAGGATCGTCGAATTTCCGCTTAGAACAATAGCCGTTGAACCAACAATTCGTTGGTCATTAATACTGATTGCCTCTGCGCCAGCTAGTTTCAAGATGTTAACCATCCTTGCAATATCATTCGTGTTCAAGGGAAAGGCAACCTTTTTATTACGGTCATCAATACTAATCATTATACCGGGACCTTCTACCGCTTGCGTCCCATTAAGCATTTGCAATTGTTTTAGATGAACAAGAAGTTGGGGGTCCGTCCCAACCTGCTTACGTGCCAAATCCAGCCTTTCCGATAATTCTTGATGTCTCTTCTGAAGCTGGGCATTTTGCTCCTGAGAGTTTATCAACACAGCTTTCATCTGAGTCATACGCTGCTCACCAATTTGTTCAGCAGCTGACACATTCTTTTGAGTTTGAGCCTGAAGAGCTATCAAAAAACCTAAGGCAATCGCAACCATAGTGACAGGCAAGGCTAGAGTTCTTTTCCATCGTTGCATCATGTCCCCTCCTTGACTGGTTCAGCATATCGATAACTGGGTAATTTACCCGCTGGTGTTCTGATATCGCTTAAAACCTCAAGTTTGCGGGTAATCCCATACTGCTCCTGAAACTCTCCAAGTCTATCCCAGCCATAGAACTTGAGCGCAGCAGTCAAATTGCGCGAGTCACCAATTGCCCCGATCACGTAAGGCGGCATTTGCCGAGTGCCATTGATCTGAATAAACGAGCCTCCACAGAACACTTCCGTATGAGTAGTTACGCGCTGACCGTTCACGGCAATGGCTTCCGCGCCTCCATTCCAAAGGGCATTTAAAATTTCACGAATATATTCTTCATGTATGAAATAATTATTCTGGTCTTCTCCTCCAATGGCTACCCGGGTTGAATCATCTAAGGTAATTTGTACGCCAGGACCAGTAAGTTCAACTAATCCTCCATTCATCATCGCTTCGGTAACTTGCTGATTTAGTAAGACCGATGCGCTTTGACCCTGAGCATATTTTATTAATTCTTGCTCGATCTTTTCATTCTCTACGGAAAGTTGTTGATTTTCCTGTTCCGTTTTAATTAGACTAGGAATCGCCGTTTCTTGAAGTGTTACCTGACCTCCAGCAACTCCCTGAGCTTTAATTAAAATAAAAAAAAGAAAGCCGAGAAAAACTGAAGCCAACCCCAGTAAAGACCGTTCTTTTTTATTCAAATGCATAATACACCTCCAAAAGGAAACAAGGACGGTTCTCCTGCTTCCAGTTCCGAACTCAACTTTTGAAAAAAGGACACCCCTGCGGGCGTCCTTATTCCTTTATCAATTCCATGAAATCAACTTTCGTATTAGTGGGCGTTTCACAGTTCTTTTCTGTCTCAGATGAAACGGAGCTTACTCACTCAGCCATTCTTCGCCCGCTTTTTGATAGTCCACAAGTTCTTCTGGTTTGAAATAGAGCGCAATCTCTCGTTCTCCACTGGAAACTGAGTCCGAGCCATGAATAACATTTCTACTGATATCCATCCCAAACATTCCACGAATCGATCCAGGATTAGAATTGGCTGGATTTGTTGCCCCCATTAACTCGCGAGCCAATGCAACAACGTTTTTTCCTTGCCATACCATCGCAACAACGGGAGACGACATAATGTAACCAACGGTTGGTTCAAAGAACCCTTTACCCCGGTGTTCTGCGTAATGCGCTTCAGCTAAAGCACGATCAACTTGAATGAGCTTCATTCCCACAAGTTTAAAGCCCTTTTTCTCGAAACGATTGATTACCTCTCCGACTAATCCCCTCTGAACTGCATCCGGTTTAAGCATAATAAACGTACGTTCCATCTTAATACTTCTCTCCTCTACAGAATTTTCCTCTAATAAAGTCTATCCACATTTAGGACTTCCACTTAATAGGTGTTCCATGTTCTGCTTCGGTAGGATTAGAGTATTCGTCAATGCGAATTCACTTTCGAAACCGAAGTCTCGTCGGCAACATTTGCTGAAAGTTTACTGAATCTTATTCAATTCATCTTCCAGTGTCTGACCAATCAACTCTTCATCCTGCTTGATTTTAGGTTCCGTCATATTCGATACAACTTCAACAGGCTTATCTAAAGCTACCGGCGTTTTCACTTGTTCGCCTTCAGCCTTATCATCAAACTTCGCCATCAGAGCTGCAAAATCCTTAACATCCAGGGTTTCTTTTTCCATTAATGCTTCAGCTATGGCATGTAATTTGTCTATATTTTGCTCAATAAGATCTTGAGCCTTTTTGTAGCAACCATCAATAAGGCGTCGAGCTTCTTTGTCAATCGAATAGGCTACCGCATCACTGTAACTTCGATCACGCGAAATATCTCTTCCTAAAAATACTTGCTCTTCTTTGTGACCAAAGGTTAATGGACCTAACTCCTCGGACATTCCTAATTCAGTAATCATTTTGCGAATAATCCCTGTAGCTCGCTCAAGGTCATTTGATGCACCTGTACTGATTTCATGCAGGACGACTGCTTCAGACACACGTCCACCGAGTAACATGACCACTTGGTCCAGCAGTTGGGATTTTGTCATATAATTACGGTCTTCTTTCGGAAGGAGGAGGGTGTATCCTCCTGCCCGCCCACGTGGGATAATAGAGACCTTATGCAAGGGATCTGTATGAGTGAGGAGCTCTCCCAGCAAGGCATGCCCAGCTTCATGATAAGAAACAAGCTTCCTTTCAAAGGGGCTTATTACTCGGCTTTTCTTCTCCGGACCAGCAATAACTCGTTCAATAGAATCTTCCACCGTCTGCTGCTTAATCTGGCTTTCACCTCGACGAGCAGAAAGAAGGGCAGCTTCATTTAGGAGATTTGATAAGTCAGCCCCAGTAAATCCTGAAGTTTGACGTGCTATCACCTCAAGATCGACATCCTTTGTTAAAGGTTTATCCTTAGCATGGACTTTAAGGATTTCCGCGCGTCCTCTAACATCGGGTACATCAACTATTACCTGTCGATCAAAACGGCCCGGCCGCAAGAGGGCTGGATCAAGAACATCAGCCCGGTTCGTAGCCGCAATGATAATAACTCCATCATTACCATTAAATCCGTCCATTTCAACAAGGAGTTGGTTTAGAGTCTGTTCTCGCTCATCATGTCCACCACCTAAGCCTGCTCCTCTTTGTCTTCCAACTGCATCGATCTCATCAATAAAAACTATGCAAGGAGCATTTTTCTTGGCTTGTTCAAATAAATCTCGAACACGAGAAGCTCCAACTCCCACGAACATCTCAACAAAATCCGAGCCGCTAATACTGAAGAAGGGTACCCCCGCTTCTCCCGAGACAGCCCGGGCAAGCAGTGTTTTACCTGTTCCTGGAGGTCCAAATAATAAAACCCCAGTAGGTATTTTAGCTCCCAATTCGTGGAACTTCTTTGGCATCTTCAAGAATTCAACGACTTCTTGAAGCTCTTCTTTGACTTCGTCAGCACCAGCTACATCCGCAAAGGTTACCTTTTTCTTATCTTCCCCAACCAAACGCGCCTTGCTTTTCCCAAACTGCATTACCCTATTTCCGCCGCCCTGGCTTTGTTGCATCATAAAGAAGAACAAACCAACGATCACAATAATAGGTAACATTGTCGTCAGCAAGCCTACCCACCAAGGTGTCTTTGGAGGTGGCTCAACGACAAAAGAATTTACGTGAGCGTACAAATCTGTCGTAAGCTGTGGATCCGAAGCTAGACCAATTACCTCATGTTTTTTGTCATCTTTCATAGTGACGGTATACTTTGTAGAATTGTTTTCGACAACTGCTACGACACTTTTAACCTGATCCTCAACAACTGCCTTTTTAAAAGCGTTATAATCCAGACCTACCTCTTTACTAACAGGAGGGGTCGACCACTTTATTAGCATAATTGCCATGAGAATTATAAGTATATAAATTGCCGCATTCTTTAAGACCTTCAAATATGGTCCTCCTCTCTAAGTTCGGAAGCTCGCCTCATGAAGAAGCAATTCTTCATATTATACCATGCAGTACCCAGTTTTACAACGAATCCAAATTAGAAGACCTCATGGGTGTGGCGAGAATACAACAAACTTTATCGACGTTATCATCTGCATAATATAGCCCACTTTGGCGAATACCCGGAATCCATAGAACCTCTGTCCCATGGGCTATCAGTAACATACTACTTCTTGCTTTAACTGCCACCTTTGCTTCCTGAAAAACCTTTTTTAGGGACTTATGCCCAACATCCTTAAACCACATTTTATCCCCTTCGCGACGTGTGCGACATACCAAGGTCTGTTCTGAAACCCTAGCGAATAACTCCGTACTAAAAATTGCTATCTGGCCCTCGCGCCTTTCATAATCAGTAATCCCAGGGGGCTCCGAACCTCTCCATAAACCGATTGCTGCTCTCAAACTTGGAATTTCTATCCACTTCCCTATAACTAAGGGTATGTTTATCTCCAACTCCCTCTCGTCTGCCTTCCCTATTATTCTATCGAGTTGTCGGATATTTACAGGGCTAAACTGCAACCCCTTTTCTGTGATCTTAACTTGCATACCCGGCAAATCTTGTACCCAACCCGGCTTCCCTTGAGAGGCCATAATCTTCGTAACGTAGGCAAAACCAAGTCCACGGGGTTCTTGTGTAACCTGCATCGCTGCTCTGCGTAATAGACGGGAAAGTATGGCAGGGGGCTCTTTAAAAACATCACGGCTCAAGCAGGTCATTTCCTGGGAGTCTTTATAGCAATACCGCCTCCAGGCGATCTCAACTTGCTGAGTTAAGTATTCTTCATCCCAACGTAGTAGTTCTCCCGTTCGGCCTAGCGCCTCCTGAATACGTGAATTGTAACTTCTCTCCAACTCCGGCAACAATTCTAAGCGGATCCGATTACGCACATAGACTGGTTCTTCGTTTGAAGGATCGAGAGCGTAGGGGACTGCTTCGCTCTTACAATAATGCAAAATATCTGCTTTTGTATAGGTTAGCAGGGGTCGAATAATTGAGTCCTTGCTCGGATACATTCCCGCTAAACCTGCCGTACCACTCCCTCTAAGCAAGCGATACAGTATTGTTTCAGCTTGGTCCCCAAGGTGATGAGCAGTTGCCAGAAGGGAGCACCCTTCCTCAATCATATCCTCTCTCCAACGTGCGTAACGCCACTCCCGAGCAGCTTCTTGGAAGGATTGACCTGTGGATTTAGCGTATTGTTTAGCGTGAAAACGATGAATACGGCAAGGGACATTCCACAGCTTAGCTAATTGTTGAACCATATCCGCTTCCTCATCCGACTCAGCTCGAACGCCATGATGCACATGGGTTAATACTAGGGAAATTCCTCTCCAACTCTCGTCTTGTGAATAGCGCCATAAAATATGACTTAGGGCCATGGAGTCTGGTCCTCCGGATACAGCGACCAACACTCTGGTTTTAGACGGAATTAGCTGTGGTAATATGTATTTGCGCAATTGCTCGTACATCTTGCGCCCCCTTTATATCAATAGTTATAGCTTCCACGGAAAACTATAATTTCAAACCTGCTAATCTTAACTATTTTAACACTTTCATTTAAAAACAAATACTTATTTTTGTTATATGGTTAAATTGAAAAAGGCCCTGATTTAATTCAGGGCCTAAAAAATTCCTCTATGTAAGTAGGGGCAATTCATGAATTGCCCCTACCGAATCCTAGAACAATCCCATTACTTTACCGGTCTTGGTGTCAACGTCAATTCTTCTGTAAGCGGGGTCTGAACTTGTCCCGGGCATCAAACTAATTGCCCCAGCCATTGGGCAAAGGAATTTTGCTCCGCCATATACTAAGACGTCACGGATCGGCAATCTCCAACCTTTGGGGACACCTTTCAGAGTGGGATCATGGGAGAGGCTTAAGTGGGTTTTCACCATCATGGTGGCAAAATCGGCATAATAAGGATCTGATTCAAATCGCTTAGCCTTAGCTTCCGCTTCTGGGGACCAATCTACGCCGTCAGCCCCGTAAACTTCTTTAGCGATGAGTTCAACACGTTCACGAAGTGGCATTTCTAATGGATAGAGGCATTTGAATTGAGATTGTTCATTGCAGGCGTCCATAACCGTGTCTGCTAATTCCAAAGCACCGTCTCCACCATTGAGCCAGTGATCGGAATGGGCACAACGGGCTCCTGCTTCTCGTACGATTTTCTTGATCAAGTCAATTTCTGCTTGGGTATCTGTGTAGAAACCATTAATACATACAACTGGAACAATTCCAGACTTTTTAATAATGTTTAGATGGTGAAGCAGATTGGCGCACCCTTTTTCCACGAGTTCAAGGTTTTCTTTCGTGTACTCTTCTGGTAAAGGACGACCAGGTGCCACAGCAGGTCCGCCACCATGCATTTTAAGAGCACGAATGGTTGCAACAAGAACGGATACATCTGGTTTTAAGCCGCCCAAACGAGCCTTAACATTCCAGAACTTCTCAAATCCGATATCTGCAGCAAATCCGCTTTCCGTAACATGGTAATCAAACATTTTGAGCCCAACGCGGTCAGCAATAATGGAGGATTGGCCAATAGCAATATTAGCAAACGGACCGGCATGAACCATAACAGGTTGACCTTCTGCTGTGTAACAAATGGTCGGATTGATAGTATTCCGCATCCAAGCAGTCATTGCGCCATCAACTTCTAAGTCGGCAGCAGTAACCGGTTCACCAGTTTTACTATAGGCAACGATAATCTTGCCAATCCGCTCTCTGAGGTCCGGAAGGTCTTTAGCGACTGCCAAGATAGCCATTAACTCTGATCCAACGGCAATTCCAAATTTAGATTGCATCTGGAAGCCATCTTTTTTACCACCAATACCAATAATAACATTTCTTAGACCTTGAGCCGCGTAGTCGATAACCCAACCCATTTCCACATTTTTGGGGTCTATGTCTAAACGTTTCAAGCCTTTTGAAGCTAACACTTCATCAGTATAGTTTGCTTCATGCTGCATCCGGGCATTCAATGCAACCATGCAAAGATTATGAGCGTTCATGATGTCATTAATATCCCCTGTGAGTCCTAAGGAAAACTCAGTCATCGGAATCAACAGAGCGTTACCACCACCAGCAGCAGTACCCTTAATATTCATGGTCGGACCGCCGGATGGTTGACGAACAGCACCGCCAACATTCTTGCCTCTCTTAGCAAGTCCCTCGATTAAACCGAGAGTCGTCGTCGTTTTTCCTTCACCAAGTGGAGTTGGCGTAATGGCTGTTACTTCAATATATTTGCCATCAGGCTTATCCCCAAGCCGCTCCATCATTTTCAGAAAATCTACTTTTGGTGTTCTTCCGTATGGAATAATTTCCTCTTTTCTAAGTGACAACTTCTCGATTAATTCGTCCACAGTAGGCATGTTTTTCTCGGCCTCTTCGGCGATCTGCCAGTCCTTTAGTTTTGTAGCATCCCAAGCCATTTCTAAATCCGCTCCCTTAATTAAAATTTCTTCTTCCCTGTGAAGGAATGGATAATTACCCGCACCACTAGTTAACCTCAGTATATAAAGCATAGGACCGTTATCCCTGATATACTAATTATCGGGATTAGTATATCCAAAAATGTACTTTTAACTAAAAATACTTTTGGGTTATTCTCCTAGACTCAACGTGTAAATTTGGTTTAACAACTTAGGTGCTGGGCTAGTCTTGATAAAAAGACATAATAGTTTGATTCGACGCACATTTCTGTTATCCTGCTTTTGAACTTAGCTTTTCCCATTAACTTTTGTCACTCACTTGTCTTTTTTTCAAAAACAATCATTCGCTCCAATAGTTTTTTCTAATAACCATTACGATACCATCATCCTCCAACGTCCCCCCGCTTAATCGACGGGCTTCTTGTCCAATTAGTTCAGCAAGCTCCTGAGATTTATTGATAGGAGGCATTTTCTCTAGGAAGTTTTTAATCCAGTCATCTTGTTCTTTCAAAACATCTTGCACCCCATCCGTTAATAAGATTAACGATTCTCCATTCTGCATCTCCATTTCAATGACTGGCGTATCAATTTGGTTTAAGATGCCCGCCGGAAGGCTTGACGATTCAATAGTTTTCACTCCATCTGGTCCAATCATGTACGAGGGCGAAGCGCCCACTTTAATGATCTTTAAGTTCGTCGATTCCAAATCAAGAATTGCCATATCAATGGTTACGAAACTTTCTTCAGGGGAACGCAGTACTAATATAGAATTAAGCGCTTGTATTGCTCCTTCTGGTTTAAACCCTGTTGTTAGAAGCTGCTCAAGGAGGGTCAAGGCCGTTGCGCTCATCTTTGCGGCATTTTCCCCAACGCCCATACCGTCGCTTAAAATAAACGCATGTTCCTTTGTAGAGAAGGCAATAGAAGCATAATTATCACCACTCATTCCGTTTCCGGTTTTCGTGAATGTTGTTATCCCCACATCCATAAAATATCGCCGACGGCGGGCTAGATTTGAAGGTTTTACTACTTCCCAATTATGCTGTGTGTGAAGCTCCTTAGCTAAATTTCCAATGACCTGGGAAACATTGAGAAATTGGCGTGACAATGCCTCTTGATTTAAAAGCAAACGACGGCGCCATGTCTCCTGGTTCTTTTCTTGCTCTATAATAAACTGTACTCCTAGGAGCATCTCTTTTAGCCGTCCACAGTGCCGTTTCCATTCGATGGGCAAAGATTGTAATTTGATATTAGTTTCCTTTTCGACTAAACCAAAGAGTTCAAAGAAGATATGATACGTTTTATAAAATTCTCGATTCCAGCATACGTCCCTTGTGGGGCAAGAATGACATACACGCTCCACTAGTATATTCATGAGTTCTGGAACTTCTGGGCGCATCTCGATAGATTCTGCCTCTGCTGCTTGGTAACTTAAGGCAATTTGATCAAAAATCTCTGACAATGCCTTTACTTTAGAAACAGTGGTCTCAACCTCTGGAATCACCTTTGGTTTAAGAAAGTCTTTTTCGGGGGTCGCCCCAGGCCATAATAAGAAGAGGAAAAGCCCCACTGTAGAAGAAATAAGTTGAGAGTATATTGCCTCCTGACGCAAAAAGACGGTAAGCATCAGCATTACCGCAATGAAAGCGGTCCCTATTCCAAGTTTGCCAAACCGCCTAAAAGCCCCAGTACAAAACCCCGCCAATCCATATATACCTGCATCTATAAGATTCTGGGTATTTGTTGATAATTGTGGCATAAAACCCAGCAATGCCCCTACGCCCGCCGCAGTACCTGCTCCGTAACGTTCCGATACAAATAATGTAAAAAAACTCAATAGCACGATAGAAAAGTTAATACTCATAACCTGGACCCCTTGAAGACCGCTAATCAAACCAATCAAGATGAAAAGCCAGGCAATTCCCTGTTCCCGCTGAAATTCTCCTCTCCATATAGCTTCTTGGTGACATAGAGCGAACCAAAAAATAATGGCACATCCTCCTGATAGCACCCCGTGAAGAGCGATTACTAAAAAAGCATAGAGATTAGGATTCGCTAAGCTAATTGCAAGATAAGAAATCAGAGCTGTTATTAGACTGGTTAAGCCAAACAAATATATTCCTTGGTGCTTCTTTTTGCGGATTGAAGGAAGTATTACCATCAAAGAAGCTAAAATAGCCACACCTTGTAAAGTAAAGGATATATCATTTAATGAAATTAAGCCCATTAGAACACCAACTAGGCCAAAGAAAAATCCCTTTTCTCCCCTCAATATCAAGGCCGCTCCGATAGCCACTCCAAAGGGCTGGAGGCCCAAGATACTCCCCCGAGCCAATAGCCCTCCCAGAACTATTGGAAGGAGTGCACTCTCAACGGAAATTCTGCTTCGCAGACCTTGATCTACTTTTAATGTTGCCCACTCTGCCATAACGTCACCTCTTACCCATTTATTGGTAATATTATAGCGCAAGTTCTTAGCAAAGCTTGTCTAGTAACGTCAATAAAGCACAACAACTTTCGACGTTGTTCACAATAAATGTCTCCATTGTTTCGCTAAAGCACTATTTGCCGTATAAATATTCCAGCATTCTCTATCATGTCTTTGCTATGAAAGCAACTTAAGCACTGTGTCATCCTGAAGGAGGGACGACTGAAGGATCTAGATCCTTCGCTATTGCTCAGGATGACATCAGTGAAAGAAGACCCTAAAGTTATACGATACGTTAAAGAAAACTTGGCTGGCGCCCACACACACACACGAAGACACTGTCTTCGCACGTATTAGCCCTTCTTGCAGACACTGTCTTCGCACGTATTTAGCCCTTCTTGCAGTATATAACGCAAGTTTATACTTTTTGACAGTATAAAAAAAACCGCCTTTCGGCGGTTATGTGTTCTAGTATCTACTTGATCCTCTACCTCCACGTTTAGAGTCTGTGGCCCGACGGAACTCAGTCTGACGTTCATCACTGTCCTTTATAAACTTAGCCAATTTATCCTCAAAGGATACTGTTGGCGGAAGACGGCGTTCACGACCCACGTTACGAACAGTGGGGTTTGCTTGCTTGATTGACAGCCCTATTTTTCCCTTTTCATCAACATGAATAACCTTTACCTTAACATGATCTTGTTCCTTTAAGTAATCTCGAACGTCCTTGACATAGGCATCAGCGACTTCCGAGATATGTACGAGTCCGGTAACTCTATCCGGCAATTCAATAAAAGCTCCAAAGTTCGTGATCCCTGTTACGACCCCTTCAACAATACTGCCAACGTCAATGGCCATACGAAGCAAACTCCTCCTTGTGATGATCTATCTATACTTACTCTATATTATATGCAGTACATTTCGTGCCTGTCAAGGTTAACGAGTCTAATGTTCAATACTAATTCTTGGGAGAAATAAGAATTTCGCCTTCTTTCACAAGTCCTAACTGCTCGCGAGCCAACTGCTCGATGTAACTTGGTGTATTCAAGCGTGTGATCTCATCGTTAAGAATTTTTTCTTGTTGAAGCAACTTAGCCTTTTCCTGATTTAATTGAGCTAGTTGCTCCTCAACTTGAGAGCGAAGTTTCCATATCTGCCACCCCGAACTTCCAACCACTATCATAATCAGGCATAGCATAAGAACAGAACTAAGACGAATCCGAACCCTTTGGCGATTTTTAGAGTTACTCTTCAGATGAGCCCTCTTCATCCAATTCCTCTCCTCCTATACCTAGTTCCGCGCCCGGGATAATACAAACGATTTCATACCCTTTACTTCTTGCACGAGTTAACAACGTTGCTACCGAACTCTGACTGAGATGAAGTCTTTTGGCGATGTCTTCTAGCGACTTCCCACTCTCCTTGAGAATAACTGCTTGGCGTTCCCGAAAACTTAGTTTTTCCAAACCCCGAATTTCTAGTTGCACATTGGCACGCCCTTGCTAAAAGTTATACACAAAGTGTGGATAGTTTGTGGACAGATTACCTACAATTCATTTACAAAAAGAGTACAAACTAATCCGGCAACTCTTATTATAGTCACTCATTATTAAGGAATCAAGCCCCCTGGAAAATTTTAACCATTAGTTCTTGGGGGAAGGAGTCCCTTCCACCAATCTTTTAGCCTTCTTTGGACATGCCTAATTCTCTCAAGTAAGATCACTTCTCCAATTCGATACAGCAATAAGCCCAACCAAGATAACAGAGCATAGGGCGGCCTCATAATAAGCCGCAATCCCCTAACTGGAATCCTTATACTTCTGTGGATAAGTTTTGCAAGAAAGGATATAAATCTATAGAGGCCAAAGAAACAACGCAGAGTAAAACGACTTAGTATTCTTAGATAAACCAATAAGCCTAGCAAGCTTCCCCAAATAGTATAAAATCGAAAATCAAGAGCGTTTGCTCGTTCAAAAAAGTAAAAAAGAATACCCATGGCAACCAACGAGAAAATTACATCCCCGATAAAGGTCAAAATCTGTCCCCAGTGTTGCCAACTGCGAAATGAGCGATAACTGTCGAAAACTAATCCTACTGTTGCTCCCCCAAGGATTACCCAAAAAAACGTCTCAAATTCTGAGATTGTTCTTTCCTCCTTTCTCCTTCCCCCTTCCTTTTTCTTCAAACTACAGAGGAATTATGGAGTGTCAACGGAATACCCGGTTCAGGAATCCTCGACGTGAAGCATCGCTAGAATTTCGATGATAGATTAATGCGACTACTGAACCTTGCAGGTCTACTAACCCTTCCTCAAGATTAAGTAACTTGATGCCTAATTGTTCCCCTTTGACACTCAGTATTCCCATCTCGGTTTCAAGAACTATTTCCTTGGGGTCAAAGGACTGAACCTTTCGTACCCCTGACAACTCTATGAGTTCTCGATTTTCCATGACAAGGCGATGTCCTTTGGCAATCTTATCAACCATGCCCCATCCCCCTAACTCTTTTACTCTTATATCCCTATTCATCTTTCCCATCCTTTAGACTAGACTACATTATCAATTCCATAACACTTACTTTGACACTTCTTACCCTCTTCCACCGTAAAGGGGTACCTAACGGTACCCTAGATGCTTGATATATTAATAAAGACAGAGCCTTTAATTAAGACTCTGTCTTTCGTTCATCCCGAATCAGTTCGTAGAGTGTATGAGCTTCGTTGGCTTTTACACTGTTAGGGGTAGACAATACCTGTACTTCAATTACTCGATTTGCAAATTCAAGGATAATGCGATCCCCCAACTTGACTTCAGCTGAAGGTTTAGCAACTTTACCATTAATAGAAATTTTCTCTCCTACACAAACATCTTTAGCAACTGTGCGACGCTTAACAAGTCTAGAAACTTTTAAATATTTATCAATACGCATAAAAACCCCCCTTAGGAATACTAATGGCGCCCACTAATAGATAAAATCAGGTTCCAGACAGAACCTGGAACCTGATTTTATCAGCCGTCCTAAGACTCATTTTTGTACTGCGTCCTTGAGAGCTTTACCTGCTTTAAAGCCAGGCACCTTTGCGGCTGGAATTTGGATTTCTTCCTTGGTTTGTGGGTTCCTTCCAGTCCGGGCTGCGCGTTCTTTAACTTCAAATGTTCCAAAACCAACTAGTTGGACTTTTTCACTCTGCGCCAACGATTCCTCAATTACTTCAAAAACAGCTTTAACCGCTTTTTCAGCATCTTTTTTGGACATGTCAGCCTTCTCCGCAACTGCGCTAACTAATTCAGCCTTATTCAAAACGAGTCCCTCCTAATAACTGATCTACTACGTAAATTATATTTCGCGATAAATAACCAAACTCCTGCTTTTTTTAGATTATATTACACTTCATTGCCACTTTTTTCTTGGGATTTTGCTTTTTCCCAGAAAGTATCCATTTCATCGAGAGAAAGTCTTTCAAAGATCAAACCCTTTTCTCTGCTTAATTCAACCATTTTTAGGAACCGACTTTGGAATTTATGTATGGTATCCCGTAAAACCTCTTCTGTATCAAACTTTAAATATCTCGATAAATTTACAATGGAAAACAATAAATCTCCTAGTTCTTCACGAATTCCGATTCCCTCAGCTAAGGCACTTTCAAGTTCTTGCAATTCCTCCTGAACCTTACTCCAAGGTCCTTCAAGATCCGACCAATCAAATCCTACCTTCGCGACTCTATGCTGGGTTGAGGATGCCCACATAAGGGCTGGTAACCCTTTAGGATCGTTGAAGAAGTCTAGCCGCTGATTGTCCTCCTTTTCGATTGACTTAATTCTATCCCAAGTGAGAATAACATCATCAGCTGTTTCAGCTTTCTCTTCCCCGAAAACATGAGGATGTCGACGAATCATTTTTTGAATAACTTCTCGAAGTACGTCTCGAATTTCAAACACACCTGACTCGGAAGCGATCTGTGCATGAAAAACTACTTGTAATAATAAGTCTCCCAACTCTTCACACAAATTATACATATCTTGTTTATCAATCGCGTCAAGAACTTCATAACTTTCTTCAATCAAGTATTTTTTTAACGTATCATGTGTTTGTTCCCTATCCCATGCACACCCACCCTCTGAACGCAAAGTTTTCATCACTTTAGTCAACTTGTTAAATGATATAACATCCGAGTTTGGTTGTAAGACAACGGTTGTCAAATGATCAAATTTTTCATGATCCATCTCATAAAGGGGAAGCTTGTCCACTTGTTCCCCGGCGGTGCCTAGAGCCTGCACAACGTATACCCATGCATCATCCGGATAGATATTCATAAGATCCAACTTGACCTCAGAGGCAATCAGCTTGTTATAAACTTGAGGAATAACAAGCCATTCCTGCCCAGTTAGGGCAATCTCTTTAAGGGCATCATAGTTACGTATTATTACTCCTTCAATGGGATCAAGGTTTAAGACTCGAAAGATCTCATCCACAAAACTCATGGCTGGATGGATTATAACATCATACTCTTGCGTAAGCTTTTCTCCAATAAGCTGTACTGTCTTTTCCGCAACCATAGGGTGCCCAGGAACGGCATAAAACACCTCAGAGTTATTTTTTAATTCCTTGCGTAATTGTTCAATAATTTTTTCGTACACTGCCTCGAAGGAAGTTTCTGCAGCATAAATCTCATCAAAGGATTCAACACTTATACCCTCAGCCATTAAATCCTGAATGCAGGGATGTTGGGCTGTGCGTGCAAAAATTTTCGTTGCACTCTGTATGCGCCGGTAGTTTCCGACAGTTAACTGGTCTAGCCCCGCAGGACCTAACCCAATAACATGAAGACACGAAGTCATTTTGTTCACCTCCTACGGTATTTTACCACAAACTGTCTAAAGGGTATAGAAACGCTAGTATCATCTAAATAACTATTGTCTCAAAAAAAAAAGCGGTAAAACCGCTTTTATTTATGTATACATTATTGTTCCATCTGCTTTGCTAAGAACCCAGCGGCGGTCTCAACTAACTTAACCTCTAATTCACCCATTTTCATGTTAGGATCTTTAGACATAAGGATCACTGCCCCTATTGGATCCCCTTGTGTAATAATCGGCGCAACTACTTCACTTGTATACTTACACTCTTCATCTTCATTTTCCGGACAGTTTTTGCAAGAGGTATGTTCGCCTGCTAACCCAATTTGAATCGTTTTTCGTTCCTCCATGGCTTGTTCAATAGCTGGTCCGATTGCTTTATTAAGAAACTCTTTCTTTGATGCCCCAGACACGGCAATAATAGTATCTCTGTCAGCAATACAAGTTATATGTCCAGTAGCCTCGAACAATGAATCAGCATATTCCTTAGCAAATTCTCCTAATTCCCGGATAGGAGAATATTTTTTTAGTATCACTTCCCCTTCACGATCTACAAAAATCTCTAACGGATCTCCTTCTCGAATGCGAAGTGTCCGACGAATTTCTTTTGGAATAACAACACGACCAAGGTCATCAATTCTTCTTACAATACCGGTTGCTTTCATAGGCGCACATTCCTCCTTTATTATTTTAGACTAATATTAATTCTTTATCCTTTTTGCAAGCTAAATAAGCTTAAATTCAATGATAGTATATATCTAGGGATTGCCAATTATTCATTATTTTCCAATGCAAAACAGAAGAAGGCATTATTACAATGCCTTCTTCTGTCCGTTTTTTTAACTTATAGGCTGATATCCTTGAGAATACTCAATTTTTGCTTTTTTACGAATGTCATCAAAATAGGTTTGAAATTTAGCATCTTTCGCTTGATTCAATGCATCCTGCCCTACTTGATCTTTTACCTTAGCATAGTCTGGAGCGGCTGCAACAGTATGAGCTTCAACTTTGATGACATGAAAGCCAAATTCGGTTTTGACAGGTGTTGTGGAAAACGTGCCCACTTTTTGTGCAAAGGCTGCCGTCTCAAACTCCGGGACCATTTTCCCTTTAGTAAAGGTACCTAGATCTCCACCAGATTCCTTAGCTCCAGGTTCAATGGATTTTTCTTTAGCAAGTTGTTCGAAACTTGCTCCGGTTTTAAGTTGAGCTATAATTGCATTTGCTTCATCCTCAGTCTTAACCAGAATGTGCCGGGCCTTTACACTTTCAGGCTGGCTATAATACGAAATATTCTTATCGTAAAAGGCCTTAAGATCCGCATCGCTTACTTTGACATCCCCTGTAATTTTCTCATAGACCGCTAAAAAATTCCTTAATTCCGGTTCTGTCATTCCCTGTTGTTTTAATGTATCTTGGAATGCTGCTTCATTCCCCATATTTTTCTTAATAACCTCTTCTTGGTCTTTTACTTTTTTATCCTCAGGATTAAGTGCTAACTTTTTAACTTCTTGGGCAATAAGTTCTCCTTCAACCATACGCTCCAGTAACATGTTTTTGATCTGAGGCAGTGCCTCTTTCCCTTGGTCCGTGTCAAATTTCATGCCTTGTTTTTCATAAATCGCTTGAGCTTCCGTAACCCTGGCGTCAAAATCCTTTACCAGGATCGGGGTTTCGTTCACTTTAACCGCCCATTTACCTCCTACTAACGAAGAACACCCTGTAGTCACGAGCATTAACGCCAAGGCCCCAATAATTAACCCTATGCGGGACTTTTTCATATAGACACACCCTTTCGATTTGACATGAGAATAGTATATCAAGGAGTTGGTCTTGAAGCAATGTCGCAAAATGTCGAGAGCACTCGGCGAACTGCCTCAATCACCGCTTCTTGACCTAGGGTACGAATGCGAATCTTGCACTCTAGATTTCCATTTTGCATGGTTTTAAAGGCCAACGGATAAGGACAAGCGGATGCTAAAGACATCAGTTTCTCTCCCGTTATAAAATCCGTATCTGCCAAGAAACGAATACTTACATTTTGTTTTAATTGTTGAATCTGTTCAATTTTCAACGAACTCGCAAGTAATTTGAGGCGGATGATCTCAATCAGGTGTTCAACCTCTCGCGGCGGAGTTCCGAAGCGATCCACTAATTCGTCTACCATCTCACTAAGCTGTTCTTCATTCCTTACCATAGCAAGCCTCTGGTATAATGTCGCCTTAGTTTGACTATCCGCTACATAGGAATCTGCCAGGAAAGCGTCAATTTGAAGCTCAATGCTCGGTTCGACAACCTCTTCGACTTTTTCTCCCCGAAGTTCCTGAACCGCTTCCTTAAGCATTTGACTGTACATTTCAAATCCTACTGCAGCTAAATGTCCGTGCTGTTGAGCCCCTATCAAATTTCCAGCGCCACGAATTTCCAAATCACGCATAGCAATCTTAAACCCTGCTCCAAATTCAGTAAACTCCCGTATTGCTGCTAAACGTTTTTCGGCAATTTCCGTAAGAACTTTTTGGGGTTTATACAAAAGATATGTAAAAGCTTTACGATTTGACCTTCCTACTCGCCCACGTAATTGATAGAGCTGCGACAACCCAAAACGATCAGCTTCATCAATAATCAGCGTATTAGCATTAGGCATATCTAAACCTGTTTCAATGATCGTAGTGGATATTAACACATCCATCTCATGTTCGAGAAAATCAAGCATAACCCTCTCTAATTCTCTTTCGCGCATCTGCCCATGGGCAACTCCAAACTTAGCTTCCGGAACCAATTGACTTAAGAAGTTAGTGACCTGGTCCATGTCCTCAACCCGATTATGCACATAAAACACTTGCCCCCCGCGTTGAATCTCTCGCCGTATTGCCTCTCGTACCACATCTGCCCTGAATTCTGTAACGTAGGTTTGCACAGGATAGCGCCCTTCTGGAGGAGTCTCAATGACACTCATATCCCGGACACCCACTAACGACATGTGTAAGGTTCTGGGGATCGGTGTAGCCGACAATGTTAGTACATCGACATTCCCCTTCAACGTTTTTAATTTTTCTTTATGGGCAACCCCAAACCGCTGTTCCTCGTCGATGACTAACAGGCCTAAATCATGGAATTTGACTGCTTCGGAGAGGATCCGGTGTGTCCCTACAATGACATCAATTCGCCCTTCCTTAAGACCCTTTATGATTTCCTTTTGCTCCTTTTGAGAACGGAAGCGGCTCATCATTTCAATGGTAATCGGATATCCAATAAACCGTTCTTTGAAGGTATTAAAATGTTGTTGAGCTAAAATAGTCGTAGGAACAAGAACAGCCACTTGCTTACTATCCATCACTGCTTTAAATGCTGCACGAAGTGCAACCTCCGTTTTGCCATATCCCACATCTCCACAAAGTAGGCGATCCATGGGACGTGAGCGCATCATATCTGCTTTCACATCTGCAATACTCTGAAGTTGATCAGGAGTTTCAATATATGGGAACTTTTCCTCAAACTCATTCTGCCACACATTATCTTGAGAAAATGCATACCCTTTAATTGCCTCTCTCTGAGCATAGAGCTTTACTAAATCAATAGCCATTTCCTTGACAGCACTGCGTGTTTTCCTCTTTACCTTGTGCCACTCGGATCCCCCAAGTTTATAAAGCTTTGGCAGAGTTTCACCGGCACTACCTAAATATTTTTGTAGAAGATGAAGTTGATCTAAGGGAACATAAAGTCGGTCTTCTCCGGCATAGCGAATTCCAAAATAGTCCTTAGCGATACCCCCTACTTCCAGACGTTCAATACCTGTAAATTGTCCGATCCCATGGTGGACATGTACCACAAAGTCCCCTTGTTTGAGATCGGAAATAAACACATTTTTTGGGGCAGGCGTACTAGTTTTTTTGACAACTGCCTTGCTCTCGCGTTTATAAATCTCTGTTTCAGTGAGAACGACTAGTTTGCCAAGGGGCAGCTCAAAGCCATGGTCAATGGAAAACGGATAGACGTAGACATGCCCTTCCTCAATGGAATCTTTAAGTTCTTTACGAGTTGCTGTCACTCCACGGTCCTTCAAGCCCTGAATCAAACGTAAGGCATGTTCCTCATCCCCAACAAATAGTGCCACTACGTTCCCAGCATCTTTACGGTGCACAATCTCGTCCACTAATTTACTTGTTTTTCCCATAAAGCCTGTTAAAGGGCGAGCGTGTAAGTTAAAGATTCGCTTTGGAGAGAGCCCAGGAGCCTGCCTCAACAGCGTAGAAAGTCCAATCAAGGGATTTCGTCCCTCCTGCTTTGATAACTCCTCGTAGGCAATAAACTGTGACTCAGGATGAACAAACCCTTCACCGCGTTCAAGTTGTTGCGTAAAGTCCAGTAAACGTTCATTAGCCTCAAACTCTAACTGCTCCTTCAAGCGTAGCGGCTCATCCAAAATTACATAACGCTCCTTGGAAAGGTATGAGAAAAATGGAACGAGAGGAATATTTATAAGGCTTAAGAAAGGATAGATGTTTTCATCTAAAATCCCTTGCTCTAGTCGTTCTACTATAAAATCTACTTTGTTTTGCAGGTGTTCAGCGGCTTCGTTTCTCCCTGAACGTTGAAGACGACCGATGGTTTTGCGAGCCTCAGCCCTAATAGCAAAGCGGAGTTCTCCCAACTCCTCTTTTGTTACGATATATTCCATGGCAGGGGAAATCGAGACCTTATTCTGGGAACGAATCGATTTCTGAGTTCCTAGATCAAAGGTCCGAATGGAATCAACTTCATCATCGAAAAACTCAATTCGCACTGCCTCTCCATCTAAAGGGGCAATGTCTAAAATCCCTCCCCTTAAGGCAAACTGACCATGCCCCTCAACCGTTTCGATTCGTTCATATCCACTGGTTGTTAATGACGAAAGAACTTCGGATAAGTTATATCTATGCCCTGCTTCAAATGTTAAGGTGAATTCTTTCCATCGTTCGGCCGGAAATAATCGTCGTTCCACAGCGAGGACAGAAGCCACTACTGTACATTCCGGGTTCAGAGCCAGTTCACTTAATACCCTAATCCTTTCCGAGGTTGTTTCCCGGCTTCGTCCCAATATTTCAAAAGGGAGCCATTCCGTTGTAGGCAAATGCAAAATGGTTTGATGAGGACACCATGTCCGTAAATCATTCGCCCACTTTTGAGCCTGCTCTTCCGAATAGGTCAAGATTAAACCCGGTCTGGATTTTTGTAAAAGCTGAGCAACAAAGGCAGCTTTTTGGCTTCCTGTTAAATCGTAAATCATTTGGGGCCATTCCCCATGACTTAAGGACTGATCAATCTCTTTTAGATCAAGCCCCCGCCGAAGATAAGTATGAATATTACTCAAAATGATGTTCATCCTTTCGGATATTTAGAAAACTTGGCTAGCACCCGAAGACCCTGTCTTCGCACGTGTTAACTTTCTTGCAGCGATAGCGAAGGTGGTAGCCTTTGTTGCACTTATGCTTCAGACGAAGACACTGTCTTCGCACGTATTAGCCTTCTTGCAGTATGTAACGAAACGTTATACTTTCTGTTTAGTATTTGGAAAACTTGGCTAGCACCAAGACCTATAGACGATGTTCTTGACTCGAACAAGGATGTTCGAGTTAGAACACCGCCATAGGATGGCAAGGTGCCGTGACAGCGAGAAGGGGCCCAATTAAATAAACCCTAGAACTGTGATTAATGGTATACATTCCTAGGTACAGTTTCCATTTCGTGTACACAGTCTGTGCATAGTGCATATGCAACATTTCCAACGATATCCATTATAGGGTCCGTGCTGTTGTTGGTCAAGTCATCTAACTCGATCTCTCCGATAATTCGATCACAAGTATGACATACCTTAAATATTTTCATCTCGCAATAACCTCCCTTAACTAGTAGAATTACCCCTAGCCTAGGAGGTTATACTCTTAACTCATCTATGGTATAGATTCATAGCACGCTCAAATTCCTCTTTAATCCATAAATAGGTTGCCTTTTCTCCACGCCCTAAAACCTCATCCAACAATAAAAGTTCTTCCTCTGCGAAGGGAGCAAGAACATAACGAGCAGGGTCCCACTCCTTTGGCGGACGACCAACGCCCAACTTCAGTCTCCATAATTTATCCGTTCCTAACTCAGCTTGAATTGATTTAATCCCGTTATGTCCTCCTGCGCCTCCCTGATCACGCAAACGAATTTTGCCAAGGGGTAAATCCATATCATCCTGAGCTATCAATAAATCCCCTTGAGCAACTTTATAGAAATGAACAAGTTCAGCTACTGAACGTCCGCTCAAATTCATATATGTTTGAGGCTTTAAGAGAAACAGCCGTTCTCCTTCTATCTGCCCTTCTGCTAATAAACCTTGAAACTTAGGGCGAAACTGGAGTTTATGCACCTCCGCCAAAAGATCTACCAGCAAGAAACCAATATTATGGCGTGTCTCTGCATATTGAGACCCTGGGTTACCAAGACCAACAATAACCTTCATGAAAATCTCCTCCAAAGCATATTCAAGGGAAACCATGAATACATTCTTTAAGAATAGGGAACGAGAGAACTCGTTCCGCTAAAGCTCCAACATTGGACACAGGCTTAAACTAAATTTCAAGATTAAGGGGGGTGAACTATGAAACCCAGCCGGAAATTCCTATCATTACCAATCATTTCCCTCCAGGAAGGACAGCAACTTGGTTTTGTCAAAAGTTTAATTCTGGATGCAGGTACAAAGTCCCTTGCTGCAATCGTGGTGGACCCAAAGGGTTTTTTCAAGGACCAGCGAATCATTCCCTATTCCAAAGTTGTTAGTGTTGGCGATGATGCCATCACAATTAACAAAGAATCTCATGTCGAGAAAAGCTCAAGTCTCCCTGAACTTTTAGATTTGGTCAAAGAAAAACTGACCATCATCGGTACAAAGATGGTCACCGAAACTGGCAAAACTCTAGGAACGGCTAATGAATATTATGTAGATCCAAGTACTGGAAAAATAACTCAGATCGAGATTTCAGGAGGAAAACTCGAAGGATTCCTAAACGGCAAAGCATGGATTTCTTCAGACTATGTTACGACTATCGGACACGACGTTATCGTAACCCAAAAAGGAAGTGAGAATGCTTTAACCGTATCTGATAAAGGGCTTAGTGAATCCTTAAAGAGTTTAATCCACTCAACATCCCATTTAGCTTCAGAAACGACCCATACCATTAGCAGCTACTTTAAAAAAGATAATTTAAAAACTAATTCTCACACTGCACAGGATAAACCATCGGTTATCTTTCCAGAAACTGAGACTGAAACTGAAACCGAGACTATCCTGGCAGCTGAGCAGATCATTTTAGAAACACCTACAACCAAAGACCCCCAGGGGTAATACCCAGGGGGGTCTTTTCAACTAAAGAGTTTACTGACCGAAAGATCCTCGTGGATTCGAACAATAGCTTCACCTAAAAGGGGCGCTACAGACAATACCTTTATTTGGGGAATGCTTTTTTCCCTGCCTAATGGAATCGTATTAGTCACAACAAGTTCTCGGATAACAGAGTTCTCCAAACGCTCGATGGCTGGTCCGGATAAGACAGGATGAGTACAACAAGCGTACACTTCCTTTGCTCCCCGATCAACAAGAGCTTGGGCGCCCTGAGTGATTGTTCCAGCAGTATCGATAATATCATCGATCATAATAACTGTTTTGCCTTTCAGTTCGCCAATAACATGCATGATTTCTGAAACATTCGCTTCCGGACGACGCTTATCTATAATAGCAAGGGTAGCACCGATCCGTTCTGCCAGGTCCCTCGCTCGTGTAACTCCACCTAAATCAGGAGAAACAACACAGATATTATCTAGTCCTTTCTCCCTAAAATATTCTGCCAGAATTGGGACACCGGGCAAGTGATCAAGAGGAATATCAAAGAACCCCTGAATCGCTGGAGCGTGTAGATCCATAGTTACTACGCGATCTGCCCCTGCTGTAGTTATTAAGTTTGCCATTAATTTAGCGGTAATCGGATCACGAGCCCTTGTCTTACGTTCCTGACGAGCATAGCCATAATAGGGCATTACAGCAGTTATACGTCGCGCTGAAGCCCTGCGAATGGCGTCAATCATAATTAGTAACTCCATAATGTTATCATTGGTTGGATAGCAGGTTGGTTGAACAACATAAATATCCGCCCCTCGAACACTTTCATCTATAGCCAGACAGGTCTCCCCATCTTGGAAACGCTTAATTTTTGCTTCACCCAGCGGTACTCCTAGATAATCAACAATTTCTTGTGCCAATGGCCGATTAGCATTCCCACAAAATATTTTAAATTCTTTTGCTGCCATGCCTATATTTGCCCCCTATTATATCTTTTCGCGATGCCAATTTTCCCTGATTACTTGGTGGTTTCGTTCAACCGCCAATGCTTTTGCAGGAACATTTTTCGTAATGGTAGAACCCGCACCCGTAACGGCATATTCCCCTACTTCAAGCGGGGCAACTAAATTCGTATTACTGCCGATGAAGGCATGATCGCCAATTTTAGTAGGATGTTTCTTTAATCCATCATAATTACAAGTAATAGTACCCGCTCCGATATTTGCAGATTTCCCGACATGAGTGTCTCCAATATAACTCAAATGGGGTACTTTTGCTCCCGTTTCAATCCAACTATTCTTAATTTCGACGAAGTCTCCTACTTTAACTTCAGCTCCTAACTTCGTACCTGGTCGTAAATAGCTAAAGGGTCCAATATGACAACGTTCTCCAATCATCGCATCTCTGGCAACACTATTAAATACTTCAGAGCCACGCCCCACGATACAATTCTCCAGACTGGTCTGAGGTCCGATGACAGCATCCTCTTCAATACGGGTTTTCCCCGATAACCTTGTAAACGGTAATATTGTAACGTCCTGTTCGAGTTCAACGTCTGCATCGATAAAGGTAGAGGCTGGATCCACGATCGTAACCCCTTCCGCCATCCAATGCTCTAGAATTCGAGTACGAACAATTTTTTCAGCCTCAGCCAGTTGACCCCGACTGTTGATACCGAAGGCTTCGTGAGAATTCACAGTACAATAGGTCAATATCTTTTCTTTACGCTTAAGCAGAATATCAAAGACTTCCGTTAAGTAGTATTCCCCTTGCGCATTCTGGGTGGTGATTTTTGTTAGAGTCTCTCTGAGTGCAGATCCTTTAAAACAGTAGGTTCCAGAATTTACTTCCTTGATCTTCCGTTCATCTGAAGAAGCATCTTTCTCTTCAACTATTTTGACAAGATCCTCACCGTCTTTAATAATCCTACCGTAACCAAAAGGTTGATCCAGATAGGCTGTCAGAACTGTGGCGCTAGCCCCTTGTTCCTGGTGCAATTTTACGAGGGCGTCTAGTGTCTCAGCTTTAAGCAACGGCTGATCCCCGCTTAAGACGAGAATGGTCTGATCATCCTCAAAGTAAGGCATTGCTTGCATGACAGCATGTCCAGTGCCGAGCTGTTCCGTCTGCACGACAATCTCTGCTCGTTTGTTGATACAGGCTTCTATACACTCACGTCCATGTCCTACAATAACTAAAGGCCGTTCAACACCGACTTGCTCCACCATATCTAAGACATGCTCAATGAGAGTTTTCCCAGCCAATGAATGCATGACTTTCGGCAATTTAGATTTCATTCTTGTCCCTTTTCCTGCCGCCATGATCACCGCTACCAAATTAGACATAATCTAATTCGCCTCCAGCTTTAGTTTAACCTCTACTAATTTTATATACCCGTAAAAGTATAACTTTCGAATGGCGTAAGTGCAACTAAGACTTCGCTATCCATATTTTACTACCTCAAAAATTGTTTATTCGCCAAATTAGGCAAGAATCCTTTTTTATTTCTAATTTTTTAGACATGTTGAAGGAGACCTAACTAGCAAGGTCCCCTTCAACATGTCTAAAACTATCTAAAATAAGCATTCAAATAGCTTCTTGATAAGCTTTTAATACCGCAGTTTGAATTACTTCTCGTGCCACAGCTGAAATGGGGTGGGCGATATCACGAAATTCCCCTTCAGGTGTTTTACGGCTGGGCATGGCAACAAAAATACCATTCATTCCTTCAACAACTTTGACATCATGGACGACAAATGCATTATCAAAGGTTACCGAGACGACCGCTTTCATCTTTCCTTCAGTATTAATCTTCCGAACCCGCACATCGGTAATATTCATTATGAATCACCACCCTTCCACTTTCCGGGCCTATTCATAATATTATTCTCTGTTTGGTAAAAAAATCCTGCCTCTAAATTACGAAAATTTTATAAATGATAAAAATATACTTTTTATTTTACTTCAGATTATGAAAGACTGGAACTACGGAGGTTTTGCCAGAAGACTGATTCAATTCCTTTAGCTGTAACAAAGATAAATAGCCTTCTACAAGCTTAGGCTCTGCAGTTATTTGAGAATCTACTAAAACCCCAATTCCAACAACATCTGCTTCAAATTCTTCCATTAAATTCTTGATACCTAAAGCTGTTCCACCAGCCTTCATAAAATCGTCAATAATAAGAACTCGCTGCTTTGGTTCTAACGCTCTTCGAGAAAGTGACATAGTTTGAATACGGCGTGCTGATCCCGAAACATAATTGATACTTACAGAAGAACCTTCTGTCACCTTGTTGCCGCTTCGAATGACCACCATAGGTAACCCTAAAGCCTCGGCCGTGACAAGAGCAAGAGGAATGCCTTTGGTTTCAATGGTCACCACCACATCAGGCTTCCTATCTCGAAACGCACCGGCAAAAATTAGACCTAGGGGTCGTAAAACCGAGGGATCAAATAATAAGTCCGTCATATAAAGAAAGCCCCCGGCAAGAATTCGCTCTTTATCGTTCAGACGCTCGGCTAAGTTATTTAGTACTCGAGCAGCCTCTTCCTTGGAAATTTCAGGGATATAACGAACTCCTCCCGCCGCCCCGGAAATTGTCTCCAGATGACCGTGTCCTGATAGCAATAGACTTCCCTTAACTGCCATCAAGTCTTCACTAATAGTAGATTTAGCGGTCCGAAACTGTTCTGCAAATAACGTCAACGGAGTCAGCACATTCGGTTTTAACATCAGCACTTGGGTGATGGCTACCATCCGTTCCGCTCTTTTCATCTTCTCCACAATTATTAATCCACCTTGTCCGGATCATTCTTTACACTAAGCGCATCGAACATGACATTCTCTGCTGTCACAATATGTGCCATAGCTAGAGATTGGGCCTCCTCACTATCATGCCTTCTTAAGGCCTCAACAATCATTCTGTGTTCTTCAATTGCAAGTTTATTTCGTCCGGGAACAGCTAGTGAAGTTGCCCGAAAACGTTGAATCTGTTCTCGCAAATTGGCTAAGATCTGAATCAACCGTTCATTGCGGCTGGCACTATAGACTAAGGCGTGGAAATCTGTGTCTGACTTCACTATTTGCTCTAGGTCCATTTCCCCCTCATTAGCTCTATAAAATAAGACTCGTTCCATTTGCTCCAATTCATCCTCCGTGATTCGTTCTGCTGCAAGTCCTGCTGCTAATCCTTCAAGAGCAGACCGAATTTCAAAGACATCTGCCACGTCTTTTGAGGAAACCCCCGCAACATAAGCCCCTTTTCGAGGAATCATAACCACAAAGTTTTCGAGTTCTAGTTTCCGGATGGCTTCACGAACCGGCGTTCGGCTAACACCCATTTCCTCAGCCAACTGAATCTCCATCAACCGCTCTCCCGGTTGTAAAACTCCACTCAAAATAGCCTCCCGCATAGACTCAAAAACAATCTCACGCAATGGTTTATAACCATCAAGAATAACCGGTAGCAATCGTTTCCCCACAAAAATTTCCCCTTTCATCTAGTATTGACTGACGACCGTTGTGGTCGCATAAACATACTTTAAGCCCTTTTTTCTCAACGTTTCTGCTATATGCATAGCCTGCTGAGCTCCTTCTGCAATTCCAAATACACTAGAACCACTGCCTGACATCAAAGCTCCATAACACCCTGCATCAAGTAAAAGCTGTTTATAGTGTTGGATATCTGGAACCATCTGAATCGAAGCTGGCTCAAGATCGTTATATAATAGCTCTGCAATTCGCTGTACCGAATCTCCAGATAAAGCCTTTTCCCATTCCGTTCTTATCAGACTCCCTGTCTGGCCTGTTAAGTCAAATTGCCGATAAGCTTCACTCGTGTTTACTCCAGCTTCTGGTTTAATCAAGACAAGATCCAACTTCAGTGCAGTAGGCAATACTTCTAATTGCTCGCCCCGACCAGTCGCCCACATCGTACCACCTCGAAGACAGAAAGCAACATCTGTTCCACATCTACTTGCAAGCTTAAGGAGTTCATCCTTGCTTAAAGGTTCTCCATAAAGTTCATTTAATAAACGAAGTGTTGCAGCCGCATCTGTGCTCCCTCCAGCCAAACCAGCCTGAATCGGAATATGTTTCTCGATCTCAATTTCAATGCCCTCCGTCTGTCCACACTGATCTAAAAATTCGACGGCTGCCTTATAGGCTAAATTTCCTGGGCCGCTTAATGCTCCGCACCGACATACCACCTTTTCCCCAGAACGACGAACTCGAACGATATCGTGCAACCCAATGGATTGCATAACACTTTCTAGCTCATGATACCCATCTTCTCTAATTCCCTTAATGGCTAAGGCTAAATTAATCTTAGCATTTGCGAACGTTGTAAGAAAAGTTCCTTCCATTTTAACTACCTCTTCCGAACATTGCCACAGTATTTCTTTTTATTATACATATTTTCAAGTAGGAGTTCCAGCATTTATGGAGCAAATCTCATATAAAATCGGGTAGGGGCAATTCATGAATTGCCCCTATTTTTAGCCTAGTTAATCGTAGAGGGGCGAAGATCGATCTCGCCCCTCTAACGCCGAATTCTTTCCCGGCTTTTCTATTACAACACCTAAGTCTTAAAACTCTCCGCCAACGACCCAGTCTTTCTGAGCTGGTATATAGGACAAGGCCTTTTGCAATTCCATTCTCTTACGAATTTCTTCTTCAATCGGCTCTAAGTGCTCATAAAACATGACAAATGTATCCCCTGGAGAACAGCTGTTTAGTCCCGCACAAAAGGCCTCTGTCTCCGGAAGTACGATAGTTACCTTCTTAGGGTCCATACCCCCTGATATTGCCTCTTCATAAAGAATTTGGGCGATCTCTCCAGGTTTACGACCTCTTAAATCATGATCCTCTCGAATAATCAAACGCTGAAACCCCTTAGCAGCGATCCTCCCTACCTCACGCACTGTTTCATCCGGCCGGTCCCCTGGAACAGTAATACAGCCTACTAGAGTTTTCTTATTGAAACTTTTGAGGGTTTTGGCGATCTCACGAATTCCTGCCGCATTATGACCATAGTCTACAAACACATGTACCCCATCAATTTCATATAAATTTAGACGCCCGCGATTATGTTCAGCATCTGATGAGAAATCTTGAAGAGAATTTCGAATAGCAGTTACACTTAGCCCTAATGCCCATCCTGAGGCGATGGCGGCTAAAGCATTTTGAATATTATGCCTAGCTTTTCCATCCCAGGTCACAGGGATTTGTTTTACTGAGCAGATCCTAAATACTTGAGAACCTTGACAAAGCAAGATCGTTCCCCTTCGCACAAAGATTGCTGTTCCCCCTTTTCCTAAGTGTTTGCGAATATGAATATTATCCTTTTCTGTACTGAAAAAGATAACTCTTCCTTGGGTACGCTGGGCCATTTGAACAACATGAGGATCATCAGCATTTAAAACCACATAGCTATGCGGCATGACAACCTCAGCGATCAAACTTTTAACATGCGCAATATCTTCAAGTGTTTCAATTCCATATTGACCCAGATGATCGTTAGAAACATTAGTGATCACTGCTACATCAGCATAGTCATAGCCTAGGCCAGATCGTAATATACCCCCTCTTGCTGTCTCTAAGACGGCAACTTGAACTTGAGGATGCCTTAAGACAGTCTTTGCACTTTCCGGTCCTGTCATATCCCCTCTTATCCACATTTGTTTATTAATATATATTCCATCCGTTGACGTCATTCCTACGAAAAGCTGTTGATCTGAAAGCAGCTTGCTAATCATACGAGTGGTGGTTGTTTTGCCATTTGTCCCGCTGATCGCAACAATCGGGATACGTCCATTTCCAGAAGGTATTACTTGCTCTACAATCGCCTTACCCACATCCCTTGATTGTCCCTTACTAGGAAAATGATGCATACGAATTCCAGGAGCAGCGTTAACCTCGATGATATGTCCTCTTCTCTCGCGATAGGAAGCCTCAATATCCTCGATGACTAAATCAATACCTGCGATATCCAACCCAATCAGCTTTGAGGCATAGACTGCTAAATCAACATTATCAGGATGTACAAGATCCGTGACATCCTCCGCAATGCCTCCCGTACTTAAATTGGCGCTATCTCTCAGATACACGATTTCACCTTTTTCGGGAACGGAAGACAGGGTTAAATTTCTAATAGTTAAATTTAAAAGCACTACGGAATCAATCTTAATTTTTGTTAAGACCTTCTCATGATCATCTCCACGTAAGGGGTCAGTATTAGTTTGCACAACTAATTCTTCAATAGTGGATTTCCCATCTCCTATCACATGAGCCGGAACCCTCTTGGCAGCCGCAATAAGACGATCTCCTACCACAACTAAGCGGTAATGTTGTCCCTCAATATATTCTTCAACGATGACCCATTCCCCATAGGTTTGAGCTACCTTAAAGGCAGCTCTGACTTCTGCAGCACTTGTCAGCTGAAGTGTTACTCCCTTACCTTGGTTTCCGTGCAACGGTTTAATAACTACAGTTGTTTCCATAGCCTCAAAAGCTTCGACAGCTTCCTCTTCCGTTCGAACGATATATCCACAAGGGACGGGGACCCCGCCCTCGCTAAGTATTTTTTTGGTCATCTCTTTATCACAAGCAATATCTACACCTATGCTTGATGTTGCATCAGTAACTGTCGCTTGGATCCGTCGTTGATTTCGACCATACCCTAACTGTAGTAAGCTCCCCTCGTTTAGACGATGAACTGGAATTCCTCGTTCCTTGCAAGCTTCAACAATGACTTGAGTCGAAACCCCTAATTGATTTTTGTTCATTACATCTTTAATCTGATTAACAGCTTGTGATACATTAAAAGAATCTTGATTTAAAAGAGTCTTCACAAGCAAAAAACCCTGTTTAAAACCCTCAATGGCGCCTGCCTTAGCTTCGTAATTGAATATGATCTCGTAGCAACCTGGTTGATCTAAAACAGCCATAGTTTTTCCATATTTAATAGTTTGTCCTGCTTGTGTTAAAAGCTCTATAGTTACATGTTCAATAACATGTCCAATAAGGGTCCCCTCTTGTAATCGTTCTAAAAATCCGCCAACTTTTCCCCGTGAGCAATGGTGCTCCTCCAAGGTAGGTAGATGGTTGACAAGTCGATGGCGAAAATCCTCCAGTTCATTTGTAAATCGTTCTGTCCATTCTTGGAGATCCACAATCGCTCGAATAATTGGGCGATGGCTATAGACATTAGCCCCTTCGATTGCTTGGATTTCTCTAATCTCCATTTTGTTATTGTTCCTCCTTAAACTACGATGGATAATTTTCCTCCACTAGTTTAAACCTTTTTTCGTCAAGGTATTCCTCTTAGTTGATTCATTTTACCTAAAGCTGGGAAACTCGATTTTTTAAATCAAATCCATACCCCTCTGAAAGAACATGCATTAAGACCGGACTTAAGACTAGCGATTGGCCAGGAGTGGTTTCCGAAACATTCGTAATGGTAGAAGTTGATGCATCAACTACTGTAACAGTATTGTTTCCTATCACAGAAAAACTTGCGTCAGACTGCACTAATATGGCTGTATCCTCATCAATTCCAACCCCAAGAACGTAGGGATTTTGGGAAATTGCTGATAGGAGTCTGCCAATTCGACCACGCTGCGCAAAATGTTGATCTACCACCACTGAACGCAGTAAACCTAGTCCAGGTGCCATCGTTAAGGTATCTTTCTTCGCTGTTCCTGCTTCCCCCCCGACGATCATCGTATCCGACATAACCGAGGCTCCCGCACTTGTCCCCGCGATTATGATTCCTTGAGAATACAATTGTTGGAGTTTCCGACCAAGTAACGTACCTCCAAGCAATCCTGTAATTCGAAGTTGATCCCCCCCTGTAAAAAAGATCCCCGTTGAACTTTCAAATTCCTTTTCAATCCCCCGCCTATTTGCCTGATTGCGGTCGGAAACATCGAGAACCTGAACTTCTTTAGCCCCTAGTTTTAAAAATAAAGCATGGTACTCTGTTCCTACTTGAAGCGGATACTCCGTCGCAGCTGTTAAAACTGTAATACGACTTTCTCTGCCGCCTGATTCTTCGACGAATCGCTTTAGAATTTTGCATTCATTTTTTTTATCCTCTGCTCCACCGATAATAAGCAGTTTTCCCTCTACATGTTCTGTCAAGCTTATTCCTCCAGTCCAAAATCGTGGTTCTAGTTAGTCAAGCACTCTATAGTTTCCGCCTAGAATAGGTTTAATTATGCAACGAACATTCAAAAATCAGATACATACCATGAGATAGAATAAATATGCGTAAAGAAAGGAGCGTCTCTCTATGCCCAACCGTAGAATTTATATATATCCCGCTCGTCGATTGCTTGAGCTTTTTGATGGGGCCCAGCGAATACGTTGTTATTCCATAGCAGTAGGCAAACCATCAACTCCTACCCCCCCTGGCTACTACACCCTCGCTACAAAAACAATGTATCCCGGTGGAGTCTTTGGCAGTCGTTGGCTAGGCCTCTCTATTCCTCATTATGGAATTCATGGAACTAATAACTCTTCCAGCATTGGGCAGGACGTATCTAAAGGCTGTATTCGCATGCATAACCAGGACATTGAAGACTTATACGAACTCGTCGAAATTGGAACCCCTATCATCATTCAATAGGGAATAACACAACTTCAGAGGAACTGCCTCCTAGGTCCACAAAAGGGCGGATTACTTGTCAAAAAAAGTAATCCGCCCCTTTTGTCCGAGTTTCACTTAATTAGATTTTTCTCTTAATAAGGACTTCTGGGATATCCTCTACGCATTTGTCCTCTAGTCTCCACCCCTCCAACTCCATCTGTTCCCGTAATTGTGTGAGTCAAAATATCTTTTACAGAAACAATTTGGTCTGTTGGGGTAAAAGCAATTCTCTCAACAATAAAAACCGGATCAAAGGCATGGATAAGCATGCGTTTTGGGGATGAAGCGAAATTTGCTCCCGCAGAAAGAATCGCTTCGTAGTTAGATTGGCAGGCACCTGCAAAAATCACCAGTGCATCCCTATTATGCTGAAAACGTCGAGCTTCTAAGACAGACTCTACAAAATATTTAGAACTTCGATAACTATCCATGCTATGAAAATCTTTTTTCCCTGAAATCAACCCATCATGACCGGTTAGAACTAAAATGTCCGCCGGGTTTTCTTGTAACACTTTGCGAATTACCCTTGGCTGTTCAACTTCCGATTTGCAAATCCCTTTAGCTTCAATTCCCATTTGCTTATATGTCTTAATACATTGGTGTAAATAATCTTGGTCCCCGTCTAGCTGAAGCACTCGACCTGGTATCTCAAAAAACTCTCTTTGATCATCAAGATCTATTTTCCTTTGGTTGGTTAATTTGTGCAATTTCTGATAAATCATCTTATGATCTTCACGTTCGTAATTGGCAACTTCAACAGGACTCTTTAATACTAGGTCTGAGATCGGAGCATCCGCTAACAGCCTTAAATTAAGGCCCTTTAGTATAGCCGTAGCCGAGTCTTTGCCTTTTAGCCCCCCTTGTATCCTATCAACATGAAAGAAGATATCCTGTTGATGAGAGAGACGTGCAACTATATCTCCAATCTGAACCATTTCACTGACCTCCTCCTTCGTGGGTTTGAATATCTAACACCCATACCCCTAGATATCACAATCTTCTAATGAGATAATTTCTTATATCCCTATATTCTATGTCGAACCCGACTAAAACGGCATATATTATAATTATAACAATTTAAGGATAAAAGGGGGAACTAAGATGTTCGGAGCAATTATTCCCGCAAAAAACGAAGAAAAGAGCATCTTGGCAGCTTTAACTACCATTCTACGCCTTCCGATCAGTCATATCATATTGGTTCTCAACGGCTGCACTGACCGGACATTTGAACTTGCCCGCTCAATCCCTGATACTCGAATCCATATTCTATATTTTTCAGAGCCCCTAGGAATTGATATACCAAGGGCAATTGGCGCGCTCTACGCACGTCACTTAGGAGTTCAAGGCGTCCTCTTCGTTGATGGGGATATGTCTGGAGATATCTATGAAAATCTTGTTCACCTTCTTGATTCCATAGAGTCTGGAGTTGATGTTGCTCTTACGAATTGTTACCCCTACATTCCACATCGCCAAAAACTCGCTAATCTGGTCCTTAGATTTAGAGCCAAACTTAATCGTGAACTAGATCTGTTTAAACGTCTCGGCCTAGCAACTCCTACACATGGACCTCATGCACTCTCTGAACAAGCCTTACAGCTAATTCCTCCCGAGGCTGTTGCCATTCCCCCCCTCACCTTATATTGGGCCCAGAAAAGCGGTCTGTCCATTAAAGTAGCGACATCCATCCCCCATGAAGCCTTACATTCTCCTAGAAAACATCGCCGGCATGCTCGTATGATTGCCGAGACCATTATTGGGGATTGCATCATGGGATTATCTCTAGTTCAGAACAAACCTCTGTCTCGTTCACTAGGCAAGCATAAATTACTTGGCTACCACACAGAACGGCGTTTTGATCTCCTGAAAGCATGGGAGCAATCACTTAAGTCTCAAGGCATGTTTTTTGAGCAACATGTCATCGTTCCAGGATCTTCTCGCTCTATTTCAAACCCTTCTGATCATTCCAACCTCATAACCTAGTGACTCCTTATGCTTGGATCAATACTATGTCTTTGAAAGTAGTCCAAAATTTTATTTTTTTCTTCAACTTGCACATGAACAATTGGTTGGAGTTTCCCCTCATGTACGCCACTCCACTTCATGTAAATCGTTTGATTGTAGGATTTATTTAAAATGGGATCTGCATACCGTAAATCGACAAGCACGTAATGTGCATCAATATTGAGCTGTTTTGGATATATCTCGTCACTGGGTATCGTTATAACTAAACTTGAAGCCCCATCTTTAGGGATCTCATTGACAATCGATGCCTCATCAGAGTAAACCGGTTCAGCAGTTAAGTGCTCATCAAATACAATTGTCTCACTTGAAAGATTAACCGCCGGATGTATCCCTACATTATTAAACCTTAATTCCAGACTAAGTTCATTGCCTAACTCCACTTTGGGGGATTCTTTTAACACAAAGTAAGGACGTGTTGTCTCTTGTTGGACTTTCCAAGCGGCAACGGTTAGATAAACGGTAATCAATGCTGTAATTGCAAGCACCGAGGTAGCCGACGTACCGATAATACTCGACCATTTTATTGTTCCCTCTTTAATAGCTTTTCCCAACCCAAACTCACTCTCCATTAATGTCAACATTTTTACTGAAAATTTAAGGGCATCAAGCCTCAATTGATTTCAGGCTCCTTTATAGTTTGGATATTTCTGCTCTTTTATGCCCTCTTCAAGCAAAATTTATTACAATAACTATAATTGAAAAACGAAAGGGTGTTGGGGGACGGGGTTGTTGACACTAACAACCCCGTCCCCCAACACCCCAATACCTAAGGTCGGAGAACATTACTTCAATTCCGAAAAAGCTTTTGCTAAAACTTGAAATTCCTCAATACTTAACGACTCTGCTCGCCGACCATCAGAAATTCCCACGCTTTGAATGCGTTCGACAACATCTTCCTTCTTCAACCCTAAACCACCTGCCAACGAATTTCCTAAGGTTTTTCGCCGTTGGCTAAAGGCAGCCTTGACTACCCGAAAGAAGTCTTTTCTATTCATATTAAACCCTTGATACGGACGAAGGTCTAACCTAATCACGGCAGATGTTACCTTAGGTGCTGGCCAAAATGCACTTGGTGGAACATCCATAACTTTTGTGACCTTGGCAGAAATCTGCACTGCAATAGACAAAATGCCATAGGTTTTACTCCCTGGTGGAGCAGCAATCCGATCCGCCACTTCTTTTTGGACCATAATTGTCATTCCACTCAAATGAGTCTCTTGCTCGAGAAAATGCATAACCAATGGGCTAGTTATATAGTACGGTAAATTCCCTACTAGATACCCCATTTTATCACCCCATAGGTCTTTTAAGTCCAACTTTAGGGCATCTTGATGAACTATCTCTATGGGATACTCCTTCAACTCTTTGTTTAATATGCCGATTTTATGATTATCCAACTCAACAGCCCACATCTTCGGTACCCTTTTAGCTAGAGCTCTGGTTAATACTCCAAGACCAGGTCCAATTTCCACCAGCGGAACATCTTGTTGCAATGTACTGGCTAAGACAATGCTTTCTATGACTTCGTCGCTGATCAAAAAATTTTGGCCCAAGGATTTATGAGCTCGTGCCCCATATTTTACGAGACGTTGTGTATATTCAGCTGCGCTCTCCACACTGCACCTCCCCTATCGCTCGAAGAAACTCCTCACGTGAGACTCCAAAACGGTTCAATCTATGAAGGAATTGCTTCCCATTCGAGTCTCCGATCCCCAACTTGCGCCCAAGAGCTAACCTATATTCATTGGATCGTTCTGAACCAACAAGACCCAATAACAGCAAATCCTCAATGGTATACTCCTCATTGGGTAACCCTTGATCTTGTTTAATATGAGCAAAGGCACGTCGTATTTCATGTAGGGCCGCATTTTCTACTCCTATATCCCCTTGTTTTGTCGCTAATTTTCTTGATAAGTAAACATGTTTTGCCTGAGGAACAAACGCTTGAATACGGTTTCGGATTTGTTCTCCCACTGTATCAGGATCAGTAAATACAATTACCCCTTGTCGTTTGGCCATTTCTGCAATGTAGTCTAACTTTTTTTTAGACAGACCATAACCATCTGTCCAAATTACATCAACTTCCCCAAGGGCAAGGCGCACTGCATGGGCATCATTTTTACCTTCTACAACTATAAGTTCCTTTATCATTTTTGATTCCTCCGTTTTTCAACTCTTATATCTTAACCGAGAATGAACAAATACTCAAATAAAGGACCTACGTAATGGAACTATTTAACGAGTTTTCGATTAGTATTAAAAGGAGCTGCAGGAAACTAGATACTAACTAGTTTCTTGCAGCTCTGTTTATTAAGTTATACTAGCTTATTTCTTTTCTCTTGTTTCTTTATTGGTTCCATAAGTTTTTATAAGCTGATCCCAGATTCGGGGATCCTCCATTCCTAAGCGCCAAATGGCAACACCGTGCAGCTTATATTTAAGTGCATCATCCATTTTTGCTCTTAAGCTGGCGATGTTTTCAAAGTACACTTCGTGTCGTACTCCATTTGATGTATAGGTAAACTGTGGAACTTTCGCATTAGGGTCGGTAACAATCTCTACTCCGTGCTTTTTAGCTCTCTCAAGGGTCTGAGCATAGGAGAGATAATCTGGCATCGTAGGTTTGTTTGATCCCCAGTCAAATGAGTATACAGGAAGACCCATAACAATCTTCTCTTTTGGAATTTTTCCAACGGCAAATTTAATAACCCGATCAACCCATCCCTCGGAGGCCACTGGACCTTGGGTTGTTCCCAGTCCATGCTCATCATAGGTCATAAGAATAATTTGGTCGGCGGACTTTCCAATAGCCGCATAATCATAAGCACCTGACCATAAATCAGACGGGTAATCAGCGAATTTAGCGGGGATAGAAATGTTTAAAACTTTATCTTTTGCTTTTAACGCTTTCTTAAGCTCCGCAACAAAGGCCGAAAAATTTTCTCGATCTCCAGGAGGGGTTTTCTCTATATCGATAGAAATCCCATCCCAATTGTCTTTGGTGGTTAGGTTGACTAAGTTCGTCACCAAGTTCGATCGTTTCCCAGGGTTAGATAACACACTATGCGCTAAATTCTCATCGAAGCCAACCGTCCCTTTTAACTTCATGTTATGAACCAAAGCATAGGCTTTAGCCCCACCCTTTTGAACCTGATCTTTAATTTTCAGATCAATGTCGCCAGTCTTAAGCAATTTACCATTGTAGTCAAAGGAATACCAGAAAAACGCTACCTCATCAAGCAATTTAGCATTTTTCAATGTAGTTTCTTTTGAACTAGGTACAGGTCCCTCTTGGTCAGTGTAAAAACCCATGACAACTCTTTTTTCTGGTCCTAATACCGATTCACGTGTTGCCCCTGCCTCAGCTTCCGGCAACTTTGCAGTTTGTTCCGGTGCATCGGGAGCAGCCGGTGGTTGTTGTACATTAGTACATCCTGTCAGGGTAAGGCTTAAGATCAAGGCACTACTCGCCAATAAAGTCAGAAACCGTTTCATACTGCACTTCAACTCCTTAAATCTTAGATTCGGTCACTGACTTTATCTTCCCCTCTTCAAAAGAGGATATGTATCTAAGCGCCAAGCGTTAATATCCTATTTAAGTTAATTATGGAAGTTCAAAATAATTAGCTATTCCTTTAGCAATTGCTCTTGATAACTGTTCTTGGTACCAAGATTGCTGCAGCTTTCTCTGTTCTTTTACGCTTGATAAGTATCCCACTTCTACTATAACAGCTGGCATGCTTGTATTTTTAATAATATAAAAATCTCCAGGTTTTGCAATTCTACGATTCATCCCTGTTATTTTTATCATTTCTTGTTGGATTAATTCAGCCAACCTTTTTCCAGATTCAGATTTATAATGATAAAAGGTTTCGGCGCCGGAGTTTTGTCCAGTAGCTGTCGCATTAACATGCAAGCTAACAAAAACATCAGCTTTCTCTTCTTTAGCCATTTCAATACGATGATTTAAATCAATATGCTTCTTTGTCGTCTTTCCTTTAACCCCATTCGGAACATAATCCGTATCTTCCTCTCTCGTAAGGAACACTTCTATACCACTTGGCAGCAGCATCTCCTTAACTTTCTGGGCTATTTGAAGATTAATCGATTTTTCGTAAACACCTTGAGATGTGACTGCTCCAGGATCATATCCACCATGCCCAGGATCAAGCATAACCACATATCGGTTTTCAAATTGACTTACCACAGCGGTAGAACCCTGCCAGAATACAGAGAGTACCAACGTACACATAACACCAATAACGAGCACAACTGCAAATTTTGTTCCTATGATTACTTTGGGCCATCGCATTCAGCACTCCCCCGTTTCGCAATTCTATTAAAGAGTATGTGCTGATAAATAAAGTTATACTTTTGGACAGTAAAGAAACTTGGCTGGCGCCAGAAGACACGTCTTCGGGCGCCAGCCTTAGTTGCACTTATGCTTCAGACGACGAAGACACCGTCTTCGCACGGGTTAAACCTTCTTGCAGCACTGTCTTCGCACGTATTAGCCTTCTTGCAGTATGCAACAAAAGTTATACTTTCTGATTAGTATAAAAAGAGCCCTCGCATTAGCGAAGACTCTTAAAGTTTACTCACTGTACATAGACTGTAACGTTACGAACTCCCCATGATAAGGCTTCCTCCCTAGAATTCATATATAGATCAATACGGTTCCCTTTAATCGCTCCTCCAGTATCTAAGGCACGAGCAGGACCATACCCCTCTACATACACTTTTCGACCTAATGGTATAACTCTGGGATCAACTGCAATAATCCCTGTCCGGACCGATGCCCCAGTCGCTGTTGTCCCACCGGGTATACAGTAGGCAGACGCTCTCATTATGTAAGCCCTCTTAAAACTAATGGTATTACCACCTCGCGATATGGAGGTTTGGGTACCACGCAAAACGACTTGATTAGTAGGAGGCTCTACGACTCGTTGATCAAGTATTTCCCGATCAACCTCTTTTCCATCCTCAAGTGTTAGTTTAACAGTTTGCTCTTGAATTCCATTAGAACCACGACTAACTGTTCTATCTGGCAGCCCTACAGGATAATCCGCTGGCTTTGCCACAGTTTGATAGGGAATCTCGCTTTTTACCGTTTCAATGCGTTGGGCAACCCGCACCACAGTCAACTGGTCATTAGGTTGTAACATGTGGCCAAGGGCTAAGGAAACTCTATCCATAGAGCCAAGAACAATACCTAATTTCTTAAGGGCATCACCAACTGTTCGTGGCGCAAGATATGTATCGAACTTCTTACCATCAGCACTAACTTGAATAGGAATTGCTCTAAGTACTTTGATCTCCATTTGCTCTGTTACGGGTTCCAATCGAGACACATTCACTTCATCCACGTCTTTAATCTCAAGTCCATAACGCTCCGATAAATCCTTAAGAGCATCACCAACTGTTTTTGCTGGTGTTCGTGTGTTAAATAGTTGCTCATCTACTGAGAGTTGAACAGGCACACTGCTTGTTACTTCAATGGCTAAGTCCTTTGTAATTTTGGTATCTCGTGAAGGGTTAACAATATCTTCTGGATAAAAGTCAAATTTAGACGAATGCTCAAGTGCCTCACCTACGGTCCCAAAGATCGTTATAATACGCACTGGTTTTCCATCAATCGTTACATTGATAGTCTTTACATGGTACAAAGCTACTATAATTGCAATTACCAAAATTGTGAATACAGTAACGGCTATTTGGACAATACGAGATGTCCGAACCAAGGTCATTGCCTGAGTTCGAGTCAACTGAATCATTCAATCCCTCCAAAACTGCTGATAACAACTTTATTTTAAGGCATAAGTAGTCAGTTGTCAAAGATTTTTTCCATTATGTGGGATTAAGTACATGGATTTGGACAGACCTTCGCCCCCAGTCAATACATTTGCGAAGGGTAGAGTAAAATACATCAATTCTATTCCCACGAATACTTCCACCTGTATCTGCGGCTATGGCGTATCCATATCCTTCGACATAGACCTTGCTTCCCATGGGAATCACTCTGGGGTCGACTGCAATCAACCCTTCTCTTGGCTTGACACCTGTCGCTGTATTGTTACCGGTATATGTATACGCCGTTGCCTCAACAGTTAAAGTTTTACTGATATTCAGTTTCGTTAAGTCAACATCAAGGTTAGCAGCTTTCGGCGTAGAGTTTTCAATGGTCACCTTCTTCTTAGGAATAGGTTTAGTGTTTCGAAGAATAATCTCCTTTTTTGGTGCTTCGAGTTCAAAAACAGCTTGCACTTGCTGATCTATGGGTTGTCCACCAACCTCAAAGGTCTTTACCACTTCACGTCTAGTGCCATTTTCCCCTTTTACCTGTAGTTTACTGGTACCCGGAGGAAGTTTATCTGACTCTATATATTGCGTGTCAAATGGTAACTCTTCGTCCTTTATTTCAACTTTACTTGTCGCCCTTGCTTCGAGTTTATCAACTAAGTCTTTCTGACTGTCAACCCCTCGGCTAATTTCCCCTTGCTTGCTGAAGCTGTGGACTCCTAAACCTTGATTTAATTCTGATCCCAGTAATCCATCGAATTGAATATCCGTCCTCATTCTTTCTAAACTTAAGGCATTCATTGCCTGAAGTGACTGTGGCATTGCTTTCCTAATTCCTGGTTCTTCTAATGCGGCATATCTGGTACCAGCGACTAAAACTGCCAAACTCCCGAAATACGCGCTCCATAACTTCGTTCTACGCCAATAATCGGAATACGTAGTAATCGGCAAAGAATACATTCTATCCCTCCTTACCAAAACCTATGAATTAGCCGAAAAAAAAAGAACCTTTCCCAATGAAGGTTCCTTTAGAAAACTTGGCTAGCGCCCACGCGAAGACAATGTCTTCGTACGTATTAGACCCTCTTGCAGACATTGTCTCCGCACGTATTAGCCCTTCTTGCAGACACTGTCTTCGCGCGTGTTAACTTAGCGGAGCGAAGACACGTCTTCGCACGGGTTAGCTTATCGTAAAAGCCTGCAAGGCGTAGGCGATCGCCATAGTTGCACTTATGCTTCAGACGACGAAGACACCGTCTTCGCACGGGTTAAACCTTCTTGCAGCACTGTCCTCGCACGTATAAGCCTTCTTGCAGTATACAACTAAAAGTTATACTTTCTGTCTAGTATAAACAAGCCTAAAAACACTTTCAGCATTACGCATGGTTTTTTCTGCTACATCTTCAATACTTAAATTTCTTAGTTCTGCCAGTTTCTTTACAATCTCTCGGACATACGTCGGTTCATTACGTTTTCCTCGTCGAGGCTCAGGGGTTAAATAGGGGGAATCCGTCTCTACTAGAATTCGATCCATCGGGGCGTTCCTTGCCACTTCTACTGTATGACGTGCATTTTTATACGTAACCGGCCCAGCAAACGAAAGGTAAAATCCAAGTTTGAGAAGAATCTCTGCCATTTCCCAAGATCCAGAATAACAATGGAATATTCCTCCGTAACGAGGCGGATAGGCCTTAACAATCTCCATGACATCCTGATGAGCATCACGGTTGTGGATAACAATAGGTAACCCAACTTCATTGGCTAATTTTATCTGTTGAATGAAAACCTCTTTTTGTATTGGACGTGGTGACAAATCGCGGTAATAGTCTAGCCCGATCTCACCCCAAGCTAATACTTTTGGGTTTTTGGCCAACTCCAGAAGCTTTCCCCAGGTTTCTTCAGTTACCTCTTCTGCATTATGAGGGTGAATACCGATGGCAGCATAGAAAAAATCATAATCTTGCGCTAATGTTACAGATCGCTCTGAGGAAGCAAGATCATATCCCACATTCGTCACCCGCGAAATACCCGATGCCTCCATTCGCGCTAAGACGTCTTGAAAGTCCCCCTTATAGCTGTCATCATCTAGGTGTGCATGTGTATCCCAGATCATTTGACTCGTGAACCTCCAGGGAGTTCTTTATTAATTGTAAGTACTTCCAATACATCACCTTGGGAGGCAGCTAATATCATACCTTGAGACGTAATTCCTCTTAGTTTTGTAGGTTTTAAATTAGCAACCACGACAACATATTGATTGATAAGATCCTCTGCAGAATAGTGTTTTGCAATCCCGGAAACAATTGTACGCACTTCACCGGAAACTTCTACTTCTAACTTCATTAATTTATCTGTTTTTTCTACTTTCTCGGCACTTAGTATTTTCCCGACACGCAAATCAATCTTGGCAAATTCATCAATACTAATTTCTTCTTTAATCGGCTCAAACTCAGGTAATTGGGTTGGTCTAGCTTCTATAGTATCCCTTTGATTCTGATCCACTGATTTTGACTCCTCTTCTGTTAAATACTTGGAAATGTCAATTCTCGGAAAGAGAGGTTCTCCTTTTTGAACCATTATACCAAATTCTAAAATACCCCATTGATCTGCCTCATCCCATTTGATAAGCCCCTCATCTTTTCCTAGAAGCGCACAGATTTTAGATGGTACCCCGGGCATAAATGGAGCGGTCAAAATTGCCATAATCCGAATACATTCCACAAAGGTATAAAGCACCGTATCTAGGCGTTCTCCTTGATCCTCTGATTTTGCCAAATTCCAAGGAGCTGTCTCATCGACATATTTATTGCATCGTCCTACAAAGCGCCAAATCTCTTCCAGTGCCCCCGCAGGATCACAACTCCCTAAACTTTCATCAACTGCTTTCTTCACCTCGTGACTTAGAGCTTTTAACTCTCGCTCCAGTTCTCCATCTTGTCCTGGTCGGGGAACTATACCTGCTCGGTACTTAACAATCATTGCTAAGCTTCTGGAAACAAAATTTCCGAAATCGTTAGCCAAATCACTGTTAAGACGTTCAACTATATTGTCCTCGGAATATGTACCATCCGTTCCTACTTGCATCTCGCGCAATAAGAAATAACGGATAGCATCCGAACCATATCGTTGAATTAAAGCGAAAGAATCTTGCACATTTCCGCGTGATTTAGAGATTTTTCCTCCATCTTTCGTCAAATACCACCCATGCCCATAGATAACCTTAGGTAGAGGAATATCTAAGGCCATCAGAATGATCGGCCAGATAATTGCGTGGAACCGAACAATATCTTTTCCCATAATATGAACATCTGCTGGCCAATAGCGTTTATATTTATCCCCATCTGGATAACCCAAGGCAGAAATGTAATTAATTAAAGCATCGAGCCATACATACACCACATGCTTTGGATCAAAGGGTACTTTGATTCCCCACTGAAATGTGGTTCGAGAAACACAAAGATCTTCTAATCCACCCTTTATAAAGTTGATCATTTCGTTCCGACGAGAAATAGGTTGGATAAAATCGGGATGCCCCTCGATATAGTTTAACAATGTATTTTGGTACTTTGAAAGACGAAAAAAGTAACTTTCTTCCTTCAGTAATTCAACACCGCGACCGCAATCTGCATTAGGACATTTCCCATCAATTAATTTATTCTCCATCCAAAAGGTTTCACAAGGAGTACAATACCAACCGGAATATTCCGACTTGTAGATATCTCCTTGCTCAAATAGTTTAGTAAAGATGCGTTGTACAACACTTTGATGTCGTTCTTCGGTTGTACGGATAAAGTCATCATTCGAAATTTCTAAGGCTCGCCATAAATATTTAAAGCGTTCTACAACACCATCAACGTAAATCTTGGGGTCGGTGTTATTAGCTTCAGCAGTACGAACAATTTTTTGCGCGTTTTCATCCGTACCTGTTAAAAAGTGAACCTGGTCCCCCATCAATCTATGATAACGAGCAATAGCATCGGCAGCAACTGTAGTGTAGGCTGTTCCAATATGTGGGCTTGAATTCGGATAAAAAATCGGGGTTGTTATGTAGTATTTCACGTTTAGTCTTCCTCTCAATCAAATTATATTTTACAAGTTTACCCATAATTAAGATTTTCTATTATGAAACGATATAGGTTAATAATACCATGAAAAACTTCGAAAAAATGTGTTGACTTTATATGGAACGATTGGTATCATAAGTCTGTAGTTTTCTGTCGAATGTTGTTGTAAGGGAGTGGGGGAAAAATGATGAAATCAACCGGAATCGTAAGAAAAGTAGATGAACTTGGTCGTATTGTTTTACCGATAGAGCTTCGCCGCACTTTAGGTATTGACGAGAAAGACGCCCTGGAAATCTATGTAGATCAAGAAAAAATTATCCTCAAAAAGTATGAGCCAGCTTGTGTATTTTGTGGTAATGCCAGCGACATCCAACTTTTCCACGGCAAAAACGTCTGCCGTGAATGTGCTATTGCCATGGGAGAAAATGTAGCTGCAAGCGCTGAAAAAGCTGTATAATTCTATCTAAATACATAAACAGCTTGACCTATACTGGAATCGAAATCTTTGAAGGCCTTGAGGCCTTCTTTTTTATTTTTTATCAAAGACTTGTGAACCAAGCAGAGCTTGATAGACATCCGATTTTCTTACCCCATAACGTTTTGCTACGTCTTTCATGGCGTCTTTCTTAGTTAACCCTAGGTCTACTCTTTCCTTAACCTCTAAACACCATTGTTCGGGTCCTCCTATGGGTTTAACAGGAATGTACGGGGCCAAGATAATACAACACTCTCCACGAGGCTCAGACGTCTCAAAGGCTTCTTTTAACTCAGATATAGTTCCTCTATGCACTTGCTGGTGCAACTTTGTCAGCTCACGCACAACGGCTGCCGATCGATCACCAAAGCACTCCGACATAGCTTCCAGAGTTGCTACTAGTCGATGAGGAGCTTCATAAAATATCTGAGTTTGTGGAAGATTAACCAATTGCTCTAGGCTTCGTTTCTTAGCTCCAGTTGAAGAAGGCAAAAATCCATGGAAAGCAAAATGCTCTGTAGGCATTCCAGATAAGACCAAAGCTGTAAGTGCAGCATTAGGTCCAGGTAAGACATCCACTGGAATAGACTCTTCAAGACAAAGGCGTATAAGCTCAGTACCCGGATCCGATATTCCTGGTAAACCAGCATCAGAAATAAGTGCAATCGCTTGACCACACTTAAGTTTCTCTACCAGTTCCAACGATTTTTTCTTTTCATTGTGTTCGTGATAACTTATCATACGTGTATTAATCTGATAGTGTTGTAATAGCTTTCTTGAATGACGTGTATCCTCTGCAGCGATTAAGTCCACTTCACGCAATGTATCTAATACCCTTAAGGTAATATCTCTCAGATTTCCAATAGGCGTCCCACATACATATAATGTGCCTTTAGCCAACATGCCTTCGACTCCTTGTCTTCCAAGTACCCCAGATATCTATTATCAATTAGTCCTTTCTTAAAAAGCCCATACAAAATAGACAATCCCCTTCTAACGGTTGTCCAAAATGAAGGTGACAGACATGAAAGCCTTCTTGATATAACTGGACAAGATTATCATGGGCGACACCTTGTATATGTTCAGCATTGGCAATAACGCGTTCAGTTTCTTTTTCTGGAAGAGTACACCCTCGCCTTAACTTAGTATTTTCATCCTCTAAGGCTTGTACATAGGGTTTTAACCGGCTTACCTCTTCTAGTAAAGAGCGTAGCTTCTCTTCCACCTCTGTAAGGGCCTGTGTCAACTGGCTCATACTTTCTCACTCTTTTCTTTGGGCTTTTCCCCTTTCCTATTACGTTGCGGTCTCCCCTCAGGTTTAGGATTGAAAGCACTTTCGACACGAGTATTCTGTTCTACTGGTACTTCTACTATTTTATTCCCTGCTTGAGGATTGTGACGGGAACAATGCTCTTTATCCTCGGATTTGTAGCAACCATTTTCATACTTTAGGCAACACATTAGGCGACCACAAATTCCAGAGATTTTGGTTGGATTTAAAGAGAGCTTTTGATCTTTAGCCATTCGAATAGAAACTGGTTCAAAATCTCCTAAGAAGGAAGTACAACAAAGAATCCGTCCACAAGAACCGACTCCCCCTAACATCTTTGCTTCATCACGCACGCCAATTTGACGAAGCTCTATACGTGTCCTAAAAATGGCCGCCAAATCCTTCACCAATTCTCTAAAATCGACTCTTCCTTCGGCTGTAAAGGAGAATATAATCTTATTACCATCAAACGTATATTCAACGTCGACCAATTTCATAGGTAACTGATGCTCTGATATTTTTTTTAAGCAGATTTGAAAAGCGTCTTTTTCTTTTATTCTATTCTGTTCAACAAATAATTCATCTGCCATTGTTGCCTTACGCATGACCTGTTTCAAAGGCAAAACTACTTCTTCATCTGGAACTTGTCGAGCGGGGATAACCAATTCCCCAAATTCGATACCTCTAGCTGTTTCTACAATTACTTTATCCGATACAGCCAGTTCAAGGTCTCCTGGCGAAAAATAATATATTTTCCCAGCGTGTTTAAAGCGAACGCCTACGACCTCAATCACAGCGAACCCCTCCTTGTTGAAATAATTCTAATGCTAACACTTCAATCACTAATCTAGGATTAGCTTGTTGTCGTAGTGCTTCGATCGCTTTCCCGATCGCTAAAAATTCAAATGGATCGGTGGTACCTTTTTGAATTCCTTCCTGTGCTTGAACAGCCATTACCTGCAAATAAAGAAGGGCTTGGCCCTTATCAATTGGGAAAAGAGCAAAAAGCTTTAGAAAATCTTTTTCCTCAACAGCAGCCCGTAACGTTCCTAGCCATTCTTGCAATAGTGGTACACCATGCTTAAGTAAATCCGTCGCTAAGTTATGGTTCTTCCCACTTAAGCGAAAAGCTATTGAGGCTTCCGGCATATCCACCTCACCTAATCCTCTTATCCAGGTTTCTTCTGAAAGCTCAGGAAAGTAAACAAGCTGCGCACGGCTTTGTATTGTCGGCAAAATTCCTTCTGCATTTTCTGCACATAAGATAATAATGGTTCGTTCTGGTGGTTCTTCAATCACTTTTAAGAGGGAATTTGCAGCTGGTAATGTTAAACCATCTGCCTGTTCAACAACCGAAACTTTATAGTTACCCTCATAATGTTTAAGGTACACCTTTTCTTGCCATAAAAGGACCTGTTCAATACCAATGGTTGTTTTGACTGGTTTCAACCATGAAACTTCCGGATGATTTCCACTTTGGATCTTGCGGCAGGTTGGACACACCTGGCATGGTCTTTCTTCAGTAGTGCCGCAACAGTTAAGAATCTGGGCTAAACGGAGAGCTGCCTCCCGTTGATGAAGTGCACTTCCTCCATGAAATAGTAGGAGATGCGCTAAACGATTTTCACGTGCTGCCTTTTCTAAAAGCACTAACTGTAGCTTCATATGACTGGAAGAATCACCCTCTCCATCTCTTATCCCCCTCAATAATCGAAATTGTTTGGCTCTCGAAACCATCCCACCCTTGCCAGCGTCTTTCTTTAGCACTAAGTAGTAAACTCAGTACATCATGTGTCATTTTTTCACCCATTACAACGGCTGGAATCCCAGGCGGATAGGGAGAAATCGTCTCCCCAATAATATGACCCAAACTCTCCTTAAGAGGGATTTTACGTTTGCGAGCCATGAAAGCGTCTCGAGGAGAGAGGATTGGCTCAGGTGATGGAAGATTAAGTTCCTCAGTTTCTTTCCGTTGATTCCTTAATCCTGTCAAGCCCCATGATGGTGCGGTATTTCTTAAACTTTCTAACCCTTTTGAGAGCCGTCGCACATCCTCTGGTGTACTTCCGATTCCCAGCATAAATAGAATATTTTCCTCATCCCATAACTCAGGTTCAATTCCAAATCGTTCTCTGAGATATTTCACACAGCGAGGGGCATTAACTCCCAGCGGGGATATATTGATCAGGATCTTTGACCAATCCACCCCATGAATGCCGTAAGTACCAACATCTTTTGAAGTAAGAGTACGAAAATCCTTTCCCACGTGATGATGCAAATCCTCCACCGCTTCTTTTAGACACTCCCAGCGCCATATATCCCGAGCAAATTCTCCAGCTCGTTCTAATGAGGAGAGTAACAAATAACTAGGGCTTGAGGATTGTAAAAGTTCCAGGCTTTGTCTCAAGCGGACACGAGAGATCCTAGAGCCTTGAACGTGCAGCATTGCTGACTGAGTCAAAGCACTCAACGTCTTATGTGCACTATTTAAGACAAGGTCTGCTCCGAGATTTAACGCACTAGGAGGAAATAAGGCGCTGAGATAGTGTGAGCCATGTGCCTGATCAACAAGCACCGGTGTATTAAAACCCAAGCGTGTCCTTTCTGCAATTAATCCGCTTAGGTCGAAGGTCGTTCCGTAATAACAGGGATATGTGACATGACAGGCAGCTACTTCTTGCCACGGTATCTTAAGTCTCTCAAGATTAAATCCTAAAGGAAGATTAAATTCCGGATGAACTATAGGCATTACGTACTCTGGTTTCAATCCGCTCAAAACCAGACCCGACATAACAGAACGATGTGAGCTTCTCTCCACTATTACTCGCTTACCCTCAGTGTTGTCCAAAGCTAGAAACATCGCTTGATTGCCAACTGTCCCTCCATTGATAAGGAAGAAGGTTTCCTCTGCACCAAAGATCTCTGCTACTTGTTTTTGTGCCTTATCTATAATTCCACTTGGTGAATGAAGCATATCCAGTCCCGGCAACTCTGTTAAGTCATAACCAATAAAATCGAAGTTATTAAAAAACTCCTGTCGACCTTTATGTCCAGGAGTATGGAAAGAGCAAAATCCTTGTTGATGGTAACGGCTCACTCCCTCTCCAAGATCACCCACTGACCATGAACCTCCATTTAACTAACGTTCATTTCATTTAACTACTTTTGTTAAAATACAGCTTACACATGGTATTCTTTATAGTTTAACATGATTTAGAAAATATTTCATCTATAAAGGATAGATAACCGAAAGACAGGGAATCTATGTAGAGAAAAAATATAAATTTTAATAAAAGATACCTTTAATCAAAAACATAAATTCTTGGTATTCTGGAGAACCCTGCTCGGCCGTGAACAGGTCTTGCTGACATTCAGAACAAAAAAACATCCCTTGTACTCTGAATCCATCATATAGGCCTTCTTTAGGAACCTTTGTACAGCGATAACACACGGGGAGGAGTTTCCCTTCGTTTTGCATCAACCCTTCATTTTTCTCCGAGATTTCTGAAGGGCCTTGATCAGGGATATTAGTAGTCTTAATCATTATTTATTCCTCCTAATTACTTCTACCCCTAGTCTTGCCCCTCTCCACCTGAATTAGTCGCACTGCTGCTTGACATTCCTGTATGATGAACCGTCACCTTTACATCTAAGGAAACAGGAAAATTCGCAATTTCCTCCTCCCATTGATCCTTTATTGTCTTCCAATACTGGGGATCCCTTTGCTCAATATGTCTTCCAATCCCTAAAAAATCTTGACCTAATTCTCTTTGTTTTTTTATAGCGCCCTCACATTCCTTCTCAATCACTTTAGCAAAGCTCTCTTCTGCTTCTTTAGCCAGTTTTACCCACTCTGTTCCTGACAGTTGCTTATTTAGCCCTATGATTTCGTCAATGGCGATGCTTGTTTTAATTTGGTAGTATAGTTCTTTAGATTCGTTATTTGTGTGCAATTTATACTTTGTTTTAGACTTTAACACTTGCCCACTAAACTTCACAGTGGTTTCTTCAAGATCCACTGTGTTAATGAAACGATTAAAAACCTCGTTTTCAAGCCACATATATCCTTTTGTTTCATCATCATTTAAAAAATCAACTAAACGATCCCCCCTCAAAACCCCTGCTCCTTGAATCTGTAGCTCTTCTGCCTCACCACTCTTTTCTGCTTTATAGTTAATACCTTCTCCGGGTTTAATGCTTTTAACGACGGGAAGGATTGGCGCCGTACTTTGCCTGCCTAAAACGGTAAGGTAATGGCCTAACCGTACCGTAGGAAAAGTCGATAACTCATTCCCTCCTTCAATAATATAATTAATATATATGGCTGACAGGTGCTCTGAACGTAGTTTTAAATTTAGTATATCTTCAGCCCTTCCTCTAGCTAAAACGAGGTACATCGAGCGACGAAATTCTGCAAAACGCTGAGCAAAATCCAACACATCATTAAATCCACCGGCTTTTGCAAAATCCTCTCCAATGACAATTACCTTAAGTGAACCCATAAAGGGCGTCCGGTATGCACCCTTAGAAACTGTTTCAAAGGCTTCCCTGACGCTTGATGCCTCTGCACCTAATGTCCTCTGTAAAATCTCGGCTCCCGATGAACCTCCTTTCTTAGGCCGTGCATATTGCTGAGTGACGAGATAGGTCCCAGGTTTTTCTCCGAGATCAAATCCAATTCCTATAAGGGGAGCCAAGTTTTCTACTTCCCGCTTTCCCCAGCATCCAGATATAAACAAAAGACTGATACATAGTAATACTGGTGCAATTTTGTAGCTTCTCTTTAATTTAGTATTCATGAAACACCAGCTTTCTTCTTCCAATATGACATTCCCCATAGGGTAAGTACCCATACAGATGCAAAGGGGAAGATTAGATAATTGTCAACGAATCCAATTTCTATCTTTAAAGCAGGGCCTTTCTGAAACTTAAGTGCAATACCCATAAATATTATTCCCACAACGAGATTACACATAAAGCCTTTGGCGTTAAAAATACTTTTTAAGCCCCAGATTACGGCAAAAAAGAAGGCACTTATCTTTATTACTAGAGCAGCAAACCATACTCCTAGAAATAAAGATTCAACACCTGCGATTGTCTTGCTTACCTCTACCATTTTTCCTAATACAAGTAAACCATAGACTAAATTTACAGTCTCCGAAGGGCCAAATACTGATATCTGAATTAGGACGACCAGCGTATTCAGAATACCTACTAAAAAAATAGTTTTCCATAACCCTCGCTTTAAATGGAGTAGTTCTCCCTTATTGGTAGACAAAAAGGGTAAGACTCCAGCCAAAAAAAGAATATACTCCATAACAAAAGGGCCAATTTTTGTCCCTCCCCAAAATATAGGTATCATTCCTTGACTCAGCAAGGGCATTAACTCCCCTTGTTCCACTCGAGGTATTGAAAGCCCAATGTTCAAAACCAAGGCAAACACAATCAGTGGAAAGAGTACTTCTGAAAAACGAGCAAACACTTCAATTCCCGATTTAACCAAGTATAAGACGAGTAGCAGACCACCAAGATAAAACATCTCAATAGGAGTTCGGGGCATAATAGAGGATTCATACATGTCCCCTAACTGTCCCAGCAATAGGCCTCCAAAGTAAATCATGATTAATACATAAAGGATTCCAATAATCTTGCTGATCCATTTTCCCCATAGTATTTCCGTAATCTGAAGCAAGTTCTTTTGGGGATATTGTTCCATCAGGGCCAGGACCATTAAACCATAGGGGATTCCAAGTGCAAAGCCGGGCAGAACACTTAGCCAGCTGTCCCTGCCAGCAACCCCAGTCACCATCGAGGCTATGGGAAGAAAGGTAGTACCCATAAGTACTGCTGATCCTAATAAGGTAAATTGATGTGACGAGATTCTCTCCATTGTTACCCTTTCCCTCCTGATCGGGTTTCCTTTCGTCCTATACCAACACCCTTCTTCCAGTGTGCGACACCCCAAAGTGCAGGTATCCAAATAGCTACGAAAGGCATTATTAAGTACTCGTCAACAAGTCCAATTTCCAAAATTAATGAAGGTCCTCTTACATATCTGAAGGCAATTCCTAAAAATACGACACATAGAGATAGTCTCCATTTTATTCCCTTCAAGCCAAAAACATATTCTAAACCCCAATTCGTTGCAAAAAAGAGCGAGCCAATTTTCAGAACCGCTGCACCAAACCAAACCCCTAAAAATACAGATTCAACGCCTGCAATTGTTCGGCTTATTTCCACCATCTTCCCCAATACTAGTAAACCATAGACCAAACGAACAGTTTCCGTCGGTCCAAAAACAAGGATCTGTATTATTACAATCAGCATGTCTAGGATTCCTACCATAAAAACAACTCGCCAAACTCCGCTCTTTAATTGCTTAAGCTCTTTCTCCCCTGTCGGTAGAAAAGCGATAACTCCCGCTAAGAAGATAATATAAGTCAACGGAAAGGGCATTACCTTGAATGCCCCTACTAATATCGGTTTAAATCCCTCACTCAAAATAGGTAGGAGTTCCCCTTGTTCAATTCTGGGGATCGAGAGAACAATATTTAAGAACAAGGCGATGACGATTAATGGAAAGATTACCTCGGAAAAGCGTGCGAATACTTCGATTCCAGACTGTATCAATAAAAGAACGAGTATAATTCCTCCAAGGTAGAAAACCCCTAGCGGGGTTAAAGGCATGATCGAAGCCTGATAGATATCACCCACTTGGCCTAATAACAAGCCACCCAAATAACCGGCAACTAAAATATAAAAAGAACCTATGAGTTTTCCGATCAACTTTCCAAAGAGTGTTTCCGAAATCTGTAATAAATTATTGCTTGGATACTGTTCTAGAAGGGATAGTATCATTAAACTATAAGGGATTCCCAGTGCAAACCCAGGTAAAACACTCATCCAACCATCCCGACCGCCAACTCCAGTCACTATTGATGCCACGGGGAGAAACGTTGTACCCATGAGTACAGCCGCTCCCAAAGTTATAAATTGATGTACTGAAATTCTTTCCATTGCTACCCCTTCCCATTTGTTCGGGGTTCCTCTACGTCCATAAGTTGGGGACGACGCTTTAAGGCCCACCAGGGAGCTCGAACGAAGGTATCCTGCAGGAAGGCCCGAATCCGCAACGGGGCTACCGGACTAGTGTAGGGCACTCCAAAGGAGCGAAGGCTTAACAAGTGGATTGCGATAGCATACAGACCCATAGCTACCCCAAAAAAGCCAAGAATACCTGCCAAAATCATAAGTGGGAATCGCATCATTCTAACCGCAAGACTCAAATCATAATAGGGGATAGCATAACTCGCTACAGCCGTCAGTCCAATGATGATAACCATCAGTGGACTGACTAAACCGGCGTTCACTGCTGCATCTCCGATAATAAGTGCCCCAACAATTCCAATCGTTTGCCCAATTGGTTTTGGTAACCGAAGCCCTGCTTCCTGTAATATTTCTAAAACCACCGTCATGGTTAAGGCCTCTAAAAGAGCCGGAAAAGGTACGCCTTGCCGCCCCGCCGATATGCTCATCAGGAGATCTGTCGGTATAATTTCCTGATGAAACGTTGTCACTGCTATATAGACGCTAGGAGCTACAACGGCAACAAAGGATCCTACATACCGTACGAAACGAGAGAGGATTGCCGTCATGGCCCTTTGGTAATAGTCTTCATTGACGCTTAAAAATTGTGTTAATATTGCTGGTACCACAAGTGTTATAGGGGTTCCGTCAAGCATAATGCCTACTTTCCCTTCCAAAAGCTTTCCAGCCAAAACATCCGGTCGCTCAGTATAAGCAACTTGTGGAAAAGGCGAATAAGGATTATCCTCAATCATTTCCTCGATATATCCGACGTCAATTACGCTATCCATCTTAATTTTACTTAATCTTAACAACACTTCAGAAACTATATCTGGACTTGCTATTTTTTCAATATAGGTTACTACAAGATCCGTATTCGACATATCTCCTAATTTTAAGGATATTATCCGCAAGGAGGGATGTTTTATCTTGCGCCGCAAAAGGGAGGTATTAACTCGAAGAGTTTCCGCAAAACCCTCATGCGGCCCTTTGACGACCGACTCAGCTATTGGTTCATTAACGCCACGATTAGCCCATCCTCTGGCACCAACAACAATGGCCTCTGTTAAACTGCCGAAAAAAATGACTGAATCACCGGATAGAATACTATCAACTGCATCTCCCATTTTGGATATCTTCTTAACTTCTATGCCAGGGATTAAGCTTTCCATTGTCTTATCGATTACATTTGCTAAGGTCACTTGGGCTAATTCCGGATGTCCCACCAAATCTACCATAAGAGGTTTTAAGACAAATTGGTCGAGAAGATTTTTATCAACCAATCCATCCACAACCACTAACATACAGGGAATACGTTCTTTTCCTTGGAGTAAAAATTCCCGAAACACAACATCGCTGCTCTTCGATAAGATTTCCTTCACCGTTTCTCCGGATAAAGGCTTATTCAGATCCTCATCAAACGAATAGGAGGGAGATTTTCGTATCTTACGTTCTCCCTTAGGACGAATGGTTAGTTCCTTGATCATCTTCATCCAACTTCCCATGCTAATCTCCCTCCAATCCAGCTTATTTTGTCCGACAACGAGTTGATTATGCACGAGTAGGGGGAATTCATGAATTACCCCTACTCGGCAAAATACTACCCCTGTCCCTTAAGACTATGATAATTTTTATTTACACAATAAAAATAGCGTTCCTTTAATAATATTAAAGTGAACGCCACCCATCAGAAAGTAATATAATCCTCTCTAACTTCTTTTTTAACGTTTAAAATTAGAATCATTGTAGAAATAGTTTGCTCCTAGATAAATTACAATTACAAACGGAATTGAGTAGTAATGATGCCAATGGTATGGTATATATAGGCCAAGCAAAACAGAAATCGGCTGTAAGATAAGTGAGCCAAATATAGCTAACACTATAGCTTTAACAATGGGTTTAACGTTTGGCTTGTAATGTAGAAATATCATAGTTAATACTGGTATGGCACTTAAGTCCCATGTTATGAATGGCGGTATAAGCGGCACTTCCTTGCTTGGATATCCCCATAAACGTAAGGCCATCCCCACAGCATCCAAATATGTGGCCACTATCATCGTAAAAAAACCCGCACATAGTAATCTGTAAGTATCAGGTTTTTTTCTTAAAAAGACCCAGAAGTAGACCCAGGATAGGATGATAATCGTTATCTCTATCCACCATCGCCAGGTAAAAACAATTTGATTCACCCAAGTTTCAAACAATACAGCATTGGCTTGATGTAATAAATCATTTGCTCGTTCCACACCAGGTAGGGTAAAAGCCTTCATCATAATGCTCCTTTAAAATTAATTTCATGCTATACGCCTAGAAGCAGCCAATTATGGGATTTCAAATGATTCTTATACATATACAATATCCTCCAGACTTAATCTGCTAACACCCAGTGCATTATGTCGCCAAAGAGTATCTCTAATCATATCTAACTGATGATCATCACAATTAATAATCATGACAACTTCGGTCGCCTTAAGGTTTTTCTGCCTATTATCATACTTCTTTGTGATAATTAACTTAATCATAAAACCTATACCAAAACCCACTACCATACTAATTAGTCCCCACAGAATAGGGCCCCAGGTTAGTAGAAAGCCATAAATACCTCCAAACAAACAGAACATGGTTGCTAAGATTATTGGTAAATCCAACAAACTTAAACCATCAGAAGAGTGAAGGGTGTCAAATAGTTGTTTATCTTCCCCTCGTTTATCCATCGGCACGCAAAGAATACTCTCCTTTTTTATTCCTTTCATTTGAATTGATGTAATCGCTAACTCTAAATAATTGGAGTGTTCGAACGTAGATATAATATACATTTATCCAACCTCATTCATTATTTATTTGAAAGGCATTTTAAAGAGTTCTGACTGATAATTCTTCTTTAAAAATTTCGCTTGTTCCCATTCGAATAATTTGTTGTTTTCTACAGCATTAACATAGGACTCGTATAGTGAAAACCAATAGATACAAGGAATATTTAATAACCAGTGTGTCGCTTCCGTACTTATATAAAGAGTTTTAACCAGTTCAAACTGTCCCAATAATGTAAAATGTATGGCTGGAAGCAACTTGGAAAGGTATGCCATAACTATAAACCAACTCATTGTAAACAAAGCACTTGGAATTCTATGTATATAGATTTGTCCTAATCCAGGCATTAATGCCGACCATGCAAAAGCAATCCAGGGGGTTCGTTTGTCTAAATGATTTATTTCTATAGAATTTATATTAAACATCTTAAGTTCAGCATCTTCTCTGGCTGCTAAAGTATATTGCTGATTAAGATCAACGGTAGTTCGATAGCTGTCCCAAACGGAAAAGAGATAAGTTGGGGCATAAAGCATAACCCAAGTGATATCAAGCACCTCTTTTGCCATTTCGAATCTACCTGTAAAAGAATATAAAATTGCAAGGTTGATATGTGCTTTGTAATTTATAAACACTTCCCAAATAAACAAAAGAAAACCCCTTAGGTATTTTGATAACAGCAAGTGTCCTAAGCCAGGAAATGCAAGGGACCAAAAAGCGATTATGTAAGGGTTTCTTAAATGGAGTTGGGTTGTACCCATCGTACTGATATAGGCTTTGTAACGTCTGACTGATGAATTTAATTCTGGTCTATCCATTTTATCCTCCCTTTAAGGGCAATAGGTTCCAATTCCCCGAAATGGTTGGCATAATAAAAACAAGGGAACTACTGTTAAATAGTTCCCAGTGCACACTTTCCGTATGCTCTTCTTCAGACCTTTTCCTAAATTATGTTCTTCTTATATACATTCTAAATCCCCAGCAACTGTAATACCGACAGTGCTAAAACTCCAGGAAAACCCAGTAATCCTACAATTATAATTGTAAATACATTAATCGGAATATCGAATCCGATGACACTTAGGAGTAAGTTAAAAATCCACAGTCCAACAATTCCACCTAAAATATGTATCAGAACTTTAAGAGCTACTCGGGGTTGTCCTAATGATGAACGAACAATCAACGCTAACAAGATTATAAATAGTCCTAAAAAAACAAAGGTCATGGAAATCCTCCTTTGCCTAAAGCATGGTACATAATATGCACTTAGGGACAAAGTAGAACCATTCGTTTTATCTAAATTCGTTGTGAGAAAAACGCTACGCGTCTTTTTACTATACATGCCTTTGCTATGAAAGCAACTCAAGGGCTATGTCATCCTGAAGGAGGTACGACTGAAGGATCTAGATCCTTCGCTGCGCTCAAAATGACACTGTACTAAGTCATACTCCCTCAATGATGCTGCTCATGTAGCACGAAAGTCTGGTACGTTGAGAAAAAGAGAGCAGGCTAAACCTGCTCTCTTCTCGGAATTTGATCTATGCTAATTGTTTACTAGTTCTTAGTCCCACTTTTGATCAGCAAGACGTTTGTATGACTCATAACGTACCTTGGCATACTTTTCAGCGCCTTCAAAGAGTTCCTCTGCACTTTCAGGGAAGGTGTTTAGCAAGGAAGAGTAGCGAACTTCGCCCATGATGAAATCGCGGAAGGACGTACTCGGCTCTTTGGAATCTAAGCTAAATGGGTTCTTACCTTGATCTATGAGGTCTGGGTTAAAGTGATATAGATGCCAGTAACCAGCGTCGACGGCTTTTTTCGCCTCTTGTACACTCTTGGTCATTCCAGCTTTAAGGCCGTGATTGATACAAGGAGCATAAGCAATAATTAAGGAAGGTCCTTTGTAAGCTTCAGCCTCTTTAATCACTTTAATGGTTTGAGCCATGTTAGCACCCAACGCGATTTGTGCAACATAAACATATCCATAACTCATGGCGATCATGCCTAGGTCTTTCTTGCGAATTTTCTTACCAGCTGCAGCAAATTTAGCAACAGCTGCTCTAGGAGTGGACTTAGAGGATTGTCCTCCTGTATTAGAGTAAACCTCGGTGTCCATAACAAAGATATTTACATCGTCTCCAGAAGCTATGACATGGTCTAAGCCGCCGAATCCAATATCATAAGCCCAGCCGTCTCCACCAAGAATCCATTGTGATTTTTTGATAAGATGATCCTTCTTAGCAAAAATTTCAGCAAGGACAGGGTTATCTCCAGTGTAGCCATTTAGTCCGGCAAGGATTTTAGCCGCAGCGGCTTTAGAGGCATCTGCATCATCCCATCCATTTAGCCATTCCTGGAAAGCTTCCTTTAGTTCAGCACTGATATTCATCTCTAAGGCTTGAGTCATTAAATCGAACAGTTTTTCGCGCTGTTGGCGAACTCCCAAGTACATACCATAACCGAACTCGGCATTATCTTCGAACAAGGAATTTGCCCAACTGGGTCCTTTACCTTCCTGATTCGTAGTATATGGTACGGCTGGAGCACTACCGCCCCAGATCGAGCTGCAGCCAGTAGCATTGGAGATCATCATACGATCACCAAACAGTTGGGTGATAAGTTTAACGTAGGCAGTTTCTCCACATCCTGGGCATGCACCGTTGAACTCGAGTAAAGGTTGAGCAAACTGACTACCCTTAACGGTCGTTACATCAAAGAGGTTGCTCTTGTTTTTGAGGGTTACTGCATACTCCCAATTCGCAGCCTGTTGTGCGATTTGTTCAGCTGCCGGTTTCATAACTAGAGCTTTAACTTTTGCCGGGCAAACTTCAGCACAGTTCCCGCAACCTGTACAATCCAAGGTACTCACTTGCATACGGAATTGAAGACCAGCAGCTTCTTTACCAATAGCTTTCTTACCCACGAAGGTCTCAGGAGCATTTTTTGCCTCTTCTTCGTTTATCAAGAATGGACGAATTGCTGCATGGGGACAGACATAAGAACACTGATTACATTGGATACAATTATCGATCTGCCATTCTGGTACAATAACTCCAATACCACGTTTTTCGTAAGCAGAAGTTCCTACCGGGAAGGTTCCGTCTTCACGTCCCAAGAAGGTACTTACAGGGAGGTTGTCCCCTTCAAGAGCATTCATTGGGCGAAGGATGTTCTTGACGAAATCTGGTTCTTCAACCGCTGCAGCAGCCTGAGCCTGTGCGTTGTCCCCATTTTCCCAAGCAGCTGGAACGTCTACCTTAACTAGGGAAGAAACACCCATATCGATGGCCGCTGTATTCATATCTACAATGTTTTGACCCTTTTTGCCGTAGGTTTTTACAACAGAAGCTTTTAAGTAATCGACAGCTTCTTCAACAGGAATTACGTTTGCGAGCTTAAAGAAAGCAGCTTGCATGATCATATTAATACGGGAACCAAGACCTATTTTACGAGCAATGGATACCGCATCAATGATATAAAAGTTTGCTTTTGTTTTAGCAAGGGCTTGCTTCATAGAAACCGGAAGTTTTTCATCCAGTTCCTCTGGAGTCCACTGACAATTTAAGACGAAGTTTCCGCCCTGCTTGAGTCCTTTTAAGAGATCATATTGATTCACATAGGTTTGATTATGACAAGCAATGTAATTAGCACCTGTCACATAATAAGGGGATTTAATTTGCTTTTTACCAAAACGGAGGTGGGATACCGTAATTCCTCCAGATTTCTTACTATCGTATTGGAAATATGCTTGAGCATATAGCTGTGTGTGATCTCCAATAATCTTAATTGCTTGTTTATTCGCACCAACTGTTCCATCAGCACCGAGACCCCAGAATTTACAAGCTATTGTTCCTTCCGGAGCGGTATCAATGATTTCATCCTCTGCTAAGGACTTATTGGTAACATCATCGATAATTCCAATGGTGAAACTATCTATTGGGTTTTCAGATTTAAGGTTTTTAAAGACAGCTAGTACTTGGGATGGAGTTGTATCCTTAGATCCTAAGCCATAACGTCCACCAACAACCACTGGTTTAATATCCCTTGTATAGAAAATATCCTTAATATCTAAATAAAGAGGTTCGCCTGTGGAACCAGGTTCTTTGGTACGGTCAAGAACCGCAATACTCTTAACAGTTTTTGGCAATACCTTGAAGAAGTAATCACTTGAAAAAGGACGGTATAAGTGAACTTTAACAACCCCAACCTTTTCCCCTTTTGCGACCAAGTAATCAATGGTTTCCTCGATGGTGTCACAGATCGAGCCCATGGCCACAATGACATACTCTGCATCTTCTGCTCCATAGTATTGGAAAGGATGATATTCCCGGCCAGTAAGCTTTTTATATTCTTGCATGTAGTGTTCAACCATGTCCGGAATTGCATCATAAAAACGATTAGAAGCTTCCCTGCCTTGGAAGTACACGTCTGGATTTTGGGCCGTACCACGAAGGACTGGACGTTCAGGATTCAATGCATTATCGCGGAAAGCTTTTACAGCATCCATATCTAAAAGTTTCCCAACCTCTTCGTATTCTGGAACTTCAATCTTTTGAATTTCATGAGAGGTACGGAATCCGTCAAAGAAATGCAGGAAAGGTACTCTAGATTTCACGGAAGCGAGGTGGGCGATAAAACCTAAATCTAAGGCTTCTTGCACATTATGAGAGGACAGTTGGGCAAATCCCGTTGCACGTACGGACATTACGTCTTGATGGTCACCAAAAATAGATAGTGCATGGGTTGCTAAAGCACGTGCGCTGACATGGAACACGCAGGGCAACAGTTCTCCTGCAATTTTATACATGTTAGGAATCATGAGAAGTAAGCCTTGGGAAGCTGTGTAAGTAGTGGTTAAAGCTCCTGCCTGCAGGGAACCATGTACTGCTCCGGCAGCACCAGCCTCAGATTGCATTTCAACAACCTTAACGGTTTGACCAAAAATGTTTTTCCTTCCATGAGCAGCCCATTCGTCAACTAATTCGGCCATTGTTGAGGATGGAGTGATGGGAAAAATTGTTGCAACTTCAGTAAACGCGTATGAAGCGTGAGCTGCCGCCTCATTCCCATCCATGGTTTTCATTTTTGCCATAATTTTTTTCCTCCTAATCATGTGATAAATTTAATTTTCTGGTAACATATTTAAGTCCATTACTTATGACTTATCCCTATTTCAATTCCACGGATTAAGCTAAGGAAGAGAAAACCGGGTCATAAAAGATTGAATTTTATGAAATAGCCATAAAAACGTGCTGAGGGAACATATCCAGTTCATGCTGAATAGTCCCCCGTTTGACATAGTATATCTTTAATTTTTATACCGGTCAATAATAAAATCTATATAGATCATGTTTTGTTTTTCACAAATAAAAAATATTCAGAAACTCAATTTTTTATAGTTATAGGTCTCTTCTGCCTTCTAATGCCCGAGCGATGGTAACCTCATCAGCATATTCTAAATCTCCACCTACGGGCAAACCATGAGCTATACGGGAGACTCTTATCCCCATAGGCTTTAGTAGGCGCGCCAAATACAAAGCAGTTGCTTCCCCTTCCACAGTAGGATTCATGGCCATAACAACTTCTTTTATACCATCTAATCGTTTTAAAAGTTGATTGATGGTCAGATCCTCGGGCCCAATGCCATCCATTGGGGAAAGAACACCGTGCAGTACATGGTAGACTCCTTTAAATTCCCTGGTTTTTTCCAGAGATACTACGTCTCTGGGGTGCTCAACAACGCAAAGAGCTGTCTGATCTCTTTGCGTATTATGGCAAATTGCGCAAGGGTCTTGATCTGTAAAGTTTGAACATATAGAACACTTCTTGATATCTCGATTAGCCACAATAATCGCTTTTGCTAAATCCTCAGAAACTTGAGGCTGCTGCAAAAGGTAAAAGGCCAGCCGTCCAGCTGTTTTAGGTCCAATTCCAGGTAAACGTGCTAAGCTGCTAATAAGATCCCCTAAGGGCTGTGGGTATCTCAAAAAATCCATAGATCACCTAGAACAATCCGGGGATTTTTAAACCACCGGTCAGTTTACCCATTTCATTGCTGGTCATTTCTTGTGCTTTTCTTATTCCTTCGTTTAACGCTGCCTTAATCAAATCCTCCAGCATTTCAACATCCTCAGGGTCGACTGCTTCCGGCTTGATCTTCAAGTCAACTAATTCCATTTTTCCGCTGACAACAACTTGAACCATTCCTCCACCGGAAGAAGCATCCACAGTTTTGCTCTGGAGTTCTTCTTGCATTTTAGCCATATCTTCTTGCATTTTTTGAGCTTGTTTCAACATTTGGCTCATATTGCCGCCCATACCGCCGCCCATACCTTTAAAACCTGCCATTTTTAAAACACTTCCTATCTTTTTATCTAGTCATATGGTCCTTACTTCTACAAGTAAGAGTGGTTTCCCTTTACTATGCCATAAAAGTAATGGTCAGTCTTTTACAACGACACGATCAGCTCCAAACATGTCTTTGGTTTTATTGACCAAATCTTGTTCTTGCTTTTCTATGGCTTGATTCTCTGGATCTTCTAAAGCCTTAAATTCATTTTCCATAACATTTTGGAGAGTTAAGGAAATACCAAATAATTGTTCTAGTACATCTTCAATAGTCTGCCGATTTTCTGATTGATTGACTTTATCCTTATGAAACGAACAGCCTTCACGGAAAAGAATTGTCAAGGTGTTTCCTTCAAGGAGAGCTGGTTTCCCTTCCATTAGAAAGGCCTGAGTTGACTTTTTACGTTTTTTAACCTGGTCCATAACATCATTCCAGCGTGACAGGATACCCTCTAAGTTTAAATTGGATTTGTTTGCTATAGTCCTGCTCTCTGTCCTTCTATTGTCCCCTAAATCGTTTGTTTTATCGACTGGTTTTGTATTATTTACCTTATTTCTTCTAGTAGGAGAGTTCTCTTTAGGAGCCTCTTTACTAAGCACAGGGGCACCCTGAAGCTGTTGTTCAACTATAGATAAACGTTTCAGGATTTCTTCCTGGCTGTTGTTTGTTTCCTGTTGACTTTCATGGATGGTCTTGATCAATAAGAGTTCAGCTGCTAATCGAGCATTAGATGCATATTTAAGCTGCCCTTCTCCTTGTAATAAAATAGAAATCCAGCGTAAAATCCGGGAAATACCGATTTGTTTAGTCTGCTTGATCAGACGATCCTGAATATGGGGCGCTACCATAGGCGTTTCTCCTGTTGCTACAGTTAGCAACATTTGTCGCAAATAATCTAAGAGCTCCCTAATAATCTGCCGTGGGTCTCGTCCTTGTTGGATGCCCTCGGACAAAAAATTTAAACATTTCCCATATTCAGCCGAAGTAATTTCATCAACTAGCTGGGAACTATAGGTTTCACCAACCATACCCAGCACTAGGTATACCTCTTCAACTCCGATAGGATCATCCTGTAAAAGACATTGATCTAAAATACTTAGGGCATCTCGGAGTCCGCCTTCAGACTTCTGAGCAATTACCGCTAAAGCACCAGGATTAACCTCTCGCTTTAAAAAAGTGCACACTTCTTTAAGTCGATTTTGAATATCCTCGACTGAGATCCGATGGAATTCAAAGCGTTGTACACGAGAAAGAATAGTTAAAGGTATCTTTTGTACCTCAGTCGTTGCTAGAATAAAAACAACCTGAGGAGGAGGTTCCTCTAAAGTCTTAAGTAAAGCATTAAAGGCCTCTGTCGTCAGCATATGTACTTCATCAATAATATAAACCTTATGTTTCCCTTGTATCGAGCTTAATTTAATGTTTTCTCGTAAATCTCGAATTTCGTTAATACCGCGATTTGAAGCTGCATCAATTTCAAATACCTCCATGGCTGAGCCTTGGTCAATACCGATACAGGAAGAGCAATAATTGCAGGGTTCCTCACCCTCTCGTTGTTCGCAATTTAAGGCTTTTGCCAAAATTTTTGCAGCCGTCGTTTTACCAGTACCTCTCGGGCCACTGAATAGGTAGGCATGCGCAATCCTCTTTTGTTTTAGAGCATTGAGCAGGGTTTTAGTAATATGCTCCTGTCCAACTATATCTCCAAACCTTTTTGGACGCCATTCACGATAAAGCGCTAAATAAGCCATGCCAAACTTCCACCCTCGATAAATAGTTATCATATACCAAAAAAGATGGTACATGACCACCTTTATCTCATAATAATAATAGCCGTACACCCTTGATCGAACCATCGCCTCCAAACGTTACCTTGCTCGGCAACTCGATTCAGGCAACCTTACGGCACACAAAACGCTCTCCTTAGTGCTGCTTCCGTCAAGATCTGACACGGTTCGAAGTGTTCTGTTGCGTAAGACCAAAATCTCATCGCTGCCTTACAAGGACAGCTTCACAGGCGTGGACCTTTCGCGGGAATTCCACCTTGCTAGAGCGGACTGCAAGTTACAGGGAACCGCTACCTCCCCATCTAGTACGGCTAAATCAATTATAGCAAAATATATAAAACTTGGCTAGCGCCTGAGTTTCCAGAAAATTACACTACCTAGCTAGTAAAAAAGCCGAAGTTAATACTTTGGCTCAAAACTTTTAAAATGGCGGAGAGAGAGGGATTTGAACCCTCGACACCGGTTGCCCAATGTACCCGCTTTCCAGGCGGGCGCCTTCGACCACTCAGCCACCTCTCCAGTGTTACGCAAACTACAAAACATAATGTAATTTGACGAATTTAGTGAACAAGAGAGATTATATCGCAAATTAACAGGCACGTCAATAGTTTAATCGATGTAAATATATGTATTATTGCCGTATAGTCGATTTCCCCTTAATCTCTTCTATTCTTCTAGATAATTTGATAGCATTGAATATTTTCCTCTTAAATATCGTACAGTATCCTTGTATCTGTTTATAGGCGGATTTTGGAGGAGAAACAATGGAAATAAAACAACTTAAAGAACTAAAATTATACGGATTTAATAACCTTACAAAAACCCTCAGCTTTAATATGTATGATATCTGTTATGCCAAATCATCAGAGCATCGACAAGACTATATTCAATACATTGATGAAGAATACAATTCTGATCGTTTAGCAAGAATTCTAACAGAAGTATCTAATATAATTGGTGCACATATTTTGAATATTGCTAAACAGGATTACGATCCACAAGGGGCTAGTGTTACTATGCTTGTTTCTGAAGAACAAGAACATATCAAAGAAGCCTTCTCAGTGGATAAAAATGAGCCCTCTAGCCCCTCTGCAGTTGTTGCCCACCTTGATAAAAGCCATATAACCGTCCATACATACCCTGAAAGCCATCCTAATAAAGGGATCAGTACCTTTAGGGCAGATATTGACGTCTCAACTTGTGGTAGGATTTCTCCACTGACAGCACTTAATTATCTATTAACGAGTTTTTCTTCAGATATTGCCATCATTGACTATAGAATCAGAGGCTTTACCCGTGATTTAGATGGTAGAAAGTTTTTTATTGACCATAAAATTAATTCCATACAAAATTATATAGCTAAAGAACAAAAGGAACTTTATCAAATGATTGATGTTAATGTCTATCAGGAAAATATTTTCCACACAAAAATGATCTTAAAAGACTTTAATCTAGATAACTATTTATTTGGTACGGCAAAAAATGAACTCTCTCCGAACGAAAAGAAACGAATTAAACAACGATTAACAAAAGAGATGGCAGAAATATTTCATGGGAGGAACATTCCAAGATTATGACTTAAACTAAAGATAAAGAAAACTGGCTGGCGCTGCAGTATATAACACAAGTTTCTGACAGTTAAGAAAAAGCGAGGGGCCTTCAATATTTTTTGAAACCCACGCTTTTATTTGTGTTTAAGTAATTAATTTTTGGGGGTCATCGATTTCTAACGCTTAATTGCCTGGCTTGAACAAACGTTCATCCCCAATATTTACTGCTATGGTCATTTTTGTGATTCCAAATACAAGGTGGGATATGAAGGTAGCAAGAGCATCCTTAGGTTTAACTGGAAAAATAGAAGTAGCACCAATTCTTGAGGCTACTCCGTATAAAACCGCCCATTCGGCTGCACCTAAACCAGCCCCTTTTAGAATATTCTTGTCTTTTCCCATAAGAGTTAACCAATATATACAGGTTACTCCAAGTCCCATAGCAATCATATTGTCAGCTATAATACCTACTGCTTTCCCGTATGGAGATGATAAATCAGATTTTTTTAGAAAAATCCACAGCGGCAGTAGTATAACCATTACTTTTTGAAAAACCTATTTTATTAGTGAATTGCTCCACGGCTATCTTTGCTAAATTTCCCCCTAAACCGGAAATAGTCCCTAGCCAAAATCTGTCTGTTATCTTCTTCACATAACTTCACCTCTCTCAAATGCTTGTATGTAATATTTTTATTGTTTACGAACAGGAGTTTTAATATTACACCCAATTTCTACTAGAAGGGTTTAGCTTCTTCATTTGTCTGAGATTGATGCTGCTTGAGAATGCCTATAATCAATATTCCACTGTGCATATTTCTCGTCACTACGATGATCTATTAAGTCATAGTTTTCTTTTAGAAATTCTCCAAATTTCACAGTAATTTTATTAGCACCCCAAATATTTAAGTGACTTGAATTGTTCATATCGGATTTAAAATCAAACCCTATTTCATCCAACTTATCGTTATAATTAATAAAAGGAATATCATTATCTTCAGCAATCTCTGCTACTCTATTAAACATTTTAGCGGGCTCTTTTACCCAGTTTGTTGAACCACTCGTGCTGTTATAATCATAAGGGATGTTTATAAATATTAACTTGAAACCGATTTCCCGAGATAGATCAATGATTTTAGTGAGATATTCCTCCGTTTTTGGTGGAAGGTCTATTGTTCCTGTTGTAGAAACTTCACTAATAATATTTTTTCCATATTTATCTGTTCCAGCATCAAATCCTTTAGCAAAATAGCTCTCAGAGGTGTCATAAAGAAAATCCCGAACGGTTAGTTCCTTCCAGCGGTCATGATACTTAATAATTGGTATTAAATAACTCTCCCAATCACGTCGAGGTGTACAATTAATGACGGCATCAAGTTTATTTTTTGATAATCTCAAGTTATCAAGTGCATTTCTAACATATCCTTCATCGCCGTATTCGTCTCTTAAACCTAAATAATATAGATCAACTACGACAATCGGCTTATTGTGATTCTTCAAAACTTCCTTTATCAAATAGTAAGTAACATCAATTGGCTGACCACCGGTTGCGTAATTAAAGCTTGTAATACCCTCTTGATGCCATAACACATTTGGATCAATCCCACCGTTCATATGACTTGAACCCATTAATACCACATCATAAGCATTTCCAGTATGTTTATATAGACCCTCGATAAGCTTACTTCGATGGCCTGTCTTAATAATAAATATTGAATTTAATGTAGAAACAACTATCAATAATAGAATTAGAAAAATGAATCCCTTAATAATTCCTTTTCTGAGCACAGAAAATCCTCCTAGAATTGGAAATAAATAAATTGCTCAGGATCATATCCTGGCCCGTACATGCCAAATATAAGGATAATGGCGATAGCAGTTAAATATACAGACCATCTCACCACAATATTAAGCCTAGACAATTCAGATCGCAGATTTCTGGTCAGTTGCAACATGTTAACACCTATAAGAATACCAATACTCAAAATAGAAAGAATCAAATCTTTGGAGGCTAAACCCAATTTATAAATCGATCCATCAAAAAAGACCTCAGGATTAAAGTAAAATATATTTTGGATTATAATAAGAGCACTCGTAAAAGAACCCGCTCTAAAAAATATCCAGGCAAAATTAACAAGAGCGAAGGTTACCAATACCTGATAAAGCTTATACGAAAAATGATGTGTATCAATTTTAAAAATTTTTATGATAGCTCCCCTGATAGGCTTGAGTAGGTCACCGATTACTTGATAAATTCCGTGCAGCGCTCCCCAAATAATAAAATTGAACGTCGCACCGTGCCACAAACCTGATACTAGAAAGACAACTAAGATATTAAAATAATATCTTAGCCTACCACGCCTATTACCACCTAAAGGAATGTACAGATAATCCATAAACCATGCCCCTAATGTGATATGCCAGCGTCGCCAAAACTCTTTAATTGATTTTGAAAAATATGGACTCTTAAAGTTAAGGGATAACCTGAAACCCATAACCTCTGCTGCACCTCTGGCAATATCCGAATAAGCAGAGAAATCGCAATAGATTTGAAAGGCAAAAAACACAGTCGCTAAAGCAATTTCAAATCCCCTATAGTCACTAGGGTTGTTGTAAACAGTATTAACTAAAATTGCTAATCGATCGGCAATGACCATCTTTTGTATTAGTCCCCAGCATATCAATAATAAACCATTTTTTACTCGTTCATAATTAAACGTGTGCTTCTCATCAAATTGATGCAGCAAATTCTTTGACTTTTCAATAGGACCAGCGACTAATTGAGGGAAAAATGAAACGAATAAAGCATATTTTCCTAAATTCTTCTCAGCCTTTATATCCCGCCTAAAAACATCAATAGTATAGCTGAGAGCTTGAAAAGTATAAAAAGATATGCCAATTGGAAGTAAATAATCAAAAGATGGCAGATAGATTGGATTATTAAAATAATTAAAAATCCTTTCAATACTACTACTAAAAAAATTAAAGTATTTGAACATAAATAGAATTGACAAGTTAATCGTAAAGCTTAAAAACACCCACAACTTTTTTAGTTGCAAGGATTTTTTCCCATCGGATAATTTATTTGCTTTATCTATTAACAAACCACTAAGATATGTTACTATTGTTGATATAGCCATAAGTATTGCATACTTTGGATTCCAACACATGTAAAAATAATAACTTGAAATTAAAAGCCAAACCCATCTGACCTTATGACTTAGTGCATAATAAACAAAAGTTACAATTATAAAAAACAATAGGAATTCTATTGAATTAAATGACAACCAAAGTACCCCCATTTACACTGATTAAATTCCTATAGTTTGAATCACAATCAATGTGAAGATTATACTTAGAACAAAGATGAATAATCATACTATTGATAGTATTGGGTAATTTAAAGAAAATAAAACACAGATTGGATTTCATTTGTTCCTTAGCCACTTTTCAGAACACATCATGTCTAATTGCATTAAAAAGGCCCTTCGCATTCAGCGAAGGCCCTTAATCTTATTTTATGTAATGGCGGAGGAGGTGGGATTCGAACCCACGGACGGCTTGCACCGTCAAACGATTTCGAGTCGCTCTCGTTATGACCACTTCGATACTCCTCCATATATATAACACCTAAAATCGGCGCAATCGTTTAAAAAACGCCTTTAAAATATCGGAACACTCTTCTTCTAATACTCCAGCTACAACGTCTACACGATGGTTCCATAGTTTATAGTCTAAGACATTCATCACTGAACCAGTAGCTCCACCCTTTAGATCTGCTGCTCCATAAACTAGCTGTTTTAAGCGAGACTGAACTATTGCTCCAGCACACATTGGACAAGGCTCTAATGTTACGTACAAGACGGCGTCTGTTAATCTCCAACTATTTAAAACTTCAGTTGCCCTTTGAATCACTAAAATTTCCGCATGTGCTGTGGGATCATTTTTCTGTTCCTTTTCATTATGAGCTTCTGCAATTATTAATCCATTATGAACAACGACAGCCCCTATCGGAACTTCTCCTTGTTCAAAAGCCAATTGAGCTTGTTTAAGCGCCATAAGCATCCAATCTTGATGAAGCATAATTACCTCGTTTATGGTGACCCCGGGAGGAGTCGAACCTCCGCAAGACAGGGTTTAGGAAACCCCCGCTCTATCCACTGAGCTACGAGGCCATAGTAGAACAAAAGCATTTAAAAGTCGTACATACTTCAAGCCTAGATCAACTAAGAGTAAAAGGTTCGATATACGATTCTCGAATATCGAACCAAAAAGATGTAAAATTGGTGCGCTCGGAGGGATTCGAACCCCCGACATTCAGATTCGAAGTCTGACGCTCTATCCAGCTGAACTACAAGCGCAAAATAAACTGTTTAACACCCATTCACTCGAACCTCGATTTTCGAACCTCGATTTTCGAACATCGAACTTCGATAATGGCGGAGGGGGTGGGATTCGCTCCGTTCGCTTTCGCTCACTATCACGCCGGGGCGGGAAAACCCTCCCAAAGGTCGGCTTTTCTTAATCCGCCCGTTCGAATCTCACCCAATTATTTCTGTTTAATGGCGGAGGGGGTGGGATTCGAACCCACGGACCCCTTGCGAAGTCACCGGTTTTCAAGACCGGGTCCATAAACCACTCGAACACCCCTCCAAGTAAAACAACCGAATAAAAGAATAACATATATGTTAAATAAAATCAAGTATTTATAGTGATATTCACAATATATTATTTTACATTTTATTAAATTTATATCCATTTTAGATATTTTTCGATTACCTAAACCCTTAAGATGTTCCACTTATCCAATATATTCTACACCCATATAAGGTTGAAGTGCTTTAGGAACACGTACCCTGCCGTCTTTTTCCTGATAATTCTCCATAATTGCGGCAACTGTGCGTCCAATTGCTAAACCGCTTCCATTTAAAGTATGAACAAACTCTGGCTTACCTTTAGGTCCTCTGCGAAAACGGATATTTGCGCGACGTGCTTGAAAATCCTCAAAATTACTGCATGAAGATATCTCTCTATATGTATTAAAGCTCGGAAGCCATACCTCTAGATCGTAAGTTTTGGCAGATGTAAAGCCTAGATCACCTGTCGATAACGCCATAACTCGATAGGGAAGTTCTAATTCTTGAAGAATACTTTCAGCATCCTTTGTCAGTAATTCAAGTTCCTCATAGGAATTCTCCGGAAGTGAGAACTTAACCAATTCTACTTTGTTAAACTGATGTTGACGAATAAGTCCTCGTGTGTCCCTCCCTGCTGAACCTGCTTCAGAACGAAAACATGAACTATATGCACAGTGACGTATAGGCAATTTACTACCGTCCAATATTTCTTCACGATAGAGATTTGTTACTGGGACTTCTGCAGTAGGAATTAAAAAGTAGTCTGTTCCAACAACTTTAAAGGCATCATCTTCAAATTTAGGTAACTGACCTGTTCCTATCATAGAAGCTCGGTTGACCATATAGGGAGGAAGAATTTCCGTATATCCCTTAGCTGTGTGACGATCAAGCATAAACGAAATAAGAGATCGTTCCAGCTTAGCGCCTAACCCTTTATAAAACGTAAAACGAGCGCCAGTTACTTTAGCAGCTCTGACAAAATCAAAAACATCCAACGTTTCCCCGACTTCATAATGGGCCTTCGGTTCAAAATCAAAAACACGAGGAATTCCCCAAGTACGAATTTGAACATTGGCGCTTTCGTCTAAACCTATTGGCACAGAAGTGTGAGGTATGTTAGGAATCTCATAGAGTACTTTCTCCATCTCTCGTACAATGTTCGCTGATGTATCTTCTAGGTCCTTAATGTTTTGACCAACTTCTCTCATTTCTAAAACGAGACTTTCGGCATCTTTACCACTTTTTTTTAGACGCCCAACTTCTTCAGAAACTAAGTTGCGCCGGGCTTTTAAAGTCTCAATTTCAAATAGTAGTTTACGCCTTTCTTCTTCTTGTTTTAAGAAATGGTCGAGACTAATTGAAACATGACGTTTTTCCAAAGCCTCCTTAACCACTTCAGGGTTAGTACGAACAAACTTGAGATCTAACATTCTAAACACCCTCCTATGCAGGCGATCGCCTTAGCTGCACTTATACTTCAGAAGTATAGAACAACACCTTATCTTAATGTTCATCAATCATATTCAAAAAATACTGATGAACTCTAAAATCCGGGGTAAGTTCCGGATGAAACGCACTTGCTAATAAATTTCCTTGTCTCACAAATACAATTTTGCCATTATACTCTGCCAATATACCTACATTGGGCGCAACTTCCCTAAGGTAAGGCGCCCGAATAAAAACAGCCCTTAGAGGATTATGACCTAAGGCAGGAACTAAAAGATCCGTTTCAAAACTTGCCACTTGCCTTCCGAATGCATTTCGTTCTACCACTGTATCCATAAGGTTTAAGCGATACTGTTCACTATCGACAATCGTTTTACTAAGTAGAATCATACCAGCACAAGTTCCAAAAATTGGCATATCTTTAGCGCCAAGCTCCTTAATCTTTTCACCCATCTCATCGATTCTCAGGAGTTTACCAATGGTGGTACTTTCTCCACCTGGAATAATAAGACCCTGTATTTCATCAAGATCACTTGTTTTACGCACTTCTACAACGTTGCAACCCAATTGTTCTAGAACCTGCCGGTGCTCGCGAAAAGCACCTTGCAGTGCCAATACGCCAACACGCTTTTTCATTCTTACCAACCCCGTTCTTGCATACGTTGGGCTTCGGTCAGTGTTGAAATCTCTATACCGGACATAGGTTGTCCCAAATCTTTGGAAATCTCAGCAAGTAATTTTGCATCATTATAATGAGTTGTTGCCATAACAATTGCTTTAGCTCGTGCTTTTGGATCACCTGATTTAAAAATTCCTGAACCTACAAAAATACCATCCACTCCCAATTGCATCATTAACGCAGCATCGGCTGGAGTAGCTATACCACCTGCAGCGAAGTTAACGACAGGTAATTTACCATGTTCAGCAACATAAAGAACTAAATCATAAGGAGCACCCATATCTTTAGCAGCTGACATAAGTTCTTCTTTCGGCATTAAGGTTAATGCGCGAATCTCACTCATTACAGTACGCATATGTCGGACTGCTTCAACAACATTTCCCGTTCCAGGTTCTCCTTTGGTTCTTATCATGGCTGCTCCTTCACCGATTCGGCGTAATGCTTCACCAAGATTACGACATCCGCAAACAAAAGGCACTTTAAAATCATGCTTATTAATATGATAAGCGTCGTCCGCAGGGGTTAATACTTCAGATTCATCAATATAGTCAGCACCTAAGGCTTCTAAAATACGGGCTTCAACAAAATGACCGATACGTGCTTTTGCCATAACAGGAATAGATACTACAGCCATAATATTCTGAATAATTGTTGGATCCGCCATTCGAGCGACTCCACCTTCTGCACGTATATCCGATGGAACACGTTCTAATGCCATTACTGCACATGCTCCAGCCTCTTCCGCAATTATAGCCTGCTCAGGAGTTGTTACATCCATAATAACTCCACCTTTTAGCATCTCGGCAAGTCCTGTTTTTACTTTGAATGAGCCAATATCAGTCATTTAATAGTCCCCCTATAATTTCTTAGTTAAATCTAATGTGTAAAAACTCTATATTTACAAATTCAGATTCAAAATATGGTAACATCTTGCGCGAATTTTGTCAATTTTAGTCTTCTTCTGAATCCTCAGGAGTGTCACTTTCCAAGACTTCCACTCCATCTTTCATCAGCACTTTAGCAATTGCAACGACATTACTATCACCTGTGCGCATTGTCAAAACCCCATGTGCAGAACGTCCTTGATTCGAAATACTAGAAACAGGGATTCGAAGCATAATTCCATTGTTCGTAATAACCATAAGCTCATCTTCTACTTGTACAACTTTTATTCCAACTAATGTTCCCGTTTTTGCATTCAGTTTCATGGCAATAACTCCTCTGCCGCCACGTCCTTGAACACGGAATTCTTTAAGATCGGTGCGTTTGGCAAATCCGTTTTCACTCATTGTCAAGAGTTCACCTTCATCACCAATCACATCCATACCAACCACTAAATCGTTTTGTTCAAGTTTTATACCTTTTACTCCACGAGCTGTCCGTCCCATATAACGAACATCTGACTCCGGAAAACGAATGGCTATTCCATTTTTTGTTGCTAAAAAAATGTCATCTAAACCTTGGGTTAATTTGACTCCTATAAGTTCATCCCCACTATCCAAGGTCAGTGCAATTAATCCATCTTTTCTAGATGAATCATACTCTTGCAAGGCAGTCTTCTTCATAATACCTTTTTTAGTAGCGGTTATTAAGAAGAAGTCAGGACTATAATCCTTGATTGCCATCACTGCTGTAATCATTTCGTGTTGCCCTAAATTCAAGAGGTTTATAACGGCAGTACCCTTACCCGTACGACTCGCTTCGGGAATTTCATGAGCCTTCAATCGATAAACTTTTCCTTGAGAAGTAAAGAATAGAATATAGTGATGAGTCGTTGTAGTAAAGAGATGTTCCACAAAGTCTTGTTCTTTAGTCGCCATGCCGTGAACACCTTTGCCTCCACGGTTTTGGCTTTTATAGGTACTTAGTGGTAATCGTTTAATATACCCATAATGGGTTACGGTAACAACTACGTCCTCGACAGCAATAAGATCTTCTATATCCATCCTACTTACATCTACAGTAATATCTGTCTTACGATCATCTCCAAATTTGCGATTAATCTCTTCTAGTTCAGTCTTAACAATCCCAATAACCATAGCTTCTGACGCGAGAACTGACTTCAAGTAATTAATCGTATTCATCAATTCCTGATACTGATTTTCTAGTTTTTCCCGTTCTAATCCTGTCAGTCGCTTTAGCCTCATATCCACAATAGCTTGGGCCTGCTTGTCACTTAAGCCAAAACGAATCATGAGATTTTCTCTAGCCTTAGATTCATCCTTTGAAGATCGAATAGTTTCTATAACTTCATCAATATGATCAAGAGCAATTCTTAGTCCCTCAATGATATGAGCTTCAGCTTCTGCTTTATTGAGTTCAAATCTAGTTCTTCGGACAATTACATCTTTTTGATGTTCAATAAAGTAATAGATCATATCCTTAAGAGTAAGGGTTCTGGGTTGACCATTAACTAAAGCCAGCATATTAACACCAAACGTATCTTCTAACTGAGTATGCTTATATAGTTGATTTAAAATAACCTTTGGATTTACGTCACGTCTGAGCTCGATTACTATACGCATTCCTGATCGATCAGACTCGTCCCTTAGGTCAGTAATTCCATCAATTTTCTTATCACGAACAAGGTCAGCTATTTTCTCAATCATACGAGCTTTATTGACCATAAACGGAATTTCAGTAACGACAATACGGTTCTTACCTGACTTCTCCATGGGTTCAATCTGAGCTTTGGATCGTATTTTAATCGAACCCCTACCGGTTTTATAGGCAGATATGATTCCTTCGTGACCCATGATTGTTCCACCAGTTGGAAAATCTGGACCTTTTACATAGTTCATTAGTTCATCAATTGATAACTCAGGATTAGTCATTAAAGCAATCGTCGCTTCGATAACTTCTGATAAATTATGGGGCGGAATATTCGTTGCCATTCCAACCGCAATCCCAGATGAACCGTTTACAAGCAAATTTGGAAATTTAGACGGCAATACTGTAGGTTCTTCTTGTTTCTCATCATAGTTGAGGGTAAAATCCACTGTATCTTTTTCGATATCTGCCAACATATAAGTCGCCAATTTGGCCATACGCAACTCAGTGTAACGCATAGCCGCAGCAGAGTCCCCATCAATTGAACCAAAATTACCATGACCGTCAACAAGGGGATAACGGCTGGCAAAATCTTGAGCTAAACGAACAACCGCATCATAGATTGAAGAATCTCCATGGGGGTGAAATTTACCCATGCAATCCCCAACTAGACGTGCCGACTTACTATAGGGCTTGTTAGGAGTCAGACCCAACTCATGAAGAGTATATAATATTCTGCGATGGACCGGTTTGAGCCCGTCTCGAACATCAGGCAAAGCACGGCTCACAATAACACTCATCGAATAATCGATAAATGATCTTCGCATTTCTTCCGCAATTTCAATGGGAAGGACTTTCCCTCCCAATAGTTCATCTGCCATGAATGAGCACTCCTTTAAGTATCCAGATTACGAACATCTTTTGCATAGCGATTAATAAAGTCACGACGAGGTTCAACCTTATCGCCCATTAAGACTGAAAACATTTCTTCAGTCCTCATAGCATCTTCCATAGTTACCCGTAAGATTGTTCGGTTTGCTGGATCCATCGTAGTTTCCCACAACTGATCAGGATTCATTTCACCCAAACCTTTGTAGCGTTGAAGTTCTACTTTTTCTCGACCTATTTTTTCAAGTGTTTTTGTCAGTTCATCATCTGTGTAAGCATATTGAATATCTCGCCCCTTTTTGATTTTAAAGAGCGGAGGTTGTGCAATATAAACATAATTATTTTCGATGAGTGGTCTCATATAACGGTAGAAGAAGGTCAGCAATAGTGTTCGGATATGAGCTCCGTCTACGTCAGCGTCTGTCATAATAATTAGTTTGTGATAACGCGCTTTTGTAATATCAAAGTCTTCAGATATTCCAGTACCCATGGCTGTAATCATCGCCCGAATTTCTGCATTCCCTAATATTTTATCAAGTCTTGCTTTTTCTACATTGAGGATTTTTCCACGTAAAGGTAGAATTGCCTGAAATCTTCGATCTCGTCCTTGTTTTGCAGAACCACCAGCACTGTCTCCCTCAACTATATACATTTCACACAAATCTGGTTCTTTCCATGAACAATCCGCAAGTTTTCCTGGAAGAGAGGTCCCCTCTAGAGCACTTTTGCGTCGTGTTAACTCCCGAGCTTTACGGGCAGCATCTCTAGCTCGGGCTGCTTGAACCGATTTATCTATGAATTTCCGAGCTATTGCCGGATTTTCTTCGAGGAAAATAGTTAATCCTTCTCCAGTAGCGGAGTCCACAATACCTCTAATTTCACTATTACCTAACTTAGTCTTTGTCTGTCCTTCAAATTGAGGATCAGGAACCTTTACAGAAATTACAGCAGTTAATCCTTCACGGATGTCATCTCCGGAAAGATTAGAATCCGTAGTTTTTAACATATTACTTTTACGAGCATAATCATTAACTACCCTTGTTAAAGCTGACTTAAAACCTGCTTCATGGGTTCCCCCTTCTTGGGTGTTAATATTATTTGCATAAGAAAACAAATTTTCAGCATAACTATCATTATATTGAATACAAATCTCAACTTGGACATTGTCTTTAGTTGTTTCAATATATATTGGCTGTGGATGTAAACAATCTTTACTCTTATTTAAATATAAAACAAAGTCTTGAATACCACCTGAATGAATGAAGGTTTCGTGAGTATTTGTACGCTCATCCGATAAATTAATTGAAATACTTTTATTTAAAAAGGACAGTTCCCTAAGTCTGTGAGCTAGAATATCAAAATCGTATATAGTATCTTCAAATATTTCTGAATCAGGAATAAAACTAATCTTGGTTCCATTTTTTTCAGTTGTCCCAATCTTTTTTAGATCAGTCGTTGGTTTTCCTTTGGCATACTCCTGTTGATAAATATAGCCGCCTTTGGAAACTTCAACAACTAACCATTTCGACAAAGCATTAACAACGCTTAGGCCTACTCCATGCAGACCACCGGAAACTTTGTAGGCACTTTCACTTCCACCAAATTTTCCTCCAGCATGTAAGACCGTTAAAGCAACTTCTACAGCAGGTTTACCTGTTTTAGGATGAATATCAACAGGAATTCCTCGTCCATTATCTATTACGGTAATGCTATTATCGGCATGTATTTTGACATCAATTTTATCACAATAACCTGCTAAAGCCTCATCAATACTGTTATCGACTATTTCATAAACAAGATGATGCAAACCACGCAGCCCTGTAGTACCAATATACATACCAGGACGTTTGCGAACAGCCTCTAAACCTTCAAGTACTTCGATTTGCCCAGCATTATAATTGTCATTTGTACTTTGAATTACTTGCTCTTTGTTTTCTTGCAAAGCTGTTTCCTCCTATAGAAACCTTGGTTATTGCAAGCGAAGGCCAGACTCGAACAAGATATTCGAAGTTAGAAAGCCGTTTAATCGCTTGTATTTGCCATAGTTGCATACGAAATTATTTTAATTTGCTGATAGTACCAATAAATACCTTCAACCTTATTATTGTACACTAAAAGTTTAGATGTATCAATTTTAAAGCTATTTAACTTCAATACCTAATTCGAAACTATTATTTCCGATATCCATAAATGAACGCTTGTATAAAGTAATTGAAGAGATGGGAGAAAAGAATAAATCGTCATTTGTTACAATCATGGTTTTTTCTCTGCCCTTTTTACAAAGGTAACAGATTTTTTTATGATGTATTTTCATGTTTTCTAAAAAAGTTTGGTTTGTTTTCCCCAATTTTTCTAATTCTAAATCTATGATTGCAACTATTATATTTCTTTTTATTAAAACATCTCCACCAAGATGTATATACAATTAGTTTTCCCTCCTTATATGTCCTTGTTTCACATGGAAACGTGTTCCTAAGTCAAGATGCTTATCAGCACTTGTCATAGTTATAAGAGTTTGTATATGTGAAGATTCAATGAACTTTATTAAATAGTCTCTCCTAAATCTATCCAATTCAGACAATACGTCATCAAGTAAAAGAAGGGGGTATTCCCCTTTTTCCTGACGTATCAACTCTAGTTCCGCCAATTTTAGACTAAGAACTAACGAACGTTGTTGCCCTTGTGATGCATATAGTCTTCCTGGTCTATCATTTAAAAGAATATGAAGATCATCGCGATGAGGTCCAACGAGAATGATTTGCCTTTCTATTTCTTGTTCTAATTTTTCATTCATTAAGCGTGGAAATTCAGAGATTGCCTCAGTTACAGATTTTTGTCCCAATGCACTGTAAAAGATCTGTAATGTTTCTTTCTGTGACGATAAATTTTTATAAATGCCATTTGCTGCATCTTGAAGACGTTTCGATAGATCTGCTCGATTTCTAATAATCTTCGTTCCCAAATCTATAATTTGTTCGTTCCAAAGTTGGATTTGTGCATACTTTTGATGTTTTTCGGTATAAGCCTTTAATAAAGCACTTTTCTGATGTATTGCTTTGTTATAGGCATTGAGAAGACTAACATGCCCTGGGCGCATTTGAGCTATATGTAAGTCTAAAAATCTTCTTCTTTCCGAAGGCCCTCCTTTAATCATAACAAGGTCATCCGGAGAAAAGAAGATTACATTTATAGTTCCTACAAAGTCAGATAAACGTTGGCATGATACTTGATTAATTTTGACTATTTTTTTTCTATTTTTATAATGGCTTTCTAACGATAGCTTGTGATTATTCATGAGAAAATCGCCGTAAAGATGAAATTCGCTTTGATCCCATCGTAAGAGTTCTTGTTCCCGATGTACTCTGTAAGACTTTCCGGTTAAAAGGTAATAGATTCCTTCAATAATATTTGTCTTACCCTGGCCATTGTCTCCTATCAGAATATTGGTTCCAGGCATGAATTTGATCGTTTCATCTTCATAATTACGAAAATTTTGTAGGCAAATTTTATTTATCATCATAGCTTTATTTAAGACGTTCTTACCGGTAATACTAGGTAAATATAGTTTGGATCACCTAAAGGACGCATTACTCCAGGACTAAAGGGTCCAGACAATTCAAATAATATTCGATCACTATCTATTACTTTTAAGGCATCAATAAGAAACTTAGCATTAAAAGCAATTTTAACATCTTTTCCTTCCATGTCTATGCCAATCTGCTCAGATATTTTACCTAACTCTGAGGTTTGGTCGATTCTTAAATCATTATTTTCTACATTTATCCTTACAATATTTGCACCGCTCTTATCTCGAGATAGTAAGGAGGCTCGTTCTACAGCGTCAAGAAATTCTCTCACAGATAAATGGACCTTAGTTTCACAGGTTTGAGGAATAACTTGCTTATAATTGGGAAATTGTCCTTCTATAAGTCTAGAAATTAAATAAATTGACCCAAATTGAAAAACAACTTGATTATTACTATAGCTAATTGTTAAGAGTTCATCTTCATCTCTTAGTAAACGATATATTTCTGATAAAGTTTTAGAAGGAATAATTCCGCTAAAACGGGCGTCGTTTGGATTAGATAGTTCAGAAATAATATAAGCTAAACGATGTGTATCTGTTGCAACTAAACGTATATTCGTATTCTCAATTTGTAGTAGAATTCCATTAAAAACTGGTCTATTTTCTTCTGAGGCGCAAGAGAATATGGTTTGTCTGATCATATTTTTAAATATCGCAGTTGGTAATTCAAATGATGAAGGCTCTATAAGATCTGGAAGTAAGGGAAATTCTTCTGGATCATACCCATTTAAAACGATTTCTGATTGGTTATAACAAATAATAATTGATTTATCTCGTTCTTCCAATGAAATTGGTGTATCAGGTAATTTACGGACGACATCTGTAAATAGTTTAGCCGGAACGATCATTGTTCCTTCTTCATTAACTTGGGCTGGAACATCACAGCGAATCCCCATTTCAAGATCAGTAGCTGCAAACTGTAAACACTGATTTTCGGCCTGAATCAAAATTCCCTGAAGAACTGGTAATGGGTTTTTATTGGATACAGCCCGTTGAACAGCATTTACACCTGATAACAATGCATCCTTTGAACAGAAGATTTTCATATGAATCGTTTCCTCCTAAAAATTATATTCTCTTCTTCTTGTTCTAAATCAAGTTTATTAATAATAAGATAATAGTTAGTAGTTGTAGTAGTATTACTTGTCAACATGTGTATAAGTTGTCTGGCGACGTAGCCTGACTACTAAAATGGGTGTTGAAAAAGTTGTGGACAAACGGATTAGATTATCCACGTGTCCACATTTAAAAATATTTGAAGCTTTATCAACAGGTTATAAACATATTAAATGAGCCCGCTAAGTCTTTGCCTATAACTTTAACTATATTCAGTATATGAGTTCATAAAGAGTGTCACTGCTACTATGTTCTCTAACTTTTACTACATTTAATCTGTTTGAATACGTTGAATTATTTCATTAACTTTCTTTTCTAGTACAGGATCATTGATTAAGGCTTGAGTTATTTTATCGTGAGCATGCATTACAGTAGTATGATCACGACCACCAAATTCATCTCCAATTTTAGGTAAAGAATAATCTGTAAGCTGGCGGGAAAGGTACATTGCAATTTGTCTAGGAAATGCTACAGCACGGGTTCTCTTTTTAGCTTTAAAATCGGTTGGTGATAAATTAAAAAATCTAGCAACGGATTCTTGAATAATATCAATAGTAATCTGCTTTGAGTTATTTGCAGGAATAATATCCTTTAATGCTTCAACTGCCACTTCTGCGGTTATAGGAATTGAACTAAGAGAAGCAAAAGCCATGACTCTTATAAGTGCTCCTTCGAGTTCACGTATATTTGAACGAATTTTGTCTGCAATATAAACCATAACTTCATTTGGTACTTGGAGATTTTCCATTTTTGCTTTCTTACGAAGAATCGCAATTCGTGTTTCTAAATCTGGAGCTTGAATATCGGTTATTAAGCCCCATTCAAAACGAGAACGCAATCTATCTTCTAGGGTTGGAATATCTTTTGGAGGGCGATCGGATGAAATTATTATTTGTTTATTAGCTTCATGAAGTGCATTAAATGTATGAAAGAACTCTTCTTGAGTTCGCTCTTTACCAGCTAAAAATTGAATATCATCGATTAGAAGGATATCTACGTTACGGTAATGGTTACGAAACTCTTCGGGGTTTTCATCTCTAATTGAATCAATCAATTCGTTAGTAAATTTTTCACTAGAAACATAAATAACTTTAGTATTTGGTGAACGTTGTAAAACATGATGACCTATGGCATGCATAAGATGGGTTTTTCCTAACCCAACTCCCCCATAAATAAAAAGAGGATTATAAGATTTAGCTGGAGATTCTGCAACGGCTAATGAAGCTGCATGAGCAAAACGGTTGCTATTGCCTATCACAAATGTATCAAAGGTGTACTTAGTATTTAAAGAATTTGGAATAGGTTCAGCTTGTTTAGGAAGCACAGGAGGAATAGGCTCGGACAGAATGGCATCTTCATTATAACTAGCGCCTGAGGGAGGTAGAATAAAGCGAAGACTAACAGAATGACCTAAAACGGATTGAACAGAAGAACGGATCATAGGAGCATAACGACTTTCTAACCAATCTTTAGCAAATTCATTGGGGACACTTATGACAAGTGTATCTCCATCAATATTAAGAAGTCGCGTAGAACTTAACCAAGTTTCAAAGCTTGGTTTAGAAAGTTCACTTTTTAGTTTTTCTAGCGTTTCTTGCCACAATAATTGGAGAGAATTAGACTGTGGTGGCATTGACGGACCTCCCTTGTCTAAAAATGAAAGAATAATGACAATAAAAAAGTTATACACAAACTTATACACATTTGTGGATAACTTAACCAAATTACGTGTTGTGAATAAAAGAAAACACGAATTATCGTTGTCGTCAGGTATTGTAAAAATATAATATCAAGTTTTCTCAGGGTTATCAACAGGAATATAGTAGCTTTAGAAAATTATTCACAGTGGATAACTTTTTTAGTCTCGGAGTTATCCACACAGTGTCAAAGTCCTTTGCTTGACAGATTAAAATTTAGTAGAGTATAATCTCTAAGTAATGTTTTGATTGATTTCGAAAAGTGTTTCGTTTGAAATAAAGGAGGTGTCGTTAAATTGAAGAGAACCTACCAACCGAAGAATCGGCGTCATAAGCGTGTTCACGGTTTTTTAAGTCGGATGAGTACGCCAACGGGGCGAAATGTAATAAAGCGCCGTCGTTTAAAAGGTCGAAAGAAGTTATCAGTTTAAGGCCGCAATTATGTGGCCTTTTTTTTACTAGTCGGAAAGTATGACTTATCGTTAATACTGCAAGAAGGCTAATAACGTGCGAAGACAGTGCTGCAAGAAGGTTTAACCCGTGCGAAGACGGTGTCTTCGTCGTCTGGAAGGTCCCTTCTCGCCATCACGACACCAAAGTATAGAATGTTCTGCTCGAGTCAAGCCCTTTGGCTTGCTCAGACGTTCAAATAAATATTTCTAAGGTAACATACTCGTTCCAAAAACGTTTAAACTAATGATTAGTGAGTTAGAATATAAAGGTATACTTGGAGGAGTTATGTTACGAAGAAAATTTAGACTACGCCAAAAATCTGGGTTTAAAACAGTTTTCGAACTTGGAAAGAATTACTCTGTAAAATATGTCGCTATTTATGTTATTTATAAAGGCCCTAACAAATTTGGTTTCATTGCCTCTAAGAAAGTCGGGAACGCTGTTCAGCGAAATAGGGCAAAGCGACTTATGAGAGAAGTAATCCGCCTTCATCTATCCGGAATTAGAAAAGATATACAAATAATTTGCATTGCGAGAGCAAGAATCAAAGGAGTTTCGTACTCTGAGGTCGAAAGCAGTATGATGTATATTTTAAGAAAAGCAAATACCTTGACAAGTGAGCGAAAATAAATGAGACGAATTTTAGTTGGTCTAATTCGCCTATACCAAATATTTATTTCTCCTTTAAAAGGACAGACTTGTCGTTTTTACCCGAGCTGTTCGGAATATTCCGTCCAGGCTTTACAGAAATATGGACTTATTAAAGGAAGTTATAAATCAGTTAGAAGAATACTAAAATGTCATCCGTTTAACCCAGGAGGACATGACCCAGTATAAGGAGGGCTTTTGTGAGTACTATTGTTGAGGGAATGACTTACTTATTAAACATACTGTATAATATGTCGTCTACAGTTGGTCTAGCGAATTACGGTGTAGCGATTATACTTTTAACTATTTTAATAAAGACTATAATTTTCCCGCTAACTTATAAACAAATGGCTTCAATGCGTAAAACGGTTGATTTACAACCAAAAATTAAAGCTATTCAAGAAAAGTATAAAAATAACAAAGAAAAAGCTAATGCGGCTGTTATGGAGTTATATAAAGAACATAACGTTAATCCTTTGGGTGGTTGCCTCCCAATTCTTATTCAGTTGCCTATTTTCTGGGCATTATATAGCACATTGTTAAATTTTCCTTATGATCCAACAAATCCTTCAGCCCATTTATTTCTAGGCTTTGATTTGACACAAATATATGGGTTTGCTCTTTCATATCATTTGATATTACCAATCTTTGCGGCTGCAACAACTTATTTGCAAACGAAATTAACCAGTCCAAATGCTTCTACTGACCCAACCATGAAGATGATGTTGTACATGATGCCAGTATTTTTTGCTTATATTAGTGTTACTGTACCAGCAGGTTTGGCTTTATATTGGGTAACCATGAATGTTGTGTCGATTTTCCAACAGATCTTTATTAACAATCGGTTAGGAAATATAAGTAAGAAAGCGATATAAGTCAGCGTGTAAGCGTGAGGAGGATCGTTCATGAGGATTGCTGAGAAAACTGGGAAAACTGTGGAAGAGGCTATTACTGCTGGTATTATGGAGTTAGGCGTTGACCGTGATCGAGTGAAAGTTGAGGTAATTGAAGAGCCTACTAAGAAAGGGTTATTTGGTCTCTTTGGAACGCGTTTAGCGAAAGTACGTGTTTTTTATGAAGATAATCCTGGTTTACTGGCTGCGGATTTTATAAATAAAGTTTGCAAAGCCATTAGCGTTAATGCTGATACTAAGGTGAGTAAGAATGGAGAGCACTGGCATATAGATATTACTGGTCCGGAGCTTGGGATCCTAATTGGACGACGTGGAGATACTCTAGATGCACTTCAATATTTAACGAACTTAGCTGTAGCTAAACAAATGTCTGAAAGAGTACGGATTATTGTTGATGTTGAAGGATATAGGCAGCGTCGAGAAGAAACTTTGGTTCGTCTAGCAAAAAGATTATCTGAGAAAGTAAAGAGGACTGGGACAAAAATAGTGTTGGAACCTATGAATCCTCATGAGCGTCGGATTATCCACACTTCTTTACAGGATGAAGCAAGAATTTCTACCTTTAGTGAGGGCGATGATCCGAATCGAAGGGTAGTCATATCACTTAAACGAGGCTAAAGAGGGGTAACCCCTCTTTTTTGTTTAAACTAGTAAAAATATAGAATAGATGATTTAATCATATACCTATTCAATTAATAACCAGGGGTTAGGACTAGGTGCTTGTATAGTTGTATATAACCTTCGCTGGAGGTATCAATTATTCATAAGTATGTATGTCGCTTCTTATATAAGTTAAGACTACAAAATAGATAGAATTAAAATAGTTAATTTCTAAGGAGTAAGAACTGGCTACGCGTCTTTTTACTATACATGTCTTTATGAGGCATAGCCGAAGAATCTTGACTTCTGACTTTCACACAAGTTAAGATCCTTCGCTGCGCTCAGGATGACACAAGTTATTTTTAAATTGGAGATGAATCCTTTGGAAGATACAATCGTGGCAATGGCAACGGCTATGGGAGAAGCAAGCATACATATTTTAAGATTGAGCGGTTCGAGAGCAGAACAAATAATTGAAAAATGCTTTGAACCACAGAATAGAGAGCGTTGGTCACGTCAGGAAAATTTTACTCTTAATCTTGGCCTTTTTCGTGACGAGGATAAGATTCTCGACGAGGTCTTAATTGGTAGAATGGTTGCTCCGTTTTCTTATACAGGTGAAAATACTTATGAAATTAACTGCCATGGAGGCCCTTTTGTCGCTCAAAGAATATTAGAGGCCTGCATCCGTCATGGAGCTCGTTTAGCTGAGCCCGGTGAATTTTCTAAAAGAGCATTTTTGAACGGAAAACTCGACTTAGTACAGGCGGAAGCAGTTATTGATTTGATTACATCTCGTACTGAATCATCCGCTAATCTTGCTTTAAGTCAGTTAAATGGCGGTCTTTCTAGGTCAATTACTAAATTAAGAGAAGATATTCTAGAGATTCTTGCATTTATAGAGGCAGGGATTGACTTTCCCGAAGATGATGTTGAAACCCTGGATCGAGAAAACCTTGAGTTTCTTATTAATAATACTCTTAGTCATTGCAAACGTTTGTTAGATGGAAGTAAAACAGGTAAAATCCTTAGAGAAGGCTTACTCACTGTTATAGTAGGACAACCTAATGTCGGTAAATCAAGTCTTCTTAATGCTCTTTTACATGAAGAGCGAGCTATTGTGACTGATATTCCAGGAACGACACGTGACGAAATTAGAGAATCTGTCAATGTTGGAGGGATCCTGTTACAGTTAGTAGATACTGCAGGTATATGTGAGAGCAAGGATGTAGTCGAACGTCTTGGAATTGAAAGAGCTTGGAAGGCATTAAAGTCGGCAGAATTGATATTATTGGTTGTTCAGGCGAATCTCCATCTTACTGACGTGGAATACGAAATATTAAATACCTACTCAGATAAAGTTATTGTTCTTATTAATAAAATGGATCTATTGGAAAAGAACAAAGATATTGTTCCAGTATACGAAAAAGGATTTTGGATTCCTTTTTCAGTTCTTCATGGCAAAGGTTTTACTCAGCTTGAAGAGGAGATTAGAAGAAGAGTTTATCAAGGTGAGAGTATGCTTTCGACAGACCCACTTCTTTCAAATGTACGACAGATTACTTCATTATCAAATTGTGACTGTTCCTTGAAACAAGCTTTAGAGAGTTTAAAGATTGGAATGCCCTGGGATATAATCTCGATTGATATACGTCTTGCTTTACAATTCGTTTCGGAAATAACTGGTCACAATGTTCAAGAAACTCTTCTTGAAGATATTTTTTCTCGATTTTGTATCGGAAAGTAGGATGTGCTTTGGAATACTATGCTGGAAAATACGATGTTATAGTTGTTGGAGCTGGACATGCTGGATGTGAAGCTGCTCTTGCTGCTGCAAGAATCGGATGCGAAACTCTCCTGCTTACTTTAAGTTTAGATACTGTTGCACATATGCCCTGTAATCCTTCTCTTGGAGGGCCAGCTAAGGGTCATTTAGTACGTGAAATCGATGCCTTAGGTGGACAAATGGGAATTACTGCAGATGAGACATCTTTACAAGTCAAAATGCTTAATACCGGCAAAGGGCCGGCAGTCCATGCCCTAAGAATTCAATCTGATAAACAGGCTTACCAAAACCAAATGCGCAATGTATTATTAGCGCAACCCCGATTAACTATAATTCAAGGATTAGTAGAAGGAATTGTTGTCAAGAATCAGAGGATAACTGGAGTTGTTACTCGAACCGGTGCTCGTTTTGAATCAGGGAATGTTGTGTTGACAAGCGGAACATATTTACGTGGAAGGATAATAATCGGGTCTTCTATGTATCAAGGTGGACCCAATGGACAGATGCCTGCAATGTCTCTGTCAAATTCTCTAAAAGAATATGGGGTCGAATTAGGCAGATTCAAAACAGGAACACCACCAAGAATCCAGAGACAATCGGTTGACTATTCTAAATTTCGTATCCAGCCTGGCGATCAAGTTCCTTGGCGTTTCTCCTTTATGCCTACTAAGAGTATGTTTTGGCAAGGAGATCCATCTAAACAAGTAGCTTGTTGGTTAGGATATACAGCTAATAAGACTCACGACATTATTCGAGAAAATCTTTATCGTGCACCTTTATACTCTGGGAAAATCGAGGGCATTGGTCCTCGTTATTGTCCTTCAATTGAGGACAAAGTTGTTCGTTTTGCGGATAGAGAATCTCATCAAATATTTTTAGAACCTGAAGGCTGGAAAAGCGATGAGCTTTATGTAGCAGGCTTGTCTACCAGTATGCCTGAGGAGGTTCAGATAAAAATATTAGAGAGTATTCCTGGTTTAGAACAGGTTAGAATGTTAAGACCTGGCTATGCTATAGAGTACGATTATGTTTTGCCTCATCAACTTTCTCTTAGTTTAGAGGTTCGCCAATTAAAAGGGTTGTTTACAGCTGGTCAACTTAACGGAACATCTGGATATGAGGAAGCCGCTGCTCAAGGATTAATTGCTGGTGTTAATGCTGCATTGCAAGCAATGGAAAGAGATCCTTTTGTTATTCGTCGTTCAGATGGATATTTAGGTGTATTAATAGACGATCTAGTAACAAAAGGTGTGAAAGAACCTTATCGCCTTTTAACATCACGAGCTGAATATAGGCTAATACTTCGTCAAGATAATGCTGATCTAAGGTTAACTGAAAAAGGTAGAACTGTTGGATTAGTTAATGAAGACCGGTGGGAGCGTTTTAACACTAAGAAGAAGAACTTTGAATGTATTAACAATCTTCTAAAAAATACATTTTTTTCTCCTTTAAGAGAGGATCTCCAACAGATAATAATTGAAGCAAATTCTACTCCACCTCGCGGAGGAATTAGTGCTCAAGATTTGATACGCAGACCGGAGATTAATCTTAGCCATTTAGTCAGGCTCTTGCCGGAACTGGAAATATATGACTTTGAAGTTTTAGAGGAAGCTGAAATAGAAGCAAAGTATGCTGGCTATATAGAGAAACAGTTATCCGATATTGAGAAGTTTTCTAAATTAGAAGAGCTTATTTTACCAAAAACCCTTCATTATGAAGAAATACGTGGTTTATCTACGGAGGGAAGACAAAGACTAATGGAAGTTAATCCACTAAATTTAGGTCAGGCTTCTCGAATAACAGGAGTAAGTCCAGCAGATATTTCTGTTTTACTCGTTTCTTTAGAACAACGACGTAGAAGGGAGTAATGACGAATGTTTATCGAATACGCGTCGTTAATCAAAGAGTTAACCTATAAACATTTAGGTCATGAATTGTCAGAGTTACAAGTTAGCCAACTTTGTCAATTTGGAGATCTTTTACTTGATTGGAACCAAAGATTAAATTTGACAAGAATTACAGAACCACAAGAAGTTATCTTAAAACATTTTATTGACTCTATGGTCCTTTCAAAGTATGTCCAAGGAACTTATTTTGCAGATTTAGGTACAGGAGCAGGGTTTCCAGGTCTTCCCCTTAAAATTCTACGACCTGAATTACAAGTTATATTAGTGGATTCTTTAAAGAAACGATTAGATTTTCTAGACATTGTCATCAAAACCTTGGGGTTAGAAACTATTAAAACTGTCCATGCCAGAGCAGAAGACTTTGGAAGAAATAAGCACTATAGAGGGTATTTTGATACTGTGAGTTCTCGAGCAGTGGCCCGATTACCAATCTTGTTAGAGTATGCTTTACCTATTCTAAAAGTAAAGGGAGTTTTTTTAGCAGCTAAGGGGTTACAGGCAGAGCAAGAATTAGTTGAATCAGAGAAGGCTTTAAAGGTATTAGGTGGGATTTCAGAGGGAATTGAACATTTAAATTTAGGTAACAGCGCAGAGCATCGAGCAATTATCTTAATAAGAAAGGTTACACAAACTCCTACACAATACCCACGCAAGGCTGGAATTCCTAGCAAAAATCCTCTTATTTAATAGTTATCTCTACATAGAGCGTTACTCAACAAAAGTAAGGCTCTTTTTTATGTAGGATAATGAAGGAATTGTTCTTAGTACGTCGAAATAAATAGTACGAGAATACATTAATCAGTTTGATAGTAGGAGGAGGCAATTTGAGCGATTCACAAAATAGGAGACTTGGTCAAGGTTATAAGAGAAGGTTAACTCTTATAAAAACCAAGAAATTCTATATTTCCTTGGCTCTTATTTTAATAGTTTTGGCTAGTCTATCTGCTTTACTCTACACAAGAGATAATAATCTTATTGCAGAGGGCGTATTAATTTCTAAAGTTGATGTGGGTAATTTAACCCCTGATCAAGCAAAAGAAGCAATGGACAAAGAAATTAAACGATTAATGGACCAGACTATTAAAATAAATGTAGATCAATATTCCCTTGATGTAAAGCTTGGAGATTTGGGCCTTAATGTGTCGGCTGATTCAGCTCTAGAAGAAGCCTATAATGTTAGTAGAACAGGGTCAATTCCAATAAGAGTCATGAATAAGATGACAGCAGCCAAAGAAATTAATTTAGATTTATCCCATATGTGGAGTGATCAGCAATTATTACAAGAGCTTAATAAAAACTTGGAACCATTAAATAAGCCTGCTCAAGACGCAGCTTTCGAAATTACCAACCAAAATACAATGATAATTCATGAAGAACAAGTGGGACGAGTTATCGATATGGATGATTTAATTTCTAAAATTAAAGAAATTAGTATCTTTGAGCCTGTTTCTGAAATTAATGGACAATATAAAGAGCAACGTCCACTAATTACTGCATCTCAATTGAAAGATCAACAGATTACGGGTTTGTTAGCTAGTTATACTACCCGCTTTGATCCAACACAGATTGCAAGATCACAAAACGTCCGCCTTGCAGCAATGGCAATGGACAAAGCAATTATTAAGCCTGGTGACACTCTTTCTTTCAATCAAATTGTAGGAGAAAGAACTGTAGAAGCTGGATACAAGGATGCTTATGTGATTGTAAATGGACAGTTTGTACCAGGATTAGCAGGAGGAATATGTCAAGTCTCAAGTACTTTATATAATACCGGGTTACTAGCTAATCTTCCGGTGACTCAACGAAGTAATCATGATCTTGCTATTTCTTATGTACCGCTTGGACAGGATGCTACCGTCGCCTATCCAGACCTAGATTTAAAGTTTAATAATGATACAGGTGCTTATCTACTCATCCGGTCAAAAGTTGGTAATAATACTGTTACTATTGAGCTTTACGGTAAGGTAATTCCTGGACAAGAAGTAATTATCAGCAATACTACTGAATCCGTTATTCCTTTCGATGTACAACGTCTTGTTGATGAGACAATGGCTCAAGGTGAATCGAGGGTAAAACAAGAAGGTCAACCAGGATACGTTGTTAAATCTTACAGGACAATTAAAATGAACGGCCAAGTTTTAAAAACCGAAGCCCTAAAACAGAGTCGTTACCTGCCTCTACCAAAGGTACTTTCAGTCGGTGCCTAAAATACTTGTTTTGTATCATAAAAAAAGCGTTTAACAAGCGCTTTTTTTATTGCAACGATATAATATATATTATTACGTATGAAATGCGTTTAACAAAAACTATATTTGTTTTGTCAAATACGTTACAATGAAGATAATATCTAAACGAACTTTTTTATTTTTATGTCTTCTGCTTCTATATTGGTAAAACAAGTTGAGAACTAGTATTTAGTCGCTATTTATTTAAAAGGAAGTGTGGGCTATTGATTACTAAAGTAATTGCTGTAGCTAATCAAAAAGGCGGCGTCGCTAAGACGACAACGGCAATAAATCTGAGTGCCTGCTTATCTGAGTTAGGAAAAAGTGTACTTCTTATTGACTTAGATCCGCAGGGAAACGCTTCGAGCGGTATGGGAATTGCGAAGCATAAATTAACGCAATGTATTTATGATGTCTTGATCAATGATGTACCTCTTGAACGAATTATCATAAAAACTGAACAAACAGGTTTGAAGGTTGTTCCTGCACGTATAGAACTCGCAGGAGCTGAAATTGAACTTGTTGCTCAGAATTGTCGTGAAGGAAAATTGCGTGAGGCAATTGAAAGTATTAAAAGCGATTATGATTTTATTATTATCGATTGTCCACCGTCCTTGGGACTTCTTACTTTAAATGCTTTAACCGCGGCAACGGATGTTATCATACCTATTCAATGCGAGTACTATGCTCTTGAAGGTTTGACTCTCTTAATGAGCACCTTGGAAAAAGTACGTAAACATATCAATCCGAATTTAAATATTTTGGGTGCTTTACTAACAATGTTTGATGCTAGAACCAATTTAGCTATTCAAGTAGTGGATGAAGTTAAGAAGTTCTTTCCACGTAAGGTTTTTAGAGCGATCGTACCTCGTAATGTTCGTCTTAGTGAAGCTCCCAGTCATGGAAGAGCTATTAATACTTATGATACTCGTTCTAGAGGTGCAGAAGTATATCGTGAATTGGCAAAGGAGGTATTAGAACGTGTCTAAAAAAGGATTAGGACGTGGCCTTCAGGCTTTACTTTCGGATGAGTTAGGTGATGAACCTGCTATAAAGGAAGTCCCTATTTCAAGTATTGACCCAAATCCAGATCAACCTAGAAGAGAGTTTGAACCAGAATCTTTAAATGAATTAGCAGATTCTTTACGTGTACATGGTTTACTACAGCCAATTCTAGTGAGACCTGTTGGAGAGAGATACTTTCTTATAGCTGGAGAACGAAGGTTACGTGCTGCCAAAATTGCAGGTCTAAACACAATTAAATGCATAATCCAATTCTGTAGTGATCAAGAGATGGCTGAGCGTGCCCTAATTGAAAATATCCAGCGTGCGGACTTATCACCTGTAGAAGAAGGCTATGCCTATGAAAGACTTATTAATGAATATGGGCTTAATCAAGAACAAGTTGCTCAACGTGTAGGCAAAGCACGTTCAACAATAACAAATCTTTTAAGAATAATAAGATTGCCTCACTCCGTTCTTGACTTGCTTAGAAACAATTCAATTTCTCTAGGTCATGCTAAAATATTATTGGGAATTAAGGATACTTCCTTACAGATACTTGTTGCTCAAAAAGCAGCAAAAGAACAATTATCCGTAAGAGAAACAGAAATCCTTATTAATAGGCTTACTGAAAGAGAAGTTAAGGAAAGGCCAGCCCGTGTAGTTAGCAATTTACTACACAATGTACAAGATCAATTACAAACGAACTTCCAAACCAAAGTACTTGTAAAAGGAGATAATAAGCGTGGAAAAATTGAAGTGCAGTACTTCTCTGAGGATGAATTGAATCGATTACTGGAATTGTGGAACATCCGCATAGATTAGCATAAAGTTCCACGTGGAACATTTATGGCATATAAATATTTGCGAGCAATTACAAGGATTGTTATCATCTAGTCCTAATGAGATAACTTATGTGTTATAAATGCTATATACCCTATTATTTGTTCACTCTTGTTATGACTTGACAGCTAAGCAATTTCTGATAGTTACTATTGCATTTTAGTTCTTAATACTTTAACCTGCTTTGATTAGATGGTACAAGCGAGCCGATTTAAGAGAATATAATCAAGATTGCACACTTTACGGACAATAACTGTAAGCACAAGTGTTAAATTAGAAATATGAGTTTTGGTGACCCTAAGACTAATTACAACTTTCTCATTAGTGTTTAGTAATTGGTATTCACTAATATAGTATAGGTATTGGTGAATTATCCCCCTTTGTATATGTGCTTGGTCAGGTAAAGCAGCTTATTCTTACTGCCAAATGTTCCATGTGGAACATTTGGCAGTAAGAACTTAGAAATACTCCTGTATGTTCCACGTGGAACATCAAAAGTCAAAGGTTAGAAGGAAGGTATTAAGTTGTTAGGTACTATTGTTAACACTATAGCCATATTGATTGGGGGCTTTATTGGACTATTATTTGGACAAGCCCTTCCGGATAGAATGAAGAAAACTGTCATCCAGGGAATTGGCCTAGCGGTATTACTGATCGGTGCAAGCATGGCTTTACAAACCAAGAATACGTTGGTAGTTATAGCAAGTCTAGTGATAGGTGGAATTGTTGGAGAATTAATAGATATCGAAGAACAATTAAAGAGGTTCGGGCAATGGCTTGAACAGAAATTCTCAAGGAATAGTGGACAGTCAGGGTTTACCAAAGCTTTTGTTACAGCAAGCCTTATATATTGCGTTGGAGCTATGGCCATAATGGGCTCGTTAGAGAGTGGTCTAAAAGGAAACCATACGATACTATACGCAAAATCAATGTTGGATGGAATATCTGCATTGGTTTTTGCTTCCTCAATGGGAATTGGTGTGCTGGCATCGGCTCTACCAGTATTCTTATATCAAGGTTTAATAACACTTTCTGCGGGACTGCTGCAGGGGGTCCTATCCCCAGAAATTATAAACGAGATGGGTGCTACGGGAGGTCTGCTTATAGTTGGAATTGGTCTTAATGTATTGGAAATAAAAGAGATCAAAGTGGGCAATCTATTACCAGCGCTGTTTTTTGCGATTCCTATAGCCCTTCTATTTACAAAACTTCATTTGGGAGTGTAGTCAATCAAAGCAGCGACGTATTCGCTTGTGGAGAATGTGCACGTAGTCCCAAAGACGCAAGTGTTTTCTATTAAGTGAAGATAATTAGGTCGATTTTACTGAAAGGAAGTGAATAAGCCTGGTTTGAGATAGATTATAAGCATAGCTTATGGACTATCACTTTGTTTAGTCGACAAAGGGAAGTTGAAACATATTGTTGCGATTTAAAACCAGGATAATCATTGGTGACATTAGAAGGTATAACTCCATTCTATTGGTGGTCAATTGGTATATTGGCCTTACTGATATTAATCACGATAATAGTTGCTATTGCACAATATAGGCGAGTAAAACGATTTGAGGCCGCGTATATAAGCTTACAAACCTTTATGAATGGTCAACAGATGGATTTGGTTTTGAAGGATTATGATCATAAAGTAACTGAACTGGAACAAACTATTGAAAGCTGTAAACAAAGACTAAATCTTATCGAGCTCAAACTAAAAGCCAGTGTAGATCGTGCAGAGCTTCTTCGATTTAGAGCATTTGAAGACGTAGGGAGTGATTTAAGCTTTGCCTTGGCGCTCCTAAATCAAGAAGGAAATGGAGTAGTTCTTAGCTCCATTCATAATCGCGAAGAAGCAAGGATTTATGCAAAACCAGTTATTAGAGGACAATCTGACTATTCACTTTCGGATGAAGAAAAGAAAGTGATCTCAAAAGCAATAATAGGAGAAAAGATTTAATATGCCTAGATAACATTTTCATCTATATTGACTCGCATTCTTAAATACGAACGAGTTATAAGAGAACTAATGTTTTCTGACATCCGCCAGACTAAATTGAGTCTAGTATTTTGTAAGACCATGTACTCCATAAATCCACCAACGTTTACAATTCCAGTCATATGTACTTCTCCAACTTCTGGAAGATTCTTATTTACCCCAGCTCCTGGTTTTAAAGGACCATCCGCCAGAGTGATACAACCGATGGAATCTAAGCGCCCAAGACAAGCGTCAACTGCAATAATAAATGGATTTAAAAAATTATGCTGGATAATTTCGATAGTTTGTTGTAGATTTGTTGCATGTACAGGATCATCCAATGTACCATATACATGTAATTGTGGTAATTTAAGACGAGAGAGATGTGTACCAATTAATGGCCCTAAAGCATCACCTGTAGATCTATCTGTTCCTATACATAGGATTATAGCAGGACGTTTTCTAGACGTTGCGAATAGATCAGATAGTCTAGCTTCTAGTTTTGCTTTTGCATTATAATCATCAACATGGGCTTTCAATTTTTGAGTTTCTGTTAGTAATGAAAATAAACTCACAAGCTGCCCCCTTACATTAAACCTTTTACTAAATAATTTCCAAATATCGTTGTTTTTATGCATGAGATCCATATTCTAGCCATAAGCATGATGGCGAGGAGGGAGTATTCATGCAGTGGAAAACAACGTTTCAAGTGGCTGCAACCTACGTAGGGGCTGTTATGGGGGCAGGATTTGCCTCGGGTCAAGAAATACAGCAATTCTTTGCTCGCTTTGGTAATTGGGGTTTAATTGGGGTTGTTCTAAGTTCATTACTATTTTCTCTTCTAGGATGGGGTATGTTGGATCTACAGGCTCGATGGAAGATCTCCTCTTATAATGAGTTCTTCGACTGTTTATTGGGTCCAAGGCTGGGGAGATGGGCAGATAAACTGGTTAGTATCCTTTTGTTTGTTGGAATGCTAGCAATGATATCGGGCAGTGGAGCGCTATTCAATGAATACTTTGGATTCTCTAGATGGCTAGGTATTCTTTTAACAGGTTGCATCATTGGACTAGCGTTGTGGTATCGTGGTGAAGGTGTACTCTGGATAAATTCCGTCCTGATACCCCTAAAATTTATTTTTTGCTTAGGAATTGCTACTGCAGCAATATTTATGGCAACTTCAGGGGATCACGAGCACCTTCGGTTATCAAATCCAATTGTGAGAAACTGGATTATTTCTGCCATTTTATATGTCTCCTTTAATGTAACCTTAGCAATGGTGGTATTCGCATCACTTGGTCGAGAAGTACAAAAGCCCGGTGCGCGTTTAGGGGCGGTTTTTGGTGGTATTGCGCTAGGATTATTTGCATTCTCAATAGGAGCATCGTTGCTTCGTTTTCCGGATATTCTGGGATTGGAGATACCTATGGTTGGAATTGCAGGTAAACTAGGAGATTGGCCAGCTTTTTTCTACGTTGTGGTCTTATGGTTAGCCATGATCACTGCAGCAGTAGGTAATGGCTTCAGTCTTATAAGTCGAGTGGTTGATTCTGGGAGATTAGGCTATGGTAGTGCGACATTTATACTATTTCTCCTGATGATACCAATATCAGGGGTGAAATTCTCCCACATTGTTCAGATAGTATATCCTTTGTTTGGTTACTTAGGACTTGTCTTTATGCCAACAATTCTATACCTCTGGCGCAGGGGATAACCATAAGGCAAGGAATAGAAAAAATCAGGGATTTGCTTAACATGTGGAAGTTTTGTTATTATTAATCTTAGAGTCCAATAAACTTGTTCGACAAAGGTTAAATATCGAGACTTCAGATAAGTCTTTAATCTTTATTGACTAAGGGTGAGATTTTGAAATCCTTATATGAAGAGGCATTAGAACATTTAGAAGCGGGTGATTATGACGGAGCTGTATCTGCTCTACAAAAATATCTCCGCGATAATCCAACGGATGCCATGGCTTATAATAAACTAGGGGTTGCTTTTGCTAAACGGCAAAACCGAATAGAAGCAAAGTATTATTTTGAAGAAGCACTAAAATATGATGTGCATCTTGTTCATGCATTAAATAATCTAGGCAATATTGCTAGAGAAGAGGGAAATCTGGAACAGGCAGTAGACTATTACCAAAAAGCAATTGAGATTGACCCTACCTATGCACTCCCCCATAATAATTTGAGTGTAATATACAAACAACTTCGATGTTATGGTGACTTCGTTCGTGAGATTAAGACTGCTAAACGGTTAGAAAATAGAAAGGTCCTAAGTCCAAAAGGAAAAGCATTCCTAAGTTGGCTTAAAGGATTGTGGACTAAGCCAACTGAATAACCTTCTAACCTGAGATTAGGGTTTTAAAACTGGATAAGGGGAACAAAAATGGATGAACGACATTATTTAGTAGGTACGGCTGGGCACGTTGACCATGGAAAAACAGAATTAATTCGTGCCCTTTCTGGTATAGAAACAGACCGTCTGAAAGAAGAAAAACAACGTGGTATTTCTATAGAGCTCGGGTTTGCGCATATGCTTTTGCCAAGTGGTCGACAAGTGGGGATGATCGATGTTCCAGGGCATGAACGTTTTGTACGGCAGATGTTATCAGGTGCAAGCGGAATGGATATTGTCTTACTTGTTATAGCTGCTGATGAAGGGGTTATGCCTCAGACCCAGGAGCATTTAGATATCTTAACTTTACTTGGTATCCCTAGAGGGATTATTGTCCTTAATAAGGTGGATCTCGTAGATGAAGATTGGCTTGAACTCATGGAAGAAGAGGTCCGAGAAAAGCTGAAAGATACAGTATTTAGTGATGCGCGTATATGTCGTGTTTCGGCTGTAACGGGTGAAGGGATAGATATACTTCGTCGAACCATTGATGATTTACTATCTCACGTAGAGAGTAAGAAATCGACGGGTCCAGTCCGAATGCCTATTGATCGTGTTTTCAGCATTCAGGGTTTTGGGACGGTCGTGACAGGAACTCTGCACAGTGGGACAATTGAATTAGGGCAAGAGTTAGCAATTGAACCAAGTCATCTTATTGCCAAGGTACGTTCCTTACAAGTTTATAATACCAAAGTAAACATTGCGGGAGCAGGACAAAGGGTAGCTGTAAATCTAGCTGGAATAGAGGTTGCTGAAGTTGAAAGAGGTTCAGTACTCGTAACACCAAATATGTTCAAAGTTGGAAAAGTTTTAGATTTAAAAGTGACAAACCTGCCATCAGCAGAGAAGCCTTTGATTCAAAGGCAGCGAGTCCGATTCCATCTTGGTACGACTGAAATTCTAGGACGCATACATCTTCTTGATCATCAGGAACTTATTCCTGGTCAAGAAGGGTTTGCACAAATATTATTAGAAGATTCTGTTCTGGCAGCACCAGGAGATCGATTTGTTTTGAGGTTTTACTCTCCCACGTTTACAATCGCCGGGGGCAAGGTCCTTAGTGTAGCAGAATTCAAGGCTAAACGGTTTAAGCAAAGTGTATTAGATCAAATGATAGTTAAAGACCAAGGGGATCCCTTAGACCTCTTAGAAAGAGAAATGGACGAACCCAGAACAAGTTTAGATTTAAAAACTCGCTTACACATTAATTCAGTTGAGTTAGAGGAATTTATAAAAACTCTTAAGGAATCAAACCGATTGGAGATCTGGATTGAAGATGATGTCTCACTCTATTGGGGGAAGGACGCCGCGGAACTATGGAGGCAAAAACTGATTACAGTTGTAAAATCTCACGAAGAGGAGTATCCGCTGCGTGGAGGAATTAGTAGAGAGGAACTTAAAACCCGCCTTGGAATTACATGGACTCACCATCGTTGGCAGACGATTTTGGAACAGGGCTGTTCGCGCAAGTATTATCGTATCTCTGGAAGCAAAGTTCAAACCAATGAAGGGGTCCAGTTACCACCGGTGATTGCAAGGAGACTTAATGCTTTGAGGACCTTTTGGCAAAACGTAAAGCTTATGCCTCCTGATTTGGCTACTGTGTCGGAAGCATGTGAGATCCCTAAGACGGAGATTCAAGAATACGCAGGGCATTTATGTGAGCTAGGAGAATGGATCTCTGTAAATGGATTATTCTACAGAACAAGTGATATTCAACAGGCCAAGATTACTTTGTTAGAGGCCCTGAGATTAAAAGGTGAAATCGGGGTCGCAGAGGCTCGCGAGTTATGGGAAACGTCTCGTAAATATGCAGTCCCTTTATTAGAATTCTTTGATCAACAAAAAATAACGCAACGCAAAGGGGATAAACGAGTTCTTCATAGTTCTATAAACTAAAATATATTAGTCAATAAGTCGATACAAGTGTGTTAGATAAGACTCCCAATCGGTGTAGTGATTGGGAGTCTTAATTATGTAAAGTGAGCAGTCCTTGAAATTAGACCCGAGCCTGTATCGCTATTCGTGAAAATGGACTTGCGGGAGATATCATGGGCATGGGACTAGCCTGAAGAACTTATGCAAATTATCTTACATTATTGTTCCATTGACGTTTAGCTTTCTCAAATCTTTTGATATACTTGTAATGTAGTACTTTAAGGCTTGGGAAGCTTAATTGGTTGCATTCTGGGCGCAATTCCTATGATGGTAGTCTATGCTGCATTATCCAGGTTGGTCATGACATAAGTGGCTACTAAGCATCTGCCGGCTACATTAGCTTAGTGCTGAAGAGTGACATTTTTTTGCCGAGCTTATAAATTGAAAGGGGTAATAAGAAATGTATGTTCGACAATTTATGACGCCTCAAGTTTTCACTGTCAACCCGGAAATCTCTATTGCCGATACGATGGCTCTTATGCGAGAAAAAAAGATTAGCCGATTGCCAGTCGTCGAAAAAGGTAAGCTTGTTGGGTTTGTAACGGATGGAGATCTTCGTGAAGCCTCTCCTTCGAAAGCAACGACTCTAAGTGTTTTTGAACTAAATTATTTGGTAGCCAAAACTCCAATCCGTGAAGTAGCCCTTAAAAAAGTAGTCTACTGTCATCCTGACACGCAGATTGAGGATGCTGCATTATTAATGAGAGATCATAAAATCGGGGGATTACCTGTAGTTGATGAAGGTAAAGTTGTTGGGATTATTACCGGATCAGACATCTTGGATGCGTTTTTAGATATTATGGGATTTCGTAGTCCTGGGCAGCGCGTCATGATTGAAACTAAGGATCAAATTGGTGTTATGTCAGACCTTGCCGTTACTACCAAGGAGTATGAGGTTAATATTGGGAGTTTAGCAGTATATCACCTCAAAGAGAACAAAATTCAGATTCTTGCACGTCTTCAGGGGGATCGCGTAGCCGAAGTGGAAACATCTCTAGAAAATAAAGGATACAAGATGATTAAATAATTTGAACCTGTATACGGAATTATATAGTAATACTTAAGAAAGGAAGCTCCAAATGAATTGGTATTCATTTGGAGCTTCCTTTCTTTTCATAAAGAGATATAATAGAAATAATTAAACACTTTGAGAAATACTAAGGAGATGGAAAAATGTATCTTTTTAACCGATCTATTACTGTAAATGTCCGTTCGATTGATTCCAAGATCCTATCTGTAGATGGGGTTTTTCTAGATAGCCATCATGAACTGTGTATGACATTAGAAGTCGATGTAGAAAGTCATACTATTACCTCAGCGACAGGTGAATTCAGGCGTTATCCCCATACAGATTGCGTGGAAACCCAACAACGAATTAATAGCCTTATTGGAATTAACCTAAATGGAAATGTACGTAAGCAAGTTCAATCTGCCGTTGGACTAAAAGATGGATGTACACATTTAACTGAGCTTACAATTGAGTGCGTAAAAGGATTAATGCAAGCTACATATCAGTTAATGAATCTTACTATGCAGGCAGACGAAGTAGACGAACTAATTGAACAGTACTTGGCAGGTACCTGTTTTCACTATCAGAAATCCTAGTTAGACATAACCCATTCTATTTTGGATTGGTATAAGCTATTAATATAGTTTCTTGCCCATTGCTTGAAGTATTAAACTTTTCTTCCAAAGCTTTAAGATCCTCGAGTTGATCATTTGTCAAATTTGAGTATGAAACTTCCGAACGATTCATTTTAAATCCCCTTTCCATGAGTGACTATATTCGTATGAAGCAATAGACTTGAGAAGTTTAGAAAATTAATTTTCTATATAGATAGTATTGCCGGAAAACATTAGAATTAACCTCAGAATTATCCTCACAATGTTAAGATAATGAATTATACTTTCCAAATTATTTCGAATGTGATAAGATTATTCTCGTTAGTTGGGGATGGATGGTAACTGGTGTTACCCCCGGACTTCAAATCCGCGTGTCGGGACGCAGAACGTTCCGAGGTGTGTTCAATTCGCACGCATCCCCGCCATAATCGTAACAGTTCGTTTTGGAGCTAGAGATCACTAACGTTTAATTATATGTGATTAATGGGTAAGCGATAATTCAATTTGAAGTTTAGTTGGGCAGCTAGAAGCTGCCTTTTGGTGTATTAGGATACATTGAGACTGTATACATTATCTAATGCCTTACTGCAGGATTTCTGAGGGTTTAAATCGAATATAGAATTTCAAAATTTAGAAGAAACTTGTTAGTGGGTTACTACTAGGGGGGACGTATGTGAATCTGATTGATGTGCTTATAGTTGGGTTTGTCTTGCTGGGAGCGTTGAGGGGCTATCAAAGAGGCTTAATAATGAGTATTGTTAATTTTTTGAGTTGGATTGTAGGTTTCTTAGTGGCCTCGTGGCAATATATGGCTGTTCTGCGTTGGGCTGAACAGTATTTACCACTTCACCAATGGCTAGAACCTCTTATCTATCGAGCTCTACTTCCCTCTGTTGAGTCTAAAGCTCAAACGTTACAACAACAGCTTTTAGGAAATATGCTGGGGATCCTTCCTGAAGAATGGCGCAGTATTTTTCCTTCCTTAAATCTATCGGGTGTACAGATACCACAAACAGTCGAACAAGTAACCCATCAACTGGCAGAAACCATCACCGAAGGTATCTTAAGTCTTATCGCCTTTGGTTTTGTTTTTTATTGCACGGTGCTAATGATACACGTAATAGTAGCTATTCTCCTTCGTCCTCTAGGTAATTGGAGCAAATCCTTTAATCGCGGGGGAGGTCTTGTATTCGGAGGGCTCAGTTCTCTAATTGGCTTAGCTGTCTTGGCTGGCCTATTGTCTCCCTTCTTGCAGATGGGGGATGTCGGCGATTTGAGTGTCCTAATTCTAGAGTCATACTTTTACGATAATTTAGTAGTAATCTTTAATGCCATGGATCAATTGCTTTCGGCCCAACTTAGGGAAAGACTGCTTGAGCCAATATCAATGGATAAGGGAGTTTGGTACTAACACAAAGGAAATCTAACTCGGAAATTTTAGGTTGTTAGATTGAAATCGTATAAATCAACCAGAGAAGAAGAACACTTAAGATATCTAGCGGTTGCTTAAATTTAAAATAGACCCCCATGCCGCTGTGCGGCACCACTGATGAATGAAAAATCCAGTACTCTTTTGCCATTCTGAACGATGTGAAGAATCTTAAGTCCTAGATCCTTCGCTATCCCTCAGGATGACATTAACCTAAACTTTTTTTCAGGGTATATATGTATATGGCTGAGAGGTGATCTATATGGGTTCAAAGAAGGTTAAATCGGCGTGGGATAAATTAAGGATGTCAGAGAAAGAATGTCAGGCGATGACAGAATACTTATCTTTCCTTAGTAAGGGAAAAACTGAGCGGGAATCTTGGCAGATCATTGAGGGGTGGGCTCGAAAAGCAGGCTTTGTCTCGCTTGATGAAGTAAAGTTATTTGGTAGTGGACAAAAGGTTTGTCTTGAAGTACGGGATAAAGCAGGGATTTTGGCAATCGGGGGTCTAAGACCGTTATCCGAAGGTTTCCGATTGATAGTAACTCATATTGACGCTCCAAGGTTAGATCTTAAACAGCGCCCCCTTTATGAGGAAGAGGGTTTAGCATTTTTCAAAACTCATTATTATGGTGGGATAAAAAAATATCAGTGGACAGCCTTACCTCTCGCTCTTCATGGGATTGTGATCCTTCGTGATGGTCAAAGAGTTGAGATTGTGATTGGGGAAGAAGAAGAAGAACCAATTTTTACAATTTGCGATTTGCTTCCACATTTAGCAAAGGACCAAAATAATAAGAAGTTACGTGAGGCTATCTCGGGAGAAGGACTCAATCTTTTGTTAGGACACAATCCTTCCACTGGGGAAAGTGAAGAAGAACGAGTGAAGTCTTCAATACTCATCCTACTTAAGGAAACGTATGGTATTGAAGAGGATGACTTTGTGAGTGCAGAGTTAGAGGTCGTACCTGCTGGAAAAGCTCGCTATGCGGGATTGGACCGAAGCTTTATTGCTGGATATGGTCAAGATGACAGGATCTGTTCCTTTGCTGCTTGGAAAGCACTTGAAAAAATCAAGGAGCCAGAGTGGACGACCATTGTGGTTTTTGCTGATAAAGAAGAGATCGGCAGCGATTCCAATACTGGCATGAAAGCTCGCTTTTTGGAGAACTTTATTGCCGAACTCATAACCTTGCAAAACGGCAGTTACGACGGACTAATGGTTCGGAGAGCTATGGCTAGGGCCAAAGCACTTTCTGCAGATGTTACAGGTGGATATGATCCCAATTATGCGGAGGTTATGGATAAACTTAACTCAGCCTACCTCGGAAGGGGGCTCGTAATAAGCAAATATACCGGTTCTGGAGGGAAGTACGAAACCAGTGATGCAAACCCGGAATTTGTAGCGGAGGTTCGTCGAATTCTTGATGATGCTAAAATCACCTGGCAAACTGCTGAATTAGGAAAAGTTGATCAAGGCGGCGGTGGAACAATTGCCCAATATATGGCTATTTACGGCATGGAGGTTTTGGATTGTGGTGTAGGGATCCTAAGCATGCACTCTCCTTGGGAAATCTCTTCTGTTGCGGATTTAGTCATGATGATGCGTGGCTATCATGCATTTTTGGGATATCGGGGATAGCCTATTATAATTGAAGAGGAAGACTATCATATGAATAGCACTTGGATTGAGAATCGTTGGAACGGTTTTGATTGGACCCAAATAGGTACGGTAGTATTGAATTCGTTACTTTATATTGTGACTATACTCGTTATTTCACGGGTTGCTTACGGATTGATTATTTACATACTTCGTCGGATGTTGCTTGATCATAGAGGAAAACGATTTTTGAATGAACGGAAATCTAATACGTTATTCTCGCTTCTTCGTAGTATGTTGTTTTATTTGATTACCTTTACCGTAATTTTACATACTCTAAAACATCTTTTTAAGTTTGATACGAGTACTCTTTTAGCTTCAGCCAGTGTACTCGGCGTCGCCTTAGGTTTTGGTTCCCAAAGCTTGGTTAAGGACATCATTGGAGGTTTTTTCATCCTTTTTGAAGATCAGTTTTCAGTTGGAGATTATGTACAGACCGGACAGTTCGCAGGTGTTGTTGAAGAAACTGGGATTCGTGCTACACATCTAAGGGACTGGGGAGGGGAACTACATATCATTCCCAATGGCAGTATTACTGCTGTTACCAACTTCAGCCGGGGCAAAATGAGGGCTTTAGTTGACATTCAGGTTCCCTATGATGAAGATTTGGATCGAGCGATGAAGGTAATGCATTCAGTCTGTGAGATCGTTGGTAAGGAGTTTAGTGATAAAATTATTGATCCTCCCACAGTACAGGGCGTGATCCAATTCGGAGAACGGAATGCTGTTTTGCGAGTCATTGCATTTACCCAACCTAATGAACAGTGGAGTCTGGAGAGGGAACTGCGGCGTCAAATTCATAGTGCTTTTTTGAGAGAAGGGATTCGAACTCCACAACAAACAGTTTTACTAACTGATCCCATGAAACGTTAATTAATGAGTTAATTGAATTTATCAAAAGAGAAGTAAGAGATGGGAAGTTATGAAGGTGTGCGAACTCTATTAGTCAAACCTCGAACTTCGAACCTCGTACCTCGATATAGGGGGGAGCCGATCGGTGATTCCATTAAATGTAGGGGATATTGTTCGTCTTCGAAAACCACACCCGTGTGGTAGTTTTGATTGGAAAGTTATGCGAACGGGGATGGACTTTCGGATACAATGTTTAGGTTGTCAGCATCAGGCCTGGATACCAAGGGTAAAGTTAGAACGCAATTTGAAGGAGATCCTTCAGCATGCCGATGAAAAGTGAGAAGAGCGGTTGCACTGCAGGGAAACATCACATATAATCTGTAAGGATAGCTCGTCTGCGTATTAGGAGGAGGGAAAACAGCTTGACATTACATGCAGGAATTGTAGGCTTGCCGAATGTTGGTAAGTCGACGTTGTTTAATGCCATCACCCAAGCGGGTGCTGAAGCGGCTAATTACCCATTTTGCACGATTGATCCGAATGTTGGAATGGTAGAAGTACCAGATTCCCGGCTGCAAAAACTGGCGGATATGGTTCATCCTAAAAAAATTGTTCCAGCAACAGTCGAGTTTGTAGATATAGCTGGACTCGTTAAGGGAGCGAGTAAAGGAGAAGGATTAGGAAACAAGTTCTTGTCACATATTCGCGAGGTCGATGCTATAGTGCATGTCGTTCGATGTTTTGAAGATGAAAACGTTGTTCATGTTGAAGGAAATGTCAACCCTAAGCGGGATATCGAAACAATTGATCTTGAATTAGTTTTAGCGGATATGGAGAGTGTAGAAAAGCGTTTTGAGCGCACATCCAAACTCTTAAAGACAGGGGACAAAAAGGCTCAGGGAGAAGTTGCACTTCTTGAACGCTTGAAAGAAGTTTTTAATCAGGGTAAAGGAGCTCGTTCCTTGACCTTTACGGATGAAGAACGAGATATCCTCAAGGGATTTCCGCTCTTGACCCTTAAACCAGTGCTTTATGTCGCGAATGTCAGTGAAGGCGGGCTTGCTTCTGCAGCTGATAATCCCTATGTTCAACAAGTAATGGGGATTGCCGCCGAAGAAGGTGCCGAAGTTGTTGTAGTATGTGCTCAGATCGAAGCGGAAATCGCTGAACTTGAGGCAGACGAAAAAGACGCTTTTCTTGAAGACTTAGGGCTTGAAGAATCAGGACTTGACCGTTTAATTCGGGTTGCTTTTCATTTACTGGGCCTAATGACATTCTTCACTGCGGGACCTATTGAAGTAAAGGCATGGACGATTTATCAGGGGACAAAGGCCCCTAAGGCAGCTGGGGTAATTCATACGGATTTTGAACATGGATTTATTCGAGCAGAGGTAGTTGCTTACAAGGATTTTGTGGAGCACAATGGACTAAACGGTGCAAGAGATAAAGGGTTAGTGCGTTTGGAAGGAAAAGAGTACATCATGAATGATGGAGATATTGTTCATTTCCGCTTTAATGTATAAAACCAGAAAACCAGAATGTCAACAACAGGAACCCTTTTTATATTTGCTTTTTGGGTGACCTAATGGTATAATTCTTGCTTGGTAGTACAAATATATCCCTGCTCCGAAAAAATCGGGGCCGCTTAGTCCGAGGGGAGGTGCAAATATGAAAGCGTATGAAATACTTTATATCATCCGTCCAGATCTGGATGAGGAGGCAACCACAGCACTCGTTGAACGTCTAGGTGGGCTTGTAGCCGCGAATGGCGGTGCTAACCTAACGGTTGAAAAGTGGGGAAAACGTCGGTTAGCTTACGAAATCGAAGATTATAAAGAAGGCCAATATATCCTGATGAACTTTGATGGCGAAGGTCGTACTTCTCAGGAAATTGAGCGGGTTATGAAAATCTCCGACGATGTAATCCGTTTCTTAACAGTTAGAAAAGATGACTAAAAGGACGGTGGGGCATATATGTTGAATCGTGTCGTTTTGATTGGCCGTTTAACTAGAGACCCCGAGTTACGTTATTCGCCGAGTGGTGTAGCCGTAACAAACTTCACACTAGCGATTGATCGTAAATTCAAAAACGCTCAGGGTGAGAAAGAAACAGATTTTGTTCCATGTGTCGCATTCAGGCAATCAGCGGAACTTTGTGCAAACTATCTTGCCAAAGGAAAGCTTGCCGCAGTCGATGGACGTATCCAAGTTAGATCTTATAATGATAAAGACGGTCAAAAACGCTGGGTTACAGAGATTGTTGCCGACGATGTCCGCTTCTTAAGTCCAAAAGACGGTGGTGGCGGGAGCACTGAGTCAAGATCTCTAGGCGGAAATAGCTCGTTTGGACATGAAGTTAATTTGGATGATGACATCCCATTCTAGTAGGGGAAGGGGAGAATTAGTATGAAACGTGAACGCGGACGTCGCCCACGTAAAAGGGTATGCAGCTTTTGTGTAGACAAAGTTGAGTCAATGGACTACAAAGAGACACATAAAGTACGTAAGTATGTTACCGATCGCGGCAAAATTTTGCCACGTCGTATTTCTGGAAACTGTGCTATGCATCAGCGTCAAGTAACCTTGGCGATCAAACGGGCTCGTAGTATTGCCTTATTGCCATATAGTGTAGAGTAGAATAAAAGGGAGCGAGAGCTCCCCTTTTCTATTTTTACTGTCTGAAAGTATAAACTTGCGTTATATACTTTCTAAGCATAAGGGCAACTAAGGCTGCCGCCGGGCCTGCGGCTTCTCCGCTAATTAACACGTGCGAAGACATTGTCTTCGGGCGCCAGCCAAGTTTTCTTTACCGGCCGCTAAGACCATTTCATCTCTGGTTAAATTTTCATTGGACAAAGGTGCAGGAGATTTGCAGGGTTATCACGAACTGTAGTTTGATAGGTCTAGTTTGTCTCTTAAAGAGTTTTCAAAAAGTCAATTCGCTATGTAAATCTGACTGAGTAAAAACTCCTGCTTAGTGGGATCTTAGAAGTGGATGGAGATTAGGAGGGGGCAGCCCTGGATATTGAAGTAGATGTGGTTAAAGGGCTAAAAGCCATTGATGAGCTAAAGGTGAACCTAATTCAGGCGCAGTGGCTTGTTCAACATGGAACCCTAAGTGGTTCAGAAGATGAAATGATTCAAGGTTTGGCAGACCTAGTAGGAATGAGTTATTTGCTAGCAAGAAGGTTGGGTTTTGATTTTTCTCGGCTTGACCGTATGCTGTTACAACGGCTTGAAGGTTTAAAGAACACGGATGAGATGAATCTCGAAAAGCACTGGGGAGATTTAAGCTTATTACTAAGCTATCTTGCCCCAGAAGACTAACTTCATGGGAGAAAGTTGGAAACGATGTTTATAAGTGATGAATTAGCACAAGATTACTTATCTAGAGGGATTCTATTGACTTTTCCTGGAGTGGGTATTGCCATGGGGACCTGGGGATTTTTTTGGGAAGTAATTTTGTTGTTTGCTGTGTTTGTGTTAGGACGCTGTCAAGGCGCTTTGAAGGCCTCTCTTTTCCTGGTCATTGGCTATATTGTCTCCTTGCTTATTTTTGGGGTAACGTCTCTGAATGATCTTAGTTTTGTACCCCTAGCAGGAATTCTGGGTATTATTGGTTGGCAAAAGGGTTGGCCGGCTCGTGTGACTTTTTTTTGGAGTGCTGTTTTGGCAGGGGTTTTGGGAGCTTTACCAACCCTTGCGTTTGTTGCACAAGGATTTGATGCCGATACCTCCAAAGTCATGATCGATGCGACTATTCAGCAATACCAAGCGTCGGGGTTGCTGGAAGTAATGCAACAACAAGGGATAAATGAGCCGCAGATCCGAGACTTGTTACAACAAGGGATCGAAATCTATTCTTTAGTGATACCCAGTATTTTCGGGATTATCGCTATAATTGAGTTTGGGTTTGTATTCTATATTATGAGGCGTTGGTATAAAGGGGAAGTCAAATGGGTTCCCTTCACTCATTGGAGGCTGCCTTGGTATGCAGTTTGGGGTGCAGTCTTAGGGATTGCCAGCTATCTCTTAGGGGATCAATTTTCTTGGCCAGTTCTACGTGGTCTAGGTATTAATCTTATGGTCGTTTACGGGGCATTGACCCTTGTGTTGGGTCTTTCCGCGTATATTTTTCTGTTACAATCTCCGAGAATCCCTCGATTTCTTAAATGGGCATTAATTCTTATCAATTTTATATACTTAATGTTTAGTTTTGTTAGTATTATTATGTTTGGATTATTCGATTTAGTTTTCAATTTCAGACGTCTACCGGAGGAATCTTAAAGGAGGAATTAATTTATGAAAGTTATTCTTCAAGCGGATGTAAAAGGAACTGGTAAAAAAGGACAAATTTTAGAGGTTGCAGATGGATTTGCTAGAAATTTTCTTTTCCCGAAGAAGCTTGCTATTGAGGCCACAACGGGCAATATTCAGGATATTTCCCATAAGAAAGCTGTGGAAGATCGCCGAAAAGCAAAAGAGAAAGAAGAGGCTGTTCAATTAGGCAATAAACTGAGTGCGTTACAGATTGAAGTTAAGACAAAGACAGGTGAGGGCGGTCGATTATTTGGGTCTGTGACAAGTAAAGAAATCGTTGATGCTTTGAAAAAGCAGCATAACGTTGTCGTCGATAAACGAAAGTTAGATTTAAAAGAGCCGATTAAGGCCCTGGGTAGTTATGAGGTTCAAGTAAAAATCCATTCTGATGTGACTGCAAAGCTTCAGGTAAATGTAAATGCTCTATAGAAATAAATAGTTATAGATTATTTACATATAGATATGTAATCTGTTCTCGCGAAAGGGGTTCCCTGATGAAAGGGATTTTGACAAAATGGTTAAATCAAACAAATCTCAGTGATCGTTTGCAAGATGAGGATGAGTGGAGCCGGGAAGTGGAAGCACTTTATGTTTTACTCTCTAATTATTATGGAACAGACAAGCTAGTGCTAAAGGCCAGTCGCTTGGAAGCCCTTAAGCTTATGCGTTCAGATAAACTCTCCGAACGCGTCGCTGGATTACGCAAAATAGTTTCTGATGATCCTACTGACCAAAGGATACCGAAGATGCAGGAAATCCCCCAGATATTAGAGGAAATTGAGGAACAAATTGCAGACCTCATAGCGCGGCGTGCCGTCGAAGAGCGGCTGGAACGTGTGGTTTCTGAGAAAATGCAGGAACGTCATGAAGATTATGTCAAAGAAATTAAGATGAACGTACTTAAGGAAACTGCTGGACCAGAAAATGCCCAAACACTTAAGAAATTAGCCATTCTCGAAAAGATGAATACTATTTCTCTTAAACGTTCTGCCTTTGATGTCTTGCGTCCTCAGACTGTAGAAGAAATTGTTGGGCAAGAAAGCGCTGTGCAAGCGCTTTTAGCAAAACTGGCAACCCCTTATCCTCAGCACATGTTAATTTATGGCCCACCGGGAGTCGGTAAGACTTCAGCAGCCAGAGTTGCCTTAGAAATGGTTAAGAACCGCCCTCATTCTCCCTTTAATAAGAACGCACCCTTTATTGAGGTGGATGGTACGACCTTGAGATGGGATCCAAGGGATGTGACTAACCCTCTTTTAGGTTCCGTCCATGATCCAATCTATCAGGGAGCAAAGCATGATTTGGCAGATACTGGTATACCGGAACCAAAAATGGGACTGGTAAGTGATGCTCATGGGGGAATCCTCTTCATCGATGAAATAGGGGAAATGGACCCTTTGCTTTTAAATAAACTACTAAAAGTACTCGAAGATAAGCGTGCATTCTTCGATTCTTCATATTATGACCCAGGCAATGTACAGGTCCCGTTATGGATTAAGAAACTCTTTGATGAAGGGGCTCCAGCAGATTTTGTCCTAATTGGGGCTACTACCAGGGATCCCGCTGAGTTAAATCCTGCTCTGCGTTCCCGCTGTTCTGAAGTGTTTTTTGTACCGCTAGAACCGAAGGATGTTCAACATATTATTCGTCAAGCTGGTCAAAAGCTGGGAGTAACCTTAGAAGAAAACGTTCCTGAGATTATTAGTGAATATGTTATAGAAGGACGAAAGGCGAATAGCATTTTGACGGATGCTTACGGTTTGGCAAGGTATCGTAACCCTGATCAAGAGGAAGTTCGAGTGACAAGTGCAGATGTTTATGAAGTCCTGCGCTCCGCCCGTCTTACCCCTTTTATTTTTCGCAAAGTCCAGAGTAATGAGGAAATCGGCAGAGTTTTAGGACTGGGAGTATCTGGGTTTTTAGGTTCGGTTCTAGAGATTGAGGCGATTACCTTTCCAGGGCAGAAGGGAAAGGGAACTATCCGCTTCAATGAAACTGCAGGAAGTATGGCTAGAGACGCCGTGTTTAATGCCGCAGCAGTTATACGTGATCTAACAGGAGAGGATTTACGTAATTACGATGTGCATGTCAATGTCATTGGCGGAGCGAAAATTGATGGTCCTTCGGCAGGTCTGGCAACTACCTTGGCCATCTACAGTGCGATTAAAAGACAACCACTTCGGCAAGATGTAGCTGTTACTGGAGAGATTTCTATTCAAGGTAAGGTTAAACCAGTTGGGGGCATTTACGAAAAGATTTTTGGTGCAAAGCAGGTAGAAGTTCGTAAAGTTCTAATTCCACTTGAAAATAAAGCAGATGTACCTCAAAGCTTACAGGGCATTGAAATAGAGGCTGTTAGTACCATTGAAGAGGCTTTGAAGCATGTTTTTTAATACGGGTAGGGGCAATTCATGAATTGCCCCTACTACAGATAATTCCATTGAAATTGAGTATGGTCGGAGGAGAGAAGATATGGAACTCATAAAAGTTCCACCACAGAATTTAGAGGCCGAACAGGCGGTCTTGGGTGCGATGATGCTCGAACCGGAGGCCGGAAGTTCTGTCTTTGAAATGCTTCAACCGGATGACTTTTATAGAGATAATCATCGATTGATCTTTTCGGCAATTCATGATCTCTTCGAGAAAGGAGATCCGGTCGACTTAGTTAGCGTTGCTGAAGCTTTACGTCAACAGGGGCGTCTGGAACAGGTGGGAGGTATAGCGACAATCTCTGAGATTGCCCGCTCCGTCCCCTCCGCAGCAAATATTGAATACTACGCTAGGCTGGTGTCAGAAAAGGCCCTCTTGCGTCAGCTCATCCGGGCAACGGGCAGTATCTTAGAACGAGGATATGAGCCTGGGGAAGAAGCACGAGTGCTTTTAGAGGAAGCCGAAAAACTTATCCTAGACCTTTCTCGACAACGTGTTAAAGACGGATTCAGCATTATTCGTGATGTGCTACTTGAAACTTTTGAAAAGATAGAGTATCTCTATGCTCATAAAGGAAATCTAACAGGTATCCCTACCTTTTTTACAGAATTGGATCGTATGACATCCGGTTGGCAGCCTTCTGATTTAGTCATTATTGCTGCGCGCCCTTCCATGGGAAAAACTGCACTTGTTTTAAATATGGCTCAGAATGCAGCGGTTCGTGCTAAGGTCCCAGTTGCGATTTTCAGTTTGGAGATGTCCAAAGAACAGTTGGTGCAACGTATGCTTTGTGGAGAAGCGTTGGTTGATCAACAACGTGTAAGGACCGGAGATTTATTGGATGCTGATTGGCCAAAGCTGACGCGAGCAGTGGGGCCTCTATCGGATGCCCCAATCTTTATAGATGATACGGTTGGAATCACTTTGGCAGAGCTTCGTTCTAAAGCACGTCGACTAAAGTCAGAACACAATTTAGGGATGATTATTATTGACTATCTTCAGCTTTTGTCAGTTGGGAAAAAATCCGAAAGTCGACAGCAAGAAGTTGCTCAAATCTCCAGAACCCTCAAAGGAATCGCCCGTGAACTTAAAGTTCCGGTGATTGCCTTATCACAGCTTAATCGGGGAGTTGAACAACGTCAAGATAAACGACCGATTATGTCGGATTTATTAGAGTCAGGCGCGATTGAAGCAGATGCAGATGTGATTTCATTTATTTACCGGGACGAGTATTACCATCAGGAGTCAGAGAAAAAAGGAATAGCGGAGTTGATTATTGCCAAACACCGCAACGGTCCAGTAGGAACCGTTGAATTAGGCTTTCTTAAGGAGTTTACAAAGTTTGTAAACCTTGATCGGCAACATCAGACAGCTTAACGGATCCCTCTTGCCAACCCATTTGTTGGCAGGGGGATTTTTGTGCTACTATTCAGAAGGCCTAAACTTAAGGTTCGGTCTTTACTTGATACTAAGTACTTTTCTAATTGCTATGAAAGAAACTCAAGATCTGTGTCATCCTGAAGAAGGCACGCCTGAAGGAGCTAGATCCTCCGCTAACACTCGGTGGACAGAATAGGCTTTCGTTTATCGTGACACGAATATCGAATGGTGATTCTGGCACAGCGAAGAATTGACAAGACCCTTCTGTAGTGTCGAATGTTTTTTGTATTTTTATAATTAATGTTCGGTTATTGGATTGACAAGGAGGAGCAGGATTGTTAAGATGAAATTGTTTGTGATTGAGGTTCGTTACCATTTGAAAAAATGAAACGGCTCTAGGAGGAGAAACAATTGAAACACAATGTCGATGTCTTGATTATTGGAGCCGGTCCGGCCGGAATTTTTACGGCTTTAGAGTTATCAAAACACAATAAAGATCTACAGATTCTCATTGTGGATAGTGGTCGAAGCATAGAAAAGAGAAAGTGCCCCGCCCGTACGACCGGAGTTTGCTCGGGATGTAATCCCTGTGCTATTACAAGGGGATGGTCAGGGGCAGGAGCGTTTAGTGACGGAAAACTGTCTTTAAGTCCTGCAGTTGGCGGTCGTTTAGTTGAATATATGAGAGAAGAACAAGCCCAAGAGTTAATCGATTATGCTGATTCAATTTACCGGCAGTTCGGAGCTCAGGAAACTGTGTACGGTCTAGATAACCGTCGCGTGGAAGAATTTGAATATGAGGCCTCTCGCCATAACATCGCCCTAATCCATTGCCCTGTACGACATCTAGGTACAGAGCTTGCTTATGATGTGCTAAAGGGCATGTATGAATATCTTATGCAAAACACAAATACAACCTTCTGGGAACTTGCCGAAGTTAAGGAAATCTTAGCGGATTCTAATGGAGCTATTGGAGCTACCATTCAACGTAGGAATGAACAAGGACTGGATGAAGTATTTGCACGATATGTAGTTGCTGCCCCCGGCCGAGGAGGGGCCAATTGGCTTGCTGATCAAACGGTTCGCTTAGGTGTTGTTACAGAAAATAACGAAATTGATATTGGAGTACGTGTCGAGGTTCCGAACTCTATTTTGGATCATTTAACTAGAGAGCTTTACGAACCAAAATTGGTCTATTATTCGGATACCTATGATTTGAAAACACGGAGCTTCTGCGTCAATCCCGGCGGCGTTGTCTCGGAAGAACACTACGATGGTGGCATTGCTGTAGTTAATGGGCATAGTTATGCAGATACTGCAAAGAAAACTAAGAACACAAATTTTGCCTTATTGGTTTCGACTCGTTTCACAGAACCCTTTAACCAACCGATTGAGTACGGACGATATATTGCCCGGCTTGCAAATATGTTAACCGGTGGCGGGGTAATGGTTCAGCGTCTCGGAGATCTATTACAGGGAAGGCGGACGACTGAAAGCCGACTGCGTCAATCCACGACGATTCCTACACTGCTCTCGGCGGTTCCGGGAGACCTCAGCTATGTACTGCCGGAGCGATACTTGACCTCCCTTATCGAGACCCTTAAAGCCTTTGATAAAATCGCGCCCGGGATGTATTCCAAAAATACCTTATTATATGGTGTTGAGGTTAAATTTTACTCCTCAAAAGTAAAAGTTAAAACGAACTTTGAAACTGAGATACCTAGGTTATATACCATAGGAGATGGAGCAGGAATTACTCGGGGACTGATGCAAGCTTCGGCAACGGGTATTGTAGTTGCTCGAGATATAGTGACTAAAGCAGTTGAAAAATAGTGGGTAATTAGTCACTAGGATAACTTTGCACTAAATTGTGGAAACTACTAAGAACTTTTGTTAAAACCTATAGATTTGATTGGGGGCGAAGGCTGTTGCTCGATCGATATACTCATGAGGAAATGGGAAAGTTATGGCAGGATGGCTATGAATATGAACGTTGGTTAGAAGTTGAATTAGCGGTTGCTGAGGTTATGGCCAAGCAAGGGGAAATTCCTCAGGAAGCTATGGCTGAAATCCGGGCTAGGGCAAAGGTTAACTCTAAACGAATTCTAGAAATTGAGGCTGTGGTGCGTCACGATCTAATTGCTTTTCTGCAAGCAGTTGTTGAGGAGATCGGAGAAGCTGGAAAATACCTTCATCTTGGCTTGACCTCTTCAGATGTTAAAGATACGGCTTTAAGCCTTGTATTGAGAGATTCAGGACGGTTGCTGAAAAAAGACTTAAAAGAGCTTCGAGATGCATTAGTTAAGCGAGCCTTAGAGAGCAAATACGCCGTGATGGTCGGTCGGACTCATGGTATTCATGCTGAGCCGTTGACTTTCGGTTTAAAGTTGGCCCTATGGATTGCAGAGATTGATCGTCAAAGTGAACGTCTTGGTCAAGCCATTACCTCTGTTAGTGCTGGTAAGATCTCAGGAGCGGTCGGAACCTATGCTAATGTTGCACCCGGGGTAGAAGAGGCAGTGTGTCAACATCTCGGCATAGAGACTGCTCTAATAAGTAACCAGATCTTACAAAGGGATAGGCATGCTCATTTCGTGACGACTCTGGCTTTAATTGGAGGGACCATTGAAAAAATTTCGACGGAGATTCGTAATTTACAACGCACGGATATTCTCGAAGTAGAGGAACCCTTTGCAGAAGGACAAAAGGGTTCCTCTGCCATGCCTCATAAACGTAATCCAATTATTTGCGAGCAAGTCTCAGGAATGTCGAGGATTTTAAGGGGTAACGCATTGGCGGCCATGGAGAATATTGCTCTCTGGCATGAAAGGGATATGACTCATTCTTCAGTAGAACGGATTATTCTTCCAGATAGCTGTATTCTTTTAGATCACATGCTTCGCCAAATGACTAAGGTTATTGCGGGCCTTAGGATTCGTGAGGACCAGATGAAACGGAATCTGCAAAAAACCTTTGGCCTGACGTCTTCCCAGCGAGTTCTCCTGGCTTTAGTTGAACATGGGTGTATGAGAGAAGAAGCCTATGCTTGGGTTCAACAGAATGCCTTTCAGGCTTGGGAGCAAGGGCTGGACTTTATAGACGTTGTTTCGGAGGATAATCGTGTTTTAAACTATTTAACCAAAGAAGAAATACAGGGTTTATTTGATTTAAAGTATCACCTGCATCATGTGGATGATATTTTTAGACGACTGGAATTAGAGAAATAGAGCTTGTAAGATGGGAGGAATATCTATATGGCCGCTGTTGTGTTAATAGGTTCTCAGTGGGGAGACGAGGGAAAGGGTAAGATAACAGATTTTCTAGCCGAAAAAGCGAACGTTGTTGTTAGGTACCAAGGAGGTAATAATGCAGGTCACACGGTTGTGGCGAATGGGGAAGAGTTCAAACTTCATCTTATCCCTTCGGGAATCCTCTATGAAGACAAGACTTGCGTAATAGGGAACGGTGTAGTAATTGACCCACAGGTCTTATTAGATGAATTAGATTACCTTGACAAGCGGGGGATTAAGACGGGCAAACTAGTCATCAGCAGTAACGCCCATGTGATTATGCCCTATCATAGGTTACTCGACGGCTTAGAAGAAGAGGCACGCGGGGATCATAAAATTGGAACCACGAAACGTGGAATCGGCCCTGCCTACATGGATAAGGCCTCACGGATTGGAATACGAATTATCGATCTTTTAGATAAAGATGAGTTCGCAGATAAGCTGCGCCGTAATTTAGTAGAAAAGAATAACTTATTCGTTAAAGTCTATGGCAAGGAAGCCCTTGAGTTTGATGGTATCTATGAAACCTATCTAGGGTATGCAGAAAAAATTCGTTCAATGGTGACGGATAGTTCCCTCACAATCGATGTAAGTATTCAAGCAGGAGAGAAAGTTTTGTTTGAAGGAGCTCAAGGGACCTTGCTTGATATAGATCATGGTACCTATCCCTTTGTGACATCCTCTCATCCGATTGCTGGTGGTGCTTGTATAGGAGCTGGTGTCGGTCCCACCCGGATTAATCGTGTCATCGGGGTTATAAAAGCCTATACTACGCGTGTAGGAGAAGGCCCCTTCCCTACAGAGCTATTAGATGAGACCGGCGCTGAAATGCAGAAGAACGGCCACGAGTTTGGAACTACGACTGGCCGTGCGCGTCGTTGCGGTTGGTTCGATGCAGTAATTGCTCGTTATGCCGTCCGTGTCAGCGGTATATCTGATTTTGCGGTTACAAAACTCGATGTTCTTACAGGATTTGAGAAACTTAAGATTTGTGTTGGTTATCAGGTTGGGGACGAGATCCTCCGTGAATTTCCACAAAGTCAGAAGATTTTCAAACAATGTCAACCGGTTTATGAAGAAATGCCTGGTTGGCAAGAAGATATTACAATGGTTCGACGCTTCGAGGACCTACCACAGGCAGCTCAAAATTATATCCGTCGAATTGAGGAGCTGTCAGGTGTTCCGGCTACGCTGGTTGCAATCGGCCCTGGACGGGAACAAACGATTGTACGAGGGGAAATTTTTTAGGGTTTGATGTTCTATAACGCTAGCTTCTTCAAAAGGGCTACTGGGATATGATATATGTTAACGAAAAGCCTTGACAGAGTGAATACTTTCGTGTAAAATCCAAACCTGTGGTACAAAATATTGGGCCATTAGCTCAGTCGGCTAGAGCACCTGACTTTTAATCAGGGTGTCCCGCGTTCGAGTCGCGGATGGCCCACCAATAAGCAGATAAGGGCATTTTTGCCCAGTTAGCCATGTTTTCATAGCAGATGATTTACAGAGTGTGAACAGGTAATCACATTCTATAATCGGAAGGTTGTGTTAACATGGCTAAATTTTGTTTGTTACTAAAATACCTATTATATTTAAAAACCTTCGTCGGGATTATCATGGAGCAGCTAGATCTATTTCATTACTACGGTTTGCAAAACTATATCGCCCTATTGTATTTTAGGATGGTATTCAGTATCGGCATATGTGTTTAGAAAATATGAACAGCGTCTAATCGGCTAGGTTTTTATATGTATTTTTATAAAACATATACACTAGTATAATTATACTATTTTAAATGGTAGGATAATTACTACCCTTACTGTAATGATAAAAGACAGAAAAATAAATTAATTTATTTTTCTGTCTTATTTTGTTATTAGAGTTTCTTGACCCGCCTAGGATTGGGAGTACGAATTAAATGCTAATTAAAGAGTAGGAGTTAATAGATGAATCCTATAGTAGAGAGAATACATATAATTTAGTCGAATATCATCAAATATATATATAATTTTTGTTTTCCTTGTGTTATAGTTCAGTAAAGGACTAGGAACATTGAAGTATTCATTAAAATATTACATAAGGTACTGACAAAGGCAAACTTGGTTAAAGCTGAGGACGCAAAGCTACGGGTCTTCCACGTTAGGGTGATGATGGCCGAGCTGCCAATTGAGGACTATGTCGCGCCTTATTTGAGGGGGCGATTTTGTTTATTTAAGAACCAAACAACTCGAAAGGATGTATTCCTTCATTTCGCGGTTTTTAAAGTAGTTAGAAAAGGGGACATGGAAAAAATGACAAAAATAAAGTACCGCATTATACTTTTGTTAGTGGCCACAGCACTTATTATGGGTTCTATTCTCGGAGGCTATAATATTTATAATGTAAGGGTAACGGAGCAAACTAACGTTGAACAATATCGAGAAACCTTATATGAGCAATTTGATCGGACTATTAAACTCCAGGTTCAGACTGCCCATAGTTTAGTTAAAGATATTTATGAAAGTCAGCAAAGAGGAGAATTAACTCCCGATGAAGCTAAAAAGAAAGCCGCTGATTTAGTTAGAAATTTACGCTTTGACAACGGGAACTACTTTTGGATTGATACCACAGAGGGGATGAATGTTGTTCTTCTTGGGAGAGAAGCTTCTGAGGGTAAGTCTCGCTATAATGCTGTGGACAGCGAAGGTATATTATTTGTTCAGGAGTTTATTGCTAATGGAACTAAAGTAGATGGCGGCTATACAGATTATTCATTTGCTAAACCAAATGAGACAGAACCGTTACCTAAGAGGAGTTATACGTTATTATTCCAGCCCTATAATTGGGTGATTGGGACGGGAAACTGGGTCGATGACATTGATAAACTAGTATCAGAGAAGCAACATGAATATCGCGAAAAGGGTATACGCAGTATTGTCTATACTTTGGTATCTATCTTAGGGGCCTTGGGAATAGCTTTGGTATTAGGAACTATTTTAAGTAAAAGGATTTCCGATCAGATTGTTGCATTAGCGAGGAATGCAGAGGAAATAGCAAAAGGCAATTTAAAAGTAGGAAGCCTTAATAACAAATCGAAGGATGAATTAGGTCAACTTAGCAGGGCGTTTGAAACAATGACGAGAAATCTAATTCAACTTGTTGAACATGTGTCATCTTCTTCAAAGCAAGTTGCTGCCTCATCACAACAATTAAGTGCTGGGGCAGAACAATCAGCCCAAGCTTCTTATCAAGTAGCAGCAGCTATATCCGAAGTCTCCCTGGGTGCAGAAAAACAATTAAGTGCAGTTAATGAAACATCTGCCAGTGTCGAGCAGATGTCGGCAGGAATACAACATATGATGGAAAATGCTAAAGTAGTTGTTAAATCCTCGGAGAAAACCGCCTTTTCTGCATCAGAGGGAAGCCAGGCGATTGAGAAAACAATTCAACAAATGATTAATATTGAAAAAACGGTAATAGGATCCGCAGATGTGGTTATGAACTTGGGAGAACGTTCTAAAGAAATTGGGCAAATTGTAGATACCATTTCAGGTATAGCAGCTCAGACGAACCTACTTGCCTTGAATGCTGCGATTGAGGCTGCACGAGCAGGTGAGCAAGGCAGAGGTTTCGCCGTTGTAGCAGATGAGGTTCGTAAATTGGCTGAACAATCTCAGGAAGCTTCAAAGCAAATAGCCTCATTGATTAGTGGTATTCAACAAGACACACAAAAGGCTGTCTTATCAATAAATGAGGGGACACACCAAGTTAAACTCGGGACAGCAGTAGCTGAGACCGCCGGCCTAGCCTTTGGTGAAATAACGACCTTAGTTAAGCAGGTTTCCTCTCAGATTGAAGAAATCTCGGAGGAGATTCAACAAATGGCAGTGGGTAGCGAAAGAATAGTCTCATCAGTTACGAATATCTATGAGACGAGTCGAGAAATCACTGGTCAGACCCAAACCGTGTCTGCTGCGACGGAGGAACAGTCTGCATCAGTCGAGGAAATTTCTTCTTCAAGTCAGGTTTTGGCTAAGATGGCGGAGGAATTGGAAGAAACCTTAAAGAAATTTAATATTTAAAAATACTGTGGTAAATGGGATAGGAGTTAACCAGCTTTCTATCCCATTTAGGTACTAATTCTAGTAAGATTTAGCACGTAAATAGTTATTCTAAACTACAAATGAACAACAAATCAATAGTCGAATTAACAAGAAAATATTATTTTTAATGACATTTAAGTATTGACACAGATAGAAACATAGTGTAAAATTCATATTTGTGAGTGTCTTTTAAATATATACGTTAACTAAGTTGATTTTGAAGCAGCCTACTCACATGGCCCGTTGGTCAAGCGGTCTAAGACACCGCCCTTTCACGGCGGTTACACGGGTTCGAATCCCGTACGGGTCACCATTATTGTTTTTGCCTCGGTAGCTCAGTCGGTAGAGCAGAGGACTGAAAATCCTCGTGTCGGCGGTTCGATTCCGTCCTGAGGCACCATTTAACTATTAGCCAATATAAACAATTACGAATATCTATAAATTAGGTCTAAAGGTTCTGTGTATTTCCTCTGAAGGAAAATCAGAACTTTTTTTGTCGTAGCAACTAAAACCGTGCAGCTTTAAAGGACCATAATAGACAAGAATGCTAATTTAAAATTTTGAGATACTAAAAGCATTAAATTTCTATTCAATTAAAATAAGGTATGGGTAAGATATTAATTATGTTTTAGTGGTAAACAAATAATTGTAAACAAGGTTGGTGATACTATGCCATTACCTGAGAATAACTTATTATTTGGGTTTGCACCAAGACTTACGCCAGAACAACGTGAATATGTTGATGCGATCTTTGATTATCAATTAGTCATGGTCAATGCCAAAGCTGGGACTGGAAAGACTACCCTTGCGGTTGCTTGTGCTAAGCTATTTAAGCAACCTTTAACCTATATTTTTAATCCCGTTCAAGAATCAGCTATGGGGTTCAGACCTGGCACTCAATCCGAGAAGGAAAGCATTTATCATCAGCCTTTGATAGATGCTCTCTTAGAGATTAATGAGAACCCGGCCCAATGTGTATACAATGAAGAAGCACTGGTCAATGAGGCTATTCGTAGGAAGGTAAGCATGAAACGGGTGATGGACAGCATTTGGTGTTACCCCAAAACCCCCTTATTTCTCCGAGGAACTAATCTTAAGGATATGACAATCATTATTGATGAGTGTCAAAACTTTTCTGTCCAAGAACTTAGAAAAATCTTCACGCGTGTACACGATTCCTGTAAAGTGATCTGCATTGGGCATTCAGGACAGATTGACATCCCTGTTGCAAAAAGTGGTTTTGTACCGTATATGGAACACTTTAAGAGTCAACCCTATTGCAAAATCCTAACACTTACAAAGAACTTCCGTGGAGAACTTGCGAACTGGGCAGACTCCTTTCAGAGCATCTAAACTAGTGCACACTTCAACTAGCGTTGAACGTCCGTATAAAAGACTGGAATTATACAGTATGAGTTGACATATTTAAGTGTAGAGCTTATAATTTTCTTTGTTGGGAAAAGAGCTTGATGGTATAATAACCACCAAGCCATAAAATAAGCGGACGTGGCTCAGCGGTAGAGCATTGGCTTCCCAAGCCGAGGATCGCGAGTTCGAATCTCGTCGTCCGCTCCATACAGTAATAGCAACGGGTTCAGAGTTTCCTATAGAGGAATTCTGAACCCGTTTTTTGCGTAGGCCGAGGAAGGATGATTTAAACTAGAAATATATGCTTTCTTGCTTGCACCCTCCTAAACATAATAATCCAATCGAATGAATTAGTAGAACATTTTAAGGAGGACTATTTAATGAGAAAAAAGATTGCGACAATGACATTAGCTATTTTTTTAACCGGAGTTACTGGTAATGTGTATGCAAACAGTGATGTTACTACAAGTTCTAATTTGGTAACAAGTAATGATGGAGTACTAACAAAGGTCGTAAGTTTGAAAGAAATTGAAGAATCAGCCGGTGTACTACCAGATTCCAATTTTTATAGCTTAGAACGCAAAATTGAAGAGCTTCAGATTGCAATTACACAAAGTGAGGAAAAACTAGCAAAACTTATGTCACAATTTGCAACTGAAAGAGCTGCTGAGGCAGTTATTATGGCTAACGAAGGTGAAGTCGAGCTTGTTAGTATAGCAACAGCTGAATATGTTAAAATGCTAGCCTCTGCAACCGCACATATAAACAACGCAATTAAAGCGAAGGATGAAGCCGTACAGACTGTTGAGAATCTGAATGAATCGTTCAAAAGAAGTGAAGAAATCTTACAGACGATTCTTGATAAGGTTCCAGAAGAGGCTAAGGATGCAATTGAAAATGCCTTAAATAACCAAGATAAAGAGATTGTTGCAGTTAATGGTTTCTATGCGGCTAAAGATGCTTTTTTTGCAGTCAAAAAGGAGTTCGAGAAGGCTAAACAAGAGCTTGAAGTTGCTAAAAAAACAGGGGATGCAGAAGCAATTAAAAACGCTGAACAAAAATTAGAAGAAGCAGAAGCTTTAAAAAATGAACTTGAGGAACTAAAGGACGCTGCAGATTCCTCAAAAGAAGAAGTAAAGAATCTTGTTGAGCAAGCCGAAAAACGAATTGAATCCGGTTTTAAACAGGTTGAAAAGGCAAACGAGACGATAGAAAAAGTAGAAGAAAAAGCTTCGGAAGAGTTAAAACGGCAAGAAGAAAAGTCTACAGAAGCATTGAAGAAGGCTGAAGAGAAAGCCAGAGAAGAATCTAAAAAGGCTGAAGAAAAAGCCAGAGAAGAACTAAAAAAGGCCGAGGAAAAAAATCGGGAATAAGCATAAAATTCTTAAACAGAAGCGGGTCTGTAGATTAAATAGCTACTGGCCCGTTTTTAGCCTCTATTGACGCCAAATGAAGAATCAAATTGATCGTTACCTATAACATGTAAACCGTCCTCCTCCCTCCATTCAGCAAAGAAGATGTTCTCTAGATTATCATAGCCTTGTTGTTTAAGTTTGGTCATAAGCCAAGACTCATTTTTGCCAATGCTTTGCAATACAGGATTAAGTATTTTACCATCACTCACAAGAAGCTTTGGTAGGGATTTGCTATTTAAGGGAATATTTAAATCTTTAACTGTTGGTGTATCAAATTCTGGTTTTCGTAAGATACTTAAGGAGCCGTTGGGTTCGAGTACAGCATATTCGACTTCTCGAACTGAAAAAACATTCTTATCTCTTAATAATGTCAGAAGCTCATTAATGTTTGTCCGATTTTTTTTAAGGGCTTGCGGATCAATGATCCCTTTTTGAATAACTAAGGAGGGTTTACCTTCGAAAAGGTTTCTAAGTGAAATGGACTTTTGCCCTATAATTTGTACAGTAAAGATTAGGAGACCCCAAAGGGCAATAGCATAAATAAGTTTTACAATCCCAGTATCGTCATCATAAATGGCGTTTCCTAGAAGCTCACCCATAATTAGTGCCGAGATAAAATCAAAAGCAGTAAGTTGTGTGATTTGGGTTTTGCCTAGAAACCTTGTAACAAGTAATAGACTAAAAAACCCTACAATCAGTTCGATCGATAACTGTCCGAACCCCATAAAGACCCCTCCTTTGTATACTCCTATAGGTAGATTAAACGATCTAGTGAGGAATATACATGTGAATCAACAAAGCCAATATGGAATCTGAAGTTTCTCCTTCATCGATAAGCAGAAATGCCCTGCAAGGCTGCAGGGCATTTCTTGAACCATTATTTTAACATATACTTATTGCATCTAATTTCCCTAGAAACCAAAATTCAAAATCCCAAAAACTTTAGAGGCCTAAAGCCCTAAAGCCCCAAAAACACTAGTGATAAACTCAGGAAATAGTGTTGATAGAAGTAAGAGCAGGGAAAGTAACACTAGGATACAAGTAAATGTCCAGGATATAACATTGAAAAACTTCGAATTAACATACTCCCCCATGATACTTTTCTTACTGGCGATTAGTACCATGAAGATGAGAATTGGGGGCAAAAGGATTCCATTCACGACTTGAGTTGTCAACATGACGTGGTATAAGGATAAACCGGGCCATAAAACGATTGCTGCTCCTAGGACGATAAGAACCGTATATAAACTGAAGAACACAGGGGCCTCTTTATGGGATTTACTAATTCCATGTTCAAAGCCGAAGGCTTCACAAACGGCATAGGCGGTACTTAGTGGAAGTACAAAAGCCGCTAACATAGATGCACCAAGTAATCCAAAGCCAAAAAGTAAACTAGCATATTCTCCAGCTAAGGGTTTTAAGGCAAGGGCCACATCCTTAGCTGTTTCAATGGGAATATTATTCGCGAAAAGCGTAGCTGCAGTGGATACAATAATGAAGAAAGCAATGAATCCGGTAAAAAAAGTCCCGATCAAAACGTCCCAACGTGTGTAGCGATAATCTTGGGCTGTGATTCCCTTATCGACGACGGAAGATTGAACATAGAACTGTCCCCAGGGAGTAATGGTAGTTCCGATGACACCAACCACCATTAAGAGAAAGGCTGGGGTGCCCAAAATAGTGGGCGTAATGGATTCGACAAACACTTGAGGCCAGGGTGGTTTGACCATAATACCGGAGATGACATAACTAAAAAAGGTCAAGCAGAGAAACAGCAGGATTTTTTCCATTTTGGCATAGTCAGTTTTGATAACAAGCCACCAGATGATAAAAGCCATAATCGGTACTGATATATATTTACTTACACCAAAAATCTCAAAACTCGTTGCAATTCCCGAAAACTCTGAAGCTGTAGTTCCTAGATTGGCAATCATAAGGACACTCATAGCGAAGAAAGCCCATTTTACTCCGTAATTTTCTCGAATCAAGTCAGATAGCCCCCGGCCAGTTACTGCACCAGTGCGAGCAGAGATTTCTTGGGCGATGGCCAGAAGCACAGTGCTAATGAGCATAGTGAAGATAAGCGAATAACCATATTTAGCTCCTGCCGCAGCGTAAGTAGCAATTCCTCCAGCATCATTATCCGCAAAGGCAGTGACCATTCCCGGTCCCATAATGGCAAAGAACAGGGTAAAACGTGCTTTTAGGTTCATTCATTATGCCCTCCTTTTGCTTTGCGTCGGTGAGCAATTAAGGTGGAGTAAATTTCCACGCGAGGGCGATCCGGCATCAATAATTCTAATACATCATCAACTGTGATAATTCCTAAAATTTGATCTTGAGGATTCACGACGGGAACTGCAAGTAAACCATATTTATGAATGAGATCGGCGACCTTTTCGTGATCGTCATAAGGAGAGATCTTCACAATTTTTTTGTGCATTAAATCTTTTAGAGTAGTATCAGGAGAAGCAATAATTAGTTCTCGTAGAGAAAGAACCCCTTCTAGTGTTTCTTGTTCATCGACTACATAAAGATAATAAATTGTTTCTGCTTCGGGAGCTAGCCGCCTTAATTCATTAATAGCTTGTTCAGCCGTAATCCAAATTGGCAAGCCGATATATTCCGTTGTCATAAGTGAACCGGCGGTATTTTCCTCATATTGCATTAATTCACGAACATCTTCGGCGTCATCAGACTCCATTAAACTGAGGAGTTCTTCTGACTTTTGCGAGGACAATTCACTGAGAATATCTGCCGCTTCATCTGGGGGCATCTCCTCTAAGATATCTGAAGCTCGTTCCTCGTCCATTTGAGTGATCACTTCAACTTGCGTATCCAATTCCATCTCAGCCAAAGCATCAATCGCTTGTTGAGAATCAAGGGCGTTGAGGAAGTTCGCACGCTGTTTGTAATCCATGTCTTCAATAAGATCAGCAATATCTGCAGGATGAAGCTGACGAAGCTGTTCTTTTTCTCGAGTAAGCTGGAGAGCGGAGGTTCGATTTTCTAAAGGTTTAATATATTGACAACCCACAAACTTATTCTCAATCCGAGTTAATAAAAACTCAACCCCTAAGCGGCGGAATAAACCTCGGACACCGATATCCACAGCCACTAGAACGATATATCGTTGATCTTCATGGGATACCCAAGACAAAGAGATATCGTTCACACGTACTAATCTTGAGCCTTCTAAGTCAATTATTTGTTTATCTAACAGCCATTTGCCAATAAATGTTTCATCCTCATGGAGAGGGCAGATATGTTGAGGATCAAACCCGGTGTTTAGGCGCATCCCGCCATAATCCCAAGAGGCGACTAGTTTGATGGGAATTAAGTCATGAACCCCTTTAGAATATCGAATCCCTGTAACATGAGGAGAGACACTGTCCCAACGGATGGCCATGTCTAGTATTCGTCCAATCCGACGTCCGTTAGCATCTCTGATAGGCTTATTTAGCAATTGGCTGAAATAAAATTCTCCTAGAACTTTTAAGTCATTCATCTAATTCCCTCCTTTTAAGAACGGAGTCTGGCGCCTATTGTTAATTGGCTCAGTCCTGAGTTGATATCTATAATATTTCCCGAATGATAAGGGCCAGAATCCATAAACCCACCTCCTTACTGTTTAAAACTATTGGGAAAAAAATAAAAAGACCTCTATAGCAAAATAGAAGGTCTACAAACGAATGTTTGACCTCCCTACTCGTTGAGCTTTAGCACTGCATGGCGTAGAGTATTCTCAGCCACCTTAAGTAAGACCTTATGTCGGCAATACCTGTTCTACCCAATTGGCGTCTCTCGACATTTCTGGGCAGTGGCCTATGTCTATGCAGGAGCCTCACCTAACAGAGATTAGTTTTCTTTAGACACTTTATTATATGTATAATCTAGCAAATTCGTCAACATTTTATGCAAATAATTGATACTCTGGATTTACAGATTATTTTAGGGTATTGATACCCTAAGAAAAGGCTATTTGCTGAAGGTTGGGCTTTGCCTTTCCTCTTGCCTATATGATATAATCGATGAGTAAATTAGATACGATAGTTTCGAGAGGAGGGTGTTTGGATGGCAAAACACATTCAGACAATTGTGAAAGCAAATTTAAGTGCTACTGTGAAAACAGGTGGGTGTGGCAAGTGCCAGACCTCTTGTCAATCTGCTTGTAAGACGTCTTGCACGGTTGGAAATCAAGTGTGTGTTAAATAAGGCCGCTGGCTTAATTCAACATAGGATCTCAGAACCCACCCCTCATAGCGGGGCGGGTTCTGTTTCTGTTTACTTAGAAAAAGAGAGGATCTGGATTGTGAATGTTAGATTTATTGTATTTTGAGAAATATCCCTTAAAGAAAAATGTCCATAGTTATCGTCAAGGGGATCTATCGATTGCCCATGATGTTAACTCCGGATCCTTACATGTCCTCGATGAGGGGACCTATAATGTCCTTAAGGCAATTGAAGAATTGCAAGAGTTGTCAGGGAGTATTAGCATAGCCGGAATTACCCAGGTTCTCAGGCAAACAGGCAAAACAGAACTGGGAGAAGAACTCACTGAAATTCTAGAAGAGCTGGAGGAACTCCGTAAAGAAGGGACACTTTTTACGGCGGAGGCGGAAGGTATTCAGCCGACTTATCCAGCAAAGCCTATTGTTAAGGCGATATGCCTTCATGTTGCTCACGACTGCAATCTGCGCTGTGAGTATTGCTTTGCAGGAACAGGTGCTTTTGGGGGAAGTAGAACAATGATGGATTTAGAGACAGGTAAAAAGGGGATCGACTTTGTTTTAGAATCATCTGGACATAGAAATCATTGTGAAGTCGATTTCTTTGGAGGAGAACCCCTGCTTAATTTTAGATTGGTTAAGGACTTGGTTGAATACGGTAGGAAGGCCGGGGCAGAGCGAGGTAAAACCATCAAATTCACACTGACCACCAATGGAGTATTACTGAATGATAAAATCCAAGAATTTCTTGAACAAGAAGATATAAGCGTGGTTTTGAGCTTGGATGGCCGCCCGGAAGTACATGATCGAATGAGACCTTATGCAGATGGTCGAGGAAGTTATGCCAAAGTTACTCCGTTGATTAAACAGTTTGCTACCCAACGACCGGAAAGCTCGCCTTATGCTCTAGGAACCTATTACTATGTGCGGGGGACCTATACACATTTTAATTTAGATTTTGACCAGGATGTTTTGCACATGGCGGATTTAGGAATCAAACAAATATCCGTGGAACCTGTTGTAGCGGGACCTAAGGATGCTTATGCCTTTCAAGAGGGAGATCTCGATAAAATACGCGAAGCCTATGATCGCCTCGGCGAGGAGTTGATATTACGCCGTGGGCAAGGACGAGATTTTAACTTCTTCCATTTTAATGTTGCTTTAGATCAAGGCCCCTGCATGGTCAAACGACTTTCAGGATGTGGGGCTGGTCACGAGTATGTGGCAATTTCACCCGAGGGAGATCTATATCCCTGTCACCAGTTTGTTGGTCAGGAGACCTATAAGCTTGGGTCACTCTACGATGAAACCCCACTCCAATTAAAGGAAGAACTAGTAAAGGAATTTCGTTCCGCCCATGTCTACGCGAAGCCGTCATGCCGAGAGTGTTGGGCACGCTTTGCCTGTAGTGGAGGATGTCATGCTGCCAACGTTTCCTTTACCCAGAACCTGACAGAGGTTTACACATTAGGATGTGAGCTTCAAAAAAAACGTTTGGAAGTAGCCCTTTACGTAAAGATCAAAGAACTTATGTCCGGGGCGTGTCAGGGGGACGGTCCTTTTGACACACTTTAAGATTTTAGGTTTGACGGGTTGAAAAGACATGGTACAATGTTATTTGGGATTAAATGGTCAAGGGGGAGAACTGTTTGAATAAAAAATCGCAACGTATTTTTGCGGGTGTACTTGCTGTTTTTGTTAGTGTTGCTATGGTTGGTTCGGCATTTATCGGTTACTTTATGGGGGGGGATATACCTTCGGCTAACCCGGGAGCCTATAATACGGCCAACGCTGAAGCAGAATACCAAGACCAAAAGGCGCGAATAGACGCCATGGTTCAGCAAGCTAAAGCAGACCCTGATAATGTTCAATTACAAACGGCGCTCGGAAATGAATACTATGATGCTGCAATAAATGCTCAAGTAGTAGCGCCTAACGAGATGCAAGAAAACTTTAAAAAAGCTGTTGAGGTATACCAACAGGTTTTGAAAACAAATAACGATCCAAATATTATGGTGGATATGGCGACATCTGCTTTTTATAGTGGAGACTACGATTTAGCAGAAAAGAGCTATAATGAGGCCATAGTCCTTAAGCCTGATTTCATAAATGCCCTGTTCAACTATGGTATTTTCCTTTCTCAAGCAAAGCAAGATTGGGCTGGAGCTCTTAATCAGTGGCAGAAGGCTCTGCCTCTGGCACGGAATGATCAAGAAAAAGAGGAAATCCAAGCGATGATTAATATGGCTCAAAGCCAACTCCAAGCTAAAACGACAGATGGTATGTCAAACCCTAATTTGAAAAAGGGCGAGTAACGTTAGGTGTTTTGAGTTCATTGCTGTTAGAAGGGAGGGAATATCATTGCATTTTACAACCTTGGCGAGTGGAAGTTCCGGAAATGCAATTCTTGTTGGGGAAGATAACCGGCATTTACTTGTAGATTGTGGAATTAGTGGAAAGAGTCTATTGCATAACCTTTCCCAGGTCAACCTATTGTGCTCGGAAATTGAAGGAATTGTAGTTACTCATGAACATGTGGATCATATTCGTGGAGTGGGAATACTAGCCAGGAAGTTAAAAATACCAATTTACGCTACGGCGGGGCTCTGGAAGGTTATGGGTCCTTCCCTGGGAAAGCTTGCAGAAAATCAGCGCATAGAAGTTCAAGAGTCTTTTTCTTGTGCAGGCCTTAATGTTTTGCTCTATCCTACATCTCATGATAGTCGAGAAAGCTACGGACTAAAGGTTTCACGTCCCAGGCAAAAGGATAGAAGAGACTTAGCAATCGGGATTGCCACTGACAGTGGCATGATAACTGAAGAAATGCACCGACATCTGCAAGGGTGCGATGCCCTTGTCGTAGAAGCTAATTATGATAAAGACCGATTACAGAATGGGCCTTATCCCGCCTATCTAAAACGGCGAATCAGCGGGAAATATGGTCATTTAGAAAATAAGCAGTTGGCAGAAGGGCTTATCGAATGGATTAAAGAAAATACGCAACGTGTCATATTAGCCCATCTAAGTAAAGAAAATAATACTCCGGAAATCGCTTTGTCTACGGTTCTTGGTATTCTTAGAAACTCAAAGAGGGCTAAAGAGTACTCTGATGTTCATGTTGCTGTAGCTCCGCGTCATTCCCCGCATGAATTGATGATGTTAATGGAATAATAGGCTGAGGAGGTTTAGTTATGGACTACTATAAGGATCATAATTATTCTAGCAGAGGGCGTGGCTTTTTTTCTACCCTTGTAATTGCTTTAATCAGTGCAGTTCTAGGTGGAATTATTGCCGTGGCATTGGTTCCATCGGTGTACGGGAATAAGCAAGTGACACCCACCAACCAAGTCATTTTAAATGAAGGACCAACCACCCCATCGATTCAAACAGACGGAGCTAATTTCCCAGTCCCTCAGATTGCAAAAACTACTGGGCCAGCCGTTGTCGGGATTGCTAATTTTCAATCACGAGGGGCATTTTTCGGAGGAAGTAGTTTTACTGAAGTAGGTAGCGGCTCGGGTTTTATCATTGATGCTAAAAATGGCTACATTGTCACCAATAATCATGTGATTGCTGGTGCAGAAAAACTCATTGTAAGTCTGGCCGATGGCCGTAATCTTGATGCAAGACTTGTCGGCGGAGATGAACGTACGGACTTAGCAGTGGTTCGGATTACAGATACAAAGGACCTAGTAGCTACACAGCTGGGGGATTCTTCAAAAATACAAGTCGGTGAACCGGTGGTAGCCATCGGGAACCCTGGAGGACAAGAATTTGCTCGCTCTGTGACTACTGGTGTTGTTTCTGCAACCAATCGTATTTTGAATATTCCCGGCGAAGCAAGTTTTAACCTCATTCAAACTGATGCTGCTATCAATCCTGGAAACAGCGGGGGGCCACTTGTAAATTACCAAGGGCAAGTGATCGGGATAAATTCCGCAAAAAATCAAGAACCAGGATTTGAAGGTATGGGTTTTGCTATTCCTATTACGGATGCCTTACCCACCATTAAACAGTTAATAGAAAAAGGGTATGCCAGTCATCCTGGGCTTAATGTCCAAATTGATCCTAGATATACAGCTGAATATGCTAGTCAACGAGGATGGCCGGAAGGAGCTTATGTTTCCAAAGTCACTCCCGGCGGGCCGGCTGAAAAGGCGGGAATCCGGGCCGGGGATGTTTTGACAAAGATTAATGGCATAGCAATCAAGAGTTCTCTGGAATTAACCCATCAGTTATTGAAACATAAGCCGGGAGATACGGTTACTGTAACATATTACCGTGATAACAAAACCACGGATGTTTCATTAGTGCTTACGGAAATCAAGTCTCAATAAAAGACATCAGTTAAGGATATATAAGATCAAGCCTGTAACTTAGTTTAATTTTATGAGACTAAAGTTACAGGCTTTATAAGTATTTAAGTTGCTATTATTAGGAAACTAATTATTTTTTATGCCTGAAAGCAGCGTATCGAAGTGTAGCTGCCTTTAAACCCTTTACAGGCCCGATTGAAGTAAGCCATCTATCCTTTCGTTATAAAGAAGAGGGTCCTATGGTTTTTTAAGATAATTAGGAAGATTAATCGTATTTCTTAAAAGTTTGAAGGTAAAGTTGAACTCTCGCCATGAATGCAGTATTATTGAGGGTAGGGGTAAAAATGGCAAAATCAGGATTATCTAGTGAGAAAGGTTGATAACGGATGGAAAACAAATCCTCCTCGAATTTTCTTAAGAATATTGTTAACGAGGATTTAAAATTAGGTAAGGTGGATCATATTATCACACGTTTCCCACCGGAACCTAACGGCTATTTACATATTGGGCATGCAAAGTCCATCATTTTGAATTTTGAATTAGCGGATGAATTTAAGGGTAAGACCCATCTGCGCTTTGATGATACCAATCCAGTGAAAGAGGATACGGAATATGTAGAATCAATTAAGGAAGATGTATCTTGGCTTGGATATGAATGGGATAATTTGTTTTTTGCCTCGGATTATTTTGAGGAAATGTACGAACGGGCAGTTTTGCTGATTAAAAAGGGCAAGGCCTACGTTTGTGATTCTACAGCCGAGGAAATTCGTCGGATGCGTGGATCACTCACAGAGGTAGGACAAAAAAGCCCTTACCGGGATCGGTCTGTTGAAGAAAACTTAGCGTTATTTGAACGTATGCGTCAAGGGGAATTCAAAGATGGGCAAAAGGTCTTACGTGCCAAGATAGACATGGCTTCACCAAACATTAATATGAGGGACCCTGTTCTTTACAGGATTGCACATGCCACCCATCATAATACAGGAGACAAATGGTGTATCTACCCCATGTATGATTTTGCTCATCCGTTAGAAGATGCTATTGAAGGTGTTACGCATTCCATTTGTACGTTGGAATTTGAAGATCATCGTCCCTTGTATGATTGGGTCATTCGAGAGTGTGAAATGGAGAATGTACCCCATCAATATGAATTTGCCCGTTTAAATATTACAAATATGGTTATGAGTAAGCGCAAGCTAAAGCAACTGGTCGACGAGAAAGTCGTGGATGGTTGGGATGATCCTCGAATGCCTACCATTTCGGGACTTCGACGCAGAGGTTATACTGCAGAGGCGATTCGTAATTTCGCTCGTGAAATCGGGGTGGCTAAAGCGGATAGTGTTGTCGACAGCAAGATGCTGGAGCATTTTATTAGAGAAGACTTAAAGCTTAAGGCACCAAGGACTATGGCCGTTCTTGATCCGCTTAAGGTCCTTATTACTAATTACCCAGAAGATCAAGTAGAGATGTTAGAGGCTGAAAATAACCCGGAGAATCCGGAAATGGGGAATCGGCAAATTCCCTTTTCGCGCGAGATTTATATTGAGCAAGACGATTTTATGGAGAATCCACCTCCTAAGTATCATAGGCTTTTCCCAGGGAATGAAGTTCGTTTAAAAAACGCGTATTTTATTAAATGCAATAGTATCGTCAAGGATGAGAGCGGCAAGGTCATCGAGTTGCACTGTACCTATGACCCAGAGACCAAGAGTGGATCAGGTTTTACGGGAAGAAAGGTCAAAGGGACAATTCACTGGGTAGATGCATCGCAAGCTGTACCTGCGGAATTTAGATTATACGAACCTTTGATTTTAGATCAAGATGAAGAGGATGAGACCTCATTTTTAGAGCACATTAATCCTAAGTCCTTTGAGATCGTTCAAGGTTTTGTGGAACCAAATATTGAAAGTTCAAAGCCTCAGGACAAATTCCAATTCTTTAGACATGGCTACTTTAATGTAGATCCCTTAAGCACCAAACAGAAAAAACTCATTTTTAACAGAATTGTATCTTTGAAAAGTTCCTTTCAATTACCAAAATGAGTTGGTCCAATAAAAGGGGCCCAAAAAAGCTTTTTAAAAACTAAGTCAGAGTAGAGGACGGGGCTATTTCCGTCTTCTACTCTGATTTTGTTTCTGATGTATAAAGGTCGACATTCTCAATGTAACTCAAAATAAATCTCAGGAATCCTGCCTGGTTTGCACTAAATTATTTCTTAAGTGAACGACAAAATCTTGAACATTCGTTACCAAAGTGGTTACCTCTAAGGAACCTCTGTCTCTAAGTTTATTAACAGCAAATTCGGCTATGTCGACACAGTAAATATAAACGGGGCGAATCTCACCGTTTTTTTGAGTGTAAGCTGGCGTCATATTTCCTGAGGCAATGGTATGTAGCTGGGTAGCAAGACATATGAGGGTAGTGGCTTGACGAGTGTGCTTGCGCATTTCATCTTGGGCATAATAGACATCAGCAATAACAGGTGGCAATGGTCCATCGTCACGAATCGAGCCAGCAAGCACCAAAGGCACATTATTTGTAATGGCAGAATACACAACACCTTCGTCAATAGCTTCCTGCTCGATAAGTCCCTTTAGGGAACCCGCTTCCCTGGCTTTATTTATTAAGTCTAGATGGTGATAGTGAGCATTTGGTGGAGATTGCTGATTATAAGTATTTTGGCCCAGAGCGGTTCCAAACAGAGCAGCTTCTAGGTCATGGGTTGCCATGGCATTTCCTGCAAGGATTGCGTGAGCATAACCCTTCGAGATTAAAGTGGAGAGGGCTTGCCTAGAATCATAATCAAAGACAACCGCTGGACCTAAGACCCAGACGATATAGCCATGATCCTTTTCATACTTTAGGAGTTCATAGAGGTCATTATAGTCCATAGAATAGGCTGTTTCCCTGGAACGGCCGGAGCGAAAAGCAAATAAATCCGTATTTGTGTCATTTGATCGAAAGCCATCAGCATATACATAGATTCCCTCATGACCGTCTTCCCTTCGACCGACTATTACTTTATCTCCAACGTTCAGATTTCTAAATTCAACAACATGGACGGACCCGTCTGTTCTTAGTACGGGTACACCATCCATCCGGCTTTCAGTGGCTAGAATCCAATCTCCATTGATTTTGAAGTACTCTGGATAGATGGAGAGGGCATGATAATGCTCTGGTGCGACTCCTGGTTTTTTAACGACAATAACCTGAGCATCTGGTGAAGATAGAAAAGGTTCTTGGTCAAAGTTAGGTTGCTTATAGTCTGGCAACTGAAATGTCAAATCCGTCGTCCTCCTTATAAAGTTTCGCTTATTTTGCCCAAATAAGCGCTTAACTTACGTAGGAGCTAAAAAGAGTTGACTATTTATAATTGTTATGGTGCAAAGGGAATATCTATTGAGCCAAGCCAATTATGGAGATATCTATAGTTGGGAAAAGCATGCTAAAGTATGGTTAATTTGAATAGAAAATAGCCGGTTTTAATGTAATTTCCCCATTTCACTTATTTAAAGAGATAAAATTACCTATAACCATTAGTGGAAAAAAATAGCTAAGTTGTTACATTTTTAGAATAGACGCCTGTCCCATGCTTATTGATAATAGAGGTAGTTGATTTCTACTAAGAAAGATCTAATTGAGACGGGTTAAATTTCATTTTGGAGGAGGAAAAGAATGAAAAACAAATTGTTCCTTGTACTTTTTTTAATTTGCCTCATGCTTTCGTTGCCTACTACTGCCCAGGCATCCCTGGGTGATGTTCTACTCAAGGTAGGATCTAGAGGAGCAGATGTTGTAGAGTTACAGACAAAGCTTAATACTTTAGGCTATAGCGTTGGAAAAGCTGATGGGATTTTTGGCAATATGACTAAACAGGGAGTAATGAATTATCAAAAAGCCTATGGTCTGGCTGTGGATGGTCTTGTTGGTCCTATGACAGTTAAGTCCCTCAATGCAGTTTACTTACAAAATCAGTCCCAGAAGAGGATTTCAGACATTTTGAACACTGCAAAACAATATCTGGGTGTTAGATATCAATGGGGAGGATCTACACCCCAAACAGGTTTTGATTGCTCAGGATTTGTTGCTTATGTATTTCAGCAGAATGGAATCACCTTGCCAAGGATCTCACGTGATCAATATACTGTAGGAACCCCAGTTTCCTTTGAAAATCTAAAACCAGGAGATTTAGTATTTTTCTCGTTTAATGGAAATGGGGTAGTAGATCATGATGGTATCTATCTCGGCGGGGGACAATTTATTAATGCGTCGTCCTCTAAAGGAGTTACCATTTATTCCATCGGACCTTACTGGAAATCTGTTTATGTTGGAGCTCGTAGAGTAATATAAAGATTATTTTGGGGTGCCTGAAGGCGCCCCTTTTTTGTACTAAAGGCTTGGCGCCACCCCGAAGAGTTTGTGCTTGCCCCTGCGCTATCAACCCTCTGAGCTTGTAGAAATGTTGCCTAGCTGTGCCCTGGTTACCGAAATTAAATCCTTGGGGCTTAAGAAGAGCTGAAGCCCTCGTAAACCAGCGCTTACAGCGACCTTTTCTTGATTCATTATGGCTTGGTCGAAGAAGACTGGATAACTTTTCTTCATGCCAATGGGGGAAACACCACCCCGAATATAACCTGTTAGGGGTTGAACTTCCTTAAGGGAGACAATCTCTACTTTTTTATTTCCACTAAGTGAAGCCAATCCTTTAAGATGAAGTTCATGGTCTCCTTGGATACAAGCGACAATTACCCCTGTTTTGTCGCCACGGGCAACTAATGTTTTATACACTTGTTCAATGGCTAAGTCAACTTTTTGAGCAACGGTTACAGCAGACAAATCTGATTCATCAACAGGGTAATTCTTTAATTCATAGGGTATTCTAGCCTTATCTAGAATACGCGCTGCGTTTGTTTTTTGAGACATTTTTCTGCTCCTCCGAACGTGATAGATAGTATCAATGTTGGGCTCTTCATCGAAGATCTAGGTTCAACGGATCTAAATAGTTAATTTATGGGAGTTATATGTTGTATGTAGTTATTATCTTCTTTTCTTTTAAGAAAGATATCCCTATAATAGAAGTTATAACCTTGAAAGCTTGTCTATTGTCCGGCAAAGTTTTGAGGTTGTTTTGAGAGGGAGGTAAAAACAGCTTTGAAACATTTAAAGGTTCTGGTATTCTCCGCATCGTTTGGAAACGGACATTTGCGGGCGGCAGAAGCTGTTATAGAAGAGATACGTATTCAGGAACCATCTGCAGAAATTATCCACCTTGATTTTGGAGATTTCTTAAATAAACCGATTAACTCCATAATTAGAAATGTTTATGGAGAAATTATAAATCATATCCCAAAACTCTGGGGGAGATTTTATTATAAAACATCCATGGTTCAGCCTCAATCCATCAGTCAACGTTTTTTAAATAAATTAGGAAGCACTAAATTTCTTAGTTATATTCAAGACCTTAAGCCTGATTTTATCGTCTGTACATATCCCACGGTTTCTTCAGTGTTAGCTCAATTAAGACAGGAAAAGGTTCTGCAGGTTCCTGTGATTACGATAATCACGGATTATACGGTCCATAGTCATTGGGTTCATCCGAATGTTGATCGTTATATTGTAGCTTGTACAGAGGTTAAGAATAGCTTATTGGCTTGGGGAATCGAGAGGACCCGTATTGATGTGACAGGGATACCGGTGAGCTTGAAATTTGAAAAAGTCCTAAATCGTGATTATATTCTTTCTAAACTTGGCCTGAAGGCTGATTTACCTACCTATTTAGTAATGGGGGGATCATACGGAGTTTTAAAAAGCGCAAATAGAATCTGCAAGAAACTTGCAGATTCTACAGTGCCAGTCCAGTCAATTATCGTGTGTGGAAAAAATCAAAAATTATATCATTCCTTAAAAGCTGTAATTACTCAGGCTCGTAACCCAATGATTAGGTTAAAGTATGTTCATAATGTTGAGGAATTGATGACGGTTTCCGATTTAATAATCACGAAAGCAGGAGGCTTAACAGTCTCTGAGGCCCTTACAAAGAACTTGCCTCTACTTATCTACAAGCCGATACCCGGTCAAGAAGAGGAGAATGCGCATTTTGTGCATAATTTAGGTGCCGGAATTGTCGCTCACACTGAAGCGGAATTAAGTCAGCTTATTAACCACTTTTTAAGAAATCCTGAGGAGATTGAGACAATGCGAAGTAAAGCAGCTGGTGCCTTACCCGGCCGTTCTACTGAACGTGCAGTGGCGGGTATGCTTCAATTAGTTCGTGCAAGAAGGCTTGGTTAGCCTAGCCTTTAACCGCTTACCCCTGGTTTTGTTTTAAAGTGTTGCTAGAGTCCTCTCCAATAATCTGGGCGAAGCCGCTCCAGGGTTTGATTATCTATCACGCTATCTAGAGTCTGCAAAAGTGCATTTCGATCTTGAGGAAGAGTGGCCCTTAAGGGTAAGTAATTAGAGGCATGGTTGCTCCGAAAAACACAGTTTGATACCTTAAGTTCGCTGAGAAGAGTTCGAAGTTCACTTAAGGATTCGAAAGGGGTAAGAATCTGAAACGACCCATTTTTAATAGCCTTAGTCAAAGGAGCTTCAGGTTCTAACATTAAGGTTAGAGCCCCTAAGTATTCGGGGTCTATCTTACTGATAACTTGGGCAGTATCAGTAGCATGCTCGTGTGAATGGGCTTTTCCTCCGAGGCCGATAATAACAGTGCAAGATAGAGTCAAGCCGCTGGACTTGACCTTTTGTCCAGCTTCTATCATTTCCAGGGCAGTGACGCCTTTACAAACGGAGCTTAAAATTCCTTCATTGCCACTTTCAACTCCCAGATAAACAATTGTCAGCCCATGGGTCTTTAGCTCAGCTAACTCTTCTGGGCTCTTGGCAAGAATATCTTTGGGTCCTCCATAAATTCCTACGCGTTTAAGACGGGGAAACTTTTTATAAAGTTGATCAAGAATCTCAATTAACAAAGAGTTATCAACTGCGATGGCATCTCCATCTGCTAAAAAGATTCGTTCAGCATCCGAGTCCTGAGCTTGTGCTATAGCAATTATTTCATGAATTTCAGTGCGGGATTTAATCCGAAAGGATTTATCTTTATACATGGTGCAGAAAGTACAAGCGTTGTGCCGGCATCCTACAGTGATTTGTAAGATAATGCTTTTAGCCTCACTCGGGGGGCGAAAAATTTTCCCTTCATAAAACACTTTACCAACTCCCAACTGTTTAGGTTCATTCAATCTTTGTTCTACAAGAAAGAAGTAAGTACCTGCCTGAAATTCTAAAAGTTTAATTATTAAATAGGGTGATAGGGGAAGGGTTTTTGACAGGAGATCCTAGACCCTGCCACCCTCTTAGTTTTTATTGGTGTGATAACTGTAAAAGTTTCAAACAAGATCTTGACAAGTGATCATAATGATCATATAATATGATTATAAATATTACATACATGGTTATATGCCTTAGAGTAAACAATAGAAACAATAAAATAAATATCCAAAAATATATTCACATTAACTTAAGCAGGTGTAATTATGAGTTTGAAGCATTTACAAATGATTCGCAATGTAATAAACGAATTTGAACCTAAGCAAAAAGTGCTTCCTTATTTAGAGTTAGATTCTATGATGCTCGCCCAGGTTATTGAAGTGGCAAAACAGGTTAGTCAGAACGATATCAATCCCACCCACGTACAGAATTGGGTTCGACGTAAGTATTTGCCTCATCCCCAGAAAAAAAAATATAGCCATGAACAAGTAGCCAATATCCTTCTCATTAATGATTTGCGCGATATCCTATCTCTAGAAGAGGTTTCGCATTTGTTAGGGTATGTCAACGAAAGTTTTTTGGACACATCAGATGACCGAATTGATCCTGCTAAGCTTTATCGTTATTATAGTCAAATCTTCGATGAGTCTCAGATGAATTGGGAGAAATCCCTTCAAGAGCTTGAAAAGGAAATTGAAGAAACGCTTATTGACGATGAGATGGTCGAAGAGGATCGGGAAAAGGTTGCCAGTACCCTCGTTATTCTTAATTTATTGGCAAAAGCCAATTTATATAAACAGGTTGCTAAGCGGTTTCTAAACCGTCTAGAGACTTAGAAGTAAACTATAAAAGTAAGTTATACAGCTTAAGGAAGGAGGAGAGGGTAGTGTCGCAGGGTATTATCATCATGTTAATTCTGACAGGAATTGCTCTGTTGGCCATTGAAGTGTTCGTCATCCCCGGCTTTGGAGTGAGTGGAATTCTAGGGATGGCTTCCTTAGTGACCGGAATCTTTTTAGTAACAGATTCATTGTTAGAGGGGCTGATTTACACTGCCGGGTCGCTTATTGTTTTGAGTATTATCATTTATTTGAGTTTTCGTTTGCCCAGGACCCGAAGGCTATGGAAGAAGTTCTCTCTAAGCACTCGGCAAACCTCTGAGGAAGGATATGTAGCACCTAAACCTCAATATGAGAAATATTTGGGGCAGGTAGGAATTTCTCTTACTCAATTACGCCCAGCCGGAACAGGTAATTTCGATGGCGTACATTTAGATGTGGTTACGGAAGGAGGGTTTATTGGAATCGGGACCCCAATCAAAATTATTGGGGTTGAGGGAACCCGGATTATCGTTAGGGAAGAAAAAATATTAGGAGGTGAAGCTCGGTCTTAACCGAGTATTTCAATGAATCCATTATTTGTAACGCTTGCTCTATTTTTCTTTGGTTTTGTATTCTTAAGTGTGCTTCTTACCTTTATTCCTGTAGGTCTATGGATATCAGCCTTGGCAGCAGGGGTTAATGTTGGGATCTTTACGTTAGTTGGTATGAGATTACGTCGAGTGGTTCCATCGAAAATTGTAAATCCGCTGATTAAAGCGCATAAAGCTGGTTTGTCAATTACAACAAATCAACTTGAAGCCCACTATTTAGCGGGGGGAAATGTTGATAGAGTTGTCAATGCCTTAATTGCTGCGGAACGTGCGGCAATTCCGCTTCAGTTTGAACGCGCTGCGGCTATCGATCTAGCAGGTCGAGATGTCCTTGAAGCAGTTCAAATGTCGGTTAATCCAAAGGTTATTGAAACCCCCACGGTTTCTGCTGTGGCACAAAACGGAATTGAGCTAAAAGTAAGCGCTAAGGTAACAGTTCGGGCTAATATCGATCGACTTGTCGGTGGTGCTGGAGAAGAAACAATTATTGCCCGGGTTGGAGAAGGAATTGTAACTAGTATCGGTTCTTCTACATCACATAAAGACGTGTTAGAGAAACCAGATTCCATTTCTCGTACAGTGTTAGACAAAGGATTAGATGCGGGGACTGCCTTTGAAATTTTATCCATCGACATAGCCGACGTAGAAGTTGGGAAAAACATCGGGGCAGAGCTACAGATGGACCAAGCTGAAGCAGATAAGCGCATTGCTCAAGCTAAGGCAGAAGAGCGACGAGCCATGGCCGTTGCTAAAGAGCAGGAAATGAGAGCCTCGGTTGAACAGATGCGGGCAAAGGTTGTTGAAGCGGAAGCAGAAGTTCCAAGAGCTATGGCTGAAGCCTTACGTGAGGGTAAACTGGGTGTTATGGATTATTACAATATGCAAAATATTATCTCGGACACCCAAATGAGGGAAAACATTGCCCAGACGGGTAAAAAAGAATCAGGCAGTGATGGCCAAACGAAGAAGTAGGTGAGATCATGTCTGTCTTCACAGTTGTAATTATCATTTGGGTTATTTACCAGTTGGGGATATCTCTTATTAAGAAGGGTAAGCAACAAGCACCGAGAAGATTCTCTGACCCACTTAATTTACCGGATCTCCGATCAATCAGAGAGACTTTGCAGGAAACTCCCCAAGGCTCATGGCGTGAACAAATTCAACAGGCATTGAATAGTTCGAGACAGGCAGAAGAGGCGGAACCCTTAAAGTCAATTCCTCAGAGGGGTTTTACGGAAGATTACCTGCAGAAGGAAGGGGCTCAAGGGACGGGAGTAAATCTAGGGGTTAACGAAGTTAATACCTACCGCAAAATGGATGAGGTAGAAGAATATCGTGACTCCGAAGGAGATTTCAGTCAGAGGATTGCTGGAGCAGTGCAAGAAGATAACAAGTTCAAATTGGCTATGACAGAAAAAGAACTTGTTCGAGGAGTTGTTTGGGCAGAGATTCTAGGAAAACCAAGAGCCATGAGTCCTTTCAGAGGTCCACGCCACTAAAGGATAGTTTTGCGGATAAGCATATTTGTTAAATATGCTTATCCGTTTTTGTCTGGGGTTGACTAAGTAATCGCCATGGGGTTTGTAGAACTCTGTGGCCTTTTTATTTTTTTCTGGACTTATTAGGGGAATGTTGGATAATTTCTTAAAACTTTTGCCACACTAAAGACGATTAAACAAAGTGAGGTGAGGGTATGAAAGTACACGCTAGACCTTGGGCGACTGTTATCGCCATCGGATTATTACTCAGCATAGCTCTGTCTGGATTTGCTTATGCAGCATTAGGAGACCGTTTGCTAGGCAGAGGGAGTAAGGGGCCTGAAGTAACTGAGTTACAGAAAAGACTGGTCCAGTTGGGTTATGTCTTAGGCCCTGTCGATGGAAAGTTCGGATCAAAAACTGAGGCGGCGATTCGACGCTTTCAAAAGGAACACGGGCTTAGAGTAGATGGGTTGGCCGGAACACAAACCATCAAAGAGCTAAAACGTCTTACAGGGCAGAGTACAAATGCTTCAGGAAAGGCTGTTGGTTATAAAAATATCGACAAAAACCTACTAGCTCGCGCTGTGAATGCAGAGGCAAGGGGAGAACCCTACATTGGGCAAGTTGCTGTAGCTGCAGTTATCCTAAACCGGATTGCTGATCCGGCATTCCCCAAAACTGTTGCAGATATTGTCTATCAACCGAGAGCCTTTTCAAGTGTTGATGATGGGCAAATTAATCTACCTCCTTCAGCGTCCTCAATTCGTGCTGCCCAAGAAGCAATAAATGGTTCAGACCCCTCTGGTGGAGCAGTCTTCTTTTTTAATCCCGCGAAGACATCAAACAAATATATTTGGTCACGCCCACAGATTAAGCAAATCGGAAATCATATGTTTACGAAGTAGGGGGTAAGTATGCACAGAAAATTTTGGATTGGCGCTTTGGCATTAGCCTTTTTAATCGCTCTGGGCTGGGGATGGAACGAATACCGTGTTGCAGGGGAATATCGTCTGTTAGCAGAAAACAATAATCGTAGGGCAATCAATGATTTTGCTAGCCATCTCGATCAATTGGAGACAGACATGGCCAAAGGGAATGTGGCTAATAACCCCGCCCAAAAAATTCTCTACTTAAGCCAAGTCTCAAGTAATAGCGATGCGGCTCTTAAGGATTTTGCACAAATCCCGGCACAACAAACAGGACTTAGTTATGTCGGCCAATTTTTAACACAGTCTGGTGATTTTGCACGGACTTTAGCCCAGCGAATTGCTGGCGGAGGAACGATTTCTGCGGAAGAGGAAAAGACTCTTAGAGATATGCATGAACGTCTTATGCCGGTTAACCAGAAGGTTCAGGAATTAATAGTTAGAATGGATACCGAGCAGTTAGTTTGGACAGACCCTGACCCAACCATTAGGGAACGGCTAGGCTTAGGAACCCAGGTTGCTGAAGCAGCAGCAGATGGGTCAGAAGCCCCTTCGAAATCGGTTCGTTCTGGACTAGACCAGTTGGATGCCAGTTTGCAAAAGCTTCCGCCATTTTCCTACTCTGGAGAGTACGCTACACGTGTTGTTGCAAAGCCCTTAGGTCTTCCCAAAGGGAATGTAACACGAGACCAGTCCTTAGAAAGGGCTCGAAACTTCTTAAATAAAGTAGGCTATTCTAATGCAAATCCAGAATTTGGAGGGGAGTCTCAAGGTGAACTTGGTGGATATATATGGAAGTTCAAAGAAGCTTATTTGGAAGTGAGCCGTCAAGGCGGTGTTATCACTCTTTACCGTGATCAACGGGGAATGGAACCTAGGACACTGAGTATAGAAGAAGCCTCAGTAAAAGCTAAAGGGGTTTTAAAATCCTTAGGTTGGCAGTTGGTGATAACCTCAAGTGAAGAGTTCGGCTCATATGTTCAGTTTGATGCAGTTGTAGAAAAAGATGGGGTAAGGATTTACCCAGACAAAGTACGATTGATGATCGCTTTAGACAACGGTCAGCTGATCGGATTAGATTCAGTACCATATTACGCGTTTCATCACTCACGGACCTTCCCGGCAAAAATATCAATGGATCAAGCTGTACGCAAGCTGCGCTCAGGTTTTCAAGTTCTAGAAAGTCGATTAGCAGTCATTGTTAAGGCCGGAAATCGAGAGGTTTATTGTTATGAATTCCGTGGTCGATATCAGGGGGAAGAATATCTGGTATACTTAAATGCGGCAACAGGTGCTGAAGAAAAGATCCAACGAATTATTAAAACCCCACAGGGAGAGTACCTTAAGTAATCCAGTGGTTTAAAAGATAAGCGAGAGGGGAATTTTCCCTCTCGCTCTTGAATATGGTCTGAATTTATTCATTTAAAAAGGATTTTACTAAATTAACTAGAATAGGCACATATGCACTTATAAGTTCATTTATTATATTCATTTATAAAAGCTAGAGGAAGTTTCTTAGCTGAGAGAGCATGTGAGAGGAATCGCGTCAAGCGAATAGCGATGGATCACGATAGTCTCCGGTACGATAGTCTCCGGTGGAGAGTATCGCCGAAGCCGCGATCCCAAAAGGACACTTACCGGCGGAGGATGTGCGAACGGGCTAAGAAACTGACTCCGCAGAAAGGAGCAGTCAATTGAAGAAAAATGTGACCATTCAAATAATCGGCAAACAGAAGTATCCTGAAGGGCATGAGGATAAGCAGGAAGTACTTACTGTGGGAAAGATTTATGAACGAAACGAGGTATTTTACGTATTTTATAAAGAAACTGAACGTGAGGCTACAGGCCTTGGAGATGTGACGACGCTTCTGACGATGAAAGAAGATACAGTTGCCTTGAGTCGCAAAGGCGCTGTAGAACTAGCACAGGAGTTTAAAATGGGCGTTCTTAACCGAAGTATTTACTCCACCTGCTACGGTAACATTTGGATAAGCGTTATGCCTCACCGAGTAGAGTATGACTTGACAGTCCATGGGGGACGTATTAGTCTAGAATATGACCTTTTTGTCGATGATAAATTAGTGAGTAATAATGTTTTGCTGCTAAACGTAAAGGAGGATATCCCCCAATGAGTCTCTACGAGAATATAAAGACAAAGATAACAAACCAGTTGATCGAAGCTGCGAATAAGGCAAAAGCGGTAGGGGAATTAAGCTTTGAGGAATTGCCGAGTTTTGTTTTGGAAGAACCAAGAGAAAGGCAACGTGGAGATTTGGCAACCAATCTGGCTATGGTGTTGACTAAACAAGCAAAGCGACCTCCCCGGGAGATAGCCACTGCGCTCATCAAACATATGGAAACAGATGGGACATGGATCGAATCCTCTGAGATTGCTGGAGCTGGTTTTATTAACTTTCGTCTAAATCCCCTATGGCTTACAGGGGTTATTGACGAAGTATTGAAAGCCGGTGAACGTTACGGGCATGTGGATATCGGAAAAGGCCAAAAGATTCAAGTCGAGTTCGTAAGTGCTAACCCTACGGGACTGCTGCATATGGGTAATGCCCGGGGTGCCGCATTGGGCGACAGTTTGGCTTCCTTATTATCAACGGCGGGCTATGAAGTTACCCGAGAATTTTATATTAATGATGCAGGGAACCAGATACATAATTTTGGCTTGTCCCTAGAAGCGAGGTATTTGCAACAACTAGGCCAAGATGTCCCCTTCCCGGAAGGAGGATATCATGGTGAGGACTTGATTGATACGGTAAAAGGTCTTATTACTAAAGTAGGGGACAAGTACCTTTCGGTCGAACCAGGGTTAAGAAGAGAATTTCTGGTCAGATACGCGTTGGATGAAAAGATGCGAAATATCCGAGAAACACTTCAGGATTTTGGAGTGGAATACGATGTGTGGTTTAACGAACAATCCCTACATGATTCGGGGGCCGTTCGTTCAACAATGGAGGACCTTGAGAAAAAAGGATACATTTATGAAAAGGAAGGCGCTCACTGGCTTAAGTCGACTCAATTTGGAGATGAAAAAGATGAAGTGGTAATTAGGAGCAATGGATCTCCGACTTATTTTGCTGCTGATATTGCCTACCATCGCAATAAATTTGATCGAGGATTTAATCGAGTCATTAATATTTGGGGAGCAGATCATCACGGACATGTGGCTCGCATGAAAGGTGCAATGTCAGCCTTAGGGTATGACTCAGATAACCTTCAAATTATCTTAATGCAACTCGTTCGTCTTATACAAAACGGTGAAATCGTAAAAATGTCCAAACGTTCTGGTCAGTACATCACATTACGCGAATTGATGGAAGAAGTGGGCAAAGACGCGGCAAGGTTCTTTTTTAACTTGAGGGATCCAGATTCTACGGTGGAATTTGATATGGATTTAGCAAAGTCTCAGTCATCTGAAAATCCAGTTTACTATGTACAGTATGCGCATGCCCGATTATGCAGCATTCTAAGGCAGGCTGAGGAACTTGGCGACCTTGGAACACCACCGCAAGAAAAGGACCTAATTCGCCTAGATAGTACGGAAGAGCGAGATTTGCTCAAGAAGATGGCGGATTTGCCGAGCGAGATCATTGTGGCCGCACGACTTATGGAACCTCACCGCTTAGCTCGTTATGTACTTGAATTGGCGGGTCTCTTCCATACCTTCTATAATAGCCAACGGGTGCTTGTTGATGATGAGGGATTACGCAGGGCTCGTTTGAGCTTAGTGCGAGCGGTGAAACAAATTGTCGGAAACGTTTTAGGTATTTTAGGCGTATCCGCTCCTGAAAGAATGTAAAATTTAAAAGTTTAAACTTGCAACAAGCAGGAAATATTTAGGGGTGGGCCGAATATAGTGATATTCAAAATGACGAAGGGCGGTGGAGTTTTTTGACCCACTCTTTAAGTAAAAAAAACAAGCCGACAGAAGCGGATATAGCCTTTGAGATTCTAAAAGCTCAAGGTAATCCAATGCATTATCAAAATTTAATTGAAGAAGTACTTCGACGTTTAGGTATTTCTCAGGAAGCCATACGGATTGCGGCGGCACTGACTCAGATTAATCTAGACACGAGGTTTACATTTCTGGGCAAGGGTGAATGGGGTCTGAAGGTTTGGGATCCTGCGAAAACTCCTCGTCGGTCCCCGGCAGTTGCCTTGATAAACAAAGAATCCCCGGATGAAGATGACAAATCAGAGCCGGAAGAACTTGAGGACGATTCTTTAGATGAAGATGTTTCAGAAACGGATGAAATATTTGACGAGGCGGATGAAGGGCGACGGGGAGAAAAGTGGTAATTATCCAATGCTTCTAAAAGCATTCCTTGTCTTGACATCCTTTAGAAGTGTAGCTAAAATAGACTAAAGTAATATATAGTCTATTTGACTGGTAAAATAAAGCTAGTGCGATCTCGGACTAGCTTTATTTATGTGTTTTGTCGCAGAAGATATCCTAAAGGATAATTGACTTCTAAATAGTAGGGAAGTGCATCTAGGTTACATTTTACTGAAAGTATAACTTTAGGGTCCTCTTTCACTGTCATCCTGAGCGCAGTGAAGGATCTTAACTTGTGTGGAATAGTGCAGAAGTCAAGATTCTTCGGCTACGCCTCAGAAAGACATGTATAGTAAAAAGACGCGTAGCGTTTTTCTTAAAAGGTCTTGAAAGGAAATGGTAAAGCGCATGACAAAATTTATCTTCGTAACGGGCGGAGTGGTATCTTCCCTGGGAAAAGGAATCGCGGCTGCATCCCTAGGTTGTCTCTTAAAAAATAGGGGTTTTAAGGTGGCAATACAAAAGTTTGATCCCTATATTAATATCGACCCCGGAACAATGAGCCCGTATCAACATGGTGAAGTGTTTGTAACGGATGACGGGGCAGAGACAGATCTGGATTTAGGCCATTATGAGCGCTTTATTGACGTACCGGTTTCTAAAAATAGCAATGTTACAACTGGTAAGGTTTACTGGTCTGTCATCCGGAAGGAACGTAAAGGAGACTACCTAGGAGGGACTGTTCAAGTCATTCCTCATATTACCAATGAGATCAAAGAACGGGTATATCGCGTTGCGCGGGAAAGTCATCCGGATTTTGTGATTACCGAGATTGGAGGGACCGTTGGAGATATAGAGTCCCTACCCTTCCTCGAAGCAATTCGTCAAATGAAAAATGACATTGGACGAGAAAATGTCATTTATATTCATGTTACACTGGTTCCTTATTTGGCAATGTCCGGAGAGTTGAAAACTAAGCCAACCCAGCACTCTGTTAAAGAATTACGGGGAATCGGTATTCAGCCATCGATTATTGTTTGTCGAACGGAGAAATCCCTTTCCAAAGAAATGAAGGAAAAGCTAGCGTTGCTTTGTGACGTAGATTTAGAAGCAGTTGTTGAGTGCATAGATGCCTCGACGATCTATGAAGTTCCTTTAACTCTCCAAGCAGAAGGGTTTGACGATATTGTTCTGCGTTGCGCAGGACTGGAAGCTCCTCCGGCTGATATGACAGAGTGGAAAACTATGGTTGAAAGAATCAAATCCCCGACCCGGGAGATTGAGATTGCAATTGTAGGAAAATACGTAGAACTCCCTGATGCATACCTTAGTGTAGCAGAAGCTTTAAGGTCAGCGGGTACGGAACACGGGGCCAAAATAAAAATTCGTTGGATTGATTCCGAAAACATCGAGAATGAATCTGTCGAAAAGTATCTAGAAGGTGTTGATGGGATCCTAGTTCCGGGTGGATTTGGTAACCGGGGCATTGAGGGTAAAATCGATGCGATCCGTTATGCTAGAGAACAGAAAATTCCTTTCTTAGGTATTTGTCTGGGAATGCAAACAGCCATTATAGAAATCGCCCGCAATCTCTGTGGTATGGAACGGGCTAATAGCACAGAATTTGATGCGGATACACCCTATCCTGTTATCGATATTCTCCCAGAGCAAAAAGACATTGAGGATAAGGGCGGTACCATGCGCTTAGGTATTTCTCCTGCGAAGTTGGTAGAAGGCAGTAAAGCTTATCAAGCTTATCAGGATCAAGTTGTTTACGAACGCCATCGTCATCGATATGAGGTTAATAACCAGTTCCGTGAAGAGTTAGAGAAGGTAGGATTAAGGTTCTCTGGAACATCACTGGATGGACGGTTAGTAGAAATCTCTGAATACTTGGATCATCCATGGTTTGTGGCCTCCCAGTTCCATCCGGAATTCAAGTCCCGCCCGAATCGGGCTCATCCATTGTTTAGAGAGTTTATACGAGCGACGCTATAGCAAGGCGAAGGCGCGATGATGCTTAAAGTTAAAATTAATGTGTGATGTAGAGTTAAGATTAGGGGTTACGAAGCGCGAGGTTGAGATTCGAACCTCGCGCTTTATGCTTCGAATCCCAAATGAAGAGTTCTGCTGAACCTTGGATTAAGGTCTGGCACGAACTCTTCCTGTGTACTAAGGCAATGAGTAGAGGCAATTCATGGATCGCTCTTACGGGTATAATACGGGCTTGCTGATTAGAGCTGCAGAACCGTGGTAAGAATGTTGAGAGGAAGGGGACTGAACGATGGCTTATATCGCAAGGTGGATTGATAAAAGTGAACATAGACGCTTTAACGATTTTTTGGCTAGACATTTAAAGGGGCACGTACTCCAGTCTTGGGAGTGGGGAGATATCAAAAGCCGGACCGGATGGATCCCCTGGCGGTTGGTTGTTGAAGAAAATAATGAAATTGTGGCTGCTGTCTCTATTCTTGAGCGGAAGATACCAGTTGTGGGAATCCCCATCTTTTATGCTTCTCGTGGTCCGGTAGTTGATTGGGAAAATTTTGAGTTATTTGATTTGATCCTTGCCGAGATTCGAACCTTAGCAAAAGCACGAGGAGCAATTTTTCTGAAGGTCGACCCTGATTTGCCATCTTCAGAAAAAGAACTAGAGCAGTATTTGCTCTCTAGAGGATTTAGGTCGGCGGAAAGTGGCAAGGGTTTCGAAGGGGTTCAACCTAAGTATGTGTTTCGACTTGATATTTCGCCGTCTGAAGAGATTCTCCTAAGTAATATGCAACAAAAAACTCGGTATAATATTCGTCTTGCCCAAAAGAAAGGGGTACATATACGTAAAGGGACTCGAGAAGATTTACCGGAATTCTATCGAGTCCTTAAGGAAACAACAGAACGGGACCGTTTCTTAGTGCGAGCCTATTCCTATTTTGAAGACCTGTATGACTCCTTAGTTCCCGTTGGTTTGGGAGAATTATTTATCGCCGAATATGAGGGGAATATTATATCTGGTACGTTGGCTTTTGTTATTGGAAATAAGGCTTGGTACATATATGGAGCTTCGTCTAACGCTCATCGAAATGTTATGCCCAACTACTTAATTCAATGGGAAATGATTCGTTGGGCCAAGTCGCTAGGGTGCACGCTCTATGATTTTAGAGGAGTCCCGGGACACTTAAGCGAAGATAATCCGCTATATGGGCTTTATCGCTTTAAGAAGGGATTCAACGGAGATTATGTAGAATTTATTGGAGAGTGGGACCTGGTGTATCGTCCGGTAACCTATTTTCTTTGGAACAATTTAGAACCCCTTTATTCGAATGTTATTAAGGGATTAATCACAAAGCTACGGCGAGTGCGGAGGGGATAACTCCATGGCTGGAACCTGGATAGAAATAGACCTAGACTCCCTTATAAGTAATTATCATGAAGTTGTTAAGCATCTCCATCCTGAATCAAGGTGTATGGCTGTTGTCAAAGCGGATGCCTATGGCTTAGGTGCAGTTCAAGTTGCCCTTGCCTTGGAGCGAGTTGGATGTGAAGCCTTCGCGGTTACTAAGGTCGAAGAAGGGTTAGTCCTGCGAAAACACGGGATTAGAGGGTTAATTTTAGTGTTGGGGCCCTCCACAGAGGAAGAATGGCCGAAAGCCATCGAGGCTCAATTACAATTGACGATCTCTGAATTATCCTTCATTGCCAAGCTAAATGATGTTTGTTCAGATTTGCATAAAGAAGTTTCAGTACATCTTAAGCTTGAGACAGGCATGGGGAGAACTGGGTTTAGATTGTCTGAGTTAGAAGATCTTTCGAAAAGTTTAAATAGCGCCCCCCAGCTTAAAATTATGGGGGTGTATACCCATTTTGCGCGAGCAGCCCAAAGGGACAAGCAATATACGATAGAGCAATATAAGCAATTTCGATCACTCACTGTTCGTCTTGAAGAACTAGGGATCCGGCCAGCGTGGAAACATGTGTGTAATAGCGCGGCTTTTTTGGATTATCCTGAGTGGCATCTTGATTTCGTTCGCATCGGCACATTATTAATTGGGCATTATCCGGGGCCTGGTTTCACCGGAAAATTGGCATTAAGTGATCCCTGGATTGCTAAGAGTAAGATTGTTCATTTGCGCAAAGTAGCCAAAGGTACGAAGGTAGGGTATCAAAGCATTTACCGCACGAAATCAGTTACTCAGCTAGCCGTAATTCCTGTGGGGTATGCTGATGGATTAGGCATAGCCCCACATTTTGTTCCCCAAGGGTGGTTTGACTTTCTGAAAATCATAATTAAAAATTTCTTAGCTTTATTTGGTGTTTTTCTGAGCCAAGAGCGAGTAGAATTAAAGGGGCGGACTGTTCGAGTGGCTGGTAAGATTGGTATGCAGCTTACAGTACTTGACGTGGGAATGCAGGACTGCGCTTTAGGGGATGAAGTGAGAATTCCTTTACGTAGGACAGTGGCAAATCCCCGAATACATAGGAAATATAAACAAGATGGGGGAATTTTAGCAGAACGAATTCTTGAAGAAGGAGTTTCGCCGGTTTGTAAAGAATATTCACAATTAGATTAGATAAGGAAAGGGATGTGGGGAGTGGCTAAAATACTTGTAGTAGATGACCAACTTGGTGTGCGTCGCCTACTCTTTGAAACCTTCCGGGAGGACCAATATGAGGTTGAAATGGCAGCGAACGGTGAGGAGGCCGTCGTATTACTTGAATCCTTTAAGCCTGATCTTATAATGATGGATATGAAAATGCCGGGCATGAACGGCATTGAAACCTTAAGGCAAATTCGTGCTTTAGACAGTCAAGTTGGAGTAATTATGATGACTGCCTATGGTGATGCTCAAAATATGGAACAAGCCAAGGAACTTGGTATTCTCCATTACATGGGTAAGCCCTTTGATTTATTTGAGTTAAGAGAACGAGTCAGAAAACTATTGCAAGCATAGTCTTAAGAATGGTTCTCGCCGTCCTGCAAGAATGCTAATTCGTGCGAAGACAGTGTCTTCAAGAAGAGTAATCCGTGCGAAAACAGTGTTTGCAAGAAGAGTAATTCGTGCGAAAACAGTGTTTTCGCGTGGGCTCCGGTGATACTCGGCCATCCATGCCATCTGATGGCCTGACAGGCCGAGTTTTCTTTAGTGAAAGGCAGGAAAATCTTCTTGCATGACGAAGTATAGCTGTAGGAAGAGGTGGGAATTATGATTCTAACGACAAATACGACTATTGCCATACAGTGTTCCCAGTGTGGGGAGCTAGAATTTCATGCCCTCTCTCTCTTTGCATTTTCTCGACAAGGACGCAAAAATCTGCATTGTGGTTGTGGCCGTCAACTTCTATCGGTCACAAGCAGGAACCGTCGGCAGTTTAACATCACATACGATTGTGCTTACTGTGGGGAAACCCATTATTTAAGATTAAACCACCATGCAATTTGGGGAAAAGAAGCGTTACCCCTTGCTTGCCCTGATGTGGGAGCTTCGGTTGGATATATTGGACCAAAGCAAAAAGTTACCCAGGCCTGTCGTAATCGTGAAAAATCCATAGGAGAATTAGCTGTAGAGTTGGGATATGAGGAAGAGTTCGAAAATCCTGAAGTAATGCTCTGGGTTTTAGATCATCTGCACCGTCTAGCTAGGCAAGGGGATTTAGGTTGTGCTTGTGGGAATCACGAGTTGACCTTTGAGTTATTACCGGATCGCATCGAGCTTTATTGTGAATGCTGTGAAGCAGTGGGGGTTATATACGCAGATAGTTCAGATAATGTTCGTCAAATTGAAGGAATAAGTTCTATTTATTTGGAAGAGAATAAGACTTGGCTTATCAATAATCCGTTGCGGGGTCAACATATCTCAAGAACAATTGAGGAGGAGAAAAAATGGCGTTAGTATCGATGATCGAGTTACTAGATAACGCACAAAAAGGACACTATGCTGTCGGTGCCTTTAACTGCAATAATATGGAAATCGTTCAGGCAATCGTCGCTGCAGCAGAAGCTGAAAATGCGCCAGTGATCATTCAGGCCAGCCAAGGTGCCATAAAATATGCAGGAATTGAGTACATCACCACTTTGACAAAGTTAGCTGCGGAAAAGGCAAGTGTACCCATCGCCCTGCATCTGGATCATGGAACAAGTTTTGCACAGGTCATGCAGTGTGCACGCCACGGCTTTTCGTCTGTGATGATCGATGGATCCAAACACTCTCTTGAAGATAATATTGCGTTGACCAACAAAGTCATCGAAGCTGTACGCCCTTTAGGAATTTCTGTAGAGGCTGAACTGGGTAAAATCGGTGGGACAGAAGATGACATAACCGTCAGCGAGCAGGAAGCCCTGTTTACTGATCCTGAAGAAGCAGAGCGCTTTATTCAAGCAACCCAAGTCGACGCTTTAGCGATTGCTATAGGAACTGCTCATGGCCAATACAAAGGGATTCCTAAACTTGACTTTGAACGACTAACGCAAATTCGAGAACGAGTTTCAACTCCCCTTGTGTTGCACGGTTCTTCAGGCGTGCCGGATGAAGCGCTTCGCGAAGCAATTTCACGGGGTATCTGTAAAATCAATATTGATACCAATATCCGTGAAGCATTTACTCTAGCTGCTCGTCTTGTGCTTGAAGGGAACTCTAAAGAAATTGACCCTCGCAAAATGTTGGGCCCTGCTCGTGAAGCCACTACGAAAATTATCCGAGAGAAAATTCGAATTTTTGGAAGCAATGGGAAGGCGTAAACTTTTGGAAGAAGGTGGATAAATGCAGTTTTTCTTAGACTCTGCAAATATCGAAGAAATCAGGCAGGCCTGGGATATGGGAGTCATTGGAGGTCTGACAACAAACCCTAGTTTGGTCGCTAAAGAAGGAAAGGACTTTCATGAACTTCTTAAAGTGGTGAGTGGGATCGTTGATGGACCTATCAGTGCAGAAGTGATAGCGCTGGATCATACAGGAATGTTGCAGGAAGCCCGTATCCTAGCAGCAATTCATCCAAACATTGTAATTAAACTTCCGATGACTGAAGATGGCCTCAAAACCGCAAAAGTGTTAAGCGGTGAAGGAATTAAAACAAATGTTACCCTCGTGTTTACCGCTAACCAAGCTTTACTTGCAGCACGGGCTGGTGCTACTTATGTTAGCCCTTTTCTTGGTCGATTAGATGACATCAGCGAAAATGGACTAAATCTATTGGCTGATATTTGCGAGATTTTTCAAGTACATGACATTTCAACCATGACGATTGCGGCTAGTATTCGAAATCCAGTTCATGTTACAGAATCAGCAAAGATTGGAGCGGATTTCGCGACAGTTCCCTTTGGAGTCTTAAGGCAACTTTTTCGCCACCCCCTGACAGATGCTGGGATCGAAAAGTTTTTAGCTGATTGGGAAAAGCGTTAATCAAGTGATTCAAAATAATTGGCATTAACCTATCCGAATAGGATAAGTTAATGTCAATTTTAATGCTTAATAAAGTTCAGATTAATTGTGGTTGAAAAACCTACAAAAGCATGTCACAATAAGGTGATAGGTGTTTAATGTGCTATATGATTTGAAGTGCCGCGTTCAACGTTAGCGGGACGATCAATAATAAGCTTGATGGATTGGTTAACAATTTAAGGAGGAATAGAAATTGGAGAGAGAGCTTACAATGGAATTCGCTAGAGTGACAGAGGCGGCGGCCTTAGCTTCGGCACGTTGGGTAGGTATGGGAAATAAAGAAGCAGCAGATAACGCGGCAGTTGAAGCGATGCGTGCCGTTTTTGATACCATTCATATGGATGGGACAGTGGTCATTGGGGAAGGGGAAATGGATGAAGCTCCGATGCTTTACATTGGAGAACGAGTTGGTAACGGAGAAAGTCCTCAATTGGACGTTGCAGTAGATCCTCTCGAAGGAACAAACATTGTTGCCAAAGGAATGGCAGGGGCCATAGCAGTTGTAGCAATTGCCAAGAAGGGATGCTTGCTTCACGCTCCAGATATGTATATGGATAAGATTGCCGTAGGTCCGGCGGCTGTCGGGCAAATTAATCTAGATGCGACCGTATTCGAGAATGTTTCAAATGTGGCAAAAGCGTTAGGAAAAAGCATGGAGGATATAACAGTTGTGATTATGGATCGTCCACGCCATCAAAAGCTGATCCAAGATGTGCGCGCTTGTGGAGCGAAGATTCGTCTCATTACTGACGGAGATGTTTCTCCGGCTGTGGCTTGCGCTTTTGAAGATTCAGGTGTAGATATGATGATGGGAATTGGTGGAGCACCTGAAGGGGTTCTTGCTGCAGCAGCACTGCGATGTATGGGCGGCGAAATGCAAGGGCGTCTTTGGCCAGAAAACGAGCAGGATATAGCTCGAGCAAAGGCCTTAGGAATTGATGATGTTCATAAACTGTTAACGATGGACGACTTAGTAAGCGGGGATGATGTCTTTTTTGCCGCCACAGGGATTACCGAAGGTCCCTTGGTACGAGGGGTTACTTTCACAGCCAAAGGGGCCTTGACACATACTGTGGTGGCTCGGGGGAAGACAGGGACCGTTCGGTTTATTGAAGCACGCCACTGTTTTGATAAAAAACCCAGGTATGCCATGAAAGGTTGTTAGCAATCCTTGACCGTTTAATGGTCTTTATGCTAGAATAGTAAGAGTTGACTGGAATTGTATTTCAAGGTGCGACAAATGAGCGCCTCGATTCAAATGGGAAAGAAGGTGAAGACATGAAAGAAAAAATTCACCCAAAATATGAACAAACCACTGTGACATGTGCTTGCGGAGAAGTTATCCCGACAGGAAGCACTAGAATGAACATCAAAGTGGAAATTTGTTCAAAATGCCATCCCTTCTATACCGGGGTACAGCGGTTTGTCGATGCTGGCGGACGGGTTGATCGGTTCAAAAAGAAATATGGGATGTAAACAACGGCCTGCGGTCGTTGCTGGTGGAAAAGCAGAGCGCAAGCTCTGCTTTTTGCGTAAATGCTTAAGCGAAGCTCGAGGCTCGATGTACGATGCGCGAAGTTTGTGTATAATTTTTTTCGAACCTCGAACCTCGAGCCTCGTGCCTCGATATAATGGATTCAGGTCAAAGAACTTACGTAATTTTGAGGTGTGAAAAAATGTTAGAGAAACTTTATGAGATAGAACGAAAATATGATGAATTAACAGAACTCCTCAGTGATCCTGAAATCCTTGCCAATCAGAGTGAGTGGCAAAAGTACGCCAAAGCTCAGGCGGGCATGACGAATCTGGTCACAACGTTTAGAGAATATCAGGAAGTTATTCGTGAATTAGAGGAGACAGAGACTCTTCTCAAGGAAAAACTAGACTCTGATATGCAGGAGATGGCTGAGCAGGAACGTGAGAAATTAGTGAAACAATCTGAGGAATTAGAAGAACAAATTCGCATTCTTCTCTTGCCCAAAGATCCTTTGGATGAGAAGAACGTCATCATGGAAATTCGGGCCGGAGCTGGCGGGGATGAAGCTGCTTTATTTGCAGGAGATCTTTATAAGATGTACACCCGTTATGCTGAAGGCCAGGGTTGGAAAGTCGAGCTTCTAAGTGCCAGTTACTCTGATATGGGGGGGTACAAGGAAATAATTTTCCTTTTGGAAGGGCATGGAGCCTATAGCAAATTGAAATTTGAAAGTGGTGTTCATCGCGTTCAGCGGATCCCAGCCACAGAGTCTGGAGGCAGAATTCATACTTCAACTGCTACGGTTGCCGTTCTTCCTGAAGCAGAAGAAGTAGAAGTAACGATCAATCCAAATGATCTGCGCATCGATATCTACTGTTCCAGCGGACCGGGTGGACAGTGTGTGAATACCACCCAATCGGCAGTACGTATTACTCATCTGCCTACTGGGATTATTGCATCTTGCCAGGATGAAAAGTCTCAGCTCAAGAATAAAGAGAAGGCTCTGCGCGTCTTGCGTGCTCGTATTTTGGAGAAAGCTCAAGAGGAAGCGAGCGGTGAACAAGCCTCTGAACGCCGAAGCCAGGTTGGAACAGGGGACCGGAGTGAGCGGATCCGAACCTTCAACTTTCCTCAAGGCAGAGTGACAGATCATCGTATCAACTTGACGCTGCATCGCTTAGAGACAATTTTGACGGGAGACTTAGAGGAGATCATCCAAGCCTTAAATGCCTCTGACCAAGCGGAACGACTAAAAGCAGAGATTCAGTAAAATGAGATTCGAACCACGAACCACGAATTTCGAACATCGAGTAAGGGGTTTTGTAGGTTGAAGATACTTGATGGAATGCGTTGGGGCGAGACTGAACTTTTGAAAAAAGGGATTGAAAATCCTCGCTTTGACGCAGACTTGTTATTAGCAGAGACGCTTAAGATGGCGAGAGACCGCCTCTATATTGACTGGGATCGTGATTTATCTGAGCAAGAAGAAGCCGATTTTCGAAAAGCGATTCTTCGTCGTTCGATGAACGAGCCGCTTCAGTATATCTTAAAGCGGCAGGAATTCATGGGGCTTTCATTCTATGTAGATGAGAGGGTTCTTATCCCCCGGGCAGATAGCGAAATTTTAGTCGAGAAATGTCTAGAACTTATAAAGCGGGAAAATAGACAAGGACAGGGTCGATTAGTCAAGATTGCAGATTTATGTACTGGGAGTGGAGCTCTTGCAATTTCTATCGCGCATTATTATCCTGCTTCCGAGGTAGTTGGCACTGACCTTTCCTCAGGTGCTTTAGAAGTAGCCCATCAAAATGCCGAAGGATTAGGAGTCAAAGTAGAGTGGCGTGAAGGGGATTTTGTCGATTCTATTCGAGGAGAACATTGGGACTTGATTGTTTCGAATCCTCCCTATGTCTCTATAGAAGACTATAGTCAGTGTGCCCCTGAGATTTTCCGTGAGCCATCTATGGCTTTTATAGGAGGATCGGACGGCTTGGATTTTTATCGCCGTTTAGCGGAAGAAGCACGATCGCTATTAAACCCGCAAGGAAAACTATTAATGGAGATTGGCTGGGATCAAGGCAAAGACGTTAGTAATATTTTTCAATTGAAGGGTTTTGAAACACACGTTTACCCGGACTTAGCGGGTCGGGATCGGGTGATTTTAGCGAGGTGAGCATGATGCTGACAAAACGAAGTTCTATTGACAGAGTCCGACCGGAAGCTGAAATCTTAAAAGAGGGTGCTGAGTGGCTGAAAGCGGGGGAACTGGTAGCCTTTCCAACGGAAACCGTCTATGGGTTAGGAGCAAATGCTCTAGATGCTTTCGCATGTGCCAAGATTTTTGAAGCAAAGGGAAGGCCTCAAGATAACCCTCTAATTGTCCATGTTTGTAACCGCTCTATGGCAAATCGTTTGGTTAAAGATTGGACATCGGCAGCGGATCTTTGTGTTCAACATTTTTGGCCAGGTCCATTAACCTTAATCCTGCCCAAAACAGCCCTGGTTCCGGATATTGTCACCGCTGGACTGGAAAACGTAGCAATACGCATGCCTAGTCACCCAGTGGCCCTTGGTTTGATCAAAGAAACCGGATTTCCAATTGCCGCACCAAGCGCTAACCTTTCAGGGAAACCAAGTCCAACAAGAGGCAGTCATGTCTGGAGGGATATGAAAGGTAAGATCCCCCTGATTCTTGATGCAGGAGCCTGTGAAGTTGGCGTAGAATCGACTGTGCTGGATGTGAGCGGAGGAGTTCCCACCATCCTTCGTCCGGGAGGAATTACAAAGGAACAGCTAGAGGAAGTCTTGGGTGAAGTTCGTGTGGACGCTCCCTCGGAAAACCAGATACCCAGAGCACCCGGAATGAAATACAGGCACTATGCTCCCCAAGGAGAATTAATTCTGGTGAGCGGCCTTCGAGAAAGAGTCGTACAGCGCATGGGCCAAGAAATTCAGAAAGGACATGCTCGGCTTAAACGAGTCGGTGTTCTTTGTACCTTTGAGAGCGCATCGTTTTTACACAACTGGACTCCCGATCTCTTGTTTGTTCTGGGTTCAAAAGATCGACCACAAGAGGTGGCAAGTAACTTATTTGAAGGGTTACGCCTGTGTGATGATAGGAGAATGGAATTGATCTTGGTTGAAGGAATCGAAGAAGGGGGCTTGGGAAGCGCTGTTATGAACCGCTTAGAGAAGGCAGCTGGCAAGCGAAGTCAACACATCTAACACTAATTCGTCTAATCGACCGTTTCCTGTGCATATAATAGGGGGAACGGAGGGAAAGGTTATGAATTTAGCATGGGTTGTCGTTGTGGCAATTGCTTTGGGTGCAGATGCATTCTCCTTGGCTTTAGCAATTGGTTTAGCAGGAATCAAGAAAAGTATGATGGTGCGTTTGTCTTTGGTGGTGGCTGTTTTCCATGTGTTTATGCCCCTTGGTGGGATGTTACTAGGTCAGGCCTTCGGAACGATTCTGGGTCAATTTGCAAATCTCATAGGGGCCTTTATTCTTATTGGTCTAGGTGGTCGAATGCTCTATACGGCCTTGCGACCCACTGCTGAAATTTTCCGATTCTCGGAAGCCAGGGAGGCTCTTTTTAAAAAGAAATTATCCAGTAACAGTTCGCTAAATGGTTATGGTATGTATATCTTAGCTGCTAGTGTAAGCTTAGATGCCCTAAGTGTCGGGTTTTCCTTAGGAACTATCAGAGCTGACATTTTTATGACAGTAATGATTATGGGTTTTATTGCCGGGTTAATGACAGGAATGGGCTTGATCTTAGGGCGTATAATGGGAACGCGTTTAGGAGATAAGGCTGAATTACTAGGAGGATTAGCGCTGGTTCTAATTGGAATTAAGCTGCTTTTCTAATCAGATATCACAACGCATTGCCCGTCCTAGCCAAGTCTTTTAATAGAGGTGAGTTTTTTTGGGACTGAAGCTTTTGTTTGTTTGTACAGGAAATACGTGTCGGAGCCCATTAGCGGAGGGGATGGCACGGGCAATGTTTGGAGACTTGGCTCAAGTGAGTTCTGCTGGAATAGCGGCCTGGGAGGGCGAAAATCCTAGTCCCCATGTGGTAGAGATTCTAAAAGAACAAAGAGTGGATCTTTCCTCACATCGTGCCCGGAGAATTACGGATGTGCTGCTGGCGGATGCCGATTGGATTATCCCCATGACTCAACTCCAAGAAGAAGGCCTAAAGCGTCAATTTCCTCAATATGTACATAAAATTCGATGCTTAGGAAATTGGGGAGAAGAAAAACGAGATATTATTGATCCTTACATGGGTTCCCTCGAAGTTTATCGTCATACTGCGCTGGAAATAAGGGAATTACTGAATTGCTTAAAAGAACAGCTTATTTCGAGTTGTGAATAGTCCGAGGTAAAAGCATAAGATATGCGAAAAATGTTTACACTAGCGGCGTAATATGTCGCTTTATTCTGGTTTTTGCAGGGATTTTGCAATATCTGTAGAAATAAGCAAGATGCTAAAGAGGGAGGTTAAAGATTGAAAGTTGCACTAGGAGCCGATCACGGTGGTTTTGAACTAAAAGAAACTATTCGCAGGCACTTGGAAACACAGGGGATAGAGGTTCAAGATTTCGGAACCCATTCCAAGGACTCTGTAGATTATCCAAAGTATGGGTTCGCTGTGGGAAGTGCGATCATAAAAGAAAAAGCAGACTTAGGGATTGTTGTTTGTGGAACTGGATTAGGGATTTCAATGGCCGCAAATAAAATTCCTGGAATCAGAGCTGCAGTTTGCTCGGAGACCTTTTCCGCCCGAATGGCGAGAGAACATAATAACGCTAATATCTTAGCACTGGGTGCTCGGGTAATTGGTGTAGGACTTGCTCTAGACATTGTTGATATTTTTTTAAAAACCGAATTTACAGGTGGTAGACATGCTCTTCGTATAAGTTTGATTAGTGACATTGAACGAGGCGAGGAAATTTAGCTTAAAATTGTTTAGTCATGTCAAGGAGGGGAGGAATACCTTTCACATGGACAAACATGTTGCAGACAAATTTCAAGAAATGGCTAAAGTGTGGAACGATATACTGGATGCCTTTTTTATTAAGGCTGAACTACGCTCAAAACAAATCCTTGTTTTAGGGTGCAGCACAAGTGAAGTTATTGGTCACCGAATCGGACAAGGTAGCAGCATTGAAGTTGCTGAGTTATTGCTTCCGCCTTTATTAGAGCGTGTTCATGGGCTAGGACTATTCTTAGCAGTACAAGGGTGTGAACATATCAACCGCGCCTTGGTGGTAGAAGAGGCCTGTTTAGATCATTACGGATTAGAGGAAGTAACAGTTCTTCCTGCACTGCATGCTGGAGGAGCAATGACGGTAAAAGCGTGGGAAACCTTCACTTCTCCCGTTATGGTAGAACAAATCCAAGGACATGCCGGGATTGATATTGGAGACACATTTATCGGTATGCACTTAAGACCAGTGGCAATACCCATTCGCATACATGTTAAGGACTTAGGTGAAGCGCATTTGACCTTAGCACGTACTCGACCACGCCTTATCGGCGGTCCAAGAGCAGCGTACGCAGAGTAGAGGCAATTCATGAATTACCTCTACACACCAAAATAATATTAAATTGGAGTGAGCCAGTAATGGATTATATTAACCAATGGGTAAAAAGTCAGGACCCGGAAGTCGCTAAAGCCATCGAGCAAGAAGAAAATCGTCAAACAAATACCATCGAACTCATAGCCTCTGAAAATTTCGTCAGCCGTGCAGTGATGGCTGCTCAAGGATCAGTGCTGACGAACAAGTATGCAGAAGGGTATCCAGGCAAACGATACTATGGCGGATGTGAGTTTGTGGATGAGGTTGAAAACCTTGCTCGTGAACGAGTCAAGAAGATTTTCGGTGCTGAACACGCCAATGTCCAGCCCCATTCTGGATCCCAGGCTAATATGGCCGTCTATTTCTCGTTTTTAAAACCCGGAGATACCATCCTTGGCATGAATTTGTCCCATGGTGGGCACTTGACCCACGGGAGTCCGGTAAATATTTCTGGAGTATACTTTAATGTTATTCCATACGGAGTAGACTCGAAGACCGAGAGGATTGATTATGATCAGGTTCGGGAGTTAGCCAAGGAACATCATCCGAAGATGATTGTTGCTGGTGCAAGTGCTTATCCAAGAATCATAGATTTTGTCAAAATGCGTGAAATTGCAGATGAAGTGGGAGCTCTGCTGATGGTTGACATGGCACACTTTGCTGGGCTCGTAGCGGCAGGATTACATCCATCACCAGTCCCTTATGCTGATTTCGTCACCTCTACTACCCATAAAACTCTGAGAGGACCTCGCGGCGGATTGATTCTCTGTAAGGCTGAGTATGCCCAAGCTATTGATAAGGCGATTTTCCCTGGAATTCAGGGTGGGCCATTGATGCATGTCATCGCAGCTAAGGCTGTTGCCTTTGGGGAAGCGCTTCAGCCAGAGTTCAAAACCTACCAGACCCATATTGTAGAAAATGCAAAAGCTTTGGCCCAAGCGCTAACAGATCGTGGATTTCGCCTTGTTTCAGGAGGAACGGATAATCATGTTATGCTTGTTGACGTACGAACCAAACAGTTAACCGGTAAGGAAGCAGAAAACATTCTTCATGAAGTAGGTATTACGGTCAATAAAAACACGATTCCTTTTGATACAGCAAGTCCTTTTGTGACTAGTGGAATTCGTCTAGGTACTCCAGCGGTTACTTCGAGAGGTATGACTCCTGACGCTATGAAGAGAATAGCTGAGGCTATGGACCTTGCCTTGACCTCACATCATGAACCTGATAAACTGTCACAAGCACGGGAAATTGTTAGTTCCTTATGCGCTGAGTTTCCCTTATATACAAATTTAGATTAGGAGAGCCAAAAGATGCCAAAGCTTCAAATACTTGATCATCCTCTAATCCAACACAAGTTGTCTTTGATACGGGATGAGCAAACAGGTTCCAAGGAATTTAGGGAGTTAGTCGAGGAAGTCTCGATGTTAATGGCCTATGAGGTAACCCGTGATTTTCCCCTTCAGGAAATTGAAGTTAAGACACCCGTAGCATTAGCAAAAACCAAGGTGTTGGTAGGTCGTAAAGTTGGATTAGTTCCAATCCTCCGCGCTGGATTAGGAATGGTTGATGGAATGCTCCGCTTAATTCCAGCTGCAAAAGTTGGACATGTCGGACTATATCGAGATCCGGAAACCCTTCTGCCTGTGGAATACTACTGCAAGTTACCCCCCGATATTGCAGAACGAGACCTGATTGTAATTGATCCTATGTTAGCGACAGGCGGCTCAGCCGCTGCAGCAATTACATTTTTGAAAGATCGCGGTGCGAAAAATATTAAGTTAATGTGCTTAATTGCAGCTCCAGAGGGTGTTAAGGCTGTACAAGATGTACATAATGATGTGGATATTTTTGTCGCAGCAGTCGATGAATACTTGAATGATCATGGCTATATTGTACCGGGTCTTGGAGATGCAGGAGACCGGCTGTTTGGCACAAAATGACGAGTCAAGTAAAGCGCCCAAGTTGGGATAGTTATTTTATGCAGATGGCACATGTAGTAGCGGGGCGATCAACTTGCCTGCGCCGCCAAGTTGGAGCGGTAATGGTAAAGGATAAACAAATTCTAAGTACAGGTTATAACGGAAGTCCCTCAGGACTACAACATTGTGATGAACTTGGTTGTTTACGGCAGAGCTTAGGCGTTCCTTCAGGGGAACGCCATGAGATCTGCCGTGCTGTGCATGCAGAGCAAAATGCTCTGGTACAGGCAGCAAAGCATGGGGTGGCTATTACTGGAGCAGATCTCTATACCACTCATCAGCCTTGTGTGTTGTGCACAAAATTATTAATTAATGCCGGTATTAAACGCGTAATTTTCGCTTATGCTTATCCTGATCAACTGGCAATTAATATGGCAAATGAAGCAGGACTCAAATTGGAAAAGTTTGGGGAAGATAATCTGTGACCACACGTCTTAAGATGCTGTTTCTTCTAATCGAAGGGGAGTAATAAAGTGATTAAGCGAAAAAAAGTGATGGTTGTATTTGGAACCCGTCCAGAAGCTATAAAAATGGCGCCAGTAATCCGAGCGCTGCGTCAGAGAGGGTCCATTCTATGTCAAGTAATTGTAACGGCTCAGCATCGTGAGATGCTGGATCAGGTATTAACCCTGTTTAAGATTGTTCCGGATTTTGATCTTAACCTTATGCGGCAGGGACAAACATTAACAGATATAACTACACGAGCATTACATGGGCTAAATGATGTTTTCCAACGTGAACGCCCGGACTTAGTTCTTGTCCACGGGGACACGACGACGACCTTTGTGGCTGCACTCGCTGCTTTTTATGCACAAATTCCGGTAGGGCATGTGGAGGCAGGCCTGCGCACAGGTAATAAGTATTCTCCCTTCCCCGAGGAAATGAATCGAAAGCTTGCCAGCGTTTTGACAGATTTGCATTTTGCCCCGACGGAAACAGCTAAAAATAATCTTGAGCAAGAAGGAATTCCGCCGGAAAGCATTTTCGTCACGGGCAATACAGTAATCGACGCCTTGCTCGCAACAGTGAATCCTAAGTATGAGTTTGTTGACAAGGAAATCCGGGACATTCTTAGACAACGAGGTAAATCACGGATGATTCTTGTTACGACACATCGCAGGGAAAACTTAGGGGAACCAATGCGCCAAATCTACCAGGCTTTGAAAAGTACACTTGATAAATTTCCAGATACCTATATTATCTTTCCGGTTCATAAAAATCCCGTCGTTCGAAACGTGGTTACAGAGGTCTTAGGGACTCACCCAAGGGTTAATCTCATCGAACCTTTGGAATATGAACCCTTTGTTAATTTAATGGCGCGGTCCCATCTAATTCTGACCGACTCGGGGGGGATTCAAGAGGAAGCTCCATCCTTAGGTAAACCAGTACTGGTAGTACGAGACACCACGGAACGGCCGGAGGCTGTGGCGGCAGGTACAGTCTCACTTGTAGGAACCGAGTATGAAGGAGTTTTATCCGAGCTGCAAAACTTACTTGCAGATCAAAAGGCCTATCAAAAAATGACAATGGCCAGTAATCCTTATGGCGACGGATGCGCAGCCCAGAGAATAGCCGAGATAATTGAAGAAAATCAAGGGTGGACATAAAATTCTTCAATGCTGTAAAAAAAAGCACAAAGTCCTTCCAAAGTATGCTAATATAATAAATAAAGTTGGAATTGTTAAAATGTAGCATACTAGCCGCTTGAGTAGCAGGCTTATAAGCTTGCTGTGTTTACAAATTAATTCATAAGGAAAGAATACTATGGCTAGTGAACAAAGATCATGGCAAAAGGCACTTGTTGTCGGGTCAACCATATCGACATCCTTGGCTATATTGGTAGGGGGCGGATTCTACTTAGGTAGAAACCTTGATGCCCGATGGCAAACAGAGCCAATTTTCACAATAGGTCTGATGTTGATTGGGCTGGTACTCGGAGGGAGCTACTTAATAATGACTTTAATGAGGTTTGGAGCATCCAATGATAAGAAGTAGCTTTATCGCATTATTTAGTGGAACCGCTTGTATATTGCTAGGGATAGCTTTTACAGGGGAGCAGGCATTTTTTGGTAGTTTGCTGGGGTATTGGGTAGGGTTTGGGTATACTTTGTGGTTTTATCGTGAAGTGTTGAATAGTACTGAACTTGATATTCAATCAGCAATCAAACGAATGCGCAAGAACCTAATGAATCGTTTGGGAATGGTTACTCTCATTGTTGTGGCAGTTGCCCGGTTCCAGCCAAGTTGGCTTTTTAGTTTAGCGTTAGGGATTGTTACAGGGGTGATAATATCCTTTATCATTGTGGCAATACAAAAAAACTATGGAGAAAGGGGTGATAAAAGAAGTGCATGAAACAGTATTGTGGCATTTGGGAGATATGACATTTCATGGTAAGACTCTAATCATGACCTGGATTTCGATGGCTGCTATTATGGTCTTCTGTTTTCTAGGGGTACGCAATCTAACAAGCGGGAAACCTGGTAAAATGCAAAACGTTTTAGAGTGGATCATAGATTTTGTCCGTGGTATCATCAATGATAACATGGATTATGAAAAGGGACGTCCCTTGCTGAGCTATTTGGTAACGTTATTCATGTTTGTTTTCTTTTCCAATATGCTTGGCCTTATCCCAAACTTCACGTTCAATCTATTACACGACGTTCATTTTGCCGAATTAGGACATATTTTTGCTACTCCAGGTATGATGTCGCCAACTGCAGATATCAACGTGACATTTTCCTTAGCTATGTTAACCATTATTTTGGTAGTCTTTTTAGGTATCAAACATAAAGGAGCTCATTATTTCCATCATTTTATTGAGCCAAATCCAGTGTTTGTGATCATCCACGCCATTGATTTAATCGCTAAACCAATGACACTAGCCTTTCGTCTATTCGGAAACATCTTTGCGGGTGAAATTTTACTAGGAGTAATCTTAATGCTTCCCGGTATTTGGGTACTGCCAGGGATTTTGCCGACGACTATTTGGCTTGCATTCAGTATTTTCATTGGAGCCATTCAGTCTTACGTTTTTGTGGTTTTGACGACAGCGTATGTATCCCAAGCTGTCACCACAGACGCTCATTAAGCACTTCACTCTGTGCTGGTTTTCAGTGATGCTCGACACCACTGAGGGAATAATATTTTAGAAATTATTGGAAACAAGAAAGGAGGAAATCCCATGGACGTGTCTGCTGCTGCTGCACTTGGTGCAGGAATTGCTGCTGGCTTGGCAGCTCTTGGGGCATCAATCGGTAATGGTAATGTTATTAGTAAAACGGTGGAGGGCATTGGTCGTCAACCGGAAGCTAAAGCAACATTACAAGCTACCATGTTTATTGGTGTCGGTTTGATCGAGGCTTTGCCACTCCTTAGCTGGGTACTTGCCCTGCTGCTCATGTTTACAAAGTAATTCGTATGATGGGCAGAGGGTTAAGCCCATCTTAATTCAAGGGGGAACGAGAGTTCTCCCTTGAAAAAAATCATCCCGACGTCAATTAGACTCGAGAGGGGGGTAGACCATTGGGTGGGAATCCTATTCAATTTGACTATACGGTAGTCGCTACGGTCTTATCTTTCTTGCTGCTCGTCTATTTGCTTGGTAAATATGCTTGGGGTCCGCTGATGAAAGTGATGGAAGAACGGCGGGTTAATATTGAATCCATGCTTACACAAGCAGAAAACGAACGACAACAGGCAGATAAAATTAAACGCGAATACCAAGAAGAAATGCGTAAAGCTCGCCAGGAAGCCCAAGAAGTGATCGCAAAGGCTACTAAGGTAAGCGAAGTTCGCTCAGCTGAAATTCTAGCCGCTGCACATGAAGAATCAGAGAAGATCAAAAAATCTGCCCTTGTAGATATTGAACGTGAACGCGATCGAGCAATAGCTGATGTAAAAGCACAAGTGGCAGATCTCTCAGTCTCTGTAGCAGAAAAAATTATTCGTCAAAAACTTGATATGAAGGGTCAAGGGAAACTCATTGAGCAGTTTATTCAAGAGGTAGGGGAAATGCAATGATAAATGGATCACTTGCTCGAAGATACTCCCAAGCCTTGTTTGAGATTGCCTCTGATACGGGCCTGGATCAAATTGATGTCGATCTACGTGAACTGACTAAGATGGTGGAGGAAAATCGAGAGGTTAAAGACACCCTGTTACATCCCCACATCTCCGTAAGTGATAAAAAGTCTATTATGGACAAGTTAATGGGGAAAGACTTTGGGGATATAACAAGACGTTTTCTTTATCTTTTAATTGACCGTAGAAGAGCTTATCTCTTACCAGCCATACAGCGTGAGTTTACAAGGTTGGCCGATGAGGCACGTCAAGTGGTGGAAGCAAAAATAACAAGTGCAATTGCCTTGAGTTCAGCCCAACTTGATGAACTGAAAAAAGCTATTGTACGAATGACTGGGAAAGATGTTCGTGTTATTACCGATGTTCGTGCTGAACTCATTGGTGGAGTCATAATTCAGATCGGAGATCGTGTAATCGATGGAACAATCTCCCATTCTTTAGAGAAAATGCGTGAGAATTTACGTAAAAACTCGGATAAACCTCAGGAAGTAGGGGTGAAATAACAGAATGAACTTGCGTCCAGAAGAAATAAGTTCCATTATTAAACAGCAAATCGAACGATATGATACTGCTGTTGATATCGTAGATGTTGGGACAGTTATCCAGGTTGGAGACGGAATTGCTCGTGTTTATGGTCTGGAAAAGGCTATGGCTGGAGAGCTTCTGGAGTTCCCTGGAAATGTCTACGGTATGGCAATGAACCTTGAAGAAGATAATATCGGTTGCGTTATTCTTGGTCCCTTTACAGGGATTAAAGAGGGGGATCAGGTCAAGAGAACTGGGCGGATCGTGGAGGTCCCAGTCGGTGAGGCTTTGATTGGCCGCGTTGTTAATGCTCTTGGTCAGCCCATTGATGGTAAAGGGGAGATTGTGACAGATAAGTTTCGTCCGATTGAATCCCCAGCATCAGGTGTTATTTCTCGGAAATCCGTCCATGAGCCGGTTCAAACGGGTCTAAAATCGATTGATGCTATGGTCCCTATTGGTCGTGGTCAGCGTGAGTTAATTATTGGTGACCGTGAAACAGGTAAAACCGCTGTAGCAATCGACACGATCATTAATCAAAAAGGTCAAGACATGATTTGTATTTACGTAGCTGTTGGTCAAAAAGCATCTACAGTTGCCAGCGTGGTTCAGAAATTAGAAGAGCACGATGCAATGAAATACACGATTGTAGTAGCTTCTACAGCTTCCGAATCAGCGCCAATGGTCTATATTGCGCCTTATTCCGGTGCTGCCATGGGTGAAGAATTCATGTATAACGGCAAGCATGTCCTAATTATTTATGATGACCTTTCCAAACAAGCCGTTGCTTACCGTGAGCTTTCACTGTTGCTCAAGCGCCCACCAGGACGTGAAGCATACCCTGGAGACGTTTTCTACCTCCACTCCCGTCTCTTAGAGCGGGCTGCCAAGCTTTCGGATGAACTTGGCGGAGGGTCAATGACAGCACTCCCGATTATTGAAACTCAAGCTGGTGACGTGTCGGCCTATATTCCTACGAACGTTATTTCCATTACTGATGGTCAGATCTTTTTAGAATCAGACCTCTTTTATTCCGGTTTCCGGCCAGCAATCAACGTTGGTCTTTCCGTATCCCGGGTAGGTGGAAGCGCGCAAGTTAAAGCTATGAAACAGGTTGCTGGTCAGCTCCGTTTGGACCTCGCCAGTTATCGTGAATTAGCTGCATTTGCACAATTTGGCTCTGACTTGGATAAAGTTACCCAGATGCGTCTTAACCGTGGAAAACGGACCATGGAAATTCTCAAACAAAATCAGTATGCTACATTACCCGTTGAGGAAGAAGTTGTTGTTATTTACGCAGCGGTTAAAGGTTTTACTGATGATATTGATGTTGAGAAAATCGGGAAATTTGAACAAGAATACCTGCGCTTCATGCGCTCCGTGAAGGCTGACCTGTTAGCTAAAATTCGCACAGAGAAGGCGCTTTCCAACGAAATGATCGCTGATCTTGAGAAAGCTATTAATGAGTTTAAGCAGGGGTTTGTAGCCTAGATTAAAAAGGAGTAGGTGAACGAGGTGGCAGGAGTACGCGATATTCGTCGCCGGATCCGCAGTGTACGGAATATGCAGCAGATCACCAAGGCGATGAAAATGGTTTCCGCAGCCAAACTCAGAAAAGCCCAACAAAAACTTGGTGCTGCCCGTCCATATGCCAACCAATTACAAGGGGTTCTGGAACGTCTAGCACAAGCTCCTGGAGATACAGTTCATCCGCTTTTAGTAAAGCGGCCTGTACAAAAGGTGGTTTATGTGTTAATTACGTCAGACCGTGGTCTTTGCGGAGGATATAATGCAAACCTGATTCGCATGACCGCTGGTTTGATCGCCGAAACACCGCAAGAAGTTAAGTTGGTGACGGTTGGCCGCAGAGGTCGAGATTTCTTCCGACGCGGTAAAACAGAGTTTTTGGCTGAGTTTGTAGCGCTTGGAGATGAACCAAGTTATAATCAAGCGAAAGAAATAGCCCAGGAAGTAGTACGACTCTATGAGCAAGGTGAAGCGGATGAGGTTTATCTCATGTATACCGAGTTCGTAAGCGCCATTACTCAGAGACCTACACAAGTCAAATTACTTCCCATCGAAAAGCCTGAAGGCAAACAAAGTAAACAGTATATTTTTGAACCGTCTCCAGACGAGATCCTGGCAAGCTTGTTACCGAAGTATGTGGAAACGCAGATCTTCCGGTCAATCCTTGAAGGAAAAGCAAGCGAACAAGGGGCTAGGATGACGGCCATGAGTTCGGCAACAGATAATGCCAAGGACATGATTGACCGGTTGTCGCTGGCCATGAACAGAGCACGACAGGCGGCGATTACTAAGGAAATATCTGAAATTGTCGGCGGAGCAGCTGCTTTAGAATAAGCTGCCGGAAATACCCAATAAGGAGGTTTCGCGCCTGTGAAGAACGGCAAGGTTTTGCAAGTCTTGGGACCGGTAGTTGACGTTATGTTTGAGCCTGATGAACTGCCGGAAATATATACTGCCATCAAGGTTATAGTTCCCGAGAAGAAGATTAATATCACCTTAGAAGTAGCCCAACATCTCGGGAATGACACAGTACGCTGTGTTGCAATGTCCTCGACTGACGGTCTGCAAAGGGGCATTGAGGCGATAAATACTGGTGCACCTATTACAGTTCCTGTCGGCCCCGCCACATTGGGCCGAATGGTTAGTGTTTTAGGAGAACAAATTGATGGCGTTGGGGACATTAAGTCGGATACTAATTATCCGATTCACCGCCCAGCTCCGGCTTTTGAAGATCAAGAGCCATCTACCCGGATTTTGGAGACTGGTATTAAAGTTATCGACTTATTAGCACCCTATTCTAAGGGTGGAAAAATCGGACTCTTCGGCGGTGCTGGTGTTGGTAAGACTGTATTGATTATGGAACTTATTAACAATATTGCTAAGCAACACGGTGGTATCTCAGTATTCGCCGGTGTTGGAGAGCGGACTCGTGAAGGAAATGACCTTTATCACGAAATGAAAGAGTCAGGCGTTATTGATAAGACCGCTATGGTGTTCGGTCAAATGAACGAACCCCCCGGAGCTCGTCTCCGTGTTGGTCTGACAGGATTGACTATGGCTGAGTATTTCCGTGATGAACAAGGTCAAGACGTGTTGCTCTTTATTGACAACATCTTCCGCTTCACGCAAGCTGGATCTGAGGTTTCGGCTCTGCTCGGTCGGATGCCTTCCGCCGTTGGTTATCAACCGACGCTGGCTACAGAGATGGGTCAATTACAAGAGCGGATTACCTCCACTCGTAATGGATCTATTACATCCGTACAAGCAATTTACGTGCCTGCTGACGACCTGACTGACCCTGCTCCAGCAACAGCTTTTGCTCACTTGGATGCTAAAACAGTTCTGTCCCGGGCTATTGCTGAAATCGGGATTTATCCCGCTGTTGACCCGTTGGACTCAACCTCACGGATTCTTTCACCCTTAGTACTCGGTGAAGAACATTATGCCGTTGCTCGACAAGTTCAACAAATTCTGCAAAAATACAAAGAGCTGCAGGATATCATTGCAATTCTGGGTATGGATGAGCTCTCCGAAGAAGAAAAACTCATTGTGGCCAGAGCTCGTAAGATCCAGCGTTTCTTGTCACAACCATTCTTTGTTGCAGAAAACTTTACGGGTTCACCTGGAAAGTATGTGCCTTTGAAAGACACAATTCGTGGCTTTAAGGAAATTGCGGATGGGAAATATGATGACATTTCAGAGGCAGCCTTCCTTATGGTGGGCCCCATTGAAGAGGTCATTGAAAAAGCCAAGAAAATGGGGGCGTAAGCCATGGCAGGAACATTCTCTCTACGCATAGTCTCTCCAGAAGGGAACTTATTGAAGGAAGATGTTGAGTTTGTTGTTCTCCCAGGTGGAATGGGTGAGTTAGGGATTTTACCAAACCACGCACCCTTAATTGCAGGTCTGGATGTAGGGGTTATACGTTACACCCGCTCAGGTTCAACTAAGCATGCTGCGATTGCTGGCGGATTTGTTGAAGTCGTTGACAATCAGGCTATCGTACTCGCAGATACTGCAGAACTTGGTGAAGCAATTGATCTTAAACGTGCAATGGAAGCTAAAGAGCGTGCTATGAAACGATTAGCTGCTCGCACCAACGAAATTGATGTGCGACGCGCCGAGTATGCTTTGCGAAGAGCTATAGCACGGATCAGTGCTTCAGGAGATAAAAAATAAGCTAATATAGCTTAACTTCATAGTTAAATGATGAAGGCCCTCATAACTGGGGGCTTTTTTCTGTTTTTAATTCACGAAAATAATAAAAAATAAGTAAAAATCGAGATGAAGAATGTTAGCTTTCTCACTATTTGGTAAAACTAAGATTGATACCAGAAAGAGAGAGAGGAAACAATATGCTCGCGAGTTACGGAGCCTTAAATGCTTTTCGTACAAGGCATATTAGGGCAATAATAATATCAATCATCTGGGGGCTAATGATTGGCCTTGGAATCTATACTAATGCGATGAGTTCAATGAAAGAAAATGAAACGATTTATCTAAGTAAGCAAGAGGTCCCCCTATTACTGAACTCAGGATTAGCAGAGTCTGAGAAGGCAGATGTTAGCATAATTCTTTGGTTTGAAAATAGTGAAATACCATTTAATATTTTAACAAGTAAGCCCACATTGGATTGGGTATGGTCTTATAAAGAACTTCAGATACCAAACGAAAAAGGTTCATTTACACTGACGGGGCAACATCTAATAGATAAAAATGAAGAACAAATTCTATTTGCATGGTATACTACTATGGCGCCACAAATTGAAAGTGCAGGCGGCAGAATTTATCTGGATGAGCGTGTCCCACAGACCATAGATATATCAGCTTATCTGAGCCAGATAAATGCCATCCCTACTCAATATATTCTCTCGGATAATATAATGTCTACTGCGGCCTATCAAGATACAATAGAAACAAGTGTTATGGCCGGTCAAGACAAGATTAACATCCAACTATTAAGTCGTGGTAGGAATATTGAGGGGCAATCTGTTCTAGCAATTCCCGTTTTGCTCAAACAATTCTAGAGTTTACTATAAGAAAAAAGTCGAAATTATGCAGGAAAAGTAATAGGCTAAATAGAATATTATCAAGTCGTAAAATAAATAGGCTAGGATAGGGGGTGTCTTCAGAATTTGAGTAAGCTTACAGTTACAGGCGGTAAACCACTTGAGGGGACAATCACCGTAAGCGGTGCAAAAAATGCAGTTCTTCCAATTATCGCAGCAAGTTTGTTATGTAAAGAACCAATAAGGTTAGATGACGCTCCGGACTTGTTAGATGTTAATGTAATGAATCGGGTAATTTCAGCGTTGGGAGCAACGGTGGAGCGCAACGGCTCAACACTGAACATCCATGCCCGTGAGATAGAAAGTATTGAGGCCCCCTACGACCTTGTTTCTCAGATGAGAGCGTCCATCGTCACTATGGGCCCGTTATTAGCTAGAAAAGGCCACGTACGAATTTCTCATCCTGGGGGATGTGCTATTGGGTCTCGTCCAATTAATTGGCATCTTAAGGGCTTGGAAGCTTTAGGTGCTGAGGTTAAAATGGATCATGGGTTTTTAGATGTGTCAACAAAGGGTTTAAAAGGAGCTCGAATTTACCTAGATTATCCAAGCGTAGGAGCTACAGAAAATATAATGATGGCTGCATCCATGGCCCAAGGAACAACATTGATAGAGAATGCTGCTCAAGAGCCAGAGATTGTTGATTTGGCCACCTTTCTGAACGAGATGGGCGGTAAGGTACGGGGCGCAGGCACCAGTATAATCTATATTGAAGGGGTTCCAGAATTTCATAGTACGACTCACACAGTGATTCCAGATCGTATTGAGGCAGGGAGTTATTTGCTTTTGGCTGCAGCAACAGGTGGAGATGTCTTAGTTCAAAATGTAATAGCAGACCATTTAAAGCCTTTGATAGCTAAGATGGAAGAAGCAGGAATTCGCATGATGGAAGAAGATGACGGGATTCGAATAAGTGGTAACGGAATTTACAGCGCCGTCGATATCAAAACTCAGGTTCATCCGGGATTTCCTACAGATTTACAGGCACCCTTTATGGCCTTTTTAACACGGGCAAGGGGAACGGGTTTAATCACTGAGACGGTCTTTGAAAATCGCTTTATGCATGTCGATGAGCTCAAACGAATGGGAGCAGATATCAAGATTGAAGGCCGGAGCGCTATTGTTCAAGGAATAGAACGCTTAAACGCCGCACCAGTGACTGCGACGGATTTGCGCGCTGGAGCAGCCCTTATACTGGCAGCCTTGACCGCGGAAGGAAAAACAAGTATTCGAGGGATTCATCACATTGATCGAGGCTATGAAATGGTTGAGAAAAAACTGTCTCGACTAGGTGCCAATATTATTCGAGAGGAAGAGTCGGTTTAATAGCAGTATTCCTCATCATAGGGGCAATTCATGAATTACCCCTACTAAAGAACAAGAAGTAGATTATTCTGCTCTTGTTCTTTTTGCATCTATTCTATGCCATATTCTATTACCCTGTTGCATAGATTTAAGCAAAATGCTTGTACTGCAGGAGGTTTCAATGAAAAAAGACTGGATATGGCTAATTGCATTGTCAATCTGCATAGTTTTCGTGATCCCATGGAGCGTCGTGCGCTGGCATAAGGAAACCATCGACTCGGGGGGAATCCAGATTAGGGTTTTGATGCCTGATGGAAGTGTTGAAGACTTAGCCCTTGAGAACTATCTACTGGGGGTTGTTGCTGCAGAAATGCCAGCAGAGTTTGAATTAGAAGCACTCAAGGCCCAGGCCATAGCAGCCCGGACCTATGCAGCAAAGCGAATAGAGCAAAGCAACCAAACGGATCTTGGTTACCATGTTGATACGACGGTGAAGACTCAAGCATGGATATCGGAGGCCCAAATGAGAAAAAAATGGGGTCTTTTAAACTACTGGCGTTATCATAGCAAGCTACAAAAGGCAGTACTTGGGACACGTGGCTTGATTCTAGTATTCAATGGAGACTATATCGAAGCATTTTATCATAGCAGCAGCGGAAGAAAGCCGACAGAACGATCGGAGGAGGTATGGAGTACATCAAGGCCGTATTTGCAAAATATCAGTTCAGGAGAGGAAAACCTACAACGATATGTTAAGAAAATGACCTTTACGCCCCAAGAACTCTACAAGAAGCTGGGCCTTAAGGAATCGCCGCGTTCCTTGACTTCGGGTGATTTTCAAGTATTGGTACGGACCTCAGTCGGAAGAGCTAAAAGTATTAGAGTACTGGGCAGAGTGTATCCAGCAAATCAACTTCGTGGCTTGTTAGGGCTATCTTCAACGGACATAGAATGGGATATACTTCCGGATAAGCTGACTATTACAATGTATGGAAATGGGCATGCAGTAGGTATGTCACAATGGGGAGCCAATGATTTGGCTAAGAAACGTTTCAAGGTAGAAGAGATACTGAACTATTACTATCCGGGGACAAAGCTGATGGTCATGGGTAGTATGTAACATAGAAGAAGTAAACAACTGTTGTTTATATACAACCTCCTTCGGCAAAAATAGATTTAGAGGTGAGTCGAATGAACCGTTGGTATAAATCTAAAAGCTTAGTTTTAGCCTGGGTGTTTACATTTCTATTGTTAGGCCTAGTTGTATCTATTGAATATCGGAGTAGTGCCTCAGATGTTTCTTCTGAAGGGCTACAAGGGATCAATGAACCGACTTATAAACAATACAAGGTAGTTACTACCCCTCTGGAAATTAAGGACTTTCCAAGCCCAGTAGGTGGAAAGCCTATACGCAATGTTGGTAATTACTATTCAAAGAATCTTGGAAATTATTTCTTTCATGCTGGTGTAGATTACGCATTAGCAGAAGGGACGGTAATTAGGGCAACCCATGGGGGAACAGTTATTTTTGCTGGGATAGACCCTACTCTAGGTCAGAAGGTAACCCTTGACTGCAGTGAGGGATGGTTGGTCACTTATGGGGGGCTAGATAACCTACGTGTTCGGGAGGGGGAAGTTATAGAAACTCAAGGAGCATTGGGACAGATCGGTTTTTATCCTGGCTTAGTAGTCGGTGAAAATAATCCCACCCAACTTCATTATGAAGTGCGGTACCATGGGCAGGTACAGAGTCCATTATAGGAGAAATTCGTGAATTCTTTAACAGAAATCCCTAACACATTATTTACCAACAAAGGACATCCGATTACGGATGTCTTTTTTTATTGAGAATGCATATAAATGAACTAAACTCGTGGACGAAGGAGGGTTCTGCGTGCAAGAATATATACGTAAACGGGTGCTCGATATTGGGACCTACATACTAGAATCGAGTGCAACCGTTCGTCAAACAGCTGATGTCTTCGGCGTATCGAAAAGCACAGTTCATACGGTAGTTGTATAATGGAACGGTCAAAGTGGTAGTTTCGTAGGCAATTTGGGGTTGAAAGAAGCAAAGCAGTTAATTATCCTGGCACCGTTATTAATTTTAGGTCGATATACAAGAAACCCAATTTGAACTATCAAATTAAGCACTCACTAAATTGGACATAATCATGACGCGCTTCAAAAATCTTGATTAAACAGGTTGATAAGGTATCAATAAACATAGAAATCATTTGTACATTCTTCGTTTTAATGGAGGGTGTCTTTTTATTTGTTCATATTTTAATAGAGTCATATTATTGCCAATATATAACGTGGGATTTGTTTCGATTAGGCTCGGCTCAATGGGAGCCAGTAAACAAGTATATAATGAATACTTGTACTACCAGAATGTAGTATTTTGTCACTCTAATTGTCGTTTTTTCCAAGTTGAGTAGATTTTTGTCGATAAACCAAAATAAAAATTGAATAATAATAGTTCTAGTGGTATATTAAAATATAGGTAAATAGTCCTGTTCTGTAATAGGACTAATTATTACTAATCAAATTCCTCCAAACTAGGGCAAACCGCACGAAAGTGCGGGACGCAAAGCCAAAGGGTCTAAATTCCTTACCGGAATATGATAGCCTAGCTGCAACAAATATTTATGTATGGAGCAGCTTTAATAAAGTTGTTTTTTTTTATGCAGAAGTAGAAAATTCGTTAACCTATTATATTCGTCCAGCTAAAATAAAAACTTAGGGTAAGTAAAATATTATACTCATTACCCGTGTTTTATCGGATGCTCTAATCAATCGTTACCTTAATCGAGCTAGAATTAACAAATCTACCGGGGAGGGTGCATATGGTAAATTGCAAAGGAAAAACATGGGATGAAAATAAATATGTGATTAAATCTGGGCTTAGTAAGGTACATCCGAGCCCTAGGTCAACCTCCCTCATTATAGCAACAGTTATATCTATTGCTGAGGCTGTTAATATGATTTTATTGCAGTCAGTAGATTTTAGTGAATTTACTGAAACAATTATTGACGTTTGCCTTCTTATATTGGTAATGATTCCCGCTTTTTATTTTTTTGTTTACCGGCCCATGGTTGCCCATATCAAGTACCGTAAGCAAGCAGAAGAAGAATTGCTTAAATCGTACAATAAATTGGAGCATAGCATTAATGAAATAGTTGAAGGGATTGAGAGAATTAACAAAGGTGATACAGACTACCGACTGGAGGTTAAAACCAATGATCAACTAGGGAAAATAGCTAAGGTGGTCAATAGAGTTACCGATACTACGCTCAGTTATCAAAGACTGCTGGAAAAAGACTTTAACAGAGTCAAAGAACAGGAGCAAAACATTTTCAAAGTTTATAGCGATTTTATCTTTTCTATAACACAAGGTAAATTCAATTTGTTGAGTAATGATCAAATTTTAACCTTGTGCTTGGAAGGGGAATTATTGGGCAAAGTAGCCGTAATGAAATCTGAAGATGTCAACGAGGCCCGGGAATTAGCTGCTAGAATTTTGAAAGAACAACCGCTCCAGTCAAAGGATGTGTATCATGTTATACTTTGTATTTCAGAAGCGGTAACAAATGTTTTAAAGCATGCTAATGGTGGAAGCATGGAAATCCGTCAGATTAAAGGCTCCCTACGGGCCTGCATTTCAGACTACGGTCCAGGGATGGATCTGAGTAAATTGCCTAACATAATCTTCGTACAGGGTTTTTCCACGAAGATTTCGATGGGATACGGTTATACCATAATGAATAAGTATGCAAAAAAAATTTACTTATCCCCTTCAAATACGGGTACTTCATTAGCCATGGATTTTATTTGAGATTGATCTGGTCGAATCTGCACAGGATTAATTAGATAAACTTTTGGCTTTTGAGATATAACCATAATTATGATAATTAATGTATACGGAAAACTGCATCTTACAGGGCTGCGACAAAGGCAAACCTAACGAAAGTTAGGGACGCAAAGCTACGGGTCTTCCACGTAAGGGTGATGATCGCCGGGTTTCCGAACAGGGTTTATGTCGCCATTCCTTTTAGGAGTGGTGTTTATATTTTAGGGGGGTGGTTTTTCTGAGACTTAATATACGGCCATTATCTGTTAATTGTCTTTCCCAGGGAGGGACTACGGAATTGGATTTGTTCGATGCTCAAGGGCGTTTGCTTTTAGAAAAGGGTAAAACCGTGACGAAGGATATTATAGAACGCGATCAAATGCGGGAAGTTTATGTAATTACTTATGAATGGATCAATCAGAACTATTCCGATACCCTGTTGTCCACAGGGCAACATTATTTAAATTCATTGAAACGTGTTTATTACGAACCATATTTTATACGCCAGGATTATTTACATAAGGCAACGAAAATTGTGGCAAGGTTAATTCCTAAATCGAAGGGAAACTCCGGACTGCTCGTTAACCTTCGCGAATTAGAGTCATATGATTATTACAGCTATGTCCACTCTATTAATGTCGCTTTACTGGCTACAATCGTTGGCTTACAAATGGGTTATGGGCCGTTGATGCTCAATAACTTGGCCATTGGTGCCCTTCTTCATGACTGGGGAAAGCTAATGATTCCCTGTGAAATACTCGATAAACCATCTGGTTTAACAGCCGCGGAATTTGACATTATCAAACAACATCCGGGCCTCGGCGAACAAATGCTAAGGTCAGTAATTCTCTCAGAGGAAGTTTTAAAAATCGTCCGGCAACACCATGAACGCTGGAATGGTCAAGGATATCCAGACTGTTTGAGCGGAGAAGCGATTTATCCCGGTGCTCAAATTGTCGCTGTGGCGGATGTCTTTGATGCGTTAACGGCAGATCGTCCCTACCGGGCGGGGCTTCCCCCTTATCATGCGTTAGAAATGATTTTGTCTAGTGTCAATAAGAATTTCTCTTCAGATGTTCTTAAAGCTTTCCAAAGTTCCTTAATCCTTTATCCCGAACATTCCCAAGTCACTCTAAATACGGGAGAAACAGGTACTGTGATTGCTATTCCCCTTGGCCTTCCCACACGCCCAGTTGTACGGATAAGCTCAGACTGGAAAGGTCATCCTGTGAAAAAGGAAAAAATCGTGGATTTGCTCCAGGATTTAAGCCTTTCGGTAAGTGCCATTGATTTTTGCTCCGCTCATCTTACCCAAGATATGAGGATAAACGGGGTTTGATTTATTTAATTGGAGTGGAGGTTTTACAGTGTTAAAAATAGAAAGCAAGATTATCAATGGTAAAGGACTGTTAAGCATATCCGGGGTTTTAGATATTTCTACCGTTGAGGCTCTTCAATTAAGCTTGGAATACTTAAAGGACCTAGATAAATTAGACATTGATCTCGAAGGAGTTAGATTTGTTGATTCGACGGGTATCGCCGGAATTATTGACTCGGTACAGACGCTTCGGAAAATGGAAATTAGCGTATTAATAAAGAATATCCCGATTTTCATATACGAAATTTTTTCTATTTTAGGCGTACCGGAGATTTGTGGCAGTGAAGTGTTTGAATCCCAATCCCCAAAAGGCTTGACTATTGACTGCTAAAGAGAAGTATGAGGAGATTTATTCAAATAATGTGCCCAGCCGTTATCTGCGGGAGAGTAGGATTGGGAAGGGTGGGTATGTAAAGTTTAAAATTATTTGAAAAGAAAGAGGTTAGCGGGTATGTTTTCTTTGGGAAAACCGCTGGTGAAAGAGACCCTGAGAAGAAAGATGATGTTAAGCTCATTTTTTTCGCTTACTCTTATTTTGGTACTGACTTACTGTACGTATTTTTATATTTTTTACATTGCATTACAGGAACGTCTTGAGTTAAGAGCTACCAGTTTAGCCTCCACTGCTGCTATTCTAATTGACGGTGAGGCACATGACCGGTTACGGACTAGAACGGACGAGAATAGCGTAGAATACCGGGAAATTCAAAAAGTTCTCCAAGATATCACAAAAGTAAACCCGGATATAACCTATATTTATACGATGCGTAAGTTGGGCGAGGGGGAGAAGTGGGAATTTGTCGTTGATACGAAAACAAATATTTCTTCCCATATTGGCGATGTTTACGATGCTACGGACATGGACGATATGAGACAAGCCTATGTTGGTCCAATTGCCGAGGAAAGATTATTGATTGCTCATTGGGGTGAAGGTTTGTGTGGTTATGCGCCAATCAAAAATAACAACAGTCAAACCGTAGGCATTGTTGGGCTTCATATTTCTGCTGAAAATATTTTCCACCAGGAACGGAAACTGGTACTCTGGGCGCTGGCCATTTTTGTTTTTTCACTGGGCTTAACATTTTACACAACCAGTAAGCGGATTAAAAGCTTTACCCAGCCGCTTGAACGAATGACCGCAGAAGTAAAGAGATTTACAAAGGGAAATTACGAGCAAAGGATCAATATTAAGACCGGAGATGAGTTTGAAATCCTGGAGGATACCCTAAGGGCAGCATTTGACATAATGACGAATTATCAGCAAATGACTGAACGCGACCTGCAAAATACCAGGATGCAAAAGGAAAAGATATTTCATGTCTACCGTGATGTCATTTACGCGGTAACTCAAGGAAAGTTAAATTTATTGAATGAGGAAGAGCTTGAGCTCTTAAAGCGTGAAGGAGTGTTTCAAGAGGAAATCATAGTCGCCGCAGTGACAGATGTGAATGCCGCCCGGGAATTGATTGCAGCTTATCTGGAAAAACGGGGGTGCTCTCAGCAACATTTGGCTCATATTGTCCTTTGTGTTTCCGAAATGGTAACCAATGTCATTAAACACGCAGGGAACGGGATTATGCAAATACTCACGCTCAATCATGGTGTCCGCGTCAGCGTTGTTGATAAAGGTCCGGGGATGGACTTTGACCAACTGCCCAATATGATTTTTTTGCAGGGATTTTCCACCAAGGTTTCCATGGGCTTTGGGTTTAGTATTATTTACAGGTTTGCAGATAAGATATTTCTTTCAACATCTGAGCGTGGAACTTATTTGGCTATGGATTTTCTGAACCTTATGGATTCATAACCCCAGACGACAAAAATTTTAGGATTTCAAAACCATTTTCCTACTGAACAAAGGGTGGTTAATGTTTTTGTTTAGAAATACTACAGATTTGATCTAAGTCGAAAATGATAAGGGGAAGAATACATGAACGATTGTAATAAAAGTATGCAAGAAGAATCCAAGAGGGCTTGTTTGTTATTGAACAATGATAAGAGCGAGTATTTGGGGATTTTAGAAAACTTGGCAAAACCCGTTATTCTGCTCACAGGGGATCATAGGGTACAGGAGCTTAATTGTGCGGCTGTGGAATTATTCCGTGGTCTTAAAAGTATAGGAGCAGATGGCTGCGGGAAAAGAGATGGACTTGAAACGATACCCTGGCTCACAGAGGAAGTGACGCGTTTTAGGGCCGATTGCAAACAAAAGGAACTCTTTATCAAAGAATTCCATATGGATCAAGGAAGCCTATCCTTCGAAGTAGAAATATTTCGGATTTCGGATGCTAACAGGACGCTCGTTTTCCTGAACGATATCACAGAGTACACCCGGGTGGAAGAGGCCTTGCGGGAAAGCGAGAGACGGTTGCGCGCCTTAACCAATGCTACTCAGGATGCAATCGTTTTTATGGACGATCAGGGTTATATTGTCTACTGGAATCACGTCGCCGAGGAGATATTTGGCTATACCAGCGAGGAGGCACTGGGACGGGAATTACACAAATTCATTGTTCCAGAGAAATATTTTGCAGCTTTTAGCCAGGGGTTTAGCCGTTTCCGCCAAACCGGGCAAGGTGACTTGCTTAACCAAGTTTTGGAACTATCCGCTTTAAGAAACGATGGGACAGAATTTCCGATTGAGCTTTCACTTTCAGCGATCCAAATTAAGGGTTGTTGGCATGCCACTGGCGTAATCAGGGATATCAGTGCTCGCAAAAAAAGCCAGGAACAACTGCGCAAGCTGTCGCAAGCCATCGAGCAAAGTTCCAGTACCGTGCTGATTACGGATCTTAGCGGAAATGTTGAATATGTCAATCCCAAGTTCCAAGAATTAACTGGCTATACATTGCCGGAGGTAATCGGGAAGAATCCCCGGATTTTGAAGTCTGGTGAAAAGATGCTGGAAGATTATCAGCGCATGTGGAAAACGATTACTTCCGGGAAAGAATGGCGCGGTGAATTTCATAATAGGAAAAAGAACGGAACACTTTTTTGGGAATCTGCTTCGATTGCTCCGGTGAAAGACAAAGACGGACAGATCACGCATTTTGTTGCTGTCAAGGAAGATATTACGGAACGCAAACTGGCTCAAAAATTACTAAGGGAACAAAACGAGAAGATGCAAACAGAACTTGAGATGGCAGCTAAAGTTCAACGTGAGCTTTTGCCTGTGGCTCTAGCCGTAAAATCTAATGTAACCTTTGCTTGGAGATTTAAACCTTCGATTTACATTTCCGGTGACATGTTAAATATATTTCCACTCGATCAAACTCATATCGGCTTTTATATTCTCGATGTCATGGGACATGGTATTTCGGCGGCATTAAAGGCAATTACATTAAATTACTTTTTAAAACCGACAAAGTTTCAAAGCTTAGGTTCTAAAGAGTATGCAGGGATTGGAGCTTATGATGATGCAATGCTTTCGCCGTCGTTAACACTCGAGCTATTAAATGAACGTTTCACCGATGAATCGTTAATAAATCTGTGTACAGTTTTTTATGGGATAATTGATACTGAACAATCGTTGTTAACCTATGCGCGAGCCGGACACTGTCCGCCGCTACTTGTCCGCCAGAGCGGAGGAGTTAAGGAATTGTGTGAGGGGGGCCCGGTCATGGGTATTTCCAAAAAAATAAGTTACAAAAATTATACCGTAAAACTTTACCCTGATGACAGAATATGTCTATATACAGATGGAATAATAGAAGCTCAAGATCAACAAAGTTTACCGTATACGAAAGAGCGTCTGCGGAAATTGATATGTGAAAACGACGGGAAGTTTGATATTAACGAGTTGGCGGAAGAGGTCTTGCGAGACGTTAACAGACATATGGATAATGTAGAAAGTAAAGATGATTTAGCGCTTTTTGTAATAAAATATGACGGAGGTTAAATCATGGTTTTAAAAAATAATCAAACTGTTGACTATAAATCAGAACATCAACGTTCAAGGTTATTCCGGGAGATTCAAGAAAAAAAAGCAATAACTCCTGACTCCGTTTTCGATGGCTCTATTGAGATCAGAAATGGTGAGCTACTTTTTAACCCACCGCGTGGATTAGGTAGGTTCCCTTTGATCATGGCCGGAGAAAATGTTGAAATTTACATCAATGGAAATAAAATAGAAGCCCCGTCCTTTATCAATGATCATGATAAGGTTGAGATCAAAACCCTTGATATTGAATCTTCAGTAAGTATGGAAATTAGATTAACAGAAGATAAACTGAAAGCCTTTTTATATGTTAAGAAAAATTTTGGTAAAAAATATGCTCTTATTGATTGTAAGCCAATGCAGAAAATTAAGGTTATAGCTAGATGTGTGATAGAAGAAGAACCGGCTCCGATTCGATACGAAAATGTAATGGAAGCATTACAAAACAAGGGTGTGGTTTTTGGAATTCAGGAAGACGCTATAATGAGAGCAGTTCAGGACACAGCTGAAGAAATTACTGCAGAAATCGCAACTGGTCTTGCTCCTGTTGAATGCGCAGATGCTTCTATTATGTATAATTTTCAGGATGAAGACTGGAACGAAACAGCAAAGAATCCTTATGGGGACGGTAAAATACATTCTGTTTCTATTGGAGAAATTGTAGCCATTAAGAGACCGCCTGTCCCGGGCAAGCCGGGGATCGGTGTCACAGGAGAGCCGATACTAGCGAGAATGCCCAAAGATGTTCCCATATTAATTAAAGATGGAGTCAAACTCGTTAATGATGGTACGGTCGCCATGGCAACAAGAAGTGGTAGGCCAATGTTGGAGGGCTACAGTAAAAAATACCTATCAGTCCATCCTGTCCATGTTGTGGAGGGTGACGTGAACCTTGAGGTGGGGAACATTAAATTTTATGGCGATGTTATTATAAAAGGTAGCGTATTAGACGGATTCTCAATCGAAGCAGGTGGGAGTATTCGAGTCTTAGGCGATGTCCTGCATGCTTCGTTGTATGCCAATGGAGATATTATCGTCAATAAAAAGGTTATTTCGTCCCGATTACAAGCAGGCGGTTTGGCCGTTCCTTATAAACAGATTTATAAAATGTTTACCCAATTATTGAACCGGCTTAAGAATTTACTTGCGGCCATGGATGTAGTAAAAGCACAGCGTGCTTTTACTACAGGTGACCTTAAGGTAAACGGTGAGGGTCAACTTGTCAAGTTATTAATTGACTATAAATTTAGGGATATTCCAAACTTTATTTATGAGCTAATTGGTATTGTACTGAAGGAAGGAAATAAGGGCTTTATAGCTGATTTTTCACAAATTGCCCAGCGTCTAAGTGAAAAGTTATGTAATCTTGGACCATTACGCATAAAGCATCAAAATGAAATAGAAATTCTCATTCAAGAGTTACAGGATTCTCTAAATATTGTAGAACAGTCAGTTGCGAGTATTGCAAATATTGCCGTCTGTTATATCCAAAACAGTGTAGCACAGGCAAGCGGTGATATCATTGTTACTGGAAAAGCAAGTATTATTTCTCAGTTACACGCGGAAGAAAAGATTGTAATTAACAATGGAGTAGTTCGGGGCGGGCTCCTCAGTGCACGAGAAGGAATTATAGTTATGGAATTGGGCTCAGGCGAGGTTAATATCAATTTACTGGACAATTGTGTTTTGGAAGCAGCTACTGCTTATCCCGGCGTTGTGATTCGTCATGCTACGGATATAAAAGTAGTGCAAGAATACAGAAAATACCTACAGGCACAAGCAAGTGAAGGACAATTAATCGTTAAAAATGCAAATTGAATATTTGATCGCAATTGAAGTACTAAACATTTTCCTGTCTGAGAGAGAACAGGAAAAGCAAATAAAGGTTCACCGAATAAGGTAAAATAATCAATCGATAGTGATAAATACACTTAAAATGAGGTTAGAACATGCGTGTAATATCCATTGAAAACTTAGAACCGGGAATGGAAATCGGCAGAACGGTGCACGGTGCGAACGGAGCGATCCTACTTGCCGCGGGGGTCAATTTAACGCCGAAATTTATTAACCGGCTAAAAGAGTGGGGTATAACAGCGATATATATTCGTGATGAGGCTATCGGCGACATCGAAGTCGATGATGTGGTGTCAGAAAAAACCAGGCTCGAGGCTCTAAAGGTCACCAAAGAAGTAATGAGTAAAATTAAACTAAATTCCGACTTTTTTGATATCCAAAAGGTGAATGATGTAGTTGATAACATTATCAATGAACTACTGGCAAATAGAGATATGGTGGTTAATGTTTTGGATATTCGAACTATCAATGATTTTACTTTTGGTCACAGTGTGAGTGTAGCAATTCTTTCGATCATAACCGGTATTGCCATGGGGTACGATAATACGAAGTTGGGTAAGCTTGCAGCAGGTGCTTTGTTACATGATATTGGCAAAAGTAAGTTCCCAGAGCACTTACTTAACAAAGTCGATCCTTTAAATGAGGAGGAAGAAAAACTTTTCCAACGACATACGATTACTGGTTTTGAGATTTTAAAAAATATTAAAGACTTCAGTCTAGCAGCTGCCCATGTTGCCCTTCAACATCATGAAAGATATGATGGTACTGGTTATCCCCGCCAGTTAAAAGGTGAAGAAATTAATGAATTTGCCCGAATTGTTACAGTGGCCGATATTTATGATAAAATGACTACGAGTATCGTCGGCCGCCCCCGTTGCATGCCTTTTCAAGCAATAGAGATCATCATGGCGAATCGAGGGATATTCCTTGATCCGGAGGTTGTCGAGCATTTTATGAATATTATTGCGCTCTTTCCTGTGGGTACGACTGTATTACTTAATTCCGGGGAAAAGGCGATCGTGATTCAAACGGCTAGGAAACATCCCACTCGTCCGGTAGTAAGAGTTTTCATCGACAGGGATGGTAAGCGTATAACTCCTCCTTATGAAATAAATTTGAGCTACAGTTCAAATTATTTCATTAACCGGGTTATAGAGGAGGGTTAAGGTATTGTTGAATGAATTTAGGCAAACTCAACTACTGTATCGAGTTTGTTCCCTCCTTATCAAGGAAGAGCAGGACAATCACGAAGTATTTAACCAAATCGCTGCTCTTTTATGTCAAGAGTTAGGAGTTATAGGTTCAAGCATTTGGTTAGCCACAAACCAAGGCGGGGTAGGGCTGCAGAGACTGGCATTTTTCCAAGCTAGAGAAGAGCTAAGCTATTCCTTGCAGAATTTAGATTTCCAAGCTGCGGATTTAGTCAATGTACAGGGAAATGGTCTTATTTTACATAATATTCATAACGATGAGAACTTTCATGAGGTAAGACGGGATGATCTTTGGGTGACTGCTTACCCCTTAAAGAACAAAAGTGGGCTTATCGGTGTTTTTTGTATCTGGGATAATTGTTATAAGCACACACACCAGGAAAGAGAAGATTTTGTGTCGCTAATCCAAAAAGTGGGCAGCGAACTGACTAACGGACTCTATAATTATAAGCATTATTCTCTAGCCGACCATAAAAGGATAAAGGAAGAGTTAGAAACCGCCCGTCGCATTCAATTTGATTTGATGCCAAGAGAATTGCCTTTTTTACAAGGAACCTCTATAGGAGTTCGAACGATTCCAGCTAATGAAGTGGGCGGGGATTACTTGGATATATTTTTGACTAACAGTAAACATCTTGGCATTGCAATAGGTGATGTGATGGGTAAAGGTATTCCAGCTGCTTTATGGATGGCCATGACTAAGGTAGCTATGCGAACAGCGGCTAAAGACTATAACCAGCCACATATAGCTGTAAGTCAAGTGAATTCAGTGCTCTTTCCTGATTTATCACGCCAAGGTATTTTCGTTACGTTATTTTATGCTCTATACGACCTAGACAAAAAAACACTTTTATTTTCTAATGCTGGACACCTACCGCCTCTGTTATATCGAAGCAAGACTCGAAAAATTGAACCTTTACAACTGAAGGGAGCTTATATTGGTGGCGTGGAAAATAAGATCTACCAAATTAGTGGAGTCCGGTTAGAGAAAGGGGACATAGTGCTCTTCTACACTGACGGCTTGATAGAAGCTTTGAATTCGGACCAAAAACAGTTCGGAATTGAAAAAGTGGCTGAACTACTGAACAGTAATGCCCTGTATGACGCTTCACAGATAATCGATCGTTTGATTGTAGATTTAGGACAATTCACTGGCGACTATTACCAGACTGATGATATAACTCTGGCAGTTTTAAAGGTTGAGTCATGAGTTTCATGTTGAGAAAAAGGATTTTACAAGGAGTGATAAAAATGCCGTTGGAAATTGAAAGTAGAATTGAAAAAGATATGATGATTCAAAAAATGAGTGGTGTTCTTGATATTTCTACAGTCGAATTATTACATAACAGTATTAATTATTTGTGTGAGATAACTAAAGTTATCTACGATTTCGATAACATAAAGTTCATCGACTCAACTGGTGTGGGTGGTATCGCAAGCGTAATAAGGGAGTGCCAGAAAAATAAAGTTACTATAAAGATAAATAATATTTCACCGGAGGTTTTTGAAGTATTAGATATTTTAGGTTTGCCAGAAATTTTTGGAGAAGAAACATTCGAAGTCAAACAGATATAAATCAATCTACTCTATAAAAGAGAACATCCGTGATTTTAAGAATCAACCAATCTTATGGGCAGGCTTCGGTTGCTGTTTTTGAAGGGTAAAATTTGGTGGTTACACTTACTCATTCAAAGTACTTGATGTAGAACGAAACAACTTCAACAGGAATAAAAGACTTACGATCAAGAATCCGACCAGACCCATGCGATGTAAGAGTCAAATCTGAAAAGGGATTGGCTCTCCTTTTTTCTAAAACAACACTGCACAGTATTTACCAACAGAGGACATCCTTTTACGGATGTCTTTTTTTATTGGGCACGCATATAAATGTACTAAACTCGGTGGACGAAGGAGGGTTCTGCATGCAAGAATATATACGTAAACGGGTGCTCGATATTGGGACCTACATACTAGAATCGAGTGCAACCGTTCGTCAAACAGCTGATGTCTTCGGCGTATCGAAAAGCACAGTTCATAAAGATGTTACAGAACGGTTACCCCTTGTAAATGAAAAGTTGTCCATGGAAGTAAAGCATATCCTTGAGACAAATAAAGCAGAAAGGCATATTCGAGGGGGAGAGGCAACCCGTAAGAAGTACCAAGAAAACTAATCAAAGGAAGTTTTACCTGAAACAGGGTGAACAACAGAGGAATTTGAAAAAAAACTTAGATTTCAAAAGGGATTAGCGGTTTTATCACGAATGAATTCAATATTAAATCTAAGTAGCGAATCTCCCGAGAGGGAGATTATGCTATTTGTTTATACTATTAATCAAATGGACAAGCTATTGTATGAATGAAAGGGGTAACTCCGATAATGTTTGGAATCGATTTTGGAATAGATTTGGGAATAGACCTAGGTACGGCCAGTGTTTTGGTATATGCAAAAGGAAAAGGGATTGTCTTACATGAACCCTCCGTAATTGCGATTGACCGAATTACTAATAAACGTATTGCCGTTGGAGAAGAAGCAAGGTTAATGATTGGTCGTACACCTGGAAATATTGTTGCGGTTCGCCCCATGCGAGATGGGGTTATTGCTGATTATCAGACGACAGAGCTCATGTTAAAATATTTTTTAGAGAAGGCGGGCGCAAAGAGATGGCCTTTCTTTAGAACTCGTGTAGTTGTATGCATTCCTTCGGGTGTAACGGAGGTAGAGCAGCGGGCTGTTAAACAGGCGGCTTACCAGGCTGGGGCTAAGGACGTTAAAGTAGTTGAAGAACCCTATGCCGCGGCATTAGGGGCTGGTTTAGATATTTCTGGCCCAACTGGAAGTATGGTCGTGGATATTGGCGGTGGAACAACGGATATCGCGGTCCTGTCGCTGAACGGCATCGTCGCAAAACGCAGTCTTAGAGTAGGTGGAGATAAATTCGATGAGGCTATTAGTCGTTATATCCGGCGGGAGCACAATCTAATGATTGGAGAACGTACCGCTGAAGAAATAAAGATGGCAGTCGGTTCAGCTGTTCCAGAAGGACGCCCTTCCGCCTTCATCGATGTGCGGGGACGTGATTTGATAACCGGGTTACCAAAAACAATTAATGTGAATTCTCAGGAGTGTTTTGTTGCCCTTGAGGAATCCATTGATGCGATTGTTGCTGGGGTCAAGGAAGTTTTGGAGCGAACCCCACCAGAATTATCCTCAGATATTCTTGACAAAGGAATCATTATGACTGGCGGAGGTGCCATGATGTATGGCTTTGACACGCGACTGTCACGTGAAACAGGATTGCCGGTTAGTTTAGCTGAGGATCCGATTTCCTGCGTGGCCCTAGGTACGGGCAAGGTACTGACTGGAAAGTTTTAGTCTGAGCTAAGTGAATCTGTCATTCTGATATACTTCCTAAGCATAAGTGCAACTAGGGCTGCCGCCTTCGCCGGAGGCTTTTACGATAAGCTAACCCGTGCGAAGACAGTGTCTTCGGGCGCCAGCCAAGTTTTCTTTATAGGTAGTTATTAAATCGAAAAGTATAATGTGAGATACTAAAAATTAAAGAGAGATATAAGACAGAATAGGTACTAATTTAATTGTCCGAGGTCAGGTGGTCAATCCGAAATTAATTATTTCGGATAAAGGCTCTTTCCTTGGACTTTAAAATTAATTCCTCAGAAAGGAAATAAAATTTGTGAGGGTCGACATTCTTGGAATCACCGTAGACAAATATTCCATGCAAGAAACCGTTGAACAAATCCGTAAGGCCGTAGAAGATCGGGTTAGGATTCGTGTGGTTACTGCTAATCCAGAAATGATTTATGCATCTGGCCGTGATGAACGTCTTAAGGAATTGATTAATTCTGCGGATATTGTAACAGCTGATGGGATTGGTGTTGTTTGGGCTGCTCGCCAGTTAGGAACACCAGTACAGGAACGAGTGACTGGAATTGATCTGGTCCAGGCTTTATTTCCTGTAGCAGATAGGCGAAACTGGAGGATTTTCCTTTTAGGAGGCAAACCGGGAATAGCTCATAGGGCAGGAACTCAGATTGCTCTGAAATATCCTGGAATTGCTTGGGATGAGTCCCATGGTTACTTCAGCACTGAAGAAGAAGCGTATGTCCTAGAAAAGATTCGCTGCTTTCAGCCAGATATTTTGCTCGTTGGATTAGGTGCTCCTCGTCAGGAATATTGGATTGTTGAGCATCCCGGATTAGCAACCGTCAGCCTGGGGGTTGGCGGGAGTCTAGACGCTTTAGCTGGGCATGTTGTTCGAGCGCCGGAACGTGTCCAAACGCTCCAATTAGAATGGCTTTATCGTTTGCTGAAAGAACCTTGGCGTTGGAAACGTCAGAGCGTGTTACCCCGTTTTGTGATAAAAATCCTTTGGCAGAGATTCAATACGTTCTAAGACCCCCTAAAAGAGACGATCCGTTTCGTATAAGCCTATAGGAGGAAGAAAGCATGCCAGAATGGGAAGAGCGATGTTCTTGGCAGCGTTTGAAGGAGGACTCAGAAGCCCGGGAGGAGTTCTTAGCCCAATCTCAAACGTTTATTCGTCATGTTGCTAGCCAAGCGTGTTTTCGCTCTCTGGAGTGGGGTAGAGATGACGAATTATCTGAGGCATTGATTGCTTTTAATGAAGCGATAGACTTGTTTATTGAAGATAAAGGAGTACCGTTTTTAGCCTATGCAAGAGTATTGATAAAGCGTAGGTTGATTGATTATTACCGCAAGCAACGTTTGAGACAGTCTATTTCCCTCGATCAAGACGACATTGGACGAAGGATTGATGTCCATTTAGGCCTGGATGATTTTCGGGAGCAAGAGCAAAACCATGAGCGAGCGGAGGAAATTCGACAGTTTTCTAAAGCATTAGCAGATTTTCAGCTCACCTTTCAGGACTTGGTAGAAGCATCCCCTAAACATCGGGATACTCGTGAGACGTTACTCCGAGCGGCTAGAGAATTGGCCTTTGACCCTGAACTGTGGCAGCACGTTGAACGAAAGGGGAAAGTTCCAATGCAAGCATTATGTTTGAAAACACAAATTCATCCTAAAGTATTGGAACGGGGGCGAAGGTATATTTTGGCAGTTGCCTTACTTATGGCAAACCAAAATGACTATGTTTATCTACGGGAGTATGTTTTATCACGGGAAGAGGGGGCTAAGGGATGAGTAAGATAAAAGCAGTGGTATTGGAGAAATCTGGATCCCGATATACGGTTCTTGCTGAAAACGGCACCTTTCGGCATATTCGAAGACGTAAAGAGGCTGAAATAGGAGAAGAGATTGAAATTCAAACAAGTTTCGAGGGCTTTAAAGGCCTGCGGGCATGGGCTAGCGTCGCTGCAATATTTTTCCTAACCTTATCAACTATTTTTGCTTGGAACTTGTATCAAGCGCCAACTGCAGTGGCCTTGCTCTCAGTTGATATTAATCCAAGTATTCAATTTTCAATAGACGCCCAAGGACAGTTAATAAAGATTGTTTCCCAAAGTGAAGATGCCGAGGACATGGTTCGTGAAATGGATCTGAAGGGAAAACCAATTGATGAGGTTCTAGGCCAAATAATAAATGAGGCTTACAATCAGAAGTTCTTAAATTCAGAGCGATCTTGGGTTGTAGTGGGTTATTCATCACTGACCGAGGACGGCTTAGATGAAGACGCTGAGGATCTAAACGAAAGTCAAATTGTCTCATGGATTACAGAGACTGTTGAAGAAAAAGGGTTCACTCCACAGGTTGAATATTTCGCTCTAACTCCCCAAGATCGTGAGCTTGCACAAAAAGGGAATCTTACCTTAGGTGAGTATGCCCTTTGGCAAACTGCTATAAAGGCAGGGGTCGTGACAGAGCCAGAAAAATTAAAAGATACGTCTGAACGTGAGAAGCTATTGAAAAACCCAAAAGTTCAGGCTCAGGTTAAAGAGAATAAGAAGGCGGCTGTTTCTTCATCTCCGTCTAAAGGGCAGATTTCTGGCCAGGATAAGGCTAATAATCAAAAATCCCAAAATTACGAACCGCAGAAGGACCAGAAGGATAAGAACGTACAAGATAAAGAAATGAACAAAAAAGATAGAAATTCTAATACTGACATAGACGGTGATAAAGAAAATAATAATGACAAAGACAGAAATAGCAATAATAGAAGTAATGAAAAGGATCGTGTAAAAAGCCCTAATAAAGATAACGGAAACCTAACAGGCAAGGATAATACAAAGGCTCTGAAGAAAAGCGACATGCAGTTAAATACCAGTGACAAGGTTAGGAACAATCAAGTTAATGGGATAATGTCAACATCTTTTCCGTGGAAATGGGGAGCTTCAAGATTCTAGGAGACGAGTGTAGAATTGCTCCGTTTCTCTAAGCATATTATTAACTGAAAACATTGGCCAACGGTTTTGGCCCGCGAGCACAAGGGATTTCGCCAAAGAAGGATTTTCAAGTATAGACTTACAGGCGGCGGCTAATTCCGTTACATTCCCGGAAGGGAAAAGCAAGCCTTCTTTTTTGTCTCTGATGAGTTCTGGAATTCCTCCGACAGCACTTGCAACAATTGGAACCCTAGCTTGCATTGCTTCAAGAAGGACCAACCCCATACCTTCACTAATTGAAGGTAAGACAAAAAGGTCCATAGCAGGAAGTGCTTCATAGGCTAGAGGCAGATAACCAGTAAGGGTATGGGGAATAGTACTACCTCGAAGTTCAGAGGCCAGACTTTGACGAAGGGGACCATCTCCTATAAGTAAGAGATGGAGATTTGGAAATTTTGAGCGCAATTGGATTGCAGCCTTGATTAAATAAATCTGCCCTTTAGTAGGGTGAAGTCGGCCAATGGTTCCAAGAACAAGAGCATCGGCTGGGATACCCCATTGGTTACGAAAGTAATTGCGAGTTGATGTCGGGTCATCATAAGAAATCGAGGAATAGCCATTATAAATCGTTTCAATAGTTCGGCCGCCTCGCAAGGCAACTTCCTTTGCTAAGAATTCAGATACAGTGATAATACCTGAGGTCAAGGGGAGGGTTAGGCGGTCAAGACCAAGAGCTATTCGTGCAGACCAAGGAGATAGATAATCCTGAGCTAATGAGCTATGAACGGTGGTTAGGCATGGGATCCGTAACCATCTAGCACTAAGGCGTCCCAATAGATTCCCTCGGGAACCATGGGTATGGACAAGGTCTATAGCCATTTTTTGTGACCATCGAATAAGTTTAGGTATGGGAGAAAGGTCTAAAGGGAAGCGCATAGGGAAAGTATATGTGGGGATCTTATTTTCTGAAGCTAGGTCAGAGAAAGGACCCTGTGTTAGGCAGATGAGCTGGAGATCAAATCGATTTCGGTCTATACCCTTCAGGAGGGACAGCACATGCTGCTCTGCTCCTCCAACCTCACCTCCACCGATAATATGTAGAATTTTGTATTTTTTTTTCATACTCCTGCCATCTTCCCTTCAGACCTAAACTTGGTTATACTGTTTTTATGCGGTTAAATCCGTATATCCTTATACCATCATAAGACAAAATGGTTTCAATCTGCAAGGAGGAATTCCAGTGCTACAAAGCAAAGAAATCCAGGAGATTATACCACATCGTTACCCCTTTCTTCTGGTCGATCGTATCCTAGAACTTGAAGAAGGAAAAAGGGCTGTGGGCATAAAGAATGTGACCATCAATGATTCGTTCTTTCAGGGCCACTTCCCTGGGCATCCCATTATGCCAGGAGTGCTGATTATAGAAGCCCTTGCCCAAGTTGGAACCGTGGCAATTCTTAAGAAACCTGAATATGAAGGCTATTTAGGGTTGTTTGCCGGCTTAGATGACGTTAAGTTTAAGAGGCAGGTAATTCCAGGCGATCAGCTTCGCTTAGAAGTGGAACTTGTAAAGTTACGAAAAAACTATGGAGTTGCCAAAGGTGTCGCCTATGTCGGAGACGAGTTGGCCGCAGAAGGGACCCTTAAATTCTTCCTAGAAAGGAAAAATTCTGCCCAGTGATTGGCGCATCCTTACAAAAAGACAGCAGAGCTAGGAGCAACACAGCAAGCCTCCTAGCTCTTTTTTTAGGACTTAGTGTTTTCATGCACGGTCTTTATTACCCTCAGGAATGGCTAATATTTGGATTTGTTTTATCTGCTTATCATTTGTCATCGTATTTACCCAGAAGGGTTCATTATGAGACAGGGAAATTTTACAATATCGGTCTAACAGATACCTTGCTTTTGGGATTTGTTCTCTTTTCCTTGTTAGGGATTGTTCATCCTATCAAACAATCAGAAGGATTGCTTGAAGCCTTACAGTGGGGAATCCTTTGGCTCGTTTATCGATTGGGAGTTCGGATTTCTTCGGATGACATAGCAAAACGGAAGCTAATACAATACATTGAGTGGTTGGCCATAGCAATCGCTGTCATTGGTTGGCTGCCTTGGGTGAGCAAAGTGGGGGGAAGATTAAGCTCTGTCTTTGGTTACCCTAATGCTGCTGCAGCATTTTTGGGTGTAGTTCTCTTACTTCATCCACGCAGTAAGTTAGTTCTCATCTGGCTGGCGATTTCTCTCTTAGGGACAGGTTCCCGTGCTGGAGTAGGATTAACTCTTATAATTCTTGTTGGTCGGCAGATGTTATTACGAGGAGCGGGACGAAGAATTCATTTTAAAGGAATAGGATTGGGCCAATTTTTTAAAGGAATGTTCGCTCTTCTAGTGGGTTGTGTGGGAACAGTTCTCATACTGCTCTATTATAGGCCTGCTTGGGACAATTTAACGGCCTGGGGTTTTTCGTCTTCGAGTTGGCAGGAACGGCTGGTCTACATTAAAGATGGGATTAGTTTAGCTTGGAATTCAGGCGGTCTACCACAAGCAGGAGGATGGTGGGCATTTCCTACGGTTCAATCCTTTCCCTATTGGACGGCAGATCCGCATTCGAGTTTTATACATATCTTACTGAACCAGGGGGTCCTCGGAATTGCGAGTATGGGAATTTGGGGTAGTCTTTCCCTAGCTCAGGTATGGAAGACCTGGGGCAAGAATCAGATACTGATAAAGTCGGGAGTCGTTTCAGAAGATACTAAGGCTCAGCTTTGTATTTGGAGTGCTCTTCTGTTCCTAGTACTACATAGTTTGGTTGATGCCAATTTTTCCTTTGGCGCTTTAGGTATTCTATTCTGGCTTTTATTTGGCTGTTTGCAGAGGAAACATAATCCTCTAAGAACACATTATTACAAACAAAACATCATACTTCACAGGGTGAGTAAGATCGGAGTGTTAGTTGTAAGTTTCATGGTCTGCCTCATTTGTGGAGGTATCCTCCTGAATCCTACGCTCCTAGAGAGAGAACATAGCTTAAATAAACAGGCCGTCCAATGCCAAGAGCAGGATCCTAATAAAAGTGTCGACCTCTGGGGCAGAAGTCTGGAATTGGATCAAACCCAGATTGAGGTACGTCGAGGGATGGCGGAACACTTGCTTCGGCAAGGGAACTTGCTTGCAGGGTTAGAAACTGTTAAAGAAGTCCTTCGCTGGCAAGCATTTGACTTAGAAGCCTACGAATGGGGCCAGTCCGTTGTTTGGGATGCAGCTGAAGCCAGCCGCCAGACAAAGCCTGAATTAGCAATCACCCTCTATCGCTGGGTTGAGGATGTGCCTAAAACGATTGAAGAAAGGATGGTTAACCTTAATAGCTTAGATCGAAAACTATGGCAGGGACACAAGGATTTCCTTCCATCCCAGCATATAAGACTTCTTTCTGATTATGCTCGACAAAGACAACTCACAAAACTTCTGCCACAACATAAGTTGTGAGCAGGGGGGAGATTATGAAGATTTCCATGGGGATAGTTCTAGTTTTAGGGATTATTTTCTGGGTCCTATGCTCACGTTACGAATGGAGTATCCCACTTAAATGGCAAGCCCAGATTAGTGCCTGGAAGGAACGTTTAAAAAACCAATCATATAGTTTAAACTTGGTTTGGAAGCTCAGCCCGGACAGTAGAGAAATAGAGAAGCGCTTTTGGCTTCTTCAGAAAGCTTTGCCCAGTTTGCAGAAAAGGAAAAAGCTCCCGTTATTGATCGAAGTTCAGGTCTGTCCAGATCTATCCTTAGAGGATGAAAAATACATAGCATGTTTACAGCGGCGGTTCTCAGATATCAATATTTACACGTGCTCGCCTAAGGGTATAAATAGCAAGGGAGAGAATCCTTTGTAATGAGCGGATGAACAGGAAGCGAGGGGGCTTTTTGTGCTCTTTTTTCTGACGTTAAACAAAGACTATGACGTCAGTTTTTCTCCCTTCCAGGAGAAGGACAAGCTTGATTCGAGGGTTATTAGCTATCTAAATGTTCCTCTTCCTCTAGGGATTATTGAAGACGTCTTAGAGAGGTCGCTAAAGAGACAGCTTTCTAATCAAGGCAATCCTAAAAAGAAACCAAATGAGATCAAGAATCAGATACTAAACTATTTAAACAATTTCGAGTGGGATATACAGGAGATCATATGGAAGGAAGTTAATAAGGATTTCTGCCCTGATCCCTCATTAGAACTGGACCAGGATAGAAAGAACAAGAATTGGGATGCCTTTAATCAACGTGTTTTAGGAAGGCAGCTTTCTAAGGGAGATCTTCAAGTACTTGCCCGTGAACTTAGACTTAAAGACGAGGAGATAATAACCTTTGCGCAGTTTAATGTGGAGCAGGGAAAGGCAAAATGGCTCCCTTCTGTAAAACAGATAAACAGAGGGTGGCAGTGCCAACGCTGCGGAGAGACAGATCTAGAAGAGTGGCCCAGCATTTATGGTTCAGCTGCGACCTGTGGAAGTTGTGCAAGCATTGGAGTTAGTACCTCATTAACGGTACTATATCGAGATAAACGCTCGCTATTAGAAGGACCTCTAAACGTTTCATTTCGCCCTCATTGGGTTCTTACCGAAGCCCAACAAAGAGCCAGTGAACAAGTTGATGCATTTATGAAGGATACGTATACTGAAACGGCGCTTCTATGGGCAGCATGTGGAGCTGGAAAAACCGAAGTGTGTTTTCCTGCCGCTGCTTGGGCACTAAACCAAGGGAAATCGGTGCTTTTTGCTGCACCACGGCAAGATGTGATTCACGATATTGCGCCGAGGCTTCAACGGGACTTTCCGGATTTTACGGTTCAGGTATTGACGGGGACTAACACGGTAAAGTTTCAGGCAGGGGGCTTGGTGTTGGCAACAACCCATCAGGTCTTAAGGTTTTGGCAGGCCTTTGATGTGATTTTCATGGATGAGATGGATGCCTTTCCATATCATGGGAGCAGAGCTCTAGAATGGGGCTTGAAGAACGCCTTACGTCAGGGGGGCAAGCTATTATACTTGACGGCCACACCCTCTCAAGAAGGGTTAAATGCCGTTCGGGAAGGTGAGATGGCACTTATTCGATTACCTGCAAGATATCATCGAAATCCTCTACCCGTTCCCATTTGGATAAGGTCTGATATATTGTCAGAACCCAACGGCTGTAGAGGTAAATGGGGGAAACAGATTAGTTTATTAAGAAGGCAGGGACCTGTTTTGGTCTTTGTACCCAAAATCTCTTTAGTTAATCCATGGATAGAATCCTTTAAACAAACCTTTCCTGGTTGGAGGATAGAGGGCAGTTACAGCTCGGATTCGGGGCGCAGCATAAAAATTAAAAACTTGAAACTAGGGCAGTATGATATTTTTGTTAGTACCACCATCTTAGAGCGCGGGATTACTTTGCCTGGGATTCAAATAGTGGTCCTTGGCGCAGATCATCCCATGTTTGATGAACGTGCCTTAGTTCAAATGGCAGGAAGGGTTGGGCGAACTCGAGAAAATCCTAGGGGAGAAGTCATTTTTTTATCTCAGAAAATGACATCGGCCATGAAGACTGCTGTGCAATGGATAGAGGAGCAAAATAGGTATGCCTTAGATTTAGGACTAATCGACTAAGCCGGCAGAGAAGGTGGGGAGAGGCTGTGAAGGGGTTGTGGAGAAATGCAGTTAGGATCAGCCAAGTGCTCTGGTACAAAGACGAACAAGCTTGTGTATTCTGTGGAGAGGGACATGGTCCGATTTGCTTAACCTGCAGGATGAATTATCTTCGCCCCGAGTTGAGGCGCTGTACGAGGTGCGGAAAGCTGATAGAATCTGGGCAGCTAGACTGTCTTGATTGTTTGGCAGGTAGGGGCCCAAAACAACTGGATCAAGTGACAGCCTGGGGGCATTATTCCGGAGGTATGAAGGAGTTTATTCAGAGAATAAAATTTAAATCCCAACCTAATCTTATAAGAGAAATCTCCCGTCCTTTTTCAGATTGGGCAATTAGTCAGCTTCCAGTTGTAGATGGTATTGTTGCTGTGCCAATGCATATGTCTCGCCTGGCAGAAAGAGGCTTCAATCAAGCGGAGGTAATCGCCTCAGCGCTGCACTGGGAATTAGGATTACCGATTCTTTCAGGGGTCGAACGACTTGAGTCAAGATCCTCTCAGGTCCTACTTTCCCGTCAGGAGCGCCTGCACAACCTGACAGGAGCATTTAATGTAAGACAGCCCGAGGATTATCAAGGAAAAAGTGTGTGGCTGATAGATGATGTAACAACCACCGGATCGACCCTCGAAGCTGTTGCAGAAGCCCTTAGACAGTGCGGAACTAAGGAAATCTATGGTTTATGTTTAGCGGCTGGTCTGGAAAAAAGACTTGTGCCTTTGAGTGAATAGAGTTATAATTACAAGTGGATGGGCAAAGCCTATTACATTTTTTTACGTAAGGGGAATATCTTTCATGGCCTTTGAAGACAAAGATCTAGTATGTAAAGACTGCGGAGTTACCTTTATTTTCACAGTTGGCGAGCAAGAATTTTATGCTGAAAAGGGTTTCGAAAATGAACCACAGCGTTGCCGTGAGTGTCGTAACATTCGCAAACAAAACCGTAATTCCCAAGAAGGAAGATCACGTGAAATGTTTACAGTTATTTGTGGAGACTGCGGTGTAGAAACTCAAGTTCCTTTCCAACCTACATCAGATCGTCCAGTATACTGCCGTGAGTGCTATCAGCACCATCGTCCAGCTCGCGATCAATACTAATCCATAGAAATTACTGTACTTAAATTGAAATTGACAAGCATTGGGAGACAATTGGTCGACCAATGCTTTTTATTTTATATCAGCTTAGGGGAGCATGATTAAGAGTCATTACACTATCAACAAGGTTATCCACAGCATCTTAACCGAAAGAATGAGCGAAAACTGATACTTATCCACATTATACACATGCTCCTGTGTGTAACTTTAGGGGATAAGTTACACTCCTGAAGTGGTTTTTCTTTTATGTTTTCCTAAGATTCCCATCTCGTTCGAGTGGGATAATGTCTTGCACCGGGTGATAAGTATTTCAGATTCTCCTTGCAAAAAAAGTAGAATAACTCTAAAAATGAAAGAAATAGGTTGTATAATTATTCGCAAGTAAGTATAATCAAAATTAAAAGGATAAGCTGAGGCAAAACACCAAAGCTTAAGAGGGGTTTGCTGAACACATCCAAAAGAGAGGGGAAAAACAATGTTTAAATCAAAAGTTCGTTTTGTTTTAGCTGGTCTACTAAGTTTAAGTCTCTTGACACTTGCCGGATGCGGAAGTAATAACGCACCTGCACCATCTGATCCTGCACCTACTGAAAAGGTTCTAAGAGTTGGTTCTGATATCGCTTATGCACCTTTTGAATTCATGGATGAAAAGCAACAGGCTACGGGGTTTGATATCGAACTAATTCAGGCTCTTGGAAAAGATATGGGATATACAAAAGTAAATATTGAGACAGCTGCTTTTGATGGCTTGATTCCAGCTTTACAAGCTGGGAAATATGATGCCGTAATTTCTGCCATGACAATTACCGAGGATCGCGCTAAAAGTGTTCAATTTAGTGACAAGTATTTCTTGAGCGGTCAGTACATCGCCATGAAAAAAGGAGCTAATATTAAATCCTTAGACGATTTAAAAGGAAAGAAGATTGGGGTCCAACTCAATACGACAGGTCAATATGTCGTTGAGGATAAAGGTATGGAAACAAATAAGTATGACACGACACCTGACGCTATGAATGCACTAATTAGTGGTGGAGTGGACGCTGTTGTTGCTGACTCTCCAGTTGTACTTTGGTTCCAAGCCCAAAATCCTAACGCTCAAATTGAATCTATCAATGCAGATTCTGGCGCAGAGTATTATGGCATAGCTATGAAACTTGGAAACACTGAATTAGCAGACAAAATGAATGCCTCCTTGAAAAAGCTCATGGATAGTGGAAAATACAATGAGATTTACAAAAAGTGGTTCAAAGAGGATGCTCCTAAGTTTTAGAATCACCTGTAAGGATGTTGAATAATTAACTAAAGGAAGGCACTGATATCTAGTGCCTTCCTTTAGCTTTCCCTAAGCTATTATTTAAGTTGAGATTATTTCCTCGAATTTCAATTCCAGTAGATGAGTTCAATGGTTTAAATTGGTCCTTGAACATCAGCCTGACTACGTGTATAATCACTTTCTGTTTCGAGTTGATAGACTCAATAGACTTGAAATCTAGGTGCTGCTAAAGGGGACAAGTACTTCAAAAAGAATCTTTAGCGCTTGAAAATAAGGATGAAGTTAAGTTCGGAATAGAATATGGATTTTACTTGTAAAAAAATGCAGTAAAATATATAATTTTAGGGCAAGTAGTATGATTTCATTTAATTGTAACACTTTACTAAAAGTGGACATGATACCAGAGCTCTTAAGTTCAAGATTAAAGATAGGAGGGTTATTGTGGGATTAAACTGGCATGTGGTAATAGATAATATGCCTATTCTCGCCAAAGGGGCACTGCTAACGTTGGAACTAACGGCTGGTGCTGTTGCAATCGGGGTCGTTATCGGTCTATTTATGGCCTTAGCACGGTTATCTAAGCGTAAAATGGTCCGCGCGGCAGCGATTGGCTATATAGATTTCTTTAGAGGAACTCCTCTGTTAGTTCAAATCTTCTTAGTCTATTTTGGAATCCCGATGCTCCTTCAATGGCAGACTATGCCTGATAATTATCAGTATACTGCAGGGATATTGGCTATGGGCCTAAATTCCGGTGCTTACATTGCAGAAATATTTAGAGCAGGAATTCAGTCCATAGATCGGGGTCAAACAGAAGCAGCGCGGTCATTGGGAATGACTCAAATTCAAGCATTGCGTTATATTATTCTGCCACAAGCCTTTAAACGCTCGATTCCTCCTTTAGGTAATGAGTTTATCGCTTTACTTAAGGATTCCTCGTTATTATCCATCATTGCAATCCAAGAGCTTTTTTACACTGGAAAGATTATTGTTGGACGAACCTACCAACCCCTTCCTATGTATCTGGCCGTTGCCTTATACTACCTAGTTATGACCCAGTTGATTGCTCAATGGGTAGCCTATATGGAGAGGAGGCTGGGCAAGAATGATATTCGTTAAGAATCTTCATAAAACCTTTGGAAAACTGGAAGTCCTTAAAGGCATTAATTGCCACATTCGTGAAAAAGAAGTGGTCGTTGTCATTGGTCCCAGTGGTTCAGGGAAGAGCACCTTCCTACGCTGCTTAAATAAGCTGGAAGAGCCAACTAAAGGAGAAATTATTGTTGATGGAATACCTCTTAATTCGGAGGTCAATGTTAATGCGATCCGACGAGAAGTAGGCATGGTTTTTCAACGCTTTAATCTCTTTCCACATATGACAGCCATTCAAAATATAGTGCTTGCTCCGGAAGTTGTTCGAAAAACAAATAAAGAGGAAGCACGAAAGATTGGCATGGAGCTTTTGGCTAAAGTTGGATTATATGAAAAAGCCGATGAATACCCAGATCGGCTATCTGGCGGGCAGCAACAGCGAGTCGCCATAGCACGTGCTCTGGCCATGAAGCCAAAGATCATGCTGTTTGATGAGACAACCTCTGCTCTTGACCCTGAAATGGTGGGAGAGGTTCTATCCGTCATGAAGGACTTGGCGCGAGAAGGGATGACGATGGTCGTCGTAACCCATGAAATGGGATTTGCTCGGGAAGTCGGTGATCGGGTGATTTTCATGGATGAGGGGATCATAATGGAAGAGGGAGAGCCTAACGAGGTGTTTGCCCATCCTAAGAATCCTCGGACCCAAGCGTTCTTGAGTAAAATATTATAAGCTTGTTGTACACGCTCCTTGGGCTATCCAGCCTAGGGAGTGTTTTGTAGTTGTGGTAACCCGTGCGAAGACGGTGTCTTCGTTCTGCACGTGTTCGCACGTTCCGCCGCTGACGATCTGGACGGTTCGCGAGCGCGTCCGAACCTCAGGGATAGATGGCCGCATGCTATGCTGTCCTTGGCGCATGCGGCACTAGGAACGTCCTGTTCCGTCGCATGTGTGCCGCTCCTTGCCATCCTTGGCACCGCGGCATCAGTCCATCACGGCATCTAGCCATCCATGGCGATGCTCTAACCTCGAACGTCCTGTTCGAGTCATGGACAAGCCCTGCGGCGCGCTACGGAGACGCGAACCGTCGGCGTTCGTCTGGACCGCGGCTCCACTAAAGCTTCCGCTTAGCAGAAACCGCTCCTCTGGGGCTGTCTTTAGAAGGTGAATGTGGCGCTTTGCTAAAAGACGTTTGGGTAGGCCTATGGAGATTGAATGACTCGCTTTGTAGAAAGGCGCTTCTAGGTTGGGCTACGGAGAAGAGCGGTTACGTGGCAGGGGGACGGTCCTTTTTGACACGCTTTAAAGCACCTGAATAGTAGGGAACTGTTCTACTAGGGTAAGTCCTCTCAATAAGGGCGAGGAAGTTTGAGCTAAATGCACGAACTTCGTATTAGATAAGGTTTAAAGTTTTGAAATGTTGGTTATCCTCCTAAGTATGAGTCAAGTTGAAGCTAAGCTTCAGAACGTTGACAATTCAAGGAGGGTTTTTTTAAGTGGTAGGTAAAGTCAAATGGTTTAGTAAACAAAAGGGTTATGGATTTATTGAACAGGAAAATGGACAAGATATCTTTGTACATTTTCAATCCGTTATTGGAGAGGGATTCCGAACTCTTGAAGAGGGTCAGAATGTTGAGTATGATGTTATTCAAGGTCCGCGTGGAGAACAAGCTTCTAACGTAATGGTCCGTTAATTTAATTATGAATTTTCAAAGAGGGAATTGTTGTTACCATATCAGCAATTCTCTTTTTAAAGGTTTTAGTAGAAAAGTATTTTTGTAAACAATATATTTAAAATTAGCAGGATTTTTTACGTAAATCGGGAATATTAACTTATATACAGCATAGAAGGGGGTTGAATTAATGAACATTATTATTCGAGGTAAACATATCGAACTTACAGACGCCCTTAAAGAGTACGTTATGAAACGTGTGGGTAAGTTGGCAAAATATTCAGATGAATTTATGGATGTTCAAGTTACTTTACTTGTCGAGCGTGATCGACATCGGGTGGAGGTTACAGCCCCTATCCAGGGTATCATTTTGCGTGGCGAGGAAGAAACCGAAGACATGTATTCGTCAATCGACATGGTGGTTGAGAAATTAGAACGCCAAATTGATAAATACCGCACACGGATAAATAAAAGGATGCGCACCAAGGTCTTAAAGGATCATGATCCTAAGCAGCCCGTTGTATCTGCAGATGAACCGCGCGAGGAAATCGTACGAAATAAGAAGTTCTCTGCAAAGCCCATGTCAGTAGAAGAAGCAATTATGCAGATGAATCTAGTGGGTCATTCGTTCTTTGTGTTTACGAATTCGGAAAGTCAAGAAATGAATGTGGTCTACCTTCGTAAGAATGGGGACTATGGATTACTTCAACCCCAAACATAATGCAGTCAGAAGTCGGGTAAATCGCGTGGTGTACTCGGCCTGATCCGTCGCTTCAGTCCAAGCGAAAGGCCCGCATATGCGGGCCTTTTTTATACTATCAGAAAATAAACTTGCGTTTATACTTTCCAAGCATAAGTGCACCTAAGGCTGCCGTCAGCGCCTGCGGCTTCATGTCATCCTGAGCGATAGCGAAGGATCTAGATCCTTCGTTATCGCTCAGGATGACATTAACCTAAACTTATTTTTAAACTAGTAGTGTACATATTTATATTGAACGGCCCCTCTTGACTATGCTGCAGGGATGTTTATCAATCCTATGGCCATTCGATCCAGCTATTGCAATCTCCTTGAAAGGTTGTCTAAGCGCTAGTTAAGTTTAAATGATCAGGAAGTTGTATAGTATTACCGACATTCCATACATACACAGGATAATATCCAGTGAGTAAATCGCTATGCTTGGTTGCAGTCGTATCTTAAGGATGTTAGAATTAATGAATATATAAGATTGAGAAAGGTGGACATAATGGGTTTTTTAGATTTGTTCGATGATAATGCACGCGAAATTCGAAAATACAGAAAACGCGTTGCAGTAATTAATAGCTTTGAACCGACAATCCAAGCCTTGAGCGATGACGAATTGCGTGGTAAGACTGATGAATTCCGAGGGCGCTTAGAGCGAGGAGAGAGTTTGGATAGCCTGTTACCAGAGGCCTTTGCCGTTGTCCGAGAGGCTGGTCGAAGGGTGATTGAACAACGACATTATGATGTACAGTTAATTGGGGGAATGGTACTCCATGACGGCCGGATTGCTGAGATGCGGACAGGGGAAGGAAAAACCCTTGTGGCTACTCTGCCGGCCTATTTGAATGCTTTAACTGGAAAAGGAGTTCATGTAATTACTGTCAATGATTACTTAGCTCGGCGTGACAGTGAATGGATGGGACGGATTCACCAGTTCCTTGGTTTATCAGTTGGCTTGATTGTTCATGGCTTAAACTATGAGGAGCGCCGAAGCAGTTATGCAGCAGATATTACCTATGGTACGAATAATGAATTCGGATTTGACTATCTCAGGGATAATATGGTTACTAGGCCTGAAGCTTTAGTTCAACGTTCACTAAACTATGCTATTGTGGACGAAGTAGACTCGATCCTCGTCGACGAAGCACGAACACCACTGATTATCTCTGGTGAAGCGGACAAGCCAACAGAGTTATATTTTAGGGTAGCTATGATTATTCCACGCCTGAAACCTGAAGAAGATTTTAAAGTTATTGAAAAAGAGCGCGTCGTCACCCTTACGGAAAAAGGTGTTAGCCGAGTAGAGAGCATGTTAGGAGTCGACAACCTTTATGAAGATATTCATACTGAGTTAGCACATCATGTGAATCAAGCCCTGAAAGCCCAAACTCTCTTCAAACGAGATCGGGACTACGTAGTTAAAGACGGAGAAGTAATCATTGTTGACGAGTTCACCGGACGTCTGATGTTTGGACGCCGCTACAGTGAAGGATTACACCAAGCCATTGAAGCCAAAGAGGGCGTAAAGATTGAAAAAGAATCCCAAACACTAGCCACCATCACCTTCCAAAACTACTTTAGAATGTATGAAAAACTCTCGGGTATGACCGGAACAGCTATGACGGAGGAACCGGAATTTCGTAAAATTTACAAATTGGATGTTGTAGAAATTCCAACGAACAAACCTTTGTTGCGTAAGGACGAACCAGATGTTATTTATCGGACCGAGGAAGGCAAGTTCTTAGCGGTTGTCGAGAGCGTTATTGAACGGCATACCAAGGGACAACCACTTCTAGTAGGAACCGTCTCTGTTGAAAAATCTGAGCACTTAAGCAGCATGTTAGAAAGGCGAGGAGTTCCGCACCAAGTCCTAAATGCTAAATTCCATGAAAAAGAGGCTCAAATCGTGGCTCAAGCTGGTCAGCAGAGTATGGTTACGATTGCCACAAACATGGCAGGTCGTGGAACGGATATTATCCTAGGTGAAGGTGTAGCAGCACTAGGTGGTTTGCATATTATCGGTACAGAACGACATGAATCCAGGCGAATTGATAACCAATTGCGTGGTCGGGCAGGGCGTCAAGGTGACCCTGGATCAACTCAGTTCTTTATTTCGTTAGAAGATGACTTGATGCGCCTATTTGGAGCGGATAATATTATGGGCATCATGGACAAATTAGGAATGGATGACTCCATACCTATTACATCTAAAATGATCTCTCGCTCAATTGAAACAGCTCAACGTCGTGTTGAGAACCGCAACTTTGATATTCGTAAACACGTTCTTGATTATGATGATGTCATGAATCAGCAACGTGAGGTGATTTATGGCCAGCGTCGTGCCGTGCTCATGGGAGAAAACCTCCATGACAATATCATGGACATGTTGGAAAAAGCAGTTACTAACAGTATCGCTATGTTTAGTGGAGAAAGCAAATTCCCAGAAGAGTGGGATTTGACTAGCTTAGCGGATTATGTAGAAGGCTTTTTTCTGCCTGGAATCCATTTGTCACCCGAAGAATTAGCAGATCTTTCGGCTGAAGAAATTGAAGAAATGCTGATTGATAAAGCAAAAGAGCTTTACAAGAGCCGCGAGGAGTTATTTGGGGCTGATCTAATGCGAGAAATTGAGCGCGCAGTAATGCTTCAAGTTGTCGATAGCAAATGGATGGATCATCTTGACGCGATGGATATGTTGCGCGAAGGAATTGGCTTACGTGCCTACGGGCAAAAAAATCCCCTCGTAGAATATAAGCGTGAAGGGTATGAAATGTTCCAAGCGATGATTGACTCTATTCAGGACGATATTATCCGATATGTCATGAGGGTTACACCTCAGGTTCGAGAAGAGGTTGCTGAGCAGCCTCGTAACGTAATGGAAAACCGCTATGAAGGAGAACCCAGTAAACCAATTCACACAGGGGACCAAATAGGACGAAATGATCTTTGCCCCTGTGGAAGTGGAATGAAATATAAAAAATGCTGTGGGGCAAAGAACAAACAACGCTCATAAGTCAAATAGACGGAGTTTAGAAGAGTAAGGGCTTTGTAATAAAGAAAGCAGAATGTATTTGGAAAGGGTGAAAAATAAATGCTTTCTGATTGGAAAAAGGAACTAGAAACATTAGCATTGTCTTTGGCAGATTTGAGGGTTTCTCTTTGACGTCGCTAAGCGCATTGATAAGATTAGTGCCTTAGAAACCGAGTTTCATAGACCGGATTTATGGGATGACCCGGTCAATGCTCAAAAAATCATGCAGGAGCTTTCCTTGCATCAAGGTAAAGTGAAAATGTATGAAGAGTTAGAGCAGGAACTTGAGGAGACGGCGACTCTATGGCAATTAGCTATAGAGGAAGACGATGTGAGCCTAGAACCTGAGATAGAACAAGGAGTAAAGGCCCTTTATCAAAAGTTTGAAAGCTTGGAACTGGAGTTACTGCTTTCCGGGCAGTACGATCGAAACAATGCCATCATGACCCTTCATGCAGGAGCAGGGGGGACAGAAGCACAAGACTGGGTACAGATGCTCTATCGACTCTACATTCGATGGGGAGAACGTCATGGATATAAAGTAGAAACCTTAGACTTTTTACATGGTGAAGAAGCAGGCATTAAAAGCGCAACCCTGTCCTTTACCGGAGAAAACGCCTACGGATATGCAAAGTCCGAAAAAGGAGTGCATCGATTAGTTCGGATTTCTCCCTTTGATGCATCAGGACGACGACATACATCCTTCGCATCCGTCGATGTTATTCCGGAAGTGGCTGAGGATAACGAGGAGATACCCATTGATAGTGAAGATTTAAGAATAGATACCTATCGCTCCGGTGGAGCTGGAGGACAACACGTTAACAAAACAGATTCTGCAATTCGGATCACACACTTGCCTTCAGGAATCGTAGTGCAGTGCCAGAGTGAACGCTCCCAGACCCAAAACAAAGTCGCGGCCATGCGCGTTTTACAGGCTAAGCTCCTAGAGCTTAAACGTAAAGAGCAAGAAGCTGAGATTTCCGAAATTCGAGGGGAGCAGCAGGAAATTGCCTGGGGGAGCCAGATTCGTTCTTATGTATTCCACCCTTATAGTTTAGTCAAAGACCATCGTACCAATGTGGAAACTGGGAATGTCTCAGCAGTAATGGATGGAGAGATTGATGACTTCATTGCTGCGTTTCTTCAGAAGACTAAAACGGTACAGTGAACTGGCGACTTATTAAACAGCCGAAGTAACGGTAAGAAGTTTTAGATGTACAAAGGAGGATATCGCGTGACTACAATTGAACTAAAGCGAGTGGCAAATGTTATTCGTCAAGACATTATATCCATGCTTGTTTCCGCTAAATCAGGGCATCCCGGTGGAAGCTTATCCGCAGCTGATATCGTAACAACCTTATTCTTCAACGAAATGCGAGTCAATCCCCAGGATCCGAAGTGGGCGGATCGGGACCGCTTTGTTCTTTCTAAAGGGCATGCTGCCCCCGTCCTGTATGCCGCTTTGGCAGAGAAGGGATATTTCCCAAAAGAAGAGCTAAAAGGGCTCCGCCATACGGGCCATATGCTGCAGGGACATCCAGACATGAAAAAGACACCCGGTGTGGACATGTCTACAGGTTCCTTAGGGCAAGGGCTATCGGCAGCCAATGGAATGGCTTTAGCAAGTAAGTTGGATGGCAAAGATTATCGCGTATTTGCCTTACTGGGCGATGGTGAAATGGCGGAAGGACAAATCTGGGAAGCAGCTATGGCTGCAGCTCATTACAAGCTCGATAATCTTATAGCAATTTTAGATTATAATGGACTGCAAATAGATGGTAAGACTGACAGTGTTATGAGTTCCGCTCCCCTTGCTCAGAAATGGCAGGCATTTTGCTGGCATGTGATTGAAGTGGACGGGCACGATATTGATGCTTTGTTGGAAGCCTTTGCTGAAGCAAAAACTGTCAAAGGACGACCGACTATGATCATCGCGAAGACCGTGAAAGGTAAAGGGATTTCCTTCATGGAAGACCAAGCCGGTTGGCATGGGAATGCGCCTTCAGTTGAACAAGGCGAACAAGCCTTGAAAGAATTACGAGAGGAGGCGGAAAACCTTGGCTGATAAACAAGCGACACGTGAGGCATATGGCAAGGCTCTCTTAAGTTTAGGGGCTGAAAATCCTAATGTAGTAGTTTTAGATGCTGATTTATCAAAGTCGACCAAGACCGCTGATTTTGGTAAAAAATACCCCGAACGGTTCTTTAATATGGGGATTGCCGAGGCGAACCTACTTGGGACGGCTGCAGGACTAGCGGCAGCAGGCAAAATTCCATTCGCAAGTACCTTTGCAATTTTTGCAGTTGGACGGGCCTTTGAGCAAATTCGTAACTCCATTGCTTATCCCAAGCTCAATGTAAAAATTGCAGCTACTCACTCAGGAATTTCTGTTGGAGAGGACGGCGGATCCCATCAGGCCATCGAAGATGTGGCAATTATGCGTGCTGTTCCCAACATGGTTGTTTTAGTTCCCGCCGATGGGGAGGAAACACGCCAAGCAATCTTCGCCGCTGCTAACTATTATGGTCCAGTTTACATTCGAATGGGTCGTCTGGATGTTCCATTGCTCTTCGGAGAGGATTACAGCTTTGAGATTGGAAAGGCAAACATCCTCAAAGAAGGAACAGATGTGGCTATTATGGCTAATGGTCTTATGGTTTCTATGGCTATGGAAGCGGCTGATGATCTAGCAGCCGAAGGAATAAACGTGAGCGTAGTCAATGTGGCTTCTGTAAAGCCATTGGATGAAGAGACAATCGTAAGGATTGCAAAAGTCACGAAAGCGGTCGTTACCGCAGAGGAACACAACGTTATTGGCGGACTAGGAAGCGCAATCGCGGAAGTTCTTGCCGAAAGACAGCCAACGCCTATGGTTCGCGTTGGTCTCAAAGATACCTTTGGAGAATCTGGGAAGCCCACTGAATTGCTTGAAAAATATGGGTTAACCAAACTCGAATTAGTTAAAGCAGTTCATGAGGTCCTTGCTAAAAAACAAGGGTAAATTACATCGAAGATTTTAAAAGAGACTAGCATCCTAAGTGGGTGCTGGTCTTTTTATACTGTCAGAAAGTACAAACTTTAGAGTCCTCTTTCACTCATGTCATCCTGAGCGCAGCGAAGGATCTAGATCCTTCAGTCGTACCTCCTTCAGGATGACATAGCCCTTGAGTTGCTTTCATAGCAAAGACATGTAAAGTAAAAAGACGCGTAGCGTTTTTCTTAATGCCTCCGGAAAGTGTTTTCCATGATTAAGATAATCCGCCTCACAGTAGTGAGTATAAAATATGACAGAACCAAGCAAAACATACGATTGTTTAGATATATAGACAGGAAATCCACGGCTAGTGTCGAATAAAACATTAGTTATGCTTCAGAAATAATATAACAACTAGTTATACTTTGTGCTTAACAAAAGGGCGTGGCTACGAAAATCAAGGAGGACAGTATGATTCAATTGACAAACGTGTCCAAGATTTATCCGAATGGTGCCAGAGCCCTTGTCGATGTCAATTTGAAAATTGGCAAAGGGGATTTTGTTTTTCTGGTCGGGCCTAGTGGAGCAGGTAAATCGACATTAATTAAATTATTATATCGAGAAGAAAAACCGACACGTGGACAGGTACAAATCAATAGTAGAAATCTAGTGCGGATGAGAGAGCGGGAAGTACCCTATTTAAGAAGAAGCATTGGAGTTATTTTTCAAGACTTCAAGTTGCTGCCAAATAAAACGGTTTTTGAAAACGTAGCCTTTGCCCTAGAAGTCATTGGAGTGGCTAAGCGTGAGGTCAGAATCCGTACACTGGCGACCATAGATCTTGTTGGACTTAAAGCCAAAGAAAATGCCTATCCCCATGAACTATCTGGCGGTGAACAACAACGGGTCTGCGTAGCCAGAGCGATTATCAATAATCCGGCTTTGTTAGTAGCAGATGAACCCACCGGGAATCTTGACCCGGAAACTGCATGGGATATTATGGACTTACTGTACAATATCAACAAGCGGGGAACAACTATCGTTATGGCTACTCATGCCAAGGCGATTGTTAATAAAATGCAAAAAAGAGTCATTGCTATTGAGAATGGCCGAGTTGCCCGGGACGAAGAAAAAGGAGGTTACGGCTATGATGCTTGATTCCTCCGGTTATATTCTTCGTGAAACAATAAACTCAATGAGACGTAATCCTTGGCTTAGTATTGCCTCTGTCATTACGGTTATGGTCTCCCTAGTCATCTTAGGTTACTCAGTTTTTTTCTTAGCCAACGCCTCTAACATGGCAAAATCCTTTGAATCTGAGCTGGAGATTGCAACATTTGTGCAAATCAGCGCAACCCCAGAAGAAGTACAAGCCTTAAAAATTCAGATCGAGCAAATGCAGGGAGTAGACTCAGTGACCTTGGTAACCAAGGAACAAGCCCTCGAGGATTTTGGTAAAACAATGGGAGGAGAGCAAAAAAATATACTGGCTGATCTGGGGGGGACTAACCCTTTTCCAGATAAATTAACGGTCAAAGCGATAGATCCACAGAACGTCATAGCTTTAGCTAAATCCGTTGGGGCTCTTCCGGGAGTAGATAAAGTTCGTTATGGACAAGGATTTGTGGATCAACTTCTAAAGTTTACCCAATGGTTGAGATGGATTGGCTTTGGCGTTGTTGCTGCCTTCGGAGTTGCAGCGATTGTACTTATTTCCATTAATGTCAAGATGAACGTCTTTTCTCGCAGGCGGGAAATTCAAATTATGAAATTAGTTGGTGCAAGTAATAGTTTTATTCGTTGGCCTTTTCTCATTGAGGGAATGGCTTTAGGTCTTGTCGGAGGAGCATTAGCAGCACTCATTGTTGGATTGGGTTATAATTCCTTAACTATGTACGTTCAATCATCGTTAACGTTCTTACCTGTTGTTCAAAATGAATTCCTCTTTCGTCAGGTCTCAGTAGGTCTATTACTAGCTGGCATGGCGATGGGTGCTTTAGGCAGCGGATTTTCTTTGCAGAAATTTCTTCGGACTTAGGGAACTGTATGTAAGTTGAGAGAGTTCTTGGCCTACCCAGGTTAGGGACGGTTCTCAGCCTGCATCCTACGCTGGTTTAGTTTTTGAGTAACCTACATACACTTTGTGTTTAAAAGGATAAGACATATTTCTTTAAAGGACGGTGGAACCTTTTGTTCGGGAAGAAAGTCATATCAACTCTTGTCGTTAGTCTCCTCTTGCTTAGCACGTCGGCGTTGCCTTCCCGGGCTGATCAACTAGGAGATAGCCTACAGCAGCAGAAAGAGATTCAAAATCAAAAAGATCAGGCTCGCGGAAAGCTGAACAAGCTAACTTATACTACTGATACCATGAAGGCTAAACTAAATCAATTAGAAACTCAAATTGCCACAGCCCAAACGATTTTGGATCAAAAGAAGGTCGCCTTTGTACAAGCACAGAACCAAGTGACCTTAGCCCAAAAAGAACTGGAGCAAAAGGAAGAGGAACTTAATGATCGTCGATTAGCCCTAGGAAAAAGAGCAAGAGGAATTTATGAAAGTGGACAGGTTAGTCATTTAGAACTGCTCTTCCAGTCTTCAGACCTCAGCGATTTCATTACTCGAATGGAGTACTTTTCAAAATTAGTAGACAATGATCGCCAGTTGCTAGCGGATATTGAATCTCAAAAAGAACAGATAACCAGAAAAAAGGGTGAATTGCAGGTCAAAAGGGACCAAGCTGCAGAGATTAAAGCACAAGCTGCTTCAGTCAGCGCGGATCTAGATAAAAAGAAATCAGAACAGCGTGTAGCCTTAGATCAGAATCTAAAGGCCCAGAAAGCTGCTTTTGATGAGGTTGATCGACTGGAAGCTGAGTCGAAAGCTCTGACGGAGAAAATTCGTAAATTGCAGGCTGCACAGTCAGGAAAAGGAACAAAGGCTGGAAATGGTACGGTTTCCACATGGCCTGTCCCTGGTTATTATTCGATTAGCAGTCCCTTTGGCTGGCGGACTCATCCTATTACGAAAAAACGGAGTATGCACACAGGAACGGATGTTGTTGCTCCAACAGGAACGAAACTTCATGCCGCTGGGGCAGGAGTTGTCATTATGGCAGGTTGGAATACTGCCTATGGTAATATGACGATTATCGACCATGGTAGTGGGATATCGACGCTCTACGGACATCAGTCCCGTTTAGATGTCAGCGAAGGGCAAGCCGTAAACGCCAATCAAGTGATTGGAGCGGTCGGCTCAACCGGGTGGAGTACAGGAGCCCACTTGCATTTTGAAGTTCGGGTGGGTGGAAACCCTACAGACCCTATACAGTATTTCCCAAACTAATGGATAAGCAGTATTTCTAGACGAGGATAAGCATATAATAGAGCAAGTCTAAAGAAAACTAGGTTCGACACTTGGCCGTCATTGTACCTTAATCTCGAACGTCCTGTTTGAGTCGTGCGTGCGGTAGGTCGCCTAGTTGAACTTTTCTTTATAAAGCTGTATTCTCTGGCTAGTGCAAGAAAGGGAAGGGGTTTATGGATTGCAAGAGTGGAACATGAAACGAATAATTAAACATGTCGGAGTCATCTTTCTGATTTTTTCCGTTCTGGTAACCACTTTGGTAAGTGGGGTTGTAATTGCTAACGTCAATAACGTAGGTCGGTTAGTGCATGTCGTTCAACTTATCCGCAACGACTATTTAGAAAATGTATCGACGGTTCAGCTAGTGGAAGGTGCGACAAAAGGTATTGTAGAAATCTTAGGAGATCCATACTCCACGTATATGAATGCTCAGGAAAACCAAGAACTCTTTGAGATTCTCGAAGGGAAATTTGGCGGGATAGGGATTGTTTTGAGTCTCAAAGATCCTAAAAAGCTCGTTGTGTTGCGCCCTATAAAAAATTCACCAGCCAGTAAGGCCGGAATTCAATCCGGGGATGTCGTTAGTAAGATTAACGATGCAGATACTGCAGGTATGGACCAAGATAAGGCAGTGGGGCTGATGCGTGGAGAGCCTGGAACGAAAGTCAATTTGGATCTATACAGGGCAAGTACTAATAAGACCTTCACGGTGAGCCTAACAAGAGAGAACATAACTGTTCCTACCGTTGACGGCCAAGCATTGCCAGGTCATCCTGACATAGCCTATATCAGTATTACTCAGTTTGGCTCTGATACAGGCACTGAACTTAAAGACACATTTAACACCATGGATATTAAATCGTTCAAAGGACTTATCCTAGATATGAGGTATAACCATGGCGGAGAGCTTAATGCCGCTGTGCAAGTTGCCAGCTACTTTATTCCCGAGGGTCCAGTTGTCTACATAGTTGATAAGCAAGGGAATGTTGATACTAAGATGGCTACAGGGACCTATCTAGGAATGCCGATGGTTGTACTTGTAAACGAGGAAAGTGCTTCAGCTGCGGAAATAGTTGCTGGAGCAATCAAGGACAAAGGAACGGCAAGTTTAGTGGGAGTAAAAACCTTTGGAAAAGGGATTGTACAGACAATCTTTCCCTTAGACGGAGGAACCAGTGTCAAATTAACCACGGCCAAGTATTTGACCCCTAATAAGTTAGATATTCATAAAAAAGGGATCGAACCAGATATTTTGGTGGAACTTCCTAAGGGGCATCAAGCTACCATCACTCCTCAAGACCAAAACTTTGATCCCCAGCTCAAAAAAGCACTGCAAACCCTGCAAGGAAAACTCAAGTGAACTAGTTCAGCTTGGTTCAGCTAAAGCTGAACATCGAAACTTGGGTGCGTACTTCCGCGCCTCAGGGTGAACCCTATCTTTTGATTCAATTATTTACGAAAAAGGCCGTAAGAAACTAAAATTGTTTTCTTACGGCCTTTTTTTAACTGTCAGAAAGTATAACTTGAAACAGGGGGACAGGTACACTGTTTCATACCTGTCCCCCTGTTTCATATACCTGTCCCCCTGTTTCAAAAGACGCGTAGCGTTTTTCTTACTTCCCAGAAATTGCAGGGAGACATTGAACCACGATTTTGTGACCGTCGTAGGCCTTGTTGCATAGACTACGCTGACGAAAAAAACGACGGGGGTAACAAGCATGAGAAATAAGAATGGGGTGCGACATTACTTTGCCGAAGGACTGACCACCAGGGGATACATATCGTTATTGCCAAACATGATGCCAAGTTGGAAACGAGCTTATGTTTTATTAGGGGGTCCAGGAACAGGTAAATCAACGTTAATAAAGGTTATTGGCTTAGAATTGTTGGATCGGGGATACGATATTGACTTTCTACGGTCGGTACGGGATCCAAATTCAATGGCTGGTTTTATCATACCTCAGATGGGATTAGCTATGCTAGATGCCATGGAAGTTTCTCCACTTCGTTGGCAAGCTCCGGGTGTTGTTGAGAAATTCACTGACTTTAGCCTATTCTGCCAGGAATTAAAATTAGAGAAGCATCGTTCCACAATAATCGAGATCGAGAAGAAGCTTCAGGAGCTGCAAATTACCTTGGAGGATGAGCTTGCTTCAGAACTGGGGTCTGTGTTAAGTGCTAGGACCACAAAGATACCCATACAGAAAGAAAACATGTCTTGGATTCTGGGGAATTCAGCTCAGCTAAAAGTAAAAAAAGAGAACTCTGGCCCTTGGCCATTGGCAGAAAATGCACTAAAGTTACTACAAAAAAGTGTCATAAACCCGTTTTTCTTACACGGTTTAACCGCTGAGGGATGGTTGAACCTTGCGCCTCATTTCCTGACAGACTTCGATCAGATTCGTCTAGAAGGGGATGAAACTTTAGACGCCTTGGATTGGGTTTTGCGTGAAGCACAGCAATTAGGGCAATTAATTGAGATCGTTTTGCATCCGCTCAATCCAGATGAAGTGATCGGAATTGCTTTTCCTGAGCGGCGTTTGGCGATCTGGCAAGGTAACCCGGAAAATTTACATGAACAAGGGTTAGATCGTCCATTAAGTGAAACCGTAAAAGAGACCTTAGCGTCTTGGCAAACCTATAGGTCTCAACTGAAGGGAATTTATATGCAATCAGTGAATTTTGACCAGGTCGATAGCCATAGAGAAACATTAATCAATCAGATTTTATGTGATTTACATACTAAAGGCTGATACGAGCTTAAGCATTAACTGAATAAGCTGGGATCTACTAGAATTTCCCCAAGTTCTGACATTAAATGTTCGAGATCGGCTTGTTTGAGGGATAGTCGGTGGAGAGCTTCAGCCTGGATTGGATTTAACAAACTGTCCACACCACCGCCAATCCCGAGAAGACTAGCAAGCCCATTAGCGACATGAACAACACTAGCGAGTTCTAAAAAACTTGGCGCTTGTGATGGATTATGGTGGTAGGAAATCGCGGAAACCAGATCTTCAGGTAAAAACCAAGTTCTGGCTAAGAAGCCACCGACAGTTGCATGGCTATACCCTATGATTTTTTCCTCAAGTTCAGCATAGGGAAGCTTAGCTTGTTCTACTTTTTTAACAAGAAAACTACCTACCTCTTCAACATAAATAGAGATGACCAGTTTACCAATATCATGGAGTAAGCCTGCAGTAAAGGCAACATCTCCATAAGGAAGTTTCCGATAATGGCATAAACGTTTGGCTGTCATGGCGGTTAGCATAGAATGTTTCCAGAGGCCCTCTTGCTCAATTTCATAACCTAAAAGATTAGTCTTAAGTAGAGGGGCCACGGCAGATGCCATGGCTAATCCTTGTATAACATGAAAACCAAGCATGACAATCGCTTCCTGCAGGGAAGAGATTCGCCTGGCATACCCATAAAATGCGGAGTTCGCTTGACGCAGGATGCCGGCAGTGAGTGCGGGATCTTGGGCAATGACGATTTCCAGCTCTTTTACTGTTGTAGCAGAATTTTTGGTTAAGGCAATCACACGCAAGGCAGATGTTGGCAAGGGAGGAAGAGCTTGTACGCGTTTTAAAATATGCTCTAATTTAATACTCAAATAGAATCCCTCCTAAACACATTGAAAACCCGTCAGAATTTTTTGACTGCATTATTTAAGGCTGTGAGGGAAAACTAAATTAAAGAATTGCGAGAACCCCCCGAAAGGAGTGTTAATATGTCAAAAAGATTGCGATTCTTATTTATCGTTCTTCCTATATGTCTTAGTTTAACCATAACTGGATGTGGTCTACAAGACCTTTTAGGAAAAAATAAAAATAAAACTTCTGCCAAGGAACAAGAAGAAGAAACGATTATTGCAGTATCTCTGAATCAGGATGACCCTAACAAACTACTTATTTCCAAAGGAATTGAAGATCTAGCGAAGAAAGAAGACGTAAAAGTAAAGTATATGGACAGTAAATCCGAAAAGGAATCCCCATTGGAGGACGCTAAGATCTTAATTTACCAAGGGGGAGATCCTAGTATCTTACAAGAATCCCAGTCGGAAAAGATTCCGATCTTAGCCCTTACACACCTTCCTTCAGGAGTAAAGCCCGAGGGAATCATTATTCCAGATCAAGAAAAAGCTGGAGAGCTTATGGTTCAAACCTTACTAGACAAAGTTACTGAAGGACAGATAGTTATTCTCCAGGGAGATCCTAACGAAAGCGGATCACAAGAACTTTTAGCGGGGAATAGGGCCCTACTTAGTAAGTATCCTAAAATTACCGTACATACCATTGCAAGCCCACAAGGTTCTGAATCGGTTGCAAGGACAAGCTTAGTGGACTTTTTACAGAAAAATCCTGACAAGGTTCAAGGGATCCTGGCACATACTGAAACGTTAGCAGTGCAGGCCAGTGAAGTCTTAAAGCAAGCCCAGTTAGACAAAAAAGTTGTTTTAATTGGCGGACAAGCTAGTGTCCCTTCTTTACAAAGGATGGCAACGGGTTCTCAGATAGGGGATATTGATACCTCGCCCTATTTGCAGGGGGCTAATGCTTATCAATGGGCCCAAAAGATTATCAATAAGGAGCCTTTAGAAGTAAATCATTCAATTACGAGCGAGCAAGGGGAAATACCAGCTAAGGTTGTAGAGGTTAAATCCGTTACCCCAGCCAATCTGGCAGTCACTCAGAAGAGTTACACCACAACGATGCAGAGCGCTGAACAAGATAAAAAGAAACAAGAGGAATCCTCTAAAAAAGACTCAAAAGAAAATGATCAAGGGAAAGAAAAGGAAAATGAACAGAAGGATGCCAAGGGGGAAGAGGGTCAATCCGGGGATAAGCAAAGTAGCCTTCCCCCAGGTGTTCAAAAAGTTACGGAACGAATAAAAACCGAAACAACACGAGATTATCTTGGCGCTGACGGTAAAGTTTTAGGCACAGAGAAAACAGTTAATGAGCAAGTGAAGACTGTTCCGCCAGAAATGTTAAAGCAAGAGCAATCTAAAGACGCTTCGCAAGAAGGCGACCAGGGAAAAGAAAAGGAAAAAGAAGAAGGTAAATAGAAAAAAGTTGTAACGGTGTAAAACAGGGGGACAGGTGTATTGTTTTGAAAACACACCTGATCTCCCTGTTTTTCCGTGGTTCTGTAATTAAGCAGAATAGAGGTGGCAGCTGGTTACTTTGATTTGTATATAAGCCTAGGTAGATGTAAAATAAAATAAGTAGATTAAAGAAGAGAAATAATCAGTTATTGGATTTTTATTTGAAAGGGAGAACGGTGCATGGAATTTCGCATACATGCCCCATACCAACCTGGCGGGGACCAGCCACAAGCTATCGATGCCTTGGCTGCCGGTCTAAATGAAGGTATGAACCATCAGACGTTGCTGGGGGTCACAGGATCAGGGAAGACCTTTACAATGGCTAATATTATTACGAAGGCGCAAAGACCAACCCTGATATTGGCTCATAACAAAACTCTAGCAGCGCAGCTTTACAGTGAGTTCAAAGAGTACTTTCCGGAGAATGCAGTAGAGTACTTTGTGAGTTACTATGATTATTACCAACCAGAGGCCTATGTGCCTTCAAGTGATACGTTCATCGAAAAAGATGCTTCCATTAATGAGGAGATCGAAAAACTACGTCACTCAGCAACTGCAGCTTTGCTAGAGCGGCGTGATGTAATTGTAGTAGCTAGCGTATCCTGTATTTATGGATTAGGCTCTCCAGAAGAATATCGTGATCTTGTCCTTTCCTTACGTCAGGGACAAGTTATAGATCGTAATGAGATTCTGCGTAAGCTCATTGCCATTCAATACGATCGCAATGATATAGCGTTTACTCGGGGAACGTTTCGAGTGCGTGGAGATATCGTAGAGATTTATCCAGCGTCGTCTAGTGAACAAGTGATTCGAGTCGATTTGTTCGGAGATGAAATTGAGCACATCTATGAGATTAATATGCTGACTGGGGAGATCTTAGGGGAACGGCACCACGTCTCCATATTTCCGAATTCACACTATGTAACGGCCCAAGAAAAGGTTATGAAGGCGGCAGAGGCTATCGAGCTAGAGCTGGAAGAACAATTAAAGATCTTAAATTCGGAAAATAAACTTTTAGAGGCCCAGCGGCTTGAGCAGAGAACTCGCTATGATTTAGAAATGCTTAGAGAAATGGGCTTCTGTAACGGAATTGAAAATTATTCTCGCCACTTGACCTTTCGTGAGCCTGGAGAGACTCCCTACACCCTTCTAGATTATTTCCCGGACGATTTCATTCTTTTTGTTGATGAATCCCATGTATCCCTTCCCCAAGTAAGAGGAATGTATGAAGGTGACCGGTCACGTAAAACCACCCTGGTAAGTTATGGTTTCAGACTCCCTTCTGCTTTAGATAACAGACCACTGACCTTTGCCGAGTTCGAACAAAGGATAAGACAAAGTATTTATGTCAGTGCAACACCAGGGCCTTATGAATTGGCACACTGTCCTAAGGTTGTCGAACAGATTATCCGCCCGACGGGTTTATTAGATCCAGAGGTGATTGTCCGTCCGACAAAAGGCCAGATCGACGATTTAATGGGGGAAATCAGACGGCGGATTGCTAACGATGAACGAGTTCTTGTTACGACCTTAACCAAAAAGATGGCTGAGGACCTAACGGATTATTTTATTAACCTAGACATTAAGGTGAAATATCTTCATTCTGATATTAAGACCTTAGAACGGGTGGAAATCCTTCGAGAACTTCGCTTGGGCGAAATTGATGTTGTGGTGGGGATTAACCTTTTGCGGGAAGGCCTGGACTTACCGGAGGTTTCTCTCGTAGCAATTCTCGACGCGGATAAAGAAGGATTTCTTAGATCAGATCGTTCGCTCATTCAGACCATTGGTCGCGCGGCTCGTAACGCTGAAGGTAAGGTTATCATGTATGGAGATAAAATCACCCGTTCCATGCAGAACGCCCTAGATGAGACGAACCGACGTCGGTCCATCCAGACGGCTTGGAACCTGAAGCAAGGTATTACTCCTCAAACCATTCGCAAAGCCGTTCATGCCGGGCCAGAGGCAACCAAAGTGGCCGAAATGCAAAAGGCTTATGGGACAAAACTGCCTCCCGAAGAGCTGGATCAGCTGATTAAGAACCTGGAAGCTGAAATGCGGCTAGCAGCACGAGATTTAGATTTTGAGCGAGCGGCCGAAATCCGAGATGCCCTGATTGATTTAAAAGGGGAAGAAAATAAGTACAAAATGACCAGTCAACAAGGCAAGAGCAAGAAACATACTCGATATAACCAAAAAGCCCAAAAGAAACAAGGATCTTCTCGAAAACGATGACCGAAAGGAAGCAATAAATCAAGAAATGAGGCAAACCATGACCCAAGATTACCTTCGCGTGCGTGGAGCACGTGCCCATAATTTAAAAAATATAAATATTGACATTCCCCGTAACAAATTGGTCGTTATCACTGGGTTGTCCGGTTCGGGAAAATCATCCCTTGCCTTCGATACAATTTATGCTGAGGGACAGCGACGTTATGTAGAATCCCTTTCTGCCTATGCGCGGCAGTTCTTAGGGCAGATGGACAAACCGGATGTGGATTCTATTGAAGGTCTTTCCCCGGCTATTTCTATTGACCAAAAGACGACGAACCGCAACCCTCGGTCAACCGTTGGGACGGCAACGGAGGTCTCGGATTACCTACGCTTGTTGTATGCAAGAATCGGTCATCCCCATTGTCCAAAGTGTGGTCGAAAGATCTCTCAGCAAACCGTTCAACAAATGGTTGACCAGCTGATGGCCTTACCCGAACGGACAAGATTGCAAATATTAGCCCCTCTGATTAAAGGGAAGAAAGGGGAACATCAGAAAGTCTTTGAAGACGCCCGTAAATCAGGGTATGTTCGAGTTCGAGTAGATGGAGAGGCCCGAGACCTCAGTGAAGAAATCAAACTGACAAAAAATAAAAAACACTCTATCGAGGTGGTAATCGACCGCATTTCCCTGAAACCAGAAAGTGCTGAACGCTTAGCAGATTCCTTAGAAACTGCCCTTAAATTGGGTGAAGGGAATGTCATAGCAGACCTTGGGGATGGACAAGAGCTGCGTTTTAGCGAAAACTTTGCCTGTCCGGATTGTGGAATAGCGCTTGAGGAAATCTCTCCGCGTCTTTTTTCCTTCAATAGCCCCTATGGAGCCTGCCCAACTTGTACAGGACTAGGGGCAAATCTAACGATCGATATCGACCTGCTCATTCCAGATCGTTCCCTTTCTTTAGAAGCTGGTGCAATAGCACCTTGGGCTAAGTCAACCTCAAGTTATTACCCGAAGATGATGGAGGCTGTGGCCCGAAACCTTGGCTTCGAGATGGATACACCCCTAAGAGAACTCAATGAGAGTCAATGGAAAGAGATACTCTATGGAACAGAGACCCCTATAACCTTTATGTACCAAAATATTTTCGATCAAGAGAAGACTTATCACACCAAGTTTGAGGGACTAGTTCCCTTATTTGAACGCCGCTATCGAGAGTCAACCTCAGATTATGTGCGCTCTGAAATAGAAGGGTATATGAGTGAAAAACCTTGCCCAGAATGCCAGGGAAAACGGCTTAAACCTGAAGCCTTGGCAGTTAAGGTGGGAGGAATCTCCATAGACGATTTTTCTCGTCTTTCTATTACAGAAGCAATTAGTTTTGTGAACGAACTTGTTCTATCCCCCAAAGAAGAAACCATTGCCCACCAGATTCTTAAAGAAATCAAAGAGAGGCTAGGTTTCTTGATGAACGTCGGACTAGACTATCTAACCATGGCACGTGCAGCAGGTACGCTTTCGGGTGGTGAAGCTCAGCGTATTCGCTTGGCGACTCAGATCGGGTCAAGTTTAATGGGCGTCCTATATGTTCTTGATGAACCCAGCATAGGCCTTCACCAACGAGACAATGCTCGACTGTTGGCAACCCTTAAGCACCTGCGCGACCTCGGAAATACCCTGATTGTCGTTGAGCATGACGAGGATACCATGGCAGCCGCTGACCACATTATCGATATAGGTCCTGGAGCAGGAGCCCACGGCGGGCGAGTGGTAGCTGAAGGCCCCATCGAAGAAATAAAAGCCAATAAGGAATCCATGACGGGGCAGTATTTGAGTGGTGCAAAGCAGATCAGATTACCCAAAGAACGACGGCAACCGAATGGAAAGTGGCTCGAAGTGCTAGGTGCGAGAGAGAATAACTTGAAGAACGTGGATGTGCGTATTCCTTTAGGTATGTTTACGTGTGTCACTGGTGTTTCAGGTTCGGGTAAAAGTACCTTGGTTAATGAGATTATCTTTAAGGGATTAGCGTCCAATTTTGGTCGAGCTCGAGTTCGCCCAGGTGCACATGAGGAGTTAAAAGGCTTGGGGCATCTGGAAAAGGTAATTGATATTGATCAGTCTCCCATTGGACGGACTCCCCGTTCAAACCCAGCAACCTATACCGGTGTCTTTGATTTTATCCGCGAACTGTTCTCCATAACTCCAGAAGCTAAGATGCGGGGGTACAAACAAGGCAGGTTTAGCTTTAATGTCAAAGGCGGCCGTTGCGAAGCTTGCCGGGGAGACGGAATTATCAAGATTGAGATGCATTTCCTGCCGGATGTGTATGTCCCTTGTGAAGTCTGTGAGGGAAAACGCTACAATCGTGAAACTCTTGAAGTAAGGTATAAAGGAAAAAATATTTCTCAAGTCCTTGATATGACGGTAGACGAAGCGGTAGATTTCTTCCAAGCTGTCCAGAAGATTGCCCGCAAACTCCAAACACTCCAAGATGTGGGGCTTGGCTATATTCGTCTTGGCCAACCGGCAACTACCTTATCTGGGGGGGAAGCTCAGCGTATCAAGTTGGCCACAGAACTGAGCAGACGCAGCACAGGAAAAACCATTTATATTCTTGATGAACCGACGACAGGGTTACACGCGGCAGATATTGATAAACTTCTTCACGTTCTTCACCGCTTAGTAGATGGGGGAGATACTGTACTCGTTATTGAGCATAATCTCGACGTCATAAAAACTGCAGACTGGCTGGTCGACCTCGGTCCCGAGGGGGGTAATCGGGGTGGAGAGGTGCTGATAGCAGGGAGGCCAGAGGAAGTGGCGGCTTTTCCGGCATCTTATACAGGTCAGTATTTGCAACGATATTTAGGCTAGAGTACGGTGGGCTTAGGCACTCTGGGTGCATGATCTATTTGTCATTTTGAGCACTGCGAAGAATCTGTTCCCCCAGTTTTCGGATAAGATTCTTTACTTTCTTCAGAATTCCCATACGTACCCCCATCACGATAAAGGAAAGATTATTCTGTCCAATGACATGCAATTTAAGGGGTGATGAAGGTTTTGGCGATTCGTTTAGTAGCCATGGATCTCGACGATACATTACTGAGAAATGATTGGACAATTTCTCCAAGAGTGGTGAAGGCTATTCAAAAGGCCCGGGCACAGGGAGTTAAAGTGACAATTGCAACTGGCCGGATGCCCATTTCCACACGGCCTTACGCAAAACAACTTGAATTAGATGTCCCGGTGATCACCTACCATGGGGCAATGATCCAGCAGGCTATCAGTGGAGATATTATCTTTCGGCGTGTGATTCCCAGCCCTATAGCCTCTGAGATCATTGAAGATGTTTTGGGACGAGGAATTTATGCACAGATTTATCTCAAGGATCGTGTCATAACTCAGACCTGTAATGAATGGTCCGAAGAGTACGCGAGGATCGCCAGTGTTCGTATTGAGGAGGCTAACCTGACACGATTACTTTCTCAAGAACCAGAAGGGGTTGAGAAAATCCTTTGTATCGCTGGAGAGGCCGATCTTGATCAATTAATTCCCATTTTAGGGCATCGTTACGGAAAAAAGGTGCATATTACGAAATCTAAACCTCATTTCCTTGAAATTACCGAAGGCTCTGTCAATAAGGGAGTTGCCTTAGCTGCTTTGGCTGACCGTTTTGGAATCCAACAGCAAGAGGTAATGGCCATCGGAGACAGCTTTAATGATTTAGAAATGATACGATATGCCGGCATTGGAGTAGCTATGGGAAATGCTCGACCAGAGATAAAAGCTCAAGCGGATATTGTCACTGTTACAAATGAGGAAGATGGAGTCGCAGAGGCTATCGAACGTTTTGTGCTAAACATTAATGGTTGAGGTTAGTATAACGTTTTTCTTATAGAAGTCTCATTGATAAGACAAATTGAATTAAAGATCTGAGTTTAATGATTTAAAATAATTGTTCGTGCATCGTGCCTTGTGCATAGTGTTACGAAACTTGAGTGGAGGATAACTTTATGAACATCAAAACAGTTCGTCAAACTGCCCGAGAAAAGCTTAAGGGATTTTGCCGTGTTTGCCCCGAGTGTAATGGCAAGGCCTGTGCCGGGGAAGTCCCGGGTATGGGAGGTATGGGGACGGGAGCTTCCTTTAAGAATAATGTTGAGGCTTTAGCAGCTTTTCGCATTAATATGAGAACACTGCATAGTGCCAAACATCCTGATACAAAGCTCAAACTTTTTGGGCAAGAACTGAAAACCCCGATTCTCGGTGCACCAATTACCGGAAATAACTTTAACATGGGTGGAGCTTTAAATGAACATGAATGGGCAGAGGCTATGATCCAGGGCTGCCTTACTTCGGGAACTTTAGGTTCTACGGGTGATGCCCCAGACCCGGCTATGTATAAGGCGGGGGTTGAGGTTGTTTCTAAAGCCCAAGGCCAAGGTATTCCGTTTATGAAGCCACGGCAATTAGATGAAGTTTTTAGTTATCTGCGTCAAGCAGAACAGGCGGGAGTTCTGGCAGTTGGTATGGATGTAGATGCAGCTGGCCTAGTAACGATCCCTGTTAGCCCAAAAAGTAAAGAAGACTTGAAACAGATCATTGATAACACCTCATTACCCTTCATTATTAAAGGAATTATGACGGTGGATGAGGCTGAAATAGCCATTGAAGCAGGTGCTGCTGCAATAGTCGTATCGAACCATGGTGGTAGAGTAATTGATCATACGCCAGGAACAGCAGAGGTTTTACCAGAAATAGCCTCGGCGGTTAATGGTCGCATTCCTGTGATTGTAGATGGTGGAATTCGAACAGGGCTTGATGTTCTAAAAATGCTGGCCCTTGGTGCAGATGCTGTCATGATTGGGAGACCTCTGATCATTGCAGGTTACGGCGGAGGTGCAGAAGGAGTCGCCTTAGTTATAAGGCGAATGACGAATGAACTGAAACAGGCCATGGTTTTGACTGGTTGCTCAACACTGGAGGATATTGATATTGACGTATTGTTTTAACTGTATGCTTAATGGTTTTAGAAGTGGATTTTTAAATTGAGAAGATCAAGTTGGTCAGGGTTTATTAAAATGAAAAGATGCCTGCATTTTGTAGGCATCTTTTTCCTGTCAGTGTATCACTGATCAAGTTTTTTAACGTACCAGACTTTCATGCTGCATAAGCAGCATCATTGAGGGATGGAAAAATAATATTGGGTCAAAATACTTCACTACGTTCAGTATGACTTAGTACAGTGTCATCCTGAGCGCGAGCGAAGGATCTTATTTACCCCAGTTTGAGGATAAAGCGGGATAGATTCTTCACTGCGTTCAGAATGACAATACACATCATATATTGTAGGTGAACACGTCTGAATTTTCCAAAAATTGAATACTAAGCCAGAAAATCCAATCTTTCAAATACTTCGTGCAATTTGGCATAACAATTGCATTGGAGGCCTTAAACCGCTATACTTAAAAGCAAAGGGAGTTGTCGATTTTGCGAGTTCTATTAGTTGCTCTAAATGCAAAATTTGTCCATACGAATTTAGCCCTTCGCTATTTGAGAGAAGGTATAAGTCCCGTCTACCCGGACGTTTTGCTTAGAGAATTTAGCATTAATGATCATCTGGATCGGATTGCCTCGGAAATCTATGAGGCTAAGGCAGATGTCATAGGTTTCTCCTGTTACATTTGGAATCTGAAAGAAATCGTCGCGCTGATTAGGCAGCTCCGGCCAGTTTGTCCCAATGTTCGATTTGTTTTAGGAGGCCCAGAGGTATCCTTTGAGGCGGAGGAGTTTCTTCACGAACATCCAGAGGTAGATGCTCTTGTCGTTGGTGAAGGTGAGACAACGTTTTTAGAACTACTGCAGACTTGGCAAAATGGTAGTGATCTTTCTCACGTCCCGGGCATAGTTTGGAGAAAGGACGGGAAAATACTGGTTAACCCCTCTCCCTTAAAGCCCATGAGTTTAAATGATCTTCCTTTCCCTTATGTTCAAGATGAAGATTTTACAGCACGGATTGTTTATGTTGAAACAACTAGGGGATGTCCGTTTAATTGTCAGTATTGCTTGTCCTCAACCTTTCGAGGGGTTCGTTTCTTAGAGCCGGAGAGATTTCGCAGGATCTTTCGCCAACTACTGAAAAATGGTGCCCGTACCATAAAATTTGTAGACAGAACCTTTAATGCGAATAAGCTTCATGCGCTAAAGATTTTAGACATCGTGCGGGAAGAAAGTCAAATCCACCCAGATGCTCAGCGTATTCGCGTTCATTGCGAAATGGCTGGGGACTTATTTGATGCAGAATGGCTGGATTATTTTCAAAACTATCCCCAGGGACTTATTCAATTAGAAATCGGAGTACAATCTACGCACCAGCCCACACTCAAGATTGTATCCCGTCTTCAATATTTTGAAGAGTGGAAAAAGTTCGTACCGGAACTTCAGTCGTTTGGAATACCGCTTCACCTAGACCTGATCGCAGGGTTACCCGAGGAAAACTGGATAGACTTTCGAACCTCCTTTAATGATGTATACGGGGTAAATCCGGATATGCTTCAGCTGGGATTCCTAAAAGTTCTCAAAGGATCTGGCTTACGTTTGCAGAGGCTAAGTTATGGTCTGTTGTTCACCCCTGATCCACCCTATACAATTCTAGAGACTAAGGTCCTTTCACATAGCGAAATACTCAAATTACATCGCATGGAAGACGTGCTTGATAAATACTATAATTCAGGGAAGTTTTCGACTGCTCTACGTGAAGTCCTTAAACTCTTTCCCACTCCCTTTGATTTTTACTGCGAATTTGCTGAGTTTTGGCAAGAAAAGGGTTGGTTCCAACGCCAATGGCAGGGAAAAGCCCTCTTTGATAAACTCTGGGAGTTCCTCCAGAAGATCTATGCCTCCGAAACGAAGGAGGGGCTAGATGTCGCCCTGATGAACAGAATCAGCGATGCTCTCCGGTTTGATTATTACAGGTGGGAGCGTCCTCATAGTATCCCTGACTATCTCCAGCCTGAGTATGGCTTGGAGTGGGAAGAGAAGGCAGATCAGTGGAAAACCATGCAGGAAACCATCCGTAAGAGTGCTTATTGGGAGACGGTCATTCCCGGGGTCAAGGGAATGGACCGACGGCAATGGGTTCGCAACACAGCCGTAACTTGTTTTACCTCAGATTTATTTCAAGTTGAAGAATTCAATCAGCCCTGTTGGTATCTTTTCCTCTACCAACCAGGGAACGTAAAAGCCTACCGATATGAAGGATCATGAATGGAGTGCAGTAAAATGACTATGCACATCGCTTGGCGGCTAACAAGCAGTCTAATACATGGGTCGACAATGTCCGCAAGATGGGCTAATGCCTTCGTGGGCGCTGGACGAGTTTTCTTAATAATAGCTACCCTAACCCTTGTCACTGGGTGTTCATCAGCTCCTCAGACAGGAGAACCGGGTGGACCAGCACCTGCAGTCGTCGACGTCTGGCATTCCTTACAAGGAGCAGAGGAGGATGCTTTAGAGATACAGGCACAGATGATTGCCGAGAAACATCCAGAGGTGATTGTCAAGCTCAATTATGTACCTGAAAAAACCTTTGCAAGTTTTTCCTACCAATCTGAAGCGGGAGGGGAAGGGCCGGAGATTTTCATTGCTTCAAGGGAGATTATCCATCAGCTCTATGGGCAAGGGGCATTGGCGCCTGTAGTATATAAGGATCAGGAGGCATTTCCTGCAGCATTGGCAGCCTTTCGATTTGGAGAGATCAGTTATGCTCTCCCTTGGTTGACCGATATTCCTTTGCTTTATTTCAGAACAGATATAGCTGAGGCTCCTCTCGATTTAGCAGGCCTGTTTACAGCAAAAGGGGTTTCCATCGTCTCTCCTGATACTGCCACACTCTCAGCATGGTGGAATGGGCAGGGTGGGCGAATTATAAATACTGGAAAGGTAAGTTTTAATGATCCGAATAATGTTGTATTCCTTCAACAACTCCTGACTTGGCGGAATGCACAAGCAATTCGTATTGACCCTGCAGCAATAACCTCCTTCGCTAAAGGGGAAACACCCTATGTCATAACGGGAGCTAGCGCAGCTAAACACCTAACTCAACAGAACGTTCCTTGGGGAAGCATGCCTCTTTCCGACTTGTTGGGAGGACAAGGACAATCCTTGATTGGCAGGACCTTAGGGATTGCTAATTCAGCGATTAAAACCACTCCGGATATGAGGGACGCAATTCAAACGGTTGAGAAGGCCCTGCTTACTCCAGAAGTTGAGGGAGCATTACTGGAGGCTGGTCGTCTTCTTCCGGCTAATATGAGTTACTATGGGCGTCCAGAGGCTCAGAAAGGAGTCTTTCCTCAGGCAAAAACTGCCCTTTCTAAGGCGTGGATTTTAGAAGGGAATGCCCAAGAGTGGAAGCTCATTTCGATACAAGATTCTGCGTGGAATAACGTACTAGCCGAGAACACCACCCCCGAGGACGCACTAAACAATGCTCAAGTTCAAGCTGAAAAAGCCATATTGGTCAAGGGTCAGCCATAATATAATAAGAGGAGGTGAAAGAATGAATAAACAAGGATTAGAGCTCATTGTTATTACAGGCTTATCGGGGGCAGGAAGAACCCAGGCCATGCAAAGTCTGGAAGATCAAGGGTTTTTCTGTGTCGATAATTTACCGCCTACCTTTTTAGTTAAATTTGCTGAACTCTGTGCCCAATCTAGGGGGAAGGTCTCTAAAGCGGCTATTGTTTGTGATTTGCGCGGCGGAGAATTTTTTTCCTCCTTAAGTGAAGCTTTAAGCAATTTGGAGACAGAAGGGTTTCGGCTGGAAGTGCTCTTTCTCGATGCTTCGGATGAAACCTTAATACGTCGTTATAAGGAATCTCGGCGCAGACATCCCCTTTCACCCCATGGACGAGTCTTAGACGGAATTCAGGCCGAACGCCAGCAGTTGGCGGAGCTAAGATCTCGAGCGGACAGTATTATAGATACCTCTAACCTTAGTTCCCAACAACTTCGCAGCCAAGTAGCGGGGCTTTTTTGCAAAGCTCAGGGATTGGGCCAAATGGCAGTCTCCGTAATATCGTTCGGCTTTAAATATGGAATTCCTATGGATGCCGATTTGATTATGGATGTGAGATTTCTTCCCAATCCATTTTACGTAGAAGCATTACGTCCTCTTACAGGAGAGCATGACTTAGTTCGTGACTATGTCTTTGGAAACCAAATGGCCCAAGATTTTATGGAAAAATATTTGGATTTACTAGAATACATTCTTCCTAATTATATTAAAGAAGGTAAAACTCACTTAGTCATTGGGATCGGTTGTACAGGCGGACAACATCGTTCTGTTGCCATTGCAGAAAGAGTCGGAAGTTTTTTAAAGGAACGTGATTATGCCATTAGTGTTAAACACCGGGACGCCTCAAAAAACCAAAACCGTGGATTAGCGCGATGAATCCCAAAAAGTACGAAGTGATTTTTAGATATTTAAAATGGCTTTATCCGGATATAAAAGTAAAACGATGGTTTTTGCTCGCAGTTTTAGGAATCTTTCTCTTCGCAACGGGTTTTTCCGTCATGAACGATGGAGTAGCAATCGGTTACGCGGAGTTAAAGTTTCGTGAGGTTATTTACAGATTGACGGGCAGTACCCGGCATATAACCGTTCCAGCAGGTGCAATCATTAGTGCCTTAGGGGTTTTTGCAATTATCATCGGTTTTAAACGTATGCTTTACTCAATTATATCTTCAGTGCTCCCCGAAAACGAAGTGAGAATTGTGGATAGGATTTATTCCAGGCATCACTTACGGAGAGGGCCGAAGATTGTAGTGGTTGGCGGTGGGACCGGGCTTTCTGCGCTTCTCCGGGGTCTTAAGCAATACACCTGTAATCTAACGGCTATAGTTACAGTTTCCGATGATGGGGGAAGTTCGGGAAAATTACGAAGTGAGTTAGGCATACAACCACCAGGAGATGTGCGCAATTGTCTAGTCGCTTTGGCTGAGACAGATGAAATCATGGACACTCTCTTCTCTTATCGCTTTGAAGGCGGAGCCCTCGAGGGGCATAGTTTGGGAAATTTGTTTTTGGCAGGCTTAACCGATACCTTTGGGGATTTTCAAAAAGGAATCGAACAAGTCAGCAAAGTTTTTGCTCTTCGTGGAAAGGTATTTCCTACTACCTTGGATCAGGTCGTTCTAATGGCGGATTTAGAGGATGGCACCCGTGTCGTTGGGGAGACCTCCATCCGGGCCAAGGAGGGTAAGATTGATCGAGTCTATCTGGATCCCAGTGATTGTACTCCTTTACCAGGCGCTATACAGGCAATTGAAGAGGCAGACCTTATCGTTCTAGGACCGGGAAGCCTCTACACCAGTGTTTTGCCTAATCTATTGGTTACAGGGCTCAGGGAAAAAATTCGAGAAGTAACCGCCCCTGTCGTCTATGTATGTAATGTAATGACAGAAAAAGGAGAAACGGACGGCTATAAAGTATCTGATCATCTCCAAGCGATTCTGGACCACTGCGGTACAGGTTTTGTAGATGCAGTACTTGCTTCCCGTGGAGAAATCACAGAGACGCTTTTGAAACGCTATAGCCAAGAAGAAGCTGTTCCAGTTATTGCGGATCCTAAAGTGGTCCAGCATTTAGGTGCAAAATACTATGAAGCAAATTTAGTTCAAGAGAGGAACGTTGTACGCCACGATTCGGATCGATTGGCCAAAGAACTAATTCGGTTGCTCTTTCGTTTAAAACCTATAGGGGAGCGGATTGCACTAGTTGATGCTTATTTGCTCACTCGTAAGCTCCGTCAGGATTTATAGTATTGTTAGAAAGTGCACCGTCACTCCATGAACTTTGTAGGAATGACTAAGGATCCAGATCCTTTGCTATCGCTCAGGATGACGACTTAGGTTAATCTGCTTTACTGCTTGCTTGCGTATTCGAACTACGAGTCTCGAATCTCGAACTACGAACCACGAACCACGAAAAGGGGGCCGGAGAATTGTCCTTCAGTGCTGTTACAAAGGAAGAGCTTGCCCGCTTAAGTGGGCAGAAATCTTGTTGTGATTTAGCGGAATTGGCAGCTTTAGTCCGCATGGATGGAACCCTTCAAATCAGTGCAAATCAACAGTATACCTTGAATGTGACCACGGAAAGTGCACCAGTGGCACGAAAAATATATCGCTTAGCTAAGGATGTGTTAAAGCGTCAGGTAGATATTGTGGTTCGACGCAAGCTAAGACTGCGTAAAAACAACTCCTATTTGGTTAGAATTCATCCCCGGGGAATAGAAGATTTACAGAATGTTGGATTGCTTGATAATAAGGGCCAAATTTATCTAGGGATTGCTCCAAATCTTATTAAAAAGCGCTGCGATCAAAAGGCTTATTTGAGAGGAGCTTTTCTAGCAGGGGGCTCGATTAACAATCCTGAAGGCACTTATCATCTTGAAATTGTTAGTAATGATGAGCAGCATGCCAAAGCATTATGTCAACTGATCAATCGTTTTAAACTTGGGGCCAAAGTGAGTATGCGAAAGAATTGGTATGTAGTATATCTCAAAGAGAGTGAACACATTGTAGATTTCCTTGGCTTCATCGGGGCACATCATGCTCTATTAGAATTTGAAAATGTACGTGTTTTAAAAGATGTACGAAATCAAGTGAATCGCCTAGTTAATTGCGAGACTGCTAATCTGGATAAAATTGTTGATGCTGCTGTACGTCAGTTAGAGAACATCCAAATAATTGCGGATACTATTGGGCTTCAATCTCTGCCGCCAACACTCCGTGAAATAGCTGAACTGAGGTTAGAGTATTCCGAAGCTAGTTTAAAGGAACTTGGAGAAATGCTAAGACCTAAAGTCGGCAAGTCGGGTGTCAATCACCGAATGAGAAAAATTGATGAGATGGCTGAGCGAATCAGAAACCAAAAGGCAACCTAAAGTAACTCCCTTCAATGCATCTGACGATTGGATAAAACGAGGCAGGGAGTTTGGATTTGATAAAAAGCCCAGGAAGGATCGTATGAAATTGAAGATATAGGGGGGGAGTATGGTGCGGTTAGGTTACGGTCTGAGTCTCGAACAAACCCAAAAACTCATTATGACCCCAGAATTACGCCAAGCAATTACGATTTTACAGTTGTCCGCACTTGACCTTTCCACGTATGTCGAGGAACAGCTTCTAGAGAATCCTCTGTTGGAAAATCTAGAAGAAAGTACGGATATTAAAGGGGAGGCAGAGACCCCTGCAGTTGAGGAGGGCCCTCCTGAGGACAAATGGGAAGTGGACTGGCAGGATTATTTCCATGATCAGGATGATAACAGGGTTCGTCAAGAAAGAGTGGTTATGGAAGATAAACAGCGATTTGATCCTTTCATTACAGCAGCACCAACGCTCCTGGAGCATTTAGTCGAACAACTTCATGTTCAAAAACTTACTGCTTCTTTAGAAATAGCTGAGTATATCGTCGGGAATTTGAATGATAAGGGATATTTGACATTATCGTTAGAAGATATTGCTCGGGAAATGAATGTCCCCCTTGCAAAGGTGGAGGAAGCGCTGGCTGCCGTTCAGAAATTAGACCCATTAGGTGTAGGGGCTCGGAATTTAGAGGAATGCTTATCCTTGCAATTACCACTCTTATCAAACTATCCTCCTGAATTACCTGTGTTTTTAAAACATCTTGAAGACTTAGCGGCAGGACGCTTGCAACGAATCGCCCAAGCCCTGAAAATCTCCTTAAGTCGGGTTCAGGAGCTGGCAGACTTAGTACGAAAGCTTGACCCTAAACCCGGCCTTCGCTTTTCTGGTCCCGGGGAAGTGCGTTATATAGTTCCAGATGTAGTAATTGAAGAAATCGAAGGGGAATTTATTATCCTCGTTAATGATATTACGGTCCCTCGCCTAGGGGTTAATAAGGCATACCGTGACGCTCTGAATCAGGATGAGGGAACAGACACTCGCAAATTTGTTGAACAGAAGCTCAATGCTGCTGCCTGGCTTATTCGCAGCATTGAGCAACGACGCCTGACTCTATATAAAGTCGCTAATGCTATTGTAAAGTGGCAAACAGAATTTCTTCGCAATGGAATTCGATACCTGAGACCCCTCACCTTAAAAGATATCGCAGAGGAAATTGGAGTCCATGAGTCCACGGTCAGTCGTGCAACTGCCCATAAGTACGTCCAAACTCCGCGAGGGATTTTTGAGTTTAAATTTTTCTTTGCCAATAGTATGGGCCGCGGAAATCAAAATGACTCAGGCGTTACCACGGATGTCATTAAACTAGTCCTACGCGACCTAATTGCTTCAGAGAATCCCAAAAGCCCTTATTCTGATCAAAAATTAGCGGATCTACTAAAGGCAAGGGATATGGAGATTTCCAGGCGGACAGTGGCTAAGTATCGTGATGAGTTAGGTATTGCGTCTACGTCTGTTAGGAAGAGGTATTAGATCATCTCGCTTGGGCCAAGTTTGGCGAGCCACTCTCGTAGAGGCTTCGCTCCGTGTTTCGCGACTTCTCTGAAGTCGCGGGGAGGCTGTGAAACGGATCGGTGACAACGATTTGGGTGGCAAGGCGGTGTGCTTGCTTAGACAAAAAGAGGAGCCACTGGAAGGATTTGTTCTTCCAGTGGCTCTGTTGTTTTTTACGTTCAATTCTCATAGTCCTAATCAGAGTATTGATCGGAACGATTAGACCTTATTAAAAAATGCAAAATAGACCTGCCCATCCTTATATGCAAGGGTAATCATTACCGAAGCAACTAACTGATTGGTATCCCCTGTCCAGTCACCATACTCCCAAACATTATCGAGGAGTTTAGAAGTCTTATCTCGATAGAATATAGTACTAAATTGAGTATTGTCTGATTGCAGGAGAAGATCTGTCCCCATGTTCGTGGCAAGGACTTCACCGTTGGAATCAACTAGTGTTACAGCAATAGCTGCTAAATCCGATGCATTTTTTCCATCGATAAGTTTAAAATCAACACTTTCCCCTTCTAGTGGCGTGGGGTACATTGAGGAAAAATGGGTCAGGGTCACATGATCGTATCCCTCCATGAAAAGTTCTACTAGTATATCGAATATATCAGTAAGGACTTTCTCTGGAATCGCTGCTGTTCCACCAAATGCTATGACCTCGGAATAAGGCAATATCGATTGTTTCGTCAACTCTCTAGTTACTTGAGGTAATTCCTGTCCCGTAAGGATAATGGGAGATTGTGTTTGAGCAGCGAATGGAACTCCAGCCAGCGCGTCAACAAAGGTTTCGCCATTGGCATAGTAAATATGCTCATAATTAAGTGTCTGAGAAAACCCCTTAAGCACTTCTACATTTGTATCATATTTGGTAAGACCAGCATAACGATGCACCGTACCAGGAAGCTCCAATTCAATAGTTTCTCCAACAACAGCGGTTCCTCCGATGATATACGTGTCAGTAATTCCCTGGATTGAACTTAGGAAATTTACCACTGATTCCGGTAGTTTGCCCTTCGTTGTCGCTAAAATCGGCATGCCTTGTGCACCAGCGATGGCGCCTACAGACAAGGCATCCGCTGGAGTGGACCAACCAGAAGCAATAACCACCTTTGAAAGATCTGCTCCTAATTCGGCCATTTCCTTGGCAATGTTTACGGAGGTCTCATACTGATCCCAGCCGCCTAAAGGAACAACCTTCTCCACACTAGGCATTGCTTCTATGACTTTCAAGACTTCTGGCTTAATTACGGCGCTGCCACTCGTGACATAAACAGTATGAGGCTCAAGGCGTTCAATTTCCGCCTTAGTTAAGGAGTTCAGGGTTGTACTTCCATCCGTTAATAAAATCGGGGCGTTTAATTGAGCTGCTAAGGGGCCAGCAGCTAGGGCATCAACTAAGTTCCTATTCATTCCTGCAGATAGTACCACAGCCTCTGAATTGATTGTCCATCCTTGGCGTGCGATAAGGGCAGCTGTTTCATATTTGTCATATCCTCCGAGACGATCAAACGGTTGAGTATCCGTCCCCATAACACTCATTTGGCCCATTGCAGTCAAGGGATTAATCAAGCCCATTAATATAAATGAGGTACCTAAAAACACAGAAAGCGCTTTGGTTAGCCTTTTTTTCACTACATTAACTCCTTTATATTGTTTTTTTAATAACTTGTACGGACTTTAGTTTAACAGTGTTGAGTGTTAGAATCATTAGTAAATTAATGGGAGAAACCTTTTGTTTTTCCAAAAGAATAATCTCAAAGGCGGGGATCGATTCAAAGGAATAGTGCGGTAATCCGCAGAATATCAAATAGTACAAGTTTCCGGGTTTTCGTCCGACGTTTAAAAGCTGCTAGAGTGTGACGGAATGGAAAGATAAGGGGGAGAAGAATGAGTCCGGGGGAGAAAACTATCGATAATAAATACGTTTTAGCAATAGATCAGGGTACTACCAGTTGCCGGGCAATTTTATTTAACCAAGAAAGTGAAGTTATAGGGGTGGCGCAAAAGGAGTTTGCTCAAATTTACCCTAAGCCCGGATGGGTAGAGCATGATGCAGAGGAAATATGGAGTATACAATATGGGGTTATGGCTGAGCTGCTGGCAAGAACGAATGTATCCCCAGAGAAAATAGCATGTATTGGAATTACTAATCAACGAGAGACCACCGTGGTATGGGATAGGTTTACAGGGAAACCTATTTACCCAGCCATTGTTTGGCAATGTCGTCGGACGACGGAAATAGTTGAAGGTTTAAAAGCAAAAGGGTGGGAAGCAAAAATCCGCTCAATAACAGGCTTAGTTCTGGATGCCTACTTTTCGGGAACAAAAGTTCAATGGATTCTCGATGAGGTGGAGGGAGCTCGCGACAAAGCGGAGCGTGGAGAGTTATTATTTGGAACCATCGACACGTGGTTAGTTTGGAAATTGACTAAGGGGAAAGTACACGTAACGGATTATTCTAACGCTTCACGAACATTGATGTTTAACATACATACCTTAGAATGGTCGGAAGAAATTCTCGAGGAGTTAAAAATCCCTAAAAACATGTTGCCTGAAGTAAAACCTTCAAGCTGGATATATGGTCAAACAGAAATCGGTTTATTTGGCAAACATACAATTCCTATCTCAGGAATAGCGGGGGATCAGCAAGCAGCATTATTTGGTCAGATGTGCTTTGAACCCGGCATGGCCAAAAACACTTATGGAACCGGCTGTTTTATGCTAATGAACACCGGAGAACGGGCAGTACCGTCTAAAAATGGGTTACTTACTACGATTGCCTGGGGTCTTGACGGTAAAATAAACTATGCATTAGAGGGAAGCGTGTTTATCGCGGGTGCAGCTATTCAATGGCTGAGGGATGGACTCAAACTGATTAGTTCTGCGCAGGACTCAGAGGTTTTAGCTGGCACAGTCGAGGATACAGAGGGGGTCTACGTTGTTCCGGCCTTTACCGGACTAGGAGCTCCCTATTGGAATATGCGTGCTAGAGGTGCAATTTTTGGCTTAACGCGGGGAACCACACAAGCACACCTGATTCGGGCGACTCTGGAAGCAATGGCTTATCAGACAAAGGATGTCCTTGGAGCAATGGAAAATGATGCTGAGATTACTCTCCAGACATTACGTGTGGACGGGGGTGCCGTAGCAAATAATTTACTGATGCAATTCCAGGCGGATCTTTTAGGAGTTAGCGTGGAGCGTCCTAAAGTCGTTGAGACAACGGCGCTGGGGGCTGCTTATTTGGCCGGCTTAGCTGTGGGCTTTTGGAAGAATCAAGGGGAAATTTGTTCAAGTTGGAGAATAGATCGTTGTTTTACACCTGAAATGCCAGAGTTGCGGAGGATAAAACTTTATCGGGGTTGGCTTAAGGCTGTTGACCGAAGCAAAGATTGGGAGGACTAGCCAAGGAGTTCGTGAACAAATAGTCTTGCTAGCAGGAAACTAGATTTAAATAGAGAAGTACTACAATTGACTAATTACGGCAGGAAAGAGTAAGAAGTTTATTTTCAGGCATACTAATGGATATTTATCCTAAACCAGAGGGGTATCAAGGAGCGGAGATTCAAATGGGTAAAACCATCCTCGATAAGAATAGGGATAGGGTCTTTAGTTGACGACCCCCCGAACCCATGGGACAAGTGAAAGGGGATTTTTTTGAATGAATAAAAAGAGCGTAAAGGATGCAGAGGTACGTGGAAAACGTGTCCTTGTCCGTGTGGATTTTAATGTGCCATTAAATGAGCAAGGGCAAATTACCAATGATAAACGTATCCAAGCATCCTTGCCTACTATATTGTATTTAATAAGAGAAGGTGCACGGGTTATTCTTGCTTCTCACCTTGGGCGTCCCAAGGGAAAAGTCAATCAAACGTATTCCTTAGCACCCGTTGCCAAGCATCTAAGCGGGCAATTAGCCCAAGAGGTAGCCTTTGCCAAGGACTGTGTGGGAGATTCAGCAATGGAAGCTGTCAGCAAGCTGCAAAATGGGCAAGTTCTCTTGTTAGAAAATGTTCGTTTCCATGCCGAAGAAGAGAAAAATGATCCGGCATTTGCACAACAATTAGCTGGGTTGGCAGAGCTCTTTGTCAATGATGCCTTTGGAACTGCCCATCGTGCCCATGCTTCAACTGAAGGGGTTACGCACTATATTCCTGCTGTTTGTGGGTTGTTAATGGAAAAGGAAGTTGAGTTCATGGGCAATGCTCTGGAACGACCAGAACGTCCTTTTGTTGCTATTATCGGTGGTGCCAAGGTGAGTGATAAGATAGGTGTTATAGAAAATCTTTTAGAAAAGGTCGACGCCTTGATCATAGGTGGAGGGATGGCCAATACCTTCCTTAAAGCTCAAGGGTTTAATGTTGGGAAATCCCTTCTTGAAGAGGAAAAAGTGGAGTTGGCCAAGCAACTGATTGATAAAGCCAAAACAAAAGGGGTTGAATTAGAACTGCCAATTGATGTTGTGGCAGCATTGGCATTCGAAGCGGATGCTTCTCATCGTACGGTGAATGTATCTGAGATTAGAGATGATGAAATGGCCCTAGATATTGGGGCTAACAGTGCCGAGAAATTCAAGGCTCGTGTATCGACTGCTCGTACCGTGATCTGGAATGGTCCGATGGGCGTCTTCGAAATGGAAGCCTTCGCTAAGGGAACTGAACAGGTTGCACAAGCAGTAGCTGCTTGCGAGGGGATCACAATTGTTGGTGGAGGGGATTCGGTGGCAGCTGTGGAGAAGATGAATGTGGCAGATCGCATGACTCATATTTCCACCGGGGGGGGAGCTTCCCTTGAATTTCTGGAAGGGAAAGTGCTGCCGGGTGTTGCGGCATTAAGCGAGAAGGAGGTATAAAATAAGTGGCTAATCGACGACGGGTAATCGCCGGCAACTGGAAGATGTTTAAGACTGTTAGTGAAGCAGAGAACTATGCAGTAAAATTCTTAGATGAAGTTAAGGATGTTACTGATCTTGATATTGTCCTTTGTGCTCCCTTTACAGCCCTATATGCCCTTAAAAATGAACTTGAAGAAAGTATAGTCCACTTAGGAGCCCAAAACATGGCCTGGGCAGATCAAGGTGCTTATACGGGAGAAATCTCGGCTCAGATGCTGCTTGATGTGGCTTGTACCTATGTCATACTCGGTCACTCCGAGCGACGGGAGATGTTCGGAGAGACGGATGAGGAAATTGCCAAGAAGGTACAGCAAGCTTTGGCAGTCGGATTAACACCCATTGTATGCTGTGGAGAAAATCTGAGTCTTCGCGAAGAAGGGAAAGCTGTCGAGAGGGTCCAAGGGCAAGTGTCTCGTGCCCTTTCCGGCTTAGCCACGGAAGATTTAAGTCGGGTTATAATTGCTTATGAACCCATTTGGGCGATTGGCACGGGAAAAACTGCCTCTAGTAAAGACGCTCAAGAAATGTGTGCCGCGATTCGTACTACTCTCACTGAACGTATGGGGCGGGCTGCTGAGCAAGTACCCATACTCTATGGTGGAAGTGTCAAGGCTGAAAATATTGCCGAGCTAATAACTGAGCCCGATGTTGACGGCGCTTTAGTCGGTGGAGCAAGTCTTGATCCCCTCGGTTTTGCCCAACTTATCAAAAACGCAGGTCCCCTCGTGGCTCGCGTAGAAGGGATATAGTCATGCAGGCTGCAAAACCACTTTTTCTAATAATTCTCGATGGATGGGGTTGTCGAGACAATGCTGAGGGGAATGCTATTGCCCAAGCAAGTATACCAAACTTTAAACGTTTAGAAAAAGAATACCCTTATACCACCCTTCAACCATCTGGAGAGGCAGTAGGACTTCCGAGTGGACAAATGGGTAATTCAGAAGTAGGTCATCTGAACATAGGGGCAGGGCGAGTGGTCTATCAGGAGTTGACTCGTATCTTTAAGGCGATTCAGGATGGGACGATATTTGAGAATCCCGTTCTAATCGAAGCTATGGATCATGCCCGGATACATAACAAGGGACTGCATCTTATGGGCTTACTCTCGGATGGAGGAGTTCATTCACATATCCTTCATTTATTTGCCCTGCTAGAGATGGCAAAAAAACAAGGCGTACAAAACGTCTATATCCACGTTATTCTTGATGGACGCGACGTCTTACCTCAAAGTGCCAAAGATTACATTGTCCAACTCGAAGAAAAGATTCAAGAACTGGGCGTGGGAAAAATCGCCTCAGTAAGCGGCCGTTACTATGTAATGGATCGAGATGAACGTTGGGAACGCTTAGAAAAAGGTTATCGGGCCATAGTCTACGGAGAAGGAAAGCATGCGGCAGGTGCTTTATCTGCGGTGGAGTTTTCTTATGACACCCGGGTGACCGATGAATTCGTACTACCTACCGTGATTGATGATCAAGATGGAAAACCAGTGGGGCTAGTGCAAGAGGGAGATAGTGTCCTATTTTACAACTTCCGTTCAGATCGCGCACGTGAAATCACTCGTGCCTTTGTAGACGAAGAATTCCCGGGATTCCAACGACCTAATCGCCCTAAGGTCCACTTTGTTTGTATGACTCAGTATGATGAAACGATTCCTGCACCTGTAGCCTTTCCTCAACAAAACTTAGATAACACCTTGGGAGAAGTGCTTTCCGATCACGGGTTAAAACAGTTAAGAATTGCAGAGACAGAAAAATACGCTCATGTAACCTTCTTCTTTAACGGAGGGCTTGAAGAACCGTATCCAAGCGAAGAACGGATCCTTATCCCTTCGCCAAAAGTAGCTACTTATAATCTACAGCCTGAGATGAGCGCAATGGAAATAACTCAAACTGTCCTCGAACAGCTTCGAGAATCGGACTATGATGTTATCATCCTGAACTTTGCTAACCCAGATATGGTGGGACATACAGGGGTTTTTGATGCAACGGTCAAGGCAGTAGAGACTGTAGACCAATGTTTGGGCCATATTTATGAAGCAATTCAGAAAATGAACGCTACCCTCATTGTGACAGCAGATCACGGAAATGCCGAAGAAAAGGTGGATCCTAAGACGTTATTTCCTATAACTGCTCATTCTTGCAACTGTGTGCCGTTCATATTAGTCGATGATAAACTCAAAGGACAAGAGTTGCGGAGTGATGGAGCGTTATGCGATGTAGCTCCTACTATCCTAAAGTTACTTCAGATTCCCGTTCCGAAGGAAATGACCGGAAAATCATTGCTTGAGTCATAGTTAACCTAGCTATAATTCAGGATTAATTCTTTATATAAGAACCCAAATTTTCAATAGGTTTAAACCTATATCTAAATTACGCGAGAACTCCTAATAAGGATTTCTAATAAAAAAGGGGGACATTGATCAATGAGCTTTATTACAGATGTTTATGCACGTGAGATTTTGGATTCAAGGGGGAACCCAACAGTAGAAGTCGATGTCGTTCTTACAGATGGAATTATAGGGCGTGCAGCAGTTCCTTCAGGTGCTTCTACGGGAGCCTTCGAGGCAGTTGAACTCAGAGATAAAGATGAGACCCGTTACATGGGTAAAGGGGTATTAAAGGCAGTTGAGAACGTCAATTTAAACATCGCTCCAGAAATAGAGGGACTAAGTCCCTTTGACCAGCCAGGCTTAGATCAAGTGTTGATTGAACTTGATGGAACTGAAAACAAGGGAAATTTCGGAGCTAATGCCATCCTCGGAGTATCCTTAGCAGCAGCTAAAGCGGCGGCAGAGTCGCTAGGAGTTCCTCTCTATCAATATTTAGGGGGAGTAAACGCCAAAGAACTGCCTGTTCCTCTAATGAATATCTTGAATGGCGGTAAACACGCCGATAACAATGTAGATATACAAGAATTTATGATTATGCCGGTTGGGGCCTCGAACTTTGCCGAGGCACTTCGTATGGGAACAGAAGTATACCACAGTTTGAAAGCCGTCCTTAAGGAAAAATCCCTCGCTACCGCAATCGGGGATGAAGGGGGCTTTGCGCCAAGCCTAGAGTCCAACGAAGATGCCTTGTTATGCATAATGGACGCTATTCAGAGAGCGGGGTATCAGCCTGGTGAGGATGTCGCCTTAGCCCTTGATGTGGCAGCAACAGAACTTTATGAAAATGGGACCTATAACTTAGCCGGGGAAGGGGTTAAGAAAACATCCGATGAAATGATTGATTACTATGAAGGCTTGATTGAGCGCTATCCAATTCTTTCTATTGAAGACGGTCTTGATGAAGAGGACTGGGAAGGGTGGAACAAGCTCACCAAGCGCCTAGGGGATAAGGTACAGCTTGTCGGAGACGATCTATTTGTAACCAATCCAAAACGTCTGGCCCGTGGGATTGAAGAGAAATGTGGAAACTCGATTCTAATAAAACTTAACCAAATCGGAACCCTAACTGAAACCTTGGACGCCATTGAAATGGCCAAACGCGCAGGATATACATCAGTTATTTCACATCGTTCAGGTGAGACTGAAGATGTCACTTTAGCCCATGTAGCAGTGGCGGTCAATGCTGGATTGATCAAAACTGGTGCCCCTGCACGGACTGAGCGAGTTGCAAAGTATAACGAGCTGCTCAGAATCGAAGAGGAACTCGGAGAAAGCGCCGTATATCGTGGCCGTAAAGCATTAGCGAGATAGGACTAGAGGTTGGACAAGATTCAAGGATTTATTGAGTTTTGAAGACCTTTATGCTAAAATGAGCCTATTGATAATTTACAAAGTTGTAATGATATAAACAACGGGTTATCTTAGGGGGTGAGCTATTTTGCAAATTGCTTTAATAATTCTTCTAATCATCAGTTCAATCGGACTTATCACGGCTGTATTGCTGCAGTCCGGTAGAAGTGCAGGATTATCTGGAGCTATTACTGGTGCTGGCGAGGCTATCTTTGGTAAAAAGAAGGGTATGGATGAATTATTCGCCAAACTCACGGGGATTTTAGCGGGTGTCTTTTTGCTGAGTTCCTTAGGTCTAGCAATAATTGCATAAGTTAAGAGAGTTAGAGTACTTCTTACCCCATAGTAATGAAGCTTATCAATGCTCTTACTCAATTTTACGCTAATAGAGCCAAATCAAGGAGGGCACTTCATAGGAGGTGCCCTTCTATGCTATTCTTCTGTTTGAGAGGGAGTGATTTGATGGAATTACAAAGACGCCTAGTAGAGCCCTTTTATTTCCAGGGAAACCGTGTTGGGTGCCTACTTATCCATGGCTTTACAGGAGCTCCTTCGGAAATGCGCTTGTTGGGCGAAGGCTTAGCTAAGTTTAGCTGGACTGTCCTTGGTATTCAGCTTTCAGGACACGGAACAACTCCTGAAGAAATGGCAAAAACTCGTTGGGAGGACTGGGCTAAAGACGCGGAAAAAGGAGTAAGGAAGTTAAGGGAATCTTGCGACACAGTGATCGGAGTTGGTTTGTCCATGGGAGGGCTCTTAACACTTCATCTAGCGACGCTTGGATTAATCGACGGATTAGTTGCTATGAATGCTCCGATGGTGCTTGCTGACAGAAGAACACGTTTTGCCCGACTAATTAAACCCTTTGTAAAGTTTGTCGGGAAATCAAAATTAGCCTCGATAACACAGCCGCGGACAGATCGTTTTGTATATGACCGGATTCCGGTGGATGGCCTGGTTTCCTTGAATAGAGGAATTCGTCAGGTGCGTAATAAGCTTCATGCAATTAAGTGCCCAGCATTGTTAATGCAAAGTACTAAAGATTTCACAGTAAATCCTGTCAGTGTCCAGATTATTAGAAAGGAAATTCAGCAAGTTAACCCCGTCGTAATCTATTGGGAAAACTCGGGACATATCTTAACCCTTGGACCGGAGCGAAATGAGGTTACACTTAAGGTTCATGAATTTCTCCGGCAGATTACCACAGAAGAACGTACATAGTGAACTTGCTCAACTAAAGCAGAATTAGAATAAATTAAGCGTAGGGTTTAAAATTAATAGTTTCAAGGTTATAAATATATTTAGCACAAAACAACATGGATAAAATAGGTAAATTATGCTATACTGAAACACTGGGACGAAAGGAGGAACTGTATGTCATCTGGAGGAATTAAAGTCATCGCCGAAAATCGAAAAGCCTTCCACGATTATCATATCGAAGATAGGGTGGAGGCCGGAATCATTCTTACCGGAACAGAAATCAAATCCATTCGTAACGGGCGGGTGAATCTAAAAGATAGCTATGCACGACTGGATAATGGTGAAGTTTGGGTTCACCAGATGCATATCAGTCCTTATGAACAGGGAAATCGATATAATCATGATCCACTCAGGCCACGTAAACTGTTACTTCACCGTGCCGAAATCAATAAACTAATCGGAAAAATTCAGCAACAAGGATTGACTTTGATTCCGATTAAGATTTATCTGAAAAAAGGTATGGCAAAAGTAGAATTGGCAGTCGGTCAGGGAAAGAAGAATTATGACAAACGTCAAGCTCTTGCTGAGCGTGAAGGTAAACGTGATATAGAAAGGGCTCTAAGGGATCGCAATAAAGCTTACTAGACAGAAGCAGATAATTAGTTTTACAAACTTAGAGATTTTCCATAAAAAAGCAACTATTCAACAGAAATCCAGTTTCCTTTAAGGATAAATGTGTTATACTATCGTTGTAGAGCTTCTTGTACATGGGGGCGTTTTAGACTCGCTCGGGGAAGCGGTGGCAAAGGTTGCGCGTCGAGATTCCACCTGGTCTCGTTAAACGGTGGGCAAAAATAGTTAACGAAAACAATTACGCTCTAGCAGCCTAAGTGCCGCTAGCATTCTGCCTTCAGAACCTACGATGAAGGGTCAGAGTGTCATTTAAGTAGGACGCTCTAATGTCAATGCTCGGAGACATTAGCTAAGATCATCGAGCTAGCCTGAACTGAATCCTTGCCTTTAGGAGTCAAGACTGGCGAAATTTAAATTAAAGGACACACGCGTAGACGCTTTTGTGGTCGTTCTTCGATACAGGGGTGCAAGTCCCCTCGCCTCCACCAAATATGTGATAATTGAGAGTCCTTGGGGACTCTTTTTGCTTTTCTAGTTAAAAGAGGTTGCTTTACAAACTTCTTGTTGGATGGTCGTATTCCTGTACCTGTAAATTCCTCGAACACGCTAAAAAGAAGGAAATACGTAGTTTTGTGTGGAAGTTGTTGTAAGATAGTTGTGGAGTAGGAGATGTATTCCTTTGGGAGTATTACAGTTACAACAAATAACTGAGTGCCATGAAAATGCCATAGAGGGCATAATGGTTTATGATAATTTTAATCGTACTAGAAAGTTAGCTATGGTATTGTTTTTATTAAACTTTGTCTTGCTTTTCATAGACTATAGCAACAGAACCAAGGGCCTATGGAATAGTAATGATGGTTATTTTGACCTATTTTATTCTCATGTCATTTTAGGTTCAGTGTCCCTTGTGATTTTTTTGTTCTCCTACAAACTTACTGTTTCTACGGCAAGTGAGATAACGCTATCTCATAAATTGTATGTAATTCTCTATTCCTTTTTTATTCTATGCTTAACAGCGGTGGTCTCTGGGTTGATAGATCAAGAGATTCATGGTCAAATTACAGTTTATATAATGGGATGTATTATAATAGCTGTAATGTTTAGCTATAACCATAAGGTAACTGCACTTTTGTATGGGTTGTCATGTGCGGCGTTTATGATGTTACTGACTGTTAGTCAAAAGGATCCAGATATACGCCAGGGGAACTATATTAACGCTTTCTCGATAGTTGTAATTTCGTATTTTATATCCTCCCTACTCTATAAACTAAAGCAACAGGATTTGCGTTATAAATATTATCTAGAGGATTTAGTTACAGAGCGGACAAAGGAATTACAGACTGTAAATGATTTGCTGTCACAGGAAATATTAGAGCGTAAACGGTCAGAAATGGAAATGTTAAAACTTGATAGATTAAACATGATAGGTGAAATGGCAGCTAGTATTAGTCATGAAGTCCGAAATCCGATGACAACAGTAAAAGGCTTCTTGCAATTGCTCAGAAAAAAACAAGAGTCAAAGGATAGAGAGTACTTTGACCTCATGATCGAAGAACTAGACCGTGCAAATACAATTCTTACGGAGTTTCTTTCCATTCGTGGAAACAAACCAACTTTTCTGGAATGGCACAATATTAACGACATAGTCACTTCCACCTTGCCGCTCATCCAAGCAGATGCACAAACCAACGATAAATTATTGACTGTCGAACTTAATGATTTGCCGGATATAAAACTCGACATTCAGGAAATACGCCAACTGTTATTAAATCTTGTTCGTAATGGATTTGAAGCAATGGCTCCTGGCGGGCAGTTAAAAATAAGAACGTTTACTACTAATAGTGAAGTAGCTTTAGTCGTATTAGATGAAGGTAGCGGAATTGAACAGTGTATCCTTGAAAAGTTAGGCACACCATTCTTTACAACGAAGGAACAAGGTACGGGCTTGGGATTAGCCGTATGCTATGGTATAGTTTTACACCACAACGGAAGGATAAGTATTGAAACCAGTTCCAAAGGCTCTGCATTTTATGTATATTTTAAATTAAGTAATTAGAAAGAAATATCTTGTGTTAGTAAAATACCTTCGGGCGTTGTTCTTGTCGCATAACTTATAATTCATTTGAAGGCGGGTCTTTTGACTCGTCTTTTCGCGTTTTATAAAGAAAAAAGGGCCCTCAAACTAGAAATTGAATTTCTAGTTTGAGACAGCCCATAAACACCATACGCTACTTACATCTTATTAGAACAGACAGCTTTAATGATTTTAAGGAATTCCTTTTCGACCATGGAAAGGTGGTGACGAGCTAACCAAATTAGAATAATTGAAACCTCTAATTGAACATCGCTGATGGTTATCTTCTTGATTTGGTTGGACTTAACATACTCGTCTGCCATAAATTGGGGAACGAAAGCAATCGTTTTACCCTTAGATAGGATTTTTTCCATCATCTCTAAATTGTCCACACGATAAGAAATATTTATAGCACCATACTTTTGTAGCACACTAGATACTCCACAATCTGTAAGATATTCGGTGTTGTACAGAAGTATAGGCAATGAAAGAGCCTTACTTAGAGACATTGTTGAGTCAATGGAATGGTAGTTGTTTCCAGAAATAATCACTAATTGATCGGAAAATAATTCCTTGTAATTAACATCTTTTGATTTGCAAAAAGCTTCTGTCTTCATAATAATACCAAAATCAGCTTTACCTAATTCAACATCCCGTAAAATATTATTTGATTCTCCGACTTTCAAAATGGCATTTACTCTAGGGTGGTTATGTTTAAAGGTCGTTAATATATCGGGCATCATGGTAATATTAATGCTTGGTTCCACGGCAATCGAAATGTTGCCAGTTAAATCATTTGAGTCACCGTGGGCGATAGATTTGATCTCATCAACCTTATTGAGTACTTCCTTAGCTATCGTAATAATTTGTTCTCCAATTTCAGTGAGATGTGCCCCTGTATTAGACCTTTTCAATAAAACTACCTCTAATTCATCTTCCAGTTTACTAATGGCAGAACTGAGTGCAGGTTGAGAGATGTGAGTGCGCTCTGCTGCTAGAGAGATAGATTTTGATTCGTGAACTGCAATTAAATAAGCTAATTGTTCTAAACGCATATGCTTAACCATCCTTGATAGTTTATTTCTTAAAATAGAATTTAATCTAAGGTCCAACTATTTATAGCCATTATACTATGAGAGTTATTCAGATAACAAATGACTTACTATAATATTAGTAGAAAAAAATCGAAACATGTAAAATCAACACAAATAAAGGGGTGAGAAATTTCAGAAAGCCTCAATAGAAATTATTAATCACCCCATGATTAATCTATAGGGGGTATAATCAGCAAGTATTGTACAGGGGGCATAGGTATTACATATAATCGGCATCATAAGTGCTTCAAGTCACAAGCTATTTTGAAAATCGATAGGGTAGGAGGTCAGATAACCATTCAAACGTTCTTATCATAAAATTTTTCAAAATTTTTATGGACAAGACTAGGACTGATTAACAATGACATTCTATAAGGGGGAACAAAAGTAAAGGATTACGGTATTATCATGATATATCTTTGTAATTCTTGCTTGGCAGAACAAATCATTTTAAACTTTATTATCTTCTTAAACCCGATTATCAGATTAAATCACAAGAAAGGGTGAATAACTTGTCACAAGAGAAAGCTAAAGGTAAATCCGTTCTTATTAATCCTGTTGTTTT
>DOPM01000029.1:261587-361221 GCA_003513495.1 Desulfosporosinus sp.
TTTTGGCAGATATGGCAATGTAAGATTGGGCGGAAAAGATGATAAACCTGAATTCTCAGACTTCAGCTGGATATCCATGATGTTCACAGGCGGTGTCGGAGCAGGTTTAGTTTATTGGTCCATGGCCGAGCCTATTTTTTATCTTAAGTGGCCTCCTTTCTGGGGTGAGCCATTCTCAGCGCAAGCTGCGCAATTCTCTCTTGCTTATGGAATATTTCACTGGGGTATTACGGCCTGGGCTATCTTTGTCCCAGGGGCCATCGCCTTTGCCTACATGCTTCACGTAAGAAAAAAACCCTACTTCTACCCAAGCTATGCTTGCAGGGGAATATTGGGGGACCGGGTAGACGGATGGCTTGGCAGAGCTATCGATATCTTTGTAGTTATCGGTTTGGTAGGCGGATTAGGAACAACCTTAGGAACGGTTATACCTATGATGGCGGCTGTAAGCGCCGATATGCTGGGTATTGAGAATTCTATGACGGTAAAAGTTGGGGTCACACTGGTGGTTGCAGCGGTATTTACCTATAGTGCTTACGCCGGTTTAAATAGCGGAATTAAAAAGTTATCGGAATTAAATAGTTGGTTATGTATGGGATTATTAGCTTTCGTTATGCTTGTAGGCCCCACCTTATTTATGTTATCCTTCTATGTTGACAGCCTAGGGGTTTTGGCTACTAACTTTTTACGGATGAGTTTATATACAGATCCGATTACCAAATCCGGTTTTCCTCAAGACTGGACAGTGTTTTACTGGGCCTGGTGGGCAGCATGGGCCATGTATTTCGGATTATTTGTTGCCAGGATCTCCAAGGGGAGAACGATCAAAAATGTTGTTATAAATATGATGGTTGTAACGACCATTGGATGTTCAATATTCTTCTTAGTGTTCGGCACCTATGCAGTCGATCTTCAGCTTAATCAAGGGATAGCACTTGATCAGACACTGGCGGATGCCGGTGCCGCGGGAATGATTTCCCAAGTCTTGCATAGCTTACCCTTAACTGCAATAGTGATTCCCTATTTCTTATTTGTAATGCTTATTTTCCAAGCTACTACCATTGATTCCAATGCGTTTATTATTTCCATGATTGCATGCAAAGAGGTTAGGAATGATCAGGAATCTCCCCGCTGGACAAGACTTTTCTGGTGTGCACTCCTTGCTGTGATCGGGGTGGCTATCATGATGGTGGGCGGATTACCGGTTGTTCAGCTTTCATCTGTTGCCACCAGCGTACCCATTATAGTTATTATCATCATCTTAGGGCTGTCCCTACGCAAATGGCTCGAGGAGGATTTCGGCGGAGAAAGCAAAGTGCAAGCTGTCGATTATCCGGAAGAAGACTAATCCTAACAGGTTGTCGCAGTGAGACCAGCCCGGAAAAATAGCAAAAGGCGGCTTCAGCAGAAGCCGCCTTTTGCCGTCAAATGTATCACAGATCCGATTTTGGCAATCGTTATATTCTCGATGTCTCCACAGTCAAATGGTTTAGAGGGCTTAGATTTTAAAGGTGTTAAGCATCTCGTTGGAAAATACTTACTATAGGCAATATAAATTAACCCCATAGATACGTTAGCTATATGGGGCATAATCACTAAGTATTTTACAGGAGAACAAGGATTGCATATAATGCGAATTGCAAGTGCAACAAATAACAAGCTAAACAAATGACGAATTTCATCCTCCGGGGAAGTCGAAATTTCTTTCTCGGAGAATCATGAGAGAACTTAAAAAAATTACGGAGGAGATGCATAACATGAAAAGACCAGCACTTACCGGTAAATTATTGGTATTAGGCGTTGATGGGATGGACCCAAGAATTAGTCGGAAATTCTTAGCAGAAGGAAAAATGCCGAACTTACAGAAATTCATTGAACGAGGATCTGCTAGAAACGATCTTGTCCAACTAGGGGCAATCCCAACCATCACACCGCCATGTTGGACGACCCTCGCTACTGGTGCTTATCCGGGAACTCATGGTATCACCTGTTATTGGAGACAATCGCCAGAAAGCCTTGATGCAGTTGTTTACAATATGGATTCTCGTAATTGCACCGCAGAACAAGTTTGGAATATTACATCAGAAGCTGGTAAGAAGACACTTGTTTGGCATTGGCCTGGGAGTTCATGGCCTCCAACCTCTCATAGCGAAAACTTAAGTGTTGTCGATGGCACTCAGCCAGGTTCTGTCAATATGGGTGTCGCGCAGCTTGACTGGGAAAAGGTTATCATTGCTACTCCTGAAATCAAAGAAGTTCGCTATGCACCACGAGTGGATAAACCAGCGGGTGTGGGTTGTATAATATCCGATTTGGAAGACACCTTAGATGCTGATGTTGACGATGAAATGATGGAACTTTGGTGGGGGGATACCGCTCGCGAAGGTGGCGAAATCCGTACGTTTGTTATGGATGATGAAGATACAGAAGTTGTTATTGGTAGTAAGGTCGCTTATGATATTGTTAACTCTCCCCTTAAAGACGCTGCAGGTTGGGCAAATGCCCCTGAAGGCGCTAAAGAATTCACAGTCCTGACCTCTGGTGGTGTCATGAGACGCCCTGCCTTGATTCTTAAGAATGACGCTGGGGAATATGACCGAGTGGCTATTTATAAGAATAAGAAAGCAGATGCTCCGATTGTCATCTTAAAACGAGATCAAATGGAAACGGGCATCATTGATGACGTTACAAAAAAAGAAGTTACTAAGCCTGCTTGCCGTTCCATGAAGATTTTAGAACTTGACCCTGCCGGTAATAAGGTTAGACTCTGGATTAGTAATGCTCTTGATATTTCGAATGACCAATTATGGCATCAAAAATCCCTCTATAAAGATGTAGTTAAAAATGTAGGTGAAGTTCCACCAGTAAGCTTGATTGGCGGAGAAGATGCGGAATTAGTACACGAAATCTTTGGACCTTCTTGGGATATTTACTGCAAATGGCAAGCTGATAGTATGAATTATTTGATCAAGGAAAAAGGCTATGAAGTCGTATTTTCCCATCTTCATAATATTGATTGTGCTGGCCACCAGTTATGGCATCTGGGTAAGACGCTTCCACCTTGGGATCACACAGACGAAAAGACTTATCAAGGGTTTATTGAAAAGTTTTATGTGCAAACCGATGAGTATCTCGGTGAATTCATGCACTTACTAGATGAAGATTGGACAGTTTTACTCGTAAGCGATCATGGACTCATTGTAGGGGAAAACGTACCTCCGATTATCGGAGAATATGGTGGTCTCAATACAAAGGTCATGGAAGAATTAGGCTATACTGTCATGAAAAAAGATGAAAATGGCAATTCCATAAGGGAAGTTGATTGGGAGAAAACAAGGGCCATTCAGATTCGTAGTAACTATATTTATATAAATCTCAAAGGCCGGGATAAATATGGTATTGTGGATCCAAAAGACAAATATGATTTAGAAGAGCAATTGATTTCGGATCTGTATAATTACAGAGATGAAAGAACGGGTAAACGAGTTATTGGCATCTGTCTAAGAAACAAAGATGCAGTGCTAATTGGTGCTAATGGACCAGAATGTGGGGATATTTTCTTCTCAGTTGAAGAAGGCTATAATAGATTGCATGGCGATAGCATCTCAACTTCAGAGGGGTATTTTGAGACATCCGTTTCACCAATTTTTGTAGCAGCTGGTGCCGGTATCAAGTCTGGATTCAAAACAGAGCGTACTATCCGACAAGTTGATGTTGCACCTTCAATCTCAGTATTACTGGGCTTGCGGTATCCTGCACAATGCGAAGGAGCTCCACTTTATCAGATTTTCTCCGAAGAAGTATAACAAAGAGCTATATGCGCAGCTATCAGAAAAGCAGCACTCTGATAGCTGCTTTTCAAATACAGATAAAAGGGATGAAGAACTGTATTGTAGACAGTTCTTTATCCAGACCCTGATCAAAATTGCTAATCTGGGATTTATAGTAGGCTGAATTAATTGCAAACTAAAGGAGTGTTGGAAGTATGTCATTACAACAACTAGATTCAACCCGTTTCGAAGAAATTATCTATGATAATTGTGAGCCTTGCTTAGTGATCTTTTCCAAAAAAGAATGTCATGTGTGTAAAGAAGTCGTTCCAATGTTAGAAGGAATGAAACCTCAATATGAAGGTAAATTTGGGTTCTATTATGTTGATGTTGAAGAAGACAAGAATTTATTTCAACGTTTTTCATTAAAAGGTGTTCCGCAAATCCTCTTTTTCAATGAGGGCGAGTATCATGGAAAACTCGCTGGTAAGGTTGAGGAAGAAGCTGTAGAAGAGAAAATAGAGGAAATCATTGGGTAGGGTCAGACCCCCACACAAAGGGAAACTATTCTGATAATTTCGAGAGGGAAGTGGAAGCCGTGGCTAATAGCTATGATTTGATTATTATCGGGGGAGGCCCCGCTGGACTTTCTGCTGCTATTTATGGTGGTAGGGCTAAGCTTAAGACCTTAGTCATCAATAAAGGGACGATTGGCGGTTTAGCAGATACAACGAGGGAAATAGTTAATTATCCTGGCTATATGCAAATTAGTGGACCAGATCTTATGAAGGATTTCCAAAAACACGCTCAATCGTTTAACGTTGAATTTCTAAAAGAAGAGGTTATCGATGTCGATTTTTCTCAAGAAAATAAACTAGTCAAGACCAAAAAGGGAAAAGAATTTTATGCTAAAGCAGTAATTCTTGCCTGTGGAAGTCAACCAAGAATTTTAAATATCCCCGGTGAAAAAACACTTCGGGGAAGTGGAGTAGCTTACTGTGCCACTTGTGATGCTGAGTTCTTTGAAGGGGAAGATGTTGTGGTCATCGGAAGTGGTGACCAGGCTATCGAAGAAGGCATGTACATCACTAAATTTGCTCGCAAAGTAACTGTGATTGTGTTACATGATGAAGGAATCCTTGACTGTAATAAAGTAAGTGCCGAGAGAGCATTTAATAATGAGAAGATGGAGTTTATCTGGAATTCAACCATTGAAGAAGTTCTCGGGGAAGGAAACGTAGAAGGAGTAAAAATCAAGAACCTAAAAACAGGCAGTTCATCCGAACTCACCTGTCAGGGTGTTTTTTTCTTCGTTGGGATGGTTCCCTCAACCAAGTTTCTAAACAACAGTGGTCTAAGGATGGAGAAAAGTGGATACATTCCCACCAATGAGCGTATGGAAACTAATCTTGAAGGAATCTATGCAGTGGGTGACAATCGAGTAAAATACTTAAGACAAGTTGTTTCAGCAGCAGGTGATGGTGCGACTGCAGCCGTAGCAGCTGAGCGATATATCGAAGAACTCAATGATTTCAATGCCAATATACTTCAAACCGATAAAAAGACCTTATTATTGTTTTTTAATGCCTTAGTTAATGAAAGCTTGGAATTCAACACCTTATTGGAAGGCGTGCTTAATGATACTGCTGAAAACTATAAACTGTTTAAAGTTGATACGGCAACAAAGAAGACCCTTGCTGAAAAATATAAAATAGACAAGGTTCCCGCCGTCGTTGTCTTAGATCGAGGAGAAGAAATCAAACGGCTGGATTGTAGTATGGATCTAGAAAAACTAAAATCTCAATTATTTTAGGCCCCATATTCCTATCCATATTAAAGCCGCCTAAAGATAAGATGAAAAAGAACCATAGTTCAGTGCAGAACTATGGTTCTTTTTCATCCCTTGGCCATCCTATGGCCTGCCCCAGCCGATGGTTCAGCCTAGAACCATACTGGCAATGGTGCAATGAGGGGACTTGGTCATTAATTTAATGTTTTTTCTTAACCGCTCATATCTAAAACAACAGTATTCGAGAAAGTCGTCGCCATTGTAATGTCTGATTAAAGCCCAAGCTGTCCAGAGTAAATCTTGAGCCATCATAAAGCCTTTAATTTTAAATTCTTCTATAGGCGTCAGGGGACGGCCGAAGTAATGCTGAACTAGATGCTGGATAGCTTCTTCGAATAGTTTAGATTCAAGAATATAGGCAGCAACATCCCAACAAGGATCGTTCATTCCTGAATATTCCCAGTCTACTAAATAAGTTTTGAAGGTATCGTCAATAATAAAGTTTTCAGGCACGGTATCATTGTGACAGGGAACTAAAATGGTACTTTTAATGTTTTGTTGGACAATAGTTACTAATTGTTCTTTTAAGGTTGTGTAGTCAAAGAAAAAACTGCCGTGTAGTTGTTTGATAATCAGTTCGTATTTAGAGAGCTCTACTTGCCAATCGAAGCGATTTGGAAAGTGTTTTGGAAAGGAGTGGATTTTCCTCATTATATTCGAAACGGCAGCGAGGTTTTCGGGAGAGCAGGGGTTAGCTTGAGCCATATTTTGGCTATTTTTTATAGTTAGGCTTATTTTAATTCCAGTGTATTCATCAAAATAGATACAATCAGAGTTTACCCCGAACTCTGAGGCAATGTTATTATTGATACGTTCAATTTTGCGATCAATAATCTGTTCCGTCATACCGCCAGGTTGCCTAATAATATATTCAATGCCCTTAATATTCATTAAATAGTTGTAATTAGTAAGTCCGCCGGCAAAGCGGGATTTATCGAATACGATGCTATCATCCTTAAAAGCGCTGCGCAACGTTTCTTGGACTAATTCTTCCATTTTCATATATATAACTCCACCAAGTTAGTAAACTTGGATTTTTTTATTTTTAATTTACTTTAGCAAAAATAATTAACAAAATCAATGTACTTGAGCTACAGATTTTGCTTGTTGTACTGAAAATTCAATAATCAATGCACTCTCATAAGGTAGTAGGGGCTATTGTAAGTATTTGTATCGATAATACCATAAAATCTATTTAATGCAATAACTAGATTCTGAAAGATACAATAATGCTAATTATATCTATTGATTCTTCAAAGAAAAAAATTCTGCATGAGATATTATTAAAGTACCAAAATCGATTAATTAATTAAGGGGTAAAGTGACAATCCTTGGAGGTTTAAATCTAATTAGAAAGAGGGGTTGTTTTGATGAAATACATCGGAGAAGAAGCCTTGGGTCTTATTGAAACAAGAGGTATGGTTCCGGCAATTCAGGCAGCGGATGTAATGTGTAAAACTGCTGATGTTATTCTTGTTTCCTATGAAAATATGGGTTCGGGACTTGTTACGGTCATGATTAAAGGGGATGTTGCCGCCGTAAAGTCAGCTGTAGAGAACGGTGCAGCAGCAGCTGCCGCCATTGGTGAGTTGACGGCATCTCATGTTATGCCACGTCCGATTAGCACAGTAGGCAAGATTGTATCAAAACATGACATTGATGAGCAATAACAGTTGATGATGGTTTAGAAAGGGGAGTCCATGTGGACAAAAATGGTGGTGCTTTAGGGTTTATAGAAACATATAGCCTGGTCTCAGTGCTAGAAGCAGCGGATGCCATGTGCAAAGCTGCAGACGTGGAATTGGTAGGATATGAAAATGTGGCTTCTGGCTTGGTTTCCGTCGTGGTCCGTGGAGATGTTGGAGCAGTTAAGGCTGCTGTTGATGCCGGCATCAAAGAAGCTTCCAAGGTGGGCAATGTTTATAGCTCCCTTGTCATTGCTAGGCCTCATGCGGAGGTAGAAAAGATTGTTGCAAAATACGTTATCGACTTTTAATAATTGTTTTGCAGACCTTAGATTTTCTGAGTAGAAGGGGGGGAGTGAGATATGAATAGAATTGACAATGATTTGCTCTCCGTTCAAGAGGCTCGAATTCTTGTGGAAAACGCCCGTGAGGCGCAAAAGGCACTGGCAGCATTTCCCCAGGAAAAACTCGATGAAATTGTCGGACGTATGGCTGAAGCGGCGTTTAAGTATGCCAAAGAACTTGCCCTTATGTCCCATGAAGAAACAGGGTTCGGCAAATGGCAGGACAAGTTTGTCAAAAACATTTTTGCCAGTGATTTTCTTCATAAGAAAATCAGAGACATGAAAGTTGTCGGTATTATCGGCGAAGACAAAGCAAACAAGACCATGGATATTGGGGTACCCGTCGGGGTGATCGTTGCGTTGCCTCCTTCGACCAACCCTGCATCTACAACCATATACAAAGCACTAATTGCCATAAAGGCTGGCAATGCTATTGTTTTTTCTCCTCATCCTAAGGCTCGTAAAACCATCGCTACTGTGCTCGACATACTTATACGAGCAGCTGAAGAAAGTGGACTGCCAAGTGGTGCCATAGGATACTTACGAACGCTGGCTGTGGACGGTACGGTTGCCTTGATGAACCATAAAGACACTTCGCTTATTCTAATCACAGGTGTGCCCAAGATGGTCAGGGCAGCGTATACATCCGGAAAACCGACGATCTATGGCGGCCCGGGTAATGGCCCGGCCTTTATCGAACGTTCGGCTGACCTAAAAAAAGCCGTAGCAGATATTATTGCTAGCAGAACCTTCGATAACGGAATTGTCTCAGCCTCGGAGCAATCCATTGTTGCTGAGGACTGCATCGCCGAAGAAGTAAGACGGGAGCTCAGGAGTAAAGGTGCTTACTTCATGTCAGAAGAGGAATCTGTTCAGCTCAGTAAGTTTTTTTACCGGCCTGATAACAGTTTTAACCCGGAAATCGTCGGGAGATCAGCCTTAGAGTTAGCACAAAAAAGCGGTCTATCTGTTCCGGAAAATACTAAAGTTTTGATTTCAGAACAAAAATATGTTTCTCCTACCAATCCATATTCAAGAGAAAAATTATGCCCGGTTCTAGCATTTTACGTTGAAAAGGATTGGATGAATTCTTGTGAAAAATGCATCGAGCTGCTAATTAATGAGGGTCGGGGACATACCTTAGTCATTCACTCGAAGAATGAGAGTGTGATTCGGGAATTTGCCCTTAAAAAACCAGTCTCAAGAGTCCTGGTGAATACTCCCGCATCATTAGGGGGTATAGGAGCCACAACTAATCTTTTCCCGGCCTTAACCTTAGGCAGCGGAGCAGCAGGCGGCGGGTTTACTTCTGATAATGTCACCCCAATGAACTTGATAAATATTCGAAAAGTCGGCTATGGTGTACGGCTTCTGGAGGATATAGCCAAGGGTGTACAGGTGGGGGAGACCACTGAAACAAGCGGAAGTCATTGTTCCGCCAATCCGCCTTCCATTGACAATACCCAGGATTTGAAAGAGTTGCTGGAAAAACTAATGGAGCAACTTAAGTGGTACGGAGATTATTGAGGGGACGTTCGGTAATGAAAAAGTTTGTCCTTAAACCTAAGATATATTTCAATGAGGGATCCATGGAGTTTCTTAAAGAAATCAAAGGGTCCTGTGCCTTTATTGTTTCTGATTCTGTTATGGAAACGTTGGGTTACCTCCAAAAAACCATAGATTATCTTAATGAAACAGGGATAGAGTCAGCTGTTTTTAAGGAAGTGCGTCCGGATCCGGATGTCAAAGTCATTGCCGAAGGCATGAAGAAATACCTGGAAACCCAAGCTGATACCATTGTTGCATTGGGCGGGGGATCTACCATTGATGCTGCCAAAGGCATTATTTACTCCTTGTGGCAGTTCAGGAAAGCAGCCGGGGAAGAGTTTAAAAAACCATTATTTATCGCTATTCCTTCCACAAGCGGTACCGGATCTGAAGTGACGAATTTCTCAGTAATCACTGCGGAAGGGGAGAAAGTCTGCATTGTAGATGAGTGGATGGCTCCAGATATCGCCATACTTGATTCCACTTGCATACAACATGTTCCTCAGTCGGTGGTTGCTGATACTGGTATAGATGCTCTGGTGCATGCTATCGAAGCTTATGTTTCTACAGAGGCAACCCACTGTACAGATGCCCTTGCTGAGAAGGCCGTTCAATTAATTTTTGAGAATCTCAAGGCTTTATATAATGACGTGAGCAATTCCTGCGCGCGAGAACGCATTCAAAATGCATCCTGTATAGCGGGTATGGCTTTTACAAATGCCGGTCTTGGGATCAACCACAGCCTAGCCCATGCTTTGGGAGGAACATTTCACATTTCCCACGGGCGGTCGAATGCGCTGTTACTAAGCGCAGTGGTTGAATATAACGCTAATTTAAACAGCAACGATAGTAGATATGCCTCTGAAAAGTATGCGAAATTGGCTGCAGTGTTGCAATTACCTGCACGGACGTACCGGGAAGGAACCATAAATTTCATGCAGGCGGTTAAGGGTTTGCTAAAATCCCTGGGTATTCCCAATCGGGTACGCGAGTTGGGAATTGATAAGAGTAAATTTGAGAACGAAGTAGAAACTATGGTTGAATTGGCCCTTCATGACCGGTGTACCCCTACTAATCCTAGATTACCGTCTAGAGAAGATCTGGTCGGTATTTATCAGAAAGTATTTTAACCATCAATATTAGAATTAACTTGTTTTTACGAATAACAAAAGAAGGAGGAAAGAAAATTGGATATTAAAGAGTTCTCAAATAAATTTGCGGATGCAACCAAACATTTATCCCCGGAAGAAACAGCTGCCATTATGAAGTTGTTTGAGGGAATTTCCAAAGAGTTGTCTGGAAATAGTACAGTAACAAGGAGTGTAGAAAAATCACCTGTCTATGAAGGGGAAATCACAGGACTGACACCCCGACTGGAACGTCTGAAAGCAGCTTATTTAAAGGTTAAACCAAGTGTGAGTATTTATCGTGCCAGAGCTTTCACTCAAGTGACCAAAGAAAATGTGGGGTTGCCTAAAATTCTTCTGCGGGCCAAGTGCTTCAGAAAAGCTTGTGAGACTGCTCCCTTGGTGATTCAAAACGATGAATTGATTGTAGGACATCCTTGCGGGAAACCAAGAGCCGGTGCAGTATCCCCGGATATCGCCTGGAGATGGCTGCGGGATGAATTGGATACCATGTCAACTAGAGCCCAGGATCCCTTCCAAATCAGTGAGGAAGACAAGCGGATTTTGCGGGATGAGATCTTCCCCTACTGGGAAGGTAAGAGTGTTGACGAAATTTGTCAGAATCAATATGAAGAAGCTGGGGTATGGTCATTTTCAGGCGAATCCTTTGTCAGCGATCTCTCTTACCATCAGGTAAATGGCGGCGGTGACACTTGCCCTGGATACGATGTCATATTGATTAAAAAGGGTATTAACGCCGTAAGACAGGAAGCTGTCGACAGATTGAGCAGATTATCCATGGAAAATCCGGATGACATGGATAAGATCTACTTCTACAAAGCGGAAATAGAGACTTGTGATGGAATTTTAGCTTATGCCAAACGGCTTTCTGATTATGCAAAAGAACTGGCTGACAGAGAGCATGACTCAGCCCGCCAGAAAGAACTATACAAGATTTCCGACAATTTAGCTTCTGTACCAGCCAATCCACCTCGTACTTTCCATGAAGCACTCCAGTCCGTTTGGACGCTGCAATCACTGTTTGTGGTAGAAGAAAACCAGACAGGTATTTCCCTGGGACGCTTGGATCAATACATTTATCCCATGTTCAAGGCCGACATGGAAGCTGGCCGAATGAACAAATTGGAAGCCTTTGAACTGCTAAGCAGTTTCATTATTAAATGCTCTGAGGTTATGTGGCTTTCCAGCGAACTGGGAGCAAAGTATTTCGCCGGTTATCAACCCTTTATCAACTTAACCATTGGCGGACAGAAGAGAACCGGTGGTGACGCAACCAACGATTTAACTTATCTAATTATGGATGCTGTTCGTTTTACTAAGATGTATCAACCGTCGCTGGCTTGCCGGATTCACAACAAATCTCCACAACAATACTTGAAGAAGATCGTCGATGTTGTTAAAGCAGGGCTTGGATTCCCCGCCTGTCACTTTGATGATTCTCATATCAAAATGATGCTTGCCAAGGGTTTCTCCATAGAAGATTCACGGGACTATTGCCTCATGGGCTGTGTAGAACCGCAAAAGTCCGGCCGAATTTATCAATGGACATCCACCGGTTATACTCAATGGCCGATTGCCATAGAATTTGTTCTTAATCGCGGCATGATGAAATGGCATGGCACCATGCAAGGTCTGGACACAGGGGATCTTGACAATATCAAGACCTATGAGGAATTTGATACTGCCTGCAAACAACAAATCGAGCACATTATCCGCCTATCAGCCATAGGAACTCTTGTCAGCCAGCGGGTTCACCGAGATATTGCTCCAAAACCCCTCATGTCCCTACTGGTAGAAGGGTGTATGGAAAAAGGCACAGATGTTACAGGTGGCGGCGCTCTAGTCAATTACGGTCCTGGACTTATCTTCTCCGGCCTCGGAACCTATGCCGACTCTATGGCAGCGATCAAAAAGCTGGTTTTTGAAGAGAAGAAATATACTCTAAAACAAATCCGGGATGCATTGGCTGCGAATTTCGAAGGATTCGAATCTATTCGCACTGATTGTCTAAATGCACCGAAATACGGCAATGACGATGACTATGTTGATGAAATTGCCTCAGATCTCATTATCTGGACTGAACGGGTGCACCATTCCTTTAAGATGTTGTATTCTCACTTCACCCATGGCACCCTTTCCATTTCCAACAACACGCCTATCGGAGAAATCACTGGTGCAACAGCTAACGGACGTTTGGCCTGGACACCCTTGTCTGATGGAATCAGCCCGACACAGGGTGCGGACAAATTGGGACCCACAGCCATTATTAAATCCGTCAGCAAGCTAAGTAACGAATCTATGAATATCGGTATGGTACACAACTTCAAATTGTTACGTGGTATCCTGGAAACTCCGGAAGGAGAAAATGGCCTGATCACCTTACTCAGAACGGCTTCCATCCTCGGTAATGGTCAGATGCAGTTCAGTTATGTCGATAACGAAGTTTTAAAGAAGGCCCAAATCGAGCCTGACAAGTATAGGGACCTAATCATTCGTGTTGCTGGGTATAGTGCTTACTTCGTTGAGCTGTGCAAAGAGGTACAGGATGAAATCATTAGCAGAACGGTTTTGGATCATTTTTAAATAAGAGTTTCAAATTAATATGGAATATCGGAAGACAATAACCTCTTCTGATATTCCATGAATAAGGAGGGAGCATAGTCTAGATGAGCATATCGGGAAATCAAAAAGCCATCATGATGAAGGAAAAACTGAATGCCGACTTTGCCAGAAAAGGTGTATTAACGGGCCTTTTCAGTGGCTGCACCTGGGGTTTGAACAGTGTACTCTTAGGACTGGCCCTGGGCCTCATCCCTTTAATGGGGGATGATGCTGGAAAATATGCCCTGTTCGCTATCCCGCTGGCTGCCGCCTGTATGAATGATTCCTTTGCAGGACTATGGCTGCTCCTCTATAACGGTGGAGCCGGACGTTTCAAAGAAATCATTCGTAGTCTTAAAACCTTTCCAGGTTTAATGGTTTGCGTTGCCGCATTGTTGGGTGGACCTATTGCTAATGGGGGATACCTGCTAGGAATCTCAATGGCTGGACCAGCTTATGCATTAACTATTACGGCCTTATATCCAATCGTTGGTGCGCTTCTTTCTAGAATCTTCCTCAAACAACACATTGTGCCTCGGGTTTGGGTTGGCATGCTTCTCTCAGTTATCGGAGCGATCGTTATATCCTATGTGCCGCCCGAAGGCGGAAACAGCGAAACCTTCTACCTCGGTCTTCTCTTCGCATCTCTAGCTGCTTTAGGATGGGGCGCAGAAGCCGTATTGGCAGTATTCGGCATGTCCATGATTGACCCGAAAATCGCTATTAATATCCGTGAATTGACTTCCGGTCTTTTCCTAGCTATTTTCGTTCTTCCCATCGTTGGTGGCTGGGTTATCGTTTCCCAAGTCTTTACTCTGCCTGGAACCCTTGGGGCCTTTGCCATTGCTGCCCTGGCGGCAGCGGTATCCTACCTGGCATGGTATAAGGCTAACACCACCATTGGTGTCGCCAAAGGGATGGCCCTTAACGGAACCTATGTCATGTGGGGGGTTATCTTCTCGGTAGTTTTCTTGAACTCGCCTCTTACCCAGAACTTGGTTATAGGCAGTGGATTGGTACTGATCGGTGCTACTCTCGTCGCTATTAACCCGAAAGAGTTCTTCAAGAAAGGAGAGGTGGCATAATCATGGCTGATACATTACCACTGCGTTTTAGAGTGCTTCATTATATTTCTACAGTGGACAAAGCCTCCGCGGATCAGATTATGCAGGCGTTGAAACCGGAATATGGCACTGAAAAACAGTTTACAAAAAAAGTGTTTGTAGATCATCTCCTCGACATGAAAGCAAACTTCATCATTGACGATAATGATGTGACATTAGATGACAAGGGAGAATTAGTTATTTACTACTCCATCAATGATGAGGGAAAACGACTACTTGGCAAATATCTCCCTAAGCGTTGGACTCAGAAATAATTTTCATAGGGATTAAGGATGGGACATTATGAGTACAGAAACCGTTGCAATCTTAGAAAGAAAAGCGAGAATCTTCAATGTACAGAAATACTCCATCTATGATGGACCGGGTATACGGACATTAATTTTTTTCAAAGGGTGTCCCCTGAGATGCAAGTGGTGTTCCAATCCCGAGGGACTTGAAAGAAACTATCAGGTCATGTTCAAAGAGGATTTGTGCGTAGACTGTGGCAATTGTATTCCTGTATGTCCCGTCCACCTACATTATTTTCAAGATGACGAAGACGGAAAGAACGGCCAAAAAGCCCAGCATAAAGTCAAGAGAACGATTAACTGTGTAGGTTGCCGAAAATGCGAAAGCGTATGCCCTAAACAAGCGCTGTCCATTGTCGGTTCAGACAAAACAATTTCTGATGCCCTGGAAATCATCCAACAAGATGCGCTCTTCTATCTGAGTTCAGGTGGAGGAGTTACCCTTGGGGGAGGGGAGGTCACAGCGCAGCCGGAATTTGCCGCAAATCTGCTGATGGAATGTAAGCGTCTGGGAATTCACACGGCGATTGAAACCAGTGGCTATACAAAACTTGACTCCCTACTAATGATCGCCCAGTTTACTGATTTATTTCTGTATGATATTAAGCAAATCGATTCTGAACGTCATTATGAACTTACCGGAGTGCGCAATGAACGTATTCTGGATAATCTAACCGAACTTATACGCCGGGGGTTTACGGTTAAAGTCAGGATGCCCCTCATCAAGGGATTGAATGATAGTAAAGAAACCATTGGCAAAACCCTGGAATTTCTTCAGTCCTTCAAAGATTATAAAAACTTTCAGGGTATCGACTTGCTTCCTTATCATAAATTAGGCATCAACAAATACAAGCAATTGGATATGACATATGCCATAACTGAAGATTTGAGCTTTAAGGAAGAAGAGTTGGATAAAATTCAAGAGTTTATAAAAGGGTATGACTTACAGGTCGAAGTCATTAGACATTAAATTCTTTATGCGGAGGTCGGGATTAGATGAGTGCAGCGGATGAGTTTGATAAAAAACGAATTATCCAGGAATCTGTGCCTGGCAAGCAGGTCACCCTGGCTCACATCATAGCTTCTCCCGTACAAGACATCTATGAACGTCTGGGAATTGAAGAAACAGGAGCCATTGGAATTTTAACCCTCACTCCCAGTGAGACAGCAATTATTGCCGCCGATATTGCCACAAAGACATCTGATATTGACATCGGCTTTCTCGATCGTTTTACAGGATCCCTAGTTATTTCTGGTGACGTGGCCAGTGTTGAAACAGCCATGATAGCCATTAATGAAACCTTGGAAAAGTTGTTAGGCTTTACGCCTGCTAAGATAACACGCACATGAAAAAACGCATTATGGTCATAGGGCCAACTCAATCTGGTAAATCCACACTGATCAACGTTTTGAATGATTCTACGAGGCCCTTAAAAAAGACCCAAGATGTCATCTATGGAAAAAATACCATAGATACTCCAAGCTCGTATATTGAAAACCCTTCTATGTACAAATATCTGATCGCAACGGCTCAAGCCGCATCCCATTTGCTCATTCTAGTGGATCAAGCTAGACCTACGGAGGTATATCCGCCCGGTTTTGCCAAAACCTTTACCTGTCCAGTCATTGGTGTAGTTACCAAGACGGACTTAGTTCCGGAAAATGCTGGTTTGTGCAATCAACAGCTGAGAAAAATCGGGATTTTCGAGCCTTACTTCTGGATTTCGCTAAAAGACAATAGAAATGTGGATTCACTGAAACACTATTTACTTGGAAATCAACAAACGCCTTAATGAAGTTTTTAATATAGATGACTTTGCGCAATACAAGGGGAAATTTGGTATCAGACTTTCATGCAGCTAAGGCTGCACCATTGATGAATAAAAAAAGTATTGGGTCAAGATACTTCACTGCGTTCAGTATGACATAGTGCAGTGTCATCCTGAGCATGGCGAAGGATCTTTTCCAGAAATTTAAGGAAGGGTAGGTGAGGCAATGAAATTCGTCACTGAAATAGAATTGCGAGATTTATATAGGAAAGAACCCTTTGCTACTTATGTTCTGGAACCAGATACAAAGATTACACCGGGAGCCCGCCAATTCCTTGTGGACAGACGAGTGACGCTGGTACAAGCCCAGTGTTGTGACGACAAGAAATCTAACCTCGACGCTTCGAATCAGGTACAAGTACGGGAAAACTGGTGTACCCAGAGATTGCTTAGAAGAATGGAAAGCGTAGAAGCTTTATTCCTTCTAATTGCAGCAGAACTCTTACACTCTGGAGATGCTGTACAATCAGAAGAAATCATGGCCCTTGGAAAATGCTTTCGAAACCTTCGAAACGCTGAACGAGAACAGGTACCCCCAGACATTTTAGAGTTTTGGGGATGGTCAGAAGAAGAAATCAGAGAACGCTCCGATAATCTGGGAAAATTCGTTGACCTACGTGAGTTCCACGTAGGACTAGAAAATGGCAAAGAAGTTGCGCTGTTAAATTATTTGCGTGCCTCACTCCAAGAGGTGGAACCAGCCATTTTAGAAGCTTATTGGAATGAGGAGCAGCAAGACTGCTCACGGCAAGACCTAATTGATACGATCAATCTGATCATCAACATACTTTGCATAATGATGTGGAAGTGTTTAGGAGGGAAAAAATGGAGACGGTAAATTCAGCTTTTCTATACTGTGATCAGCTTGTTAGAGATTTCGAGAAAGTCATTGAAACACCCATCTTGAATAAATCCTCTGTTTATTACACAGGCGTTGACCTGGGAACTGCCTACATCGTACTTGCAGTTCTCGATGAGAATTATCAGCCCGTTGCCGGAGCCTATCGATTTGCCAGCGTAGTCAAAGATGGTATGGTAGTGGACTATATCGGGGCAATTCGCATAGTCAAGGAACTAAAACAAGAACTCGAAGAGAAGCTTGGCGCGGAATTGATCTACGCTGCAGCAGCGCTTCCGCCGGGAACCGATACTCTTGACTCAGGTGCTATTAAACATGTGGTACAGGGGGCTGGTTTCGAAATCACCAACATATTGGATGAACCCACGGCGGCCAATGCAGTGCTTAAGATTAAAGATGGTGCGATTGTCGATATCGGTGGCGGAACTACGGGAACTGCAATCCTGAAAGAGGGCAAAGTGATTCATGTAGCAGATGAACCTACAGGTGGTACTCATTTTTCTCTGGTCATTTCCGGAGCGTATAAAATGAGCTTTGAAGATGCGGATCAATATAAGCGGGATTTTAAGAATCATAGAGAGTTAATTCCCGTGCTTCGACCTGTCATTGAAAAAGTTTCCTCAATTATCAGTCGCCATATAAAGGAATACCCAGTTAAAGAAATATATCTGGTGGGTGGAACCTGTTGCCTGAATGGAATCGAAGACATTATCGCTAAACAAACCAACCTTCCCACTTATAAACCACAAAACCCCATGTTCGTTACCCCTTTGGGTATTGCCCTTAACTGCACTCAGGAAATACTTTAGTCAGGAGTGGCGTTTACAATGGAATACCGAATCATAAAATCCCCTTCTAGTGGGACCCTGGATATTCTCTTTCGACGAAAAGGCTCCGCGTCAACAATCCCCATTGAGCACTATGACGCTGTAGGTATGGTTCAAGGGCGGTTAATTGATATGGTTTTTGCTGCTGATATTGCGGAAAAAGCAGCGGGTGTCGTAGTGGAAGATATTAAAGGGCATTGCCCGCAAAATCTGATTATGATCGCCATCTTCGGAGATACGGCATCGGTGGAAGCGGCTATTCAAGAAATACGATACAAATTTAATGAGGCAAAAACAGGTGAGATACGATGATAGCTGCAAAAGTAATTGACAGTATTTGGTCTACAAGAAAAGCCGATTCCCTCATAGGAATGAAATTTATGATGGTGGAGGTTCTTGGAGGCATTGATGCCGGCCGTATCATAATAGCCGCTGACACTATTAGTGCGGGCATTGGCGAACGAGTTCTTGTCTGCACGGGCAGCTCGGCGCGCAAAATGTTGGATCGGGAGGATATACCCATTGATGCCGTTATTGTGGGCATCATTGACGAAGACTGTAAGTTTTAAAAAAACAGGAGGTGTAAACCTTTGGATCTTCTGGACTTAGTCAAGAATTCAGGGATTATTGGAGCAGGAGGGGCTGGATTCCCAACACACGCTAAACTTACTTCTAAAGCAGAGTATATATTGCTGAATGGAGCAGAATGTGAGCCCCTGCTTAGAGTAGACCAGCAATTGATGGAACTGTTTCCTGACGAAATCATCAAAGGTTTGGAAGCGGCGGGAAGATATATTGAAGCCCGCAAAGCCATCATTGGCATTAAGGGAAAACACAAGAAAGTCATCGTTCTTTTACGTGAAAGAATTGCAGCTCTGGGACTTTCAGATTACATGGAAGTTATGGAACTTAGAGATATCTATCCTGCCGGTGACGAACAGGTTTTGGTGCATGAACTAACTCAACGAATTGTACCAGAAGTATCTATCCCCTTGAAAGTAGGCTGTGTGGTTATTAATTCAGAAACCGCACTGAATATCTCAAAGGCCCTGGCAGGGAACCCTGTCACGGAAACCTATATTACTATCGCTGGGGATATTCCTCAGCCCAGGACCGTTAAAGTACCTGTGGGTGTATCTATTAGGGAAGTAATCGGCCAATGTGGAATAGAAAATGTCGATGATTATGCTGTGATAGACGGAGGCCCCATGATGGGGTCTGTCATGAACAAAGTCGATGGGTATGTCACCAAAAAAAGCAAAGGCTATGTACTGCTTAAAAAGGATCACTTTCTTATCCGGAAAAAAACTGTAAGCCCCGATAGGGCCAGAGTGATAGGCAAGACTGCCTGTGAACAGTGTCGCATGTGCACGGACCTGTGTCCTCGTTATCTCCTAGGACACAATATGCAACCCCATAAAGTCATGCGTGCCTTGAGTTACAATTTAGAGGACGTGAAAGAACAGCAAATTGCTCAATTATGTTGCGAATGTAATGCTTGCGAATTATTCTCCTGCCCGGCTAATCTCCATCCGAAATCTGTCAATAGTCTATATAAGCAAAAGCTGGCAGAACAAGGCATAAAGTATCAGCCAGTTCAGGTGGATTTTCAAGCGAGGTCGGCTAGAGACTATCGCCTTATCCCAAGCAAACGTCTAGTTATTAAAATCGGCTTAACTGCCTTTGATAAACCGGCACCCCTGACCCAGGTTGAATTTCAACCTGAATACGTTGAAATCGCTTTACGACAGCACATAGGCGCACCGGCCATACCGGTTGTTGCTATAGGAGAACAGGTGAAAGCTGGGCAACTGATTGGTAAGATTCCGGACAATAGTCTGGGAGCAACCGTTCACTCTAGCTTCGATGGTACTGTTCAAGAGATTAAGGATAATTCTATTGTGATAAAGGTGGGTTGATATGTTTAGTGCAATAGGTATGATTGAGCTTACGAGTATTGCTAGAGGAATTTATGCCACGGATTTGATGCTTAAAACAGCCTACGTGGAAGTGGTAAGTGCAACACCTGTCTGTCCGGGGAAATATATCGCTATCATCAAAGGAGACGTTGCTGCCGTAGAAAGCTCAATCAGCGTAGGCGTAGAGATGGCAGGAGAATATCTGGTAGATAGCTTTATCCTCGCTAATGTTCATCAGGGCATTTTCCCGGCCATCACAGCCACGACCATGCCCGATGGAATCGGAGCTTTGGGAATCATGGAGTGTTTTTCCTTAGCCTCTATGATTATCTCAGCTGATGCGGTACTGAAAGCTGCTGATGTACAAGCCTTGGAATTGCGTTTAGGCAGCGGTTTGGGAGGAAAAGCCTACTTTACTTTCACAGGGGATGTCGGCGCGGTGGAAGCAGGTATCGAAGCAGGGATAGCCATCGCCCTGGAAAAAGGTTTGTTAGTCGATACTGAGGTAATTCCTTCGCCCTCGGACAAACTGTGGGCATCCTTATTCTAAAATTAACACCCAAACGTCTATACCCTTTACGATAGAAAGGAGGTGCGACTTTGAAAAAACTCGTTTCAGCAAACGAAGTAAAAGTAGCAGCAGAAAAGGGACAAAAAGCATTTTACGTAGACTGCAATACCATCATTACTGCGGCAGCTAAGGATCTAGCCAAAGAACTGGGCGTTGAATTTACAAGTGAATCATCTGCTGTAGGAAATTCCCCCTGTAATGCAAGTAGTCGGCCAAAGAAAGAGAACCGGGAAAATGAGATTGACCCAGAAATGATCTTTCAAGTTGTAAAAGCGGTATTAGCTAACAGGCTCCTGGAAAGCGTTTCTTCCCCGACTCCAGTAACCCCTTTCCGAGCAGATGGTGACTCGAAAAGTGGACTGAAAATTGTGCGCGGCAGAACAGTGAACCTGGAGACCTTTGACACAGGGGATTCAAGCACCGACGTAGCTTATCGTGAGGTAATCAGTAAAGAAGATTCCCAAATGAGCGCAGGCTTTTTAACCATTGAAAAATCAAGCTTTGATTGGGAATTATGCTATGAAGAGATTGATATTGTTCTCGAAGGAAGCCTAACCATTACCATTAACGGTGAAACTTATCACGCTCACCAGGGAGATGTCCTCTTTGTACCTAATGGCTCTAAAGTAACCTGGGGTTCCTCTGATTATGTCAAACTTTTTTACGTAACCTACCCGGCAAACTGGCCTGATCTGATGGCTCAACAATAGGAGGGTAAGCTATGAAGGCTCTTGGCCTAATTGAGACATACGGGCTCCTTCCCGCTATTGAATGTGCAGATGTCATGCTAAAAACGGCGCAAGTGGAACTTCTGGGGAAAACCTTAGTCGGTGGCGGTCTCGTAACGATTACCGTAACCGGCGATGTGGGAGCTGTTAAAGCTGCAGTGGAAGCGGGTGCGACTGCGGTTGAAACGATTGGTCACCAAGCCTTAATTTCTCGACATGTTATTCCCAGACCAGATCCTGAGATTGAAAGCGTGATTCTTGTGAGGGAGGAGAAATTAAGCGTTCTCCCAAACACTGATCGAGCAACCAACGTTAACGTACCCTTGGCAAATAACGATGCCCCAACAGAACGCCAGGAAAAGGCCAAAACTCTAAAAGAGAGCACTAAGCCAGAGCAAATGACACTTAAGCAACTCCGCAAAGAGGGAGTGGATGCTTTGGTACAGGAATTTGGCCTTGAACAAAGCTTGAACGTCCTGAAAACACTTTCTGTGGTAAAACTTCGCAACCTAGTAAGAGACTACAAAGAACTTGACATTGCAGGCAGAGCCGTTTCAAAAGCAAACAAAGAATTACTGATCCGGAAACTGAAGGAATTCTACGAACGGGCTAGTGAGATGTAGCTTGATGGCCGGTGATAATCAGTAAAGACAGTGACGGAAGGAGTAATAACTTGGAAAACTTCGATTATGATTTACTATCTGTGCAAGAGACCAGAAATCTTGCTCGTCAAGCAAAACTTGCTCAAACCCAACTTGCAAAATTTAATTGTGAGCAGATTGATAAAATTATCCGTAACATGGTGAAAGTAGCCGAGGAGAATGCCGTTTCCCTAGCAAAATTGGCGGTGGAGGAAACCGGATTTGGTAAGGTAGAAGATAAAATCTTCAAAAACCGTTTTGCTTCCACTGAACTATATGAGTTTATTAAACCTATGCAAACTATTGGAGTCATCAAAGATGATAAAGTCAATAAAACCATGGAAATTGCAGAACCGGTTGGATTACTCATGGGGATTATTCCCTCAACTAATCCTACATCCACGGCAATTTACAAATCCATTATAGCCATTAAAGCTCGCAATGGGATTGTCTTCTCTCCCCATCCTTCAGCACTGAAATGTACACTTCAAGCAGCCAAACTGATGAATGATGCCGCCGTAGCTGCCGGTGCTCCAGCCAATATCATAGGGTGTATTTCAAAACCTTCCATGGCTGCAACTAATGAACTTATGAAATGTGATGAAGTCGCCATGATTATTGCAACAGGTGGTTCAGCTATGGTCAAGGCTGCCTATAGCGCAGGGAAACCTGCTTTAGGTGTTGGCCCAGGTAATGTTCCGGCTTATATCGAAAAAACTGCCAATATCTCCAAGGCAGTTAAGAATATTATTGCCAGTAAAACCTTTGACAACGGCACGATCTGTGCTTCCGAGCAATCGGTTATTGTTGAAGAATGCATTCGTGATCAAGTTATGGAAGAGTTCAAACGCCAGGGTGGCTACTTCATGACCCCAGGGGAAACAGACCAAGTTTCTAGGAAATTATTTGTCCGCGGTCATGCTATGAACGCCAAGATGGTAGGAAGATCAGCCGCAGTCATTGCAGAAGGTGCTGGCATAACCATTCCCCCAGGAACAAAAGTTTTGTTAGGTGAACAACAGGGCGTAGGGCAAGAATATCCTTTATCTTATGAAAAGTTGACCACCGTGCTGGCCTTCTATACCGTAAAGGATTGGCATGAAGCATGTGAGCTCTGCATCAAACTTTTGAATAATGGTGGTGTGGGACACAGCCTTTCTATTCATACAGAGAATCAGGAAATGGTCATGAAGTTCGCTGAAAAGCCCGTATTTAGGATTTTGGTCAACACAGCCTCCAGCCAAGGCGGTGTAGGGGCAAGTACAGGACTTTCCCCGTCCTTCACATTGGGTTGCGGTACTTGGGGCGGAAGTGCAACCTCCGATAATGTAACCCCAATGCACTTAATCAATATAAAACGTGTTGCCTATGGAATCAAGGACGTTACCGAAAACACAACTTCCTCCCATTCAGACTGCGTGGCACAGAATAGTAGCCCTAGTGCCATCAGTGACGATCAGATAATGAACGTTGTAAATGAAGTAATCCAGCTATTGAAACAAAGAGGTGGTAACTAAACGTGGGAAAGTATGACGCCTTAGCAACGCTTCTCCTAGAAGCAATCAAAGAGGGGGGGGATTTTACAAAGGACTTAAGCTCCATACCTGTGGGAATATCTAATCGGCATATACATCTATCTCAAGCAGACTTGGAAACTCTGTTTGGGACAGGATACCAATTGACAAAAACTAAGGATTTGTCCCAACCCATGCAATATGCGTGCAAGGAAACTCTGACCATAGCCGGACCCAAGGGCGCTATTGAAAAGGTTCGTATCCTCGGGCCAGCGCGAAGTGAGTCCCAGGTAGAAATACTCCAAGCAGATTGTTTCAAACTTGGTATAACCGCCCCGGTGAGGTTGTCTGGAGACTTGCAAGGGACTCCTGGAATCACTCTGATTGGTCCTAAAGGAAGTGTCTTTCTTTCCAAAGGTCTTTTGATTGCCCAGCGTCATATTCATATGAACCTGGAAGATGTCAAACACTTTGGTGTATCCGATGGAGAACAGGTGACCATCCAAATAGACGGACTTCGGGGAGGAACTTACTCGAATGTCGTCATTAGAGCCAACAATACCTCATCACTAGAGTTTCATATTGATATGGAAGAAGCGAATGCAATGCATCTCGTCTCGACCTCAAGAATAACAATTTTAAAATAAAATTTTAGGAGGAAACAAAAATGAGTAGATCAGAAGCTTTAGGATTAATTGAAACAAAAGGTTTAGTAGGAGCAATTGAAGCAGCAGATGCCATGGTTAAAGCGGCTAACGTTCAGCTGATTGGTTATGAAAAAGTTGGCGGTGCTCTAGTAACTGTTATGGTAAGAGGAGATGTTGGTGCTGTAAAAGCTGCAACCGATGCCGGTGCTGCAGCAGCTCAGCGAGTAGGAGAGCTTATCTCCGTCCATGTTATTCCTCGTCCACACGGTGACGTAGAAATGATGCTTCCCGGAGGCAAGAAAGACGCATAAGGCCCCCTTAGAAGATACGGCAAAGGTCAAACTCTCGTTTAGAGGTTTGGCCTTTGTCTTTTCATTAGCGGAGATACTAACATACAATTTTCGACTAAATCTCTCTCCTATTTACATTTTTATCATAGTATTGTATTATAAAGATTAACTATATCCGAATCTGTGACTTCCTTTACTTTTAGTTTCAGCTAACTAAAAGACCTAGTCACTTGCCCTCGGATGCTTTTTTTTTGGGATTGATCTGCCAAGCTAATTGGATTCTCACTCATAGAAAAGGAAGTTTTGGCAAATATGAACAACATTGAAAAAACCTTAAAAGATTTAACTGATTCCAACCTATATTCACGCTATTGCGGACTATTATCCCTATCTAATAGTTCGTTGCAGTTGATAGATACCAAGGGCAATATTCTGCTGGAATTTAATCCGTCTCCAGATTTTTGTAAGTTTGTTTGTCAAGAAGATGAAACTCGAATATGCCAAGACTATATGTCTAGATTTAAATCAGGTAAGGAAGACCGATTTATCTGTCAGTATGGACTGTCAAACGTTCTTCTGCCAATCAATATTAACAACCAGACCATAGGCTATGTTGTTGGAGCACAGGTTTATTCACAGGATAGTGAATATCAGAAATATCTAATTGATATAACGACCATAGCAAAGGATAAAAAACTCGACCCAGAATTTATTGCTAAATCAATTTCTGCCATCAGAACCATCGAAGAGAATAAAATTGAAATGCATGAACAGCTTTGCAACCATATCGCCCAAAATATTTGTTATGACCTTTCTCAAAGCATCCATACTACGGATAAAGACATAGCAAGATTATCAATCGAAAAAGAAATGCTGGAAAAAAAGATTATCGACTTGGAAGCAAAAAATATGTCTTTAGTTATTAATCCGCATTTCCTATTTAATACTCTAAACTCTATAGCCCGTATTGCATATTTTGAAAAATCCCATACAACAGAAGAACTAATATACTGTCTTTCAGATTTATTGCGGTACAACTTAAAGCAAGATGATGAGTTGCACACTATTGGAGCTGAGATGGATAATATCGAGAAGTATCTTTATATTCAAAAGATAAGATTTAAGAATCGTTTGGAATATGAGATTGATATAGGAGATCATATTAAGCCTCATAGAATACCTAATATGATCATACAACCCATTGTTGAGAATGCCCTTATCCATGGCATTACCCCTAAGAGGGATGGAGGCAAAATAAAAATTTATGCTGAAAAATATAAGAATGACATTAATATCTTTGTCATGGATAATGGGAATGGTTTTCCGAAGGAAGTCTTACAAAGCTTGGAGCAATCAGAAAATAGGTTGGGAATAGGTTTTCGCAGCACGGACAAACGTTTAAAACGCTATTTTGGAGAAAATTACGGATTAAAAATTGCGAAATCAGACTATAGTGGAAGTACTGTCACCATCTCGATTCCCACTAAACCCAATGTGAGGCGATCATGATGAGTGTCGTTTTAATTGTGGAAGATGAATTACTCGAATTGGAGTTTCTCAAATCTATTGTAACCGAAGAACTTACCCCCGAAGATAAATTAATCACTTGTGAAAGCGGAATTCAGGCTGTTAAACTTGCTAAACAACATCGACCTGACATCATAGTGATGGATATACTAATTCCTGAAATGGATGGGTTACAGGCCCTTGAGGAGATAAGAAAATTCCTTCCCAAGGCCAGTGTCTTGATTCTTTCGGCCTGTTCAGACTTCACCTATGCGCAAACAGCCATTCGCCTTCGCGTTCAGGAATATTTGCTGAAACCCATAAAACCCTCCGTTTTTAAACAGGTATTCCATAAGCTGTTAGCTACCGTAGCTGCCAATCAGGTACCAGTCGAAGAAGAAATTGTTGAGGAAGAAGAAATTAACCAGGTATATTTTATTGAGAAGTCGCTAGACTACATTCATGATAACTTTAAGCAAAAATTACCCTTGCAACTGGTCGCTGACAAGGTGTTTATGAATCCTCAATATTTCAGCCGTATCTTTAAAAAAGAGGTAGGGGTTACCTATATTGATTATTTAAATAAATTAAAGATTGAGTATGCCTGTAAATTATTAGAGACGACAGATTATCCCGCCTATCGAATTTCCAGTGAATGTGGTTTTTCCGATCCCTCCTATTTTAATCGTGTCTTTGTACAGCAAATGAAAATGACCCCTAAAGCATATAGGAGAAACCATTTGTTCGACAGCAAGGATAAGGGATAAGAGGATCTTAACAGTGAATATTCCTGTTAATTTGCATAATACAAACAGCCTGAAAGGGCTGTTTTTGTTATTTTTAAAGAATATTAGGGTCATCAAATTAAATTCTAAATTTTATTTAGGTTTGTCACCCTTGTCCTATGACTGAATACTATGTACTAAATCATTAGCTAGGGGGTAAAAAAATGGGTCATAGAGTATCCGTGACGGATTTTATACGTTTGTCCCTTGAATTAAACCTGTTTTTTTTACGCATCATGAAGGAGCATTCATTATTCCTTGAAGCAGGTTTTTTACCGAATGATTCAAACTTGGCCCGTCAGGCAGACCAATTTAAGGAACGATTTAATGATCTATTACGGCAGACAGTAAGTTTAGCTAATGGAAATGTCAGTAGTGTAGTGCTTTCTTCTGGGGAAGTGGTAACTGACAAAACTCTCAGAGCAGAGCAAAAGACCATCGAGCTTTCAGGTATACCGATAGATACTGAATTAACTTTAGAGGAACTAGAGCTTATGCCTGGTTCTCCGGACCCAAGCCTAGAGACCGCTGTAGCAAATCTAAACCAACAAGCTATTGCTTTGACCCAGGAACTAATTCAGTTTAAAACTAGAATTCTTAATCAAGTTCTAAATTGTACGCTATTTACCTTCAACTTCCCCTTGTTAATAGACCATATTAGACGGGAAGCAATATTATTTGTTGAACAGTTGCAACGTCTGCAAAGAAGGGAGCAGGTTAATCTTACCCAGGAAATCATTGCGGAAAAGGCCTTTTGGGATAGGATAATGAAAGAACATGCTCAATTTATCTCTCACTTATTAGATCCAACTGAAGTAGCCTTAATAAATACAGCGGATGAGTTTGCAGATTTATTTACTTTGCTTCAAAATAAAGTTCAGAGAGTCGATGAAAATATTATTGCCAGGCTTTTACTTGGCTGCTTAATTAGGGAAGAAACTAGAGCAACGAGGGAAATAAGGGATTTTAAAGCAACAGCTACTGAGGGACTTTTGGCTTGTCAAATAAGATCAATCATAATACCACTGTTAGGAGACCATGTGCTTAGGGAGGCTAACCATTTTCTTAGGATTCTAACAAATCCCCGTAGTTTACTTTAAACTATTTGATATTTCACAGGCAGCCTGCCGAGATTTTTATCAATAGTTACAGCATCTTAGCTCTGCCACTTGGCAGAGCTAAGATGCTGTAAGGCAAACATGCACTTCAGTGTCTTGCTGTTTGAGGACTACCCAGGATAAGGTTAAGGGGAACTCATAAACTAGTATATTCGCTTCAACCCGGTAACCTCGGCGCTCAAAGAATCCAGGGCAACAAGGTCATCGGGATTAAGCTCTTTCAACGATGCTTTTCCGAGAGCGCGCATTCCTTCTTCCATTTCCAGTACCATGGAGGTAATAGCGTTTACAACACTGGTCGCTGCTTGATCAATATCTAGTTTGCTCTTAGATGGGGAATCATAGAATACCAACGTCGTTGGAGGTTCCCAGGGTATCACTTTACCGACTTGATTATGGGTTAGTGAAAAAAGGGGAACAGTCGCCATATAGATGGCATCCGCTCCTAAAGCAAGGGCTTTAAGACACTCACCAGGAGTATAGAACCCCCCGGCTATAATTAAGCTAATCTGCTCACGTAGCTTGTGTTTGTTTAAAAAACGTACTGCTCTAATTAAAGCAAAGAGAGTTGGAATGCCAAAATCATCTTGCTTAATAGGAGTCGTCGCATGGGAACCGCCTTGGGCACCATCAATAATGACAGCATCAAAACCTAAACGAATCGCAGCGTCTAAATCTTCCTCTAGATGTGCGGTTGCCATAAGTTTTAATGCAATAGGGATACCCTTTGACCTTTTACGCAGAGTCTTCATGAAACCTGGCCAATCGCTTTGTTTTTGAATGCCAGGAGGCGCTGGAAAGGAAATAGCCATCTCATCAGGGGCTAATCCCGAAAGCTCTTGCGCCCGACCTTGGAATTCTACGGCCTCGATTGTGACAGAACCCATATCGGCGCCTTGACCCATTTGAACCTCTAACATATCAGCAGAGTCAATTTGTTTCTGAGTTCTTGCCCCCCATGCCCAACGTGAAATTTGTAATACGTATTTTCCGGCTTCCATGCGTTCTTCTGGTAAAAAGGGACCTTCCCCAGAACAGGTGGAAGTCTGCAGGGTTTTAGCTGCTCTGGCCAAAGCTCTTTTCGCTTCCTCACTAAGTGCTATTCCATATGCCATTGCACCAATCATAATAGGAATATTAATAACCAGCGGTTTGTTGGCCTTAGGCCCAATCCTTACTTGCATGTTCATCTGGGCACTTTCCGGTAAGGAAAGCTTTGACATTAAGTGGGGAGCAAACATAAGGTTATCAAAACCAGGAAACTTCTTAGGAGATCCTATTGGGCGAGTGATGATTTTTCCACTCTGCGAGCGTAATCCAATTTCTACGATATTTAGAACCGAAATGCGTTTTCCGGCCGGCCAAATTTCCATAAGGTTTTCAGTATACTTGTCCGAAAGTATTTTTTCCAGAAAGTCACCAACCTGCAGTCCCACAAGATAACGTAGAATTGGTTTAATGATTAGTATTAGTACTAAGAACAATTGTAGTGCCAGCAAAACTATTAAAAGAAATAACCAGAACGAGCTTGTGATTGTAATCTGCATATCTTGACCTCGTATTTAGAGTTTGGAGAATTTGGCTACTTATAAGACCTCGTCGTTTGCCAGGTTTTATAGATATGCCAAGAGAGCAGTAGGTCACCTAGAGCAAACATCGCCCCACCCAGCACCCGTATAATCAAATAAGGTTTAAGAATCGAATGAACTTCCATAAAGTCCATGCCTATGATTCTCCAGAGATAAGTCTGTATGGAACCTGCAATTAGAAGGGCAGAGCCCATGGTGATAAGGCCACAGTTGAGTAGGATTACAGCTAAAACACCCCCCCGATACCCTTTGAGATTGGGTTCGCTGCCCTGGCTCAGAACGAAATAACACCCGGCTAAAACTGCGAAACCTAAGCTGCCAAATAAGGCTAGATGGGCATGGCCGGATGTAATATACGTTCCATGTGTATAAAGATTAATCCAGGGTACGGTAATAAACAGGCCTAAAAGGGAAGCGCCAGTTATATGATGAAATACACTGCTGAGCAGTAACCATAAGGTGAGTTTTTCACGATTACTCCTTATTTTGGTAGATTTTAGTCCTCTATAGGTCATATGAACCAACATTCCTACGGGAATGACCTCTACCAGGCTGACCAATGAACCAAGGACTAACCAAAAAGCAGGGAAACCAATCCAGTAATAATGATGGCCGGTGCCGTACAAGCCTCCGATAACCGCCAAGGTGGCCTCTAAATAAAGCCACTTTTCAATTTGTTTCCGAGGGGCTAGTCCTGAAACTATATAATAGGTGGCAATGAAACCAGCGGATGTAAGCTCAAAAGCCATTTCTTCCCATAAGTGAACAACCCAGAACTTGGTAGCTTCATCAGTGATTGGGTTGCTAAAGGTTATGGTGTTGGGCAACAAAAGTAACAAGAGAAAGATTACACCCACTGTCATTGTCGCGGCTGCAGGGGTTATATTTTTTTTATCCATTAGTAAAGTTCGGATAAGGTTATAGGAAGCGAGGGCTAGAGTCAAAGATATACCAACATAAAAGATGGGCAGCCCTTCAAGATATTCCCGACCGTAACCAATCCGCAGGGCCAAGGTCCCCAAGATAGATGAGCAGAAAAACATAACCATCCAATACTGCCAGCGGACCAGACGAGGGGAATAGATCTCCCGATTAAGTTCGGCAGTGATAAAAAAGTAAACCATACCCATGGTACCGATAAGTGGCCAAAGAACGGCCAAAGCTAGATGAATTGCTCGTCCATACTCAAAGGGAATCAGTGAAGGAAAATCCGGAATCACTAAATCCAATGCACCCATTGAGGCTACAACACTTTGTAGGGCAAATAAAATTATCGCCGAGGAACAATACCTTCGACTTATCTTTTGCGCCATAAATTGTTGTTTACGACCTAGGGTTTTATTAACTTTACCTGTATAAGAAAACCGCTTGAAAAGTTTCATAAGTTCTCCGAACCATTATCTAACAAAGGAGGCCACCCTAAAGTCGGTATTGTGTGAACAAACTCTAGGTATTGTACCAGATTTTTTGCATCCGCCTCATCGAGGGCGGGGTGATGAGTGTATTTGTTAGGCCGCATTACAGGTGGCTGGACAAGATAGTTAATGAGATATGACGACTTCTCCTTTGCTGTAATATGCGTTAAATCATCCGCTTTATACCCACCGTGTCCAAAGAGGGTGTGGCAGCTTATGCAATTGTTTCTTTGCCAGACGATCTTGCCAGCGACAGCTTTTTCCGGCATGGGAGATGGAAGTCTTGACGATATCAGTGTAATTGCCAAAAATAATACAAAGGATAAGGTGCTAAGTAACAAAAATATTCGTAGCTTCAAGAGGGGTTCCTTTCAATTCTACCAGAATATACTTATGGTAGTGTTTACCAAAGCGATAAAACTATACATTCTTTGGATTTCCCGGGTGCTTTGTCGGCGATTCATTCTTTGTTGTTGTGTTATAATATTTTTAATAGGATAGAGTTTAATTAGTAAGTATAATTTACAAAGGAGAATAAAATTTATATGAAATTAATATCGTGGAATGTAAATGGAATTCGTGCTTGTGTAAAAAAGGGTTTCTTGGATTTCATTCAAAAGGAAAATGCCGATATAGTTTGTCTCCAGGAAACAAAAGTGCAGGAGGACCAGATTCCCTTCAATCTTGACGGCTATTATCAATACTGGAATTCTGCCCAGAAAAAAGGGTACTCCGGAACAGCAATTTTTTCAAAAACTGAGCCAGTTAATATAGTTTTTGGCATGGGTAAAGAAGAGCATGATAAAGAAGGCAGACTAATAACCTTAGAGTTTGAAAAATACTATGTAGTGACAGTCTACGCTCCAAATTCCCAAAGAGGGTTAGCTAGACTGGACTATCGAATGCAGTGGGAAGATGACTTTTTGAATTACCTTAAAGATCTAGAGAGTACAAAACCTGTGATTTTCTGTGGAGACTTAAATGTCGCCCATCAGGAAATAGATCTTAAAAATCCCAGCTCAAACCGAAAAAATGCCGGCTTCACCCAGGAAGAAAGAAATAAATTTAATGAAGTAATTCGTAAGGGCTTTATTGATACATTTAGGTTTTTTTACCCCGATAGGACTGAAGCCTACACCTGGTGGTCCTATATGTTTAATGCGAGAGCTAATAATGCAGGGTGGCGAATTGATTACGTTTGCGTTTCCGAAGGGTTGAAAAATCAATTGAAACGTGCTGTTATCTATAACGATATTTTGGGGTCAGATCATTGTCCGGTGGGATTAGAACTAGTTTGAAAGAATGAACAGTCCGTGTAGGGCTGTTTTTTTTCGGTCCTGTTCCCTACAAAAGTATTAATTTTGAGATTAAGATAGGCGAAGGTGCTTTTAATAATAATAAAACTAAATTAAAAATAATTATGAATGTTCAATCATACTAGCAGGAACCAAGAGAAAAATGTCGAATAATAAGTATTCACACCAATTATTTAAAAATAGATTATCTAAGGAGGGAATAGTTATTAATAGCTTAAGAATCAAAATTGTACTTTACATCGGAGTGCTTTTACTAATCGTTTGCGGAGGGTTGGGTGCGATCTCATACGTAACCGCTGCAAATGCTATAACCGTACAAGTTGAACAGGCCTTGCCAGAGTTAGCAGGCCAAGGAGCAAAGGTTGTTACAGAAAGAATGAATGCCCTGCTAGGGACTCTAGAAGTAGTAGCAAACATGAATAGGATAAAAGACAGTACTAACTCCTGGGAGGACAAGAAAGCAATTCTTCAAGATGAGGCAATAAGAAGTGGACACATTTCCATGCTTATAGCTCTTCCAGATGGATCAGCAAAATTGACAACAGGTACAGAGGCGGACATCAAAGACAGGGATTATTTTCGGAAGGCTATAGCGGGTGAACGAGCAATATCTGAGCCACTGATCAGCAGAGATGATGGGTCCATGGTCATCGTCTATGCTGTACCAATTAAAGTAGATGGCGTAATAGTTGGAGTTTTGGGAGCTTTGAGGGATGGCGACAATTTAACTGAAATGACAAACAGCATTACTTTTGGCGAATCGGGCAAAGCTTTTATGATCGATGAAAAAGGTACAAAGATTGCTCACAGCAATGCGGACCTTGTTATGAATATGGACAATGATTTAGAGAATGTTAAAGAAAATCCTCAACTAGAATCATTAGCTGAATTACAAAGACAGATGACAGAAAGAAAAACAGGATCAGGAGAATATGAGTATAACGGAGAGGTAAAATTTCTGGGATATGCACCGGTGGAAGGGACCGACTGGTCCTTAGCAGTTGCGGCTCCTAAGGCTGAGGTTTTTTCTGAGCTTCAAAACTTAAGATCTTTCATGATCATTGCCTCTGCACTATTTTTATTAATAAGTTTAGGAGTAGGGTATTTAATAGCAAAGCTGATTTCAACACCTATAGTGCTGGCGTCAGAACACCTAAAGACGATTTCAACGGGAGATTTCACAAACGAGGTTCCTAAAAAAATTATGGGAAAGAACGACGAGATTGGGGTTTTGGCAAACTCTTTAGATGTAATGCAGCAAGCCGTTAGAGAAGTGGTTAAAGGTGTTATCAATGAATCGCATATAGTCACTGAGGCGGTAAAAACAACGGCGCAAAATATAAACGAGCTCACCTACCAGATCGAAGAAATGTCTGCAACCACAGAGGAACTGTCTGCCGGCATGGAAGAAACTGCTGCATCGAGTGAAGAAATGAGTGCGACAGCCACTGAAATCGAGCGAGCAGTTGAGTCCATTGCCCTTAAGGCCCAACAAGGTGCTGAAGCTGCCGGTGAAATAAGCAGAAGAGCGAACGAACTTAAGCAAAACACAATCTACTCCCAAAAAAGTGCCTATGATGTTTATGTAGGTACTCAGGATAAGTTAATAAAAGCTATGGAAGATTCTAAATCAGTGGATCAGATCAATGTTCTATCCGATGCCATACTGCAAATTACGTCTCAAACCAATCTGCTTGCCTTAAATGCTGCGATCGAGGCGGCAAGAGCCGGAGAAGCGGGAAAGGGTTTTGCTGTTGTTGCTGAAGAGATCAGGAAATTAGCCGAAAACTCAAAAAGTGCCGTCAATCAAATCCAAGAAATTACAAAGACTGTTGTTGCATCGGTAGGAAACCTGTCGGAAAACTCAGCGAGTATTCTAGAATTCATAGACCGGCAGGTGCTTAAAGACTATGAATCAATGGTCAGTATTGGCGACCAATACAACAAGGATGCAGAGTTTGTAGATAACCTTGTGTCGGACTTCAGTGCAACTGCAGAGGAACTCACCGCTTCCATTCAGGAGATGACAAATGTAATCGAAGGGATTGCAATAGCTGCAAATGAAGGGGCTGAAAGCACAACGAGCATTGCACAAAAAACCACCCTGATCGCTGATAAATCAGATGCGGTTATGAAGCAGGCAGATGTTTCAAAGCAAAGCTCAGATAATCTTGCAGAAATGGTAGCGAAATTTAAAGTATAAACAGTATAAAAATAGCGGGGGACCTATACGTCCTCCGCTATTTTTATACTTATCAGACCCCCATGCCGCTGAGCGGCACCACTGATGAATTAAAACTACAGTGCGCTTTTGTCGTTCTGATCGAAGTGAAGAATCTTAAGTCCTAGATACTTCAGCGTACCTCCTTCAGGATGACACAGTGCTTAAGTTGCTTTCATAGCAAGACATGTATAGTAAAAAGACGCGTAGCGTTTTTCTTAATGTAACCTTATAAAAGTTAAGGCTTTATTAAGGAAATGTATTATGGCTTATTGTGAATAAAAGGAATTATAATCCTTCTTAACGAATAAATGATGATACGAATAAATATAAACACTGGATCCGACGCCATGTTTCCCACAAGAGTGGTCCTGAAAAAGAGGTGGAGATAGATGTATATAAGTGAATATGAGATTGCTTTGAGATTATTCCTAGCTTGTGTCTTTGGCGGAATAGTTGGCTTTGAAAGAGAACGAAATGATAGTCCGGCGGGATTTAGAACCCATATTTTAGTATCTCTAGGTTCTGCCTTAATCATGATTTTATCTATGTATGGATTTAATGATTTTACAACACTCACGAAAGATCCTGCGCGTTTGGCGGCTCAAGTAGTTTCCGGTATTGGCTTTTTAGGTGCAGGAACAATTTTAAGAGATAAAACTTCGATTAAAGGATTAACAACGGCTGCTTCACTATGGGTTGTTGCCGCAATTGGATTAGCAGCGGGAGCCGGATTTTACTTCGCATCAACGTTTGTTACTCTATTAGTTTTTCTAACTCTTGAACGCTCCGTTGAAACCTATTTTTTCAGAAATAGTCAAACCTTAAAAATCGTTGCCATTAACGGCACTTGTCGAGTTAAAGAAATAAATAAGGTCCTGGAAGCGCATAGTATTGTCCCCCAGAATATTTCTATGAAATTGTTAAAAGAAGAAAATAATAAGACAACGATTGAATATATACTGAGAACCCCCTTTCGAAAGATTAATATGGACCAAATAATTGAAGATATAAATGAAATTGACGGTATATTCTCAACTGAACAAGAAGGGAAAAGTGATCGCGAATTTTTTCCCTTCTTTAGGCGACTATTCAGGCGGACTAAAGGCCCAAATAAGCCTTCTATGTAGATCAACCTTATAATCTATCGAATATTACGTTCGCATCTATCGTTCTACGTTTAACGCATGAACGATAGTTTATTCTATGGACACCCAGTGCAGATACACCCATCACGTTATATACTAACGCCAAAGAAATGCAGGAATAGTGACACCAAACGTCGAAAGATGTCAAGATATTTACAAAGAATATTTCGGATTTGTTTGGTATAGCCGAGAATAGAATGTATAGCGAAAAATTGCAAAAAAGCAAAGAAGTGCGTCACAGGCTCATCCTTAGTGTAGAAAAGGAGCTTCATAGGAGATTTTTCGAAGATCCCGGGCACGTTGAGAGAGTTAGCAGCTTAGCCGATAAACTTGCCCAGGTTGAGGAAGCAAGGATTGGATCCTTTGAGTTAGATAAATTGAACTTATTAACAAAGCTCCATGATATTGGTAAAGTGGGTATTCCTAAGGAAATTCTAGGAAAAAACAGCGAATTATCGAATCAAGAATTTGAAATAATGCAAAGACATAGTGAAATAGGTTTTCGTATGGCACAGTCTATTGATGAATTACTAGTTGCAGATGCAATCTTAGCTCTCCGTGAACGTTGGGATGGAACAGGTTATCCAAGGGGGCTGAAAGGAGACCAAATCCCCTTGCTTTCCCGTTTGGTTGGGATAGTGGATGCCTTTGATGTAATGACTCACAATCGACCTTATCGCTTAGCTAAGTCCCAAGAAGAGGCAATTAAAGAATTAGAAAAGGGATGCGGGAAACAGTTTGATCCGCACTTAACACATCTTTTTATAACCAAGGTACTTAAACAGGATAAAGCCCTCACTTCATAAGTGAAGGCCTTATCTGTTTTTGGCCAGCTTTTATTAGGATTTCATAGTCTCTTGGGCTTTGCCTACGTAACGTTCTGCAGTTTTTTGCATAGCTTCTACTTCTGCCTCAGTAAGCTCCCTAACCACTCGCGCTGGGACACCCATTAGCATAACGTGAGGAGGATAGGTTTTGTTCCCTGGTACTATAGTTCCGGCAGCTATTGAGGTTCCCTCACCGATAATGGCATCATCCAGAATTATTGCTCCCATTCCTACAAGGGAGCCTTTACCAATAGAGCATCCATGGAGGATAGCAGAATGACCAACTGTTACATAGTCTTCGATAATCACTGGTTGATTTTTATTAACGTGAATAACAACCAAGTCCTGAATGTTGGAGCATTTACCGATGCTGATTTTAGCCAGGTCACCCCTGATTACTGAGTTGAACCACACGCTGGATTGCTCACCAATTTCCACGTCCCCTCTTATTATACAGCCATCTGCCAGATAGACACTGCTGGCTATTTGAGGTTTTTTGTGGTTATCAATCATGTTAATCTTCCTCCGTCAAATAATGTAAGAGTTCTGCCTTAATAGTACAAATCTAGATTAATTATACGGCGGTATGAACCGAAATGCTAGGAGCAACGGTGTGAAACCCTGTAATCTGCTCTACAAACGTGAAAAACTATTATACTGTGAAAACTTCAAGCTTTTAATGCCTTTCCATGGTTGAAAATAAAGGAAAATACACTTTTGCGTCGAAAATACTTTATTGCACAATAAAATGGAATCTAAAGAGATACTAAGGAGTGTTTTGATGTCAGAGACCCCTTATCCAATAAATGAGTGGGAGCAGGCCCTAAAACAAATCAGATCCGTAGTAGCTGCTCGAATCAACGTCAATAATCAAGGAGAAATCGAAGAAGTTCACATTCTAGCCAAATCAGGACGAGCCCCTAAGCAGATTGTTAGGGATGTAGAGTCAATCTTAGTGGCACAATTCGATTTGCAAATCGACCATAAAAAAATAAGTGTGGCTCAGGTGGAAGAGGATGAGGAAGGAACCTTCGCCATTGTAGAGTCAAAACGACCCAAACTGGTTGGCTTGACCCTCCGAACCGTTCATGGAATGGCAGAAGTAAAAGTGGAATTGTTAACAGGAGATAAACTAATGGAAGGCTTGGCTGAGGGACCGTCCTCATCCCGCAATAAATTACGTTTATTTGTTGATGCCACACTCAAAGCACTTACTCCTCTAACCTTAGATAAATTCCTTTTTGTTACTGAGGATGTTGGAATTACTCAACTAGCTAAGCAGCAGATTGCTTTAGTTTCCATAACCTTGATCGCCTCTGAAGGGGAACAATCTTTGACCGGATGTGCTTTAGTCAGAAATGACGATCGGGAGGCCGTTGTTAAGGCAACCCTTGATGCCGTAAACCGGAAATTATGGTTTCTGAGAAACAATTAATTCACTAACTTTGGCCGACATCTTTACATCAGGTTTTGGGGGACCACCTAGTTATTTCCAAAAATAGCGGAGCGGAAAAAACAGCGAAACGGAAAATGAGCGGAGCGGTAAAACTATCCCTTTGATAAAAAACATCAAGGAGGTTTACCGCAATGAGCAAATTATTCAAAGCTATCTCTGTTCTCGTTACTCTCGTTCTCGCCGGTGGCGCAACTTTTAAGTGGTAGAACATTTAATCTAGATTTTCTCGAGGTTACTTATGTTCTTGCTAGAGTGCCCTGATTTTTGTTGTTGGATGTTCGGCCAAAAAATAAGAGGTGGCAAATGGAAAGCCTTTCAATGAAGATCAAAGTATATTTCGGATCAATAGCTGCCTCCGCCACAGCGATATTAATATGTAATATTATTAATACAGATTGGGATAAGACCCAATTAATTAATCTTTTGGTTTTTGGAATTCTCGCTATTGCCTCAGAGTCATTACCTGTTGCCCTTCCGAAAGGGGGGTATGTTACAGTAAGTTATTCGATATTTCTCTCTTCGTTAATCTTATTTCCTCTAGGAGTAACGTTAACGGCAATGGCCTTATCCGGTTTGCTTATTTTCGGTAAAGCGGGACAGGAGCAACCTCTTTATAAAAGAGTGTTTAATGCCTCACAATATGTAATAGCCCTAAGTGCTGCCTATGCAGTTATTGGCTTTTCGGGAATTGAATCGTTTCAATTAGATATACAATCCTTTTTATTTTATTTAATGGCAGCTATAGTTTACATGATAATGAATATGACAATTGTCACGATTGTATTAAGTCTTTCGTCAGGAAGATCCCCGTGGTCGATATGGATTGGTAATTTCCGTTGGGCAGTACCTAATTTCTTAGCCCTTGTTCCTCTTGGATTTTTATTGGCTCTACTCTACAAAAACTGGGGTCCGTTGGGACTTCTTTTGCTTTTCGTTCCTCTTTTAGTATCACGGCACTCCTTCCAACTTTACATCGATATGCGGGAAAACTACCTCAATACAGTCGAAGCCCTAGTCCAAGCTCTAGAGGCTAAGGACACATACACTAGTGGACATTCAGCAAGGGTAGGAAAGTTATCAGTTACTATTGGAGAAGCAATCAAAATGAACGATGAGAAAATCGAGTTTCTTAAATATGCTGCAGTCTTGCATGATGTAGGAAAGATCGGGGTTAGCGAAGTAATCTTGAATAAACAAGAGAAACTTATGGATATGGAGTGGGACTCTATACGCAGCCATCCAGTCATCGGTCAAAAAATTATTAAAGGGATTAAGTTTTTGTTTGATATAGGACTAGTTGTTCGCTATCATCACGAGAGGTTTGACGGAAAAGGATATCCGGATGGACTGGCAGGGGAGGACATACCCTTGGAATCTCGAATTATTGCGGTTGCGGACACTTATGATGCAATTACTTCGGATCGCAGTTACCGTAAAGGAAGAACTCACAATGAGGCCGTAGAGGAGTTAAAAAGAGTCGCAGGATTCCAATTGGATCCGGAAATTGTAGACTTGTTCTGCAAAGTAGTTACTGAGGAAGTAGCCCAAAGGGTAAATGCGGAACACGTGCCCATTGTGTGATCTCTGGTAGAACCAGTGCACTTGACAGTAATGAGGTGGAGAATATGCTTATAGAGGCCCTGATTTTTGCGTTAGTTATAAGCATGCTGCTTGGAGGGAAAATCACCCGACTAGGCCAGCTTGTTCTACAGGGAGCTTGGCTGGTCCCGGTTGCTCTTTTAATACAAAGTGGCCTGTATTGGTCTGCAGTTAGAGAAATCGGGCTTACCCCGAGTTGGCTGGTTCAGTCATTCGGGACGGGGTCCTATTTTTTGTTGTTAATTTTCACATGGCGAAACAGAACCTGTCCTGGAATGATTTGGATCGGCCTGGGGATTTTGCTTAATACTATCGTAATAGGTATTAACGGGGGAGTAATGCCCGTCGACCCATTGTTTCTTCCAGAGGAAAGCCGTAATGCATTGCTGGGTGGTCAAGGCACTCATGGGTTAATGACCCCCATGACCCGTTTAAGCTTCTTAGCAGACCGCTTCTATTTAAATATTCTAGGATTCAAACAGGTGTTTAGTGTCGGAGATATCCTTATAGATATTGGGATATTCCTCCTAATTTTCAGGACCATGGTTCGAAAGCAGAAAGAGCACACCCTTGATAGCAGAGCCCTTAAAATCAGTTGAATTTAGGTGGCCTCTCTCCTGATTAAATCCCGAATGACTTCACCAGCAATCAGTAGGCCGACAACGGATGGAACAAAGGAAATACTCCCTGGGATTTGGCGTTTTTCTGCACAGTGAGCATCCCCGCTGGGACAGATGCAGTTAGTACGACAATTCTCATTAGAGGGCAAGGGAGTGAGTGGAAGGTCTGGACTTGAAACAACCTTAATCCCTTTAGTAATTCCCTCTTTACGTAGGAGTTTACGCATGGCTTTCGCAAGGGGATCTCCACTGGTTTTAGAGATATCAGTAACCTTATAATTTTCTGCAGTAAGGCGATTCCCTGCGCCCATACTGGAAATGAAGGGGATTTTGCGCAATAAACATTCTTTTGCTAGATTTACTTTACTCGAAACAGTATCAATGGCATCAACAACATAAGTCAGCTTTCTATCATTTAAAAAGTAGTCTGCTTCAGCTGCAGTATAGAACTTCTTAAGGGTTTCCACATGGGCTTCCGGATTGATCTCCAAAATTCTGTGTTTCATAACCTCAACCTTTGCCATGCCCACAGTGGAGTGAAGGGCGTGCAATTGACGGTTTATATTCGTCAAGCAAATATCGTCAAAATCAACAAGAATTAAATGACCAATACCTGCACGAGCCAAGGCTTCAACTGTTAAAGAGCCCACCCCTCCGATTCCGAAGATCATGACAGTGCTTTGCCGAAGTTTTTCCAAGCCATTGGTTCCGATTAATAGCTCAGTTCTTGAGAATTTATGCTGCATTTTTTCCTCCTGTTGACTTCTTATTTTTAAGAATTTATTATACCCCATTTATAGGAAAAAGTCAGATACAGCTATGATATCCTATGACCAAAACTTCTGAGAATGAAAGTGGGTACCTTGGACCAAAAAGTAACCAAGAATTCCATTGATATTGAATCTATCAAGACGGACATCAAAACAATAGTAGAGGTACAGAAAGCTTATATAGATAAAAATGAACGGGATCATGAAGGAATTATTGAACTCATAGATCAAGATATAGGCTTACATTCAGAGGAGGCTAAGGGGAAAGTTCCCTTGCCTCCTTATCTGCTTTCAACTTTAAATTTTCCTGCGCTGTGTAAAGCTAGTGTGAAGTAATTGATGGGCTTTTTCTCCGTAGGGTTCGCCAATGAATTCATTGTATAGCTTGAGGACAGCTGGATTTTCATGGGATTTGCGCAAAGGTTTGGAGCGGTCTTCTTGATAGATGGCACTGGCACGGGCTTGGAGTATTTCTAGATTCCCATGATGATAAGGTTGTCCACCGCCTCCGATACAACCACCGGGGCAAGCCATGATCTCGATGGCATCATAATGACTCTTGCCAGATTGGATTTTTTCCAGAATGGTACGGGCATTTCCCAGACCATGTGTGACTGCTATCCGAAAGTCACGCTCACCGATGGGAATGACTGCCTCCTTAATTCCATCCATTCCCCGAAGGGACTCAAACTCGACATTTTCTAAGGGCTTTCCGGTCAGCCACTCATAGGCTGTCCTCAAAGCAGCTTCAATTACTCCCCCCGTCGCACCGAAAACGACAGCAGCACCCGTCGATTCCCCTAAGGGGTGATCGAAGTTTTCTTCTTTAAGGTGATCAAAATGTATACCAGCTTCCCTGATCATGCGGGAAAGTTCTCGGGTCGTGATGACGATGTCTACATCCGGGGTAACCGGGTCTTTCCCCAGCTCCGGTCGAGCTGCTTCGTATTTCTTGGCAATACAAGGCATGATTGAGACAACGGTAATCTTCTTAGGATCGATACCATAGGTATCTGCATAATAGCTTTTAGACAAGACCCCCAGCATTTCATGGGGAGATTTGCAGGTTGAAGGGATGTCCAATAAATCTGGAAACTGATGCTCAAAGAATTTGACCCAAGCAGGACAACAACTGGTGAGAATCGGCAGACGCCTGCCATGTTCTATACGGTGAATCAGCTCGGTAGCTTCCTCTATAATCGTCACGTCAGCCCCGAACTCCGTATCAAAGACACGGTCAAACCCAAGTCTACGGAGAGCGGCAACCATTTTGCCAGTCACAATCGTCCCAGGTTCTAATCCGAACCCTTCCCCAAGGGCGACCCGTACAGCGGGGGCCGTTTCAACAATAACGTAACGTGTCGGATCGTTAAGGGCTTTCCATACCTTATCGACTTGATCAAGTTCCATCAAAGCACCAGTAGGGCATACCGCTACACATTGTCCACAGAACGTGCACGAGGTGTCGTGTTGAGGTAAATCGAAGGCGGTTTTCACAACCGTTTCGAAACCCCGTCCCACAGCAGAGTAAACTCCAACCGTCTGAACATCATTACACATCGTTTCACAGCGACGACAGCGAATGCACTTGTTCGGGTCACGAATAATAGCCAAACTGGATTTATCAATCTCGAACTCGGATTCTTCCCCTTCATAGGTTATATTGCGCACACCGAGATCTGCAGCTAGGGATTGGAGGTCACAGTCTAGGTTTTTCGCACAGGTCAAACATGATTTTGGATGGTCAGAAAGTAGGAGTTCCACCATGGTTCGTCTGCCCTGGATGGCACGCAGAGTATCGGTTTTAACGACCATGCCATTGAATACAGGGGTCGAACAGGCCGGTGCCAAATTTCGGCGACCCTCTACTTCAACAACACAGACTCGGCAGGAAGCGATATGATTATTCATTCTCATCTCGTGTAGGTTGAGGTAGCATAAGGTCGGAATGTCGATGTTTACAGTTCGAGCTGCGTCCAAGATGGACATTCCTTCAGGGACGGAAAGGGATATGTCGTTGATTGTTAGCTGAATATCCATAACGGGGTCCTCCTTTAAAGAAAACTTGGCTGGCGCTCGAAGACACTGTCTTCGCACGAATTAGCTTTCTTGCAGAATGCGAAGCGGCCGCCTAGTTGCACTTATGCCCACGCATTCTAATAAGCAGGGTATAGGGATAACTTAATGGCGTATGATGGCACCGAAACGGCATTTTTCCATACATGCCCCGCATTTAAGGCAACGGTCTTCATCTATAATGTGAGGTTCCTTGACAGAACCCGTGATACAGTTAGCCGGGCAATGTTTGGTGCAAAGAGTACACCCTTTACATTTGTCAGTAATCTTGTACTTCAGTAAACTCTTGCAAACCCCGGCCGGACAGGATTTATCGACAATATGGGCCAGGTATTCGTCTCTGAAATACTCCAAAGTAGAAAGAATGGGATTGGGTGCACTTTGTCCAAGTCCGCAAAGAGAAGTATCCTTAATGATCTTGCTTAATTTTTCTAGACTATCTAAATCATCTAAGGTCCCTTTGCCTTCCGTAATTTTGGTGAGGATTTCATGAAGGCGTTTTGTACCGACCCGGCAAGCAGTGCACCGGCCACAAGACTCGTCCACGGTGAATTCGAGGAAGAACTTTGCTATATTGACCATACAATCGCTATCATCCATGACAATTAGACCCCCAGAACCCATCATGGAGCCAATTGAGATTAAGGATTCATAGTCGATAGGAGTATCCAGATATTTAGTGGGGATACATCCGCCAGAGGGTCCGCCAGTTTGTGCCGCTTTAAATATTTTATGATGTTTTATCCCACCGCCGATGTCAAAAATAATTTGTCGGAGGGTTGTTCCCATAGGAACTTCTACCAGGCCAACATTGTTGACTTTCCCAGCCAAGGCAAAGACCTTGGTTCCTTTACTTTTTTCCGTTCCAATACTAGAAAACCACTCCGCTCCTCTTAAAATAATGGGGGGAATATTCGCGAAGGTTTCCACATTATTAACACAGGTGGGCTTGCCCCAGAGTCCCTGTTGAGCAGGGAAGGGTGGCTTAACCGAGGGCTCCCCGCGAGCACCTTCAATGGAATGAATAAGGGCGGTTTCTTCTCCACATACAAAGGCCCCAGCACCGTATTTTATTTCTACATCAAAGCAAAAGTCGCTACCTAATATACCTTCCCCAAGCAATCCATACTCCCTAGCTTGGTTAATAGCAATTTGTAAACGGTGAATAGCTAGGGGGTATTCTGCACGAATATAAATAAACCCATGGGCTGCCCCGATTGCTGAGCCTGCAATGAGCATAGCTTCTAGGACACTATGAGGGTCGCCTTCGAGGATGGAGCGGTCCATGAAAGCACCTGGATCTCCCTCGTCGGCATTACAAATAATATAGCGTTGTTTAGCCTCACCTTGACCCGTTAGTTCCCACTTCACGCCTGTGGGGAAGCCTCCACCTCCTCGCCCACGGAGGCCGCTTTTTTTTATCTCTTCAATAACTGAGGAAGGAGTCATCTTGAAAAGGACTTTCGCCAAGGCTTGATATCCATCGGCTGCGATATATTCACGAATCTCTTCAGGAGCAATATAGCTACAATTGCGGAGGGCAATGCGAAGTTGATTGTGATAGAAGGGAAGGTCAGAAGCAAAACGCTTTTCAGTGTCAGGATCAATATAGAGAAGGCGCTCGAGCCGTTTCCCTTGGATGAAGTGTTCCTCTACTATATCTACAACATCCATGGTGGAGACATCTACATAGAGGACATTATCGGGGTGGATTTCAAGAATAGGTCCTTTTTCGCAAAAACCAAAACAACCTGTTTGGAGTACTTCAACTTGATCAGATAATCCGCGCTGATCAAGCTCCTCTTTAAGATGTTTAGCTATTTCAGGACTATCCGAAGCATGGCAGCCAGTTCCTCCACAAACCATAATGTGGCGAGGCTTACCTTGGGCATCAGGAGTCGTGATTGGGTTTGTAACACGTCGATTTTCGAGTAGAGCCAGGCTCTGAGCTTTTAGGGTATTCAGCGCTGTCGTATCTTTGAGTTTCATATGTCCTCCCTTCCCATGCCTCATGCCTCGCGCATCGTTTCAGGGCGATATTTGGCAAGGGCTTGTTTGACATCCTCGGCGTTATCTAATCGTCCATGGACTTTTCCATCCACAGTCATAACAGGAGCTAGGCCACACGCTCCAATGCAACGTACAGAATCCAAGGAGAAGAGTTGATCCTCCGTAGTCTGACCAGTTTTTATTCCTAGCTGACTCTCGATTTCTTGTTGTAACTTTTCTGAACCTCTCACAAAACAAGCAGTACCCATGCACACATTCGCTACATGTTGCCCCCGGGGCTTCATGGTGAAGAATGAATAGAAACTCACAACGCCATAGACCTTGGCTGAGGGGATATCCAATTTCTGCGCAATATGCCACTGGACTTTATCGGGCAGATAACCGAAAAGTTCTTGAGCATGATGGAGAATTGTAATAAGGTTTTCTTTTTTATAGGGGAGGCCGTCAATATAGTCATCCAACTGTTGATAGGGATCTTTGATCAAAGGGTTATTATACATGGGCGTTTCTCCTTTTATCGGAAGTGTTTCTTTTAGAGTTCCCGAATTTGTTAAATCAAATCGCTGGTGCAGTGATAAAAAATAGGCTAGAATAGGAAAGAATGGGACTTGCATACTCATATTGTTTAAATGTAGGTGAAAATAATGACGAAGAAGAATTATACCCAAACTGCTAATCTAACCTTGGGAGGTATTACCCTGGGGTTTTTAGTGAGCTATCCCTTCTATCTTCAAGGTAGTTTTATTGGGGGGCTTATCTCAAGTGGATGCAGTGCAGGAATGATCGGGGGGCTTGCTGATTGGTTTGCAGTAAATGCTTTATTTCGACGCCCTTTGGGTATCAGGCCAAGTAAAATAGTGCGTACGGAAATTATACCTCAAAACCGAGAACGGATTTTTGCAGCCTTATCAGATATGGTTCAGCATGAACTACTTTCTCAAGACGTACTTAGGCGTAAACTATCTGCCTTGGATTTTTCAGGGATGCTGATTCGAGTCCTGCAAGAGCCTGAGGTGCAGGAAACAGTCAATTTCATGCTGGTTAATCTAGTACAGGATATACAGAACCATCGGGAACCGGAGGAGTTTAACCGTCAGATTCAGAGTTTGGTTCGTGAAACAATAGGGAAATTGAATCTCTCCCAAACGTTTGCAGAAATCCTGGAATTCTCTGTGGAACGTGGAGATATCGATAAAGCCTCGGCGGCTATTTGCCGAGCAGTCTCTGAATTTGTAGATCAACCTGTTGTCAGGAAGGCCTTAGAGGATATGATCGAGGCTGCTTTGACAAGGTATGAGGAAAACAATTCTACGCGTAAAATGGTCGGGATGTTTCTTCCGGCACCTTCTGAGCTAGCGCTGGGTCTTCAAGAAAAAGCTAAAAAAGTGCTGGGAGACGGCACCATCGAGCGGTGGCTTAAACACGCTTTGCTCAGGTTAGTGTTGGAACTCAGAACAAAGGCATCCCTGCAAGAACGTCTGAATCTCTTTGTAATGGAGGCCTTAGAAAAAGTCCTGCAAAACTCCGAACTAAAGAATATCTTTATAGCTTTCCTTGGGACAAGCACAGAGAACTCGCTGCCCATGTCAGAACAACCTTTAGCATATTTACAGAACCGGTGGAAGACAATCCTCGAAAGAATTGAGCAAAATCTAGATGCCAGGGCTCAGATCAATCAAGCAGTTAAAGTTCTTCTCGAGAAACAGATTGCCTACCATCATAATTCTATCGGACGCCTAGTGCGAGAAGGGTTGGAACCTTTAACAGATGACAAGCTAATTGCCCTGATTGAGGATAAAGCAGGTAATGATCTGCAAATGATTCGTATTAACGGCTCTGTCGTGGGTGGTTTGGCTGGAATGCTAATTTACTTGCTCGGGATGGTGTTTATCTGATGAATTATCATAAAAAAGCAAATCTCACCTTAACTGCAGTCTTTATCTTTTTCCTGGGGGCGGCTGTTTTAGAACACTTTTATCCCCATAATTTTGGAGTTAGACTGGTGTATTTCGTCTTGGAAGCTGCCTTAGTCGGTGGAATCGCTGATTGGTTTGCAGTAACAGCAATTTTCAGAAAACCCTTAGGATGGGGTTTTCATACTGAACTTATCCCCAGAAATCGGGAAAAGGTTATCGAAGCAGTGGCCTCCATGGTGCAATCTGAGCTTTTGCACATAGATTTGATACGCAAAAAAATCGAGAGAGTTCCCTTTATCGAATCGCTCCTTAACTATGTAGAAAAGGAAGGCGGGCCAGTATACTTAACGAACAAGTTACTTCCCTATCTTCAGAGTTATATCGGAAAACAACAGCCGCACCGGCTTGCTAAGGCATTGACTGAGTATCTTCATAGAAATTCCAAGACTTGGACCTTAGGACTTAAGTTACAGGCTGTAAGCGGGTGGGCCTTAAATCAGGGATATATTGATCAAGGATTAGATCGGTTAGCGGAAGGATTGTTGGATAAAGCATCAGAAGGGGAAACCCGGCAAGTTATTGTTCGCTACTTTGAGGAAATTAAACAAGAAAAGGTGAGCAATGCGGGAGGTTTAATTCGTACCCTGATGGGTTTTGTTGAAATGTCCGATGGATTAAACCTTGACGAAGCAGCAGATGCTCTGCAAGTTGAGTTGCTTTTAACCTTACGCAAATTGCAAGACCGTAACAGTCCTCTTCGGGCAACTCTAAAGGATCACCTTATGGATCAAATAGCCGAATTAGGGCAAGATCAACTCTTTGAAGAGCAAGTGCAGCAATGGAAAGATGCTGTCCTGAAAGAGCCCTTCATCGAGAGCTTTCTAGAGTCTGTCATAAAGACAGCCATAGACGCAGCAACATCACCTTCAGGTGGGACAGGGGGACAGGTTCCTTGTCCCACGTTGTATCGCCTGCTCCACCCCTATGTTGAAAAATACTGGGTTAGCCTTCAAGAGAACGGAGTACTTCGCGAAAGGATGAACTCCTTCATCGTAGATAGCTTATGCAGAATGATTAAAAATGAACATAACTTAATTGGAAACCTAGTGAGGGAGACCCTATCAACTTACACGGACCAAGATCTTAATCAGTTTGTTCAGGATAAAGCAGGTAACGACTTACAATGGATTCGTATCAACGGATCCATGATTGGTGGAGTGGTAGGGCTGATATTGTTTTTATTCCTAGAGTTTTTCTATAATCCCTTCATAATACCAGTAATAATGAACTACATTCCATAAACGCGGGACAGGGGGACAGGTTCCTTGTCCCCCCTGTCCCTCCCCTCCCGTCCCGCCCTGCCCTGCCCCTGGACCGACTTCAGGCCTCTGACCTCCGACTTCTGTACAGGTATACAAGATTCATAGAGAGGAGGTATTGTATTTGGGTTCGTCTCTGTGCTAGAATACCAAACATAAGGTGTGCACAACCGAAAACCCATGGGTAACTAAAAATGAACGGCAAAGCAATGACGCTTTGAGAATACTCGCAAGAGTAGCTCAAAGCGTCTTTTGTTTTACTAGCACTATCCAAGTTCTCTAAAAAGTATTAGTTGACTGGTACCAGTCATAGGCTGACTTTTACAGAAAATAAGTTTAGGTTAATGTCAATTTTTTGTTAGGAGGAATTATGATGGATACAGGAGATACATCGTTTATATTGATTTCGGCGGCAATGGTCTTTCTAATGACGCCTGGTTTAGCGCTTTTTTATGGTGGTATGGTACGTAAAAAGAACGTTCTTAGTACCCTCATGCATAGTTGGATTGTCATAGGTATTATGTCCTTACAGTGGATTTTAGTGGGATTCAGTTTAGCCTTTGGAACAGATCACTATGGTTTGATTGGAGGCCTGGACTGGCTGGGCTTGAATGGGGTTGGAATGGAACCTAATCCGGATTACTCAGCCACAATCCCAGCCATCGTATTTATGGCCTTTCAAATGATGTTTGCAATTCTTACCCCGGCTTTAATAAGCGGTTCAGTAGCTGAGCGGATGCGTTTCCCAGCGTTTTTAGCCTTTATGATTTTGTGGGCAACGTTTGTATACGATCCTCTAGCCCACTGGGTGTGGGGGGTCGGTGGTTTCTTAAGAAATCTTGGAGCCTTAGACTTTGCAGGAGGAAATGTAGTGCATATTAGTTCGGGATACTCCGCACTAATAGCAGCTATCGTACTTGGAAAGCGTAAAGGGCTTGGCAAAGAATCCATGGCACCTCATCATGTTCCAATGACTGTCTTAGGAGCAGGAATCCTTTGGTTTGGATGGTTTGGGTTTAATGCAGGAAGTGCTCTAGGCGCAAATGGTTTAGCAGGCATTGCCTTGGTGAATACAAATACCGCTGCAGCGGCAGGAGCGGTTGCATGGGCAATTGTAGAGCGGTTGCATAGAGGTAAATCCACGATCCTGGGGACGGCCAGCGGCGCTATTGCAGGATTAGTAGCCATAACTCCTGGAGCAGGATTTGTAACACCCCTCTCTTCTATAGTTATTGGTTTTATTGGAGGTATGATTTGCTATCTAGCCATCAGCGTGATGAAGGCAAAATTTGGATATGACGATGCTTTGGATGCTTTCGGATGTCATGGAATTGGCGGGACTTGGGGGGCTTTAGCAACAGGGGTTTTTGCCACGACGAGTATCAATTCAGCTGGTGCAGACGGATTATTCTATGGAAATGCTTCCCTCTTAGGGATTCAAGCTTTGAGTGTTTTAATCACAGTGGTGTTTACAGTGCTGGCAACCTTTATCATTTTAAAAACGATTAGCTTAGTGACGAAACTACGTGTTAGTGAGGAACAAGAATCAAATGGTTTGGATCTATCCTTACATGGGGAAACCGCCTATTCTGAGTTTGTATAATTGTGTAATTGTGAGTCTGAAATCAACTCAAAGGAGGATTTAGCATGAAGAAAATTGAGGCGATTATTCGGCCCGGAAAGCTAGATAATGTTAAAGATGCGTTGGGAAGCCTTGGGGTTAATGGATTAACAGTGACCCAAGTGATTGGGTGCGGAAAACAAAAGGGAAATACCCAGGTTTATCGGGGGGTGGAATATACTATTCATCTTATTCCAAAGGTAAAGATAGAGATTGTTGTAATGGATAAAGAGGTGGATAAGGTCATCGAAGTCATAAAACAAGTAGCACGCACAGGTGAAATTGGAGACGGAAAGATCTTTGTTTCTGCCGTTGAAAATGTCTATACGATCAGAACCGGAGACAGTGGAGAAAAGGCATTATAACAAATGAAAAGGGGATTGCTATTTATATCGTATGTTATGCTAACACAAAAAAGGCCGAGCTCTCACACAGGAACATCGAGAGCTTGGCTTTTTTGACGTATCAGACACCCATGCCACCACTGATGAATGAAAACTACAGTGCGCGTAGCGAAGGATCTTAAAGTATACAGTCTTAGAAAAATAGTGAAATAATACCATTATTTGTTAACTTATTTCATTGATCTTCGTATACTGTAAAAAGAGGAAAGGGGGATTTAAAATGGCATTCGGAGCTGGTGAAGCTAGCGGAGTTGGCGCTGGCATCGCAGTCGTGGTTGTAATAATTTTGCTCCTCATTGCGATGGGCATTGTATTCTAAAATCTTTAATGGTCTATAGTTAAATGAACCGAAATTAAAGGAGGCAAATTAATATGTACGGATATGGTGGATATGGTGGATATGCTGGAAATGTTGGTTACGGTGGTTGCGGATGTCCTGTTACCCCTATTGCTCCCGTAGGACCTGCTGTAGGTGTTGGTGTAGGGATTATTTCCATCGCAATATTAATTCTAATAGCTCTGGGAGTTATCTTCTAGAAATTATCGAAAAAGACGGGCTTCCTATGCATTAGGGAGCCCATTTTGTTTAGGTTGGTAAGAGAGGAGTGAAAATATGAGAGGACTTAACCTGTTTAACAACCCAAATACCCCTAACCTGATGCAAAGCTTGGGACAAAGTCCAATTCCTTTACGGGGCCTCGAACGCTTTATGCAAAGACGAGGAATGAATTTGTCCGGATATCCTCAAGGTGGGAATTATCAGAGCCCGAATTTCCAGGGTCCGACCTTCCGGGCACCAAATTCGCAAGCAAATATATCAAATACCTTAGATGTACAAGAACCGCCCGAAAAAATCAGTGGAATAAAGGCGTTTTTGAGCCGATTCAGCCGTAAGTCAAACAAGTAATCATAAACAAGGCACCTTGGTAACATACCAAGGTGCCAAACTTCCATTAAATCATCAAATGTCAATAGTTTAGTACGCAACTCCTTGAGCGTACATAGCATTAGCAACTTTGATAAAGCCGGCAATATTAGCCCCCGCCACCAGATTATCCTCTTGACCGTATTCCTTAGCGGCTTCACTGGCACTCTTATAAATGTTAACCATAATTTCTTTGAGTTTGGCATCAACTTCTTCAAAACTCCAAGAATATCTCATGCTATTTTGAGACATTTCAAGAGCTGACGTTGCAACACCACCAGCATTTGCAGCTTTTCCAGGACCAAAGACGACTTTTTTATCAATAAAGAGATTAACCGCATCAGGAGTAGAAGGCATATTAGCCCCCTCACCGACAGCGTAGCAGCCGTTTGCTATTAGAGTTTGGGCAGCTTGTCCGTCTAATTCGTTTTGGGTAGCACAAGGTAGAGCTATATCGCATTTAACACTCCAGATGTCAGCACATCCATCATGATAGGTAGCACTTGGATGAGATTCTACATATTTGCTGATTCTGAGTCGATCAATTTCTTTAATTTGCTTAACAGTGTCCAGATTAATTCCTTCAGGATCGACGATATAACCATTGGAATCACTCATAGCAACGACTTTACCACCTAATTGTTGAACCTTTTCTGCAGCATAGATAGAAACATTGCCTGATCCGGAAATTACAACAGTTGAACCTTTAAAGGATTTCCCCTTAGCATTAAGAGCTTCCTCCATAAAGTAGCAAAGACCATAACCCGTAGCTTCAGTACGTACTAAGCTTCCACCCCAAGCTAACCCTTTACCGGTAAGGACGCCAGTAAATTCATTACGGATTCGTTTGTACATACCGTACATGTAGCCGATTTCACGACCCCCGACACCAATATCACCGGCAGGAACGTCAGTATCTGCTCCGATATGTTTTGATAACTCACACATAAAGCTTTGGCAGAATCTCATGATTTCTCCGTCAGATTTACCTTTCGGATCGAAATCGCTGCCGCCTTTACCGCCGCCGATGGGGAGACTGGTTAGTGAATTTTTAAAGATTTGTTCAAATCCTAGGAACTTAATGATACCTAGATTAACGGATGGATGGAATCTTAATCCACCTTTGTAAGGACCAATGGCACTATTAAATTGTACTCTGAACCCACGGTTCACTTGAACGTTTCCGCTATCATCAACCCAAGAGACTCGGAACATAATTTGTCTCTCCGGCTCAACAATCCTGCTGAATATTCCTGCCTTCACCCATTCAGGATGTTTCTCAGCGACGGGATCAATTGATTCGAGGACTTCTTTGACGGCTTGGAGAAATTCGGTTTCATTTGGATTCTTTTTCACTACTTGTTCCATTACATCTGCTAAAATTTTCATCTTAAATTACCCCTTTGTAATTTTATAGATTTTAATTCGCCTTTTATAATACAGCTATTCTCGTCCAATTATAAGTATCTAACAGCATGAATTCATTATACATGATCGAAAACCTAGTTTTTTAGCCCTAAAAAGGACAGTTGCCTGAACTGCCCCCTTGGTTTGATCATGTTATCTAATTATTTTGCCTGGACTAGGAAGAGTGGAATTGCTGTAGCCATAGTAAACAGGTAAAACGTAATTTCTAGTGCAATTAAAGCACGGGCAGTCACGTTTGTTGGTTTAATGTCACCTAAGCCCGCAGTAGCTATTGTGGTTGAACTTAAATATAGAAATGAGAAAATTTGAGTGCAAAAGTTATCTCCCACATCCCCTTCCCAACTGGATGGGAAAAATCTGTAGAGAAGAAGATCCACAGAACCGAAAAGCAATATGACCGTAACGAGAACTCCTGCAAGGGGCGGAAACAGATTATTGTAAGTGGGGCGAGATTCATCAATAACTTTTTTTACCGCATAATAAGTTGAAACTAAAGCTCCCGTTGAATACCCCACAAGAACAAATTTAAAAAGATTTCCCTCAGACCGTTCGATATAATCTTCACTCTTTCTTTCAGAGAACAAGCTCAAAACAAGCGCACTAACTGCCCCAAAAAGAGCGGGGGATAACAGTTCCCAATAGCCAAGGTTAGGTATTGGCTTTGAAGAAAGAAGCGGCATGGAGGGAGGAGAACAACTATGCGGGTTAGGATATGAAGGCTTATAGCCTCGAAAATTACTTGGATTTAATGGATAAGGTCTAAAATAGGACGGAGGAGGGGAGTGTTGCGTCTTGTTTTGATCCACGTCTTAAATCCACCGCCTTTCCGAGGATCTCAATCCAGTATATGTAAAAAAGGAATATTATGTTAAGGGCATTAGGTTATGTTTAAACAGTTTTTTTGCGAGCTAAGTAGGATATATGGAAATTATGGTGAATTATAGAAAATTAGCGTTTAAATTGTTATAATTAAGATAGTTAAATAAAGGACAGGATGTGCAAAATGGGTATTATTAATTTAACGAAGGATGAACCATGCTTAGAGTTTCAGGAAGAATTCTTAAATAATCATGTTTATGCCAATTATTTACGCTTAAGAATCTTATCCACAATCCTGCTTTTATTAACTATCTTTTTTATTTTTAATGATTATGATATTTTTACAAGGGGACTTTGGAGCAATACTCCCGCTTATGAATGGCTATTGTATTCCCATGTTGCCTTAGGACTTAGTTTGATAATAATTTCGGCGTTTTACTGGCATTCTAACCTTCAATCCATGGAGGATGTAAGGACGGTTCATAAGATCTATGAGATCTTTTTTGCATTAGTTAGTTTGTTAACTAGTGCATTTATCACTGGCTGGGTTGATCAGAGGATTCATGGACATCTGACAGTTTATGTTATAGGGTGTTTTTCAGTAGCCGTCGTCTTTAATCTAAAACCTAAAGTTAGTTTTTGGATATATTTCTCATCCTACATTATTGTGATGATAGGAATAACGCTATACCAACCTAATTCGGTCATTCTAAATGGTCATTATTTGAACATATTACTGCTTATTTTGGTATCATGGATTTTGTCAGTAACACTGTACAGATCAAACTTTCAAAATTTTTTACATAGGACCCATCTCCATAGGTTAGTTAAAGAACGGACGAGGGAGTTAGAGGAAATCAATCAAAAGCTAATTAAAGAGGTTGACGAACGTAGAAAAGTTGAAAAGAAGATTTCTCGGTTAGCCTCAATTGTTGAGTCTACTGATGATGGGATTATTGGGATGACACTAGAAGGAATAGTTATCGATTGGAACAGAGGTGCAGAGAGTATTTATGGATATTCTGATTCTGAAATTATCGGTGAGTCGATTAAAGAACTGGTCCCTCCAGATAAGCAGGGAGAGTTAGATGATATTTTTCTAAACATCTCCCAAGGAAGATCTCTTTTACATTATGAGACGACGCGAGTAAGAAAAGATAGACGGATTATCAATGTCTTTTTGACAGTATCTCCGATCAAAAATCATGCTGATGAAATCATTGGGGCATCAACCATTGTGAGGGACGTAACCGCTCAAAAAAAGATAGAAAAAGATATGATACGAATGGATCAGATGAATATAGTCGGTGAAATGGCCGCAAGCATTGGTCATGAAGTTAGAAACCCCATGACAACGGTGAGAGGATTCTTACAACTGCTGGGAGGAAACAACAATCCCAATAAATACAATGAGTATATTCCATTAATGATTAGCGAACTTGATCGTGCAAATCTTATTATTACGGAATTTCTCTCTATAAGCCGCACTAAAGTTACAGAGGTGGCGCCTAATAATCTCAATGATATAATAAACAGCATACTTCCTCTTGTACAGGCTGATGCTATTAATAATGAAAAGAACGTAACAGCTGAACTAAGTCAGGTCCCAGATTTAATGCTTGATGATAAAGAAATGCGTCAGATGATCTTAAATTTAGCGAGAAATGGGCTTGAAGCAATGACGAGAGGCGGACGTCTGACAATAAAAACATTTATTGAAGACAATGAAGTGATTTTAGCCGTCCAAGACCAAGGAACAGGTATTGAGCCAGAAATAATAGATCGGTTAGGTACTCCGTTTCTTACGACAAAAGAGATGGGTACAGGGTTAGGTTTGGCAGTCTGTTATGGAATTGCTGAAAGGCATAAAGCAATTGTTAAGATTGAATCCGGCCCAAGAGGCTCAACATTCAATATTAAGTTCAAAGTTCCTATGTCGAAATAGCAAAGAAACGTTCACTAATTCTTGAATGATCATGATTATGTAAATTTTTGCATCAAATTATTTGACCTTAACTGACCTTTGTACTAAAATATAGTTATACGGCAAGAATATACTATGTTATAGTAGTACCTTAATGAAAGCGAATAGGGGGAATGTGTGAATGGGTTATCTCGTCCCAATGGTAGTGGAACAAACAAATCGTGGGGAGCGCTCCTACGATATTTACTCACGGCTATTAAAAGACCGTATTATTTTCCTCGGCGGTGGAATCGATGATGATGTAGCCAATCTTGTTGTAGCGCAAATGCTCTTCCTCGAAGCAGAGGATCCTGAAAAGGATATAAATCTCTATATAAACAGCCCTGGTGGTTCAATTACAGCTGGAATGGCTATTTATGACACCATGCAATATATCCGCTCGGATGTCCGTACGATATGTATTGGTATGGCAGCCAGCATGGGTGCTTTCCTCTTGGCAAGCGGTGCAAAGGGAAAACGAGTAGCCCTGCCTAATTCAGAAGTTTTGATTCATCAGCCGCTAATCGGGGGACATGGACTTTCCGGACAAGCGACAGAGATCGAAATTCATGCTAAACAGTTACTCAGAACCAAAGCCAAGATGAACAAAATTCTTGCCGAGAGAACCGGGCAACCCATTGAAAAAGTTGAACGGGATACAGAGCGTGATTATTATATGACAGCAGAAGAAGCCAAAGAATACGGTCTTGTTGACCAAGTTTTAGAGAAGCTTGAGTCTTCTCTGGAAAAGTAAGAAATAAATAAACAGGTAACGCTAAAAACGCAAAGGCGATTATCGCCCTTGCGTTTTTGCCTATGTGAGGTATTAGATCTCAAAAGGTAATCTATCCAAAAAATCATGTAGGTGTTCAAAACCCAATCCGGCAAGGAACCATTCGGGAGCCATTCGGAGAGTAATGTATCCGTTAACATTTAATGTATCAGTATAGTTCCAGGGACATTTTCCTAGGATTAAAGCTAAGATATACCCACTTGAGTATTCAATTGTCCAGATCAGGGCTAAATAAGTAAGTCCGCGGATCCACCAGGGATGAGGTCGCAATTTGGCATGTAAGGGTTCGAGAAAGATAGCCAGCCCATAAATAGGGATCATGATCAAGAAGGTGAACCCTTGCATACTTAAATCCCCTTTGAGAAGGGAAGCTAAACCCGTATAAATGACCTCGACAACAAGGCCTATGGTACCATATATTAAGAAGCGTTTAAGTTTTTTCATATAGTTAGTATGGTTAGAAACGTAAAGAGCATGCCTAGAAAAATAGGTAATTAATGGGGAGATAAATAATAATTTCTCACATTATGTAGTGTTTTACATATATTTATAGGACAGAAGGTAATTAATACCCTTATGTCGAAATCATCACCTATGTAGTTGCAAGGATGTGCGAATTAGTTGGACTGCTTTAATATTAGATTAATGAGCACATAGAATTTTTGCACAAAAGGAGAGGCGTTTTATAATGCGCAAAATTCGCAAAGCAATAATACCTGCAGCCGGATTGGGTACCCGTTTCTTACCAGCAACAAAAGCCCAACCGAAAGAAATGCTGCCGATTGTAGATAAACCGACGATACAATACATTGTTGAAGAGGCCATTCAATCCGGAATAGAAGATATTATTATTGTGACAGGGCGGAACAAGCGGGCGATTGAAGACCACTTTGATCGTTCCATGGAGCTTGAAGTTTTTCTGGAGAAGAATTCTAAAGATGACCTTTTAGATTTAGTTCTAGACATTGCTCGAATGGCAGATATTTATTATGTTCGGCAAAAAGAAGCCTTAGGCTTGGGGCATGCAATCTATAGCGCACGTAAATTTATCGGAAATGAGCCCTTTGCAGTTCTTTTAGGAGATGATGTTATCCATTCAGAAGTGCCGGCACTAAGGCAGATGATAAATCACTACCAGCGGTATGGAGCAAGTATCGTAGGAGTTCAAGAGGTTCCCCTTGAGGACACTTCAAAATACGGAATCGTGGATGGAGACAAGTTTGAGGATCGGCTTTACCGCGCTAAGAACATGGTGGAGAAACCTCGTCCAGAGGAAGCCCCAAATACTCACTTAGCCATAATGGGGCGTTATATCTTAAATCCTGAAATTTTTGATATATTAGAAGTTCTACCTGCCGGTAGAGGTGGAGAGATACAGCTCACCGATGGTATTAAGCAATTGGGCCGGTCTCAGGAAATACTGGCCTATGAATTTGAAGGTCGACGGTACGATGTCGGAGATAAGTTGGGTTTTGTGGAAGCAACCATTGATTATGCCTTGCGACGGGACGATCTGTCTGAAGAATTAATTAATTATCTCCGAGATCTAGTTAGGATAGCAGACAAAAAATAAATAAGTCGCTTAATTTGAACAAACTCAAGTAAATAACTTAAGATGTGAACAACGACCTCACCTATAAGGTGGGGTTTTCTTTATGTTAATTTTAAACTAATGCTGCTCGATTATCGCGAATTATATGGACAACAAGAAGGCTTTTGGCAGTTCATGAAACTTGAGAACGGAAAAAGGATCGAACTCTACAGCAAAAACGACATCCTTTTATGCCATTAATTGGTAAAATGCATTCGTACCATAAAAAGATTAAAGGAGGGAAGAGACTAATGATACCAATAGACAAGAAGAGGATAGTAACCTTAGCAGGGACGTTAGTTCTTGCAGGTGCTGTTGTTGCAGCAGGGGTTTATGGCCCTAGCGTCTGGAAGGTTTTTCGGCAACAGAGTGCTATCACTGACCAGGTAGTCATTCAAACACCAGCTGTTGATGACGCTAACAGCACTAATGGCAGTAATGGCACGATGTTGCCAGAGGGTACTGCTCCACCACCCGCGCAAGGGGTAGAACAGACAACAACCACAGCACCCCCGGCCATTAATGCACCTCCAAAAAGTGATCCCGGAAATAAGAGTAAATATAGGGAACCGGATACCACGCTGATAGACATGGCGCCGTCTGTCACTGGATACTTCGGTGAGGCTGCATTAAGTAATGATGTTAAAACCCTAGCCTTTGGCTCTGCATGGAATATCCACCAGTATGTAGATGGATATCTTTATGGGTTGGCAGCAGGTCCTCAGATGAATGAAGAGGATATAAAGAAGTATATTGTGTTCCACAAAGCATTGTTGGACAAGCAGTACAAGAATGAAGCGAATCTTTCCAAAGCGGCAACCTTCACAGGTTACCTAGATGTGCTTCTTAACAGCGGCATTGATGCTTTTGATTCGAAGGATAAAACTCGAATCGAACAGTTCCATCAAGGCATTCACGATCTCGATGCACACATCATGCGTAATGATGCAAGTTCAAAAATCTACGGGGCGACGCCATTTGCAACCAAAAGGTAATAATTTTAGGCATCAAGTAATGTAATAAACCTAGGAATGGAATGAAGCTTAGTTGTAGCAGTATAAGTGGTAAACGTCGCATTAAATTATTTCCAAGGTGCACAATGGCTGCTCTGATTAAAACTAAAGGCATAGAGTGTCGGTTGAAACGACAATGCACTCCTAAATTTATATAAATTCGATCTGTCAAATTGGTTATTTAATGGATCGCATAGTTTACAGGTTCAGGAGGGAGATTTGCCAATCAGTTGATAAGTGTCAGGTAGTTTTTCATCTTACAATTTAATAGGGCAACTAAATCTAGTGACTGTGACCTTGTATTATTTACAAGGTTGAAAGCAGGTTTGGTTGTTAAAACTGAATATGACATTCAAATACAAGGCCACCTTAAATGGACAGGTCTTGTGTTTTTTTGAATCGATGTCTAACATCTCCTTCCTTTGGTCAAGATAGTAATAAAAATCATTTGAAGGAGATTCTGGTCTTTATGCGTAAAATGAATTATTTGTTTGGAGCGGCCGCTTTAGGTCTTGGTGTTTTGGTCGGGACCTTAGGTATGTCTTTACTCACGAATTCGAGTTCCCCAACGTCATTTATCTCAAAATTACGTGGCCAAGATAAGATACAAACAGTTTCAGGAACCTTGAGTGATCCTGTCAAGATTCCACCCAACACGGATGTTGTAGCAGGGGGAACGTCAGAAAACGAAAATGAGAATGGATCGAAGATTCCGCAAACTAACCACGGTACTCTTACCGACAAAGAATCTCTCTTGGCTCAGCAGATCATAACTGATTATAAGCAGAACATTGGTATTTTCTTCGGAGCTTGGAAATCCACAGATATGGCTGCCTTCCGTGCCAAGCTAGCTAAAGCCTATACGGGTGATTTGTTTGAAAAACATGCTCGCCGAGCGGAAGAATACTTAGTTCAAGGGATAGGCTTGGATGTAACTCAAATTACCTTCGACCAGATTGATGTTGAAAGCGTCTCGGAAAATGCGGCTACCCTGCGCGTAGATTATCGGTACACAGCAAGGGATTACAATCTGACCGACAGGGCTCCGGTCGGGGACGAACATGAACAAATAGTGCAGGTTCGGGTAAATCTAGTCAAACAAAATTCACGCTGGATGATTACGGGAGAAAGTACCATTCAGTAAGTAAAAAGGCTACCTTAAGGGGTAGTCTTTTTTATACTAATCAGAAACTATAACTTTTCGTTGCATACTTTCTGAAGCATAAGTGCAACTAAGGCTGCCGCCATCGCCTGAAGGCTTGGCGCCAGCCAAGTTTTCTTTAAGTTTCAGAAAGTATAACTTTAGGGTCCTCTTTTACTCATGTCATCCTGAGCGCAGCGAAGGATGACATTAACCTATATGCACCAAACTAGGTGTGTGATAAACTATTGTTCAGAATCATTTCCTTGAGATGTAGGGAAGAAAGAGGGGCTGAGCTTAGATCGTGGAAACCGCCAAAAGTCCCAAAATGGAGCGGGTTGTGTGGGTAGACGTTTTAAAAGGCTTAGGAATAATGGCGGTTGTCTGGGGACACTCAGGAAGCAAAAATGCCTTCTACATGTTCTGGTTCCATATGCCTCTGTTTTTCTTTATCAGTGGTTATTTGTATCGCCTCAACTCACAACAAACAGAGCTATCTTATATAAAACGCAAGGTGAACCATTTATTGGTCCCTTACGCATATTATCTGATGTTATTAGCCCTAGGTATGTTCAGTGTGAGTCTTTGGAGAGGTCAATCTGCAGCTTACTTTTGGAGTGCAAATTGGAAGGCCTTTTTGCTAGGTGGAAGTCTATTAGAAGGGGTTTATGCTACCTTTTGGTTTACAACCTGCTTATTTTTTGTACAGATCGGATATGATTTCTTATGCAGAAAAATACCCTCTGGGTTCTATAAAGGGCTTATTGTACTTGTAGCTTTTTTAATAGCCTATTGGCAATCACGTTATTTGCCAGAGAGTTTCGTCCCTTGGAATATGGACGTTGGATTATACGCGTTAGTCTTTTATGCAGGTGGTCACTTTTGCAAACAAACAAAGCTATTAGATAAACCTTCAAGTCGGAAAATAGTGTTAGGAGTATCTTTTATACTCTTTATAGGGTTCATTCATCTTTACTCGCGGCAAATCCTAGATTATGGCTTGGATATGAAACATCGCCAATACTATTATTTTGGGTTGAATCTAATCCTTCCTTTAATTTTTACGTTCTTTTTAGTTCAACTAAGTTTAATTCTTTCTAAGTGGCAGGTTTTTAATAAGACCTTAATTAGGATAGGCAGAGCGGCCATGGTAATTATGTATTTGCATATTCCTTCAGTCTACATAGTCCGTCAGATTATCCCTATGACACCGGTTCGCTTTTTTGTGGTAGGGATTCTATGCCCGTTGCTTTTTTATATGGTCATTCAAAGTTTCCCCTACGGAAGATTCTTAGCACTTGGAGAACCCATGAATAAGGGAAGGGAACATTCGGCATGATTAAACGTAACACCTTTGCAACGAAACCGGGAAAGATCGAGGAAATAAATTATCTTAGAGGGTTTGGAGTTTTAGCAGTCATCGCTATCCACACGACAGGCTACTTTACTGTCATTAAGGAATTTAACTCCTTAGTCCTATTGACCTTATGGACAGATGTCTTTTCGCAGTTTGCGGTACCCTTATTTATTCTAATTTCGGGATTTGTTTTAGCTAAGAATTATAGAAATGACTTTCCGTTAATCGATTTTTATAAAAAAAGGATCCGCTCAATTATCCCTCAATACCTATTATTCTCGGTTTTATATACAGCCTTTAACAATTGGGCTGCTATGAAAGCTAGCTCACTCAGTACAAACTTTAAACTTTTGCTTAAGAATATCTGGCATGCCGATGCATCCTACCATCTATGGTTCTTTTTATTAATCATTGTATTTTACCTTCTCTATCCGATCATTATAAGACTATATACTTTATTTAAGCAAAGAGACCGGGCAGAACAATTCCTTGCCTTACTTCTGATCCTGCAGACTCTCTTTATGGTGAGTCTACACACTCCCTATTTAGCAGGTACGAGAGTTAATTTTATTGGTTTTCTTTTTTACTTTGGTCTAGGGATATATACCGCGGATCACTATAAACAATTAAAAGAAGGATTTAAGCGACAAACCTCGATTTTATTCACAATGTCCATGGCCTTGACTCTGGGATCAAGCTTTTTTATCATTATTGGCTTAACCACAGGCTACCGATATAACACAACACCAGATTATTTTTTTATCGGATCAGAATTAGTCTATCCCATGTTTAGAGTGGTCACCTTCTTGCTGCTTTATAATGTGGCGAGGTACCTCCTTGAGAAAAAGAAGAGTGTCCTGGCCAAAGTAATGAATAAAATTGGTCAATATTCCTTTGGAATTTACTTAATCCACATCTTTTTCAACCAATCTGCCATAAAGCTACTTAAGGACTATCAAATTGGCTTTGATGATTGGGTTTTTTACCCAATAGTATACCTGGTGACGGTAGTTTTAAGCTATTTAAGCGTAAGAGTTATCAGTTTTATGCCCTTTAGTTACTATATAATAGGGTTTCAGAGTCCTAAAAGAACCCTCAAATAAAGGGTTTTACCCTCTTCATTTTGTCAGTGAATATCAAGGAAGCAGCTCTCTTTTCTGTAGTTGTAAAAGCAAGTAAGTTGTAGTAAACTTTAGAACGATAAAGTATAATGTTGGGGTTTATCGAGAAAGGGCTGAGCTACGTGTTATTCCGCAAACGAACGTTGGTTTTAATGCTGATTGATGCTATGTTAATCAACTTGGCAGCTTTCGGCAGTTTTTATTTGCGCTTTGAAGGAGGTATACCCTTAGATTATTATCAGACGTATTATCATACCGCCGTTGGAGGGACTATTTTATATCTGGTGGTTTTCTACGTCTTTGGGTTATATAATCGCCTTTGGCAATATGCGAGTACAGGGGAGTTACTCTCTATTCTTTATGCTGTAACCGTTGGAACGGGTGGAACCGTTGCGGTGGTTTATTTTTATGGCTTATCGAATGCGGACACACTCTCCTATATACGGATGCCCCATACGGCTGCAGTGCTCCTTTGGTTAGCCATGGTCTTTTTGATTGGGGGGTCGCGGTTTATTTGGCGGATCTTACAGGAAAATGCCTTTGATCGCCATGTCCCGGGCTCGCAAAAACAGGTACTTATTGTTGGGGCAGGAGATGCCGGCGTATTAGCTGCGCGAGAATTAAAAAACCGTAATTATCGAGATGGACGTCCTATAGGTTTTATCGATGATAATCGTTCAAAACAGAAATTGCAGTTACTTGGAATTCCAGTTTTAGGTACGAGAATGGATATTGCCCGCGTCGTAAAAGGACACAACATTGATGAAGTTATTATTGCAATGCCTTCTGCATCAGGGGAATCCGTCCGGGAAATCGTCCAAATCTGTGAAAAATCCGGGGTTGAGCTAAAGATAATGCCCGGCGTCTATGACATTATCAGCGGAGATATTAACGTCAATCCGATTCGTCAGGTTCAGGTAGAGGACTTGCTGGGGAGAGACCCAGTTTCCGTTGATCTAGAAGAGGTAGCGGGCTATGTTGCAGGAGAAACCGTGTTTATTACCGGAGCCGGTGGATCCATAGGCTCGGAAATCTGCCGTCAAATTGCCAGATTTAACCCAGGGAAGCTGGTTCTGCTCGGGCATGGAGAAAACAGCATTTTTGACATTGAACAAGAGCTGAGATCTGAGCACCCGGGAATTGACTTTATAACAGAGATCTTGGATATCAAAGACCGGGAGAAGGTCTTCTTAATCTTTAATAGGCATAAGCCAGGTGTCGTCTTCCACGCTGCAGCCCATAAACATGTTCCCTTAATGGAAAGAAATCCTGAAGAAGCCTTAAAGAATAACGTTGTCGGAACCCAAAACCTGGCAGAGGCAGCGGATTCAGTAAGAGTAAAGACCTTCGTCTCAATCTCAACAGATAAGGCAGTCAACCCAACTAGTGTTATGGGAGCAACTAAACGAACGGCAGAAATGCTGATTCAAAGCTTAGATCTCCGTTCCCAAACCAAGTTTGTAGCTGTGCGGTTTGGTAATGTTTTAGGAAGCCGCGGCAGTGTAATTCCTACGTTTAAACGGCAAATTGCTCAAGGTGGTCCGGTGACAGTCACACATCCTGATATGGTACGTTACTTTATGACCATTCCTGAAGCGGCCCAGTTAGTGATTCAGGCGGGTGCCATGGGGCGTGGAGGAGAGATCTTCATCTTAGACATGGGGAAACCTGTTAAGATTGTAGATTTAGCTAAAGACTTAATTAGGCTTTCGGGTTTCGAACCCGATGTTGATATTAAGATACAATTTACGGGGATTCGGCCGGGAGAAAAACTCTATGAGGAATTGTTGACGGCTGAAGAAGGAGTTACTTCAACGAAACATAGTAGAATCTTTGTTGCTAAACCAAATGGTATTGACATTGAACGTCTAGAAGAATTAACCCATATTGTTCGAGAACGAGGCAGCTTTTTAACTAGAGATGAAGTTATTGAATTGTTACAGACCGTCATTCCAGCCTTCCGTAAGAAGGTAATTAAGGAAGTTGTTAATCATTAAGGAGGAAATCAGAGATGATCACTGTTCAGAACGTAATAACCGACGAAGATATTGTGGCCAAGACGCTTAAAGGAAAAATAGAAAACCACGAAGCAAAAATTGGGGTTATTGGATTAGGATATGTAGGACTTCCCTTAGCCGTAGAAAAAGGGAAGGTCGGATTCCCTGTGCTGGGGTTTGACATTAACCCAGCCCGAGTTGGTCAGGTTAATGCAGCAGACAACTATATCGGAGATGTCAAAGATGAAGACCTCAAGGAAATCGTGCAAAAGGGTTTACTAATTGCAACCACAGATTTCTCCCGGCTGGCAGAATGTGATGTTGTGATCATTTGTGTACCCACACCATTAACTATTACCCGTGACCCAGATATTTCCTATATGCAAGCATCTGCAGAAGAGATCAGTAAATATCTTCGTCCTGGACAGATTATCACCTTAGAAAGCACAACCTATCCAGGCACTACAGAGCAAGTTATTCTGCCCTTATTAGAAAAAACAGGGCTTAAAGTTGGACGGGACTTCTTTCTAGCCTTCTCGCCAGAGCGGGTTGATCCAGGTAACAAACGTTTCAGTACGAAAAACACTTCTAAAGTAGTAGGCGGTATGACGCCAACATGCTTAGAAATTGCCTATGCCCTCTACACTCAAACCATTACAAACGTCGTCCCTGTATCCTCACCCGCTGCTGCTGAGTTGACCAAAGTCTTCGAAAACACCTACCGAGCAGTCAACATCGCCATGGTCAATGAACTAATGATGCTCTGCGACCGTATGGGAATCGACATCTGGGAAGTGGTTGAAGCAGCAGGAACAAAACCCTTCGGAATCCAAACCTTTTATCCCGGACCGGGGGTTGGAGGACACTGTATTCCTATTGATCCCTTCTACCTTACCTGGAAGGCCCGAGAATATGATTTCCACACTCGTTTCATAGAACTTGCTGGGGAAATCAATGTTGAGGTTTCCTATTATGTTATCAACAAAGTGGTGCGTGCCTTAAATAGCGTTAACAAGAGCCTAAAGGATGCTAAGATCTTTGTTCTTGGGGTAGCCTACAAAAAGGACATAGACGACATGCGGGAATCACCAGCCCTCAAAATCATCGAACTCTTACGCAAGCAAGGGGCCAATATCACCTATCATGACCCCTACATCCCAGTTATTGAACCACACGGTGGAAGTACAATTCACCTGGAAAGTGTACCGCTGACAGATGAGGTCTTAGAGACCGCAGATGCAGTATTAATCCTGACTGATCACACTGCTGTGGATTATGAACGGGTAGTTGAGAAAGCCAAGCTTGTTGTAGATACACGTAATGCCACCAAAGATGTCCTTAGAAATCGTGAAAAGATCGCTAAAATCTAAGGGGACTCGTGTGTCAGGGGGACGGTCCTTTTGACACGCTTTGAGAGTGTGTCAGGGGGACGGTCCTTTTTGACACACTTTAGAAGGGTGTGACAAAGGGACGGTTCTCTGTCAACTTCGAGAACCGTCCCCTTGTCAGTGTTGAAATAACAAAGGAAAGAGTGGTTGTATTAAGATGAACGGAGAAAACAAAATTCGGTTTGCAATTATAGGATGTGGACGGATTGCCCCAAAACATGCGGAATCTATTGTTGCGCTACCTGAGGCAGAATTAGTTGCAGTATGTGATATCGTACCAGAACTAGCCCAAGCCTTTGCTGATAAATATGGCGCAGTGCCCTATACAGATTATAAGGAAATGCTAAAACGGACGGACATCGATGTCGTTACCATCGCCACTTCCAGCGGCATACACGCTGAAATCGGAATTGCAGCAGCTGAAGCAGGGAAGCATATTTTAGTAGAAAAGCCAATGGCAATGACCCTGAAAACAGCGGATGCTATGATCGCGGCCTGCCGTAAAGCAGGGGTAAAATTAGGGGTTATTCATCAAAATCGGTTTAATGAATCTATAAAACTCCTTCGCAAGGCTGTAGAGGATGGACGTTTTGGAAAACTGACCCATGGACAAGCTACTGTGCGCTGGAACCGGAACGATAACTATTATACTCAAGCGCCTTGGCGTGGGACAAAGCTTCACGATGGCGGAGTGCTCATGAATCAATCCATACATAATATTGATCTCCTGCAGTGGACCTTTGGACCGGTTGAATCTGTTTTTGGATATACTGAGACCTTTATGCGCAAAATTGAAATGGAAGATATGGGAGCAGCTGTAATCAAGTTTAAAAGCGGTGCCATCGGAATCATTGAGGCTGCCTCAACTATTTATCCAACCAACATTGAAGAGACCTTGAACGTTTTCGGTGAAACCGGGTCCGTCATTGTCGGCGGAATCGCCGTCAACCGCATAGAAGTTTGGGAGTTCCCGGACAGCGTCGAAGAAAAAGCGGAGATTTTTGCGAGCCAGGCAGGGGATCCGCCAAACGTATACGGTTTTGGACATCGAGAAATAATCGCTGATATGATACAGGCGATACGAGAAGATAGAACACCGGCTATTCCTGGAGAAGAGGGACGAAAGGCTTTGGAAATTATTCTGGCAATTTATAAATGTCAGGAGACCAAGGAGCCGATTGTGTTTCCTTTAGAGGAGGAGTAAAAATAATGACTCATCATTTAATAGCCACCAGTGCAACTGTGCCGGAAAGCGTTAAGATTGGACCGTTTTGCGTAATTGGAGAAAATGTCGTGCTCGGAGAAAATGTGATCTTGGGAGTCGGCTGTGTCCTTGGAGACGGAGCCAAAGTTGGAGCCGGAAGTGTGCTTGGCAACTATATCAGTATTGGTCAAGGGACTGAAATAGGGCTTCAAACCCGCATAGGGGATCACACCACGATTTACCCGCAAGCTATTCTTGGCGAGAACGGATTTATTGGCAGTAACTCCTCGATTGGCCGTTTACCGAAGGCATCCGCAACGAGTACTGTTAAAGCTCAGAACGATTTACCTCCTCTTCAAATGGGGAATGGGTATACTATAGGCTGCTCTGCAGTCCTCTATGCCGGGACAAATTATGCAGATAAAGCATTTATCGGGGACGGAGCGGTTGTCCGTGAGAGATGTTCAATAGGGCAGAACGTAGTAATCGGCAGTGGAGTCGTAGTAGAAAATGATACAAAGATTGGCGAATTCACCAAGATTCAGACAGGTTCCTATATCACTGCCTATATGGAGATCGAAGAACAAGTATTTATAGCTCCCATGGTCACGACAACAAATGATAATTATATGGGGCGCACCGAAAAACGTTTCAAATCAATCAAAGGTGCCACGATCCAACGAGGGGCCCGTATTGGGGGAGGGGCAATCCTCTTGCCAGGCGTGAAAGTAGCACCGGAAACCTTCGTAGCAGCAGGGGCTTTAGTCAGCAAAGACACCACCGAAAAACGGGTCATCAAAGGGTTCCCGGCAAAAGACCTCCGAGCAGTTCCGGAAGAGGAACTCCTCTAGGAAGAGAGCCCAGAGGTTGGCGTAATAGCTTCAACATCCAGCGAGCAAGTGAAAGGAACCCAAATGAAGCAAAAGAAAGGATCGATTAAAGATGAGTATTCCTCTTTTGGATCTGAAGGCTCAGTATTTGACGATTAAAGATGAAATAGACCAGGCCATTTTTGATGTGCTTGATTCCTCGGTTTATATTTTAGGACCACAGATGAAGGCTTTAGAGAAAGAAATAGCTGCTTTTTGCGGTACAGAGGAGGCTGTTGCTGTTGCCAATGGTACGGACGCCTTAGTCCTGACTCTTAAAGCTTTCGGCATCGGACCGGGGGATGAAGTGATCACGACTCCCTTCACGTTCTTTGCCTCGGCAGAAACCATTGCGATGGTTGGAGCTAAACCCGTGTTTGTAGATATTGACCCTGTAACTCTTAACATGGATCTAAATCAACTACAGGATAAAATTACTCCCCAGACAAAAGCAATTATTCCAGTACATATTTTCGGACAGATGGTGGATGTTGAAAGAGTCATGGAAATTGCTGCACGCCATGATTTGAAGGTCATTGAGGATGCTGCTCAAGCAATCGGAGCTGAGTATCGCGGTAAAAAAGCGGGCTCCCTTGGACATGCTGCAACTTTTAGCTTCTTTCCGACCAAAAATTTAGGAGCTTATGGGGACGCGGGAATGATTGTCACCAACGATAAGAGCCTGGCCGCCCACCTGCGGATGCTACGTTTTCATGGCTGTCAAACGAAATATTACCACGAAGAAATTGGCTACAATAGCCGTCTTGATGAAATGCAAGCAGCAATTTTACGTGTGAAGTTAAGATATTTGGATCAATGGAATGAAGGCCGCCGAGAAAAGGCTAAGCTCTATGATCAACTCCTTGCCGATACTAAGATTCAGCTGCCCGGTCGGGATCCCTTGGCAACTCCCATCTATCACTTATATGTCCTTCGAACCGACGAACGTAGTGCTCTAATGGAACATCTAAAGGCTGGCGGTGTGGCGAATGCCATCTATTATCCTGTTCCCCTACATTTACAAAGGGCTTTTCGTAGCCTTGGCTATAAAGTCGGAGATTTCCCTGTAGCAGAAAAAGCTTGCGAACAAGCGCTAGCTATCCCTTGTTACCCTGAATTGAGCCTCGAACAACAACATGAAATTGCAGCCTTAGTGAAATCAGTCAGCTAAAGTTGAACATTGAGACTTTGAAGACTATTTACAGGAGGCTTTCGTCGCCGAAGCAGACTTGGAACATCTACTTCAAGAAGGGTGGAGTTTTCGTAGTAAATTAGGTAGCAGACAGACGAGGAGGAGAGAAATTTGCTCTGGAATACAGGGATTACTAGTACTAACCGGAATAAGCTGCTGCTCATATGCGGGATTCTGTTATCCGCTATGCTTTTGCCTTCGCTAGAAATCCATCCAAGTTTACCCCGGGTTCGTTTGGATGATGCCCTTATTTTTGGGGCTTTTGCAATCAATTTGCTCCTCCGGTTAACACGCCGTTTCCATTCGTTTACGGAGGATAGTTTTGGTTCTAACCAATATAGTGTGAAGGAAGGCTTGAGGTCAGTAACCAAGGTTTTTTTGCTTTTTTTCGTGTCTATCATAATATCAAATCTCTTTGCCGTACTTTTCCTAGAGGGGTCCTTTGGCTTTCGAGATGTCATGGAAGGGGTCACCCTAGCCAAATATTTTCTGGCGATTACCTTAGCCCTTTCTCTAGATTTACAGCAAGGTGAGTTCGATGTATTACGGAATACATTTTTGGTGGGGTTAGGGTTTATTTTGTTGCTTTCGTGGGGACAATTTCTAAATCTGGCCAATGTCAATGCATGGCTTACTCCCTTTTTTGCTCAATCTCACTTGGATAACTTGGTGAATGCGAATCCGCCTCGAGTTTTAGGGACCTTTGACAACCCAAATGTCATGGGTATTGTGTCTGTTATAATGATGACCCTGTTTGTAACTTGGTTTTATTTCCGTAATAATGATCGACTGCAAGGGGTAATTTTATTTATCTTGATAGGGCTGACCTTAAAACAAACCTTTATGACGATTTCGCGAACCGCTCTTTTAGCGACGGCTACAGTCTTAGTCTTCCTAAGCATTTGGGCATTTTTCAAAGTTTACTGGAAAAAGCGAATTCTTTTAAAGGTAGGGGTTCTCTTCCTGTTAACTCTAACACTGTTCTTCACCTCGCCGCGAGACTTTGTGTCTCGAATAAGTGAAGCGACTAACCTTGAGGAGAGTACATCTGCTCAAGGACATCTCCTGCGCATGGGAAGTGCCTTTGAATTTATCGAACAATCTCCCATTTTAGGTTGGGGAACGGCCAAAGACACTATGACGACTCTTGTCGATAATGAATACGCCTTAGTGACCCGTCGTTATGGAGTTATTGGATTGGCCTTTTATCTCTGGTTATTTATCCGACCAACAAAAGCAGCCTTGAGGAGGGTTAGTTTCTTTAATTCCTATGCCTCCGACCCAAGGATAAGAGAAAATAAGACTCTCCTTTCCATTGCCTTTGTGGCTGCAACTCTTGCGATTATGGTTTACAACATTACGGCTGGGGCTTTCTATAATCTTCAGTTAATGACCCTAATAGCTCTTTACATGGGCCTAATCTATAGAATAGAAGGGGAAAACGATTGAAAGTCTGTATTTTAACGACAGCACATTCACCCTTTGACGAACGGATTTTTCATAAAGAGGCCAAAAGCCTAGCTGAAGCGGGCTATGAAGTGGTCATCGTCGCGCCTTTTTTAAGATCTGAACAAAAGGAAGGAATCAAAATTCAGGCTGTGGCTCCGCTTTCCTCTCGGACGGATCGGATTTGGCGTCTAAAAGCCCTTTACCGGGCGGCGCTTCAGGAAAAGGCGGACATCTATCACTTTCATGATCCGGATTTGGTGCCAGTAGGTTTGTTGTTAAGCCGCAGGCATCGGAAACCCGTGATTTATGATGTCCATGAATATTATGGAGACAGCCTCCTAACGCGTTATTGGATACCAAAACCTATGCGCAAATTTGTTGCGCGTACGGTAGATCATTTAGAGAAATGGTCAGCACGATCCTTTGCCGGTATTATAACGGTCAACAGTCATATGGCTGAACTTTTTCGGCGTAAGAATCCAGAAGGAGAAATCCTCCACAACTATCCCCTTAAACGGCAATTCGAATTTCCACGTCCAGAAACCATTAAACCACCGGCCATATTATACCTAGGCGGGATTACTCGGGAGCGGGGCCTTGAAGTTATCTTGAGAGCAATGCCCCTGGTTCGAGAAAAACATCCTGAAGCTGTTTGTGAACTTGTAGGTCCGGTAGATACGGCGGATTTGGGTCCGGAATTTTCAGATCTTACCCCTTGGCTTAAACGGGGAAATGTACGTTTAAGAGGAAAGGTCCCTTATGAGCAGGTCCCAGAAATTTTAGCTCAAAGTTCCATTGCCCTTGTTCCGTTACTTCCAACTCTGAATTATCAAAAAGCCATTCCAGTCAAACTTTTAGAATATATGGCAGCAGGGCTTCCAGTGATTGGTTCTCGGTTTGGTTACATTGAAGAGATCGTCGAAAAGAATCAATGCGGTCTGCTGACTGAACCTGGATCCCCGGAAAGTCTGTCTCACGATATTTGTTCCTTGTTAGATGACCCTAAAAAAGCCTTAAGCTACGGTCAGAATGGCTGGGATGCCTTTCACCGAGAGTATACTTGGGAAAAAGAACAAAACAAACTCTTAGCGCTCTATGAGCGAATCCTGGCAAAGAAGGATCGATAAGATGCGTGTTTTAATGCTTTCTCATATGTACCCCAATGCAGTAAGCCCTTTAGGTGGAATCTTTGTTCGCCAACAGGCCCAAGCTTTAGTGCGCCTGGGTTTAGAGGTAAGGGTAGTAGCTCCGGTACCCTGGGTGCCGGGCTTTATGGCTGGACGAGGAAAGTGGGGAGGATATCCCGCGGTCCCCTCTCAGGAGGAGCCCGATGGGTTTCCTGTCTATCATCCACGGGTTTTGGAATTTCCACGGTCTCTTTTTTTCGAGTACTATCCTGAAACCTATGCACGGGGAATAGATCGGGTTTTCACAGAACAAATTTCACGAGGGGTAGACCTCATCCATGCTCATGTGGCACATCCAGATGGAGCGGCCGCTTTGAAATTCGGCCGAAAGTATAAGATTCCCGTGGTGGTCACGATTCATGGTCAGGATTTTGCTTATACATTGAACAGAAGTCGCACCTGTGCGGAAAGTGTCCGGGCCACGCTAAAGGATGCTTCGGGAGTCATCTTAGTAAGCCAGAAATTAAAAACTCAGTACGGTCTGGAAAGTTGGGCTGATCAGCTTGAGAAATATAGGGTTATCTATAATGGTGTAAATTTGGAAGACATCGAACAAAAGGGACCGTATTTAGAGCCAAAACATCTATTAGTGCAAGGAACCCATTTAAAGCAAGGACTAAACGAAGCTCATCGACGTCTACTGACCGTTGGCTTTCTGCGTCCTGATAAAGGACATGCCCTAGTCCTCAAGGCTCTCCCAGCCTTGATTAGCGAATTCCCCGATTTGGAATACCGAATTGTTGGGGACGGATCGGAAAGAGGAAAGCTAGAGGCCCTAACCAAGGAATTGGGACTAGAGGGCCATGTCGTGTTCTTGGGAAGTTTACCACACCCAGACGCTATGAAAGAAATGGCACAGTGTGAAGTCTTTATCTTACCAAGTTGGAATGAAGCCTTTGGGGTGGTTTACTTAGAGGCCATGGCCCATAGTAAACCAATTATTGGCTCCTTAGGGGAGGGGATTTCGGAAATTCTTACCCAAATGGAAGTCGGTAAGGCCGTTCCTCCTAAGGACGTTATGGCAATCACCGAGAGTATTCGAGAACTCCTAATGAATCCCGACCAAGGGAAGGCTATGGGAATGCGAGGTAAAGACTTGGTCAGAGGTCAATTTACCTGGGAATACAATGCGCGGGAAACTCTAAAGCTCTACGAGGAGATCATTACCGAAAAATTGAAGGGAGGATCCCCCAGTGGAACTTCGCTTAGTCCTTAAAAATGCTGCCGCCTTAAGCGCGGCCAGTGTACTTTCCAAAGCGATTGCTGCTGTTGTGGGAATCGCGGTCACTCGTTATTTAGGACCAGAAATTTTTGGAGAATACAGTTCTGCCCTCGCTTTTGTCAGTACCTTTATACTTTTCGCGGATTTTGGTTTGAGCAACTATATGGTTCAAGAAGGGTCTCGAGATGAGAAAGTTTTACCACTTTACCTGGGAAACACCCTTTTATTTAAGGCGTTTACAACTTTGGCCATCTATGCGCTTATGCTTGTCTTAATGTATCCCGCGGGATATAACCAATCTATTCGCAGCATGGTGATCGTTCTGGGTCTGGCGAGTGGGTTAAACGCCTTGCACGCAACAGTATATAACTATTTTCAGGCCAAACAGCAAATGTATTTTGCAGCCATATATCAGTTTCTGTCGACGTTTTTGATTGGTGGTTTGACGATCCTAGTTGTAGTAAACCAGGGCAGTGTGGTGATGATCACTCTCGCCCAACTCGTGACAGCGACTCTTATTTCGTTCTTCTTATATGCTCACTTGCGGCGTCACATACGTCTGGAATTTGATCTTTCCCGACTTATAGAGATGCTCAAACAGGGATTGCCCTACGGAATTGCAGTCATCTTTTTATACATCTATTTTCAAATTGATATGTTCATGCTTTCCCTGATGCTTCCCCCAATCGAAGTTGGGATCTATTCGGCAGCTTATCGCTTAATTGCGGTCCTCTTATTTATACCAGGGATTCTAACCAGTGTTCTTTATCCGATTTTATTTCAGCTCAGTGTAGAAAGTAAGGAGAAACACCGAGGGACGATTGAAAAGATCTATAAAGTCCTAAGCGCCGTCGGGATACCGGGGAGTGTCTTAATCTTCGTTTTAGCTGATCCACTCCTGACTTGGCTGTACAACGGTCGTTTTCCCGCATCCATACCAATTCTAATGCTCTTAAGCTGGTTCTTTGCTCTGGAATGCTTAAGCTTTTCCCTAGGTGACGTATTGACAACCACAGATCGGCAATGGACCCGAGCTAAGATACAAGGGAGTGCCGCTCTTTTGAATATCGGTATTAATCTATATGCCATTCCCCGTTATGGAATTTATGGGGCGAGTGTGGCAACCCTCATCACAGAATTATACGTTTATGTCGCGTTCTACTGGATAGTACGGCGCCACGTTTATAAACTTAAAATTTTGCGTCAACTACCTGTCATCGTCCTGGCCTCACTGGCTATGGGCTTCACAGCCTACCTGCTGCGTGATCTTCACCCACTGGCCTCAGCATCCCTCGCGGGAAGTCTATACTTGATAATCCTCATCGTCCTTGATAAAGATTTCCAACGAATTGGAGGATATATCCTCCGCCGAAACAGGGGGACAGGTTAACTGTTTCGCTCGCGAAACAGAGGGGTGAAACAGAGGGACAGGTTAGCCGTTCCGCTCAGAGAAGATAATTACCTTAACTGGAAATATGTATTAAATGTTGAGGGGCGGTCTCCCAACACGACACGTTTTAAAGCGTGTCAAAAGGACCATCCATAACTACTGAAAAAGAAATAATATGGCAAAAATCAATATTGTCATCCTGAGCGATAGCGAAGGATCTTGCAGTTGAACGGCATGAAGATTCTTCATTTCGCTGACGCTCCATTCAGAATGACACAAATGGGACTTTTTCAGTGGCTATGGACCGTCCTCTGACATGCCAAAAAGGAGTAAGAAGTATGAAAATAATTACCGTATTAGGTGCCAGGCCTCAATTTATCAAAGCGGCTCCACTTTCCGAGGCTTTGAGGAAAAGACATGAGGAAAAAATCGTTCATACCGGTCAGCATTATGATTATCAGATGTCGGATGTGTTTTTCGAGGAGTTAGGGATTCCTAAGCCTGACTACTTTTTAGGAGTTGGTTCCAAGCAGCACGGCGCTCAAACCGGTGAAATGTTAACCGGCGTTGAGGAGGTACTCCTCAAAGAGAAGCCTGACTGGGTTCTCGTTTATGGAGATACGAACTCTACCTTGGCCGGGGCATTAGCTGCCTCTAAGCTCCATATTCCTATTGCTCATGTCGAAGCAGGGCTGCGAAGCTATAACCGCCTGATGCCGGAAGAAGTGAACCGTGTGTTGACAGATCATGTCTCAACTCTCATGTTTTGTCCAACAGATCAGGCTGTGAAAAACCTCAGTTTAGAGGGACTCACTAAAGGGGTCGTCCGAACGGGAGATGTTATGGCTGACGCCCTATATTATCATGCACGGCGGGCGGAGGAACGGAGTATGATGGAAACCCTTCGCTATCCAAAAAAATCCTATCTCTTGGCTACGGTTCATAGGGCAGAAAATACGGATGATCCGAGCCGACTAGCAGGGATTATCAATGCCTTTGCCCAAATTGAGGGTCAGATCGTGCTGCCCCTTCATCCTCGAACTAGAAAACTCCTCCAAGATCATCGGCTCACGATTCCAGAAAATGTGGAAGTGATTGAGCCGGTGGGCTATTTGGAAATGATACTCTTAGAAAAAGAGGCAGAACTGATTCTCACAGACTCAGGTGGTGTGCAAAAAGAAGCCTACTTATGGAAGGTCCCCTGTGTAACCCTAAGGGATGAAACCGAGTGGGTAGAAACAGTCCAGACAGGTTGGAACACGCTCACGGGCGCGAAAACTGAGGCTATTGTTGACGCTGTTAAGAATTATCGCAATCAACCTCTGCCTCCTTACCTTGAGAATCTTTATGGAAACGGTCGTGCCAGTGAGGAAATTGTGGCTCAGATGGAGAAAAGGGGTTGAGCTTCGTGCTCGAAGCAAATGGCACTAATCATGGATCAAAATCAGGGCAAGTAGGATTTTATGTCTCAGAATCCCTCAAGCCGATCTATCGAGAGATCGCCGGGCTTTTGGGTATTCCTTTTCATGCAAGTAGTGAGGAGATTCCAGATGATTCGGGACTCTCGAACTGCCAGGCAATTATAGTGGATGGAATATCCCTTACACAGTTGGAGTTGCTAATCTCAAACTCATCTGGACAAAGTCCCCTTAAACCTTTGATCCTGGTTTGTGGACCCATAACAGGGGAACGTCAAAATCATGCCCTCCGGCTCAAAACCTTTTCCTTTAATCTGGGTCAAGAGGGAACTCGCCTTCTTATGGAGGGCCGAGATTACACGGAAAAGCAGGTCAGTGAGCCGACCCTTGATTTAATGCTCGAAGAAATCCAGGCAGTACTTCGCCGTGAGGTTAGAAATTACATAGAACTCCCGCCAACCCCTTGGGGATATTCCTACGCTATGACTTTAACCCATGACATCGATATCCTAAGCCTGAAGGAGATGCCAATCTCTCGCACATTTTTAGGATATTGTTACCGAAGTTCTGTCCTGAGCTGGAAGCAATGGAAGGCTGGAAAGGTCCAAACTTCGGAATTCTTCCGGTCCCTTTGGGAAATAGGGAGGACTTGGGCGGCGAAGGCCGGGCTTGGACAAGATGTCTGGAAGCGAGCTCTGCCAACCCTACTTGACCTTGAGAAACGGTTGGGAGTACGATCAAGTCTTTACTTTATGCCTTTTCCTAAAAAACCGGGTATTCTTCCGGAAGCCTTAAGGAAAGATAAGGACAAAGATATAGAAAATGCCTCCAACTCTTATAACGATATCAATCACAAGGAATTCACGAGTAAAACTATTGAAGAAAGCGCACCCTCGAACAGGGCATCTTTTTATGATGTTACGAACTCTAAAGAATTGCTCAACAACTTGGAAAAAGGCGGATGGGAAGCAGGGGTTCATGGAATAGACGCTTGGCACGATCCCCAGGCGGCTCGGGCAGAATATGGCCGAGTAGCCAATCTGACTAGGCAGAATGAACTTGGGGTGCGCATGCACTGGCTCTATTTTAAATCGCCAGAATCCTTCAAAAGCTTGGAAGAGGGCGGGTTTCAGTATGATGCAACCTTCGGATATAATGAAGTCGTTGGCTTTCGGGCGGGAACACTTCAACCCTATCATCCGCTAAATTGTCAAACCCTTTGGGAACTCCCCCTTCATATCCAAGATGGTGCTCTGCTGGGAGAGGAACATCTTGACTTAAATCGAGAAGAAGCCTACCTTACAGCAAAACCTGTTCTAGATTGGGCCAACCGCTTGGGCGGTGCAGTCAGTCTGCTGTGGCATAATCAAAGCTTTACCGCTCCTCGTTTTTGGGGAGAAGTCTACGAACGCCTAATTGCACAAGGAAAGAAGGATGGCGCCTGGATTGCAATACCCAGAGAGGTTCTTCGCTGGTTTACCCTGAGGCGTCACAGTGAAGTCTCCCTTTCTATTGAAGGTACACGTTGGCAAATTAGGTCTGCAGTAGCAGACTCTTCGCACAACCCCACAGCTCAGCAGATCCCTCCCCTCCGAATTCGTCTGCATCTTGACCCGAAAAGGGTTCGATCAGCCTCCGTACCCTATGAGGCGGGAGAAGGGTATCTTGATTTTCCTGCACGCCCCTTGATTACACTAGACGTGGAAAGGGAGGGACAACAATAATATGGAGCTCACCCTTTTAAAGTGGATTTTTTTCCTGCTTAGCCTCGGAACTGTAGTATACTTGGGATTTAGAAAACCAAGTATCCTTATCTCTTTATTAGCGGGAGCGGTTGCTCTAGAGATCTCTACCACCTGGTTCCCGCCCTTGGGAACCTTGGGTTCCCAACTGGATAGTTTGGCTCGCCTCGTTACCGTTGGAATGATCGGAGCTGCCCTTTGGCGTCTCTGGATTGAGCCGGAAAAGCGTCTTAAGCTAAAATCCGTATTAACTCATTATTTAACAATTGCCCTCATGATTTACATAGCAGTCGGGGGATTTAGTATCCTTTATTCTGTAGACCGAGGTAAAACAGCGGTTGAGATCATCCGCCTATTAACCTTATTTCTACTCTATCTCAGTATTTGCCTTCTAGCGGAAAAGAAACATATCTTCCTACCCTTTAAGGTTGTCCATTGGGTTGGGGTTGCACTTGTTCCCCTCGCTCTTTATGAAGGAATGACACGACATTTTATTTGGCAGGAACATTTGGCCGAGGGCATGATCGCCCGAGTCAATACCACCTTTGTTGATCCGAATATTTTTGCTCGCTACCTGATTTTGGGGATTGTTGCCAATTTGATTCTTCAATATATGAACACGGAGACAGGGAAACGGATCGTATATATTGTCTCACTCCTGGGATTAATGGGGGCTTTAGCCATTACCCTTTCACGCAGCGGGATTCTAACCTTGGCAATCGTCCTCGCGCTTATGGTTCTACTCATTCCGCGCAAACGGATGCTCCTGCCCATTGGATTTCTAGGGTTCATCGGCGTGATTATTATAGCTATGCGGCCGACGATCTGGCAGCGTCTGCTAACCTTCCGCGAAGGATTTGGGGCGTTAGATGCTCAGCGGCAATACCTATGGAAAGCAGCCTGGGCGATGTTTACAGATCATCGTCTTTTGGGAGTCGGCCTGGGTGGATTTCAGGAAATGTTTTTAACCAAATACATTCATTTAAAGACCGTGATTCCCGATGCAGAAGGGGCTACCCTCTCCCATACTACCATTTTGACAATTGCCGCAGAACTGGGTTTAATAGGACTGGCAGCCTTGTCCTGGGTTTGGATAGCTATAATACGTGTGCTGGGAAGTTTACGTAAGCTCAGTCTTGAGCCAAAGGGACTCGAAGGCTATATTCCTGGGGTTGGGTATTTCTTATGGATAACGACAGTTTTTATCAGCTCACAAGCTGAAGCACGTTTCTTCGAAGACCCCATGATTTGGATAAGTATGGGCCTGCTGGTTCGTTTATTAGGTCAGTCAACTGAGGACAATCAATATAAGCAAAGGGATCGAGGACTTTCTATCTCGAACTAAGATAGAGGGCTTTGGTACCTGAGGGAGTGAAAAGAGACATGGGTTTAAAGCTAAAGTCCATTAAGCGCGAAGCCTGGCAAGACTTCCAAAAGGAGACTCCTTTCGGCTCTCTTTTTCACCGCTGGGAATGGCAAGACATCCTAGAAATCGGATTTGGAGTAAAGGTTAACCGTCTAGGGTTATTTAACGATGAGGGAGTCTTAAAGGGCTTGCTTCCTTTAGTGGAGCGGAAGATGAGTCTTCTGAAACTAGCAGGTAGTCCCCTGTCCGGCGCTGCAACTCCTCACAGCGGCCCGTTAGGCCCAGTCCTTTTAGACGAGTTTTTATCAGCCCTTGAGGTGTATGGGGCGGAGAAACATATAGATTACTTGGAACTGGGTTTGCCCGAGGTCAGGGGAAAAGAGGTTCTCGAGCAAAATGGGTACACTGTGGAGGAACTTATTACCTTAGATCTACCGATTCCCCAAGAGGAAGAGGCTCTCTGGTCAGGGCTGGAAGTGCGTTGCCGGAATGCCATACGTAAAGCAGAGAAATCCGGAGTCAAAGTGATTGAAGCCCAAGCTCTGGAGGAATGGCTGGAACCATACTATCAACTCTCCTGTGGAGTTTATAAACGGCAGGAGAAGGACCCACCCTTTAGCAAAGAATATTTCAGCGCTCTTTGGCAGAACCTTTATCCAAGGGGAGATTTGGTGGTTTTACTGGCTCAATATGAAGGAAAAACCATTGCCGGCGGAATCTTCCCAAGAGACCGAAACGTAGGATATTACCTGGACGGGGTTTCTGATCGAGAGTACAATAAAGTCGTCCCCAACAATCTTGTACAGTGGGAGTACTTAAAACGCGCTCAAGCTATGGGGATTACACTTTACGATATGGTAGGAGCTAATATTCCAAGTATCGCTAAGTTTAAAAAGAGTTTCGGGAGCCAAGAGCGAAATTATCTCTATGCTTACCGAAACCGCACCCTAGCGGCCCGTCTGGGTCGATCGGTTTATGTGAAGCACGGTGAAACGATTAAGAAATTCCTGAAACGTTCGTAATACGTTCGTAATAAAGTAAACATAATTTAGAATAAATATTGTATAAAAGTTGACTTTTAGGTTTTATAGTTCTTTAATTAAGATAAGTTTTTGTTTTATGGTTTCGAGTCAACTGAATTAAATAACAAATTTTTTGAAATAGTGCAAAATCATTTTCTTTTAACCTATATGTAATAAAAGTCTGTATGTCTATAGTAGATTTGAAGGAGCGGCGGTTTGATTGCGCATTTTAATGCTAACACAATACTTCCCACCTGAGTCCGGAGCTGCTCAGGTCCGTCTTAAGGAAGTCGCCAAAGGCTTGCAGCGAAGCGGACATCAGGTCACCGTTGTTACTGCCTTTCCCAATCACCCCAGCGGGGTCATCCCGCCAAACTATCGCGGACATTGGCGGATGAAGGATGAGGTGGACGGGATCCCGGTTTGGAGAACTTGGATCTACCCCGTGCAGCGGGGTCGTTTTTGGAAGAGATTGCTTAATTATTTTTCTTTTGTCTTTTCCTCCTTCTGGGGGTTAAGTAAAGTGGGAAAACAAGATATTTTGTTCTTTGAATCTCCACCGCTCTTTCTGGGAATTACGGCATTGATCTATGGGTGGTTAACTCGCACCCGTATTATTATGAATATTTCCGATCTCTGGCCAGAATCCGCCGTTGCTTTGGGGCTTGTTAACAGTCGCTGGATGATTAAAGCAGCTGAGGGCTTGGAGAAGCTCCTTTACCGCAAAGCATGGAAAATATCCACACAAACAGAAGGAATTAGGGACTCGTTATTGCAACGGGGAGTTCCTAAGGAAAAAGTGACCTTTTTACCTAACGGGGTCAACCTTGAACTTTTTGCACCCCGAGAACGTGATGCTGAAATGGCTCGTACCTTGGGTATTAAAGAAGACGACTTTGTTCTGATTTACGCTGGAACTATGGGCTATGCTCAAGGCCTTGAATCCGTAATCCAGACAGCAGTGTTGCTCAAAGATAAGCCAAATGTGCGATTTTTGTTCGTAGGGGATGGTACGGAGAAACCTATGCTGGAGGCACTTGTTCAGGAAAAAGGATTAGCCAATGTGATCTTTGTAGACTTTCAGCCGGTGCAAGAAATGCCTAGATACTTTTCCTTATCTTCGGCTAGCATCGTGCCCTTAAAGAAAAATAAACTATTTGAAGGAGCAAGACCTTCGAAGATGTTTCCTGCCCTTGGTTCGGCCGTTCCAGTGATTTATTCCGGGGAAGGGGAGGCTGCCGAACTTGTACTTTCTTCAGGCGGGGGCGTTGTGGTTGCTCCTGAGAACAGCCAAGAGTTAGCACAAGCAATCCTTGAATTACAGAAGAATCCAAATCGCCGTGAGATGGGTCAAAAAGGACGGCGGTTTGTTGAAGCCCACTATACTTGGTCAGAAATTATCCGGAACTGGCTTCGAGAGCTGGGGATATGATTCCAGAGGTCAGGAGTCAGAGGCCGGAGGTCAGATTAGCGAAGCTCAAGATTGAAAAGAGGTAATGTAGTCGTTATGAGTGCACGTCAAGAATTTTTACCCTATAATATTCCCTTAATAGAAGAGGACGATATCGCTGAGGTTGTGGACACTTTGAGATCGGGTTGGATCGCCAAGGGGCCTAAGACCCTGGAATTCGAAAAACAGTTTGCTGAATATGTTGGAGCCAAATATGCTGTTGCACTGAACTCTTGTACTGCAGCCTTACATCTCGCCCTTGTTGCGGCGGGCATTGGGGAAGGAGACGAAGTCATCACCACCCCTATGACCTTTGCTTCCTCGGCTAATGTCATCATTCATACCGGGGCTAAGCCAGTCCTTGTAGACATTGATCCAATCACCATGAACATTGACCCCAAGAAAATTGGTGAGAAACTCTCCCCTCGAACAAAAGGGATTATCCCTGTTCATATAGCCGGGCACCCCTGTGATTTGGACGAAATCATGACCATTGCCCGGGAACATAATCTTTTTGTTCTAGAGGACGGGGCCCATGCCGTTTACACCCAATATAAAGGAAAGATGATCGGGTCCCTTGGGGATGCCACTGCCTTCTCATTTTACGCCACCAAGAATCTTGTCACGGGTGAAGGCGGAATGGTCACAACGAATAATGAAGATTTGTATAATAAGATCCGCATCTTAAGTACCCACGGAATGAGCCGGAATGCCTGGAATCGCTATGCTCAAGCTGGTTCCTGGTATTATGAAGTTCTTGAACCGGGATATAAAGACAATATGTCAGACATTATGGCTGGGCTGGGACTAACCCAATTGGCTAAACTTGAACGAATGCAAGGAGTACGCCGAGACCTCGCGGAGTATTTTAATGCTGAGTTTGCAAAAATCCCAGAACTTGAAGAGCCGGTAGAACTTGATTATGCACGGCATGCCTGGCACTTGTATATCATCAAGCTAAATCTGGATAAACTATCCATAGATCGCGGGGCCTTTGTAGAGGAACTTAAAGCAGAGAATATAGGGACGAGTGTTCACTTTATTCCCCTTCATATGCATCCCTACTATAGAGACACCTTTGGGTATAAAGCGGGGGATTTCCCAGTTGCTGAGGACGTTTTTGAACGGATAATCTCCTTGCCTCTTTATCCAAAAATGAGTATGCAAGACGCACAGGATGTTGTAGATGCTGTAAGACGGGTGATCGAACGTTTCCGAAAATAATTGTCCTAGAGATCCTTCAGTCGTTCCGCCTTCAGGATGACACACATTACTCGAGTTGATTTCATAGCAATGACATAGCTCCTAGAAGCTTTCATAAGGATTAATAATCCTTAAATGTGGATAAAACCTTAAGCCGGTTAAATATGAGCAGCCCTAAGTGGGCTTGAGAGGAGATATATCGATGGGTCAGAGTTCGCCCTTATCCGTGGAAAGCAAAGAATTTGGATATTCCGGTTGGCAACTTGCGGGGAAGCGGTTGCTGGATTTTGTGGCAGCCTTAACTCTCCTCGTCCTGATATCCCCCCTTTGGCTGTTTATAGTACTCTGGATTCGGTTAGACTCTACGGGACCAGCCATCTTTAAGCAGACACGAGTTGGTCAGAGAGGAAAAACCTATACGATTTATAAGTTCCGAACCATGGTACAGAACGCAGAGGCTTTGATGAAGGATAAACTAGAAAAGGTGAACGATCTGGAGAGTTTTGTATTTCAGGAAAAAGATGATCCGCGTATAACCAGAAGCGGTCATTTCCTCAGAAAAACAAGCTTAGATGAGCTCCCTCAACTGATCAATATTCTAATCGGAAACATGAGTTTGGTTGGTCCTCGTCCAGAGGTTCCGGAACTGGTCAAACTCTATACCCCAGAGCAGCGACGACGCCTCAATGTTCTTCCGGGGGTTACAGGCTTGGCCCAAGTGAATGGGCGAAGCGAACTGACCCTGGGAGAAACAATGACCTACGACCTAGAATATGTACGCTCCTGGAGTTTTTGGTTAGATCTAAAAATCCTGTGGAAAACCATCTTTGTCGTTTTCACGGGGAAAGGCGCATTTTAACGGTATATAAACTTGAAACATCCCATAGTATCCGTAATTATTCCAACCTATAATGTCCAAGACTATATCAGGCAAGCAATTCATTCGGCTTTGGATCAAACCCTCCAAGATCTAGAGGTTATCGTTATCGATGATGCCTCCACGGATCAGACGGTTGAAATTATTCAATCGATAAATGATTCCAGAGTCCACCTAACTATCAGCCCAGAAAATCACGGCCCATCCTACTCCCGTAACCTAGCCATCAAAAGAGCGACTGGAGAATGGATTGCCCTTCTCGATGGGGACGACTGGTGGGAGAAAGATCGGTTAGAGCGAATGCTTAAAGCAGCTGAGGCTCATCAAGCAGATATAGTGGCAGATGATATTCGAAATTTTGTCGAGGGAGAAACCAATCCTTGGAATGAAACCCACCTGGGGAAGTTGAAGTTTGAGCTACCTAAGTGGTCGGTTTCAGCCGTTGACGTGATTCAATATGACCTTGGCCCCTTAAAGCCCCTAACGCGACGGGATTTCCTCCTTCGCAAAGGACTGCACTATCATGAAGACATAACCTATGGAGAGGATTTCGTTCTCCTATTAGAATGTCTGCTGCATGGGGCAACTATGTTAATCATTCCGGATCCCTTATATATCCGGAGGGCTTGGCCTAATTCCCTAACGGCCCACAGACAACGATCAACGGAATGCTTGATTAAACTCACGGAAACCTTACTTAGCAAGATGAAGGCTAAGGAACAGGAATACCTAATGGTAGAAATATGTCCTGAAGTGATTAATGCCTTAGAAAAACGTCTTAAAAAACAATCGGATTCCTATCTATACCACCAATTGACTGAGCCCTTCAAAAAGGGAAACCCCCTTCAAGCAGCCTGTCAGATGTTAGGCCTAATGCTCCGTAAGCCACGAAGTGTGGCTATTATGGCGGAGAAAGTGCCTGACATCCTCGATTACCGTGTACTCAGGCATTTAAAACGTCCGACTGTAGGGAAGGACCTAGGAATCCCCGACGAATACCAGACAGATAATAACCCAGATGAATCAAGGGAATGGTCATAGAAAACTAGACAGGGGGACGGCTCTTTTGTCTGCGTTAACGCAGACACGAGAACCGTCCCCCTGTCAGGACAGGAAAGAATAGGATTCGTTTATCGTAGTACAGCAGCTCGTAACGAATTGCTATGAAAGCAACTTAAGCACCGTGTCATCCTGAGCGTTAGCGAAGGATCTAGATCCTTCGCTAACGCTCAGGATAACATTAAGCTAAACTGATTTTCGAGGTAAGAAAGTACAAGTAGGGGCAGTTTATGAATTGCCCCTACTTGTTCGCGTGAGTGCGTATTCCCGAGAGCGTGTGTCCGCGTATTACTCCCGTGCCCCAAAAGCAGGAACAATCTTCTTCATGTCGAATAAAGAAAGCAAGAATGTGTTTGTGACTATTTGCACGGTAGGAAGGGGAAAACGTATGAGAGCGCACCAATTTAGGAGAATCATAGCGATACTGATTGTCGGACTCTTTTTTATGCAATCGATTCCGGCTAAGCCAGTTTCAGCAGCAGCCAGCCAAACAGCCTATTACAATGAAATAGGCGAAAAACTAGAACATTGGGCTAATAAATATAACATCCCCCCGGTGCTTTTAAAGGCCATTGCTTGGATGGAAAGCGGCTGGAAACAGTATGAACTAGATCCCACCACGGGACTGCCCCTAACGGATAAACCGCTAATTGGGCGAGATGGCATAGGAATCGGGATCATGCAAATTTCCTCCTATTCTCCTACGGATACAGAAGAAATCGAAAAACTTAAAAACGATATTGACTATAACATCGAAATAGGTTGCCAAATGCTAAACCAGAAATGGCGGGCTTATCCCAAGATTGGAGATGGAGACCGCAACGTTTTAGAGAACTGGTATTTTGCCGTATGGGGCTACAATAGCTGGGCCACGAGAAATAATCCCAATGTTTTAACCGGTAAATCTGCCTATCAGGATTCAGTGTTTAGCCTGATGGGTCAAAAGTATAATAGCGCTATTACCTTTGCCCCAGGAGCGACAAAAATCTCTAAATCCCTGTTGCCCCCAGTGAATCCACCTTACTTTGCCAGTCGCTGGAGTACCCCAACCCCCAAGCATTTGGGAGATTTAGTGATCGATCCTGATTTGTTGATTTCCTCCGGTGGAGGACCAGGTGCACATGCTGCTAACGGAGATTATTGGTTTAAGTACGCACGTTGGAGTTCTTATTATGCTTTGGGATTTTATGTAACGGCCTATAACAGTCCAGAGGTCACTGATAAATCAGTAAGCACTCAGAAGATCCTGAGCGCTTACGGCAAGCTTTTAGCAGAAGCAGATGCTTTGATGCTTGAGGGTAAAGATTCTTCCTACGTCACTGCTGCAAAATACTATTGGACGGTGTACCAGGGCCCCAATTTAGATTCCGCCATCTCAGAACGTGCTAATAAAGGACATTTAAGTGCTCTCAGCAAAGTCATAACTGAAGCAGATAAGTTATTGCTTCAAGGTACAGGTCAATCCTACTTAACTGCTGCTCAGGACTATGGAGTGGTTCTACAGGGGTCAGATCTAGATCCAAACCTCGTAGAAAAGGCCAATACGGGTCTTCTAAAGACATACGAAAAGCTCCTGGCGGAGGCAGACAAATTAGCTCTCGAAGGGTCTTCCGAATCAAAGGCCAGTGCATCCAAATATTATTTAACAGTTCTAGAGGGACCGGTCCTCGATGCCAGTCTCGCCGAACGGGCTAAAATCGGTTACGACCTTACACGCAACGTTAACACCGATCCAAGTTCTCCTATCTACGACCCAAGCAGAGGCAACCCTACGCCAACTCCAACGCCAACGCCAACACCGACGCCGACTCCAACCCCCGACCCTGACCCTATCAACATAGAGCGTCTTTATGGGACTCGAGCGGAAGATACTGCCATTAAAATATCTCAAGAAGGTTGGGAGGACAACTCCTCTCCAGTCGTCCTCCTTGCTCGAGTTGATCGCTTCCAAGATGCCTTAGCGGCAGCCCCTCTAGCCAAGAAACTTAATGCCCCCTTATTGTTAACCTCACCCTATCAGCTGGACAAAGCGGTTTTGCAAGAACTTAAACGTCTGGGGGCTAGCGAGAAGGTCTATGTCATCGGTGGAGAAGGGGCCATAACTAAGCCTGTGACAAACGCCCTGGTCAAAGAGAATTTTTCTTACGAGCGTATTTTTGGAGATTCGGCTGCAGATACAGCAGCAGCTATAGCTAGGAAAATTGGCCCTAGCACCCAAGTGATCCTAGCCTCAAGTAAAAGTTTCCCAGATGCCCTATCAGCGTCTGCTCCGGCGGCAGCCCTTGGGATTCCGATACTTTTAACAGAACAAGGTAAGTTACCGACGGCTACCAAGCAAATACTCAAAGATTTTGAAGTGACTAAGACCATCATTGTTGGTGGAAAATTTGCCATTTCCACAACCTTTGATGCTGAAGGAGGCCCCCTAGCAAGCTATGGGCCGCTGCGCTTGGCTGGTGAGACAAAATATGATACTATGTTACAAATTGTTAAGCATTTCAACCAAGATCCTCAATCATTGGTCATAGCCACTGGAGAGAATTTCCCGGATGGCTTATCAGGCGGGGCTTTCGCAGCTCTTAATGGAAGTCCGATGATCCTTATTCCTAAAGGGGATCTGAACTTAGATGCTAGAAACTACTTAAAAGGCCTGAGCGGAACAACCACAAATGCTTATATTTTAGGTGGAACTGGGGTTATTACCAGCACTAGTGAGAAAATCATCGGTGATCTATTAACTCAATAAAAAGAACCTCGAGCATCGAAAAGGATGGACGTCTTGGATAAAAACCATAAGAAAATAGAATTCGAACCTCGTACATCGAACTTCGCACTTCGCAAAGGGCTATGGATTACAGGGCTCCTGTTTTTCATCGCCCTAGTTGTCGAGTTTCTCTATATTAACTCCTATAATGTAAGCTATTTTATTTCACCGGATGGGCTACTGTATTCCAACATTGCCGAGAATTTCCTGAAAGGAAACGGGCTCGTAAATACTGCAGGTTTTGTTCAGGAAAATGGTGTCGTACGGGAAATTCCTCGAACGCGAGACTATGTCGTTGGGCCAATCTATCCCTTGCTCCTTGCCATGGTCTATGGAGTCTTCGGCTTTAAGAGTTACAATATGGTGGTTCTGCTGCATGCTTTGTTCAGCGCGGCTAGTGCCGTACTGGCCTACAAAACCGGTGAACTATTGTTTGGCAAGAGGTATGCCTGGATACCCTATGGGTTGACTCTCGGCTACCCCTTATTTGCGTTCTGGGGAATGTATGTTCTTACAGAGACGACCTACGTTTTCACGATTACGCTTTTTCTTTATCTCTTGGCACTGTATGCTAAAGAAGCGAAACAGCCGAAACTCAGAACCCTCCTGATCTTAGGGGTAGCTATCGGCATTTCGAATCTGGTGCGTCCCTTTTTATTGCTTTTCTTCCCGATTCTCGGACTCTGGATCTGGTGGATGCAACGAGGGCGTTTGAAAATAGCACTCAGGGATTTTACAATCATAGTTGTGATGACAATATTGGTTATGAGCCCCTGGTGGATTCGAAATGGAATAAAGTACCAACAGTTCATTCCCGTGTCAAACTATGGATCCTATGAATTTTACTTAGGCAATAATCCCTTGACCGTTACAGACAACTTTTTTTATTTCGCTCAACCGAGCTACGACCCTGAGGTCAAAGCGCGTATCGAGAAACTGCCTTTGTTAGAACAAGAAAAGGAATACAAGAAATTAGGAATGTCATATATTTTGCAACATCCTGTGCAGTTTATACAGCGTACCCTTACCAAAGAGAAAAACCTTTTCTGGCAACCCATTACCCCTGTATTCGGGGAATCTTATAAAATGCAGGGCTATTTAATGGACAAATGGTATCTCCTCCTGGGTCTGGTCGGGATCGTCTTAAGTCTTTTTCAGTTAAGAAACTATAGCTTTCTTTTGCTTTTTACCCTTTATTATAGTTTTACCGTAAGTATGATTACCATAGTATCCGGAGGTCGTTATCGTCTGCCCGTCATGCCCGCAATGGTTCTTTTTGCATCCTTGGCTGTGGTTATGGCCCTTAAAGGAATAGGGAAACTAGCCAAAGTAACTCCACGTTCAAGTGGGAGGAGCTAAATTTATGTCACGCGTTCAGATTGTTGTTCTTATAACCAGCCTTCTGGTAACTGGATTTATCGTTGAACAAGTCCGCCGGCGTCGCTTGGCGGTTGAATATTCTCTGATCTGGATTGTTGCAGGCCTAGGGATGATTGGTCTTTCTCTCTGGAAAAATGGGGTGGAGTACTTAGCCGACCTTATGGGGATTTATTATGCCCCCTCCGCGATCTTCGTGATTTTTGGAGTTTTGGTGTTTGTTTTATGTGTTCACTTTTCTTTGGAAATCTCTAAATTAAGTTCGAACAATAGAGTCTTAATTCAACGGATTGCCTTGCTTGAAGACGATTTAAAAAAACTCAAAGAACATCCGGCTAATCCAGAAAATCAACTTCTTCAACCACAACTGAATAGGGAGACGGGTACCCCATGGGAATTCGATAAGGACGTGTAGGATAAATAATGAAGATATTAGCTATTGTTCCCGCTTTAAATGAGGCAGCCAATATTGGTTCTGTGGTTCGGGATTTAAAAACAGCATCTCCTTGGCTCGATGTGCTTGTCATAGACGATGGATCCACGGATCAAACCGCCGAGGTCGCTTATGCCCAGGGGGCTAAGGTGATCTCTTTACCGGTCAACCTTGGAATTGGAGGAGCAGTCCAAACGGGGTTTCTTTATGCCGTTAAAAATCAGTATGACGTAGCTTTACAAGTTGATGGAGATGGACAGCATAGAGCAGAAGAAATCAAAAAATTAGTCGATCCAGTATTGCATGGGGAAGCAGACGTAACAATCGGATCGAGGTTTTTAGTAAAGACCTCCTATAAATCCGCTTGGCCACGACGATTAGGGATTTATCTGTTAAGTAAAACGATCAAGTCCGTTGTGCGTAAGAATTTTACGGATCCTACCTCGGGCTTTCGTGCCTATAATCAAAAGGCCCTGAGGATTGTATCCACCCATTATTCAACGGATTACCCCGAGCCAGATGCAATTGTAACGTTACTTAAAAACGGTTTACGAGTGATTGAGATTTCCGTGGAAATGGATGCTCGGTTGTCAGGGAGTTCGTCGATTACACCCTTTAAGAGCGGGTATTATATGTTTAAGGTGAGTATGGCGATTATTCTTAATTCGATGATGAGTAGGATTTGGAATGATTAGATAGAATAAAGTAAAGTCCTTCAGGCAATTAAAATGTCTGAAGGACTTTATCTATTCTACACTTTGATACCTACTTTCGCGTGATAATAATTACGCCCAGGCAGATCACTAACACCCCGATGATCTTCGTAGCTGTGAGCTCTTCTTTAAAAAAAGTTGTTCCTATAAAAAGGGCAAAAATAAAGGCTGTGCTCTGAATCGGGTAAAGATAGCTTAACTCGCCCTTATTGAGAATATAGATCCATAGGACGGAAGCAAAGGCATATACCACAAGTCCCAAAATCACATAAGGGCCTAAGAAAAGGCGGAGAAGTTGCCCAAGGCTATGTACTTCCTTTCCGCTGGCGCCTAACTTCCAAAGCGTCTGTCCCGCCACCATGAGCATAGAATTAAAAATCGTCAATAATACTAACAATCGTGCCACCTCATTTAGTATTATACAAGATGGAGTGAACAAAGCAACAACAGGTCACAATGTCGCTATCAATACCATGTACATTGGGTTATATGAGTTAGGTTATAACTATAACAGCAAGTATATAATATAATGGTTATTTAGTTCTTACCTGAACATGAATTTGATGAAGTTCCTTGAAATATTTGGTATAATATAACGGGAGGAGGGAGATTTATGCCATTATCTAAAGAAGTAAAGAAGCACACGTATGCAGACTACTTAACCTATCCAGCTGATGAACGATGGGAAATTATTGATGGTATACCCCATATGCAATCAGCCCCAACATGGCAACATCAGGTCGTAAGCGTTCAATTAGCATCACAATTCAACGATTATCTTAAAGGTAAACCATGTAGAGTATTCACGGCTCCATTTGACGTTTGTATTCCTGAATACGATGAAAGTGATGAAGAAATTTCAAATATTATTGCACAACCCGATATTGTTATGGTTTGTGATGAAAGTAAGCTTAGGAAAACAGGTTATTTCGGCGTACCGTCACTCATAGTTGAGATAGCCTCAACATCAACGGCAAGAAATGATAAGCTTTTCAAGTTTAATAAATATGAAAAGACGGGTGTAAAAGAGTATTGGATAGTAGAGCCAGATACAAAACTTGTAAGTGTATTCATCTTACAGAACAACAACAGATATGGGAGGCCGGAAATATTTACTGAGACCGATAATGTAAAGGTGTCAATCTTCCCTGATCTAGTAATTGAGTTAAGTACAGTATTCGATTTTGAGTAAATCAAAGCCATTCGCTATTTAATGCACAGCGAATGGCTTTTCTATTTGACCACTGAAGGATCTTTGCAGTTGATAGGCTTGAAGGTTCTTCTTTTCGCTGCACTCCTTTCAGAATGACACAAATGGGGCTTTTCCAGTGGTTTCCGACGGTCCTTCTTGACACGCTAAGCGTGTCAAAAAGGACCGTCCCCCTGTCATGTTAGCGTAGATGCTGCTTTAGGACTGGAAGGATCACCTCAGAGCTTTTCGGGTTCACCGTCCAGTAAAGGGACCATGATCCGACTCCGGCTAGTCCGTATTGACTGAGCAAGCCCATCTTTGCGTTCCAGCTTTGAGCATCGTCGTAGTAAACCGTGTGTGATGCGCCTGTAGTATCCGTGTAACTAAAATAAGGAACCTGAGAGGCATCTCGTTGGACCGTAATCTTGTACTGGGCAATAAGCTCTGTCACCCCATTGATATCTTTATCTGAAGTTGTACCATAGAGGGTATTGAGCCCACGTGGCTGACGGGTATAGGGTAAAGCAGGTTTGCCTGTGGAGGTCCAGTCGACTCCGTAGTAGGGAATACCCATCAGGACTTTGCGCATGTCAACTCCTTGAGCTTTGGCATAGTTTAAAACCTTTTTAGTCCAATCCACTGGAGCGATAGGGCCAGGGGCTCCATGGCTATAGTCGTAGGTCATAATGTGCAAGTAATCAACATATTGGGCAAGATCAGCATAGTGAAACTCTTCGAGCCAGGCTTCAGAACCTGTTCTGGGCATGACGGCTTGAATTACTAACTTATTTAAGGGGTGAAGCTTGGCATAGAGCTCTTTCATGAACTGAGTGAGATAAGGCCCGGTTTCAGTACTCATAAATTCAAAGTCGATGACGATTCCGTCGGCATTGATACTGTTCATCCGATCCATAATCTGGCCGATCAGTTTAGCTCGGGTGGTTGCTGAAGCCATCACGGTATCGACGGTCTTGGGAGTAGCCCAGGAAGACTGAATGACAGGCAGAACTTTTAAATTGCGGGCCTGAACAGAGGAGGCAAACAGCTTGTAATTATTGGGGTTTGCATCCCACCCTCCAACGACATTACCATCGGCTGTATCATCAAGGTAATACCAGCTTGGAGCAATGATATCGGCATAATCCGTAGCTGGGGAGGGAATTGATGTAACCTGATTGAGCATTCCATTCGTGCCGCCATAACCCCCTTGGGTATATTGAAGGGAAACTCGCGGCTGGACAACACCGGTACGAATGACACTTTCCATCTTATAACTAATAACGCCCCACCCCCCGAAAATTGTAAAAGCTGCGCCAGTAGCACGCTGTTCGTTCAGATAAGCAGTCGTTGAGTTGCCTAATTTGGAATTCGGAATCAATAGAATCGGTGTATTACTTTTCCCGGCAAGAGCTGCTCCCGCTAGGGCATCCGGGAAGTTTTGGCCAGTGGCTACATAAACCTTGGACGTATCAAACGATAATTGATTCAATACGACGGTGTTCGTCTCATACTGGTCGTATCCGGCATAGCGGGCAGTGACTTTAATGGGTTGAGGCAGTTTACTCAGCTGTTCTTCGATACTGTCTTTAATCACAGCCTTACCGCCTACCAAGGTGACCTCTGAAACTCCCAGTTCGGTGAGAGCCTCAACTGTTTCTGTTGGCAAGGAATCCGGACGTGTGAGTAGAACGGGAATTCCTTGAGCGGCAGCATAAGAGGAGATACTTAAAGCATCTGGAAAAAGCGCCCCATTGACTAAAATGGCTTGGCTAGAACTCGGAGCCGCTACCCGAGCAATCTCTGCAGCGGTTCCGTACTGATCCCATCCTGCAAGACGCTTCGGCAGGATCCCTTGGGCTTTAAGGGACTCTTCAATCCCTGTCTCTAAGGCGACGGTTCCACCAAGAAGATAGACTTCTTGCGTGCCAAGGCGTTTGAGCTCCTCGGCGACGACAGGAATTAAACGATCTGACTCAGTTAGAAGTAGGGGACCCTTGACTTTTTGAGCAAGGACGGTACCCGTCAAAGCATCCGGAAAGTTCCGCCCGGTTGCTAGAACAGCGACAGGAGCAGAATCCCACCCCCTCTTTGAAATCTCTACCGCCGTATCATACAATGTATTCCCGTAAATGCGATCAGTGACTGATTCCGTAGTTGAAGCCTGTACCGGTAGTGGAAGAACGGGAGTAAGACTTAGGAAAATTATTAAAGTACAAAAGATACTTATTACCTTATTAGTGATAAAGTGCATTAACATTAACCTCTTTCTCCATTTTTTAGATACACCTAATTATTCTTTTAAATGAGATAAAATCCTTCCTTGAACAAGGAAATTAGACACTCCAAAATATAACAGGAACATTAACAAGGATTTATAAAGGAAAGGCGAGAAATTTGTCGAATGAATTATACTGGTCTAATCATCAATGATTTCGTTTAATAGGCCAATATAAGATGTATAGAAAGGCGTGGAAGAGATGTACAAGCGCTGGTTATATCGAACCAAATCGACGCTGCTGTCTCTAGGAATTATAGGGATCATGCTTCTAAACCTGGGGTTCGCAACCATAGCCCCAATAGTGCCAACAACCCTAAACCCTACGCTGACAGAGCATTCTGACGCTTTTCAAGAAATAACAGGACAAGCAGATCTACCTCAAATCGTCCTCTCTTTAGCCCCGGAGGCAAATCTTGAGCAGGTAGCTAAGGATTTTGACGCGAAAATTGTGCGTCGAGGTCCCTTGAATTTTGCTACCCTGGAATTCTCCGAAAGCAGTAATCTGCAAGACCACCTAGAGGCGCTAAAGGATACCCCTGGGATTATAAGTGCGGAAAAAAATCACCCTCGGACAGTTCAAAGCACACCTCAAAAAATAGTACCGAAGGACACACTTTTCTCGAAGCAATGGCCATTGATTAATCAGGATGTACCGGGAGCTTGGGAGATGGGAGCAACGGGGCAAGGTGTGACCATTGCCATTGTTGACACGGGTGTCGCCCTAGAACACCCAGACTTAAAGGGGAATTTGATTCCCGGATACAACTCAATCACGGGAAGCGAAGCAGCGGGGGCCAATCAAGACAATAATGGGCATGGGACTCAGATGGCCGGAATTGCAGCGGCTGAACTCAACGACATAGGAATTGTCGGAGTAGCCTATCAAGCGAAGATTATGCCGATTAAGGCTTTGGGGGCCAAGGGAGTAGGGTATGACGATGCCATAGCCGACGGAATTATTTGGGCAGCAGACCATGAAGCCAAAATTATTAACCTTAGCCTTGGGTCAGAACATGGTTCTATTGACTCGAATATTTTGAGGCAGGCGGTGACCTATGCCTATAATAAAGGATGTTTGTTAATTGCCGCCAGTGGAAATTATGACCCAGAATCCCAAACTAACCCCGGAGTGAGTTATCCTGCCTCTGATCCCCGGGTTCTGGCGATCACAGCTACCGATAAAGGGGGGAAGGTAACAACCTACTCCGCCACCGGTTCAGCAGTCGATCTAGCTGCACCGGGTGATTATATCCCGACATCAGGATGGAGCCGAGTGGGGGGATCAGGTTACACCTACGCAAGCGGGACCTCTCTAGCCGCCCCCTTTGTCTCAGGGGAAGCTGCTTTGATTTGGAGCCAACACCCTGAATGGTCTAGAGATGAAGTGGTTCAGGCTCTCTTACAAGGGACCCAGGACTTAGGCTCTCCAGGACGGGATAACCACTATGGCTATGGACTCGTAGATGTGAAGCTTGCCCTAGCTCTCGCTTCTGAAACCCTAGATACCCAGACATCCCCAGCAATCGTTAATGCCCGGGGCGGTATTGTCCAAGCTGCAGAAGGGTCTACCCAGATCTCTTTAACCCTTCCTTCACAAGCCTTTGACCAAGGGGTGAACGTTAGCTTAAAAGCTATAACCACTCCTGCCGATTTACCTAACGGTGCTGATTTTTTGACCCCGGTTTTTCAGATCGATTGGGGAAGCACCTCACCTCAGAAAATGCTCTCCCTGAAATGGAAGGACCCCGCCCTTAAAGGGGACTTTGGAGGGAGTCTATATCGCTGGAATGGCTCACGCTGGATCTCTTTAGGTGGGGAAATCAGCAACGGAGAAGCCAGGTTTGGCCTCTATATGCCTGGAATCTATGCCCTTGGAACAGCTCAGGCTAGCGGACAGCAAAGCCAGCGCTTCGCAGGGGTCACAGCGGTGGGGACAGCAATCCAGATTTCTAAGGAGACCTTTACTACCGGTGCAGATACCGTTCTCTTGGCTCAAGTTAATCAGTTTCCAGACGCCTTAGCCGGAGCACCGCTAGCCTATAAACTTCAAGCACCGATCCTCCTCTCTCCAAGCCCAGGGCTTACAGAGGATGTACGAGAGGAGCTACAACGACTAGCCCCGAAGACCATTTATCTCTTAGGGGGTCCGGCAGCTCTGTCTGACCAGATCGAAAAGGAACTTCGACAAACCTATGAAGTAAAGCGGCTCTACGGCTATACCGCAGAAGGAACCGCTCGGGCTATAGCAGAAGAACTTGGGACGAAGGGCAAGGCTGTCCTTGCCAGTGTACGCTCCTTTCAAGACGCTCTGGTCATTTCCTCTTGGGCAGCAAGGCAAGGGATACCAATCTTGCTCACTCAAACCCAGGTTCTATCCCCGGATACTCAATCCGCCTTGCAGGAACTCAGTGTCACAGAGTCTTTAGTGATCGGAGGGACAGCAGTGGTCGGAGCCAAGGTCATGGACCAGCTTCCTTTCCCTAGCCGAATCAGCGGAGTCACTGCCTATGACACAGCAGCTGCCGTCTTACAAGCCTATCCGCCAACAACCTCTAGGATAGAAATCGCCACGGGAGAAAATTATCCGGATGCCTTAACAGGAGCAGTACGGGCAGCCTTCTACGGATCAAGGGTGGTTTTGGTACCCACCCAATCAACGATTCCTGCCAATCTAGCCTCTCTCTTAAAATCCTGGCAGGGACTTCAGGTTGAGTCCTTAGGTGGGATCGCAGCCTTGCCGGAAAAGGTCGTCCAAACCGTACAAGCCTGGATTCAGTAATCCATCGCTAAGGGGATGAATTGGGACAAAAGTCCTGTAGGAAAAGGGCCTATCCTGTCGAAATCTAAGATAAAGATTAAATTAGATTGTAGTAAGAAAAACGCTATGCATCTTTTTTCAGATTAATGTCATCCTGAGCGATAGCGAAGGATCTAGGACTTAAGATTCTCACTTCGTTCAATGACAAAAGCATACTGGCTTTTCATTCATCAGTGGTACTGCGAAGCGGCATGGGGGTCTGATACGTGAACAAAGGAGTGATGAAGTGGCAAAATTAACATGGAAACTTATAGGGATGGTGGTATTGAGTCTAGGATTCTTGATGAGCTTTCAAAATCCAGCAGGCGCCACTCCATTAGCTTTAGAAACAAAAAGAATTTTTGGGATGCGTCAGATTGACACAGCTATTAACGTCTCTATGGAAGGATGGCAACAGGCAGAGACCGTCTTACTCGCTAACTGCTATAACTTTCCTGATGCTTTAGTAGCAGCACCCCTTTCCCATCAACTGGATGCACCGATTCTCTTAACCCCAACAGGAGGGGTCGATGCGAAAGTTATGGAAGAAATTAAACGTCTAGGTGCGCAAAAGGTCATCCTGCTTGGAGGCCCAGCGGCCTTAAGCACAAAAGTTGAGGAGGATATCTTAAAGGCAGGTCTAAACCAACCAGAACGAATTTATGGGTACGATCAATATGAGACAGCACAAAAAGTGGCTGAACGTGTAGGAACAAAAGGACAAGTGATCCTAGCAAGCGGAGAACAGTTTCCTGATGCCCTCTCTATTTCAGCATACGCAGGCGTGACAGAGACTCCGATCCTCTTGACCAGAACCAAGCAGATGCCAAGTTCGACCCAGCTAGCCCTCAACGGCTTTCAGCAACAAGGGGATTTGCACACCATCGTCGTAGGTGGAGAAGCCGTAGTATCCTCTACAACCTTAGGCGGCTTACAGAGCGTGGAGCGAATTTTTGGCAATGACCGCTACGAAACGGCAGCGGAAATCTATGAGTTTGCCCGAGATGCTTTGCCGTCTCAAACAGCGTACTTGGTAACGGGAGAGAACTTTCCCGACGCTCTTGCAGCAGGAGGCCTGGCAGCAAAAAAACGTGCCGGCATTCTCTTGACCCAAGGAAATAACTTACCGGGAGCCATCTATTCCGTCTTGGTTAGACCCTCTGAAAGCCCCCTTCAGGTAGTCATCATTGGGGGAGCAGCGGTGGTCACAGAGAAAGTCAAGGCTATGGTAGAGGGAACTGAGCAGCCGGACTATCTATTAATGAATCTGACCATTGTCATTGACCCAGGGCACGGAGGTCCGGATCCAGGCGCCAAAGGGGTGTCTGGGGTGTATGAGAAAAACAACACCTTGCCGGTGGGGCTTAATCTTGCAGCCTTGTTACGTTCAGCCGGGGCACGAGTCATCTTAACTCGAAGCACGGATGTTTCGCCCGCCGAAGGAACTTACTCGGAACGTGCAGACCTAGAGGCAAGAATAAAAATCGCCAACGATTTGCAAGCAGACCTCTTTATCAGTCTCCACAATGATTCCTTTAGTAATCCTAGCGCCTCGGGGACATCAACCTATTATAGCTCACAGAACCCAGTGGCCAGCCAAGCTAAGGCCCTAGCGCTAAACATCCAAAGTGAGCTGGTCAGATCCATTGGTTTACCCAATCGAGGAGTCAAGGATGCAGCTTTCTATGTGGTCAAGAATACAAAAATGCCTGCGGTCCTTGTAGAACTTGGTTTTCTGTCTAACCCTACCGAAGAAAAGCTTTTGAAATCCTTGGAGTTTCAGAGAAAAGCGGCCCAGGGAATATACCAAGGGATTCTAAGCTTCCAGGGTTATTAAGCAGTATCTCAATAAATAATTTGTTGAAACTCCACAAAATGCCCACAATTAGAGTGGTTTTATGTGATATACTTCAAATATTCCATTCGAATAAGTATATTTTTAACTAAATGGTGGAAAACTAGTAGGTTTTAGTGTAAACTAGAACCAGTAAAATTGGAAACTTTGTCCGAGGGAATAATGTCCATAAAAAAAATCGGACAGCAAGCAGGAATATTGGCTATAACGAAGAATATATATAGCTAATATAGACCTTTTTGTGGTTTCTTCATTTCCCATGCGTTCTAAATGGTACGCCACAGGAGGGATGAACATCGTCATCCTTAGGGGGGACGCTCCCGCTTATTCTGTGGAATGCTTTTAGATATTGCGCAATGTCTAAAGATTGTGCTACACATTTTAAGGGGGTGAGGGGCGACTAAAAGACGTCCTAGTAAAGAGAGATAGTTCATTTCCCAAAAAAGAAAGAGATCCAATGACGAGAGGAGAAATTCACTACATGAAGAAAACTAAAAAAGCCTTAGCTACATTAGCTATCGCAGGTATGACATTAAGCATGATTCCTTTTAATGTTTTCGCTGCTGCACCAGTTCCAACCCGTATCGCTGGTGTAACCGCTGAACAAACCGCAGCACAAATCGCTGACCAAACCGGCTATACCGGTAAAGCAATTCTTGCATCCTCAACCTCTTATGGTATGGTTGATGCCTTGACTGCTGGTCCTTTGGCTGCTTCCTTACAAGCTCCTATCCTTTTAACCGGAGCTGGAAACGCACTTGACGCTTCTACTAAAGCTGAACTCACCAAACTCGCTGTTAAAACCGTCTATGTAACAAGCGGAACCGCTGTTATTAAACAAGGCGTTATCGATGAGTTAAAAGCTATGGGTATCGAAGTTATTTCTCTTGGTGGATTTGACCGTGCTGAAACATCCGTCAACATCGCTAAGAAAATGACCGGTGTTACCAAAGTTGCCATCGCTAACACCGTACCTGACGCACTCTCCATTGCAGCTATAGCTTCTGCTGCTAACCAACCAATCCTCTTAACCAACAAAGGCGCGCTTCCTTCAAGCGTAGCAGATTACTTAGCAAGTGCTGGAGTTACTTCCAGTGATGTTATCGGTGGAACAGGCGTCATCAGTGATGCAGTAGTAGCTGCACTTCCAGGTGCGACTCGTCACTTTGGTATGACTGCTTATGACACCAACAGCCAAGTTATCCAAGACTTCGCTTCTTCCATCGAGTTTGACAATGTCTATGTTGCTAATGGCCAAACGGGTATTGACGCTCTCGCAGGTGCTCCACTTGCAGCTCAAACCAAATCCGCTATTGTTCTCACAGACGGCAAATCCGTTCCTGCTGCAGCTGCTTTCACATACAGCAAATCCCCAGTTGACGCTGTTGTAACTGCTCTCGGTGGTGCTGCTGTTGTTCCTGACGCTATCCGTGCTGGCGTTGCCGCTGGTCAGGTTACGCCTGTATCGAGTGAGTTGAAAATTGTTTCTGTAAGTTCACTTACCGATGATGGACGCTACCTTGAAGTAAAATTCAGCAATGCAGTAACTAGCTTGAACAAATCGCAAGTCTCAGTTGCAAACAGTAAAACACTTGCACGTGTAGGTGTAGAAGCTGTTGAATTGGGCTTTGACGGCAAATCAGCAACCATTACTATGTATGAAAAAGATGCTTCAACAGGTGCTAACCCTAAAGACGAAATTGAAAGATTAACTGACTACACAGTGACCGTTGTTGCTGATGGAAAAGTAGTTTCTTTCACATTCCAAAGACCTGGTTATACTGAAGGTCGCATTACTGATGTTAACATTGAGAAGCGTACCTTTACTGCTGGTGGAAGAACAATTAATGTTCCTAAGACAGCTAAGTTTGATTTCCAGGCATCACTAGGATCTGACATTCGTGTTTGGTTTAATAAAGATTTAGACCTCATGAATGTTGTGGTTGATGACAGTACAGTGGTTACTGATGGACTTGAAGTTACTAAAACAGACGGTGCAGAAAATGGAAAGGTTGAAATTACTGCAGGTGTCGAGTATACGTTAGCAGATACGTTCACTTTCTATTTAAATGATGCCGTTGCAGCTATTGGAGCAAAAGGCGTTGAGTATGACTATGCAAAATTGTTCTTTGATAGTAACGG
>DOPM01000029.1:361247-361531 GCA_003513495.1 Desulfosporosinus sp.
GATGGTAAAACTATAACTACTGCTGACCTTAAAGAAGGCGACATGGTTTACTATAGTCAAGCTTCTAATGGTGGTGATGGTGTAGCTGAAGTTTATAACAACTCAGTTTCTGGCGAAATTACCGCAGTATATTTTGACAAGATTAAAGTTAGCGGTAAAAACTACACCTATCTCGGAGTAACTCAATATCTTGATGGGGATGATTTCAAAGCTGTTGATTCCGACGCAGCTGAAGAATTCCAAGCTGGTGGAGATGTAAAACTATACCTAAACCGTTTAGGTGA
>DOPM01000038.1 GCA_003513495.1 Desulfosporosinus sp.
GCCTTAAGCATCAGAGGATAACCACATTCTTTGGCGTGCCTTCTTGCTTCAGCCACAGTTTTAATGTCCTTCTCATAACCCGGAATGATCGGGACTCCGACTTCCTTGGCGACAATCTTTGACTTGATCTTGTCGCCCAAGGAGTCCATCATCATTGCCGTCGGTCCAATGAATTCGATACCTTCCTGCTCGCAACGTTTGGCAAATTCAGGATTTTCCGACAAAAAGCCGTATCCTGGATGGATTGCATCTACGCCCTTTTTGATAGCCAGACTGATGATTTCCTCAATATTCAGATAAGCATCTACAGGACTTCTTCCTTCACCGATGAGATAGGCCTCATCGGCTTTGCTTCTAAAGAGAGAGTATTTGTCTTCGTTGGAATAGATCGCGACAGTCCTTATTCCCAGCTCATTACAAGCTCTAAATACCCTAATCGCGATTTCGCCTCTATTGGCTACCATCACTCGTTTAAAATTACTCATAAAATTCTTCCTCCATACTTCTTTGAATACTCGACTTTGCCAAAGGTACTTATACTAAGGTTTTTCTTAGAAATTAACCTTTGTAACAATTTAATGAATTTATTATACTTTATTTTTTCCGCTTTTCTTGCCCTATTAACAATGTATACAGGAATACTTACCGCTGTCCCGAATAGTCTCTTCCTCATTAGGCCTGCCGATACCTTTCCAGAAATCGCCCAGGCGGTCACAGGCAATTTTTAGTTCCTCTATTTTAGGCAAATAGACGATACGGAAATGATCAGGCAATGGCCAGTTGAAGCGCACTTTTTTACCTCCTTCAGTTAGCTAGTAGAAGGAGGTCATGATCGTCAATTATTATTCTGAAACTGAATAATAATTGCATTTAACATAGAAACTATTCAATATCAGAAATTAAGGAGAGATGTTATGAACGTCCTCGTGACCTTAAATTCGAACTATCTATCACAGTTGGTAGTTATGTTAACATCCTTAATTAAGTCTAACCCGAGAATACATTTCTTCGTTTATATCGCCCATACCTCTTTGACTAGGCAGGATTTTGCGTTTATAGATCAATACGTAAATACCTCAATCTGTACAATTGTGGATATTAAAATTTCTACTGACATGTTTAGTGATGCGCCAATTACCAGACGCTATCCCAAAGAAATGTACTATCGTATCCTTGCTGCTCATTATTTACCCAAACATTTGGATCGAATTCTTTACCTTGATCCGGATGTAGTAGTTATCAATTCTCTTAATAAATTATATCACATAGATCTACGTGAAAATTTTTTTGCTGCCGCGTCAGATGTTTATAAACCTCTCGAAAAGCTCAATAAGGTCCGTCTAAAAATGCCAAAGAGCAGTACTTATGTGAATTCAGGTGTTATGATTCTAAATCTGACACTACTACGCCAACAACAAAATATTCTAGAGGTTTTTGACTATATTAACATGTATAAAAATCGCTTTATCTTTCCAGATCAAGATGTAATTAATGGTCTCTACTTTAGCCGTACCCTTGTAATTAGTCCCAAAATATTTAACCTCAGTGAAGTTTATTGTTTTATCCATAACCTTCACCCTAAGAACAAGGATTGTAAAATTGATTTAGATTGGATTCGGCGGCATACAGTCATTATTCATTATTGCGGGAAAAATAAGCCATGGAAGGAAAACTACAAGGGTATCCTAGGCGTATTCTATAAAAATTTTGAACACCTTGCCCAAGATAAATATGCAATTAATAAAGAACCTTCAGAAATTAGTTATTTTGAAAGGGGACAACTTCAATAACACATGTTTATATTGTTGAGAACCCAAATAGCCCTCCTTCTCCTAAGTGAAAGAGGGATACTCATTCCATAGTACTACTTCCTTTGGTTAACATTCGATCATTAGCGGGATATTTCTGTTTTCTCTTTTTACTTGTAGGGCATTGCCATAAATAGAACTTCGTTATATAAGATCTTCCTGAATTCTATTAGAAATTCAGTTTTAAAGTCTTTCAGTTCAAACATTTTACTATAGGATTCGTAATCTCGAACATAACTACCATTATCACATAATTTCATCAGGGAGTTAGTGAAGAAGGATCCTTTTAAACGACAAGGTTCTAAAACAATAATCTTGCCATTTGGCTTAAGAATTCGCTGAAATTCATAAAGATAAGGCGAGAAATCATCTGAACTAATGTGATGTAACACTGCTAACGAAAGGATATAATCGACAGAATTGTTCTCCAAAGGCAAATTGGTACCTTCCAAGACTCGAAAGTCATAGTCAGGGTTTAACCGTCTGGCATAAGCAATGCGTCGTGAATCCGGATCTACACCTATATAGTAAGCTTTCGAACAGAGGGAACTAGCCGACCCAATTCCTGAACCAAAATCAAGTACCTTTTTTTCCGCAAAATTAAAATATCGGCTAAGGACTCCTTTAATATACAAATTGTTTAAAATATTGGGACGGATAAACCAATGATAGAGGCGAGGGGATAGTTCCATGGATTTAACCTCCTGATCTTTCCTCAGGGAATCGTTTGAAAAAAGACCCCACCATTTCGGATGAGGCCATACGTAAGGCTAGTCATAAAACATCATGTCCAAGATTGAATTATTTATACTAACGTGGACTTTACCTAGTAATAATAAAGAAGGCCCCATCGTTTCCAATAAGGGTACTTCTATAAGTTTAAAGATGTTCCACCCCAAAGTATCTTTCTGACAAGTTCCAGATAATCACCTTCATAAGAAAAATCCTTTTTGGCGATTAAGATGGCCATACCGTGGACTAGACCCCAGCAGGACAATGCCATGGCATTTAGGTCATCACTGTCAGCCTCTCCGTTTTGATTTTCCGATTGGCAGCGCTCGATGGCCTTATAAAACGTATTAAAAGGCTGCTCTCCACTACAAAATGTTTCGTCATTCATTTTTTTAATCTTATTAGCAAAGTCACTTAGAAATAATAGCCGTAAGTATTCCGGATTATCAACAAAAAACTTCACATAAGAATAACCCATTTCTTTAAGCTGGCTTTTATTGTCGTTCGGATATTTATTAACTGCTTCCTCAAGGCATTGGTTGAATTTATGGTGGGCCTCGATAGCTATGGCCATGATCAAATCATCTTTACTATTAAAATGCCTATAGGGCGCAGTATGGCTTACACCACAGGCCTTTGCCACTTTACGCAATGAAAAGTTTTCATAGCCTTCCTCGTCTAAAAGGGTTAAACCTTTTTTAATCAATTCGGCCTTTAGATTTTCATGATGATAAGTTTCGTTTGACATTTAGCTACACCCTCTCAACAAACAGTAACTATAGTATACCATAAAATAATAGAATGTTTACACCGCAAACATTAGATGGTATTATTATGTTGACACTGTAAACATAATAGGGAGTGAATTGAATGAGAGCCTTGTTGATATCAGATCAGGAGTATCAGACCAAAACCTATCAAGGTCTAAATGATTTAATAAGAGAGTTTTTAAACCAAAAGGGATTTGAGGTAGAGTTAATGGAATCAAGCGCGGATAACCTTACCTTTTGTATGGGGTGCTTTGGTTGCTGGATCAAAAAGCCTGGGGAGTGTGTTATCAACGACGGGATAGCCCAAATCAACCGAAGTGTTATGAACAGCGATGTAGTTATTTACCTCAACCCCATCATCTTTGGGCATTTCAGCCCAAACATCAAAAATATTATTGATCGAGGTTTGCCAAATATGCTTCCATTTTTCATAACAAGACCTGATGGTTCTACAATGCATCCACCTCGGTATGATTCTTACCCCGCTCAAATTATCATCGGTTACGGAGATGAGATTACTGATGAGGATAAACAACTTTTCATGGATATTACCAAACGACACCGCAGAAATATTGAAGTCCTGATCTATCCAAACCCTACGGAGACTATAATTAAGGCCTTAAATAGAATGGAACTGGGAAGGGTCGGTGGATTACTGTGAAAAATATTGTTTTAGTAAGCGCCAGCCCCAAAATTAACGAAAAATCAGTTTCAAAGGAATTATTGGTAATGGCTGGGAGTCATATTATCTCTGATTTGTTTAGTAAAGTATTTATTGACGTTAGAAAAAGCATCTTAACAAAGAACCTCGCAAAGGATTTTGAAACACTTGCCAAGGCCGATGTCCTAATTTTTTCATTCCCGCTTTACTACTTTTGCATGCCGGGCATTCTAACCCGGTTTTTAGCTGATTACCATAATTATTTCAATTCCCGCGAGAACGCTAAAAAACATGTCAAAGTATACGCTATGGTGAATTGTGGTTTTCCCGAACCAGAAATAAACCTAGAGGCAGTCAGAGTTATTAAGAGTTTCAGCCAACATATAAATGCAGAGTTCCGTTTCGGCATTCTTATAGGCGGAGGTTCCATGATGATTGAAGCCAAAGAAGCGCCTTTTATGAAAAAACCGATACTAAAACTCAAGTCTGCTTTTTCCTCCATAGCAGCAGATATTCAACACGAGGATTCCACAACCATGGATTCGATTTATATCGGCGTTGACTTTCCATTATACAGACGCATCTATCATTACATGGGTGGCAGGGGCTGGATTACATTGGCGCGTAAGAATGGGCTTAAAAAGAAGGATCTTTATAAGAAACCTTACTGCTTGAAAACCCACCCCCGTATTACTCTTTAGGAAATCGTTCCCCCTAAAAAAGCAACTAGACATTTACGAATTATCCCTTTATAATAAATGCAAATGAAATGCATTTGCATCAGGGGCAAAGTGTGAAGGACTGGTATTTATTCGACGTATATTAGCATATATTATATGTATTTTAATTATTTTAGCAGGATATCTATACAGCAATAACCTTAAGGATATTCCTTCAGTTCCGCCTGAAATTATGTCAAAAGGATTAATCCTGGATATGAAGGAAATGGAAGTTACACAAGGTATAACTAGCCTGATTGGGGAAAGACAATGGCTAGTTAACGTCGAGATAAAAGACGGGCCCTACGCAGGTCGTACCTTAGATACGATTCATTACTACGGAGCTAATCCTGCTTATGATATCATGGTTTATCCGGGGGATGAAGTTATTCTAAGTCTGGTGGTAGAAAATAATCTTTTAAAAGAAGCCAACATTGCCGACTATGCCAGAGATAAATACATCAAATGGCTGTTTCTAATATTTATTGCCTCGATCTTACTGATTGGTGCTCGCCAGGGTATTAAAACCATCATATCCCTTGCTATTACGGGTTGGGCCGTTGTTAAGATACTTCTACCAGCTATCTTGACTGGTAAAGACCCTATAACGATTACGATCATTATATGCTCAGGAATAACTATCATAACCCATATGCTTATCACCGGATTTACCAAAAAATCTCTTGCCGCTATTTCTGGAACTACAATAGGTATTGTCATCGGGGGGCTATTGGCTAAATATGTTATATCCCTTACCCGGATCACTGGCCTAGCTTCAGAGGAAAGTCGACTCCTTTTTTTCAGCTTTCAAGAGGGGCAGATAAATATTACAGGAATTCTATTTGCTGGAATCGTCCTCGGTTCTCTCGGAGCGGTAATGGATGTGGCCATGTCCATTGCTTCCAGTACATATGAAATCCACCTCGCTAACCCCAAACTATCCTTTAAACAACTTGTAGAAAGTGGTCTTAACGTAGGAAGGGATATTATCGGAACTATGGCTAACACTCTAATTCTTGCCTACACCGGTGGCGCTCTGCCCCTAATGCTTCTTGTCTTAGCAAACAATATACCATACTTGAAATTTATTAACCTCGATATGATCGCGACAGAAATAATACGAGCCCTTTCCGGCAGCATCGGTCTATTTATTGCAGTTCCTTTCACTGCCCTGATCAGCGCCGCTCTGTACAGACATAGCTTCCGAGGTAACTCAGAAAACAACCCATAAAGGCACACATACAAGCCACCGTTGCACTGCTGTGAAACGGTGGCTTGTTGTTTTAAGTAATATCATTTGGATTTCCACAAACCAAGTTTCAAATTGTCATGTTTTTTATTGTAATGTCATTTTTTAGCTAACCATTAAGTACTCTGTTTTCTGTTTAAACAGCCCATATCAACCTTTGCTTGGCACAGATATCTTTCATGAAGGATCGCTGAGAACTGTCCTTAAAACGAACGACAATCATAGTTCCTTCATCCTTAACAATAACTCCTTCTCCAAATGATTTATGTTGTACAACCAACCCGGGGACTAAATCACTTAGAGGAGTCGATACTTTTTGAGTAGTCACTTCTTGAGGCTTTTTACCTTGCAGCACAAGGCTGACCTCGCCAAGGAAGCGAGATGCTTTCACTCGTTTATGATAATGGTAATTCATAGAACATAAGGTTAACTCTCGTTTGGCCCTAGTCATGCCTACATAGAAAAGACATCTTTCCTCCTCTAATAATTCCTTCTTCCCATCTTGTTCAGCCTTGATCGTCTCCCATTCGGGAATAATCCCTTCGACAAGATCAATTAGGTAGACTTGATCCCATTCTAAACCCTTGGCAGAATGGATGGTTGAAAGCGTCACGACATTTTTGTGCTTATTTATATAGGAAGCCATCATCTGCTTTTCAAGATGCGCTAAACGATTGGCAAAATCTACAATCGTCGGTTCGTTCTGAGCAATTGAACTTAGAACATCCAAGAGACTTCCCACATAATCTTCGGAAAAACCTAAGGACTCACACATTCGCTTCATCGCTTTGTCATAATCCAGTTGATTTCGGATATACGGGATCGCCTTAGCCGGGGAAAGAGCATTAAGCTCCTTAAACCATTTCTTGAGATCTAAATACTTAGTTCTCGCCTTTGAGGTCACTCCCTCTTGTTCCGCCAAGATTTCAAAGATTGAACGATCAATTGGCATTTGCTTTAGTAATTCAAGATGTTGTTTGCGAATAGGACAACTTAACTTAGACCAAATCCGCTCCAAGACAGTTAAGCTTTTATCGTTAAAAGAGAAACGAAGGAAATTTAACATATCGTTAATGGCCCAGTGAGAGAAAAACCGCTGCTTACCTGACTCACGCATATAAAAGGGAATATTAGCCCGATCTAACTCATCTGCTAAACAAATGGCGGATAAGTTATTTCGATACAAAATCCCTACTTTGGCTAAATCCTTTTGATTCTTGAGTTTCTGAATAATTAATTGATATTGTTCCCTATTTCCTTCAAGTTGCCTGATCTGAAGGATGCCCCCCTTGGGATTCTTGGTGAACATGGCTTTATCAAACCGCAGCTTATTGGTACGAATAAAACCACAGGCCACGTCCACAATCTGCGGAGTCGAGCGAAAGTTCTGCTCCATGCGAAGAATCTTTGACCCAGGGTAGGTCTGTTCAAACTCTAATAGATACTTTGGTTCAGCTGCACGAAACCCGAAAATTGATTGATCATCATCCCCTACTACAAAAATATTGTTTCTAGGTTTAACGATCATTTCAATAATTTTGTGCTGTAGAAGGGACGTATCTTGGCTCTCATCCGTAAGAATATAGTCAAATCGGTTTCGGTAATACTCTAAGCAGGTTGGATTTTCCTTTAACTCTTGATAGGCAAGAGAAAGCATATCGTCATAATCAATCAGACGCGGCCGGCTGCTTTGCTTATAGTCCTCATAATCCTTAAAAATAAGAAGTAAATTCTTAATGTCACAATTCAAAAGCTCTTCGGGTTTGCTTAAGGTATTTTTTACGTAACAAAGGGTATTCTGGAGCCCTTCCAGTTGCTCGTCGGTGATTGAGGAAGAGTTATGCTTTTCGTAGATTCTGCGAAGAACTCCCATCTTGCTTTCAGCACCTGTTTGTTCCTCAATAAGTTCAAATCTAGTACCTTTTTGTCGAAAGGCCTTTCGAACTACCTCATAAGCGAAGCTGTGAATCGTAGAAAAATGGATTTCCCCCTGCCCTTCTTTCTGACTGCTTACCATTGCCCCATAATTCGCAACAAACCGTTCACGCATTTCCTTAGCTGCTGCCCGTCCGAAGGTTAGACAAAGAATCCTCCGCGGATCCATGTTTTTTACAAGAATCAAATAGGCTAAACGAACCGTGAGAACCGTCGTCTTACCTGCGCCGGGAACAGCTAAAAGCAAAAGAGGGCCCTGGTCATGAACCACAGCCCGTTTTTGCTGTTCCGTTAAATCAAAACCTCTGGCCTTAATTTTTTCAAAGAAATCCTTCTCGCTAATCACCTTAAATCTCCTTAGGAAAAAGTTAGGACCCGGCCTTTAACGGAGGCCGAACTGGGTCTAAGACAGACTTGGCATCAAAAAGATTCTTCAGAATTGCTTCCTGGTTATACAGTGCGATCCCGTCAATATGCCTCCGGTCCATCATCACATAGTCAGTCGAATCTTTTAGATAGGGAGTGGGTCCCACGGAACAGAGAATATTGAATCCTTGATCAAGCAGGTACTGGAATTTGGGATTCCCAGGCAACACCGAGCTGCCAAAAGGATAAACATAGATATTGGTTGGGCCGATTAGGGATCCCACTTCTTCTTTCCATCGCAATGTGTCTTTCTCTAAACTTTGATACGACTCTGCCCGGGCATCCAGATGGCTGTATCCGTGGGAGGCAAAGGTCCAGCCGGTTTCTTTCAGTCGTTTAATTATTGTTAAGGCAGTCTGCCGCTCTTCCGGATAGGAAGGGGAATCCAATTTATTGGTATTATAACCCAATATCCCGTAATAACCTGTCAAGGCTAGAATTCCCTTAGCTCCCTGGAAGGAAACGTCGGGATGTTCAGCGACAAAGGCATCGATAATCGGGATAATCTCGTTATCCTGGGAGATGACTTTTTCTCCGCTTGGAGATACGGAATAAGTCGCCACATTGCCCTCAGAATCGAGAATCAGTTTGTTGATCGTCCCGTTGGTTGATTTGTAATCCGGATAATTAACATCATCAACAGACAAGATGAGCGGTTTCTTGTTGGGAGGAAGCTTTAGCTCTTTCCTCACCAAGACCGTTTTCCCGTCCTCTACTTTTTCCTCATATAAAGCATTTGGGTTGACCAAAATAAAATTATTGGAATGGATATGGTCGAGAATCTTTTTGAATTCACTTACAGTCACAAAATACTGATTAAACCCATTGGAATCCGCATCTCCATCAAAGGTCCGGGAGGGATAAGCCAGTAGCGGATGGAAAAAAATATGCTCAATCGGTCCATTGTAAGAAACCAAACGTTTCTCTGCAACCTGAGCTTCTCGATATTTTTGAAGATCGCTCTGTATTTGGTCATCATGACGTGCCGCATCTTTAATTTGCTGATCCTGTATGGCTTGCTGGCGTTCTTGCTCCTGTAATTGCTGAGCATGCAGTTCTGTCTGGAAACGAATTTGTTTCTCTGCTTCGTATTGGTTATACACGGCTAGCATAGTGAAACCTGTTATAAGAACGAATCCAAGGAGAGCAATAATAATTTTCTTATGCGCGGAAAGATTTAGGTTTGTCTGCAAGATGATCATTCCTTTCGCTCATAATTAATTCTGCAATTTTTCTCTATATAAGTGTAAAATTCGCCATATATTCTTTATCTCCTGTTATTAGAACAACATATTTACCTTTGACCTGCAACTTAAAAGACAGCACCCGTAGACACGTTTAACGGTGTTGCGAGTGCTGTCTTTTTAAAACGTAGTAATCCAGGGTTAAATCATACATTTTCTTCGCGTTTTAATTGGTCAATTTTCCATTTGCATTTCCATACGATCTTTAACAAAGCCAGAGCAATTATCCCAATTACTCCCGTAAGGATTCCAAAAAACACATCCCCTGTCTTAATGACTGCCATAAGCTCTATTATGAAACAAACGATCTCGAGCACCAAAGCGATTTGGAAAAACTTCATAATTTTAGTGTAATGAGCAATTTTGGACTGGGCATCCGTATACATTTCAAAGGGACCGTCTGCAGCCTTTTTCCGTAGATACACCCATCGCCACCACTGGCTGATGACTTCTACTCCCATATCCTCCATAAATCTAGCATAATCATCCTTATTACCGTTCCAGTTATCCAGCAAATCTATCTGGTAATTGTATTCGCCCGGTTCACAGGGCTCAAATGTGTACACGCCAAGAAAAAATTTCTTAAAAGCCCATCCGTTTAAAGACATTTCCTTTAGCCAATCTTCTTCCGCATCCTTGTCATAAAACAGTTTAAACTTCAACATCTCTCATGCCCCCTGCTCATCCATTTTTCCGGCATTTTTGATTAGTTCTTTTAGTCGGTCGACTTCATTCAGAAACACTTCTCTCCCGAGACTCGTCAGCAGGTATTCCTTTTTCTTTCTCGATTCTTTATCCTCACTGTATAACCTAATCCATCCTTTGGTCAGCATGGAGTTGATCGCCCCATATAAAGTCCCCGGTCCTAAGACGACCCTTCCCCCCGTCATATCGCTTATATCCTGAATAATCCCGTAGCCGTGGTTCGGTGTTTTCACTGCCAAGAGAATATAGAATAATGCTTCTGTTAACGGCGTGCTGTTAGTCAAATCCATCAACCTCCGATCTATCGACCACCGATACATTTAATATATCATCTGCTGATATATCCGTCAATGATAGATAGATCATTTATTTTCTATGTTCCTTTTCGAGTCTATTAAATAAAACAAGTGCCGGCTTCTAAACCGACACTTGGCATAACCTGCAACACAGATTATTTATCACTTACTGTCATACGAGCCGTAAGTATTTCAATGTATTCGTTCCCCCATATTGCCAATTCAGACAGCACTTTTTTAAACTTTATACCTATATCACTTAAAGAGTATTCGACCTTTGGTGGGACCTGCGGATAGATCTTTCTTTCAATCAATCCATACTCCTCCAAAGCTCGCAACTGTTTCGTCAGCGTTGACTGTGTTAAATCGGGCAACTGCCGCTGCAATTCTCCAAAGCGCATGGTCTTTATACCGAGATGATAAAGAATCATTATTGACCATTTACCTGAGAGAACCTTCTGTACCGTTACATAAGGGCATTTCCCAAACAAATCATTCTCCGATACCATAATTTCCTCCCCATAGTATATATTTAGATACTATGTATTCTATATAATCGTACTTGTTATTTCAATACTTTTGATGTAAATTGATTGTATGAATTTGAAAGGGGATTACTTATGCAAGAAGTATATGATTTTTTGAAAAAGTGCCAGACTTATTATTTAGCAACCGTTGATGGAGATCAGCCACGAGTTCGTCCCTTTGGAACTGTCAATATTTTTGATGGTAAGCTTTATATTCAGACTGGTAAGGTAAAGGACGTTTCCAAGCAAATCATGGCAAACCCTAAAATTGAAATTTGCGCTTTTAATGGCCAAGAATGGATCCGCATTCAGGCTGTTGCTGTAGAGGATGACCGTGTTGTAGCCAAGCAGAGTATGCTTGAAAGCTATCCTTCACTTCAGTCCCGGTACTCCGCAACTGATGACAATACCCAGGTATTGTATTTAGAGGATGCAACTGCTACGATAGCTAGCTTTACTGGGGAACCAAAAATAATTAAGTACTAGTTACAACGTTTAATTATCCATAGAACGTTTACAAGCCACCGTTTCACTGTGTGAACGGTGGCTTGGTCTGTCAATCTGGTTAAAGATTAAAAGTAAACCGATAATTATTCCAGGAATACCATTGAATAGCCTGTCATTTTGGGTTAAAATATTATTAATTCCTTAACATAACAAGTTCAAGTTGCTGTAGAGTATAAACGAGGAGTGAGCTGCATGAATTATGAAAAAATGTGGAATGAATTACTTATCAAAATTAAATTTGAGTGTGAAAAAGTTAACGGGATTAATGGAACGACGAAAGAAGATCACATCAAATTTAACGCATTATATAAGGTAGTAAAACTAATGGAAGATCTGGAAGGTAAGGTATAACCCTGTCAATTTATAAGTACCGGTGATTTTTCTCGGTTACCTATGATCATTATTTCCAGATCTAGCATGGACTCACCCTAAACTAAGGCAGTTACATGTAGGACAAGATGAGAGGCCGCCTCTCATCTTTTTAATTTTCCCAAATTCCGCCACGCGGGGTCAAAGTTAATAGCCAGAGTGGTTATTCTTCTCCCTCCCCAACATAAGGTACCAGACTCTTCTTGATTTTCCTTATGCCTCCGCGCGGATCCTCAACATCTCCATCATAGCGTGGTATGACGTGTACATGCATGTGAAAAATGGTCTGTCCAGCAGCTGCACCAACATTGACCCCGATGTTGTATCCATTGGAATGAAAGCGTTGATCCAACAACTCTTTCACTCCTTCAATCAGCTTCCAAATGCTCGTAATCTCTTCCTGGGTGGCATCAAAAAGACTGACGACATGCCTCTTCGGGACAATTAGAACATGCCCTTCATTAACTGGAAACTTGTCATAAAAGGCCAGAGCTCGTTCATTTTCTAGGATGATGTCTGTCACTGGCATTGTACAAAAAAGACAATCGGGCATGCTATTTCCTCCTACATGACTACCATTTGCGCACAATAAACTTCTTTAAATCCACTTTTGGGTAATCTATTTGCAGGTCAAACCTACTTGATTTAGTAATTCTTTCATTTTGTCCTCGTTAAGTTCATGTTCAACTAGAAACATATCACGGTCATTACAAATCTTGGGGATGAAACACATTTCGTTAACTATAATCGCCTGAGCTACGATGGCTTCCTCATGAGTGTCACATTCAACATAATTAGTATATACCTTAATCATTTAGTAAACTCCTTCGTGCTATTTTTGCTAGCTAAATACTCGCAGCCATTTTAAAGGGGCCACTCAGTTAATAAATCTGGTTGGCGCCCTTTTTCACCTATTCTTATTACCCTAATCTACTCCCTTTACTTACTGATTGATCTGGTTGAATCAAAACAACCCCTTGTTCTGCATAAACTCCTAAGATTAATACTTCAGACATGAAATCAGCGACTTGTCTGGGAGGAAAGTTAACGACGCCTAAAACCTGTTTCCCAATAAGATCGTCGATCTTGTAGCATTCCGTGATTTGAGCACTGGATCCCTTTATACCAATTTCTTCACCGAAATCAACCCACAATTTATAGGCTGGCTTTTTTGCCTTTTCAAATACCTCAGCCTTTACAATTTCACCAACTCTTATATCTAATTTCATGAAATCGTCAAACGTGGCCACTGCAAACCCTCCTGTTAAGTTTGTTAAGATATGACTAACTAATCCCGGGTAAATTAATCAATTAACAAGAAACCATAGCGATTTTGTGTATCCTCTTTGCTTGTTAGTACCTCACAGGGAAGCCCTAAACTTCTTGCAGTTTTATAAACATCTATCCCAAATAGTTGATCACAGGGCCTAATTTTCTCAGGAGTAGGGCACTGCTCTCCCCTATCGACGCTGCAAACTTTACATAGATTACAAGATCGTATCGCAAACGCAAAATAATAGCCATCTAGGAACGCAATTCTTTCAAGTTTAAGCAGTGCCGCGCTTAATTCATTAGCATTATGAGAATGAAGGATCATAATGCGCTTATACCTATTTATCATTTCAACTCGTTCTAAATATGTAGTATTTCTACTATGACATTTTATACTTTGTTTTAGATAATCTACACAACCCCATTTACATTTTAAGTTCGCTCTTATATCGAAATAAATATCTTCATGGGAAATAATCTTAGCATTAAGCATCTTTAATTCTTTGGCTAAGTCGATATATTTATCCATTCTAAAAACTTCTCCCTTTCACTTTTTAAGGATAATTTCCGGTAAGAATCAGGACGTTTCATTTCGCTTTCCAACGCTCTCCCCATTCAAAACCCCTGGGGTAGGATAGATGCCCTGTTTTTCTAGAAGCTTACGTAGTTTTTCCACCTCACGAACAATAACTGCCGTAGGGCTATATAAGCCCAGCACATACTGCCTGTATTTACGAGCCGAGGCGATAGATGCCGCTTGTTCTGGGGAGGAGCATTCCAAGAGGCTGAGCTGCAGGAAGGAGACTTGGCCAAAGGACTCAACCCACTGCTGAACCGTGAGTATCAGATTCTCAGGCAAAGGATACGTGCTTAGCTTTTTCAGAACTGGGAGCACGTCTTCTCCTGGCATACCTCGTTTCAGTGCGTTTAGGAGATAGGTCTTATCAAGACGGTATTTAAGCATCTGATCCTGCTGCTCGAGGACAGCGATTTGGCTTAGTTTCCAGCGGGCAGCCCAAGAGGCGGAATGCGGCAGCAAGATTTCGAAGTTCGGTTGGACATACGCTGTATCGGGCCCGCTCATGGGATAGATGGAGTCTGTAAGGTTCTTGATCTCAATATCGTCTTCAAGTTCGTGCCCTTGTAATAGTTTAGCTATGACCAACTCGCCCAGTGGAGTGACTCGCAGGAAAATATCCTGCTCATACTTGCCCCAATCCAGTAAGCCCAGAAAACGCAGTGGATCGAGAAGGCTGATGACGGTTTCTTTAGTTAAGAGATTACATACGTTATCTTCCGAAAACAGCTTACTGATCATAAGACTCCAGCTTGTCCACTTGGTACAGCGGCTTAAGACGGGCAGAACCACGAAAAAGCCTTTACTCTGAATCAATTCAAAGTGCTCCGAATAAATTACGCAAAGCAAGTCTTCCACTTTAATACTCTCGGGCAATTCTTGTCCCGCCGACGTCAACACCAAGCGATCCCCGCTTTGTCCGAGCAGACGAAAACGTCGAGCAAAGGAAAAGAGCCAGAAGAAATAACTCTCTGGGCAAAATTCCTTGTCAGATCCTGCTGGCTCTGTTAAGGCAGCCAAAATGCGCTTTAATGAGTGTTTATTGATCTCGTGAGTACGGGTGACAAGAACCTCACCCTGTTCTACCAAGACAAGAAACTTAAATAGGTTATCCAAGGTGTTTGGTAAATCTGCCCGAAAGGTTTTTTGCGGTTCCGGCTCATAATTATCAGATTGGACTTGAGTGTTGAGAAACCGCCAAAAGGATCTGGCAGCTTCTTCTTTAAAAGTAAATGTCTTGGAATAACGTCCCTCCGCCAAAAAGCCGCTTTTAAACCATTTGGTGAAAAGCCTTATAACTCCTTGATAGCTTAGCCCTGGCACAAATCGATCTAAAAAGCAAAAACTACGGTAATCATCGTGATCATAACTACAAAAATAATCGATACTCCTATCCTCCGGTTTGGTATAGGCCATGTAAGCAAAGAGAATCCGCTCCACCGGATCCATCTTGGCAAAATAGTCTGGCCAAGCTTTCGGTTTAAGCTTCTTTATAGGAGCGTCCTTTGTTCTGGAGGTCGATTTTGAACTTGTCTGAGGGGGAGTTGCCTTTGGTACGGATGGACTGTCCGAAAGCTCCTCTGCGTAAGTGGGTGGTTTAAACCCAGGCGGCAATTTTTCCCCAAATACGGGACGCCACTTTTGGGGGTTCGGTTTCGTCATGGTTCAAGATCCTCCTCGATCAGGATTTTATATGCATACCCTTGTTCGGTTAGAAAAAGCTGACGATGCATAGCGAATTCCTGTTCTTTGGTATCTTTTGAAACCAAACTATAAAAATACGCTCTGCTGTCACCCTGCTTAGGTCGGAGTATGCGGCCGAGTCTTTGGGCTTCTTCCTGCCGGGAACCAAAGGTTCCGGAGACCTGAATCGCCACATTAGCATCCGGCAAATCTATGGCAAAATTGGCCACTTTTGATACGACTAAGCAGCGGAGACGGCCGCTTCGGAACTCTTCATACAGGCGCTCACGCTCCCGCTGGGGGGTTTTACCTGTGATTAAAGGAGCATTTAACTCTCGAGCAAGCATTTCGAGTTGACGCACATACTGCCCGATCACCAACACCAGATCCTCTTTATGGCGCTCCATTAACTCGGATAGTTTGTCCGACTTACGGGGATTCTCTGCTGCTAACCGGAATTTCCCTTTTTCCTCGGCTAAAGCGTAGTCCATACGACGGTCTTTACTCATGGAGATTCGCCACTCTACACATTCGGCAGTGGCAATCCAGCCTTGGGTCTCTAAGACTTTCCAGGGAACATCCATTTTCTTGGGACCAATTAGACTAAAGACTTCATCTTCTTTGCCATCTTCCCGTACCAGAGTTGCTGTCAAACCCAAGCGGCGTTTTGCTTGTAGTTCTGCTGTGGCTCGAAAGACGGGCGCAGGCAAGAGATGAACCTCATCATAGATGACCAGACCCCAGTTTTTTTCATTAAATAGATGAAAGTGATTAAAGTTGCCACCAGCCTGAGTGCGATGAGTGAGAATTTGATAAGTGGCTACGGTTACTGGACAGATCTCTTTTTTCTCTCCAGTATATTCCCCCATTTGTTCCGCTTCCAGGGTTGTCTTATCCTTTAACTCCCGCAGCCATTGTTTGACGGCACTATTGTTGGTCGTCAGAATCAGCGTTTCACACTGCAACTCCATCATCACGCCCATCCCGATGACGGTCTTGCCAGCGCCGCAGGGGAGTACGAGGACGCCGCTCCCTCCATGCACCGAACCTTGTTGATGAAAGGTTGCGACGGCTTCTTGCTGATAGGACCGCAGGGCAAAGGGTTCTCCTTTAGGATTTTCGCCCCGCCAGGCCATGGGTAAGGGATTGCCCTCGCTATAACCCGCTAAGTCTTCAACTGGGTAGGAGAGCTTCATCAGGAGCTGTTTTAACTGCCCCCGTGCTTCAGGGTTGATTTCTACTTGGGTTAGCGTTGGGGTTGAGAAATCGTTGCTCCTCGCTGGTTCTTCAAAGGCCAGTAAGAGTTTGACCTCTTTATGACGGATGATTTCTAAGAGAATCACAGGATCTTCGGCCGTAAGCAGAAGCTTGTCTCCGTCCCGAAGGAGCTTCACTAAGCCGTAGCGGCCCATGAGTTGCTGGATTTCCGTACGTACGGAGTCCGGCAGAGGAAATTTGCTGTAGTGCTCCAGACCGTTCAACACTTCCGTAACGCTGATACCGCTTGAGGCAGCGTTCCATAACGATAACGGAGTAATCCGATAAGTATGGATATACTCCGGGCTTTTTTCTAGTTCAGCAAAGATGGCTAAGGTATCACGAGCCTCTTCGTAAAGAGGATTGTGGACTTCTAAGAGAACGGATCGATCACTTTGGACGATCACAGGATTTGTAGCAGATGGCATGGCATCAATGTCTCCCTCTTGGCGGATAATTTTTAATAATTATATCATAAAGTGTCGTAACAAAAAGTAATAAAGAAGCACCTGCCTTCCATCGGCAGATGCTATGTAAGATGCTAAAGCCCTTTTAATAATCCGTGCAAATCCGTAATTGAAATGACAGACTTTGGATTGAAAGAATGTTCCCCAATCATTTTCTCCATCCAAATCATATCGTACCAAGTTTCAAACTTGTATCCGCACTTTGTAAAATGTCCTACTTTCTTATAACCTAATTGATAATGAAAATATATACTTGCATTGGTAAGATAAACATTATCGGTCGAGGTATATGCGATGCAAGCATTTAGATTAAGAATATTTTGCTTCCTTAATATTTCTTCCAAAGCTAAATACAATTTCTTACCAACACCTTTACCTCGGCAATCCTGCCTTAGATATACCGTAGTCTCAACTGCCCAATCGTATGCCGCCCGCTCTTTAAATGCTGACGCATAGGCATAACCAATAATACGATTGTTTTCTATTGCAACTATGTAAGGGTATTTTTTCATTATATGAGTAATTCTTTCTGCAAATTCTTTAACAGAAGGAACATGATATTCAAAAGAGATTGCGGTATCAGTAACATAAGGTGCATATATTTCCAAAATTTCTTCAGCATCTTCTTTAGTTGCCATACGTAATATAATGTCTGTCTCCAATGTTTGCCCTTCTTTCACAAAAATAATAACCTAAAAACAAAAGGCCAACCTTGGCCTTTTAGATAAATTAACTATTCTCTGCAATATAGTAAATAAGCTTTTCGGTACTCTCCCAACCCAAGCATGCATCTGTAATGGATTTTCCGTAGATATTTTCATCGATACCTTGTCTACCTTCAACTAGATAGCTTTCAATCATCAAACCTTTAATCATTTTCTTAAGTAACCCATCGTATTTTCTACTTAATAGAACTTCCCGAGCAATTCTCGGCTGTTCATAAAATCGTTTCATTGAATTGGAATGGTTTACATCGACGATGATGGCCCGATTTTCTAGGTCTAGTTTTTCATACTCGGCAGCAGTATGAATCAGATCTTCAAAATGATAATTAGGGATATTTCGCCCAGTGAAGTCGACTGCACCTCTTAAAATGGCATGAGCATAGGGATTTCCTTGGGTATCAACTTCCCAGCCGTTATAGATAAAGGTATGGGGACTCTGAGCAGCAATAATTGAGTTTAACATAACGGTTAGATCTCCGCTGGTCGGATTTTTCATACCAATTGGTAAGTCAATTCCACTAACCGTGAGACGATGCTGCTGATTTTCCACCGACCGTGCCCCTATAGCGATATAGCCTAAAACATCTGAAAGATAACTATAGTTTTCCGGATATAGCATTTCATCTGCTGCCGGCATACTAAATTCGGATAATGCTCTGATATGCAGTCTGCGAATAGCTTTAATACCCTCGCATAAATCAGGCTTTTTACCGGGGTCAGGTTGGTGAACCATACCCTTATAACCCTCGCCAGTAGTACGAGGCTTGTTGGTATAAATTCTCGGAATGATCAATAGTCGGTCTTTCACCTTTTCCTGAACTTCTGCCAGTTTCTCGATATATTCACAGACCGAATCCTCATTATCTGCCGAGCAAGGGCCAATGATGAGGATAAACCGATCATCTTTATTGGCAAAAACATTCCTCATTTCGTCAACGCGTTTGTTTCGAAGGCTACTTATATGTTTCGGTAATGGTAACTGCTCAATGATTTCTTCTGCAGTCGGTATTCGCTTAATGAATTTCATGCTCATGCCAGTGCTCCTCGCCTCATTTAATACTTAAAGTATAAATTAAATCTAGAAAAACGCAACTATGGAAGGACTCAACAGCAATTCATTTAAGCTCGTGATTATTCTTTAATCATACCCCCATGCACTTCTTAGTAAATATTTACCTTAGTAGTTTTTTTAAGAATGGTAAAGATATAACCAAATTTTAAAAAGGGAGTCAGAAAATAATGCGGAAAATAAAAGACAAGTTAATCCTCGGTCTAGTGGTAGGTTTATTAGCAGACATTCCCAAAAATCTATTATGCCTGACTTTATTTAACGCTGATATAACTACCCGAAAGTGTAGCGACCTTGCTGCAAGCGTCTTTATCCCTACCTACAAAGTTTTTAGTAAAAAGGGAACGCTATTTGGGTTGTTATGTGATTTTGTTGTAGGAAGTTTGAACGGAATAGCAGCCGTCTATTTAATTACATCGACGGGAAAGGTTAATAAAAAGAATGCGTTAATTAAAGGCTTATTAAGTGGTCTAGTTAGTTTTGGTCTCTTTAGGGGATTGTTTATAAAAGTTGGGACAAGTAAATATCCTAAAGCATATCCAAGCGATATTCTTACTAACGTTACCATGAGTATATCTAGTTCTATTTGGGGTGTTACCGCAGGATTACTTACCCTGTTACTAGGTCACAAGGACTTATTTGAGCCTAAACTTCATGTTCCAAGTAGTTCATCGGACAAAATTGTATCATCATCCACACAAAGTTAGGATTTACTCACGAGGAGGCATGTCACCAGTAGGCATTTTACCATCAGGTGGTACATCCCCAGCTCCACCAGGTCTCTTACCACCTCCGGGTCCTGAATTCTGGGGTTTAGTGGTTACGCCCGATTCGGAAAGATAGGTAAGCGAGTCTGAAAGTGTAACCTCAACAAGTTTTGTGGTTCCGCTATAAAGCGTATAGATTGAACCTACTACTAATTTAGGTGAAGACATTGCCACCGAGGTATAGTCTTTCACGGGCGTATAGGTTACAACACTATTTCCATCCTTGTCTTTGAGTGTAATTGTCGTTCCGGCAGCCTGAGTAGTGTTGTAATACATGAGGATCGAGGGTTGTGTATTAGTACTCGGAGCTTGAGCCATGCCAGAACTCCCAGATGCTATGAGAGTCCCCCCGCTCATAGTAAAACTACCGTCATAATCAATCGACCCATTACCATTTGCTGATGGGCCGTCAACATAGACTTCGCCGCCAGTCATGTTGATACTCCCATTCGAATCCGCCCCGTCACCATTTGCGTTTAATACCACTTCGCCGCCTGTGATCGTCAAAACGCCTTCTTTGTTATTAACATTAAGCCCGTCATCTGTCGAGGCAGCGCTAATTTTCCCACCGTTTATCGTGATATTTTTGCCTTCTAAACTTTCGTAGGAGTTCTTAATGGTAATTTCACCGTTGTTTATTAGTAAATCGTTATCTGCGTGTACCCCGTCATCCCCACTCTGCAAGGTCAGGATACCTCCGTTTAGGGTAATATCATGGTTGCTGTGTATTGAGTCCTCATAGGAAGAAGCATTGATATTGCCACCATTTATGAGGATGCCTTGCCCAGCTTTTAAGCCTTTTTTGCTTTCTTCTTCTGTACTCTCTGTAACCTCGGTAGTGGTCGCGGTTTTTTGAGCAGGACGACCACCAAAGCCAAAGTTATTGTTGCCGCTGCTGATACTCTTACCTGGATAACCACCGCCGGAATTTAGATCGAAGGTTCCATTGTCAATTTGTACTTGATTAAACCCTTGTATAGCATCATTTCCAGCAGTAATCATATACTGCCCGTCTTGTAGAACCACATTCCCCTTGCCCTCATCGGTTTCATCGGTAGAGCGCAGGCCGTCTTTACCGGCGTTTATAGTAATGTTTCCATTTTTAACACTCAGGCTGTCCTTGCCAACGATGCCGTCAGCCTTGGCGTTTACAATTAATGTACCATCCGTAATTTTCAAGTCATCCTTACTTGTAATTCCATCATTATAATCCCCTGTAACCGTTAAGGTTCCGCTACCGGTGATGGTAAGGTCAGCCTTGCTGAAAATAGCAGCGGAGGGTTCACCATCCGCATTTACCTGATTGCCGCTTCCGCCAACCGCTGTGTTATTAGTGCCATTTTCAAGAAGAATGACCGCTTTTTTAGCGCCTTTTATATAGATAGGCGCACTTGTTTGGCTATTAATGTTCGCTCCATTTAAAACTAGAAAGACCGTTTCTTCATCTGTGTCCTTATTCACATCGACGATAATACTCCCGTCGGTCAAGGTACCGGTAATTTCATAGACACCCGATGCGGAGATCGTAACAGTCGATCCTTCAACAGCTAAGCCGTCTCCATTTACCATGGCCGAGCTTCCATTTAACCCAATGGTCTTATAGCTGCCGTTTTTCCAATCAAAATAATAATCATCGCTAGCATAATTAACAGAAATCGGATTAATTCCGGTGGTAATGCTTGTGCTTGGGCTTTCCAGATTGAGGCTTTCTTTTGTGGAAGCGCACCCTGCTATGACTGTCGTTATTAGAGTCAGGGATAACATAACCCCTAGTAATTTTTTCATGAATGTTTCTCCTTTAAGCATAAATTTTATCCTCAAATTGGTTACAGGTTAACGAAATATTTAGATTGCCGTTGCGGCATCTCAGTTCATCAAAGAACGCCTTTTGATTAATCGATTGTTTTAATCTGATATTGTAAACAACTTCAAAAAGGGTTCCAAAATCTTTTGTTTTTACCCGATTCATGACCCAAGAATCTGTATATTCATTGAGAATGTCATCAAATAATCCTTGAAAGTTTAAATTTTCCGGAACGACAATTTTCAGTTGTATGGCACTAGCCTTTGGGTTTGGGAAGTTTGTGTAATGAAGAAGAACCATGACCGAACATAATATGAACGCAAAAAGCGCAGCGTAGGCGATATATCCCATCCCACAGGCCAAGCCTGTTGCTAAGGTAAATAGCACGTAAGCAATATCCTTAGGTTCGCCGGGAGCACTTCTAAAACGAATGAGGCTGAAGGCCCCGGCTAGACTAAAGGCTCGTGCCACATTATTCCCGATCAATAAGATAATGACAGAAATAATGGCAGGCAGCATTATCATGGTTAAGGTAAACCCAGCAGAGTAGCCTTGCTTTTTGTGGGTGTGGATATAGACTAGGCTGATAAATAAACCTAGGGCTAAGGCAGAACCTAAAATAGCGAGTGAGTTTGTTAACGTTAGCGCTTCTCCGTTGGTGGAGGCTAGTAATGTTTCTAACATTGAAGGGCTCCTTTCAAACCAAATTTAATAGTTAACACAAAGGCTTGGGTCTAGAAGGGTACAAGCGTTTTCATATTCTTTGCCATACTTTGAAAAGTTTGTTTTATAAAGTTTTAGGTCGGATAACGTTCGTGATAACCACATCGGTACAGCTGTGGAGAGTTTAACTTCCATTAAATACTGTCCTTTGTCTAGTAGCGGGTCTCCAAAACTCGCTTTCTTCAGGCATAAGTCGTGCCGTCTGGTTAAGATGTCGTAATCAAAGGTTACCCAAAGTTCCTTATCCTCTTTGCCAAAAAAGGCCATTCGTTTATAACTAATGTAAGTGGCTGGCTGAACCTTGTTACGACTTAAAAAGTATTCAATTTCCTTGGCGACCTGTTGATTGAGATTGTTCGCTGTCCTAGGGCATTTCCCTAATCGAATAAATTCATAGGCATCATTTAGGGGTAGAATTACACGCCTCTTGTTGACAATGCCTCCGATTTTCTTTTTTAGTTCTAAAAACACCTCATCATTAAGTGAGGTAGGGATGGTATAACTTCGCAGTCGAAGCTTTTCTTTATAATAGGGTTTGGAAATCGAATGCCTGATTAGATGATTGTCGTGGGTATCGTAATAAATATTGTAAATGATGTACTCCTTCCCGTTTTGGCAATGAGTATCGGGAACCATGTTGTCTAACAATCGAGGGATAAGCGTATCCAACTGCGCTTGATTTAGCTTGTATTTAAGTTCATATCGCTTGAACGTTGTTATTGCCAATTTTATTTTCCTCCTTGCGTAACCTTCAATCTATGAACCTAGCTCAGTTCATCACTAGTGCTCGATGTTAGTATAAGATTGTTTCCTGAAATGGGACTGATGGTTAACTGAATGTTTGCTAAAACTACCATGGCTATTGAAGAAAAAAACATGGCCCATTCGAGTAAGCTTCGAATGGGCCATGTTTGCTGACACTGTCGTCGCAGATGTTAACGTTCCTCAGACTTCAGTCACAGGAGGTCGCCTTAGTTGCAATGATAGGCTTCACGTTGGCAGGCATTGTTGGGATCCATACATAAAATGCACTTCCTTCACCCATGGAACTTTCTACGCGAAGGATGCCTCCATGGAGTTCTACAATGGATTTTGTAATCGCAAGTCCAAGTCCTGCTCCACCATATTTGCGGGTTCGAGAGGGATCGCTTCGGTAAAAGGGCTCAAACAGATGCGGCAAATGCTCCGCTTGAATGCCGGGGCCGTTATCTCTAACAACAAGTTCCAAACCTTGGCTCAAGGGTTCCAACGTAATTGAAATTTGTCCTTTTTGGGGATCGGTATATTGAACCGCATTATTAAACAAGTTCAGTACAATCTGCTTGGTTTTATCCTCATCAAACCAACATTTTGCAGGCGAGGTGAGCTGTAATTTAACTGTACGGTTTCCGGCCAATAACCTTAGTTGAGGTTCCATCTCTTTGATTAGGACATCCAATTCCCCTTCTGTTAGATTAATGGTGGGAGAACGGTCCAATCGGGCAAGGAACAAGAGGTCCTGAACCAATTTTTTCATGCGCCCTGATTCTCCTAGCATACTCCTTAGGGATTTGTCGAGCTTATCTGGTTGATTCATAGCGCCACGCAATAGGACCTCCAAAAATCCATGGATCGAGGTCAAGGGAGTTCGAAGCTCGTGGGAAGCGTCCGCAACAAACCGACGCATTTGCTCTTTAGCCTCTTTTTCAGCCTTAAACGACGTCTCCAGCCTTTCCAGCATTCCGTTAAAGGAGAAGGCTAAGCGGTCGATTTCGACCTGGCCCTGATCCGGCGAAAAACGTTCTTGCAGATTTCCTGAGTTAATCTTTTCCACCGTTTTGGTCATGTTAGACAAAGGCTCTAAGGTTCTCCGCAGCACGGAGATTAGCGCGAACATGCCAGCAACTAAGGCAAGAAGAGCCAAGGCCATGAAAATAAGCAGTTGACGAATTAACCCATCTTTTAAGGGCTTAGTGCTTAAGCTAACCTGAATCAATCCAGTATTATGAAACTTGTTCCCGATGGGTTGAAGCACAACCAACTGCTCTCCCACATGGGGTTGGTCGACTACTTCGTAGGTCAATTTATGTTTGGAACCCAGCGCTTTTTGGTAGTCTTCTTTCGTAAGTTGAGGAGGTTTTCCAAGCGGGTGATCAGGAGGGTCTTTTGAAAGGACTAGGAAGTTACCCTGTGTGTCGATAAAACTCACCCTGGTATCAGGCATAAAGAAAACTGGGAAACGACCGGGTACGTTGGCCTCAACACTACGTACTACCTCCTCCCATAAATCCGAAGGGGTAGACATAATCTGAGTCCTAATGCTAGAAGCCCGATTGCTGTAGGTTACTTCACGCATAAAGATGTATTGAAAAAAGCCAATCACTACCAGAAGGAGCGCCATGACCAGCAAAGACCTCGCTAAGAGCTGGAAAAGCAATGAGTTTGGTACGATGTAGCGCCGAATAAGTTTTTTCATGTCAGGTCAAGCCGGTATCCCGACCCTCGTAACGTTCGGATAAGGCGATGGTCTTTGTCCTTGAGCTTGTCCCGCAAGGAGCGGACATACACTTCTACAATGTTTTCCTCCCCTGCAAAATCGTAGCCCCAAACCTTGTCCAAAATAGTTGCTTTACTTAATACCAAGCCTTGATTGAGAACCAAAAATTTTAGCAGCTCATACTCAGTGGCTGAAAGTTCGAGAACACTTTCGTTATAGAAAATCTCTTTGCGCCGATCGTTGATTCGAAAAGGGCCTTGCACAACCTCCCCTACCAGATCAGGAAATTGATTGCGAATTCTGGCATAGATTCGGGCAAGCAACTCCTCAAAGCTGAAGGGTTTTACCATATAATCATCAGCCCCCAGCTTAAGTCCCTTAACACGATCTTCCACTTCTTCCTTAGCCGTCAGCATGATAATAGCGATATTCTCGGTTTTTTTAAGCATACGACACACTTCAAATCCATCCATGCCAGGCATCATTACATCAAGAATGACGACTTGGGGCTGAAACTGCTTGACCAACTTGACCGCAGTCATTCCGTCTTGGGCTGTTGCTACCTCAAACCCCTCATTGACAAGACCCATCTCTAAGAATTCCAAAATATTTGGTTCATCATCAACCAGCAATAGTTTAATTCCTGTTAATCTTTGCATAGGTATTGCTCCTCTTGCGATAAATCATCGATTTCCACTCTCTATTATAAAGTATAAGTTTGTAAAGGAAAGCTTACATCCTTCTGATCTCTGAAATTTCACTTCAAACCTCTTTCCTCCTCGTCCAGAATTTCTCTGCATAATAGGTTAGGATAGCGAAGACACTCATTATTCCAAAATATGTGGTGATGATCCCCAGGGGGTTAGGATCTTCCTTCAAGGCAGAGTGATTATTCTGTCCTCTTCCTTCAGGTCGTTTTTGAATATCCGAGGGGATTTTCAGATTGCCTGCAGGTCGTTGTTTTAGGCCAGCAGACGTGGTGAAGTTAAACACTTGTCCAACACTTTGGATTCTTGCAGCAAAATTCGTGGCAATTATTTCATACCCTCCAAAGAGCAGAAGAATCACCAAGGCAAGTTTGCCGATCATGCCTGTGGTCTTTGATGATCTAATTTTCAATAACTGTTTCGATTGATTGATAATCCACTTCCCATGAAGTCCTATGTGTATACTAATTAGAAAGAGCGTTAAATAGGATATGCTAATGTGTGACATCTTAAACCATGCTTCATTACCAAGACGTAAATTGGGAAATAGTATTTTAGAAATAAATAATCCACTAACTATGATAAAGATCATCGCTATTAAAAATAATAAATTAAGTAGATAACCCAATCGGGTCTTTCCTGGAAGTGTTTTGTCAAATAGCCTGATTGTTACTTTCTTCACCCACTGTATATTTAATACGATATGAATAGCGATTCCGAGGCCAATTCCTATTCCCGCGATTTCGTGAAATAGCAATCCGCCAAAAACCATCTTATTGAAGAGTAATACGAAGGTAATAGACATAAGAACATCAAGGACTAATTTAAGGTAATTCTTGTTTTTCAAAATTTTTGCCTCCCGTAATTTTACTTATTGCTAATTATGAGGGACAAAGCTGAATGTACACTGAATTCTTCCTGAAAGCTCTCTTAAAACTGAGAGTCTAAGGTCTCCTTTGGGATCTCAGAAACAATATAAAAAAGCGCCAATCAGTCTATTAATCTGATCGGCACCCTTTTATGATATTATTTTCCTTTAAACCTAAACCCTTATCTCACTTCGAGAGGATGATAAAGGCTTTAAACCTTTTGGCATTTCTAGAGCTATTCAATATGATAAGACAGCTTTCTTGCTAATCTTCCTAAAGAACTCATAAAACCAAAACTAGCAATTTTAGAAATGACTTTGCCAAATTTACGATAGATTAAACTAAATAAAAGATAAGGTGCTTTTTGCTTGGGATGGTCTGGTATTCTCTTGAAAATATTTTTGAAAGAGTAAAATTCTTTGTAAATCCATAAATACCCCTTCAGTAACTCTTCTTGGGTCATCTGTTTAGGGGTAAAGACAACGTTTGAAGTATTGTAATGACTCAAGTCAAAATCAATAATCCTTCCCTCCGCAAAGAACCTTTCATATAAAACTGTACCGGGGTAGGGTGTGAGAATGTGAGCTGTCATCGTTTCCACTTTGTTTTTTACCAACCAGTCTAGAGTGTTTTGAAACACTTGGGGAGAATCATGATCAAAGCCAAAGACAAGGCTCGCATTTACCATGATACCCCGTTTGTGCAGCTCATTGATCAAGCGCTCATAATCTTCCCTTTTATTTTGGAACTTTTGAACACTTTGAATGGACTGTTCATTAATTGACTCGAATCCTATAAATAGGCTTTGGCAACCACTCTCTTGCATTAGATCTAATAAATCCAGATGACTGAGTAGGTTAGCCGATACTGCGGCATTCCATTTGAGACCAAGGGGTTTAATTTCCTTAAGAAATGCTTTGGTCCAGGGGATATTACCAATTAGGTTATCATCAATGAACATGACATGTTTAGTTTTTAGTCGTTTTATTTCTTCAATTACATTGGCTATTGGCCGATTGCGATATTGATGGTGTACATAATCACAACTATTGTAACAGAATTCACATTTAAAGGGGCACCCACGGCTGGCAACGACGATATTGGTATAGAGGTATTTCCCGGATGGGGTTAGGCTCCAGCGTGGAATGGGTATTTTACTAGGATCAACTAGTTTCGTGGAATAATAAATTGGTTTTAGTTGACCACTACTTACGTCAGAAAGAATATCAAGCCAAACTTTTTCTGCCTCTCCAATACAAACAGAATCTGCAAACTGTAAGGCTTCTTCAGGATTTGCACTGACATGAATCCCACCAAGGATAACCGGGACCTTTTTCTTGCGATAATACTCGGCAATTTGATACCCTCGATTTGAGGTATCAACATTCACTGTAATCCCAACTAAATCAGGGGAATCCTCTAAGTAAAGTGGATTTACATTTTCATCTTCAATGATCATTGAATGTTCCTTCGGAGTAAGAGCGGCTAATACTAAAAGGGACAAGGAAGGGGACATTAAGCGTTTAAACTCTGAATCCATAGGCCTAAGACTCATTTCTGGCTGGATTAATTTTACTTTCATTCCTGTTCCCTTTCTCTTTTAGACTGTCACACATCTCGATCTTTTAGCCTTGAGTGTCTTTGTCACGTTTGTATTCCAAAATATCTCCAGGCTGACATTCTAAGGCCTTACAAATCCCCTCTAAGGTTGATAATCGAATCGCTTTTGCCTTTCCATTTTTCAATATAGAAAGGTTAGCCATGGTTATTCCAACCTTCTCCGAAAGTTCTGTTACGCTCATTTTCCTTTTAGCCAANNTTCACCTCAAACCGTTAAATCATTTTCGGATTTTATCTCTATGGCATTTTTTAATAGCTTTTGAAGAACAGCAGCAAAGACTGCAACCACAATGCAACCAAAAATAATGACCATTCCAATTAAAATAATCCCTGGGGCATCGTCTACCTCTGCCATGAGATATATAAGCGGCATGAATACCACATACAGGGCACTGATGGTGATGGCACAGTTTTTGATATTCTTTAAAGCGGTTACAGATAATTCCGAAAACGCCTGGTTCTTGTCAATATAGCTTAAAAGTTTTAGAGTCTGGTATAATGCAACGAAGAATACTAACGCTGTTACATACAACCCAATTAAAAAGGGGTATTGCAAATAAGCTAACTGTGGATTCAATTCTGCAAAAAACTCAGCTATCTCAGGTAACAAAAAGATACACAAAGCAAGGACAGGAAGCCCCATAAGAACTACAACGACCTTTAGAAAGAGTGTTTCTGGTTTCATAAAAAGCACCTCACTTGTTTTATTGATTTGATTTTAACAGATGCTTTATCGTTTTGCAATAAACTATTATTGGTAATCGCTATATTATTGTTGAAATGTTGTAAAATATCCACCCTTTGAAATAATGATTTCAAAGGGTGGATATTTTCATGGATGCCTTGCCTGTTTTCATAGAAAACTATAGCTCTCAATTCTTAATCAATAACCTGTCGACATTCAGATAACCTGTTTATCCCTCCCTCAAAGCTATTTGACGGCCAACAGTTTATAAATTTGAACGACTACCAAAGGAATTAGTGACAGGCCAAAGACCGTTATAATCTGTCCGAAGTTTAGTGATACTACTTCGAAAACTCCTTCGAGTGGTCTTAAGGTTACCACCAGTGTCATTAATGAAAATCCGATAATAACTGACAGCCAAAGTGTCTTGTTAGTGAATACCCCTACGCGGAAAATTGATTCTTTGGATCTTGAGTTAAACCCATGTAATAGTCTGGAAAAACCCAGGGTTGCAAAGGCCATCGTAGTAGCCACCATAGTATCTCCTGTAGCCAGCCCAATATGAAAGGCAATTACTGTACTTAATGCAATTATAAAGCCTTCTGCTAACACCTCTAATCCAAACGATTTGTCTAGAATGTGAGCCTCTTTTCGTCTTGGCTTTTCCTTCATAACATTTTCATTGTGGGGTTCTAACCCTATGGCAATGGCCGGAAGGCTATCCGTTACAAGGTTGATAAAGAGTAAATGCACTGGCGCAAAAGGCACTGGCAGAGCAAGAATTGAGGCATATATTACCGTCAAAATTCCAGCAGTATTTCCCGATAACAGGAACTTTATTGAGTTTTTAATATTAGCGAATATACTTCGTCCATTAGAAACCGCCTTGATAATCGTGGAAAAGTTATCATCGGTCAAAACCATAGATGCAGCATCCTTAGCAACTTCTGTTCCCGTAATCCCCATTGCAATCCCTATATCCGCCTGCTTAAGAGCGGGAGCATCATTAACCCCATCACCAGTCATGGCAACTACATTACCCTTATCCTGCCATGCTTTTACGATTCTTATCTTATGCTCCGGGGATACCCTAGCATATACTGAAATAGTTTCCACTCTTTCTCTAAGGGCATCATCACTTAGTTCATCGAGCTCATAACCTTCCACAGCCTCCCTTTCATCCTTTAAAATCCCTATTTGTTTTGCTATAGCTGATGCAGTAATCTTATGATCACCTGTAATCATGACAGGCTTAATACCGGCATTTTGAGCACTGGCAATCGCCGGTGCTGATTCCTCTCTTGGAGGATCCATCATTGAAATAAGCCCTATAAATATAAGGTCCCTCTCATCCTCTAACTCGATTGTTTTTTCATCGTCAATTTCTTTATAGGCCAAAGCCAATACTCTTAAGCCACTTTCCGAGAAATTCCTGTTCACCTGCTCTATCTGGGTTCTTTCTTCCTGGGTTAAGGGCTCTAGTCCTTCAGCCTTTTGTATGCTTACCACTCTGGAAAGCATAACATCTAATGCTCCTTTAGTGAGCATCATAGTTTTACCGTCAAACTTATGTACAGTACTCATCAGTTTTCTATCTGAATCAAACGGAATTTCACCTAATCTTGGATAATCTTCCCTCATCCTTTCTTCATCTAAACCATAAATCTCTCCCAAATTCACAAGGGCTATTTCCGTTGGATCGCCTATTTCTTTATCCTTAACGGTTATTGCATCATTACATAACAGTGCAACCTGTACAAGTTTCTTTTCAAGCCATTTATCATGATCTAACTCATCGTGGTCTAAAACCTTCCCATCCACAAAAATCGTTTGTACTTTCATTTTGTTCTGAGTCAAAGTCCCGGTTTTATCTGAGCAAATTACGGAGACACTTCCCAGTCCCTCTACTGCCGGGAGCTTTCTAACAATGGCATTTTGTTTAGCTAGTTTCTGAGTCCCCATGGCCAGAACAATAGTTACGATAGAACTTAGAGCCTCCGGTATCGCTGCTACGGCTAAAGAGACAGCGAATAATAGTGATTCAATCAGAGCATGGCCTCTGGAGAGATTTAATGCAAAAATTAAGGCTGATAAGGCAAGAATTAGAACAGCAAGTTTCTTCCCAAAGTCATCCAGGTTGACCTGCAAGGGAGTTTTCTTTTCTTGGGCATTTTTGAGCAGACTGGCGATCTTTCCGATCTCAGTATTCATCCCAATGGCGGTTGCAATCACTACAGCCCTGCCATAGGTTACAAAACTTCCGGAGAAAACCATATTCTTCCTATCCCCTATGGCAATATGTTCTCCCTCAATGATCTCGGAATTCTTAAGGATACTCACAGACTCACCTGTTAAGGAACTCTCATCTGTCTGAAGACTATAAATTTCTAGAATTCTTCCATCTGCACTTACAAAATCCCCTGCGTCTAAGTATAGAATATCTCCCACGAGGATTTCCCTTGATGGAATTTCTACCTTTTGACCATTTCTTAACACTTTAGCATTCGGGGAAGATAAGGACTTTAAGCTCTTAAGTGACTGTTCTGCTTTCAGATGTTGTACAGTTCCCAAAATCCCATTAACAATAACTACAACGATAATTACTAATGTACTCTCAAATTTACCTAGAAAAGCGGAAATCGCTGCAGCGGCTAATAAAATCAGCACTAAGAAGTCTTTAAACTGTTCTAAGAATACCCGAATAGGACCTTTCCTGCCCTTGTCTTCCAATTCATTAAAGCCCTGTTCTTTTCTCCTGGTTACTACCGCTTCGTCACTTAGCCCTTTTTCCGTAACTCCTAATGTTTCCATCACTTTTGCAGCTGATAATCTATAAAACTCTTGCATCTGACTACTCCTCTCAATTGCATAACTCATGGCTATTATTCCTTGAAGAAAATAATAATATAACTGCTTTTGGCATAGGTTTAGTATATGTTTACTAAGGATTAATAATGATACCAAACTAAACAAAAAGTTTCTCAGTCGTAAGACCTGAGAAACTTTTTGTTTTAGTTTTTGCTACCAAGCAGAGCAGCTACAATGGACCCGACAAGAAACATAACAGTACACAAGATCGCGTAGGGAATAGAACTTGGCAATCCCGGAAAAATGACAATAACTGATCCTAAGACTAGTCCAATCATAACAGCGTATGTTAAGGTACTAAATTTACTAAATAAGAATTGGATAAGATTACTTGTAATAATTATACCAATCACAACTCCTAAACCCAAAGTGATAATAACAGAAATATTAAAGCTAGAGATAGCATTTATTACTGTTGGATAGACGCCCAGTAATAACAAAACTAAAGAACCACTTATTCCGGGTAAAATCATTGCAGAACTTGCAATCCAACCAGAGAAAAAAAGAAATAGGTAATTACCCAAGGTTAAGTTAGTCCAGATTGACTCTAAGTTACCTTCACGAATAAAGCTGGTAGATGCCACTAATAAAGCGGCAAGTACAAGAGAAAGGTAATGAGAAGATTTAAAGGTTTTTCGGAAATTTGCTGTCCGAAGTAAAAACGGGATAATTCCTAAGATTAACCCAGTAAAAAAGAAGAACAATGGCATAGAGTGAGTGACTATAAGCCATTCGATTACATGGCTAAATGTTGCTAAAGAAATACCAATACCAAGCATTATTGGTGCTAAAAAAACTAAATGTTTCCGCCAATCCTTGCTAAATATCCCATTAATCGAAGCAATTAACTCATGATAAATACCTAAAACCATAGCAATTGTACCACCACTAATACCGGGGATCAGATCAGTGATCCCCATTACAATACCACGAAGAACATTACTCATAGTTCACCTTTATCTCCTCTTTATCTTTTTTTGCAGCATATCTACGCGCACTTGGATAGCTTAAGGTTAGTATTTCTTGTAAAAATATACTAAACTTGTTTTAGTATGTTCATTAGAATGTTTGTTTGGAACAATTGGAACGACGGCGGCCCAACCCTAAAAGATCACCTAGTAAGTATGTACATTAAAACAAGCTATGCTTAGCAGAATACTGCCAAGCATAGCTTGTCTAAGTAATCTCTTGCCTTCACTCCTTGTAATAGAAGAAACCTCGAGTTCCAAAATCATGAAGTATAATACTACCCTTTGATTTTTGGTCTTCTCAATAATCCATAAATAAGCAATGCCCCTACATCACATATTACAATAATAATACCCATAGGTACTGCATTATTACTCCCGCCTATACCTACTAAAGGCGCTACGAAGGCACCAAAAATAAAGGAAAGCAGGCCAAGCAATGCAGAAGCGCTGCCTGCAGCATGCCCATAATTCTCCATGGCCAGTGCCGCGCCGGCTGTGCCTACTACACCAACACAAGAGACCACAAAAAACAAGGGTATTAAGACGACTGGAAGACTCGCCTTAAATAGTATGGCAAGCAGTAAAACAATACTGCTCACGGCAGCAAGAGTAAGTCCCCCTGCATATAACCTAACCCCCTCTACTCTAGGGGCTAGTCTACCCGTGATTTGCCCGGCGAGGATAATACCTAGACCATTCAGGGCAAAAATCAAACTAAAAACTTGCGGAGAAGCACCATATATAGTTTGGATGACAAAAGGCGAACCGGAAATATAAGCAAACATGGCTGCAGTCACAAATCCTTGGGGCAATGCATATCTAATAAAATTACGATCGGAGATAAGTTCCCTGTAGGTATTTAGAGTCTTCGAGAAACCACCTGTAGAACGACTTTTAACCGGCAGTGTCTCCTTTAATCCAAAAAATACGGCTAAAAACATTGCGAGGCCAGTTATAGCCAGGGTAACAAAAATCCCTCTCCATGAGGTGAACTGCATGAGCTGTCCACCTGCTATGGGAGCCATAATAGGGCCCAATCCATTGACCAACATCAATAAGGATATAAACTTCATCATTTCGGCGCCTGAGTAAAGGTCTCTGACCATAGCTCTTGAAATCACCATTCCTGCCGAACCCATTACGCCTTGAATAAACCTCAATGCAATTAGACCACCAATTGATGTACTTATTGCGCATAAAAGAGAGGCGGCGGTAAAGGCGATCAGGCCTATCAACAAGGGGATGCGGCGCCCTCGGATATCACTTATAGATCCCATCAATAATTGTCCCAAGGATATTCCAAGTAAGCAAGCAGTTATGCTTAGTTGAGCCAAGGATGCGCTCGTATTGAGGTCTGTTGTTAATGAAGGAAGTGATGGTAAATACATATCAATTGATAGGGGCCCAATAGCTGCCAGGGAACCTAGTACAAAGGCTATCCAATAGCGTAGTTTTTTTGAACCTGACAATTCTTTTCCTGTTAAAATTCCATGCTTACTGCTGCTTAAAGACATATTATGTTCCTTTCCTTTGTTCCCTAGGGAAACATTTCATTACACCCTCCATTAACAGATTTACAAAAGGGTATTGATATTTACTAAAATAGTTTATTGTCCTCAAAAATGTTTGTCAACCTGCAAGCCGACATACTAATTAAATTCATAAGTTTTTCACAACTTATTCATTAGTTCTTCATTTTAATCCGGTATAGTACAACTATAACTTGTCCCAAGAAAATGGAGGGTAATTAATGAAAAAGATCGCAACAGTAATTACGACAGGACTCATGGTATTAGCTTTCTCTAGCAATGCTTTTGCTTCTACAGCCGTATCTGAAATGGCTAGAAGCAAAGGAGGTCAAGCTGTAGCCCAATGTGCTCAGGCAATGGATAAAGGCGTATCTGAGTGTGCTCAAAAGCCAATTTGCAACGAATAGAACCAATATGGGGTCCATTGGCTGATTAGTCAATGGACCCTTTCTTCATCTTCTATTCTTTCAAAGCGTAGAAACTATTCGACTTTGATTTTAATAGTATATACGGCATTATATCCATAACCTTTTCTATTCCACTTTGCTTTAAAGGGTTGGATATGTCCATATGAATCCTTGGCTCTCGCCATGAGCGTATACTCGCCTTTATTAGAGACTTTCCAGACATAGTTCCAGAATGTCCATGAATATAGCTGGGATTGATCTTGAACAAGATTAGCCTTATGCCAGCTTTTACCTCCATCTGTGCTTACTTCAACTTCTGTGATTACACCCGTCCCTGTCCAGGCGATACCTTCAATGAGATGTTTTCCTTTATCCAGAATTGAATAGTTTAGTGGCTGCCGAATAATTGAATTAACATTAATCTGAGCTACTGGTATTTTACCTATATCACTATCTTTATATGGATAATAGTTATAATCAATCTCCTGAAATGGCCCTTTAAAGTGATGATCAATAACAATAATTCGTTTCACCCATTTTATTGATGCCATTGCGTACCATTGGGGTACAATCAGCCTTAAAGGGTAGCCATGCTTAAATGGAAGAGGCTTACCATTTAGTTCATAGGCAATGAGTGTATCGGGATGAAGTGCCTTTTGAATAGGCAAGCTTCTCGTAAAATGGAAGCTACCTTCCAAATCCTTTCGTTTGCCGTAGTCATATGCCTCAAAAACGACCTCCATAGAAGTACTTTTCAATCCTGTTAATGCTAGGAGATCCTTAAGAGGTACCCCTTTCCATAATCCCTGACTAATAGCTCCATCTTCCCATTGCTCCCCATAAACCTTCGGATCAAAAAACGCCCTGTTATTACCTGAGCATTCAAGAGGCAGAACCAGGTGTTTTGAGGGCATTCGTATTATATCTTCATATTTAAAAATTGTAGGTCTCATTACTTCTCCTACTATCGGAAGGAAATAAGCCTCTTGTGTTTGGGTTGGGTACTCAAAGTGATTTCTTATAAAGAAATATTCGGTGGGTGTGATGTTTTGACGGATAAAATGAATAGGAGTTTCCTGGTTTTCAGGGTTCAATTCTCTGGTAGTTAAATTAGGGATTGTTCCAGGTTTGACAATATCCAAAGTATCACCCCTATCAATTTAGCAATATCATAAAGCGAAGATTGATACCTTAAATTTATTAGTCAGTGCTGCAAAGTAATATCAAATAATAAATGTAATATTTACCATATTTTCCCCAGCTCCCAACAACGATTAGGGATGTATTTTTTTACATATTTAGGCTGTTATTGGAGAAGTTAAGCATAGTTAAGGTCATACTAAATTAATAGAGGTGGAACTATGCAAACTGTCAACAATCAAGAGATTATGAACGAGGATTTTAAAATGGTTCAACAAAACGTAAGTCAGTTTCAAGAGGGATTTAAACTATCAAAATCCGGCTTCGACACTACTATGCCAGGACACACAACAAGCCATCCACAAAACATGGTTTTACGTCAGGAGCCTAGAACCGTAAGATCTGAGGGTTCTGGAATTAGTCTAAACGCTGATGTTCGCTTAGAAATGGGTCTAATGCTTGATGACCATTTATGCTCTTTTAATGTTGCCTTACACCAGTATACAAAGCATCATTGGTTAACAGAAGGAGCAGAATCTTTTCTCAGTTTGCACCATTTGTTAGACGAACATATTGATGTTACTCAAGACCATATCGATAAAATCGGTGAGCGCGTAGCAAGATTAGGGGTAGTTCCTACGGCACATCCTGTGACACAGCATGAAATATCCTATATCAAACACGAAGTTGAAGGCCGATATACTATGCGTGACTTTTTACGCAACGACCTTGAGCATGAATTAAAAATCCAACTTATGCTGCGTAAAACCATTGAACGTGCTCATGAACTTAAGGATTTTGGCACAGTAGAGGTTTTAGAAGAGGTTTTACTTAAGCGTGAAGACTTAGGATATCACCTATGGAGTGTGTTGGAAGATGACTCTTTGGTAAGAGGAATGAATCATTTACTTGACAGGAATGACGATATCTCTCACACACGCCCCATTAATCCAAAGCTTCAGTGAACAAATAAATTATTGCTGAGCTTCTGTGACTAACAAAGATGGAACAGAGTTCATGATTGAAGCCGGAGGCGTCATTAAAATGAGACGCTCCGGCTTCAAATAGTTTCGGTGATTTATTTTAATGTTATATTATAGGGATCATTTAAAGAACTAATCATTTGCCTAGCCAGTAATAAGCTTTTTTCTCCCGGAATATTTATTGCCCAGAATTTGCGCAAAGACCTGGTAATCAAGGCCGTTTTTTGCCAATTCAGTCATTTCGTTATCAATATCTACGTTATTTCCGTCATTGCGAATCGTAGTAGAATTATCAACTATTACCCTTGCTTTGATTGCCTGAATGTTTATAAACGAGGTATCAAGGTGTCTAGTGTCTGTTCTATGTAAAGAGAGTCTATCCTTGTTCTGGGCTTGTCGTAGAACGTCTTCAAACTCCACATGTGATTTCTTAAATCCAGGAGTATCAACATTTGCCAAATTGTTAGCGATTACCTTTTGCCGTAGAGCAGAGGCCTCCAGTTTTTTTTCCAACATAATCATAAGAGGAGTAACGAGAAGATCCATAATCTCATCCTTCCAATAATAACTTGAATAGCAAGAGCATAACACATTCTATGTACCGTCGGCAATATCATTGTGAAGACCCTACGTAAAAATGGTGAAGCGCAATCAGTTCTATTTATGGTTGACAACGATTAGAAACGAACTGGTTTCGGCCATTTTTCTTCGCTACATACATTTTCTGGTCTGCTTGATCAATAAGTTCCTGAGGATTAATACTATGTGATGGAATCAATGCGGCGACTCCGATGCTCACTGTTACACGTCCTCTTCCACTGGCAAATTCATGTTTAATGTTCAATTCCCATATTTCGTTTTGAATACGTTTAGCAACAATTTCTGCCCCTTCAATGTCCACATTGGGCATCACCACTAAAAATTCTTCCCCTCCATATCTCCCCACAAGATCTTCGGATCTAAATAGAGATTTTTTAATTGCTGCTGCCACTGCTTTGATGACTTCGTCTCCTTGTAGATGCCCATAGTTATCGTTATAATTCTTAAACTCATCAATATCGATCATCATAACTGAGTAGGGCAACCGATATCTCAAACAGTTGCTCCAATGTATGTTAAAAAACTTGTCAAGCCCACGTCGGTTATAAATTTTCGTTAACCCATCCTGCAAGCTGAGGCTTTCTAAGGAATCCTTTTCCTGCTGCATTTTCGTCAGTTCCTTTAGTCTTTCTTCAAGCTCCACAAGCTGCTTTTGAATGGTTATTCTCTGCAAATAAAGTTCCTTAAATATCCTTGCTTTACTTCTAAGGACAATGGGGTCTATAGGTTTCGACAGGTAGTCTACCGCACCAACTTCATAGCCCTTAAAGATTGATTTCTGTTCCTTACTTATAGCTGTTACAAAAATAATTGGAATACTTTTGGTTTTTTCGATACTTCTTAAAAGCTCCGCCACCTCAAAACCATCCATGCCAGGCATCTGTACGTCCATAAATATTACGGCAAAATCATGTTCAATGCATAAGGACAAAGCTTCTTCCCCAGACATTGCTTTAATAATGTCCAAATCCGGATCCGATAGAACACTTTCCATTACCAAATGGTTCTCTTTTAAATCATCGACTATTAATAATTTCACACGCTCAATCATCTATTCTCTCCAGCACTTATAATAATTTGATTTAATCTAGATCCTATTTCCTCAAGCCCAATGATTTCATTAGGGTCAGCATGCTTGATTGCATACTCCGGCATTTCTCGGGCTTCTGCAGTATTAGGATTTTGAACAATCGTATAGCCTCCCGCTTCTCTAATCAGCTTCAGGCCTTGTCCTCCATCTTGGTTTGCGCCTGTCAAAAGCATTCCTATGGCACTTTCACCAAAGGTATCAGCTATACTTTCAAAGGTAACATCAATGGAAGGTCTGGCAAAGCAAACCTTTTCTGTAACCGTGAGTGTAAACATCCCGTCTTTCTCAATCAGTACATGGTAGTTGGGTGGTGCTATAAAAACTGTCCCTCTTTTAATTTGCATTTTATCCTCAATTTCGTATACATTCATGTGAATCATGCCCGAGACAATTGTTCTCAAATAGCTTTTACTGCTTGGACTTAGATGCTGAATAATGATAATTGCTACTTCACTTGCATATCGGAAATTATGCAAAACCTTCTTCAATGCATTGATCCCGCCAGCAGATCCCCCTATTGCCAAGATATCGTATTTCATAAGCGGTACCCCTAAGCTTTTAGATGCTTACGATATAGTTTAAATTCTTCACTTACAGTATCAAATTTTTCAAATACATCACTATAAACTAGGGATTCTTTTGATCCCAGGCAAAGATAGCCACCCTTAATCAAGCTGTCTAGAAACAATCTATTAACCCGATTCTGCAATGTTCTGTTAAAGTAAATTAATACATTCCTACAGATTATTAAATGCATTTCTCCAAAGGAGCCATCTGTCACTAGATTATGTTCAGCAAAGGTAATCCGTTTCTTCAGCTCAAGGTCTAGTATTGCATTATCATACTTTGCAAAATAATAATCCGAAAAAGAGCGTGTTCCGCCTGCTAAAATATAATTCTTTGTATACTCCCTAATTGCTTCTAGTGAATAGATCCCATCTTTAGCTTTTTCAATTATTTTTTGATTAAAATCCGTTGCATAAATCTGACACCTATCGTAGAGTCCACATTCTTTTAATAAAATAGCCATAGAATAGACTTCTTCACCAGAGGAACAGCCTGCATGCCAAATGTTTATTTTTGGATAGGATTGTAATATCGGAATTATGTTCTCTCTCAAATACTTAAAAAATGACGGATCTCTAAACATTTCTGTCACATTTATTGAAAAGTCCAACAGGACATCTCTAAAAAAAGCCTCATCTTCAATCAATCTATGGGTCAGCTCCAGGATGTTGTTAAGTCCACTTTTGACAAGGCGGCCCTTTATCCGCCTTTTTATATGAGCACGGGAATATTCACTAAAATTATACCCATATTTCAGTTTAATGGCTTCAATACAAAGAAAGGTCTCGACATCTTCATTATTATGTTTAAAATCAAAATCATTCATTTATGACATCCACACCTTAATCAAGGATAATAACCGACCTGCCTCTACTGGCTTTGTCAAATAGTCATTCGCTCCAGCGCTGATACATTTATCTCTATCATCACTCATCGCCTTAGCTGTCAGGGCTATAATGGGAGTGTTTGTCCCTTTAATAGTTTCTCGTATTTGTTTAATTGCTTCATATCCATCCATTTTTGGCATCATGATATCCATCAAAACCAAGTCTACTTCATTTTTCTCAAATTGCATGACTGCTTCAAACCCATCCTTCGCCACTATAACTCGCATTCCATTCTGCTCCAGTAGATGCATTAATGCGAACACATTTCGACTGTCATCATCTGCTAATAAAACACGAACACCCACTAAAGAACTTTTGTCATCTAGTATGATCCTGTCCACAGGTCCTTGGTCTAAGAAGTTTCGCTCGACATCGTGCAGAAACAATGAAACTTCATCCATTAATCGGTCTTTGGATTTTGGACTTTTTAGAATGATGGTTTCAGCATATTTATTGATGTTATCAATTTCATCCAAATCAATTTCTTCTTCAGTATAAATGATAATTGGTATCTGAATATCTAATTCTTGTCGTAGTCTTGTCATAAAGTCGACCCCGTTTGTATCTGAAAGCTTTATGTCTAATATGATACATCCATAGGTCTCTGTTTTCAGGTCCTCGATAGCTTGTTTACCCGTCAATACTTTATGAATTTGAACTTGTCCCAGTTGTGTAAACTTTTTAAAGTCCTCATCCCCGCAGGCACCGACAACTAAAATCTTCTTTCGACCTTCTGAATCAACTCTTTCAATTTTTGCTAAGGTTTTATAGATTGACTTAATATCCACCGGTTTCTTTAGAAATCCGATAATGCTCTTTGGCATTCCTTCAAAACTATCCCCTTCGCTGATATCTTCAGAACCTGAGATCACATGGATGGGGATGTTTTTTGTCGTCTCATCTTCAGATAGCATTTTTGCCAAAATCATGCCGTCCATATCTGGCAGCCCGATATCAAGAATAATTCCCGTTGGTTTATCCGATTTTGCTTTTTTGATGCCATCTTTCCCAGTATATGATATTGTAACAAGATATCCTTTTTCCTCAGCCAGGTCAGATAAAATCTGAGCAAATGTTGGATCGTCTTCAATAATCAGTATTCTTTTCTTATTTCTATCTAAAGGATTTGCTAATTTTGATTCATCATCATCATCTTCTCGACGTTTCTCTGAAACATCATAGTTGTCCATTATTTCAATAGCACTCAGGACATCCGATTGTTGTTTATCTGGAATGGGATTCCTTGGTATCACCAACATAAACTTACTGCCTTTATTCTCTTCACTTTCAAGAAGAATGTTCCCACCTAAAAGTTTTGCCAGTTCAAGAGAAATTGTTAGTCCAAGTCCCGTACCACCGTATTGTCTGCTCGTTGTGCCGTCGGATTGCTTAAAGGCCTCAAAAACTTCTTGTTGCTTATCCTTTGGAATTCCGATCCCCGTATCCGTAACTTCTATGGCAATATAGTCTTTCGGCTGAATCATCAAAGCTTTTTCTTTATTGTTTAAAGTTCTTAACCGAACACTTACATACCCTTTGTGGGTAAATTTTATAGAATTAGATAGTAAGTTTTTGATGATTTGGTTAAGACGTAAGGAGTCTGTTATTATATAATCCGGCATCCCATCTTCAATAGAAATCTTAAAATCAAGCTTTTTAATGTCTGCCAAGGACTCAAACATATTTCGATTTTCAGTCACGATCTCTGTCAAATAGACTTTCTCATTATTAATTTGAAGCTTCCCGGCCTCGAATTTTGACAGGTCGAGAACCCCATTAATTAAGGTTAGCAAATCTTTGCCTGAAGAATGAATTGTACTAGCAAATTCCTTCTCTTTATCAGACAATGGTTCATCTGCCTCTTTGCTGGCTAAAAGCTGAGATAGCACTAAGATACTATTAAGGGGGGTTCTAAGCTCATGAGACATATTCGCCAGAAATTCCGACTTATATTTATTAGCTTTTTCTAAAGCTTCTGCTTTTCTAACCATTTCATCCTGAGTTGTTACTAAAGCAATATTTTTTTCATCTAAAATGCGCTTTTGCTCTTCCAGCTGTTTAGAATGAGTTTCAAGTTCCTCGTTGGTAACTCTTAGTTCTTCCTGCTGAATTTGCAGTTTGCCTTCTGACTCCTTTAAGGCTCTGGCTTGTTCTTCTAACTCTTCATTGCTCTGACGAAGTTCTTCCTGCTGAACCTGTAATTCTTCTGACTGATGGAGGGTTTTGTCGAGGAGATTCTTCATACGTTGTCTTACCTTGACAGTAGACAGGAGTCTACCCATCACTTCTGATAGGGTCTCAAGCATACTTATCTGTTTGGTCTGTAACTCCTTAAAACTCGCAAGTTCAATAATTCCTACAAGTTCTCCTTCACTAAGGCATGGTATAACAACAACTGAATTGGGCTTTGCATTCCCCAATCCGCTTTGAACCCGTATATAATCATCTGGTAGTTCATGAATGATATACATTTTTCTCTCTTTAATAACCTGTCCAATAACTCCTGCTCCGGGTTCAATCCTAGACTCTATCCCTTTTCGATTAGTGTAGGCATAGGAAGCACTTAATTGGAAAACACCCTCCTCATTTGAGGTATAAAAAGCCCCCATAAGCATGTTAAAGTTTTTACAAAAATAACTGACGACCTTATTAGATATAATATTCATATCCTCTTCAAGCCTTACAATTTCCGACAGGTCAGTTTCTGAAGTTTTTAGCAAGTTTTGATACCTTATATCTTCTATCAACTCTTTGAGTTTTAGCATAAATAGATTAAATGCTTTTGACATTTTTCCGATTTCATCATTTGTAGTCTCAGGTAACCTAAAATCAGTATTCGCATCGCTAGACGCAATACTCTCAAACGTATCTTTTAAGAAATTGATCGGGTTTAAAACAAGTTTTAGAATACCTATAATCACAATACTTCCTATAACAATAGCTAAGAGGAATATAATCCCTACAAATAAACTGTTTCTTTGATTTGATAACACTATTTGAGCCTTAAAAGTATTTACCTCTTCTAAGGAAGACGCTTTTATTTTCGCGGTCAGCGCAGATATTTTCGGACCTAATGAATCCATTTCGCTATGTGTTTTATCAAGCTTTTCAATATTCTGATGGAGCAGTTCCATATTCGTCTTGTACAAAGGTATGTATTTTGCCAGTGTATAATACTCCGTCTTATAATTTATGTTTTCTTCAATTCCTTTTAGTGAACTCAGATTTTCTTCAAATAGCTGGTAATTAGCAATATATAAGTCAAATTCATTCGGCTGATGAAAGTCAATATACTTTGACCCACTGAGTCTCGCAGTCAGTAAGTGTGTAAGTGCATTTGTTACTTCAGAAGACATCTCATAATCATTTCTGTTTTGAGCTGTTTCGTTCATTATAGTTAGAGCATCTGTTAGTTCCCTACCGTTAATCGTTAACTCGTTTAGATTGGCAGTAATGTTATTCGATAACATAACATAGATATCAAAATTAAGCTGGTATTCATTGGCTTTCAAAATGATTTGCTCAACATAATCAATTCTTTCTTTATCTTTAGTAATTTCTATCAGTCTTGAAATAGCCTTTTTCATGTTTACATCTATCTCTTTATATTGGTTTATAAATTCAATACTGTTAACTGCTTGATATTTATTAAATGCAAGCCTTTGGGCATAAAGGTATGAATCAATTTCATTAGAAAGCTCACCCTGTTCTGTGAGTTTACTGAAATTATCAAATTGACGACTGTTATTTAAGAGTCCTAATAAACCAACCATGGCTGATAAGAGCATAATTAGAAATACTACTACAAATCCGATGGTTGCTTTTGTTTTTAGACTCAATGTTTTAAATATTTTTATCAAAATGTTTTTCCCTCCATAGATGCTAGAATCCGTTATTAATGATTGTATACTTTTTAATTTTTCAGCTTTTTGACCATCCTGGAAGAGAAAATATTTGGTAGGTCACGATAATTTGGATAGAAGGTAAAAGAAAGAGGAAACATCATTGGCCTCCAGCCTTGTTCCTCTTTCCCAGGTTCCAATATTTAATATAATCTTAACTGAAGAAATCTGGACTGTCCAGACTTATTTAAAGTTAATTCACCCGGTGGTATCCTTTCGGGAGGCATATCCCCAGTACTACAAGGTCTCTTGACGAAACGAATAAACCCCTTATCTCCTCGGAAGGATGATAAGGGGTTTTCTTTACATACCTAAGGCGTTTAAGTGCTCAGAACTAGGGACGCCATCAGGAGTCCAACCTCGGACCGTATAATATTCGGGGAGCAATTCCTCGATTCGATGAACATGTCCTTTAGAAGGACCCGATGGAATTGGTTCTTTAAGAAACCGCTTCGGTAAGGTATCATCCGCTTTTGTGTATCCTATACGCAAGTTATGGAGACGTTCGTTATTCCAAACCCGTTCGCCACAGGCCAGAAGTTCTTCATCCGTATAATCAAAGCCTGTTATGGCATTAATCAGCTTTTTGTAGTCTGATAATCCTAGAGCGAAGGATGAGAAGAGGCATAGGCCAACTGAGTCTATGACAGCGCTTAGGTCTTGGGATGCCTTAACAGTTTTAGCTTTTCCTTTGATACTGAATCGATCGGGTTTCTCAGCAGTTCCTAGAATTTCAGGGGGTATACTATACCCTCGGACATGACAGCCCCCCCGATTACTGGTGGCATAGGATAAACCCTGGCCTTGAACCCCACGGGGGTCACAAGCAGGGAGTTCTTGCTTTTTAACGCTCATGGAGAGTTCTGCAGCCCCATAACCTTTCGCTAAGCGATAGGATCCTAAGGCCATTTTTGCCCCTAAGCCTTCCCGATAGGCAATCTTTCGGATCCATTCAACCATTCCTTGGGCATGGCCGAATTCTAAAGGAGTACCTTCCAGTTCTTCAGTCTTTATGTATCCACGCTGGAATAATTCCATACCGGTAGCTATTGTAACACCAACAGAAATCGTGTCCAAACCGAACCGATTACACAAATCATTGGCTTGGTGAATGGCTTGATAATCCTGAACACCACAATTTGAGCCAAAGACCCAAACGCTCTCATACTCCGGACCGCCGCCTTCCCCTTCTTCCCAATCGCAATAGCGACCACAAGCAATTGGGCAGCGATAGCAGGATTCTTTTTTCACGAGATATTTTTCAGTCATGGTCTCTCCACTGAGTTCATCTGCATTTTCATTATAGGATTCTTGGAAGTTATTGACGGGATAGACTCCATTCTCATTCATTATATTGACTAAAATAGCCGTGCCATAGGTAGGCAGCCCTTGGCTCGTTACACCGTTTTCTTGAATCTTGTTCAGGACATCCGTTAATACTTCGTTCAAAGCATTTGGTTCAGCATGCTCAACTCTTCCGGTTCCCCGAACTATGATAGCCTTAATATTTTTAGAGCCCAACACAGCCCCGACTCCGTTTCGACCGGCAGCCCGGTAAAGATCATTCATAACCGAGGCCATAAATGAGAGGTTTTCACCGGCAGGTCCAATGGTTAACACTTTTGCCTGATCATCCCCGAACTCCGCTTTAAGAATTGAGGTTGTCTCATAGACGTCCTTACCCCAGATATGGGCTGCATCCTTGATTTCAACCTTGTCATCCTCTATGGAGAGATACACCGGAGCATCAGCCTTTCCTTCTAGTACGACCATGTCATAACCCGCAAATTTTAATTGAGGTCCCCAAAATCCACCAGAGTTAGACGCTGCTAAGGTGCCGTTGAGGGGGGATTTAGTAACAACCATGAACCGACCTGAGGTCGGAGCCTTGGTACCCGTCAGGGTTCCAGCAGCAATAAACACTTTATTCTCGGGAGAGAAGGCATCTACTTCTGTAGGTACTTCTTCTGTAAACATCTTTCCAGCAAGACCCCGTCCTCCTAAGAATTTCTTAGCTAGTTCTAGCTTAAGCCCTTCGGTCTTGATGCATTTATCCGTCAAATTAACTCGGAGAATTCTTCCCCTATACCCGCCCATTTCCTTACCTCCGCAGAACAATCTAATTGTTATCAATACATTCCCTTATTTCTCACCAGATTATTCATACCTCAGACCCATAGGTAAGGATAATCATGAATTATGCCGCTCAATCTGGGAGATATTAGTTTAAACTGTAACACTATCAGGAGTTGAAGCAATTGGAAGACATCTCTAAATTAATTGATAAGTACCGTGGCAGCCATGGAGGGTTGATACCCCTACTGCAAGAGGCCCAGGACCAAGCAGGTTATCTGTCTAGGGAAACCTTGGAGCAGATCGCCGAAGGTATGAAGTTATCCCTAGCTAAAGTGCTGGGAGTAACAACCTTCTACTCCCAGTTCCACTTAAAACCTCGAGGCAAAAATATTATTCGCATCTGTATGGGCACCGCCTGTCATGTTCGAGGCGGGGCCTCGATTATGGCCAAGCTGGAAGAGGAATTAGGGATTAAAACCGGGGAGACCACCAAGGATCTGGAATTTACTCTGGAGTCTGTGGCCTGCATCGGCGCTTGCGGCTTAGCCCCGGTAATGTCTATCAATGACGATATCCATGGGAAATTAACTCCGGAGAAAATTCCCGAAATCTTAGCCAAATACCGTAGGCAGGAGGCGGTTTAGTGAAAGAAATTCTCGTTTGCGGCGGTACCGGGTGTATTTCCGGCGATTCCAGACTTGTCCACGATGCCCTTGAACAAGAACTGTCCCGCCAGGGTTTGGAGGCCGAATTTAAACTTAAATATACCGGCTGCCACGGTTTCTGTGAACAGGGACCGGTTATCCTAGTGACGCCGAAGGATAACTTTTATTGCAAGGTAGCACCTCAGGATGTACCAAATCTTATCCATCAGCTCAAGGAAGGAAAGGTCTATGATGAGTTACTGTATGTAGAGCCGACAACCAACGAAAGGATACTGACTCGCCATGATGTTCCCTTCTATAAAAAACAACAACGCCTGGTACTTAAGAACTGTGGGATTATCGATCCGGAAAATATTGATGACTATCTAAGTTCATGTGGATATAAGTCATTGCAAAAAGTCCTTAAACTGCAGCCTGAGCAGGTCATACAAGAAATCAAGACCTCGGGTCTTAGGGGAAGAGGCGGGGGCGGGTTCCCCACAGGGACAAAGTGGGACTTTGCCAGAAAATCCGTCGCGGATAATAAGTACATTATTTGCAATGCGGATGAAGGGGATCCCGGGGCGTTTATGGATCGAAGTCTTTCCGAAGGGGATCCACACGCAGTCCTGGAAGGAATGTTGATTGCTGGGTATGCCATTGGTGCTCAGGAAGGTTATATCTATATTCGGGCGGAATATCCCTTAGCCGTAAAGCGGTTGTCCATAGCCATTGAGCAGGCTAAAGCAAGAGGTTACCTGGGCAAAAACTTATTAGGGAGTAAATTCGATTTCTCTATCAAAATTAAACAAGGCGCTGGGGCTTTTGTTTGCGGCGAAGAAACCGCTCTGATGGAATCAATTCAGGGCAATCGGGGTATGCCAAGGCCTAGGCCCCCTTACCCTGCAGTGAAAGGGCTTTGGGACCGCCCCAGCAACATAAACAATGTAGAAACCCTAGCCAATGTTCCAGTGATTATGGAAATGGGAAGTGAACGATACGCTCAGATCGGCACAGAGAAGAGCAAAGGCACCAAGATATTTGCTTTGACTGGTAAGGTTAATAACACCGGGCTGGCGGAGGTGCCTATGGGCATTACTCTCAGGGAAGTCGTCTTTGATATTGGGGGCGGAGTCAGCGATGGCAAGAAGTTTAAGGCTGTACAAATCGGTGGGCCGTCGGGAGGCTGCCTAACGGAAGAACATTTAGACCTCCCTATTGATTATGATTCCCTTCTAGAGGCAGGGGCCATGATGGGCTCCGGCGGCTTGGTGGTTATGGATGAATCCACCTGCATGGTGGAACTTGCCCGCTTCTTTCTTTCCTTTTCCAGGCATGAATCCTGTGGTAAATGTACGCCTTGCCGAGAGGGAAATACCCGACTCTTAGAGATTTTGCAGAGAATTGTGGAAGGCAACGGGGAAATGGAGGATCTGGATCGACTTCAGAGCTTAGGTGAGAACATTATTCAATCCTCGCTCTGCGGCTTAGGTCAGACTGCACCTAACCCCATCTTAAGTACCTTAAAATACTTCCGGCAGGAGTATGAGCTGCATGTTAAGAATAAGGTCTGCCCAGCCGGGGTTTGCAAGGCTTTGTTGAGTTATAAGGTTATGGAAGATAAATGTAAGGCTTGCGGGCTTTGTAAGAAAAGCTGCCCGACTGAAGCTATCACCGGTGAAAAGAAACAGGCGCACAAAATTGATGTTTCAAAGTGCGCTCAATGCGGCGTTTGCATGGAGAAATGTCCCTTTGACGCCATTATCAGGGGTTAGGAGCGTGATCGTTTGGTCTCAATTACAATCAACGGCAATCAATACAGCGTTCCCGCCGACTATTCTATTTTGAAGGCGGCGGAGGAAAACGGGATAAACATTCCAACTCTTTGTTATGAAGAAGGCTTGACGATTACCGGTTCTTGCCGAATGTGTGTTGTGGAAGTTAAAGGGGTCAGGAAACTGCTGGCTTCCTGTGCTACTCCCGTTACCGAGGGTATGGAGGTACAAACCGAATCTGAGCGGGTGATTTCGGCCCGCAGGGATATTTTAAGGCTGCTTATCGCTAACCATGACCTTCGGTGTCTTACCTGTGAGCGCAATGGGGACTGCAGACTGCAGGACTACTGTTATCGCTATAAGGTCGAAGATACCCCTTACAAGGGGGATAAAAAGCATTATCCTATTGACACGGATAATCACTTTTTTATCCGAGACTATAGTAAATGTATTAAATGCGGCAAGTGCGTTTCCATCTGTGCTGAAGTCAACGGCGCTCATGTCTATGACTTCATGGAACGGGGCTTTGATACGAAAGTTACTTCAGCCTTTGATGATACCCTCCAAGAGACAACCTGTACCGCCTGCGGGATGTGTGTTAATGTCTGCCCGGTGGGGGCTCTGGTAGAAAAATCCGTGCTCTGGGAAGGCCGACCTTGGGAGGTAAAAAAGGTCACTACCACCTGCTCTTATTGCGGGGTAGGCTGCCAATTAAAGCTTAAGGTTAAGGATGACCGAATCATTGGCGTCACTGCCGATAAGTCCGGATCCAACTTAGGGCACCTTTGTGCCAAGGGCCAGTTTGGCTGGGAATATGTTCATTCTCAGGATCGTTTGACTGACCCCTTAATTAAGCGCAATGGGGTTTTCGAGAAGGCCTCCTGGGAGGAAGCTCTCACTTATGTTGCTCATCGTCTCCAAGGAATTTTACAGGAACGCGGCGGCCAAGCTTTCGCGGGCTTGAGCTCGGCTAAATGTACTAACGAAGAAAACTATCTCTTTCAAAAATTTATGCGAACAGTTCTCCATACTAACAATGTTGATCACTGTGCCCGCCTCTGACACAGCTCCACCGTTGCCGGTCTGGCAACAGCGTTTGGTAGTGGAGCAATGACGAACTCCATCAATGAGTTACTAGATACAGAAGTCATTTTTCTAATTGGAGCCAATACCACGGAGGCCCATCCGGTGACTGGCTACCGTATTAAGCAGGCCGTACGCAATGGACGGAAACTGATTGTAGCCGACCCGCGAAAAATTGAGCTGACAAACTATGCCGATATCTGGCTGCGCCATAGGCCCGGAACGGATATCGCCCTCATCAATGGACTTGCCCATGTCATATTAAGAGATAACTTATGGGACGTGGAGTTCGTATGTGAACGGTGTGAAGGGTTTGCTGAATGGAGCGAGGTTGTAGAGGGGTATCATCCAAAGCGAGTTGAAGAAATCACCGGGGTCAAGGCAGAATTAATTGAAGAGGCTGCCCACCTTTTTAGTCAGGCTGAGCGAGCCTCCATTGTTTATGCTATGGGCATAACCCAGCATACCTCGGGAACTCAAAATGTGCTTTCGCTGGCTAATTTGGCTATTTTAACGGGAAATGTGGGCAAAGAAGGAGCCGGCGTCTACCCCCTTAGGGGCCAGAACAATGTACAGGGCGCTTGTGATATGGGCTGTCTGCCTAATTACTATCCCGGCTATCAGTTAGTTGATGCCCTGGAAAGCAGGCATAAATTCACCCAGTTTTGGGGAACAGATTTACCGGATAAACCCGGTTTGACGTTACCCGAAATGATGGATGCGGCTTATTCTGGTGAGATTAAAGCCCTGTATATCATGGGCGAAAATCCCGTTCTGGCAGATCCTGACGCCAACCATGTGGTTAAAGCTTTAAAGAACTTAGATTTCCTGGTAGTGCAAGATATTTTTCTCACGGAAACAGCAGAATTGGCTGAGGTCGTCCTACCGGCAGTCAGCTTTGCGGAGAAGGTGGGTACCTTTACTAATACAGAACGCAGGATTCAGCGGGTTAGAAAAGCTATTACCCTTCGAGGAAACACTCAGTCAGACTGGGAAACCCTTGTTGCCTTGGCGAATAAAATGGGTCACAACTGGGTCTATCCTAGGGGACCGGAAGAGATCATGGAAGAAATAGCACGCTGTACTCCCTCTTATGGCGGGATTAATTATGACCGGCTCGAAACCAGGGGACTTCAATGGCCCTGCCCTACTTCGGATCATCCGGGAACTCCCTACCTGCATAGGGACACGTTTTCCAGAGGTAAAGGTAAGTTCCATGGGGTTCATCACATACCTGCAGCAGAGGAACCTGATGAGGATTATCCTCTCTTATTAACCACCGGTCGTAATCTCTATCAGTTTCACACCGGCAGCATGAGCCGACGTTCAAAGTTAGAAAGAATGCGCCCGGAAGAATTGATGATGATGCACCCAGATACTGCTAAGGACTATCGGATCAAGGATGGGGACTATGTTCAAGTGGAGTCTCGAAGAGGTGAGGTCAAAACAAAAACCCAGGTAACGGATCATATTCCGCCCGGGATGGTCTTCTTAACCTTCCACTATAAAGAAACACCTACCAATCGTCTGACTAATAGTGCCAGAGACCCAGTCTGCAATATACCTGAACTAAAGGTCTGTGCTGTTAAGGTTAAGAAAGTGATGAACTAAACTGCTCTTAACCTCTGTCTATATCAAAAAGGCCTTGAGGTATATTATAACTAAAATGTACCTCAAGGCTTTCATTATATTTATCACTAAAAATGAAGGCTCTATCTGTGGAAATTCTTCAATGCTCTTGATGGCGGCTTTGCTTTGATTAGTGAATATAAGTAGGTTGGGATTCCTTAACTTTAATGTCCATTGACATAGCTGACAAAGTATCTTCCGCTGAGGTATCAGCAATAACCCGTCTTTCATTGAAAAGTGATTCATCCCCAAAGGTCACTATACTCCAAGCAGCAACGAGTCCAGTAATTGCATTTGTTAAAGCATATGATAGGGTGCTGTTACTGTCTTTGGGTTTGCAAAGCCACTTAGCAGCGCATTAGTAATCCCTCCTGTAAGTGAACCTAACACAATACCCTTTATGGGCCATTTATTTAAACCGGCCTTTGTAAAGCTCCATACCATAAATATTCCATTTACTGAATTTAACCCAAATGTCATCCAAGCGCCTAACAGTTGTCCATTCCATTTTTTAGCCTGCCTATTACTCTTTACCCATACACCTGCAGCAGTTGTCCAATAAGGACGTTTGGAAATATTTTGTTTATAAGATACATAATCAAGCATGGATTGAACTATAAAAGCCAGCCCTCCCGCTAAGACACCTAACATCATACGGTCTTTAGTTTTAAGAATAATCATATAAACCCTCCCATTATTTTTTGACTAGTAGAGAGTACTAGATTTACCTTATTGCAACTATTTGCCCAATTAGTCTTTGCTAAATTTCAAAATCTCCTCCATGCAATACTTAACTTAATCTACATAATATGGTATCTGCATCCCTTTGCGGCGGTTCAGAATTTATCTGTACTTAATATTACTATAGGAATGTTTTTACATTCCTATTTTTGGCATAGGAAAACAGGCTTTATATTCAGCTATAAAGCCTGTTCACATTCTCTCGTATTAAAAACCTATATAGAGTCTTGCCTCAGCTAGATCTGCCGGAGTATTGATATTAGAAAACGCCCTGGCCGTTTCCTTAAAGAAGGGATCCAATACCTCAACGTAACGCAAATTTACCCGAGGGTAAAAATCTATGATTCTACGTTTATCCTTTAAAAGGCAATCCTCAATCGCTGGGATACAAGTCTTTTTATAAATTGCAGAAAGGGGTTCTAATTTACCATCTAATTTAGGGACTGCCCCGTCGTACCCCCGAGCCAACTCAAGTAATCTTTCCCCTACCTCCCCTGATATAAAGGGCATGTCACAAGGAATTGTGAAACAGTCCTCATGACTGCATGCTATAAGTCCGCTATGGATACCACTTAGAGGTCCTTTTCCGGGAATTATATCCGCTACTATCCTAACACCCAAATATTTGTATAGGTCGGGATCGTTGCTGACAATGATAACTTCAGAAAAATAGTTGTTTAATTCCTCAAGCTGAACCTCGATCATCGGTTTGTGGTTTAATTCGGCAAAGGCTTTATTATAGCCCATGCGGGAACTTTTACCGCCTGCCAAAATCACTGCGGAAGCTGTCACAATGCATCCCTCCAAAGCTTGAGTGGGCGAATTTTTAACGAGTTGTTCTTTTTTTAGCTTTTCCAACCTCAGCTGGGTTTATACCTTAAATACCTTCCATTACCTCACTTAAGTTATTGATCTTCTTTTCCTTGACGGATGTAACAAAGTTCTTATTGCGGGCTACGACTCTTATGATTCCCTTAGCTCGTTTAACGGTTGTAACAATATCGGCAATTTTGGGGAGTAAGGGGTCAGGCAATGTTTCGATTGAGTTAAAGTTTAGTAGGACTTTTAAGGGCTTTACAAACATTAACCCTTGAACTGCCTGCATGAGCATAGCAAAGCTGTCTTCACTAAGATTGGGAGAAAGCTTAATCTGAAAGGTGTTATCAATGTTTTCAATGGTAAACGGGGCTTCATCTGCTCCATCGGGGACAGTTTCCTCAGGCTGAAGATCTGCCTCATTGGTTACATTAGGTTGAATATTTAATACCTTATTGACCACTTCAATAACCGTTTCCGGAGTAATCGGCTTGACAATATAATGGTTTGCTCCCTGCTTGAGAGCTTCCAATACCATACTCCGTTGATCTAGAGCACTAACCATGATTATTTTAGCATCTGGAAATTCCTTCTTGATCAGTTTAACAGCCTCAATTCCGTTAACATTAGGCATAGTAATATCCATGGTTACCAGATCAGGAACATGGGTGCGATACATTAAGTGAGCCTGTCCACCGTTTATTGCTTCTCCCACTACCGTATGACCGGCTTGAACGAGAATGGTTTTTAAATTTCTACGCATAATTGCAGAGTCATCAACAATTAGAATTTGTGCCATTTTAGAAGTTCCTCCTTATACCTATTCAACCAGACGTCCACCGACAGTGCCCGGAGGTACAACCAGTCCTAAGCTAAAGCGTCCAGCACTTGTTTGTAACTGGCAACTCCAGATTTGTGCTTCTTTATATCTCATTAAAGCTTCCTCTGTTGCCAGGGCAACAGGACTATCAATAATCAACAATTCTTCTAGGCCAGGGAAATATTTTACGGAATTCCCTAGGATTGTATTCGCGCTTTCTCCTAAGATATCCTGCATATACTCTTCTTCCTCACCTGGTTGAAGGTCGTCCATCAAATAATTACGGACCATTAAGCGTAAAACCTCATCATCAACACTTAAGACAAAGTAGCATTCAATTGCCCCTCTAATCGCTAACAAAGCGGTCTTTCGATTGAGTTCCAAGGAGTTTTGCCGGACAATTGCTGTCTGATCAACAGGTTCCACTTCTAAACCAATTTGTTCAGAGAGAAACCCTTGTGTAGTTTCTAGCAAAGGCACTAATAAATCGCTGACCGGCAAGGTCCATACATCTTCGTTCTCTAATGGTAGGTAAAGGTAGACGGTGGTACCCTCGCCTAAAACAGTTTCGACTCGTGGATAGCCCCCTAACTTTGTTACCTCATGTTTTAGGGCAGCTAAACCTACACCCCTGCCGGAGATATCCGTTACTGTTTCTTTGGTAGAAAAACCATCGACAAAAACTAGTTGGATTATTTCTTCGTCACTAGCAGCTAGTAATTGTTCTTCTGGTAGTAATCCCTGAGCCAAAGCCTTTGTACGTACAGCTGAGGCATCAATACCCCGGCCATCATCACTGATCCCCACGATAATATACCGTTCATTGCTGGAAATCGTTATTGAGACCCGGCCATATTCCTCTTTACCCTGTTCTAACCGTTCATCGGCATTTTCTAGGCCGTGATCCACCGCATTACGGAAAACATGGACTAAAGCCTTGATGACATTTTTATAGGAATCCGGATCTATTTGAATCGGTTCCGCCGCTACCATAACAGGATAAACTGGTTTATCAAAGCGGTCTGCCAATCGGTTGACATAATCCGGGAAAGAGTTAAATAGTTCAGCCAGAGGTTTGTAACGAAGCCGTCGGAGTTCAGGAATCAACAGTTTACATTCGGAGGGCGGCAAGAGGGTTTCAATCCGTTTCTCTATCTCCATCAGTTTGATCTTACTGATGACCAACTCGTCTTCCTGGGTAAATAGGGTTGGTCCTAATACTTGCTCAAGATAAGCCAAGTCTTCCTGCAACCAAGACTCCAGCTCTAACTCGTTAAATAACTGCTTAAGCTCCTGTTGGTCCACATTAAATCCTCTCTCGTTTTTAAAATTCGTCATCTCCGTTTCAAGTTGGTGTAAGTGTTCAACAACAATACCCATGTTTAATTGACTAAAGTTACCCTTAAAGGTATGAACTTGCCGGAAAATCGCAGCTAACTTTTCTTCCATGGTCGTCGATTCTTCTAGAATACTCGGTAGACCTGAAGTACAGAATCGTTGATAGTCCTTGATATTTTGGATGAAGTCAATGCGGTTCACGATGACTTTAACAACCATTTTTAATAGATTTCGTTCCTGTTCCACCTGGCTTTCCAAAAGTCGATTCTCGGTAACATCACTTAGAATAACCATACAGACTTCTGCGCCTTCGATTCCTGAATCCTCAATGATTTTATACTCAACATTTATATACTTGGAATTAATTAATACCTCCGTGGGTAGCAGGGGGAGATAAATTTCCCGTAGCTGCTGGTCCCGATGATTGAAGATTTCAAAAAAGAGGGATTCAATAAAATCCCGTTGTTCCTGATCTTTAGGGAAGATAAGTTCGTCAAATTTAAGACCGGCGATCTGTCCGCCAAAAATTCGTACACATTCATTGCTGTACTCTTCGCGCATGATTAAGTCTGGTCCAAAGGACAGGAATCCCTGACCTGCGTTGTTTAAAAGATTACGCAAAGCAATGGTTCGCGCCGCAACGGTTTTTTCAAGCACTTCATTCCAGGCGGCAATCTCGTCTCGTTGTTCTTCAATCTCCGAAGCTAAATCCTGAACTTGGCTTAGATTACGTTCATTTTCTTTCAGGAGGTAGTACTTGCAACTTTCCACTGGATTTAGGTCATTGTAAATCGCTAACATCATATCCCTACAATTACCATAACCGCAGGAGGCACAGTTAATTCCCTGTTCTTCCGGAGTTGGCTTATGCATGAGCTGCCAGATAGTCTCTTCCTCTTCAGGGGATGGTGAGCGTAGATACCGGTTGAAGGATTTATCACTGTAACGGCGTAAATACCTTGACTCAGTGGCCTCAAGTCCGCGATAAAAGTCTTGAAAAACGTCTTGTGGGTCGGATTTTATTAGGGTCTGATGTTTTTCAATCTGCTCGGCTTTACGGTCGTCCATGATCAAATCCATTTGATACTGGGAAAAGGTATGACTCACTGCAGGCCCACCGTTGCAACCATGAGTACAATTAAGAATGTCCACCAGCACTGGAACCCGCCCGCAACGGATATCTTCTTTCAACTCCGGCAGATATTTCCCATATATTTCTCTCGGACCCTCTACCCTAGGAAAATCAGCCTTGCGTACCTTCATACCAAAGCGTTTGAAGGTATCTGTTAACCCCCCCGGCTGAGAATAACCCACAGCTCGTTCAGCCTCGGGGGTATCAAAACTTGAAGGTTCTAGTTGTTCTAGCTGGATCCCTTGCTGTTCTAAGTAATCTGTAAGAGACTTAAACGTCACATTATAGGCTATAACTCCACCTGTATTCGGATCATGAAATTCTCGGCGTTTGGCTAAGCAGGGGCCGAGAAAGGCAAGCTTTAGTTCCCGAAACTCCTGTTGATTTTTGAGCCAGATCGCCGCATCCAGGGACGGTGAATGAGTCGGGGCGAGATAAGGTACTAGATCCGTATGGTAGGTTTCTATGTAGCTAACAACAGCTGGACATGGTTGAGCAATAACGGGAGTTTTAATACCGGCATCCAAAGCCTTCTTGTATAAATAGGTGGTAATTTCGGCACCAAAACTCACATCAAAGACATAACGTACACCTAAACGGCGTAGGGCAGTTAGTAGTTGGGGAAACCATGGATGGTAATTAACTGCAGCAGCCGGCGCAACTAAGACACCAATAGCAACTCCAGCTGCTAGATCTTTCTGAAACTCCGGGAAATCATCCACTCCATAACGCGCGAAATGACCCTTTTCGGCACATGCTCTAATACATTCGCCACAACCGATGCATAAATCGGAATTCACCGAAATGCCATCCACTTCTACCACATTGCAAAGTTTTACAGGGCAAACTCGAATACAGGCCAGACAATGCTGACATTTCGTTTTATCCACCCTGATGACTTCAGGCAAAACCAATTTTCACTCACTCCTTCGATTAAATTTTAGACTTCTAGTCAAATATTGTTTTGTTCTTTCCGGAATTCTTGCCAATATAAAGGCGCTCATCGGCCAAATGATATAAACTTTCGTAGTTGTCCGCTTCCATAGGAAACTCGGCAACCCCAATGCTTATCCCCAGTTTAAATTCTTCAAGCCCCATACGTGCTTTTAATCGACTAATAACGTTTACAGCCTCGGGCCCTTTTTGCATATCCACCAGTACTAAAGAAAGTTCATCTCCCCCACTACGAGCAAGAATATCATTTTCGCGGATAAAGCTTTGAATGTTATTGGCAATGACGCACAAGGCTCGGTCTCCCGTTGGATGCCCGAGAGTATCATTCAGTATTTTGAATCCATCCAGATCAAGTAACAACAATAGGAAACTTGAACCACGACGTTTTGTAGATGCCATTTCTGCCCGAAGTCGCTGACTAAACCCCTGTCGATTGAGTATCCCAGTCAAGGAATCGGTAGTAGCCATCTGCTCCAACCTCCGGCGCTGCCGGATGGTTTCTAAGGCCACGCCCAAACTACGGGCAAACGCTGCGAAAACTTCTTTCCTCGACTTCAGCTTGTTATCCTGAAAATCAAGCACCCATAGTTCTCCAATGATCCCGCTATTCGTCTCCACCGGCTGAATTAAGAGTTTTTGCCATTGAAAATCACTTTTGAGTCCGGGTCGAGAGGGAGAAAGAACGTATGATTCAGTTTGCTCATGCCCAGTGTAATTGTCCGGGTTTATCTGTATTTGATCAAAAACCCATTGCTCCCAGCCATTATCTTTTTGCTTGAGGCGCCCGAAGGGGGCCTGTACCTTCCAGTTATTCTCATGCCGCATGAAGAAAAACCCTGCCTCGAGGTTTAAGACCATAGCCATCTCTCCCGCTTCCTCCAACAACTCCGATTCTGTTTGGATTTGAACAAGAATTTCTGTTCCCCATAATAATAGATTTAAGTCCTTCTCTCTCTCCAGTGCGACTGCACGCATCTCGTGTCCAGATACGAGGGAGGCCACTAATGGACCTAGTTGATTAAGCCAGGTCATGGTGCTACTGTCATGGGACAGCTCATCATAGGAGAACAGTTCTAAAATGCCAAGTTCTTCTCCTAGGTGTCGCAAGGGGAAACTTAGGACATGTTTACAAGCAGCTTCTGCAAAATTATTTGAGTATTTTTCATTGGGTAAGACATTCGTACTTTTGGCTAGTAAGTAATATTTCTCAGATCGCACCACCCAAATAGCTGCCATTTGACAGCCAAACAACGTTACGCATCCCCGGACAAATGTCTTTAAGGCTTCTAACGAATTTGTTTGCTCATTGACAGTCTGGATTAATTCGGTAATATCCTCAACCTTTAATCCCTTCGTCTCCATTTCCTCTCCACCTAACTATGTATTTAAAGACCTTACTCCTAACTTTGATACCATGTATTGTCATTATACATTAAAAAGTCCGTGTAAAATTCCTATTACAAAAAAATTCTTGGAATCTTCTATCTATTCTACATATGAAATTACTTGACAATTTATTTAAAAGGCGTATTATTGTATTAAGTATCTAATACAATAATACAAGGGGTGATACCAGTGCCATGGGACTTAAAATCTGACAGACCTATTTACACCCAGTTGATTGAACAAATCGAGCTGATGATCTTCTCCGGGGCTTATCCCTTAGGATCAAAATTGCCTTCGGTACGGGATATGGCTCAAGAGGCCGCAGTAAACCCCAATACTATGCAGAGGGCTCTGGCGAAATTGGAGGAAGATGGCCTTATAATTACACACCGCACAAGCGGTCGTACGATTACGGAGGATGGGCAGATGATTCAAATAGCTAAGACGAAATTGGCTCAGGAGCAAATCTCGGAATTCCTAGAAAAAATGAAGTTAATGGGCTTTGAACAAACTGAGATCCTGACCATCATTGATAGTATGGTAAAGGAGATGAAGAAATGAGCTCCATTTTAGAATGTAAGTCCCTGACCAAAAAATTCGGAAGTAAAACAGCGGTGTCTGATGTTAACCTATCGATAGAACGCGGACAAATCGTTGGCCTTCTAGGACCAAACGGCAGCGGTAAAAGCACCATCATCAAGCTTGCCAATGAACTGTTGACTCCCACCAGTGGCACGATTCTCATTTCAGGTAAGGAACCCGGCGTCGAGACTAAGAAAATCGTATCTTACCTCCCAGAAAAGACCTATTTGAATGATTGGATGCGCGTTCACCAAATCATTGAGTTGTTCTCTGACTTCTATGATGATTTCAACCCCGGAAGGGCTTATGAAATGCTAAAAAGTCTCAATATTAATCCTAGTGACCGATTGAAAACTATGTCCAAAGGAACCAAGGAAAAAGTTCAGTTGATTCTTGTCATGAGCCGAGAAGCGGAACTTTATCTTTTGGATGAGCCTATTGGCGGAGTGGACCCGGCAGCAAGAGATTATATTCTCAAAACGATTATCAGCAATTACAATGAGAAAGCTACGATAATTATCTCGACCCACCTCATTTCAGACATCGAGAATATCTTGGATTATGTGGTTTTTATAAATCAAGGGCAAGTGGTTTTGACCTCTTCCGTTGACGATATTCGAGATGAAAAAGGTAAATCCATCGATCTTTTATTCAGGGAGGTGTTCAAATGTTAAGTAAGCTTATAAAATACGAAGTTAAAGCTACTGGAAGAATATTTCTACCTCTATTCCTAGCTCTGATAGTGTTCGCAGGAATCACACGATTGTTTTCTACAATCGGTGTCGAGGAATGGGGCACTCCCGCAGTTATCAGCATGATTATCTATGTCATTATTATGGTGGGAATGTTCGTCATGACCTTTATTATGATGATTCAACGCTTTTATAAGAATCTGCTTTCTGATGAAGGCTACTTGATGCTTACACTTCCGGTAAAGCCCTGGAAACACATTGTTAGTAAACTTCTCGTATCCATCCTGTGGATGATAACCAGTGTATTCGCTGCTTTCATTTCAATTCTAATGATTGCTCTTAAAAAAGGAGACCTCACTAGAATCATTGTGGAGCTTGCCACGGTCTATGACCGAGCGTTTGAACAATTGGGGGCTTCGATCTACCTTTTGGCCTTTGAGATTATCCTTGGCATCTTTATCAGTTTAGCCTCGGGCATTTTGATCGTATATGCCTCAGTTGCCCTTGGTCACCTGTTCAACCAGCATAAAATGTTGGCCACCTTCGGAGCCTTCATTGTCCTAAGTACTCTTTCCCAAATCCTTTTCACAATCATCGGTTTGATCCCAGGAACCTCCTATTTTTCTAATATCCATTTCTCCCCTAATGATTTCATTGGCTTCCAACAGGTCCTTCAATGGGCCTTTGCTCTAGGAATAGTTTTCAATGCACTCCTAGGCTCAGCTTACTTTGCGGTAACCAATTTTATTTTAAGTAAACGATTGAACTTGGAGTAATGAGCGATAGCGAAGGATCTAGGGCTTAAGATTCTTCACTTCGTTCAAAATGACAAAAGCGCAGTGGATTTAAAACGGGTCCTTTCTTAACTGATTAAGAAAGGACCCGTTATCTTTACGGTGTTCTTTATGGAGTTGTTACTTATGGTACAGATAGAGTATAGGTTTAACTTTGAAATTAACCGGTTCTACTTATTCTGATAATCCTTCGTGTCCACCGGAAGTCCCTTGGCTTTCAAGCGCATTTCCACAATCTCTTTGATGATGGAGTAGATAAGTACAAAAAGCGGTACTCCAATGATCAAGCCTATAAACCCAAAGAACTTACCACCTACCAGGATTGCAAAGAGAATCCAGAACGAAGAGATACCTAGGGAATCTCCAAGGATTTTCGGCCCGATGACATTCCCATCTAGCTGCTGGATGATAAAGATAATGAGCAGGAACCATAAGGCCATGACCGGCGATTCAAAGAAGATGATGATCACTGAAGGAATAGCTCCGATGAAGGGACCGAAGAAGGGTATGATATTAGTTACAGTAACAATAAACGAAACCAGCAAAGTGTAGGGCATACCCACAACGGTTAGGATAATGAAGGTAATCAATCCGATAATCAATGAATCAAGGATTTTTCCACCAAGGAACTTACTGAAGATTTTTTGGGTTCGCCTTAAAAGCTCCAGGATTTTGTCTGCCAATGTCAGGCTAAAGATACTATAGTTAACTTTCTTAGCCAAACTAATAAACCGATCTTTTTCTGCCAGCAGATAGATTGAGATGATGATCCCGAGGAAAATATTCCAAACTGAGAGGGCAGTATTTCGAAGGATGGATAGGGCTAAGGGTACCATATCTCCAGCGATAGCGCTGATAAAGACTGCCAGTTCGTCTAAACGATTATTAATGAAAGCCACGATTTCCGGAGGAAGAAGGATACCCTCCGATATATCTTTAACGTATTCCGTGGAGGAGCGAATATAGTCCGGGATGTTTCTGACAAGGCCAGTGATACTTGCCATGAGCTGCGGGAAAATAAAGGCGAGGAAAAGGTAAACAAGAAAACCGGCAGCTAGATAAGCCAGGAATAGGCATAGAATATGGAACTGGGATTCTTTCACACTTCTCATCCCTTGAACCTTGCCCAACTGTTTTTTGATGTAGACTAAGAAGAAGTTCACCAGATAGGCAATGACGAACCCGTAAATAAAGGGATAAAGAGCAGAAAAATAACTAGCTAATACTCGGGTGACGTTGTCCAGTCCCGACATAATAAGAAAGAACAGGATGCTAGACGCAATGACAATAAAGCTGTACATTGCGATAGTGGTGTATCTCTGATTCCAATCACATTTAATTCCCATAATACTCTACATCCATTCTTCTTAAGACTATTATTGAGATAGAAACTAGAACCATGTTTCTTCAGCTTTCTCAACAATCTTATCTAAATATACCTTTTTCATCTATCATTGACAATAACTTTCCTACTGAAACAATTGGATCATATACATTCCCTAAATATATACAGCATCACCTTATAAGCAACTGGCCGACAAAAGCACTAATATGGGTAATAATGATGATATAACATCAAACAGGGACCTGCCTCATAAAGGCCGTCCCCGTTTGAACTAGTCTTATTGGCATTTTTTTAGTCATACAAATGACAGGCTACCCAATGGTCAGGGGAAACCTCTCTTAGGGCCGGTGCATTTAGTTTGCAGCGATCTAACTCCTTAAAACAGCGGGAACAGAAGCGGCAGCCGGAGGGCGGATTAATGGGACTAGGCACATCCCCCTTTAAAATAATGCGTTCCTTTTTCTTCTCTGGATTAATGATTGGAATAGCGGAAAGCAAGGCTTGAGTGTAAGGGTTCAAGGGGTTGGCGTAAAGCTCCCTTTTCGGTGCTATTTCCATGAGCTTACCTAAATACATAACGCCCACTCGGTCACTGATGTGTTTGACAACGTTTAAACCATGAGCGATAAACAGGTAGGTAAGCCCGAATTCTGCCTTTAAATCATCGAGCAAGTTTAATACTTGGGCCTGAATAGAAACATCCAAGGCGGAAACCGGTTCATCGCAGACGATTAACTTGGGCTCCACTGCCAAGGCACGAGCGATACCCACACGCTGCCGCTGACCGCCAGAGAACTCATGGGGATAGCGATTGCGTTGGTGCCTTGCCAGGCCCACACAGTTTAACAGATAGATGACACGCTCTTCTACTTCACTGGGCGGTAACAGATTATTAATGATGATGGGTTCAGCGATGATATCCCCAATAGTCATTCTTGGATTTAAAGAAGCATAAGGATCCTGGAAAATCATCTGGATATCCTTACAATAGGATCGGCGCTGCTTTTTATTCAGGGCAGACAGTTCCTTACCCTCAAAAAATATCTTTCCGCTTGTTGGGCTATACAGATCAACAAGTATTTTACCTAGGGTTGTTTTTCCACAGCCGGATTCGCCGACCAGACCAAAGGCCTCTCCTTTTTTAATGGTAAAGGACACTTCATCAACTGCCTTTAAAACGGAAAGAGGTTTACCGAGAAAATTGGTTTCAATGGTAAAATGTTTGGAAAGGTCTTGAACTTTCATCAATACTTCATTCATTTTACGTTCAGTTCCCCTTCCTTGGCTTCATATAAAAAGCAACGCACTTTATGTCCATTGATTTCTTGCAATTTCGGTACTTCCTTGGTGCAGCGGTCCATGCAGCTGTCACAGCGATCGGAGAAGGAACAGCCTGAGGGCATGTTCAAAGGATTAGGTACCATACCTTTAATCATATATAACCGTTCATCACTCTCATCATCGATTTGAGGAATGGATTTCAGCAAACCCACAGTGTAAGGATGCAGAGGTTGAGCAAACAGGCTCTTAACGTCGGCTTCCTCTACAATTTTTCCGCAATACATTACGATGACGCGGTCAGCTGCCTCGGAAACAACACCTAAATCGTGAGTGATAAGCAGAACAGCCATATTAAACTTTTCCCGCATGCGATAAAGCAATTCTAAAATTTGGGCTTGAATGGTTACATCCAGAGCCGTTGTAGGTTCATCAGCAATTAACAGTTCTGGGTCGCAGGAAAGTGCCATGGCTGTCATAACCCTCTGGCGCATTCCGCCGCTCATTTGGTGGGGATAGTCATTAGCACGTTCTGCCGGGGAAGGGATGCCCACCGTATCGAGCATTTCGACCGTGCGTGCCAGTGCATCTTTTTTGGAAATGTTCATATGAGTCATGATGTTTTCCATGATCTGATCTTTGATGCGCCAAACCGGATTTAAGGACGTCATCGGTTCTTGAAAAATCATAGAAATCTGATTACCCCGGATTTTTTGCAGTTCTTTTTGGCTCATCTTGTTTAAGTCTTGAGATTTAAAGTTAATCTCTCCGCCGGCAACCCTGCCCGGTTTCTGCAAAAGTCCCATAATGGAGAGGGATGTTACGCTTTTTCCGGAGCCTGATTCGCCAACGATGGCCAAAATCTCACCCTTATCTATGGTAAAACTGATATCATCGACTGCCGTTACAGTACCACGTTTCAGTTTGAATTCCGTTCTTAAATTTTTAACTTCCAGCAACATCCTATTCACCACCTTATTTTATTCTGGATTTCGGATCAAGTGCATCTCGAAGCCCGTCGCCGAATAGATTAAAAGCCAGTACAGTAATGGTGATGGCAATTCCGGGGAAAATCAGTGTGTAGGGTGCTGTGAAAATAAAGCCCCTTGCCCTGCCCAGCATATCGCCCCACTCAGCAAATGGCGGCTGAACGCCCAAACCTAAAAAGCCAAGTGCAGCAGTGTCCAGTACAGCGCTGGATACCCCTAGGGTAGCCCTGACAACAATTAGCGAAATAATATTCGGTAAAATATGCTTGAAAATAATACGACTGTCTCCGTTGCCGATGACTTTCGCTGCTTGAACATAGTCATTTTCTTTGACAGATAGAATACTTCCACGCACGATACGAGCATATTCCGGAATAGACACTAGACCGATAGCGATAACCGCTTTGTCCAATCCCTTGCCCAAGGCTGCCATGAAGGCAATAGCTAACAAAATCGAGGGGATGGCCAGCATGACATCCATTACTCGCATAATGAAGGCATCCGTTCTTCCGCCGCGGTATCCCGCTATAGATCCTAAGAGAACCCCGATGGAAAGTGAGATTGCAACGGCTGCAACTCCAACAAAGAGGGATATCTTTGTACCGTCTAGGATTCTACTAAACATGTCTCTGCCCAGTTGATCTGTTCCAAACCAGTGCTCGGCATTGGGCCAGATAAAGCTTTTGGACATGTCCGAATAATTGGGATCATAGGGTAAAATCTGTACTCCAATGAGTTCACTGACCCATACTGTTACAGCAATTAGAGTCAGCATACCAATGATAAATAAGCCCACAACAGCGGCTTTATTCTGCCTGAGGGTTGCCCACATTTCTTTTAGCTGCGATTCCGGTTTTTCCACATATTCTGCAGCCTGTATCGAATTCTTATCTGAACTCGTACTAATATCTTTTGGCATACAAGCTACACCTCTTTCTTAGAATATTTAATACGCGGATCAAGGAACGCATAGATCACATCGACCATTAGATTTACGAGGACGAAAACAGTTGCAATGAGCAATACGACCCCCTGCACCACTGGAAAGTCCGACTTTAGAATGCAAGCTACAGTATAGGCCCCGATTCCCGGCCAGGAAAACACGGTTTCTGTCAACACGGCACCACCGAGAAGGCTGCCAAGCTGCAACCCAATAACCGTGACAATGGGAATCAGTCCATTGCGGAGGGCGTGCTTGCCAATCACTCTGCCTTCGGAAATCCCTTTAGCTCTAGCAGTCCGGATATAATCCTGCTGCAAGGTTTCTAACATACTGGAACGAGTCATCCTAGCTATGATGGCCATGGAATACATCGCTAGCGCACTAGCTGGGAGGATCAGATGCTCAAAAGCATCTCGAAAGGCGTACATATCGCCTGAGATCAGACTGTCAATTAAGTAAAACCCCGTAACACTTGCTGGTTGCAACAAAGGGTCGATTCTTCCGCTTGAAGGAAGCCAATGCAAAGTACCTGAAAAGAAAATTATCAGCAAAATTCCAAGCCAAAAAATCGGCATCGAAACACCAATTAGTGCAAGGAACATACCGGCATTATCGAAAATCGAATTCTTTTTCACTGCTGAAATCACACCGATAAGAATCCCGAACACCGAAGCTAATAATATCGCTAGCAATGCTAATTCAATGGTGGCTGGGAAGCGGGAAAAAATCTCTTTAAGGACGGGCGCTTTAGTGTAGTAGGAAGTACCAAGATCACCAGTTATGGCGCCAGTAATAAAATTGAAGTATTGCAGGTAAATCGGATCGTTCAGTCCGTTGGCCTGTCGCCACGCATCGACAGATGCTTGTGTTGCATGCTGGCCCAAAACAATCGGAGCGGGATCCGGTGAAAACACGCGCATGATGAGAAATACAATTATGGAAACCCCAATCAATACGGGAATTAACATCAAGATTCGTTTAATGATATATCTGAGCATCAGACAACAACCTTTCATGGGGATGGAGTAATTTTCCTCCGACTAACTTAAAAAACAAAACCGGGAACCGGTTTTAAAAACCGGTTCTCGGCAGCTTAAAATTAATAAGCACGTACAGTCTTTTATTGTTTTGATACTCCGGCAAACGGGGTCACACCGGTCATATGGAAATAGAAATCTTTGATATTAGGTCTGTAGGCACAAAGTGTTTCAGCGTGGGAAATCGGAAGCCATGCAGCGTCAGCAGCGGCAATTTTTTCTAACTCGGTGTAAATTGCACTGCGGTCGGCGCCGGCAGGAGTTTCAATACCCTTAGCGATTAACTTGTTAAACGCTTCATTTTTGTAGAGTGCAACGTTCATGGTGGGATCTTCGTGAGCTAACAGATACATAAAGTTATCTGGGTCTCCGTTATCCCCAATCCAACCATAGAAACAGATGTCATAATCCCCTGCTTTTAACTTTTCCTTGTAAGTTGTCCAGTCATAGGAATCAATGGTAGCAGTAACGCCAACTTTGGAAAGATAACCCTGAATAGCTTCAGCGAGAGCTTGTCCAGTAGCAGAGTTATAGGGTCTTGGGTTGGTATAGGTCATGATTTTAACGGAGGTTAATCCTGCTTCTTTGATTGCCTTTGCTGAAGCCTCTGAATCATAGGCAATTTGAGAGATACTCTTGTCATAACCTTCCATAAAGGTCGGTAAAATGGAAGTTGCAGGTTCAGAGTAACCCTGATAGAGGCTCTCTACCATTTCTGGGACATTGATAGATTTAGAAATAGCTGCGCGAAGCTTAGCATCGTTAAAGGGTGCTCTAGAGGTGTTGTAAGCCATATAGTTGATGTTCATACCTGGAGCTTGGAAGATCTTGTTGCCAGCGTCGGTGATCTGCTTAACAACTGTGGCATCAATACCGTCAATCATATCAGCCTCGCCATTGTTTAAAGCAACGACACGTGCGGAATTGTCCTTGATGAATTTGAAGATAACGTTCTTGGTTAGGGCTTTGGTTCCCCAATATTCATCATTTGCAACTAACACGATGTTTTCGTCTTTTGCCCATTTTACAAACTTGTAAGGACCTGTGCCGACTGGAGCTTGGTTAACATTGTTGTTGTTTTCTTTTAAGGCCTTTGGGCTAACCATTGGCGCGCTCATAACCATAGCCAGGTTATTGAGGAACGGTGTGCTAGGAGCTGTTAAATTGATTTTAACAGTAGCCTTGTCCACTACCTCTACACTTTTCACGGAGCCATAAACAAAGGATCCGTAAGCCATGTCCTCAGTCACTTGCGGAGGGATTTGGCGGTCAATGTTAAATTTCACGGCTTCGGCATCGAAATCAGTGCCGTCATGGAATTTAACCCCCTCTTGCAGATGGAAGGTATAAGTAAGACCGTCTGGGCTTACATCCCAGCTCTTAGCTAGAGATGGTTCAACCTTTGTCGAATCCTTGGCGTACTTCAGAAGTCCTTCATAGATGTTGATCATTACCTTAGCTGATTCGCCATCGTCAACCAGTGCCGGGTCCAGTCCTCTTGGCTCAGCGCCCTGAGCATAGATCAGGGTATCGTTGGCCTTTGGTGCTGCGTCACTACTAGTCTTGGAACCGCAGCCCGTTAAAGAAATACCGACTAGAGCTACTGCCAGAACAAGTGCAACAATTCTTTTCATTTTTCTCATTCTTTCCCCTCCCCTTTTTTTGCTTCTGTCTAGAAGCACAAAAAAACCTTAAGTTTTCACCCTTGTTATAGTACCATTCTAAAATTACTTGTGCAATAGTTCATTTACAATAAAAGTATAATTTTGTATACATTGAACACTCTTAATATTTCTAAAATCATGGCAGAATGGAAAATTTGCCCTCCGAAACGAACGATAACATTGCCATGTATAACCTAAGTCAAAAAGCAATATCCTTAGATATTAGGTAGTAGTTTCAGAAGATAGCAAGGTGAGTTGGGAGTTGCTGGGTAGATGCTTAACAAGATTAATAGAATTTGTAGGGTAGGTTTGATCCTGGCTTTGCCTTTACTGGTATCCTGTAGCAGTGAGCAAAAACAGGTAATATTACCAGTAAAAAATATTAATCAAAAGGTGACTTTAGAGTGTGTTATTCCTTTTGACGATGTTAAAAAGCAGGAAGCGTTCAAGAATTTTGAAGCTGATATAAAACGTCTATCTGATTACAATATTTATTTGAGCTTCGTAACGGGAGATACAAATACCTATAATACCAAAATAAAAGTGATGATGAGTTCAGATACCCCTCCGGATGTATTCTATTCTGGGGATGGAAGCTTTACTAAAGAACTTTATTCCACGAAGAGAATCCAACTCTTAGAAAACGCACTCACCGATATGGGCTATTGGAATATGGTTATTCCAACTACTAAAGTAATCAGAGATAATGAACATATATATGCCGTACCTATAGATGAAGCACATTATAATATCATGCTAATAAATACTGAATTGTTTTCTGTAAATAATATAAAAATTCCAGATAGTTTTGAAGAACTAAAGGTTGCTGCACAACAATTTAGAGAAAGAGGCATAGTCCCCATAGCTATTGGTGGCAAAAATGGGGTATCTGTATATAACATGATAGAAGGTTTTGCATGTACTATAGATAATGAAATTACAAGTAAACTATTAAAAAGTAATTATGGTTTTTCTGGAGAAACGTTTCGTCAAGCCGCCACATCAGTTAAACAACTGATCGAGTTAGGTGCATTTCAAGAAAACGTTGAAACTATTTCAGATGAAGAAGCTGAAAATCTTTTCTATTCCTCTAAAGCAGCCATATATTGCACTACTTCCAATAAGCTAAACATGGCTAACAATCAATTAAAGGGGAAGGTTAGAGTATTATATTACCCCCAGCCCTGCGAAACTAATGGCTCAAATCCGAAAAGGGTCGTTTCTGGCGGCACTAAGAAAGATATTGGTTTATTAGTTTCATCTTCAACCAATCATCCTGCAGAAAGTATAAAACTTGCTGTAGAAATGTCCAAATATTACAACAAGTATCTATATGAAAGTCTTGGCGAAGGTGCCATTATATATAACTTGGACTATATGGGATGGACACGGAGTATAGACCCAAACCTAGAAGCAAGCGAATTAATGTTGAATGTAAAGCAAAAAGGCAATGTCAATACGGGACTTTTTGGATATAATATATCACCTGCTAAAGAGAAATCTATAGCTGAAGCTTCTACAGCATTTATGACAGGTCTTCTATCCGTAAATGATTTTTTAGAGGAAATGAATATTAGTATTAAGATGAAATAGGATTTTTGGGGCTGTACATATGAATCAAAACAAAACAAAAACTATTAAAAAAATACTTATTGTATTACTTATTGTCTTTGTAATTAGCATTAATATAGCAGGCTTATCTATAGGAAATCTATATTACCAGAAGGTTAGCAAGCTAACTATTAATCCAGAAACAACGGGGCTTGAGTATTACAAATCCAGCTTCAATTATGAGAGATTTACACAGCTGGAATCCTACAATGTCTCGCTGAAATCGAGTTTCGGTTATCAGCTTTCAGGGACATATATATTCAATCCTACCCCCACTAACAATACGGTAATTTTAGTTCACGGCATAGCTAGTGACCGTTGGCAGGCCATGAAATTCTCCGATATGTATCTTGACATGGGTTTTAATGTCTTAGCTTATGATTCTAGAAAACATGGCAGCAGTGGAGGCAATGATATAACTCTTGGCTATTTCGAAAAGATAGACCTAGACAACATCGTAAAATGGGTTAAATGGGTTAATCCAAAGGCCATTATAGGAGTACATGGGGAATCTTTAGGAGCCATTACTGCTCTACTCCAAGCAGAATTAGATCAACGTAAAAAGAACGTTAATTTTTATGTGGTAGACTGCCCTTACTCTGATTTAAGGGAATTACTTAATATTAAACTCACAGGTGATTTGAGACCAAGGTTTCAACCTTATGGAGAATTCATATTATTTTATGCAAATATTGTTGCCCTGAGAAAGTCAAACTTTTCACTCCATGCCGTATCACCCATCACGGTAATCGGTGATATAAAAACTCCAATAATGTTTATCCATGGCAGTAACGATACCTTTATACCAGCTTCTATGTCCTTAGAGTTATACTTAAGAAACAAGGGACCCAAAAGTATCTATATATCTCCTGGGGCAGAGCATGCTATGTCTTATCTGACAAATAAGCAAGAATACACTGCTAAAGTCAAACAATTTCTTACAGAGAATAATATGCTTAAGTAATAACTCTATATTATAGGTCTTGCCTAAACCTTTCGTAGGCCTCCTCATAATTCCGATAAAAATAGATATCCTTAAGGTCAAAGCCAAAGCAGGCTTTGACCATGCGTATACTCTTTATTGACTTATAGTTCACAAATGAAACATCGTTGGGCTTGTCTTGGAAAAGCCCCTTAATGTAACTGCGCAGACTGGAATTGTCCTGATTGTTAAAGAAGTAGTAATGGATTTCAGGCTGCCTTGCCATTACCCCTTTACTCAAACTCAAGGCAAGATTGCAGTTTGCATAAAGGTCTTCCACCATCTGTTTTCCTTTAGCTGGCTGGGTTTGAGCTAAACTTTCCAACAGTTGTTCCAGGGAAAGGGTTTGAATATTGGTTTGTCTTAGAAGCTGTTTCGTATTATCAAATAAAGCTTTAATAAATGCTTCTAAAAAATCTCCCTTTTCCTGAAATACACTCAGATCCCTGTCTCGAAAAATCTTCACAAATAGCTCGTTCATGGGTTGTTTGTTTTCATTTAACTCATCTTTAAATAAGTCAATTAGACCGTCCTCGCCAGCTGCAATCTGTTTTATCCGCTCAGTGTTGCTAATATTCTTCAAGGCTTTCTCCAAACTTGAGATGTTCTCTTCCTGGTTAAGGATAAGTGCATGCAGATTATGGGTATAACCATAGTAGCCCTCAAAGATTTCTCTTAGTTTGTCGTAAACCAACGCCTTTTGCAGTAACTCATATTTAACTTCAACTAAGCGTCGTAAAAAGTTATTTTTCTGGTTTCCTAAGCCTAGCAAGCCTTTTTTATCAGGTTCTATTTCCAATCTGGACAAAGCCATTTTAGAGGCGCGGTCTGCTCTCAGGCGTAAAGAATCGCGCTTTGTCATGAACTCCTTGATTTTAATCTCAAGGTACTTACTAAGACTCTGCTTGTCGTTCTCTTCCTCCGATTTTAACAATCTCTTAACAAAATACAAACCAAGCCGTTCGTTTTGTAAATAACCTTTTAGTATTTTTGCAAACTTCTCTAATTGCATCGGGAGATACTCTGCTGTAAGTTTTTCAACCTCCTTTAGGATTCTTTCTTGAAAAACAACCTTGACGTTATCATTCATGAGCAATTTTTCAGCTATCTCCAAGGGTTCCGCTTGTAGTTCTTTGAGGACCTTACGTTCTAAGCGAAGGGGAAGTTTTGCGATTTCTTCAAGTGTCTCCTTAACAGAAGAATAGACGTCAGCTTCTAGTGTCTCTATCCCAGAGTTATCAATTTCCAATTCCTTTAGTACTGTCTCCCAGTCCTGACTGATGCAGACTGAATTGATTTTGCTAAGCTTGTGGTTTTTATGCAATAGGTACCAACAAGTCTCGCTAAAGATCGGGGAAATCTTAATTGATTTTTTACTATACCCTATTGCGGCATAACGTGGCAGGCCATTAGCCACAGCTGCTGAAGGCATTTGAAGTGAGTTAAAAATTCTTGCTTCATTAAACTGTGAACTACTCTTTAAATAAACAAGCATACCCAACATCTCCGCCACACTAACCCCCCCTTCGCTGGTCTTCAGGATGGGAGAAAAGTTTTCGTTAAAATCTGAGTACAAGTAAACTATGGCAAAAACGGGCCTTTCACGAGTAATCCTGTTTGTTCTGCAAGCAACTAGGTCCCCCAGTTCGATGTTTAGTTTAAAGTCGGGGGAAGACATAAACCTGATTTCTTGCCAGGAAGCAAAGACTTTGGCTTGTTCCTGTTGGGTTCTCAGCATAGCGCTTTGAAAAAACAGTCCCGTAACTTCGATGCCGGTATTAGCTACAAAAAAACTATTCAGATGATCTTCCAACATACACACCAGAATTGAACAGCTTGCAAATAAGTCCTCAGACAAATCGCTGACGACGTAAATCTTAATATTGGCACTGGTTCTTGCTATGACCTTCGTAAGCCTTGTATTAAGGGCTTCCAAAGTTCCTAGAATGTAATCCTTCCTCTCCAACAATTTCTCTTGAACTCTATTCCGCGGTATTCTGCAATCTTCCATAACGACATACTCAATCTGATCATCTCTTTCTGGATAATTTCCGTCAACTAAGGCTAGACCGAGATAGTCTTCAGAAACGACCCCGATCCTATAGAGCTGCCTCATGATTCGGGAGACGGTTCCTGCTCCGTGGTTACCTATGCCCAACAATAGTACACAAGAGTTAAGGTTAGGCACTGTTCCCGGTTCCCCTCTATGCTCCAGTTCGAGATGCTCCTGGTCAATATACCTGCGGATTAGCTCGGCAAGTATGGCTTCAGTCTTTAAGTCTAAACTATTGAGCATATACCACCCTCCGCTCAGTAAACGCTCGTTAAGAAGTTAACCCTGTCTAGGACCTCCGTCAAAAACGCCAGGTTTGTTTCATCGACTGCTTTACCATCAAGTTTCTTATTGTCGAAATGAGCCTTGAGCCCTGCAAACTCCTCTCTTAGCTCGATTAACCGTTCCTTAAGTTTGCCTGCATCCATCCCATCCCGTTTTGCTCTTTCAGTCACCACAAATTTTTGAATCTGACGTTCAGTCTTGCTTCTGTAGGTTTCAAAGGCTACTAAATAATAGTCTTCATGTTCTAACTTATCGACTAAGGGGGTCCAAGCTTCCGCTTCTGGGGCATGATGATAAACCAGCTTGGGCCCTGCCCAGTAGAGGGTTCCGCTGACCAGAGCCAAGATTAAATCGTTCAGTCTCTCCCGCTTTAATTTTTCTTCCTGCTGCATTTGTTTCTGTCTCTCAAGCTCTAGGTCTACCTGCTCTAGTTCCTCAAGTTGCCGACTTACAAGGTCCGAATAACTGGGAACCCGCAAAAAGTTGTCCTCGGCTGATTCAAGATCAATACTTTGGAAAATTGGAATTCGTTGCAGGGGCCTGTCAAGAATCCGGGAACGATTCTGAAGGGTGACGGTTGGAAGTTCCTTGATAGCAAACTTGGGTTTAACCTTACTGTCTTCCACGATAATACCTAGTTCTAAAGCTCGCTTGAACAACTCCCTTTTCTCTCTATTCCTCTCTCTTCGATGAAGGGGATCAGCCTTATCGGGAAAAGGCGAGGGAAAAGCACGCCATTCGTCACGAAGGTGAATACCGGGGTCATTTGGGGCCCGATATTCATAGATTAGCTCTAAACTCCTTAGTCTGCTATAGGCAAAGAGAGGAACTCCAATCGAGGTATTGACCCAGTAAATGCTGTGTTTTATCTCACTGCTAGCGACTTGTTCAGGCGTCCCTTTGACCTCTGCCCTTTCCACATAATTCAAAAAGGCTCTGTGCAGTTTTTCGCAATTCTCCGGTATGGAAACTGTAAAGTGGGTAGGAAAGTCATTTAAACTCGCGGTCACAGTGTTATCCATATGAAACGTGGGTGCTGAGCCACTATGTAATCTGGGACCAATTTCCAGCGAAACAATATCCTCAAAGGTCATGCCGCTGTATTTTTCTTGCAAATAGGTTTCCAGGCTTTTTAGAGCAACCTGACTAAACTTATTCGAGACGAAATTTGACAGAATCCTAACGGATTCTTTACCCTGATGATCGATCCAATAAGGCGTGTCTTGATGTAGGTTTATCAAAAATTCCTGGGTTATATGGAGCATTTGTTCTCGGCTTTTATTATCTACCAGTTCATCAATTTCTTTAGCCCAATCCTTTGGATCAAGAACACTCCAGGTAGAAACCTCTTCTTTAGTCTGCTTGGTCATTGTTAAGCTGGTAACGATCTCAGCATTTGCTTTTAGCACCTTATAAAGATGTCCTAAAATATCAACCCATACCTGGTATTGGTCTGCGTGAAGCTTCCGAAGATAATTGGTAAGTTCCTCATACATTGGCAGTACAAGGTCATTAATGACTTTAACCACTATTGCAGCTTTATACTCCTCGATTTTAGTCTTGATATAGATTTCCCAACTGCTTTTACGCCCGAAATTTAAGAGTGAGGGAAGGGTTTTGGGAAATAGAAGGGCTGCACTTTCTTTTTTTATCTGCCATTCTTTCTCCTTATGTTTCTGTTCCTCTTCGGCTTCGTAAATTAGCTGATCAATTCTTCGCAGCACACAATCTTCACCAGGTGAGAACAGCAGTCGATTGACAAAAATCGGTCCCTTTTCTGGATTGACGAACAACTGATCCAACTCTTTCTTAATTCTGTCCTTCAAATCCTTGGCGGCTTCTTTAGCATTTTTGGTATTTTTGTTATCTTGAAGGTGGTCTAAGAAGGCTCGCATTTCCTTCGATAGCTGTTCATCGAGATTAATTTTCCCCGCATTATCTACGCAATAGTAAGGGTTTTGCTGCCATTCGGCTAAAAGACTCTGACCATCAGCGAAATAGCGCTGGATTAAATCCTCGTGTCCTAGTTCTACCTTTTCGATAAAAGCCCCTATGTCCCCAGCGCCTGGAGTATTATCGTAAATGACGTTCATCCGTTCCGTTAAAACGTGAGCAGCATAGTTCATCATTTGTTCGATTGGAATCTCATAGGAACTGGCTCCAAGAATAAAGTACTCGTAAATTGCTTGAAAGGGAGGTTTTGTCCCGGAAAATACATTGAGTTTTATTTGGTCCAAATTAGACAAAAAAGCGGGCAGAGTAAAGGTCGTATTCTGAACCTTACCTTTACTAATAAAATGAACCAGGTTTTCACTGACGATTTCCATGCAGGTACTTTTGGTGTCCGTTAGTAGAATGTTATTTTTGTCAATGGAAGATATCAGGTAACAGTAGTCGTAGGGGGTTGCAGCTGTGCTGTGGGAATAATTGTTCGTATACTTCTGGACAAAGGGTTGGCCGTGATCCGTCATCCAGTAATCAAGTTCTTTGAGGGCCGCAAAGCCATTGGATTGGACAAAATCTGCTTTGTTTTCTTTCATATTGACATCTGGCAAAAATAGATAACCTATGGTCTTTAGCCGATCTAAAGCACCAAGCTGCTGGGCAACACAGCGGATGATATATGGAATATCAAGAAAGGTTCCTCCACCGGTCCCACCGGATACACCACTTAGTATAAAGACATAAAGATTACCTTTTTTGCCTTGCAGCAGGCTGTTTAACTTACGCTCAATCATATTTACAATATCGGTGATTCGTAAGAATAAGGCCAATCTACCCATCTGACGGATTCCATTAGCGCCTTGGTCGAAATCATTCGGACTTAAATTAGGACTTAACCAGTCCGTGATGGTCTGGGGCAAACCGGCACGATTAGCAAGCATCCTGGGTACTGCTGGAGTATAAATCCTAAGGAACTCAGTCGAGGTGTTAAGCTCGATGGACCGGCCAGAGTTTTTATCCTCGTCATAAACGATATGCTCATCTGTATCCAAGCCGAGGTACTCAATATTTTCCGGTTTATCTTTGAGGTGCCCAGTCGCACTATCACGGGGCAAGTTAAAACGACGGTAAACCGCATTCTTTACTTTGCTCAGAGCTGTTAAACCTGTTCCACCCAACCCAATGACTAGGATTGGGTTGGGGATAGGATCAACCCTGGATAAGTCACTGGTTATCCCACTTTTATTGAGCCGGAGTTGGCTGAGATTTTCCGCTAAACGCATATCCATTAACTTATGCACCTACCTAATTTTTGTTTGTAGATTAGAACGCACTATATCTGCCCTCTACCTTAATTGAGTCCATAAGCGCCATAATCCTAATAGAACATCCATTACTTAACAAAACCCTCTGTCCTGGTCCAACGTTTTCTCCATTGACGCTGACTGACAGACCCTTACTGCCAGCGTCACTGTAGGTAAGGTAGACTCCTTGCCCATTTCTGACAAGAACTATGGATTTAAGCACACTCTCTGGATTCTCTGCTAATACGCTGAGGGTAACTGACGTCCCGTAAGGCGCAAGGGTTTTGCTCTTGCGCAGTTCTTCCCTACCTGTGGTAGTATTGATGACTTTCAGATTGATTTTGCCGAAAAGAAGCTTGGACCGGGTATTTTCAATGAACTTTGTAATCCATTTAAACAATAAAACAACAAAGGCGAGGGCTGCCAGAATCCCTAGTAGTGTGTAGGCTAGCTTTTTCCAAGGAAAGGGGTGCTGAGGATTCGCCTTTTCCAGAGGTTTTCCTTCTGTCATCTCAATAGACGAAGGCGGATCCATCTGGATCTCTAAATCATAGTTATAAATTAGGCTGATCTTAACCTCTTCATTGGGAGCTCCCTGGACCATTAACCTCCATTTTCCTTGATCGGGATTGATAATTTTATAAGAAATGTAGTTCTGTGAAGGGGCTGCGATAAACCTCTTGTTGTCCCAAGAAGCCTCTGTACCATCTGGCTTAATAAGCTTTACTTGTACATCCTTATTCCTATAGATCACGATATTGGCTTCTACCACACTCCTATTGGTAACGTCAAAATTATACGTGTCAAATTTTCCATTTAGTTTAATTCGGTCTGCTCCAAGGGACATCAATTTGTAGCCTAGAGCGTCCGTGTAGACATTGGTGATAATATCAGGAAGATCGTTAGCCCTATCAACGATGTACGACTTCCCTCCCGTCTCCTTGGCTATACGTGACAACAGGTCCTTATCGACTGAGCCATCCGCATTGAGTCCAATGGTATAGACGAGAATCCCCTTGCTCTTAGCTGTCTCGAGAGCCTGTTCCAGGTCTCGTTGGGAAATGTCCGGGGTTCTGTCACTGCCATCGAAATCATTCTTTCCATCGGTTAAGAGGAGGATGACAGGATTTTCTAACCTGTGTGATCCCGCAAGCATTGAAACCCCTTCTTTAAGGCCTGAGGCACTATCCGTACTCTGTCCCTTCGGCAGACCTAACCCATTGATGTAAGCTTTAAACTTGTTTTTTGCGCCTTGACCATTGATATCGGTTATATCCAGTCGATCGATGACTTTATCCGTATACTGAACAAATCCAATCTTACTCCCCTTTTCAGCCATTAAGTCAACAATTAACTTAGCTGCCTCCGAAGACAACCTATGCGGATCTGATTGCTGCAAACTTCCCGTTCTGTCTAGCACAATAACAAGATTCATAGTTTTCTTGCCGTTATCCCTAGAGGTGCTTTGTGCCCTTACAGGATAAAGGGCCATAGTTACTAGAAACATACTCAAAACTAAAAACGCAGTCATTCTTTTTCCGGCGTTCATACATCATTCTCCCCTAGCTAATGAGCTTGTTCTTCTTTACCATTTATGTCAAAGACCCGTTAGATAGTACGGTTGTAAAGATTTCTCGGACATTCTACACTAAATATCCTTTAATGGGTCTTTAATCAATTATTTCGGACAACAGTGGGTAGATTGGATCTAACGCTGCAAAGAAAGGGCGCCAATCAGATTTGAAGCTGATTGGCGCCCTTTCTTATTGACAATTTGATCACCCCAGATACTTGGCAACGGCCGCGGCTGTCTGATATTTGTCATTCCCACTCAACAGCACTTCGTTCGAATGTTTGGTCGTTGGTCCACCGATGACGATTAGTTTCTGGGCACTCATAGCTTCAGTCGGAATAGATAGATCGGCTGCCCTCACAAATATTGCACAGTTTCCATTCCTCACCGCTACATCAACTCCGGCCCAAAAATCTTCCTTCGTATACAATAAGACAGCTACTTTCAACACATCGTTTCCTCCTTGTAAGTCCTGAAATAATCGATCCCAAGGAAAGCCTGTTCCCGGACACCTCGATCTATTGACTGAGTCAATCCGATTATGACCGATGATAGTATCTCGTGTCACCGGTATTCCCAGTGTCGCGATTAACCACCTGTGTAGTGCTAGTGTGGCCTGGTACTGAACTTCAGGCATTACATCTCCGCTTTTTCCTTCATGTTCAATGGAAACCGTATAATAATTCGGATTCACACCTGAAATAAGCAGGGGCCAATTGGGTTTATTAACGCTTCCATTAGCCCAAGCTGAATTTTCAAGTTTGACATATTGATGAATAGCGCCATTTTTTCCCACTCCAAAATGGGAACTAACCTTACTTGCAGGATTAGCAAACCATGAATCCGTCCCTGGTAGGGTTCCGTCCATGATATGATCCACAATAGCAAGCGTTTTATAGCCATTTCGGCTACTATAGTTCGGCGATCCCTTCCATACAATCGTTGGTTTATCCATTTCTGTCCCCCTCTTTCACTTATAATATGTACTTAGGAATATGAATGTCATCGCCAGTGTTAAACTTCCTACCCCATTACATATAAAAAAAACCCTCTCAAATGAAAGGAGTTTGAAAGACTATTTTTTCACAAACATTTGAACGAAAACTTTTCCTCCTGGACTATCTGTAATCCCGATTCCAATATAACTGTAGCTGGCATTAAGTATATTTTTTCGATGCCCTTCTGAAGCCATTAATGCAGCATGGGCAGCCTCAACGGAAGAGTTCATTGCGATATTTTCAGCGGCTCCTTGAAAGGTAACACCGAATTTACTTAACATATCGAAAGGAGACCCGTAGGTTGGGGAAGTATGGGAAAAATAATTATTTTTAACCATATCCTCCGACTTCATTCGAGCAGCTTCCATTACCTTAATATCTGTACTTAATGGAGCTACTCCTACTTTGGCTCGTTCTGAATTGATTGATTCCAACATTTTTTGTATTTGAACATTGATCTGGGGAGTTGGTTTGGGCGTCGGTACAGGGACGGGAGCTGGAGTTGGTTTAGGGGCAGTTTTAGGAGTTGTTGACTGAGGGGCTGGTGTAGGGGCTGGCTGCTTTACCTTGTCCAGATTTGTTTGTTCTAAGGGCTTTACTACTTTTTCCGCTTCAGCTTTTTGGGATTCATTCGTTGGTGTTACCTCAGGCAATTGATTTGGCCGCGAAGTAGTTTCCGTTTCATATGGCCAGTTATTGATACCACCTAAATCAAAGACATTGGTATAATTCATGTTGGCAAGAGCTTGGGCGGCAATAGCACTTCGATTTCCGCTTCGACAATAAACGAATATGGCTGCATCCCTGTCCTTAAGCTTCTCAGATGCTTGTGTCTCGATAGTCTCAACTGGAATCAACAAGCTCCCAGGAATATGCTTTTCCGCGTATTCCGCCTCAGTCCTTACATCAACTAGAATGATTCCTTTTTCACTATCTAAACGTTTCTTCGCAGTTTCACTGGAAATAGTTTGATAGCTGGACTTGTTGTCCGATTCAGATTGAACTGATAAACACCCTGCTAGGCTTAGGAAGCTCACTAAAACTATAGCTGTGAATATATGCGTGATCTTCTTCATTTAGCTTCCTCCTTATTTATTGATTTGTTCATACCTATCCCGGGCTTCTTCGTAAAGAGGGCTATGAACTTCTAAAATAATTAATCGATCACTTTGAACGATGGCAGGATTTGTCGTGAATGCATTTTAGCGACCCTCTTTCGAATAATTTTTAATATTATAGCATAATCTGTCGCACTGAAGGGTAAAAAAGCACCTGCCTTCATTTAGCAGATGATCGTCTGTAGAACTTTTATTCATACTCAGTTTAGATATTTTCCTTGAAAAACGCACCTGATGGAAGACATTTTTATTTTGAGATAGGTTTATATAAAAAGGATTTATGGGTTCGTTATAGAATAATGTTCATAACTACTAAATAAGGGAGATGAGACTTAATGGCAAATATTTTAATTGTTTCTTGTGCAAAGATTCGTGATGTAAGTTGTGTAGCTTGCCTGAAGTGTTTTAAAGCGGCTGACCTTAAAGAGGGTGAATTTAAAGGGTACGACTCCGTAAAGATCGTGGGTATAAGCGGGTGTGGGGATTGCCCAGGCTTAGTTATGCCCAAAGTTAATTTAGTTATGGAAATGGCTGATTATTTGTTGCAAGATATTGACGCTATTCATATTGGTTCCTGCATCGTCCGGGCTAGAAACACTGCCGCCTGCCCAATAGACCTTGACGGTATTAAGGCGAAACTGGAAGGAAAATTTGGGAAGCCAGTGGTTATAGGAACTCATAATTATTGATTATTTTCTGGGTTGTTAATCTGCTGCTGTTAATACCCTTTCTTTCTAGTCAAAAAACGTCGAAATTATGATTTCGGCGTTTTTGTTGTTCGTCATTATTGATATTATTACAGGTTTGATAAAACCTGAATAGAGCAAAACAGCAGACACTAACAGTCTGCTGTTTTGTGTTAGAACATACATATCTTGCTTTAAGGGACAAATAGGTTTTACTAATCCTCCAGCCCGGAAAAATCTAAAGTAGCAAAAAGATCTTCAAGGGTCTCCGCCCTTCGGATCATTTCAACACTACCGTCCATTTTAAAGAGCAACTCTGCTGAGCGTAATTTGCCATTATAGTTAAATCCCATAGCATGACCATGAGCTCCTGCATCATGAATAACGACAATATCGCCAATGTCCATTTTAGGCAGCGCTCTATCTATGGCAAATTTATCGTTGTTCTCACATAAGCCCCCTGTTACATCATAAATGTGATCACAGGGCCAATCCTCTTTCCCTACGACTGTTATGTGGTGATAAGCACCATAGAGAGCAGGACGCATTAAGTTGGCCATACAGGCATCCACACCTACATAATTTTTATAGATTTCTTTCTTATGCAATACCTTTGTTACTAAATAGCCATAAGGGCCCAAAATCATACGTCCGCTCTCCAGGGATATCTTCAAAGGATCTAACCCCTTAGCTACAATAAGATTGTCGTAAGCGTTCTTGATTCCTGTACCTATAGCCTCCAGGCTAACTGGCTCTTGCTCTGGGCGATAAGGAATACCAATACCTCCACCGAAATTAACTAATTCAATCTTGATCCCTAACTTCTCATAGATCTCCCCTATGAGCTCAAACATCATTTTGGCTGTTTCAATAAAATAATTCGCTTCAAGTTCATTGGAAATAATCATGGTGTGAATCCCGAAGCGTTCTACTCCTTTTTCTTGGGCAATTCGATAGGCCTCAAAAATTTGAGACTTGGTTAAGCCATATTTAGCTTCGGCGGGTTTGCCGATAATTGCATTTCCTCCCTCGCGTAAATTGCCGGGATTATAACGGAAGGAGATAATTTTAGGCATACCAACATTTTTTTCTAAGTAATCAATATGAGTAATGTCATCGAGATTAATAATTGCACCTAATTCTATAGCTTTTCGATATTCAAAATCAGGGGTATTATTCGAGGAGAACATAATATTTTCATCAAAAATATGAGCCTTTTCTGCCAAAATAAGTTCTGCAATAGAGCTACAATCCGCTCCAAATCCTTCCTCACGTAAAATTTTGAGGATGTATGGATTAGGAGTTGCTTTGACTGCGAAGTACTCTTTGAACTCGGGTGCCCAACTGAAAGCTTCTATTAACCTACGGGCATTTTTACGAATAGCCCCTTCATCATAAATATGAAACGGTGAACCGTATTGCTCGATCATTGCCTCTAACTGGTCTTTACTAAATGGTAATACTTTTTCTGCCATTAATGCTTTCCTCCTACTTCAATATATGCTCCAAATAACAAAAAAGCGGTTTAAAGAGCGCACTCCTAAACTGCTTTTTCATACAAGCCAATTTATAGAGATAGTGCTCCACCTAATGTTTAGGTGACAGTCATGTACTTATTCAATACATAACCAGTAAAAGTCCTTATACCACAGCCTTTTACTTCGGCGATTATTCCTTTTTGAACACTTCATCGCTGGATCGCTTAGTGTACATATTATTAATAACCGCACCCCTATCAAATTATTAAGTTGTTTTATTATGCAACAATGGTTCAATAAATGTCAAGCGTGACAGGGGGACGGTCCCCCTGTCACACACCTCTGTCACACATAATTTCTTACTAAAGCCGAAAGATACTTTGATTTCATCTGCTCACTTGCCATAATTTGTTTGACAGGTGGCATTTTTAAGATAGCCCCTAGGATCGCTGCCATTGCTCGGTGACTATAGTGAGCCTGGTTATCAAAAATGAGATTCTGGAGCTTCCCTTTTTCTATACTCAATAACACGATTCGATGTACGGAATTTACAGGTGTAATTACTCGTTGGTTCCTGTGCTTAAGTTTTATGGATCCACGATTACAGACTCTGACACAAACCCCGCATCCTAAGCATATGTCTTCATCCAGCGTTACCGTCTTAATTAGTTTATTGTTCACGACCTGTTTGGAAACTACCTTTAAAGCCCCGACCGGACAGGCTAAGACACATCTTCCGCAGCCGTTACATTGATCTTCCCTAATTTCAGGAAGGAAATTTGTAGTATTAATTGAATTTAGAGTTCCAAATTTCTTGATAGCTAGAAGACCTTCACAGCAGCATCCACAACAATTACAAATAAAAGGTAAACCCTCTTGTTCGTTTTCTCCAATTTGAACTAGATTATGATCGTATGCCTTTTCAAGCAGAGTCATACAGTCTGAAACATTAACCTCTCTGGCATGCCCATATTTTATAAGGCTTGAAGCAGTTGTCCCAAAGGTCATGCAGATCTCTAAGGGGGCACTACAGGCTTTATCTAAATGGCTCATTTTATGCCGACAGTAACAAAGACCGATTCCGATGGCACAGGCCTTTTTAATAATTTCGCTCGATCGTTCGTAATTTAGGATATGTAAGTTATTTACGGTGGTTAACGCTTGTTCATTCACAAAGATTCTTCCAAGCTTTGTTTCTGTGACGAATAAATCTCGGACGAAATCCTCTTCAACGTTTAAGTATTGGTAAAAGAGCTCCGAAAGTAACGTCTGATCAAGGTCTTCCCTAATACGCATCAAGGAAAATTCAAAGAAACCTGCCATTGGTGGTGGCAAAACAAAGGTTCTCTCGCCATCTGTATTCTCAATATCAATCAACAACGCCCGGGAAGCTAGTTCCGTCAGTATCTTCTCCGTATCTTCTCTGCTCATTCTTAAAGCTGCGCTGGCCGTCTGAATTGAGAAGGGTTTTATCGGTAACGCCGAAATGACCCTCGCTTCCTTTTCATTCATTAAGACACTGAGGATCTTGAATAAATACTCAGAAGGCGGAGCCCCTTGTGGAAATCGATTTAGACGTTCACTCAATTGATGGAAACCAGATTTTAACGTTCTATGTGCCATAGCTCTCCTTAGATTATCGCTTTTTAGATATTATAGTTCAATATGTATAATAATTCCATATTTATTAAAATTTCCTGCCTTTTACCTTCTTCTTTAACACTTGCATGCGTCAAGTAAGGTGCAGGTGGTCGCCATAGTATCAGTGATGAGATGGCCTTATCAGCAAGAAGAACACTACGCGTCTTTTTACTGCACATGTCTTTGCTATGAAAGCGACTTAAGCACTATGTCATCCTGAAGGAGGTACGACTGAAGGATCTAGATCCTTCGCTGCGCTCAGGATGACATGAGTGAAAGTTATGCTTTCTGACAGTACAAAAAAGACGGCTAACATTATGTTAAGCCGCCTAATAGCTCCTTATAAAAAGTATTCCTGTTATGATTAACTTTACTTCCGGATTTGAGCTGCCACGACACTTCCTCCACAATATTTTTCCCGAAGCCGGGGCTTTTCTATTTTACCGGTGGGGTTGCGTGGAACGTTATTAAATATTATTTTGCGCGGGCGTTTGTAGCGAGGTAAGGAAGAACAGAAGGTAATTATTTCTCCTTCCGTACACTTGCGATCTTGTTTTAGTTCTATTATAGCCGCCGCGACTTCACCAAGACGCTGATCGGGCAATCCAATGACCGCTACATCTTTAATCGAATGATGCCCACGCAGAAAATCTTCGATCTGTACTGGGTATAGATTCTCACCGCCACTTATAATCACATCTTTTTTGCGGTCTACCAAGTAAATAAAACCATCTTCATCCATACGAGCCATATCTCCGGTAAAAAGCCACTTACCTTTGATTACAGCTGCAGTTGCTTCCGGGTCATTATAGTAGCATTTCATCACGCCCGGGCCTTTCACAGCCAGTTCCCCCACCTTGCCCTGGGGCACAGGGTTGCCGGATTCATCAGCAATCATTGCTTCCCAGCCATAACCAGGTTTCCCGATAGCCCCAACTTTGTGAATGTTTTCCGTACCAAGATGCACACAACCCGGGCCGATGGACTCGCTCAAACCATAGTTAGTGTCATAGAGATGGCTGGGAAAATAGCTTTTCCAGCGCTGAATCAGGCTGGGCGGGACTGGCTGAGCTCCAATATGCATCATCCTCCATTGGTCAAGGTTATAATCCTCCAGCTTCACTTCTTCACTCTCAATGGCGTCGAGAATGTCTTGTGCCCAAGGGACAAGTAACCAGACTATGGTGATTTTTTCTTCGGAAATTGCCTTTAATATCCACTCGGGTTTAACTCCCCGAAGCAAAACAGCTTTACTTCCCGCCAGAAGGCTGCCAAACCAATGCATCTTGGCGCCGGTATGATACAGAGGAGGGATGCACAGGAAGTTATCCTCCCGGGTCTGACCGTGATGATTTTGTTCCGTATAACATGACGATATTAGACTAAGGTGATTATGAAGAATCGCCTTAGGAAATCCTGTCGTTCCAGAGGAAAAGTATAGAGCTGCATCGTCTTCGTCACTAAGTTTGATTTGAGGGGCAAAGGTGGAGCAAGCCGCTACAAGGCTGTCATAGCTTTCGGCAAAGGAAGGGCAATTCGCTCCTGCAAAGAAGTTCATTTTAACCTTGGGAATCCGTTGGCAAATCAATTCCACACGGTCGATGAATTCTGGTCCAAAAATTAGCGCTTCAGCATCAGATAATTCCAAACAGTATTTTATCTCCTCTGCCGTATAGCGATAGTTCAAAGGCACTGCTACAGCGCCGGTTTTAAGAACCCCGAAATAAATCGGCAGCCATTCTAGGCAGTTCATTAACAAGATTGCAACTTTGTCTCCTTTTTTAATCCCTCGATTCAGGAGAAGATTGGCAAATCGGTTTGCTTTGTCGTCGAATTCACGCCATGTCATCTCCCGTCGAAATTCTGCCACGGGACTTGTTTCTATCAATTCGAACTCTTGCCATGTGACTTCACGCCTTTCCTGCAGCTCTGGATTGATTTCTATCAGGCTGATATCCTCGCTGAACTGTCTGGCATTACGGGAAAGTACTTCTGTTATAAGCATTTTTGTCATTCTCCTTTTAGTCGTGAGCTTGTGAACTATTTGGTCTATCCTCTGTTAATTCAGCCGCAATTTTACACTCCCGTCAACAGCTTTGGTAAATAGGTCGCGATACCAGGGAAAATCATCAGTAGAATTAAACAAATCAAGATCGTACCTATAAATGGCCAAATCCCCTTAAAAATAGTTTCTAAAGGGATATCCGGGGCAACTCCTTTAATAATATAAACATTCATTCCTACCGGAGGGGTAATAACTCCCATTGCTACCACCAAAACTACAACAACCCCAAACCAGATCGGATCATATCCTAGGGTATCGACCACTACAGGAAAAAATATGGGAATGGTTAGCAGTATCAGAGCTAATGCATCAATAAAGCAGCCTAGTATGAAGTAAATGAAGAGAATCATGCCCATAATGGCGAAGGGGGGCAAGCTCAATGATCCGACCCAATTTGCCAGTTCAAAGGGTACTCTGCTTATGGCCATAAATCGACCAAACATCACCGCACCGGCAAGCATAAACATGATCATGGCGCTGGTTCTAGTCGTATCAATTAAGGATTTAATTAGCTTTTCCCAACTGAGCCGTTTCTCTAAAAGACTAATAACCAGTACGCCACCTGCCCCGACAGCACCTGCTTCAGTTGGCGTAAACCAGCCCGCAAAAAGTCCGCCGATGGAAAGAATAAAGACAGCCAGGGCTTCCCACAGCCCTCCCTTTAAAGAACGAATTCTATCACTCCAACCTGATTTGGCACCAGCCGGTCCTAGACTTGGGTTACGCAATGTCAGCAAGTAAATCATACTCATGTTCAAGAACATTAGAAGAATCCCGGGTACGATCCCAGCCATAAAAAGAGTTCCTACCGACTGTTCCGTGGCTGTGCCGTACAAGATAAAAATTACACTTGGGGGAATCATAACCCCTAAAACGCCCCCGGCAGCAATGCTTGCTGTGGATAAGGACTTGTCGTACTGATATTTATCCATCTCAGGCAGAGCGATGGCCGCCATTGTTGCTGCCGTCGCTGTATTAGAGCCGCAAATCGCTCCGAATACTGCACAAGCTGCTTGTGTTGCTATCGCCAAGCCACCCGGCAAATGTCCGACTAGCTTATAGGCAAAAACATAAAGGCTTGTGCCAATTCCTGAATAGAAAGCCAAAAACCCCATCCATACGAACATAACGATAACACTTAAGGAATAAGACGTAAAGGTATTGTAGAGTTCTTTGGCCACCATGTCTAAGGAGGCCGGGACGGACGTTAGGTAGCTGAACCCTACAAAACCAACAAGTGCCATAGCATAGGCAATGGGTGTCCGAAGCATTACCAAGCCAAAGAAAAGGGCGATTCCAATGAGCCCCACGGAAAAGACACTCATCGTGTCACCTTCTTAGCCGTATCTATAGCAACTACTTCTCTGATAGAATTCAGGGAATTCAACAACAATACCAGACAAAGCCCCAATAAGCCAAAGGCAATGAAATAGATAAAGGGGTAAACGGGTATTTCCGCCGAGGGTGAAACAAGCCCTCTTATTTTCATAGCTTGACCAAATCTTACAAGAGACCAGACTCCGGCAGACCACAATATTAGAGAAACGACATTAACAAAAACGGCGGTAACGGATTGAATTCTACGAGGAAAACGTTCCATAATCAAGCCGACAGCAATGTGACCATCTTTAAAAGCACAGTGCGCCAAAGCCAAGGCCATGCCCATTGCGGTTAAAAAGCCTGCCAACTCATAGGTTCCTAAAATAGGTCGGTTAAAAGCCGTCCGTAAAACAATGTTAGCTATAATCAATAGCAGCACGGAAAAAATACATAGTCCTGCTAATTTATCTAATATCCTGCTTACCGCTTTTACAATGCCAGTTAATCGCTTCACTAAGATACCTCCTCAGGATTACTGAAACTCCTTGTTGTATTGATCTGCAAGATTTATCACTTTATCTAAGATCTCTTGTCCTTTTAGTCCCTTTTGATTCATTTGAGCTACAAAATCCTTTTGAATGGGTTTTACTAAACTGATCCAGTGATCTTGTTCCTCTTGAGAAAGGGTGATGGTCTCCATTCCTTTTTCATTGACAGCATACTTTATAGCGGACTCGTTTTGTTTATCCCATAAACCCATTGCGACATCTTCAAAAAACCTCTCATTGACCGCTTCAATGGCTTTTTGGTCTTTGGGATCTAGGGAGTTCCACTTATCATGGTTCATGGTGATATAAAATAAATTATTGTATAGAAACGGTGTGAACGTTACATATTTCGTTACTTCAGCCTGTTTCCAACCTTGTAGAACCTCCACTGGGCCTAAATTCCCTTTTACAACGCCCTTCGATAAGGATTCGTAGGCTTCAGATTGAGCCATAGCCACTGGTAAGGCTCCCAGAGCTGTAAGACTTTTAGCGCTTAGTCCCGTAGCTCTAATCTCTAGTCCTTTTAAATCCTTTAGTTCACGTACAGGTTCTTTGGTGTATAAATCTCCAGGGCCTGTTGTAAAAACCATCATTAATTTTGTATCTTGAACTTCCTCGGGATTAATCTGTTTGATCCCTTCCCAAGCCACTTTACTGGCAGCTTTAGAATTAACGTACTTAATACCTGGCAGTTCAAATACTTCTAAAACGGGAAAACTGCCTCGAGTATAAGAAAAACAAGAAAGACCCAAATCAGAGATTCCATTAATAACTCCGTCATAGATTGCGTCAGCCTGTGAAAGGGTTTGTCCTGGGTAGCTTGTAATTTTTACTCTGCCCTCTGTTGCAGTCTCGATCTCCTTAGCCCAAGGCTGAATTAACTCTTTCTCAGCTGGGTGTGTAGCAGGAAAGAAGTGAGCCAATTTTAACTCAACTGTTTGAGATTTATTTTCCGAGGGGGCAGATGCTGTCTGTCCGCATCCTGAAATGAAGATTAAATTCAGCACCAGCAGCCCAAGTAAAATTCCTTTCCCCAATGATCTTAACTTAATTGTTTTACCTATCCCTTTTTTCATCATAAATCTCTCCTCAATAGTTATTTTAGAAAAACAAAAAAACTCCTAAATAGGAGTTTAGAAAACTGTGAAAACACCCTGCATCCGCAATAAAAAACGGATAAGGGAGTAATAAACCACATCCTGATTTTCTACCATCCTACAAATATCCTACACTTTTATAACCGTTTAACTTCCTACCTACACTGCCTGCCTACATTAACTGATCTACCGTCCCGACCCTACACCCTACTGAAGCTACTCCATAACACTGTATTAATATGCCCTACATAAAAAAAGTATCATAATTCAAGATTAAAATCCAGTTAATATTTTCCTCTGATTTCGACATTTTTCTCAGACCTTAAAATGGGTATATTCTTCGTCAATAACTCAATCCCCTATTTGCTTATATTCCAGGTCATTCTTTTCAAGTTCTTGATTTTTGGCATACCTAAGATACAAGAAAAACGATCCGATAGCAGCTAAGAAGATAGTTAGTGCGAAATACGCCGTTGCTAAAGATGCTTGAATGGTAAAGTCATGATGATTCAAGTGTCCATTGTTGAGGACCAACACTTTAGCATATCCCAGTCCATAGAACAATAACGAAGAAAGATAACAAATAACTGCTTTTTTTGGCACTAATACGCCCCCACATCAACAAAATTCGCGATATTACCTTTTCATTATTCTTTAACTTCTATGGTATACGACCGGGGGCAAGATTATTAGGGGGGCTCAATGCACAAAAATTCGAGGGTATCACAAAAGGTTCGTCATCATAGGATAATCTTCATTCTCTACGACACCGCCAGTCATAGAGTGAAGCCCGCTATTTAGAAATGCTGATCTAAAAATGGCTGAAGACCCGTATTTTTCTCGAATAGTGTCAACGGCACTGTCAATCTTACGTCGCTTTTCATAGTTTTTACCAAAGAGGGATGTCTGATAAAAATCGTTTTGGCAAAGTTCAGATACTCTTAGTCCCATATGCCTCAGAGAATGACCCTTCCACAGTTCATCGAATAACTCACAGGCTATTTGCCAAATTTCATCCGTACAATCAGTGGCATTATAGAGTTTTCGTTGGTGAGAACAACCATAAAATTCATTGGTTCGGAATGAAACTGATACCAGACGAGCTAGCACCTTGGCCTGTCGCAATCGATTACTTACGGATTCAACAAGGGAAAGTAAGACAAGGTGAGCATTTATACGGTCCTCTACGTCAAAGGGAATGGTTGTAGAATTTCCCATTCCTTTAACTTCAATGGTACCAACTGTTCGGACTGGAGAATAATCAACGCCGTTAGCGTAGTTCCAGACTAATACCCCCTGGGATTTTAAAAATAGCTTAATTATTTTTAAATCATAATTTGCGAGTTCCCCAATCGTGTTGATATTCCTAGATCTAAGCTTTTTAGATGTTGCCCGTCCGACCATGAAAAGTTTCTCAATAGGCAGGGGCCACATTTTTACAGGCACTTCTTCAGAAAAAATCGTGTGTACCAGGTCAGGTTTTTTGAGTTCTCCAGCCATTTTGGCCAATAGTTTATTCGTAGAGATCCCTATATTTACAGTAAAGCCAAGCTCATTTTTGACTCGGTCTTTTATCTCATGGGCAGTTTTGATAGGGTCATCTGACAACAACTCCATACCTGAAAAGTCCAGAAAACACTCGTCAACGGAAAACCGCTGGACGGATGGGCTATATTCTCTAAAAATCTCAACCATGGCGTCACTGCACTGACGATAAAGGCTATAATGAGGAGGAACAATGATAAGACCAGGGCATTTTTGGCAGGCTGAGTAGAGGGTTTCACCTGTTTGAATCTTAAACTTCTTAGCGGGAATTGATTTAGTGAGCACAATGCCATGCCGAGTGGTTGGATCCCCGCCAACGACGGATGGAACTGTCCGTAAATCCAGTGGATCACCATGTTGTAGGCGATATACAGCTTCCCAAGACAGATAGGCTGAATTTGCGTCAATATGAAAAATATATCGTTTAGCCATAGTTCTTCACTCCCAATTATTATCCGTACATAGTTTCCATATGGGAACGTATGTTCTATTATGACCGGATACTTTGGGAATATCAATAAACAACCTGTTATTTGTTATACATGAAGTGTGACCCTTTTCTAAAGATGAAGATAAGTGGAGCCAATGAAAATGAACGACAAATAGTATATAATGAAAAAGAATTATTGCTTTTGAGGTGGTATAAGCTCATGAACCCTATTGCTAAGTCTGCTGTACAATCTGCCCTAGACCATTTTCTTAACCGCGACGTGTACCTTCACTTAGAGACAACCAATGGAGCCTATGCAGTCCATAAGCAAGAGAGCACTATGACTGTAGGTGCCTATATTCGCAATGGTCGTATCTGCTTTGGGCGTGGGGTTATTACCGGTGAGGGCCCTTACCGTGTTGGACTTAAAATGGAAATCGGTTGGGTTTACGCTGAAGGACTGACGGATTTTGAAATAGACCAAGCAGGTCGACTATTACTCGCCGGCCATGATCAAGAAGGTCGCTTGGCTGTAGCCCTTGAACTTAGTTTTACCCCCTTCGATCTGTAACCTTGGCGTATAAAAACCCGCTATCTCGCGGGTTTTCATACTGTCAGTGAAATTATTTACTTAGGAGGTATTTTTTTGGAACAACACGTTCTCGTTATTTTTCCCCATCCCGACGATGAAACATTTGGCTGTGGTGGAACCATAGCACAATTCACCCAAACAGGCGTTCCTGTAACTTATGTCTGTGCTACTTTGGGACAAATGGGGCGTAACATGGGAAAACCGTTCTTTGCCACTCGAGAATCCTTGCCGAATATTCGGGAAGCAGAGTTGGAGGAAGCTTGCCAGGCTCTTGGCATTCAACGTTTGATTAAGCTTGGTTTACGGGATAAAACGATTGAGTTTGAAGACCCGGAACTATTGAGCGCTAGAATAGAGCAGATCCTGCAAGAGGTTCGGCCATCTCTTGTCCTCACTCACTACCCCGGATATGCAGTTCATCCTGATCACAATGCACTAGGAGAGGTAACCATCCTGGCCATTTCACGCCTTCCCGTTCAGGAACGTCCAATGGTATATGTCCATGCTTTTGCTCGCGACTGCCAGAATAGGCTGGGCCCACCTGATATTATTAATGACATTTCAGCCCTGTCCGAAAAGAAGCTGGCCGCAATCCGGGCGCACAGATCACAGTCCCAAGTATTTTTTCCTCGTATTGCTAATGGACAAACCAAAAAACCATCCTCAAAGAATTCACTCAGTCATATGCTTGAGCGCGAATCCTTCTGGACGTATCATTTTTCGTAACGTTTCTAAACCACTCCACCCGAATTAACGAAGGACACACTCTAACTTATAGATTAAGAGGTCTTTAAGAAAACGCTACGCGTCTTTTTACTATACATGTCTTTGCTATGAAAGCAACTCAAGGGCTATGTCATCCTGAAGGAGGTACGACTGAAGGATCTAGATCCTTCGCTGCGCTCAGGATGACATGAGTGAAAGAGGACCCTAAAGTTATGCATTCTCACAGTATCAAAAACGCTGAAAGCGACTCCGGGGTCTGCTTTCAGCGTTTTATATCTAGGGAATTAAAACTTTAAAGGGCTTTATGTATACGTCCTAGGAAATCTTCCTAGACAAATCAAATCCGTATTGAGAATTTCTTAGCTGGACTCTTAATTTAGCGTTCTTTTTAAGAATTCCTCTATCTCTAGACTTCTTAAGGTATAAGAATAGTGATCCAATGACAGCTAAGACGATTGCGAATACAAAATAACTTATTGCTAAAGAGGCATTCATCGTGAAGTCATAAGTATTTACTTGTCCTGCAACTGAATTCTTAATGACCAAGGTTTTCAGATATCCCATTGCGTAGAATAGTAACGAGAAAACATAACTAATAGCAGTTATTTTTGGCATAATCCACCTCCACCGCATATTGCACCCAGGAACACTCCGACTTAACCACACTTAGCCCAATCTCCGGTTATACACTCGGTGCATCCACCAACATGTATAAGTTTGTTGCGGCATACTGGGCATTTGTTGTTCCGAATCAGCCACTGTTCACAGGGCTCTATGCAATGAGTCTTTCGGTTGCAATCTGCGCATACGTCGTTCATTTTATCCGCCTCACAGTACATATATTTGTTTAATGCGAACCTGTGTTCTTATTATAGCTATATTCTATTCGGATATCAATACCAAACTGTTCTTACAATTATATTTTTTTAATATACTTTTTTTCATACACGTTGAATATAAACTTGGTTTGGCAAGCCTTCGGTCCGAGCGGCCGCCTAGTTGCTGATGTGCTGACCATGGATGGGTGAGTGCCTAGTACCCTCATACTTTCTATACGATAAAAAAAGCATCGGTTGTTAACCGACACCTTTTATAGTCATAACTTTATAGTTTAGCGATTAGCAACAGCTGCCTCCACTACCAGGGGAACAATCGCAGTTCGGCTCCGTCCCAGTTAGCCAACCCATAATAATAGCAAAAGCACAACCTACACCCGGCTTAACTTCTAGAGCGTTAGAAGGACAGTTTTTAGCGCAAGCTCCGCATTCCATACAGCGGTCTTTATCTACTATGACCGATTTTCTCCCTTCTAGGAGAAAGACATTGTGTGGACAAACCTCAAGGCATTTACCACAACCCGAACATCTGCTCGATATAAGGTTTAACGTGGCAACATTCTTCAAGTATCGATGCTTCATATAAAACAGCTCCTTAGAGATTAGTAGATCAAGTGATTCTAAGCTTCAGATGGAATTTGCCTAAGAGGAATACTTACTCCAGCTGAAGCTTAGAAGAACTTATCCAGGGACGTAGCAGCCGTTATCTCCCTAGAAGATGGGAGTCTTACGGCTGGTAGTCATAGGATAAAACTATTAACCAAGATTAGAACGATCCCTAAGGTTATCGAGATAATAATCGCCGGAACAGCTCTTCTCATCTCTTTTAAGACACCTGAAAAGGAAGTGAAGGTTGAAGACCCAGTAAAATTCATTGCCAAAAAGGCTGATATTGGTGGAAGAATGAACAAATACCCCAAGGCTCTTAAAATACTATACTCAGGGACCGCCGTCCAATTCCACCCATTAAGAACATTAACGGCCACTGCCCAAATAAATCCCAATATCCAGCCTTTCCACGCGAAAGCTCTGACTGGTATCCACGGCAATAAAACCGGGGTTAAAACACAGCCTACCACGACCGCTCCTAAATAGGCGTAAAGATCAACCAACCCAAAAGGCCCAATCCCCAGAAGATTTAACAAAAAGAGTACGCCGAAAATCATTAAGGAAATTTTGAACGTACCAACAAGTTCTACTGGTGTCAATACCAAACGATCATACGTATTAAACTTGACCGTGCGCATTTCTGTAGTAGCTTTCAGTCCTAACTTGATAAATTCCTTAAGATCCTTGGCCCTTACTGGTCCAAAAACCACTTTGAAACCAGAAGCCTTAGTTACCAAGTGCGCACTAATACCCGGCGCACCCAGTTGTGGTACAATAACCGTTCTATGAGAGACAACCTTCTCAAGTTGTACTATAGACATACGATTTACCAACTCTTGGGTCCCAAAGGTTCCCTTTCCGGCAGCACACCATACGTTGATTCCTTTAGTATCCAGTACTAAAATCCAGGCATTGACCCCATTCAATTCCTTTCTTAAACTATCAAAACTCATTTTATAATTGGCTGAAACTAGAACAGGGGAATTGTTGTCTGGGGTTCCTATTCTATAAAGACCGGGTTCTACGATAAAGGCCATTCTGCCAATTCCCCAACGGGCTTTCCATGTCCCCCAAATGTCCCTAAAGGTCAACTCGGAGGATGTTGGAATGATTTTCAGTTCTCTACTGGAAATTTGCATAGCTCGGACACCTCTCCACACTAATACTTAGTTTATTTACAATTACAAGGGTCACTAGGCTTACCTATGCATTTGTCTTTATTGGACTTAATTTTAACCAAAAACTCTAAGATGGTTTCCATTACGGCACCATTGATACTGTAATACATCCACGCCCCCTCGCGTCTCCCGTTGACAATTCCACTATCACACAGAATCTTCATATGATATGACAAGGTCGGTTGAGTGATTTCGAAATTGTCTAAGAGCTGACAGGCACACATTTCGCCACTGGAAAGTAACTCAACTATATTCAGGCGTGTCTGGTCCGCTATAGCCTTAAATAAAGAAACATAGTCTGCGTAATTATACTTCATAAAATCCCCCATAGTTTTTAACCCTATAGATAAATATGTATATCTATTTTTATTGCACTTAAGCATATAGACATTTATCTATATGCATATTATAACGACTATATAGATATATGTCTATATAGTCGTAAAGGTTGATGGTGATATGATTTGTTCACCCAAATGACTAATTTATCCGATGACTACCAGCCGTAAGACTCCCATCTTATATAAGTACGAAAGTATCCAGTGGATGCTTTCGCCGAACCGCAAACTACACAGAACAGCTTTAGCGGTGAGGATGAGATAACGGCTGCTACGTCCCTGGATAAGTTCTTCTAAGCTTCAGATAGAGTAAAGTATTCCTCTTGGGCAAACTCCATCTGAAGCTAAGAATCACTTGATGACTGGTTCCAATTGATCATTGAGTATCAAAGCGCCGTAGTGTTGGAATTGTGAAATTAATTGTTGTTTCGTAGGATCTGATATAACCACTCCCACTCTTCCAGGATAATATCTTAAGAATTTACTAATAAGTTCTGTTGACTCAGATTTAATAATCAGCGGTTTTTTTATGGAGAAGCTAATTTGACCAACAAATCCCCAGATATCAAAAGTCTCTTTGATATCTCCAAAATCTATGAGAACATAATCCATGGTTTGAGATTTATAATCTTTTATCAATTTATGAAATTCGCCCTTAATTAATAGATCCACAGCTTCATCATCTTTAAGCGAAAGCTCTTTAACCGAATAATCCTTGTCTTTAGAGAGTACAAGATAATTAAAGGGACTTGCTATTATTGGACTTCGACTCATATTCAAATCTAATACCGGTGCTTTGATCTCCTCGAGTTCTTTCTTTACCGCACTGATAAATTCTGGAGTTGTTCCACAACATCCCCCAATTAACCTTACCCCATGCTCGACAAATTCTCTGGTATAGGAACTAAATTCTTCTGGTTTTTGTTTGTAGACTGCCTCTCCGTTGACTAACTGAGGCATCCCAGCATTGGCTTTTACCGAAAGTGGGATTGAGACAACTGAATGCATTTTTTTAATTGGATCTATTAAACTCTCTGGACCTCCTGAACAATTAGCCCCCATGATGTCCACTCCTAATGATTCACACACGATTGCACAAACTTCTGCCGAATTTCCCGACATGGTTCTACTATTATCATTAAAAAAGGTTACTGAGGCAATAATAGGAAGTGAGGTTGTTTCTTTAGCTGCTAGAATCCCTGCTCTTAATTCATTTAGGTCCCCAAATGTTTCAAAATTAACGATGTCGGCGCCTGCATCTTCTATAGCCCGTAATTGTTCTTTATATATAGTATAGGCCTTATCAAAACTCAAATCTCCCGCAGGTTCTAAAACCATACCAGTCGGACCAACGGAAGCGGCAACGTAGGTGTTATCCCCTGCAATCTCTTTGGCTAATTTTACACCTTCAAAGTTTACCTGATAGGTTTTCTCCCCTAAACTATGCTTTTCTAGAGTAACTCTATTTCCTGGAAAGGTATTGGTTTGAATCACGTCAGAACCTGCTTGTTTATACAAACTATATAAGTTTTTAACTTCATCAGGCTTCGATAAATTCCAGGATTCTGAAGCTTCATCTCCTGTTAATCCTTGCCTTTGAAGCATGACCCCCTTGGAACCATCATATAATAAAACCCTTTCTTGGATTGAGTTTAGGATACGTTTCATTTTATTGTTACCTCCTCTAAAATTGTAGACCTGTTAAGTATACTCAAAGGTTGAAAAAGAAACAAATTAATAGTGCAGTTGAAATATAAGGAGATATGAGATAGAATTTTTTTAATCTTATTTTAATTTTTATCAAATTCTCCTTGAAGTTTTTTGGGTTAAGATTTATACATAGTCAGTTGTGACAATACAAAAAACAAGGAGGACACATTTTATGACAACCTTAGAACAAGTGGAAAAATTACGGGCAATGGCCAATGTAACCTATGACGAGGCAAAGACTGCTCTAGAAGCAGCTAATGGGGATTTACTCGAAGCCATCATCTATTTGGAGAAACAGGGAAAGGTAAACGAACCGAGTGGAGGGGGCTATTACAGCAGTCAAAAAACTTCGGACACATACTCAGAGTCTTACAAAGAAGGATGCTGGGACAAGAAAGCACACTGCCACCACCACGGTGCCGGCTTTTCTTCAATGGTGAAAAAACTCGGACATTTTTGCATGAAGCTGATCCGCAAAGGCAATGCTAATTCCTTTGAAGTGCTGAAGGGTGAGGAAAGCAAAGCGTCCGCTCCTGTGACAGGCTTCGCTTTACTCTTGATCTTCGCTCCTTGGATTACTATTCCACTAATTATCATCGGACTATTCTTTGGTTTTCGCTATCGTTTTAACGGACCTGATTTTAGCAACAACACTGTCAATGACGCAATAAATAGCGCTGCAGATGCTGCCGTAAACCTTAAGAAGTCCATGGATAAATAAGAAAAACTATTTGAAATGGCGGGGCTTTCAATGAGTTCTAAAATTCTAATTATTGAGGATGAGGAAAAGATTGCCCGATTCGTTGAGCTGGAGCTCGGCTATGAAGGGTATACTACAACAAAGGCCTTTGATGGCAGAACAGGGCTTGAACTCGCTGAAACCGGCGAGTTCGACCTTATTTTGCTGGATGTTATGCTGCCTCAATTAAGCGGCATGGAAGTGCTGCGCAGAATACGGCGAACCTCTTCAGTTCCTATCATTATGCTGACGGCCAGGGACAGCGTAGTAGATAAGGTTTTCGGACTGGACAGTGGAGCGAGTGATTATATCACTAAACCCTTTGCCATCGAGGAGCTTCTGGCTCGGATCCGCACTGCTCTGAGAAAAACCATGCCTGAAGATGTTGTTCTGTCTGCCTCGGGTCTCATGCTGGATACTAGCCGACATACGGTTTCCGTCAAGGGTACCCCCATCGAACTGACCAAACGCGAATTTGACCTGCTCCACTTCCTGTTAAAAAATAAAGGATTAGTCCTCTCTCGAGAAGCACTGCTCGAAAATGTATGGGGCTTTGATTTTGCAGGTGAGACCAATGCTGTCGATGTCTACGTGCGTTTTTTGCGCGGCAAGATCGACGAGGTGTTCGATATAAAACTGATTCATACCGTCAGAGGAGTGGGGTATGTGATTAAGGATGAACCATGAGCCGTTAGATCGTCCCACAAACCGAATCAGCCATAAGCTGAGGTTCTCCCTTGTGTGGAAGCTCAACCTTAAACTATTTTTTCGCTTGCTGGGGATTTTTCTGACCCTTGATGTTTTTTTGTGCCTGGTATCTGCAGCAGGCGTGATTCTACGCGCCGAACAGACTGTAATGTCAACGGCTGAAATGCTGGATAAAACGGGACTTCCCACTTTAGAGGCACAAAATTGGCTTAAGTTAACTGGATACAGCGTTTCACTACATACAGGTGAGCCAAAAGGATTTCAATTACCCATAGACCCACAGAGCCATGTTTCGGGACAGACCATCTCCGGTATAAGGAGCATTGACCTTCCGAATTTAAACAGCATGACGTTTTGGGACCAATTAGATGGTGTTACTTATAACGTGACAACCGATAACAATGGACGTTCTTATCTTATCTCCATTCGTCTTCAGGAGACTCTCCAAATACTTGCATGGGTGTTTGCTTTATTATTCATGCTTGAGCTGTTAATGCTTTTAGGCAGTAGTTTCTCTGGCGCAAGAACGATTCGAAACGCTCTGCGACCGATTGAAGAATTGGCTGAAACTGCCCAAAACCTGAATACAGACGGCGGGGTCTTTACACCAGAACAGTTGAACGTCCTGGCAGGTAAATTAGACGATATTAATGCCACAAGGTTGGATACCAGAATCCCAGTCGATGGTACCCAAAATGAACTCAAAACCCTCGCCTCTGCCATTAACGGAATGCTAGACAGAATCAATGATTCCTACCGTTCCCAGGTACGTTTTGTATCGGATGCGTCCCATGAGCTAAGGACCCCGATTTCAGTTATTCAAGGGTATGCAAATCTGTTGGATCGATGGGGGAAGAAGGATGAAAAGGCCTTGCAAGAATCCATTGATGCCATTAAAGATGAAACTGAGAATATGAAGGGTTTGGTGGAGCAGCTTTTATTTTTAGCACGAGGGGATAATAACACCATGGCCTTGCAAATAGAGCATTTTGAACTGTCCGTGCTTGCATCAGAAGTGCTGCGGGAGACGCAAATGATTGATGGCGGGCATGAATACACTTCAAACGTTTCACCCGTCTACATTAATGCGGATAAAAGTCTGATCAAACAGGCTACACGAATTCTAGTTGACAATGCTATTAAATACACGCCCCCAGGTAGACGGATTACCGTTTCTGTTTCCAGTCATCATGGGTTTGCTCGACTGACCGTTCAAGATGAAGGAATTGGTATTCCTTCAGAGGCAGTTCCAAAAATCTTTGACCGTTTCTTCCGCGCCGACGAATCTCGTGCCAGAGTTACAGGTGGAACTGGATTGGGTTTATCGATAGCCAAGTGGATTACAGAAAGACATGGCGGGCACATAGAGGTTTTGAGCAGACAGGATATCGGTACCCGAATTTCCATTTTACTCCCTATTTCAACGGAATTATAACCTGCTTTTATAATCAACAAAGGCAGTGAAACCACTAATATTTGGTTTCACTGCCCTCTATTTTATATAAACCGGATTTTTGCTATCCTTAATGTTTAATAGGAAACCTTAGTTTAATGGTAGGTGGATCCTATTGTGTTAGTCGTGTCAATATCCGTATAAAATCCTCGATAAACTTCTTCGGAGGTTTCTTCAGTCGGCTTTAGTTGGTCATTAAGTGGTTCAACATCGAACAAAGAGTCATCACCAAGCTTCGCGATGGCCGTTCCACAGATAAGCCCATAGATTGCGTTCGTCAAAACATAGGACAAATTGCTAACAGCATCTTTTGGCTTCATTTTGTTCCAAGGCAAAGCACTTTGCATTAGCATTAAAAATGCTCCATGAGTGATGCCTGAAATCACTCCTTTTATTCCATAAAAATCCCTGCCAGTCTTGGTAATCAAGGTAGAGAGAAGTCCTGCTCCAACAATGCTGGCTACTCCATTCATGCTGAATCCTAATATTTGAGCATTGCTAGTTCTTGCCTTAAGCTTGCTAGGTACAAATAATCCAGCGGCGGTCTCGCGATATGTCCTCTTTGAGTACCCCATTTTATATGTTACCGTATCAAATATTGTAACTCCTATTAATCCTAATAGACCTGCAACTACGGTTAGAAGGTATCTATCTTTTATTTTTCGCATTCCTGAAGCCCTCCTCTTTGATTGTTATTATATTTTGGTTTTACAACCTAAATAATATACTTAAACAACCATATTTAACGGTGAATGTGTTCTAATAGGTAACACAAACAGGTTCTTTCTTATTATCCAAGAAAGAACCTGTTTATAGATTGTTGATTAATGCTTAATCTAACTCTCCTCTGTAAGTTTGCCTTTTAGCGGACCTCTTTTTTGTCTAAATACGTTTTTAGCCCGGCAATTCGAAGCTTGCAGGCCGGACATTCCCCACAACCCATACCCATTATACCGTTATAACAGGTTAGGGTATTTTCTTGAATATACTCTAATCTGCCTAATTGATCTGCTAGTTCCCAAGTTTCAGCTTTATCGATCCACATTAAGGGAGTGTCAATAACGAAGGTATAATCCATTGCCAAGTCCAAGGTCACATTCAGTGACTTTACGAAGACATCACGGCAATCTGGGTAGCCGCTAAAATCAGTCTGACAAACCCCGGTAACAATATGATTTATACCTTTTTGTTTCGCCACAACCGCTGCAAACGACAAGAATAGTAAGTTACGACCATCAACAAATGTGTTGGGAGGTTGTCCGCTTTCTCCTGCTTTGATTTCAATGTCAGTTCTGGTTAGGGCATTAGGAGCTAACTGGTTTAGCAGACTCATATCTAAAACCAAATGTGGTATATCAAACTCCCTAGCAATCTTGATTGCGCAATCAATCTCTGTCTTATGCCTTTGATTATAATTAAAGGTGATGGCTTCTACTCGTTCAAAGTTCTTCATAGCCCAAAATAGGCATGTCGTACTATCCTGTCCACCACTGAATACCACTATTGCTGACTTATTCAAAATCCGTTCCTCCCACCTACATATTAAATACCTTTACTGGTATGCCCCAATGAACTAAATCACTGAACATTCTATAGTCTAGCTTATTTGAAGTAGTTTAATGTATTAAAGCATGACCCATGTCATTCACTAATTCTACGCTAATTTTAGATACATTCATAGACTGTAAATCTGTCTAATTCCACATTCCTTTAATAAACCCTGCTTTGGAAGCGTATCTTCTCGAATACTATTAATTTGAATTTAATGATTATGATTTCTTTAAACGTTGGGCTTCCATTGGACTCTATTCTTGAGAAATTTGGTTATCTTCAATCTTTTTAGAATTGTGGAACTTTGGCTAAACTAAACAATTAAGACTTAAAAGGTGTATAATATGCCTAAAGATTTATGGCGAGTTAGAATATAACTCAAACAAGGTGGTTTATATGAGTATTTTTGAGGTCATTATGTTAATTTGTTTTGGCGCCGCTTGGCCCTTGTCCATTTATAAATCTTACACTTCCCGATCAACGGAAGGTAAAAGCATATTGTTTCTGATTGTAATTCTGATTGGTTATGTGGCTGGGATCTTGCATAAAGTTTTTAATCAGTTTGATGCTGTTTTATATTTATATTTACTAAATTTCATAATGGTATTAACCGATCTCCTGATTTATGTTCGCAACCGTCGAATTGCCACTCATTCTCCCTACCGCTATAAGTCGGAAATCTCACACTCTACTGTATCAGCTAAGTAAGTAAACTCTTTCAATAGAAGATGATAATGATAAACCCTCCTGTAGCCGTGCATTGCGGCCAAACGGAGGGTTTTTGGTTTTATGGCTTAGCCGTCCTCAGGTTTCATGGTTTGTATATAGTAGACACGAGAAACTAAAATGATATTATTAAGGCATGAAGACTAAGCCAACCCAAGTGGGATTTTGAGTTGTTGATTCGCTTACTGAAAGGAAGGTGGTTTTTTGCTGGAACAATTCCTAAAGCAATTAGAGTTCAATTTATCCATCTCTAAGGCCCAGATCTCGATAATTGCCACTCATTTTCGGGAGCATATGGAGCAAGGCTTACGCAGAAGTGGGAGCTCGCTGAAAATGTTTCCATCCTATCTGCAAGCTCCGAACAGCAATGAAATAGGAACCTTTCTAGCCCTTGATTTTGGCGGTTCGAATGCTCGGGCTGCTGTCGTTGAACTTAAGGGCGATGGGACCTTTATGGAATTACATAGAGTATCCCGACCTTTGTCAGACCCCATAACAGGTCGCGAACTCCGCGCCCCAAGCGTAAACGCCGAAGAGCTCTTTGATTTTCTGGCAGAGATCATTCAAAAAGTCCTTGACCATTCTCCTCTTAGTCCCATAATATCTTCTAGTATACCATTTCCCCTGGGCTTCACCTTCTCCTTCCCCTACCACCAACGAAGGATAGGAGAAGGGCTTCTCCTTAACTGGAATAAGGAAATCAAGACCGCCGGGGTGGTCGGGAAAGACGTCGGAGAATTGCTTTGTGCTGCTCTGGCCCGACAGGGACTTGGCAGTGTCGTCAGACCTACTGCAATTATTAACGATACAGTAGCCACCTTTCTAACAGCTGCTTATCAAGACTCCAGCGTAGACATCGCCTCAATTATCGGCACTGGGCATAACACATGTTACTTAGAACCAAAAGCACCGGGCTTTGATGGCTCCCTGATCATAAACACCGAGTCTGGAAACTTTTCCGCCGTTCCGGAGACTCTTTATGATCAAAGACTAGATCAGCAAAGCGATACTCCCGGAGAACAATTGTTTGAAAAAAAGCTCTCCGGCAAATACCTTGGAGAGCTTTTCCGTCAGATTATCCTGGATTTTTCTGAGAGAGGATTCCTTGATTTTGATTTCCTTCGTCACTGGAATCAACCCTACTCCATCAGCAGTAAGGACTTGTCTTTAATTCTCACTGCAGAGGATAATCACTCGCGACATTTATTCAATATACCCAGAGCTGAGCTCGATATTTTCCGAAGGGTGACCCTTCTCCTCTTTAAACGTTCTGCTCGACTGGTAGCAGCTAGCTTGATCGGAGTAATCCTTCACCAAGACCCCCACCTCATCAAACCTCATACTGTGGCTATTGACGGATCCTTGTACGAGGGAATGCCAGGCTACGCCCAGGAATTAACCGCTGCCTTAAGTGAAGGGTTAGCTAGTAAATCGAGTCTGGTCACAGTTAAATTGTCAGCCGGAGGGTCACTTACCGGGGCAGCCATAGCCGCAGCTTTAGAAAAATTGATGTAAAAGTTCCATCAGGACGATGTCTATAGCATTTGGATTACAGTCGCCATAGCTGGGCCTCCACCAACACATAAAGAGGCAACACCATACTTTCCGCCACGTCGTTTTAATTCGCTGAGCAAGGACACGATGATACGGACACCAGTACATCCAACCGGATGACCTAGAGCAATTCCAGATCCATTGGCATTAACCTTATTCATATCCAGGTTCAGTTCTTTATTGACCGCTAAAAATTGTGCCGCAAAGGCTTCATTAATTTCAAAATAATCGATATCACCAAGTTGAAGGTTTGCATAGTTTAGAGCTTTAGGAATAGCATAAGCTGGTCCAATTCCCATGATTTCAGGGGCTACGCCATAGGAAGCGGTAGAAAGAACTTTGGCGATAGGTTTAACTCCAAGCTCCTTTGCTTTGGAGGCTGTCATTAAGACTAAGGCCGCTGCTCCGTCATTCAAACCTGATGCATTCCCTGCTGTCACCGTTCCGTCTTTCTTAAATGCAGTCCTTAGTTTCGCCAAACCCTCCATAGATATATCACCTCTAGGGTGCTCATCCACTTCAACAAAAGTTGTTCCTTTTCGAGTCTTTATTTCAACAGGCACGATCTCATCTTTGAAGCGACCATTTTGGATCGCTTCAATAGCACGTGTATGACTAAGGTGAGCAAGACTATCTTGTTCCTCTCGAGTAATGCAGTATTTTTCTGCAAGGTTTTCTGCAGTTACCCCCATATGATAACCCATGAAGGCATCTACCAAAGCATCATATGTTAGATGGTCTTGTAGTGTGTCAGGCCCCAACTTGATACCTTGTCTAGAATTAAGCAATAAATGAGGAGCCCTTGACATACTTTCAATTCCTACAACAACACTGATACTCGTTTTACCTAAGAGCATTTGTTGTGTCGCAATTTCTAAAGCTCTCATGGCTGAACCGCATTGTTGGTCAACTGTCGTCGCAGCGACTTCAAACGGGATACCAACCGCTAGTTGAATTTGACGAGCAGGGTTTCCTTTCACTCCAGCTTTATAGACCATTCCACCGACGACATCCTCAACCAGACTTGCCTCGACTCCGGCCTTCCCCAAAGCACCTTTTACAGCGATCGTACCAAGTTCGACAGCAGACACATCTTTTAATGACCCTAAAAAATCCCCAATAGGTGTTCTTGCTGCACCTACAATTACTACGTCTTCCATAGCTTACTCCTCTCTTTGACCTGAGTACATTTATTTATTAAACTTGTTTATGGAACTTCTGGTTTAAGACCTCATCTGATTCCAATAAAATTTAGTCCAGTAACACATTTGGCTCCTTTCTATGTCAATGTCATATGGTTTACATTTCTTTTCGACGAGGTTTTAATTTTTCCTTCCACTAATTTCTAATTGTTTCGAATAATCTGAGCTTGTGCTTTTAAGATTAGAGATAAGGTGAACTTTTACAACTGAGCGAAAGATTTTCATATTAGTAAACGAACTCAACTTTAAATAAGCTGAGTTCGTTTACTAATATGGTTATAGTGGAGAATCTTCACTTATTTCCTGAGACTGTCTTATAGGGCCAGCGTATAATGCCTCCCAAATTAAAGACATTAGTATAACCTTGCTTCAATAACATTTTGACTGCCGCCCTACTCCTATTTCCGCTCCGACAATAGATAAATATGGTTGCTTTTTTGTCTGGCAATTTTAAGCCAGCTTCCCTTTGGAGGGCATTTAAAGGTATTAGAGTACTTTTAGGGATGTGATTCTCTGTATATTCCTCCTGGGTTCTAACATCTAGAACAATGATTCCCTTCTCTGTATCCATTCTCTTTTTGGCCTCAGGCGGATCAATTTTGGGTACATTTGAGTTCATATAAGACCAGAATATGAATACTCCAGCTAATACAATTGCGATTATAATCGTCTGTTTCATGCGCACTCCTTTTTATTCAATAAAACTCCTATAAAGCCAATCGTTTAAAATTAAAGACATAAAGAATGCCAATATACCCTCCCACGGTATATTGGCATTGTAAGGTGTTATTGTAACTTTGTCAATCTCTAAATATTTATATAAAACCATTAGTTATTAGTGTGACAAAAAGGACCGTCCCCCTGACACGTTGCGTTTACTTAGCTAATCTCAACCCTAGAGTTTCGGCAAATGTTAATACTTCATTAAATTCTCTTGAGCTTAACTTACGTGATAGTAGCTCGCAATTTTGGCAAAAAACACAGCACATAAATCTTTTCCACTCATAAAGGAAATTGATTAGGTAAATTGAATTATGTTATATAAAGGACATTTATAGGAGGTAGTAAGTTGAAGAAAAGAGAGGTTTTCATAATCGCCATCCTCTGTTTATCACTTTGGTTTAATTTCACAACCTTAAACAAAGTGGAAGAACAACGAAAACAAATTGATTACTCGATATCTCTATTGAATCAACTGAACAATCTGCTGACTCATACAAGTAATCAAATGAATCAAATAGCTGTGGAGAAAGAGTGGATTCAATCAGCAAACTTTAGCCTAGTTAGTAAAGAATCTCGTGAAGATCGTATGGTAGTTCGAGGAGAATTCACGTTTCTTGAGTTAAAAGCAAATCAGAAGCCCACCATTTTCTACCGAGAAAAGGATACTACCGAATGGACTAAGGAAGTCCTAGATTCCCTTGGGGGTTTAAATTATGCAGTAGTCGTTACTCTCTCCCCTGAAAAGCACTATGAATATCAGATTTCGGCAGAGGGAGATATTTCAAAAGGAAGTACTGTTTTAACAATTCCCCAGAAAATTTATGGTTTCCCGGAAAAGAAAATAGATATTACTTTCTTACCAGTTAAGAACTCTTCGACTTTAAGTGCTCAAGTGTACGTCGGCTTTGCTCCCGCACCCATAGAGGCAATGACTCCTGTCAAAGTAAGTATTCAGATAGAAAATGAAGGAAAACTAACTAGAACGGTCCCTCTTACACTTAAAAGCGGCTTGAACTCTGAGTTTAGTGGTACCTGGGAACAAAACAAACAAGAAATGTCTTCCAATACAGAATTTGTGACTGTAACCGAGTTCAAAAATGGGGTAATTATTAAAGAGAAAACTAATACGATTATACATGAAGGTAATAGAGCTTCTCAGCGAATCATCTCTGAAGAAAAAGAGGTAATCTCCGGATCTTAAACTAGAGGCACAAGCAAAGGGACATAATCCAAAGCTTGTGCCTTTAACGATTGTATTTTTTTCCAGGCTCCCATGCTGCTTTGCTTGAATAAAATAGGGTAAGATATGGATTTAAAATAATTATACATAGAGAGATAAGTCAATTATTAGGCTAATGAGGGGTAGGTCAAATCCATGGCCGTTAATAATGACCAAGTTCTGGATATTCAATTTGAACATAAGTTTTGGCTGCAAGTTATGGGGGACCATCTTTATTTAATTCTCAATTCCCTTTCGGTTTTTGAAAAAACCGAATTACGCAAGGCCTTTTCCCTTATTCGAACACTTGAAGAGTTACTTCAGCGCTCAAGACTGGATTCAACTCCCAATGAACTTTATAGTTTAAGTCAATACGCATTGACTTCTATTAAAAAAGTCAGGAAGTTTAAGCTTGGCTTACTTCATAGACACATCGAAGAGGACTTGAACTCAAGTTTGAGTCCTAGTACATTAAATCACATGATTAGTGAAGCTGAAGAATATGAACGGATTCTATCAGAGCATTTACAGATTAGTAAAAGTCTAAACTATTCTGCTTTACATTATCACTTATTCTGGCTGCCGGACATTGTTAATCATGCACAACAGCTTACAGCAGCCCTAGATCCGGTAGAAACAGGACTGCAAAAACGTGTTCAGGATCATATTACAAACATTAAGAACGCTTATCTAAAAGCCCTTGAGCTAGTCGGATTTTTACGATCAAAGCCTTCTTCGTTCCCTGCACTTAATCGCTTTAATCTGGGTGTAGGAAATCAGGTTCATTCGTTTTTGGGCTTTCAAAAGGAGCTCCAGTCTATGCTTATAACCCACCACGTTCTAGGTACGGTCTCAGTGTTAAATCTTGATCACATGATTCGAGAAGAAACTTACTACCTTTATAAACTATCCCAGATTTCAGAGGTTGAAGCCCCGGACATTAACCCCGTACAACCCCGAATAATCCAAAAGCTATAACGGCTATTTTGATTAGTAACTACTATAGTTTTTGGGATAAGCAACTTTACCTCAAATAGGAATATTATGGTATAAAGATTGTGGAATTGGGGGGGTACTATGAAAGTTTCCTTATATGATCAATTATCAAACCTCTTAAATCAAATTTACCCGGAATCATTTGAGGAACATCACAGTACTCTTCGTTCTCTATCCTCTATGCTTGCCCAGAAAACTTATTCCAAAATTAAAAATCAAATTGATCCAGTTCAGGGTCTTCCTGATGCTATACAAGTATGGTTTCCAATTTGGTATCCTAAAACAAGATTGGGAATTCAGTTTACTGATACTCAAACAATCGGTGTTTATGTGCAGCAGGCCTTAGAACCCAATGGTGATTTTAATTCGCAAATTCGGTTTGCCCAGTTTAAAATCCCTCCCGCATTTACCATGACGGCTTTAACTCTGGGTTGGGGAGGCTTTCTTATCTATTCTATTGAAAAAGCAAGATCAGATGGTCGTCAAGCGATTCTACAAGAACTAGAAAAAACTAATAAAATCCTTCAGGAGCAAGGCGGATCCTGTCTTACTAAAACCTGCGAGGAATAATTCGTTTTAAGTCTATAGGGAAGGAGCCATCAAGAAATGTGGCAAAGGATTATCCTTTATTGGCTCTTTTGGCCTGTAATAGGCGGTATTGTTGCCCTGTCAATCACTGTTTACCTTCTTGCCGGTTGGGAAGATTTTAAACAAACTGATCCGGTTCATTTTCCAGTGCCTTATGAGGCTTGGAGTTTACCTTGATATAGAGGGGGTTGGAACTTGATACCAAATACAAGGAATACAAATCTTAAATTTCTACCTATTAACCTTCAACCCCTTTGGTGGTTAAGAATCCTATACTGGGTCATTTGGCTGACTCTTTCAGTTGGGTTATCCTTTTTTGTAAGAAAAATTGACCTTAATCAATTTAGGAAGTGCCCCTGTTCATATCCAAACGTCTATCCTTGAGGGGGGTGTTAGGTAGTTATGATGCCATCCACGTCCTGCGAATCTAAGCTCGAGCCTAAAAACGTAGAATTTCAAGAGAAGCAACGAAGGAGTCTTCGCAACCAAAAATATTATGGCCTAATTTTTCCGATTCCAACAATTGCAATTATAATTATCTCTTTGATTTTTGATGTTCTTCTCTGGCAGGTCTTGGGGTTCAGAAAATACCCCGATCGCCCATACGAAGACAAAATAATTGATGAGTGCTTCTAAGATAGGCGGTGGGATAAGGATGCCCTATGACTTTTTGTCTCTCTGGATTCATGGTTCTCGATATGGAGAGATTCCTATTTCTTATTTAGGTTTACCTGTTCTATTCTGCGTCTTCGCTGTTATTTATTACCTTATTATTGGGCTTCAGGAAATTCTGGATAATCCAAAACAAAAGTACCTTTGGTAAGTGTCACAATTATTCTTTACGAACACATTTAAGAGGAGCGAACCCCTAATTTCCTTAGGGATTCGCTCCTCATCATGTTATCCGACACTTCGGCAGTGAATGAGTTTACTCTGTTTTTGGAGCAGAGGTGGAATTTTTAGAGGGTTTATGACCGCAGCCTTTTTTATGCCCAAAACCACGAAATTCACCGTTATCCATGTCTTGTTCCATCCTTTGCTGACGTTCTTGCATGGCGTTCTTGATTTTTTCAGCTTTTGTTTGATCAAGAATTCCGGCCTCTACTTCCTTATCAATAATTTGAGCTTTGATAGTATACATTTGCTGATGGAGAGCTTTAATCTCCTTCAATTTGTCTTGATCAACAGCCCCGAAGGCAGGCACGGCACCTACAACCAACATCGCCAAAGCCAAAATGCTTGCAGCCAATCTTCTCATATGCCAGTCCTCCTCATTCATTTTTTGCCGGAAACATTCTTAGAATACCCAATCAAAGGTTTCTTATTACACATTAACCCTTGTAATTCACTATTAGACTTAATTTTGCTCGAGTTGTTCATATTCGGCAGCGTAGTTCTGCCCCCATTTACATAGGGTATCTAAAATAGGCATGAGACTCTTACCAGCTTGAGTTAGAGAATACTCAACTTTGGGAGGGATTTGTGTATAGATGAATCTCTTGACCAAATCACTATCTTCAAGCTCTCTAAGCTGTTGTGTCAACATTTTCGGTGTGATATTGGGAAGTTGTTTCCTAAGTTCACTGTATCTCAAGGTGTTGTTTCCTAAATGCCAGAGAATAAGTGCTTTCCACTTTCCACCGATAAGGGCCAAGGTTAATTCCATCGAACATTGGTACTCATTATTTTTAAACTTAATAATTTCAGTTCAACTCCTTCGGGGTTCTCTAACCACTTTCATCCCCAGTATACAAATAGGTACTATAGAACGAAAAAGTACGTACTTGCCTATATTTATTATATTGTTTAATATTATACCTGACAATATCTTGTTTAAAACGTTTACGAGGAGTGTTCTGTAAATGAAAGTTGTTGCATTCAATGGAAGTCCGCGGGTCAATGGCAATACCGCCCAAGGCCTCAAAATTGTCTTGGCTGAGCTCTCAAAGGAAGGAATCGAGACCGAAATCATCCAATTAGGCGGGCGTAAAGTCTTTGGTTGCTTGGCATGTGGCAAATGTCGGGAAACAAAAGATAATCGGTGTGCGCGTAAGGACGATGAGATGAATTCGTTTATTCAGAAGATGGAAGAGGCTGATGGTATCATTATCGGTTCACCCACCTACTTCAGTAATGTGAGTACTGAAGTAAAGGCCCTTATCGACCGTTGCGGTTATGTAGCAAAATCCAATGGCGGCTCATTCCTAAAGGGAAAAGTAGGAGCATCGGTTGTTGCCGCCCGTAGGGCTGGTTCAACCTTTACTTACTCCGCCATCAACTTCTTCTTTGGCATAGCCGAAATGATTATTTGCAGTTCAAATTATTGGAATCTGACCTTATCCCGTGATCCTGGTGATGTCCAAAACGATGCAGAAGGGATCCAGACCTTCCAAACCCTTGGTAACAACATGGCCAAACTTTTGAAACAGGTCCGGTAATAAACTCTAGGTATCGTTAACCCCCTGTCAGAATAACACACTCAAAACGATAGGCTATCTATCTGAATAACCACTGCAAATTAATCTCTTTAGTTAATAGCAAGAAGTACATGTAAATTCCATGTACTTCTTGCTAATTGTTGACTTTTTCAACTGAATGAATCCCATCAAGCTCTCTAATCTCTTTAATAATTTTTTCGGTATATATTTCATAAAAAGGTGTTCTTAAATTATACTCCAAGGTCATTTTATTCTTATCTTCTTCTAACAATTTAATAGTAATATTACGAACCATTATTCTATGTGATTTTAAAGTACAATTAATACTCTCAATGGCACATTTGTTTATGAGAGTAATTTTTAAGATAAGCCGGGAACTAAAAAAGTAGATCTCAATTGAACGTTCTAAGGTTATAAAAACTAAAACTGTAACCAGAAAGGATGAATAATACAATCCTGCTCCCACAGCTAATCCAATTGCTGCAACAACCCATAGCGAAGCTGCAGTTGTTAATCCTTTGACAGATACTCCATCCCTTAAAATGGTTCCTGCTCCTAAGAAACCAATTCCTGAGACTACTTGAGATGCAAGTCGAGAAGGATCTCCATTGGGAAAATCGGCAAATCCATACATCGATATCATCATGATTAATGAGGCCCCTAGGGATACAAGAATATAAGTCCGTAATCCCGCTGGACTATCATGCCGTTCTCGTTGAAAGCCTACGATTCCTCCAAAAACGCATGCTATTAATAGTCTTAGAGCAATCTCGTAGTCCGTTATATGCAATACTAATCACATCTTTCCCTTTCGCACTTCACCTCCTTAGTATTCCCCCATTTTTTGTTCAAATTCGTAGACTACAAGCGAACTCTGACGAGACGTATAGCTAAATACAGCCAAGTAATACACCTTGAAAAGAAAAAACTCCTCCCTACTGTTATGGAAATTAGGAGGAGTTTCTTTAAAGACATTTCTCAAAATTCATATTGGTCATGGCATGGAAATGCTTACGGTCGCAATGTTTGTTTTAGAACTTAAGGGATCCGGTATAACCGTTAACTCAAAGCTCCGTGCACTCTTTGACACTTCATAGCCTAATTCCCCAGTCATCTTACCTCCAGCCTTAATTGTCCCATTTATAGCTTCTTTAACGGCTAGATTTGCTCCCAGACTAACTTTTTGCTTTTTCCCTTCCAGATCTTGAAGCTTAAACCCTATCTTACTTCTAACCTCAATATCGACATTTCCTTGGTTTTCTATCGTCAGATCTACGAGCAGAAACGTATTGCCTGATCTTGGTGATTTAAATAAATGACCATTGCCATCCGAAGTCCTTATGCTGTTAATCTTGTATTGGAGGGTTCCGAGCTTGAACTCCTCTCCCATCACATAACTCTTCTGCTGAGGTATGCTTGATGTATGCTGTGCCAGAAATTGTGGTGAATTAGTATGGGCTTGAGTTGTTAAAGCACCAGCCCCTAGCAAGAAGATCACCATTGGTACTAGGAGGACAAGTAAACAATATTGAATCTGAGAGCAATATCTACGTTGCCTTCCCACCTTACGTGTCGCTACTAATTTCCACATGTTTTCGTCCTCCTCTATCTCCTTAGTTATTTCCTTAGTTATTTCTTTTGTTTTGTCAACAGGAAACTGATGACAATATCCTTTAAGTGAATGTTAGCACAACGCCCCTTTTCTGTCTATAGCCGGCATATATGGAACCATTTATTTTGTTTATGTATAATTTGCGTGTTTTTCCTTAATTGTCTAGTATTCTAAGCATACCAGGCGTTTATTTATACTAAACAGTTATAAATATAACAAATTACATAGATAGCAATGGGCTATGATTACTATTTTTAATAACTTTGACTAAGCTATCATGGGGGCTGACGTATTAAATAAATAGGTCTTCACGTATCTCGTGAAGACCCTCCACAAATATCCTTCCATGCACGATATAACAAGTTTACGCCCTCGGAAAGTTCATCCTTACTTAATGCCCCATATCCCAATAAAAATGTACTGTCATATTTTTTGAGGATTGCACCAATAAAATAATCCGAGATCGGATAGACCTTCACGCCATTTTCAGCTGCAGCTTTACACAAGTAGGTTCCGCTCTTTGTAGTGCGCAATTTAATCAGCAAGTGATTACCTGCACTCTCACCTACAATCCTAATGTTTTCTCCAAAGATCGATAGTTCTCTGATTAGATGCGCTCGCTTTTCTTTATATAGTTTACGCATCTTATTTAGATGTTTTTCATAATTGCCCTCTGCAATAAACTTCGCAACTAACCTCTGTTCAAGAATGGATACCTCGGAACCGAATTCACTATTTATTCTATGGTAGTTTTTTAGTAATGTTACGGGCAACACCATATAACTTATCCTGATAGAGGGCGCAATTGAGGTTGAGAAGGTGCCGATATAAATAACTCTCCCGTTTTGGTCGATACTTTGCAAGGATGGCAGAGGTTTTCTGATATATCTAAATTCGCTGTCATAGTCATCTTCAATGATATATCGTCCAGGCATTTGGTTTGCAAAATTGAGGAGTTCAATTCTTCTGCCGATGGGCATGCTGATTCCTAGAGGGAATTGGTGCGAAGGGGTTACATAGACTGCTACATTAGAAAGACCCTTTAGAGGTTCAATTTCTATCCCTTTGTCATCGATGGGTATTGGTATAATCGAATGCCCCATATGGTCGAAGGTTCTATAGGCTTTTCTATATACAGGGTTTTCCAAAGCTATACATGTTGCCTTATTTAGAACAAGGCTTATAGTTCGTAATGAACTTTCCGTTCCTGCTCCAATGATTATCTGACGTTCATCACAGTTAACCCCTCTTGAACTATGCAAGAAAGCAACTAATTCTCGCCTTAAATTCAAATCCCCTTGAGCCACCGTTTTCTTTAAAATGCTATAATCGAATTCATTAAAACAACTTTTAAACAGGTTCCTCCATGTCTTATACGGAAACGCACTATGATCGACATCACTGGGCGAGAAATCAATTTTAAGATATTCCTTCCTTTCTATGAGTTGAGTATTTTCGTGCTGAGTAATGTTTATTCTGTGATATATGTCAATATCACAGACAAAATATCCCTTCTTTGGAATGGCCACAATGTACCCTTCATCGATCAACTGACTATACGCTGTATCGATGGTATTAATACTCACGCCAAGGTGTTCCGCTAGCTTTCGCTTTGATGGTATCTTATCATGAGGCTTATAGTTTTTAGATTGGATTTCGGCTCTAACCCATTCATAAATTTGTTTATATAAGGGTGCTTTACTAGTGCATAAGGGCAAAGTAATCATGAAAATCCTCCAAACTGATACTATACAACTATTAAAAACTGATACTTATGTAGGTAACAGATATATTCTATAATCAATACATTAATTGTCAAGGAGGAACTAGTACAATGAATAAACAAAAGAGGGTAGCTGCAATTCACGATATTTCTTGTGTAGGGAGATGTTCACTTACCGTTGCACTGCCAATCCTTTCCGCTGCAGGGTTTGACACAAGTGTTTTACCAACTGCGATTCTATCTACTCATACTGGTGGCTTTGAGGGTTTTACATATAGAGATTTAACTGAGGATATTAAGCCAATTTCAGATCACTGGCAATCTCTGAATCTAAACTTCAACGCTTTATACAGCGGTTTTTTAGGATCCTTTGAGCAGATTGATTTAGTCGCAGATCTCTTTGATACTTTTAGAAGGAATGACACACTGGTAATGGTTGACCCTGTAATGGCGGACAATGGAGTTTTATATTCAATTTATTCGCCTGAAATGGCTAAGGGAATGACCAAATTGTGTGCCAAGGCAGATATTATCGTCCCTAATTTAACGGAAGCTGCTTTCCTCTTAGAAGAAGAGTACGTTGGGGAAAATTATTCACAGGAGTATATTGAGTCCACCTTAAAGAAACTTTCTTCCCTAGGTGCAAAAAAGGTGGTTCTTTCGGGGGTTTCCTTTGAGAAAGACAAATTGGGAGCCGCAGCCTTTGATAGCAACACCGGGAAGGTTAGCTACGCCTTCAATGATAAGATCGAGGGTTATTTTCATGGTACAGGTGACGTTTTTGGGAGCGCCTTATTATCTGCGTTGTTAAATGATTTTCCTCTTGAAAAAGCCGTACAAATAGCTGTCGACTATACACATAGATGTATAAGCCTGACCCATGAGGCTGGACTAGAAAAAAGATATGGCGTCTGCTTCGAAAAAGCGATACCATATCTGATAAAACAATTGGGGCTATTCAATGATTAGTTATCACTAAGTAGTTTGAGCACTTAAGGTCTGCAAGTTTGCTTGCGGTCCCACAACAGTTTAATGGTCACAGCATCGAACGAGCCTACGTAACTGATTCAAAAAACTTTTTCCTTGTTCGAAGAGCTTCCGACAAACTGCTACAAAACTATAAGATAGGAAATATGTCCAACCTTTGGGTTGGGCTTTTTCTTTCGTTATTCAAGGGCTTGGGTTGACAATTAAGAATGGTGTTCTAAAAAAATGTCGTCAAATTAACCTCAAACGATACATGATATTTTTGTGTTAGACTGGGTAATATCAACAAAAGTTTTTCCCTTTAAAATAACCGGTCTGGTAATCTCATAGGGTGGAACATAGACAATTTCACCTTTTTCGCCGTTTTCCAGAATCACGTTTAAACCTGTAAAATGTAAAGATATGTTTTTTAAAAAGACATCCAATACACAAATATCAAATATGCTCATTCCGAGGGTCTGGAACATTTCAAATACCGCAAAAGGATTAACCCCTTTTTTATAGATTCTATCTTGAGTCATAGCATCATACACGTCCGCAATTGCAATGATTTTAGCAAACAAATGAATTTCATGACACTGCAAGCCATAAGGATAACCTGAGCCGTCGGACCTCTCATGATGAGAAAGGACAGCCTCTTTTACGGATTGGCTAATATCCGCCACATCCTTGATGCAAAAGTACCCCAGCAGAGAGTGATTTCTCATAATATCAAATTCCTCATCCGATAATTTCCCTGGTTTGTTGAGAATCTCATCTGGAATAAGGACTTTTCCGATATCATGCAGTAATCCAGCTTGTATGACTTCCTCAATTTCGTCCTTGGCTAAATTAAGCCAATTAGCAATAAGCATTGCGTAAAAAGCAACGTTAACACAATGAGTATATGTATATTCGTCCTTTTCTCTGAGATCTTTTAGAGACTCTATGATGTCCATACTGTTATTAATAGTTCCGTATACTAATTTGGATAGCTGCTTAATCTTGGGATAGTTTAATTTCCCCCCCGAAGATAATTCTCTCAGGACCTGCTTTACCACTAGAACAGATTCTGCATGACTTGCCATGATGCTTTCCTTCTTGGTTTTTCTATCTTTATCTTTTTCCTGTTTTGGCACTAATTCATCCACAGTATAAATCCAAATATACTCAATTCCGAAATCGGCAAGGCGGTTTAGGATATATTGATTCAAAATACAATCTTTGGCTACGAGAGTGATGCCTTGGTAGGTTATTACATCCTCCGCAAGAATCGTTCCGACACGACACTGGGAGACCAGTGTTCTAATACTATCCATCGTTTCACCGCCAGCCTTCCTTAAAGTATACCTTCGGCTACTGATACATTAATCTCTATTTGTGATTCATCTTCAAATATTAGTGGGATACATACAACAACTGTATTTGGAATACTCAGTTCAATATTGTCTCCTGTCAAAATGGTAGGAGGGGTGATATCCACTACTATTTTTCCTTTGGAAAACAAGGTAGCTGTATAGCCCAAGATCATATTACATAACTCTCCAATAGCACTTTTTGCTATTTCATCAAGTTCTGTAATCATTGAACAACCCATCATTGCGGAAGCGATCTTGCAACAGGTTACTTTGTCAAAGGACAGTACAACACTGCCATGAAACCCACCTGTTATCCCAATAATAACTAGAATACCTTCGCTCCTATAGGGTACATTTTTGATATAAATCTTACCCATCTTCGTCTTCAAACCAGTAACCTGATCGATCATTTCAGTACTTGCTGATACAAAGGGATTAATATACTCAGCCTTCATCCTCAGGTCTCCTTCATCTGTAACAATATCTTGATATAATTTGTAAGGTAAAGGTCGTTTAGTAACTACTCTATTAGTCTTAGTTTCCTAAGGACCTCCAGCATTTTATTCGTATCAATAGGCTTCGCAGCATAGGCCTCACACCCAATTTCAAATGCCCTATTAACAAAGTCAGTTTCAGCTAGGGCAGTCGTCATAATTACTTTAACCCTCTGTTCAGGCTTTAAGGTTTGTTTACCCTCATAGTCTCTAATAGCCTTTAATACCTTAACCCCGTCCACTTTGGGCATCATAATATCCAGGCAAATCAAATCATAGGGCTCTTTCTCTTTAATAGCCATCAAATAGGCGTCAAGTGCTTCAAGTCCATCAACTACCAAATCGACTTCACCATATTGGGAAAGAACTTTTGACAGGAACCTCCGGCTAGCTAAATCATCCTCAGCAATTAGAATTTTCATTATCCTCTACCTCCTACATCTTAATGTTCTAAGCGCATATATATCTCAAATTCTTGAATTAAGGTTAAGGCACATTTAGCTGCTTGTTCTAGGTTTTCTCGCCTTGCGGCAAGTTCAACTTTAAACGACAACATTTTTAACTCATCCGCTTCTATAATGTCACAGTGTTTTTTGATATTATGAGCAATTTCTTCAATCAAGCCAATATCCTCAAAGGACAAAGCATGTCTGAGTTCATCAATATCTCTGGAAACCTCTTGAAGAATAGAATATTTATCGTTTACTGCCCCCTCAATCTTGGTACTTAACACTATCCCTGTTTCACTAATCCTGATCTCGTCATCAGGCTCAGGGCAGAATTTAATTTCTGGGCTGCTTCGGTTTAACACCTCTTCTAAGACCCGGAATAACTCCTCCATCTTAATGGGTTTGGGAATATACTCATCTAGGCCATGGGACAGAAACCTTTCCCGATCTCCAACCAGCGCGTAAGCTGTTAAGGCAATGATCGGAGTATGCCGACTCTTACCCTCTCGTTCACGAATTTTGGCCGTCGCTTCTATCCCATCCATGATGGGCATCTGAATATCCATAAAAATAGCATCGTACTGATTTTCCTCGTGCAATGACAAGGCTTCCAACCCGTTCGAAGCGGATTCCACTGAATAACCTTTTTCTTTAAGCATCAAAGTCAACACCATTAAATTGACCTTATCATCTTCTACAACGAGAATTCTTAAGGGTTTGAGAGTATGAATAGGGTTTAAGTGACCTTGAGCTGGTTTGCTTAGTTCCTTAGCTCTTGAGAACAGCAGACTAAAGCTAAACGTACTCCCTTTCCCTTTTTGGCTTTCTAACGTTATGGTCCCACCCATTATTTCGACTAGTTGCTTGGAAATGGCTAGACCCAAACCCGTACCACCATATTTTCTTGTAATTGAACCATCTACTTGACTAAAGTTTCTAAAAAGTTTAGCTTTTTCTTGATCCGATATACCAACACCTGTATCAGAAATTGAAAAATTCAACTCAACTGCTTTGTTAGTCATTGCTAATAGCTCAACAGAAAGTGTAACTTTTCCATGTTCCGTAAACTTTAGAGCATTATTTAATAAATTGTTTAGAATTTGTCTTAACCTATTGGGATCTCCTTGTAAGATTTGCGGTATAGAAGAGGAACTGTCACAACATAATTCCAATTTCTTTTTCAAAGCTAGTGGCAAATGGGTTTTGATGGTTGAATCTAAGAGTTCCTGAAGGTTAAACCCTATCGTTTCGATCACTAAATGACCAGCTTCTATCTTGGAAAAATCTAAAATATCATTTATTATTCTCAGTAGTGAATCTGCGCAATCCTTGGCAATCTCTAAGTTTTCTCGCTGCTCATCGGTTATATTCGCTAGAAGAGTTAAATCAATCATGCCTGCTATTCCATTAATAGGTGTACGAATTTCATGACTCATATTCGCCAGGAATTCACTTTTCGCCCGATTTGCGGCCTCAGCTTTATCTTTAGCCTGATTCAGTTCATTTTCAACATGTATACGCTCAGTCATATCCGTTAAGATTGAGACAAAATAACCAGGCTCGGGACTATAAATTTTTACAGAAAACCATCGTTCACTCCACTTGGAGTAGTAGATCGGTAAATCAAGAACAATTCCTCTGGAAGCAACCTCTCCGTATTCATCCATTCTTTTTCTATAGATTTCAGGATGTTCGGCGGAGAAAAGCTCCGAATACTTCTTGCCAATAATCTCTTCTCGAGATACATTAAATATCTTTTCATAGGCTTCGTTAACCTCTAGAATTTCATAATCGATGGGTTTCCCTGAAGCATCAAAAATAACCTTGTTATAGGCAAAGCTCTCCGGCATATTCATAATTAACGTACGATAATGTTCATATAAAATCCTTTGGTTTTCCTCGCTTTTTAGTAATGCTTGATCCGCTTTTCTACGTTCCGAGATATCCCGCGCAAAGGATAGAATGTATTTTTTACCATCCATCTCAATAAGCTGCGATTTAACCTCAGCTGGTACTTCTTGGCCGTCCTTAGAAAGAAAAATGTTTTCAAAAGTGAATTGTCCGTCAGTTATTAATTTTTTAAGTAGATTAATATATGTTCCTTTATGTTTGGTAAAATCATAAACATGCAGATTGAGCATCTCTTCTTTGCTGTACCCCATTCTCTGACAAGTTAAGGGGTTAACATCGATAATTTTGGCAGTAAGTGATCCTCCTTCTTGGATCTCGTGAAGAAAGATCCCATCTTGCGCTACATCGAACAAACTACGATACTTTTTTTCACTATCCATAAGCGACTTTTCCCAACGTTTCCGCTCAGTGATATCTCGAATGATACTCACTAAAAAGCGTTGATCCTCTATAAATGTACCATAGGAACTCACTTCAACGGGAAAAGTACTGCCATCTTTTCGAATATGATTAGTTTCAAATAACAGCCCTTGGTCTCCTACTTGTTTCATTTGCTCTGATGCTAAATCAACGGACTCTCGAAAATCAAAAATTTTTAAAGCTAGGATTTCTTCTCTAGTATAACCATAGGCACGAATCGCCGCCTCATTAGCTTCTAAAATGTTGCCCTCTGTATCCATAAATAAAATAATATCGCGAGCTTTTTCTAGAATTACTTGATATTTCTTTGCAGCCCTCTCTACTAGTTTGCTGTCAGTAATATTATCGAGTGCTACGACTACCTTGCGTTTGTCCCTTATCCTAATCGGAGTAATACTTGCCTTAAACCAATATCTTCTCTTTATTTCATGATCAATTAATACTTGACAGTACTCCAGGTCGGTGGTAGCTTGTCCGGCATTAAAAGCTAACACAATAGCCAATCTTAACTTACAGGATTGGCATTTTGGTCCAAAGCCACACCCCTGAACATCTTCAATACTCCCCTGACAGTGAATCTCGTTACCAATACGTTTTCCTAAAATTCCTCGCTGGTTATGATCTAAATACTCCACTCCAGAATTGTTAATTTTCTCAATTAAGAAATCCTCATTAATCAAAAACATTCCAATGGGACTACTATTAAAAATTATCTCAAAATTACTAGCCTCGGTGTTTACATTATTCACAATCACACTCACCCGCCTTAAAAATTAAACGGAAGCGTAATGACTTCGATATTTCCTGTTCTTACGCTCATTGTAATACTTCGACTAATCTCTCCACCTATATAAGCGTCTAAAATCTTTAAGTCCATTCCCAAAAGAATTTCTCGAACTGCCTTAATATTCTTTGGCCCAATGTTGAAGTAATCATCCGTTCTTATTGAGACCGCTCCTCCGAAGATCTTTACTTGCAAATCCTTACGTTGACTGCCATATTTCCTACAAAGTTGATCAACTAAGATTGGTATGCCCGTTGTAGCATAGTAACCTGGTCGCCGCAGAGTCTCTTGCAAATCTGAAGGATTTGGTAAAGCGATATGAATCATGCCTGCTAAATGAATCACGGGATTATAAATGGTTACGGCAACGCAAGAAGCTAATGCATAAGTCTTTATGACGTCTTGCGGAGCATTAGTGGTGACATATTCCCCGATACCGATGATTCTATCCATTCTTCTTCCTTAATAGATTTACTAGAGTTTGGGCCATTGTCTCCAGGGGAACTTGCCGCTCGACTGCCCCGATTTCAAAAGCCACTTTAGGCATTCCATACACCACGGAGGATTTTTCATCCTGCCCTAAGGTTAGAGCCCCCTTTCTTCGCATGGCAAGCAGTCCTTTTGCACCGTCATAACCCATCCCCGTAAGAATAACCCCGATCGCCCCCGGGCCTACTTCTTTAGCCATTGATTCAAAGAGGATATCAATTGATGGACAGTGTCCATTGACCTTTTCACCATCGAAGCACTCCACTCTGAATCGATCTCCGGCTCTCTTAATCCGCATATGTTTTCCGCCTGGGGCTATAAGCGCACACCCTTGATCAACATAATCTCCCGACTGAGCCTCCTTAACTCGTAGCTGGGTTGAATTATTCAGTCTCTCCGCAAACAACCTGGAAAATATGGGAGGAATATGTTGAGTCACCACAATGCCCGGCATTTTAGGAGTTAACATTTTCAAGATATGAAAAACGGCCTCCGTTCCTCCAGTCGAAGCTCCTATGGCTATAAGTTTTTCTTTCAGGACAGCCCCCTCTTCAACCACTTTAGTATGGCTCTGCCCAACCAAACCAATCTTTGCCCTTGCCGCTATTTTTATCTTCTGGATCAATTCATGAATAAAACCTTCAACATCTTGAACGGATTGGACATTAGGCTTCGTCACAAAATCTACGGCCCCTGCTTTCATTGCCTCAAAGACGGCCATACTGACAGAGCTGACAACCACAACAGGTAATGGGTATTGGGGTAAAAGTCGCTTGATAAATTCAATCCCATTCATTTTAGGCATTTCAATATCGCAGGTCATCACGTCGGGATCAAATTCTAAGATTTTATCTCGAGCATCAAAGGGATCGAAAGCCTTAGCCACTACTTCTATGCTCGGGTCGCTAGAAATCCCTCTTGCTAGCACTTCACGAAAGATCAGAGAATCATCGACAATCAGCACTTTTATCTTTCCCATGCTTAAAATTCCTTTCGGTAGACGGCGGGTAAAATATGTTGATACTCCGTCTCGTTTCGATTCAATGATTCCGAGTGTCCAATGAATAAGTATCCACCTGGCTCAGTTGCATCATAGAACTTCTTAACTAACTCCATTTTCGTTTTATTATCAAAGTAAATCATCACATTCCGACAAAAAATTACGTGAAATTTCTTTTTAAAGGGTAAGGGATTGTCCATAAGATTAAACTTTCGATATATCACTTCATTCCTAATCTCAGGGATTAGGACGGATTTTTCATAGTCTAATTTGTTAAAGTACTTAAGCTTCCAAAAAGCAGGTAAGGTAGCTATACGTTCATTGCTATAAACCCCTTCAAGAGCGATGTCTAAAACTTTGCTCGAAATGTCCGTTGCCAAAATTTTAGTGTCCCACAATTTTTTCTCCATGCCAAAGAATTCATCGATGATCATTGCTAACGTGTAGGGCTCTTCTCCACTCGAACATCCCGCACTCCAGATTCTTAGATCCTTTGTCTGAGAGTTCGCGACCAACTGTGGAAGAACTTTTTCCTTAAAAAAATTAAAATGGTCCACTTCACGCATAAAGAACGTATGATTTGTCGTTACTTTATCTATAAGAGTTACCACTCCATCCCCTGTTTTATCAGCCACTATATAATTGAAATAGTCAGCAAAACTGCTGAAGCTTTTTTCAGTTAGAACATTGCTTAGTCTTCCGGCCAGTAAGGTTTGTTTCTCATCCTTAAGAAAGATTCCGTAATTGGTTTTAATATAATCCGCGAGTTGCCTGAACTCTCTTTCCGAAATCTTTAACATTTATCCACCTCCCTCGTTTTGCTATTATATCTTCCTTAATTAAGTCTTTAGTTTAGGAGAGCCTTGTGGCTCTCCTAAATACTTTTTCTAATATTTTCCAAACTCTCGGTCACTTAGAGAAATCTTAGGCTTACTGCTGGTTGCTGCAACCTCAGCATATCCTAGATCTTCATTCAGAGAACTATAGTTCCCTTTTTTCTTTTGAGACATATCCTCTAACATGCGTAAAACCTCGGGGTTCAGTTCCTCATACCCTTTATAAGTAGAGCTTGTCGATTTCTTCAGTTTAAACTTATTGACCTGCTCTCTTAATAGGTCTGCTTGACTTGAAAGCTCCTCGCTAGCTGCAGCACTTTCTTCAGACGTAGCGGAATTGGTCTGCACAACATCGGACACTTGCATAATACCTTGGTTCACTTGGTTAATTCCCAAAGCTTGTTCATTCGATGCTGTAGCAATTTCTCCAACCAGGTTCGCTGCTTTTGTAACACCCTCGACAATTGTATTGAGGGCTGCCGCGGTATCGTTAGCTATTTTTGTACCACCTTCAACCTTTTTGATGGAACCCTCAATCAGTGCCGTTGTCTCTTTTGCTGCGTTGGCGCTTCTAGCAGCCAAATTACGAACTTCTTCTGCCACAACCGCAAAACCTTTACCATGCTGTCCAGCTCTTGCGGCCTCAACAGCCGCATTAAGCGCTAGGATATTCGTTTGGAAGGCAATTTCGTCGATAACTTTGATGATCTTGGAAATGTTTCCGGAGGATTCATTAATATCGTCCATAGCCTTAAGCATGCCTTGCATTTGCTCATTACCTTTGACTGCCCCCTCCTGTGCAGCTAAGGCTAACTCATTGGCCTGGGTTGCATTTGTAGCATTGAGTCTTGTCTGATTTGAGATCTCCTCCATGGAGGCCGTAAGTTGTTCAATTGAACTCGCTTGCTCTGTAGACCCTTGGGAGAGCGCTTGAGCAGAGGCTGAGACCTGTCTTGACCCTGAAGCAACCTGAGATGACGCATTGTTTATTTCGCCCATGACTTCATTTAGCGATACAATGACATTGCTTAAAGAATTCATTAACATCCCAACTTCATCCTTGGTAGTAACATCAATGTTGACATCAAGATCGCCTTCCGCAAGGCTGTTGGCTACTTCCACCAACTTATTCAATGGTCTACTGATAATTGAGCTTATGAAAAAGCCTAAACCAATGGCTATGAGTACCCCTGCGATTATGACCACAATCATAGTGACTGTAGCAGTATTAGCCGTCTGATTGTTACCATCGGCCTTAGCCTTTGCATCCTGTAATTTAACCTCTGTAATGTCTGTTATGGCATCCTGGAGTTCTTTATTGGCAATTCCGGCAGGGCTGGTTGCACTCATAAATGCTAGAGCTTCTTCATTTCTCCCTTGTAATGCAAGCTCAATCACCTTAGTCATCTCTTGAAAATAAGAATTATTATCCTTTACCAGATCATCGTACAAGCCCCTCATTCTGTCTGATAGGATTGTTTTCTCGAAAGATATTAAATCCTTATCAATGGTTGCTTTTCTCGCAACAAATTCTTCTGCGTAACTTTTCTTCTGTACTGGGTCATTTGATAGGATAAGATCACGACTATGAACTCTAGCCCTTTGGAACTCAGTCGAAATCTCCGCTAATTGTGAGATTGGCACCGTCATGTTCTCATAAAGCTCAGTATCGGCATTATCGATGGTTTTGATATTTACGATACCAACAACTCCAACAACTGCTGCTATAAGCGCAACAAAAATAAACCCTGATATTAACTTTGCAGCAATTTTCATATTCATAAACCATTTCATTTATAGACACCTCCGCATATTTTATAAATCGTTAATTGTTTCCAAATCTGTTTCATTAAGGAGCTTATCTGAATCCAAGAGAAGTTTAACATCGTTTCCTACTTTGCCGATCCCTTTGATGTACTTATTTCCATCCTTAGCCACGTTCGGCGGAGCTACAATCTCTTCATCAGGAATAGATATCACCTCGGATACACTGTCAACGATGAGACCAATCGAGACCTCTCTGATCTCAATGACTACTATACAGGTCCTATCGTTATACTCTCTATAGGGCTTTCTAAAACGCAACCGCACATCCATAACTGGAATAATCTTACCTCGCAAATTAATAATTCCTTTAATATATTCGGGCATTTCAGGGATTTCAGTAATGGGCTGTAAGCCTATGATTTCAGTGACATATTTGATTTCAATTCCGTAGAATTCACTGCCCATACAGAAGGTTAGAAACTTGCCTTTCTGAGTATCTTCAGTCAAGTCTGCTGCTTCTAGTTCAACAATATCTGCCATCGAATTTCTCCTTTCTTATTCTACTTATGCTGAATGTCTAAATCATAAGGCCCTCTATATCGAGTATAAGGCTAATACTCCCATCCCCCAGTAAGGTACATCCAGCCAAACCTCTGACTTTTTTCATGTTTCGAATATAGTCAGGAAGGGCTTTTACTACGACTTGCTGCTGACCGATTAGTTCATCGGCAAAGATACAGAGTGTTTTGTCGTCGTGCTCTACCATAATGATGATCCCCTCAGTAAGCTCGGTTACATCTGTCCGAACCTGGTAAATTCGGTGCAAACGTAAAATGGGAAAACACTGTCCTCGAACCATCATCATTTCGTTATTGTCAGGATCGACTATAAGGTCTGTCGATTTAGGCCGGAAGGATTCCTTAATCGCGGTTGTTGGTATTGTATAGAACGAATCCCCTACTTTAATGTTCATGCCATCAATGATCGCCAAGGTTAGGGGGATTTTGAGGGTTATAGTCGTTCCCTTTCCAGGGACACTATCCGCCGTTATGGCTCCCCCTACGGCTTCAATATTTTTTACGACGACATCCATTCCGACACCCCGCCCAGAAAACTCCGTAACAGTTTCATTGGTCGAGAATCCGGGTAGAAAAATAAGGTTATAGATCTCCTTATCCTTGATTTGATCTTCCGTTTCTTGAATTAATCCCTTTTCACGGGCTTTAGCCAAGATCCTATCTTTGTTAAAACCTTGACCATCGTCGCGAATAATGATCAAGACATCTCCGCCAGCATTCTTTGCTTCTAGGGTAATCGTTCCTATACGGAATTTTCCTTTAGCTTCACGTTCAGAAGGCATTTCAATACCGTGATCGATGGAATTGCGAATGAGATGCATTAAGGGATCTGAGATATGTTCGATAATATTTTTATCGACCTCAGTCTCTTGACCTAGTAATTGGAGCCGGACTTCTTTGTTGAGTTTCTTACACATATCCCTCACCGTACGATTCATCTTTTGGAACGTCCCAGCTAAGGGCACCATGCGTACAGACATTACGATATCTTGTAGTTCGCTAGTTATTTTTCTTAATTGCCGAGCGGCCTTATCAAAATTATTCAATTCCAAGCCTTTGAGGTCAGGGTTTTGCGTTACCATTGCTTCCGCGATGACCATTTCCCCAACTAAATCCATCAACTGATCTAATTTTGCTACACTAACACTAATAATAATTTGCTGAGCTGCCGCTAAAAGGCTTTCTTTTTCTCCTTGGTTGGTGAAAAGATCCTCTCGTCCCAATACTGCTGGAATCTTAAGAGGACTATCTCCCAGTAGAAAATGGCTTTCGTTTTGGAGATCATTGAATAGTTCACTATTTTCAACTTGAGTCAATTGGAGATTCTTTAAGGAGAATGTTTGTACTAGAACTTTATGAATCTCATCGAAGGAGTAAGGGGTCTTTAAAAGAAGAGTAAACCCCTGTTCACAAATAACACTTGCACTATCCTCATTATCTAAGTCTTGGGGTATATGGTAATACTCTTCCACAAGCTCTTGCAGATCGTTGACCACACTAAAGGCTCTCAAGTTTTCCATTCCACAGTCTGGTTCAAAATGAATGGTGGCCTCAAATATGTTCTTAGAGGCAGTAAGGTTTGTTTTTACTTTACTTATGTAATATTGTTGGTTCTCAAGAGTACTTCTTTCTTGAGAATTTACCTCATTCCCTATTGTCACGTTAATATTTTGACCTTTGATCTTAGAGTGAAAGACTTTGAGACGTTTATTCAACTCTGAAGGTTCGCCGTCTGCTTCGTCTCCGTTCCTGATTTTAGCGATTTCTAGTTTAATGAAATCAATACCTTCAAGTACTAAATCCGATAGCTCTGAATAATTAACATCTTGGGGCTTGTCCTCACGCAGGACAAAAAACAAATCCTCCATTGAATGGGCTAACCCTGAAATATTATTATAGAGCATCATTGCCGAGGATCCTTTGATTGTATGCATAATCCTAAAGATTTCGTTAATAGCGTCTGAATCATAGGAACTAGACTTTTCATTAGAAATAACCAAAAGTTCCATTTGTTCAATGAGTTGAGTAGACTCAAAAATGAATAAATCAAGCATAGGTTCATTAATATACTGGCTAGACAAGTTTTTTCACCTCCTCTTGACTTGGAATCCGTCTTATATCCCTAACACTTTGCAAATTGTTTGATAGAGAAATTCCTCCTTAAATGGTTTAACAATAAATGTTTTTGCACCATTTATAATCGACTCTTTTACCATACCCTCCTGTCCCATGGCTGAGACCATGATCACTTTTGCTTGAGGATCAAAGGCCTTGATCGCTTTAAGCGCTTCAATTCCAGACATCTCTGGCATCGTAATATCCATGGTTACAACATCGGGCCGCAATTCCTTATACATTGCGAGGCCTACCGCTCCATTTTCAGCTTCTCCAATAATTTCTACATCGTATTTTTGGAGCATATTTCGAATGGACAGTCGCATGAAAGCGGCATCATCAACGATTAGTAACTTTTTCATTTAACTCCACTCCTTAATCAACTTGGACTATCTTTTGGCATTTACTTTTAACAAGATCTAGCAACATGTTTAACGATGTTAAAGTTTGTTCTTTCAATGAAAACTTATATTTATCCAAACGCCACCGGAGGATAGCCATTCTTTCTAAACCAACAATAAGATCGGCAAGACTTTCAGTACCTACATCCCCGAGAATAGCTTTTTGAAGCTTAGCATCCTCAATTAAGGCTTTGATTGTGCCTATTCGTCTTTGAAAAATCCCCTGAACCATATCACTAAGATCAGGTTCATGAATCAAACCCTCGTAGGATAAGGTGATTGCTGTTATTTGTGGATAATTCTCGTAATATGTGACATAGGCATCTACAAAATAAATGATTGCCTCAATAGGATTTAACTTTTTAAGAACTAATGATTCAGTGATCGCTTGATCGTATTGAGAGTAATATTCGAGTACTGCTAAAATAAGTTCATTTTTTGACTTATAATGCTTAAAAATCGTTGCCTCTGAAACGCCCTGCCTTTTCGCAACCTCCCTTGTAGTAAGTCCCTGCAGACCCTGTTCATTAATCACCTCAATCGCCGATAGAATTAGGCTTTCCTTTGTGTGCAATAATTTAGCCAAACCAAACGCCCCCTATCGGTAAGTAATCATTTACTTACTTATTGATTTATTGTAATTTTACCTGCAATTCTATATTTTGTCTAAACAATATCTGGAAATTATTGTTGAATAAATGCATATTTCCGATTATTTTTATATCGTTTGGGAATGTGGAAAACCTCAATTTATGAAGGTATTATAACAATATGAAAAGCACCTTACACTGTGAGTAAAAATTGTAACTCCTACAGTGTTAGGTGCTCTATGAGTAATAACGCCTCAAATCCATCGTTTTACTGTTGTAAATAACTCTCCAGCATTGATCGGTTTAGAAATATAATCATCCATCCCAGCTTCCAGACATTTTTCTTTATCACCTTTTAAAGAATGGGCAGTTAGCGCTATGATTGGAATATGTCCGTTTGAATTCGCTTCGATTAGACGAATAATACCCGTAGCCTTATAACCATCAATCCCCGGCATTTGAACATCCATAAGAATGACATCGAAACTCACTCGTCTAAAATAATCAACCGCCTCTTCACCGTTCGTTGCCTCAGTAAGCCTCCAACCTTTTTTCTTGATAAGTTCCGAAATTACCATTCTACTAACTGCATCATCTTCAGCAAGGAGAAGATTGGGTACTGATTCTTTAATATTTATTGATTCCAACGTTAAAACATCTTCATAAGGTTTGCTTTGTGGAGCTTTATCTAATAAACAGGTGAAATGAAAATTACTACCCTCGTTTACTTTGCTAGATGCCCAGATTTCACCCTTCATCATTTCAACTAATTTTTTTGATATGGCTAGCCCCAACCCAGTTCCTCCATATTGACGAGTTGTAGAACTGTCTGCTTGGTGAAAACTTTGGAATAGTGCATCAATTTTATTTGGCTCAATTCCTATCCCGGTATCTTTTACAACAAATTCGAGTCTTACTCCGCCTCCACTCGTTTCTTTAGTTTTTTTGATTAAAAGCTCAATTTTACCCTCGGTGGTAAACTTTATAGCATTTCCAATCAAATTAGAAATAACTTGTCTTAGTCTAAATGGGTCACCAAGGAGATTAAGAGGTACGTCGTTATCTACAATTACGTTTATATCTAAGCCTTTTCTTTCAGCAGATAGTTGAAATAAACAAACCACTTTATTCACTAACTGACCAAGGTTAAACTCTGTTTTCTCCAGCTCCATTTTTCCCGCTTCGATTTTAGAATAATCCAATATATCGTTTAGTATGCTTAAAAGTGCATCGGACGATATCTCGGAAACACGCAAGTATTCTTCTTGTTCTTTGGCAAGCTGTGTCGTCTGCATGAGTTGTATCATCCCCATAACTCCATTCAGTGGGGTTCTGATTTCATGAGACATATTCGCAAGAAACTGGCTTTTTGCTTGATTTGCAGACTCAGCTTGATCTTTTGCTTTGATTAGTTCTTCTTCGAAGAGTTTACGCTCAGTTACATCCATTGCAGCAGTCATAGCAATAATCCGGCCATCATATAGCCTTCCGATTTTAGCTGCGCTAAATTGCCAAGTTCTTATTTGTCCATCTTTTGTCTTAATATCCCGTTCAAGAACATTCTGTTCAACATTAGCTCTATATGTAGAATTAATGATAGACTCAACTCTTCGCTGATCAATACCATAGGCTTTCTCAGTCCAGTCTGCAATTGTGGGAATTTCATCATGAGTGTATCCAGTTAATTCCGTCCAGACGCGACTGACTTTGATGATTTCTCCATCGTCAGCGCGTATCATGATTGGGATGGGTGCATTGTCAAGCGCAAGACTAAATTGACTCTCACTTTCTTTAAGTATTTCTTCAACTTTTAGGCGATCACTAATTTCCTCCTTCAGAGATGCATTAATCTTTTCGAGCTGAAAAGTACGTTCCGCAACCTTTCTTTCTAATTCATGATTCAAAGAATTAATCTGTTCCTCGGCCCTCTCCCGTTCAGAGATTTCCTCCTCGAGCATTGCATTCGTCTCTTCAAGTTCAACGTTCATTTCCTCGAGTTGTATAGTTCGTTCAGTAACCTTCTCTTCTAGTCTGGAATTTAAGAAGTGGATCTTAGCTTCTCGTTCCTTTATGGCCTCCTTCATGCAATTGAAGTGGTTCGATAAATCTTCAAATTCCTTATACCCATAATACTCAGAGTTCTCGGAATAGTCCCCCTGAGATATAAGTTTGGTTTTATAATTAAGATTATCTAATGTTTTTGTGATTCTACGGCCAGTTTTAATTGAAATCGCTAGGGCTAAAGTAAGCAAGACAACTAATCCAAAATAGAACATGTATTCCAACTTCTTAATTGATGCAAATACATCATCGTAGTTTATGGCAACTACCGAGTACCAACCAGTGGATTCTATCTTCGCAGGATATAACAACATTTTTTTGTTAGTATGTACTTCAATCACAGTCTTTTTTTGCGCAATACCTTCTGTTATTGCATCAAAAAACTCAAATCGTCGTCTCTGATCTATCTTCTCGGGATCTTTATCGACAAGATAAATCCCCTTTTCATCGAGGATACTTACATTTCCTATTGTCTCAGAATTTGCTCCGACCAATAAATCCCTTATTCTTGACAAGTTCAGATGACCCACTAAAATCTGATCATTAAAAAATAACGAAACAGAAACGGTAGGATTATGTGTCTGCCCAGAAATAAAGACCCTTGACCATACGGGTTTACCAGTCCTGTCTATTTTCACCATACATTCTTCGTGAATTGAACTTTTCCCAATATCATTTAGATTAAAGGGTGCGATATATTTAACGACTCCATCTATATCGATTACTTTAACGGTTTGAAAGTAAGGATAAATACTAGTAATAGTATTTAGATATAAACTAATTTCTTGTTCATTCATAAATGCATTATTTATCAAACGTTTTCGTAACAATTCCATCATTTCTACTGGAGTTTGGATGAAGGATGTAACCTGTTCGCTTATATAAGTTGATACAAGGTTATTCTCTTTTTGAATAGTTTCCTCAATTCTCTGGTTAAAAAAATTAATCGTTAAATATCCTATTAATAAGAAAGGTAAAATAAATATTAATTTAATATGTTATTTAAGAGCATTTGAGTTCTTAGACTAGAATTTCTCCTCAATATTAATCAGCCTTTCGCAGTTCTCCATTTTCTACCCGGAATACTTTGTAATATCTAACTACATCTCCGAATTGATCGATTTGAAAATTCTCCTCTAGTCCTTGAAACTCACCAATTTTAATAATATTCTTTTTAAGTGTTGATGGCTTTAGGTTAGGGCCCATTTTAATAGCTTTAAACAAGACCGTTGCACTTTCATAAGAATATACTGAGGAAAATGATGGGGTATCCCCATACTTCTGGAGATAGTCCTCTTTGAATTTCAGAAACTCCTTGCTGGAATCGTTATTATCAATTGCCCCAACGACAAAAGCGCCCTCAACAGCTGTTCCTCCTTTTTTAATTAGGTCGACTGTATTAGACCATAATGGTGAATAAATTTGCACTTCGCAGCCAATTTTTCGAAGTTGCTGAGTAATTTCCGCAGTACCTCCTGCATTGGCAATAATAAATAGACCGTCAGGCTTGGATTCTGCAACTTTTTTAGCTAAATTCGCACTATCTGGATCAATTATTATAAAGATTTTCGTTAAATCCTTTATTCGAAAGATCATAAATAATTGCAAACTTCTTGTGATTATTCTTGTTTGCTAAATTTGTTAAAACAACGGCTTGTTCCTTGGTTGTGGCTATAAAGCGTATAAAATTATCATCAATACCTGACAAGGAATCGGCACTTATGGTTGGCGATAAAAAGAGTATGTCTCTTGTTCTTAAGTAATCCATGGATTCAACCATCATACCACTTGTATAATGACCGATCACAACTGGTATATTTTTATCAATAAATTCGTTGTCAACACGAAGCGCCTGATTAACGTCATTCTTATCGTCTTTTACAACGATTTCAACTTTTCTTCCGTTTAACCCTCCTGAGTTGTTAAACTCTTCGACAGCTAATTCAACACCTCTTCTCCCAGAAACGGATAAATCAGAATCAATACCACTCATTGTTCCAACTACCCCAATCTTTATAGGCTCTAATTGATAGTTGCACCCAAATAACAAGAGAAGAAGGATTATGCTCACCAAATAAAAAATAATGATATTCTTACTAATCCTCATAGGTCACCTCTTACCGATCTTTTCGAGCATTATTAGTATTCTACAAATTTTACTCTTTTTCCTTTTTCTGCTTTAGAAAAGTTAAAGCACTCGAAATTTGAGTGCTTTAAGTCGTATTATAGCGCATAAAAAGACTGGCATTTTTAGCATGCTAGTATTCTAGCGTACCACTAAATCGGATTAAATAAATTTCGTAGTTGTTGTCCCATTATTCCAGTTAACCGAAAGTAGCCTCCCATACGTACTAAGAAAGGTGTATCCATCTTCTGCATCGCGTTGAAAATCATTTCCAATTAAAATAATTTACCATTGAGGTACTTTTGGATCAACCCTTGAACCCCATTGATATCAATTGGTTTTGTTAGATAATCATCCATCCCAGAGTCTAAGCATTTTTCTCTGTCACCTTTAAGAGCATATGCTGTCATTGCAATAATTGGCGTGTGACATAGTAACTCTTTCTCTTTCAAGCGAATGATAGCCGTCGCTGAGTATCCATCTAAAAAGGGCATATTAATATCCATTAAAATCAAGTCAAATCTTCCTTTTTCAAAAGCCGAAACTGCTTCTTTTCCGTTCTCTACTGAAGTAACCTCCAAGCCAATCTTTTCTAAAATGATCCTTATCATCTTCCTGTTAATTAGATCATCTTCAGCAACTAACACCTTTTTCCGTTTTGAGTTTCTATCCTGAATCTCATTTTTTGAAGAGGATGACTCCATTAGGGAGGATTTCATGTCTTTTTCTTGATGTCCAAAGACTGCTGAAAAATAGAAGCTGCTTCCTACCCCTTCTTGACTATCCGCTCCAATCTCGCCACCCATCATTTCAACTAAATTCTTGGAAATAACTAAACCTAGCCCAGTTCCTCCAAATTGTCTAGTAATGGAGCCATCTATCTGGCTAAACCGTTGAAATAGTTGGCTGATTTTATCCCTAGATATGCCAATTCCAGTATCTTTTACAATAAACAGCAACTTGATATTATGTTCATCATGATGCTCAACCTGAACCGTAAGAAGTATCTCCCCTTGCGCTGTAAACTTGATTCCGTTTCCAAGCAAATTAGACAATACTTGTCTCAGTCTGACAGAGTCACCAATGATGATTTTAGGGATTCTCGGATCTAAAACAAGTCTTATGAGTAACCCTTTTTGCTTTGCGCCTATTTGGAATAATTCGATTACTTCTATTAGTAACATTTTCGGGTCGAAGGGCAATTTTGCTAAATCTATCTTACCAGCTTCAATTTTTGAATAGTCTAAAATATCATTAAGTACTCTCAAGAGTGCTTCGGAGGATGACTTTACAATCGATAAATAGTCTCTTTGCTCTGCTCTCAAATCAGTCATTAGGGTTAGATCCGTCATCCCGATGATACCATTCATAGGGGTTCTTATCTCATGGGACATGTTGGCGAGGAATTGACTTTTCGCTGCATTTGCTGCTTCAGCTTGTTCTTTGGCCCAAAGAATTTCTTCCTCTGCTTTTTTCCGCTCGGTGATATCCTGAATTGTGCCAATAAGTCGGACTGCATTTAGTTGATCATCGAATTCGAGTTCTCCAAGTTCATGAACCCATCGTTCCTTACCATCCTTGACACGAATTATTTTATACTGATAATCGAATCGCCCTTTTTCGGTTATAACTTGATAATGATAGTCCATAAGTTTCGTACGCCAATCTGGATGAACAATCTCAAGCCAGCCATCTACAGTCCGCGGATATGTATCATCGATATCAAAGATATTATCAAGTTCCGACGTTCCTACCCAGCTTTGAGTTTTCAAATCAGTCCCATAGCATCCAATATGTGCCGCTTTTTGTGATCTGCTTAATAAACGTTCTCTTTCCTTTAAGGCTGCCTCAGCTCGTTTTTGTTCGGTAATGTTCAGGACAAAGCAAGTTATGCCTATTACTTTATGGTCTTTAGAGTATATAGGGGACCAATAGTCTTGCCAAAATGTACGTGAGTACTTTTCATCGCCGTATTCCTCAATAAGTGTAAAACTCTCCCCTTTTAAAACCCTGTCAAAATTAGCTTTGGCTTTGTGATAATCTTCATGATCCCCAATTACATCGAGCATGTTCAGTCCAATCTTAATATCTTTTCCCCATATTTTGAACATTGTCTCTTTATGAAGCGTATTAAAAGCAAGGTAGCAATAATTAACGTCTAAAGCAAAGACAATAACCTCGGGAGAGCTTTCTAAAATTGATGTAAGCAAGGTGTTGGATTTATCAAGGATATTATTTAAAATTACGATTTCATCTTTTGCCCTTTGGCGTTCACTAATTTCTTCTTCGAGTTCACAATTACTTTCTTCAAGTTGTATGGTTCTTTCTAACACTCTCTTTTCCAGGTCCTTGTTTAACTGAAGAACTGTTTCTTCTATTTTTTGACGTTCAGCAATTTCCTCTTCGAGAACAGCATTAATTTCTTCGAGTTCACAATTACTCTCCTCAAGTTGTATAGTTCTTTCTACTACTTTTTTTTCTAGTTTGCTATTCAGATGTTTGATTTCTAGCTCATAAATTTTTCTTTGTTTAATCTCCTGAGTTAGCGTTATATTCTTTAGTGCATACTTTGAAAGTTGTTGGGCATTTAAAAATAAAAATTGACATATATTCTCAAATTGCAAATTGGACATGCGTTTAATCTTCATTAATTCGTTTCTATAGACATTACGATCTAATCCAATCACATCAGCATAGGGTAATAAATCATCAAGGTTACACTCTTCATCAAGAACTTGCCCAACTAACCAGTTAGCAATCCGCTTGCCTTCGACAATTATACCTGCCCCGCCTATAATCAGGCCTCCACTTGAGCAACGTTGAATACTGGGCCCCTCACTTTGGGGATTTCCTATTATGCAATTTGATTCGATGCAATTTCTGAGACCAATTTCAGTTTTTCTAATTTCGTTACAAAAACTGCTATATCCACTTGGTTTCGTAATCGGTGTCCCATCCGGGTCTGTGATTATTGAAGCGACACCAGTAGCTGCGGAAAATAAATCCTGGAGATTTTGAATATCATCTAACTCAATAATATCCCGAAACTCGTAATTCGAAATGCCTATATTATCCATGAAAGTGTGCTCTCTATCCATGCGATTACTCCTAACCCTTTGAACAAAATTAACATATTTTGAACTGACTTCACATCTTCCTAATATTTTCAAATTCGTCAGATTTTTTAATATTCCTTCCTTTGTGGTAAGTTGAATTTTTTTACCTTTTCGGGGTTACCCAGCAAATACAAATATTAATAACATCCATTGAAGGTAAAGCATGCATCGAGCAGAAAATATTTTTTGTTTGAGGCAGAAAGACTTTGAATATGAGCTAACGAAGAAAATCCCGCTCATGATGGGCGGGATTATATGTTTCTGCTTCTATACATTGATTGTACCTAAAATAGACCACGTAAGAATTAGCAAATATCATGGCTCATCGTATATTGGCGTCTGTTTAGTGTTGCCCCATTATTACCAGTTGCTTGGCCATACTTTCTATCCTCACCAAACTATTGGCAATTTCCGTTATATCATTAGCATGATTTTCGGTTGCCTCTGTCAGTTGCTTGATAGCCTCGATCAGTAGCCCCACTGACGACTGAACCTCCTGCACATTAGTTTCGATCGCTTGAGTAGAGGTATCTGTATCAATGGCAAGCTTCCTGACTTCCTCCGAAACAATAGCAAACCCCCTGCCATGCTCACCTGCCCGGGATGCTTCAATGGCTGCATTAATCCCTAATATGTTACTCTGTTTAGAAATTTTTTTAATTTGCTGAGTTAATTCATTAGTTCTTCGCATCTCGGTGCTTACCTGTTCAGTCTCAGTATCCATATTTCGAAGAGTTGCTGCCAGCTCTTCAGTCGATGCTGACAAACTGTGAGCTGAGGAAGAAATCGTAACCACAGATTCAAGGATTTCCTGACCGGTTGCGAGAAGACTATCATAGTGTTCAAGAGAACTAGCAATAGCAAGACACCCAGTGATCTTTGACTCTTCGAAGATGGGTAGGGCAATACCAATAAAAGGAACACCAAAAAGTTCCTTTGATACACTTCTTACGACTCGTTTTCCACTCGTAAGGGCTTCCAACACATTTGAACCTGGCGTAGGTGGGTTCCCAATCTTAGCTTTGGTATCAATGGTCTTTCCGGGGTAATAAGCAACAATTTTCTCCGTATCGAATAGTGTTACAGCAACGTCCTCATTGAAAAACTGCTGAACCTCGCCAGCGATCATCTGGTAAGCCGCAAATCTTTTCACTTAGTTTCCTCCGTCTATTAGAAATATAGTATTAAAGCAAAAGCTACAAGCACCCATATCAACTTTGATCTATAATTTTAACAAGCCCACTATCGTCCACCAATAGAACAAAGGTCCTTAAAAAGGGGATAGCTTTGGTCTATAATTTCATACCTAGGAAATCTAAATTTGTTTAGTATGTTCATTATTTTATCATTAACCTTAACAATAGTACATATTAATACAAAATAACTCTAAATCTACAATTATTTACTGTCGTTCTAACTCACGCCCCTTGCATATGCTAGTGCAAGGGGGTGTGATAATGCGGACGCTGAAACGTGGTTCCAGAGGCAACGATGTTATGGAAATCCAGAGCCTCTTGAAAAAGATCGGCTATAGCCCTGGACTTATTGATGGAATTTTTGGCCTTCAGACAGAAAAAGCGATCGTACAGCTTCAAAGACACAATGGGCTAGTCGCCGATGGTATTATTGAGTCCAATACTCACAAAGTGTTAGAGCGATTTCTCCTAGGGTATGAGAACTATACCGTCAAATCAGGGGATACCATCTTTAAAATTGCCCAAAAGTATTCAATTAATCTCGAATTGTTACTTACCGCAAACTTTGGAACTAATCCCTTGGCTCTTCAAGTTGGACAGGTGATCAAAGTCCCCTATGCTTTCGATGTTGTAGATACTAATATTAACTATACATATGAAATCATGGAGAGAGATATTGAGGGCTTAAAGAGTCGATATCCTTTTATCGAAGTTGGGGTGGCTGGTAAAAGTGTGCTTGGGAAAAACTTATACACCCTCAAATTAGGGAACGGGCCTGTGAAAGTCTTCTATAACAGTGTTCATCATGGCTTAGAATGGATAACATCGCCCTTAGTTATGAAATTTGTCGAGAATTTTGCTAAGGCTTACGCTACTGAACGCCCATTGCGCATGTATAATCTAAATGATATCTGGCTGAATACTACGATATATATTATGCCTATGGTTAATCCTGATGGAGTGGATTTAGTTCTCCAAGGATTGCAACAGACTAATCCCTTTTATGACGAACTGATTGCTTGGAATGATGGCCGAATGAACTTCGGAGAAGTTTGGCAGGCCAACATAAGGGGAGTCGATTTAAACCACAACTACGATGCCTCGTGGCAACTTTCTAAACAAGCTGAGCCGGCTTATGGCGTGAATGGTCCGGGGCCTACCAGGTATTCCGGCGAATATCCGGAGTCTGAACCCGAGTCAAAGGCTGTGGCAGACTTCACTAGACACCATGACTTTAAATTAGTACTTGCTTTCCATAGTCAAGGTGAAGAAATCTACTGGACCTATCAGGATAAGACTCCATCTCAAGCTCGACGCATTGGCGACGTTTTCTCCCAGTTAAGCGGGTATTCTTTGTCGGAAACGACTGGGATTGCCTCCTTCGCTGGTTACAAAGATTGGTTTATCGACAAGTACTGTCGCCCCGGTTACACAATCGAAGTAGGTCTGGGAAAAAATCCACTTCCAATATCTCAGTTCAGCAAAATCTATCAAGATAATGAAGGGGTTTTGCTAGCTGCCCCTATTCAAGCACGCTCCTAAATTAAAGATTTGTACCTTAATTAGTAAAATACCTCTCAAAGAGAAGCCAAGAAGCGAAATCCATCTTCCTGCCTTCTCATATAAGTGTCCTTCTTAAGTCTCAAAAAAGGAGCTGATATACTGTAATACTAGCCGAATAATTTGGTATGATATAAGAGACTATTGTCTTTAGTATCGTTCTTATTATTTTTCAAGTTCAGAAGTAACTACATAGCGAATTTTTCAATTGCAAACTATTTAAGGGGGACAATTTGATGCCGAATTTCACCGAAATTAAGCCTGAGCTTTTTGAACAGAGTCCATTTAAATTAATAGGTAAGGATTGGATGCTTATTACTGCTCAAAAGGATAAAAAATTGAATACAATGACAGCCTCTTGGGGTGGTTTTGGCGTAATGTGGGGGAAAAATGTTGCCTATATTGTACTTCGCCCACAACGTTATACTAAGGAGTTTATAGATAGCTCTGACACATTTTCGCTATCCTTTCTAGATAACAGCTTTAAGACAACATTAACTTACCTTGGAACCAAATCTGGTAGGGATGAGGATAAAATCACAAATTCCAAGTTAACTGTTCTCCATACCGAGGATATTCCGTATTTTGAAGAAGCAAATGTCGCCATTTTATGCAAGAAACTATATGCTCAAGACTATAAACCCGAGTGTTTCGTTGCTCCTGAACTGATCGAAAAATGGTATCCAGAGGTTGACTATCATACTTTATATATTGCAGAAATTCAAAAAATCCTTATTAGAGAGTAGTTTAAAGATGCATCCTAAGATTCTTTTCAAGCAATTTCAGATATCGTTCAAGGAAAATAACGAATTTAGACATGTATGGAACTAAAATATAGTAAACCCGCTAAACATTCTTAGCGGGTTTTTCTCATGATAAGGACCTCAAATTAACGTTATCTTCCACCACAACAACAATATTCCTGCCGCTCCCTTTTGCTTTGTACAGAGCCTTATCAACCCGATCCATCATCAAATGCTCATCATCCTGACTAGAGAACGATGTGACGCCAAAGCTACAGGTTAGCGCCATCCCGTTCCTCATTGACTCATTATAAATTGATTTTCTTAACCTTTCTGCGAGGGCAGAGGCCTCTTGACAATTTGTTTCAGGTAAAAGAATCACAAACTCCTCACCACCCCAGCGAGCAAAGACATCTACTTCCCTAACTGATTGTTTTACAAGATTGGCTACTTTGATAAGAACCATATCTCCGAAAATATGTCCATTTTCATCGTTAAACTGCTTGAAGTGGTCTATATCAAACATAATGATGGAAAGAGAATTTCCATATCTTTTAGCTACTTCAATTTGACTCCTTAAGGACTCATTGAATTTCAGGCGGTTATAGGTATCAGTTAACGAGTCTTTCGTAGAAAGCTCTTTAAAATATTGTTTGTTAATATAATCCAGCCTCATATACTTTCCTAGACTATAGGAGGATAGGCTGCTAAAAAAGATTGCTAAGGATAAATATCCAAATGCCGAGCTAAACTCGTGTAGTGATGGCTCATATATAGTCAGGGTAATAATGAGATAACCAATTAATGCAAAAAAAGAAAGGAATACTTTGTAGTGCAGTAAATTAGGTACTAAAAAGAAAATCCCTAAAACAATAACATTCATTGAAAAAGCTTGGATCAGAAAATTAGATTCCTCATATTTTATAATGATTATAAAGAAAAGAGCAATTGCTACTAGTTCATAAATAGTAATCTTTATAAAGGCAAATGATTTAAGAAAATAGTCTGGCTTAAAATAAAATAACATTGACATCCCTAAAAATATCAACCGGCATAATAAGATAATTACTAATACCATAAACTGGCTGTTTGATGAGAAATCATAGAATATGTATAAAGAAAAAATAATTCCAAGAATGAGGGCAACGTTTCGGAGGTGGTTTTCGGAACGCTTCAAATATGACTCCTGAAATTCCTGTTCTAAGTCACGGTCTAAAAACATTCCGGTTAATTTAGAAATTGTACGGTTTGGAAAATCCAACAAAAAATAATCACCCCTTGATAATTATATTACAATATGCAGTGTAGTTCTATGTTTATATTTTTTAAACAAACCCTCTAAGGCACTTATGTCCTTTAAATAGCCGCAGCACCCTTGCTGCGGCCTTCTACTGAGAGGTAGTTTAGCATTACAAAACCTGTCAATAAGAGGGACAATCATTGCCACGATAACAGTGCGTATGCTGAAGCGCTATCGCTGTTACACCTCTATGACAATGCACATGCGAACCATCAGGCAAATAAAGGGCAGGACCCGTCATCCCAGAATAGTAATGAACATGCTCTCTGTCGCAGGTCGTGGTTCCCTGGTAACAGTGAACATGAGTTCTTCCATATATAACTCCTAAACTAGTTGTTCCAGTCATCATATGAGTGTGTTGATTATCTACAGACGTTATAAAACAATATCCGTGCACATGGTTAGGACCCGTACTTGAATACACTTGACTCACCTCCCTGATATTCGATTAATAGTTAAAAAGCTCCAAAACCCTCGCTATACTATATGGTTATTTATGGAATCTGTTCCAAGCCTTTTAAGCAACAGATTGTACAAAAAATAAAGTCCTGACCGCGTGGTCAAGACTACATGCTTAAAATATAAAAGTAATACTTTCATGTCTACTTTCATAGTCCAGGCGTCCTCTAAAGATTTCGAGAATCTGCCTGCCTAAATCTATCTTCAGGAAGGGTTAAGAGGTGCTCGAGGGTCTCTAACATTTCAGGCTTCTCCTCAGGTATAGTTCCATTAACCCAAGCAAAATTCAAGTAATGGTCACTGAGCAGTTCAAAAGGACCTTCTGAGTTTTCAATTAGGAGATGAGTTTCCTTTAGTGCTTCATGAGGGCTAAGTAATTGAAATTGTCCTCGCTGATAATCTTCATATAGAGGAGTACCTCGCCAAGGGACAAACGTACGCAATCTAACAAAGTCTGGGGTAAAGGCATTTAGTACCCGGGCACTCTCTATAGCATGTTCTTGGGTGCGTTCACGTCCACCAACCCCAATGAGAATATATTCGCTCAGTTCAATACCTGCTCCTCTCACCTTGAGACCTTGTTCAATCATTTCTGAGGATGTAAACCCTTTATTGATTCTTCGCAGAACCTCGTCATCTCCGCTCTCCATTCCAGAGTGTATACGGGTTAAGCCTGCCTCCTTTAAACGAACAAGTTCCTGAGAAGTTTTTAACTTAAGATATTTAGCTGAACCATAGACCGTCATACGTTCTAGGTGCGGAAACATTTCTTGAGCATAGTTTAGGATTTCTACCAGCTGATCTGTTTTCACTAAAATTGTGTTGCCATCAGGGAAAAAGATGGACTTAACTTTTTCGCCATAATAATTTCGAGCTGATCGAAGGTCCTCTTTAACCTCTGCTACGGCACGGATTCTAAACTTTGTCTTTCTATACATACCACAAAACGTACAATTATTATGGGGACAGCCGATGGTTGCTTGAATTAGTAAACTATCTGCTTCACTAGGTGGACGATAGACAGTGCCTTCGTAACGCATTTTTCTAATCTCCTCTCTATGACAATGCACTAGATTCAGGACTTGGGAACTACCTCTTTCTTATTAAACGTATACTGAATAATCTCCTGCAATCCTATGGAAATGGCAGCCAAAAAAGTCCATAAACAAAAGGGTTTACCCCCCCTAGTGCAGAATAGTGCGATTATACCATTAAATACAGGAGGGGGATCATGATAAGTCTTTTTCAACGCAATTGGTATACCGAAGTACGTCGCAGCGAAAAGAAGCTGCTTAAGGCGAAAACGAGTTACGTAGATACTCATCGTGAAGCTGTTGCTCATCTTTTAGTTGACGTTCATTCCTTTATTATTAAAGAGGCTTTGTGGGAAGAACAGAGATCTTTAGAACCAATCAGCGCTCGCAATTATATAGTTTCACCCCTAATCGGCTCTGAAGCTTACTTCAGCTCAGGTCCAGCGCTTAAAGAGGTTGGAACATTTCTCAAGGACCCCCTTGCGGTAGCTTTATTTTCCGAAACCGTCAAAGGATTTATTCAGGCCGAGACCTTTCTTCTGAGCGAGCGAGGATATGGTTCAGAGGACGAATACACTAACAAGTGGTCGGAATTCTATAGGGGCTCCTGCAGGTATTACAGCAACTTGGATCGAGTTACTGAGAATTGGTACGAACATGTAGGAGAAAGCAAACGTACTGGGAATTTGTTTGTGCGCTTCAAGACCCAGAGTCTCTTCGAGTTGGGAGAGGGACAATACTTATTGACCGGGAACTTAAGTGATTCGTTCCACGAGGTTAGTGTAAGTCTTAGATTAGATGGTTCTATAGTAAAATCGGCGGATGGAGTTATCTTGCGTAGCCCTGACATTATCTGTCGTGAGGCAACGTCTTTTCTAACAAACCTGGTAAGTATCAATTTACGGGGGATTCCCAAGAAAGAATTGGCCAGCATTTTAGGCAAAGGACAAGGTTGTGTTCATATGATTGATTTAGTAAGTGATTGTGCACAAATATTAGAGACTCTCCTCTTAGGCAATAACACAATTATTTGTTGAGAAGAGAAATAAGGATTACATTCTAAGCTCGAGCAGAATAAGTAATCTCGTTCAAGAACCCCCAAAGCCTTTAGTAAGGTTTTGGGGGTTCTTGCTTTATAGCTTAATTTTAACTCCTATGAAGGTTCTAAAAACAATTCACACCTAAAGCAGTCCAAGTCTTAATACCCACGATCCCGTCCTGAACCAAGCACATGCATCCTTGGAAATGAACAACGGCTGATCTTGTAATAGGACCGAAAATACCATCGATATTCCCTGCATAGTATCCTCTTATTCTTAAAAGTTCTTGGAGGTTTACCACCGCTGGGCCCGTGCTTCCCTCTTGGAGAGTTGGGCAGTGATTTACTGGCGGCGGGGTTGGCGTATAACAATCCACACCTAGAGCAGTCCAGGTTTTAATCCCGACGATTCCATCTTGTACTAGACCCATGCTACCTTGAAATGCTACAACGGCTGATCTCGTCAGTGGTCCGAAAATCCCATCAATATTCCCTGTGTAAAATCCCCTTACTCTTAATAGTTCTTGGAGATTTACGACGGCTGGGCCTGTGCTCCCCTCTTGGAGAGTCGGGCAATGATTTACTGGCGGCGGGGTTGGTGTATAACAATCCACACCTAGAGCTGTCCAGGTTTTAATCCCGACGATTCCATCTTGTACTAGACCCATACTACCTTGAAATGCTACAACGGCTGATCTTGTTAGTGGTCCGAAAATCCCATCAATATTCCCCGTATAGAATCCCCTTGCTCTTAAAAGTTCCTGTAGATTTACGACCGCTGGGCCTGTGCTCCCCTCTTGGAGAGTCGGGCAGTGATTTACTGGCGGCGGGGTTGGTGTATGGCAATCCACACCTAGAGCTGTCCAGGTTTTAATCCCGACGATTCCATCTTGCACTAGACCCATACTACCTTGAAACGCAACAACGGCTGATCTTGTCAGTGGTCCGAAAATCCCATCAATATTCCCCGTATAGAATCCCCTTGATTTTAGGAGTTCTTGAAGGTGTACAACGGCTGGGCCTGTGCTCCCTTGTTGGAGAGTCGGACAGTGATTTACTGGCGGGGGCGGGGTTGGTGTATAACAATTCACACCCAGTGCAGTCCAGGTTTTTATTCCTACAATTCCATCCTGGGCAAGACCCATGCTCCCTTGAAATGCTACGACAGCTGACCTGGTTAACGGTCCAAAGATCCCATCAATATTTCCTGTGTAAAATCCTCGTGTCTTTAATCGTCCCTGAAGATCTACGACAGCTGGTCCGGTACTCCCTTGTCGAAGAGTTGGACATTGATTTCCTGGTGGTGGGGTTGGTGTATGACAATTTACACCCAGCGCGGTCCATGTCTTTGTACCAACGATTCCATCCTGTGCTAGACCCTGGCTCTTTTGAAATGCAACGACAGCCGCCCTTGTCTTTGAACCGAAGATTCCATCTATTCCCCCTGGACTAAAACCAGCAGCCGCTAACTTACTTTGCAATTTTTTAACGCTTGCGCCAGAGGATCCCATTTTTAATAAAGGACATTGTGAATTTATGTTGTTATGCAAGTCAAAGCCCTCCCTTTTTTTCTAGCATATGTAGGACCAATATGCATTGTAAATTGTCCTCAATTTACTGAATTACAAAACATTTTTTGGGCTGTTAACTAATAAGGATATTTAAGAATATGAAGATTGCATCAACGAATTCAAACGCCTTATACTCCTTGCTTACTATTAATATCAGTAGTTGCACTATTATAGCTTACAATTTTTTAACTAATATAAAAATTTTGATTATTGTAATGTATTCTAATATATGCTAATATTTAATAAATGAACCTTCATTCAATTATTTCCGAAAGCATTTTCCTTGTTCATTAAATACTATGAATGGCAGGCGACAGTAAGATGAATGAACGATCTGGAATTATCTATGATGACGTTAAGAAGTGCGTTGATGAAGTTATTCAATACGTAGGCAAGGATATTACCTTTAGTATGACTTTAGCCCTTGGGAAACCCATTCTCTTTATCAATGAACTTTACCGACGAGCCAAAGAAGATCCCGAAATAAAGCTTAGAATTATTACTGCGCTTACTCTTGAAAAACCTAAAGGACATAGCGATCTAGAAAAACGATTTTTAGAACCGTTATCCGATAGGATTTTTGCAGGCGTCCCTGAATTTGATTTCATGCTTGATTTCAGAGCCGGCAAACTCTCCAAAAATGTTGAAGTCCTAGAATTCTTCTGTAAAGCAGGCGGATATCTTGCATTTCCCGAAGCTCAACAGAACCATTTGGCTACGAACTACACACATGCTAATCGTGATGCTATGGCCTTAGGCGCTAATGTTTTTGGTCAATTGATTGGTTATCGGGAAATCAACGGAAAAACCATGTACTCTATGAGTTGTAATCCTGATGTCTGTCTTGAAGCAGTAAAAAACATGAAAGAGTTAAGAGCCAAGGGAAAAAAGGTTGCTATTATAGGAGAAGCAAACAAGAATATGCCCTTTATGTATGGAGATGCCGTTGTTGAAGCGGATACTTATGACATTATTCTCCAGGGACCAAAATACGACTATGAACTGTTCTGTCCTCCCAAAGATCCTGTCGCCCTAGCCGATCACATGATCGGGATCAATGTCAGCACCCTGATAAAAGATGGCGGCACAATACAGGTAGGAATTGGCGCACTGGGTGATGCCATTGTATCCGGACTTATTTTGCGTAACGAACATAATGACTTATATCAAGAGGTCTTGGCAAAATCCGGCCTTATAAAACGATATGAAAAATTAATCAACGAATGGGGAGATACTGGCGTTTTTGAGAAAGGACTCTACGGTTCCTCCGAAATGTTTGTAGATGCTTTTATGCAAATGTATAAAAGTAAAATTCTCAAAAGAAAAGTATTTGAAAGCATCCCCCTTATGAAACTCATTAATGAAGGAAGACTTGCGCCAGATAGCATTCCAGTCGATATTATAGATCAACTTATTGAAATGAAAGCCATACACTCTAAACTGACCGACGAAGACTTTACGTTTCTTACTGAGTTTGGAATCCTAAAAAAGGGTCTTTCATACGAATCAGGTCTCATTCGGGATGGAGAGACTAAGTATTCTGCTGATATGAGTCATGAACAGAATCTTCTAGCAATCCGAAAATTGCTTGGCAAAGAATTGCTAGGTGGTCAGGTTATTCTTGGCGCTTTCTTTGTCGGTCCTAAGGCTTTTTATCAAGCTCTTAATGACATGAGTGAAGAAGAACGAAAGCTCTTTGGTATGTCCGGAGTGGAAAAGGTAAATCAGCTATATGGCGGAGAAGAACTAAGGGCTCTGCAACGAAAAGACGCAAGATTTGTTAATACCGGGATGGTTGCAAGTTTACTAGGCTCCATTGCTTCGGATCAGCTTGAGGATGGTCGGGTTATCAGCGGAATTGGCGGACAATATAATTTCGTAGCTATGGGGCACGCGCTGCCAGATGCCCGAGTTATTATAATGGTTAAAAGCACGAAAGGTTCTGGTAAGAATCTTAAGTCTAACATCGTTTTTAGCTATGGTCATTGCTCCGTACCCAAACATCTAAGGGATATCATTGTTACTGAGTATGGGATTGCCGATGTCCGCAGCAAACCAGAAAAACAAGTTATCGCAGAATTAATCAATGTTGCTGATTCTCGATTTCAAAAGCAGCTCCTAGATCAGGCAAAAAAAGCAGGTAAAATACCTCTAGATTATGAAATTCCAGAGGAGTACCGAAATAATTATCCAGAAAAGATTACTGCTCTACTTAAGCCCTATCAAACCCACGGAGTCTTCCAACCTTTTCCCTTCGGAACAGATTTGACGGAAACTGAAATAGCTCTAGGGGGATCCTTAAAAGGTTTGAAGAGGCTTTCAAGTGGCAATCCCCTGAAAATGGCTACAGGGTTGCTACAAGAGTTCTTCAGATCAATGCCCGAATCATCTTATCCCTATCTGGAGAGATTAAACCTTCACAATCCATCGTCTATCCAAGAAAGAGTCCTGCGAAAACTCGTTGTTTTCGCCTTGAGAAACAATAACCTGCTTAATTCAACCTTTCCTCAAAAGGCTGTAGTCAATCAGGTCGAGAAAAACCGCTCACTTTAAACTACTAAAAAGAGTAAGCTTCCTCTCAATAAATCATTGCGAGGAAGCTTACTCTTTTTCTTTATCAAGAAAATCTCATCTGGGTCTCGGTCCTTTAGTACTGAACCATCCTTATGAAACTAAGTGCTTGCCATTCTGAACGTAGTGAAGAATCTAATCCCGCTCTGCTCCAAAACTTAGGTAAATAAGATTCTTCGCTGTACTCAGAATCCATTCGTTACCCGCATCACGATAAACGAAAGACTATTCTGTCATCCTGAGCGATAGCGAAGGATCTAGATCCTTCAGTCGTTCCTCCTTCAGGATGACATATTGCTTAAGCTGTTCCATAGCAATGACGTTTAACGTTCTGATCTATTGAAAATTTGCTTTGCTTCTTGGGTTCTTAATTCCAAGAGTTTAGTCTCCATTTTATTCATAATCCTCGGCACTTCTACTTCATCCCCTTTAAAGGTTGCTGAAGCTGCTCGGTTAACTTCTTTCTCCATCTGGGCTAGGCGGATCATAAAACTCAGATAATTGTCTTCGCTTTCATAGTGGCTGCGGACCATCTGGTCATATTTATCTTCTTCTGTAGCTAATAATGCCAGATAGTGATCACACAGTAAGTCTATTTCTTTTATTTGCTGATGATAGATGTTGGAAATTAGTTCCTCAGCCTTGGGATTCTTATGCACAGATTCTGCGATAATTCCTTCCGCTTCTTCACAGGAAATTTCGTTTTTATATAATTTATAAGCAACATCTAAGGCAATCTTTTTGGTATATAGATAGCCTGCTACAAAACCTTTTGTTGATTCTTTATATCTGGAATGACGCTGCATATATGGAACAAAAAGTATAGGGAAAAGAATCATCCAAGCAGATAGCTCTGGTTTTTCCAAAACCCTTGCGGTTATGATTTGTGCGATACTAGTCTCATAAGCCAAGATGCTCTTGTAATTTTCGTCTGTAAGCGGTTGTTCCAGATTTGTCATAATTATCCCTTCTTCATAAAAGAACTCTCCCAGAATCTTAGGAGAGTTCTTATTTAGTAAACTCGTTAGTTGGTCATCGAAGCTTAAGGGAGGAATTACTCCACTAAAGTTTACGGATGCCCCCCACTTGTTAAAATGGGGGGCTTTAGTACCTGTAATAGCTTAAGCTTTACTGACCATCTTTCAGCATTCCCGGAGTATACTTTAGGCTATTCGTAACTCGTGGTTCGATATCTCTAATTTGTTCAACGAAAATATAGAACCATGCACCTGCTTCAATTTTCTCATCAATGATTAATTGATGTTCCTTAGAAAATCCCGACACATTTGATAAAAACGGTAAACCAACCGAAACAAATAAATACAAAGTCACTAGGCTCAATACCAAGGAAATAGATTTACTGATTTTAAATCCCTTCCCCGGTATAGATAAGAACTCTCTTATTGCAACCATTTTAAACCTCCTGCATAAGATCTGCTCTTACTGCATTAATGATGCCGTAATTCCAGGGAAAACCTTCATGAACATAATATACGCCATTGTAAAGGTTAACGCAATGTTAAAGGATTGACCGCATACATAAAGTATTGCTGGCTTGCCTCCTTTGAAATACTTGGCGAGTTCACGGAAATTCGTAGATAAACCAATACTAGCAAAGGCTAAAGCAAAGAACCATTTTTGGAGACTTCCCAAAAATTTGCTAGTCCCGTTATCAATTAGCACATTTGCACCGTCAGTACCCATTCCTGAATAGATTAAGGTGAAAACGACGGAGGCGCCAAGGAAACCAAGGACGAACTTAGGAAAGCGATTCCAGATTTCACGCATTGCACTTGAAACTTTCAAATCTGCTTTGGAGCTGTCTACATCAACCTTTAATGCCCAGTAAGCCGCGATACAGAAAGCCATTAGACCAATCATGATATTTTGGATCATTTTGATGGTGGCAGCCACGTCTCTGGCAACCGGACCAAGAATTTCACCTGCGGCTACAACTGCTCCGGTAGAGTCAACTGTTCCACCAATCCAAGCTCCGCCAAGGACCGGGTTTAAACCTAGGGCCTTAATCATCAATGGCATGGCAACCATCATTATAGCTGTAAACGTAATAGAGATACCCACTGCTAAAGTAAGTTCTTCCTTCTTCGCTCTACAAGCGGCAGCAGCTGAAATAGCTGCCGAAACACCACTTACAGACATATCTGCGGAAATAACCATATTTAAGGTAGGGGAAGGCATTTTAAGAATTTTTTGTCCAAACCAAAACGTAGTGATTAGAACAATAGGAGTTACTACCCATGTTACAAACACACCCGGGATACCGATAATCATCATTTTATTGATCAAAATGGTGGCACCGAGAAGTACAAGACCTGTTTTAATATAGTATTCTGTTTGCACCGCTGGCATAATCCACTTCGGTGTGCCAATGGTGTTACTTATCAAGAATCCCAGGAGAATGGCCCACATTACGTATTCCAAGCCCCAAGCTTTTGCAAATTCGTGCCCTCCTAAGAAGAAAGCCAGAGCTGCGACGATAAATACAGCAGGGAAAGCCATTAAGAATTTCCCCATGGATTCACCCATAAAACGTTTTCCTACGCCAAACATGAGAGCTAAAACAATCATTAAGGGAATCATTGTGCTTACACGATTATAGGGTTTCGTTTCTGCCGAAGTTTTAGCTTTTGAGGCATCAGCTTTTGCTTTTTGCCAAGCTGCAATTTGAGTTTTTGCTTCTTGGTTTAAAGCAGAATCCTGAAAACCTGCCGCTTCGGCTGCTTTTTCTGCCTGAACTGCTAAAGCTTTTGCCTCGCTTGCAGCTGCTTTTGCTTTTTCATATTTTTCTGCAGATGCTTCACTTTTAGCTTTTGCGTCACTTGAACTAAGGTAAAATGATTTCAATGGATTATCGCTGCTCCATGTTCCTGGAGTAGCAAAGTAGTTGGAAACTGATTTTGCTGCAGGAGCGCTGGTGCCCTTTAGACCTGCCTTTTTATCACTGGCTTCAATCCAAGCGATGGTTTTGAACGGTGCTCTTTCCGCTTCTGCTTGCATTGTTGCATTGCTGTCTGCAATTATCTTATCCATATTGGCGGGGGGATTAGCAAAAAACAAGAACATACTAAAAATAAGAATGATAGCTCCAAGCCAAATCGCCCAATAATCTTCGAACTTTAACAAGAAAGAATACTTGCTTTTGGTGTTATCAGATGTAGAATTAGACATTTTTTACCTCCTTAAAATTAAATGCTTCTTTTGTTACTGGCTTCACATGTTGTTTCATAAACACCCTCTTTCTTCACCAGATTGGAGTTGTAATTTGTTTCACTAAAACTAAATGCAATTCTTATACCAATTTTACATAGCACCTATTAGGAATTTAAATAGTTTTCCTTTCTGTGTTTATTTAGCTGCCTTGACAAGAAATAATTTAAGTAGGAAACCTGCTTAGCCTGAACGTTTCATGAGTTGAGGATTACAGAAATTTTTCAAATTCTTTCCTGATCAGTCTAGGTCCATTGAGCATATTATTATGCTTTACTTAGATTTTTCATTACATTTCACTTCTTTTTTGTTCATGACATTTTGTCACAATGACATAATGTCATGACACTATGTCATGACATTATTACCATAGGATTCTATTTTACGATAGAGATTTCTTACACTAATGCCTAGTAGCTTGGCAGCTTGAGATCTATTTCCCTCAGCAAATTTCAGAGTTGAAAGAATATAGAGTCTTTCAACCTCTTCAAGACTTGGATAACCCAGTTCTTTTTGTAGTGCATACCTTTGTACGAATTCCGTGTCATATTCGTTTGCCTGCTCGATCTGCTTACTTTCTTGGCTTACATCTCCTCTATATTCCTCTGGCCAAATATCCTGAGGCTGAATCACATCACCCGTAGCCAAAATCTGACCACGTTTAATTAAATGGGAGAGTTCACGGATATTGCCAGGAAAATCATAGTCTAACAACCTTTTCTTTGACTCTTCAGAAAGTACATAGTTAACTCTAAACCCATCTTCTTGATTTACTGGGGATATCTTCAGAAAATACTCCGCCAGCAGAAGAATATCACTTTTACGTTGCCGTAGGGACGGCACATCTAAAGAAATAGCATTTAGCCGATAGAATAAATCCTGTCGAAATCGATCTAGATTCATTTCATTTTGTAAATCACGATTGGTAGCAGCAACAATTCGAACATTAACCTGACGAAGTCGATTATCCCCAACACGCCTAAATTCTCCAGTTTCTAAAAAACGTAAAAGTTTTACCTGAACCGATAGAGGCATTTCTCCGATCTCATCTAAAAATAGAGTACCTTGATTCGCCATTTCTACTAGACCTATTTTTTTACTTCCAGCACCAGTAAATGAACCTTTTTCATGACCAAAAAGTTCACTTTCAATAAGAGTTTCGGGGATAGCACCACAGTTTATGGGGATATAGGCGCCGTCGGAACGTGGACTCCAAAGATGCACTGCCCGAGCAATGAGTTCTTTACCGCTCCCACTTTCTCCACGGATTAGAACGGATTCATCAGATTGAGCAACTTTCTTGGTAATAGTCAAAAGATTTTTTAGCAAAGGGCTTTCCCCAATAATCTCTAACTCTGAGGTTTGCCTACTGAGAACTTCTCGAAGACCCTTGTTTTCGATCATCAATTTTCGCTGATCACAGGCTTTTTGCAGGGTTATTTCCAGCTCGGACAAATTACAAGGTTTCGTCAGGTAATCAAATGCACCTAATTTCATTGCCTCTATAGCAGATTCAATGGTTCCATGTCCAGTTAGCATAATAATTTGTACGTCTGGTTGCTGCCCTTTAATTTTTTCTAATAAGTCAAGTCCATTGCCATCAGGCAACTTTAAATCTAATAGTATCCCATCAAAAAGATTTGCCCTCAAAAGTTCAAGACCCTCTTGAATTGTGCCTGTCTCAAGAACCTCATACCCTTTACGGCTTAATCGTTTGCTGATGACGGATCGCAGCTCAGCTTCGTCATCAAGGATCAGTATCCGATGTTTGTACGTCATAGTTAAACCACCTTATCTAAGAAAGCAAAATTGACTCACCAGAGTTAGACTTTCATCTTCATTGTACCAAATGAAAAGGAATATAACATCCATCTGGTGATATTTCCAAAAAGTGTATATAATTATTTAGGGGCCTTAATAAATTCTTAACATTTGATCCCTCTATTTAACACATTTACTTGTTATACTATAATAAGTTTTGCTTGTCCTTAAATAACAATAATTATTCTAGCAATAGTTATAGAAAATTAGCAATGGGAGGGCCAATGATACTTCAGCGGATTTCAAATAATGTTCCCTGTTTTAGACGACATAATAGACTGCTTAATCTGAGTTTAATCACTTGTCTACCCTTATTTATGCTATTGGCCTTAGAGTCAGTTTATAGGGGTAATTTATCAAGTACCTTTTCGTGGTTTATACAATACTCAAAACAGTTCTTACTTAGTTATGTCTTGATGTTTGGAGTTATTAATCTTTTTTATATCTTAAAACGGAGGCTTTATATTGCTATAGGGATCTTATTCCTATCTCTTTTATCATTTATAGGGCTTATAAGCAGACAAAAACTAATTTTGAGAGGAGAACCCCTTTTGCCTTGGGACTTTATCCTTGGCCAAGAAGCTATAAATATATCTAAAGAATTTACTGGCACTATCGAATTCATTCCCTTTGTATATATTTTTGTTATAACATTCGTTCTTTTACTATTAATTCCTTTTATTCCCAAGGAATCCTTTAATTGGAGAGGAAAGCTTGCAGCATTTCTGATTTCTTTAACCGTGCTCCTCTCTTTTTCTTCAGACGTATTATCACTTGAAAAGACTTTTTCGCTTCAGCAAATTAATTGGAGCCAAAAACTTAATTATGAGGAAAACGGTATGCTGCTAGGCTTTATCCTTAATACAACCAATCTATCCGTTGAGGAGCCGAACAATTACGATCAGGAGTTCGTTGGAAAAATAGTGAGGGATTCAACGCCAGCTTATGCTGTCGATTCAAACTTTAAGCCAAACATTATCTTCGTCATGAGTGAAGCTTTTTGGGATCCTACTCTGCTAGAGGAAGTTTCATTTAGCGCAGACCCCATCCCCTACTTTCGATCTCTACAGAAAGAGCAAACTAATGGAGTGATGCTTTCTCCTGTGTATGGGGGCGGAACAGCTAACACTGAATTCGAAGTAATAACAGGATTATCAACTCAATTCCTCCCTAAAGGTGTGATTCCTTATGTTGAATATGTTCGTAAGCCTACTGAAGGACTACCAGCTATCTTGAAAAAACAAGGGTACGAGTCAACGGCTATTCACACCTATGATAACTGGTTTTATGGCCGTAATAACGTTTATAAAAACCTGGCCTTTGATAAGTTCATTAGCAAAGAATTCTTTGATCATCCGGAGTATAACGGTCAGTATATTCGCGACACAGAACTTTCTCAGAGAATCCTTGAAGAGGTAAAGCGAACAGAGAAACCCGATTTTGTTTATGCAGTATCGATGCAGGCCCATGGACCTTACTCTACAGAAGAAAACCCTGATAACTTAATTGAAGTCAATGGTAACATAAGTCCGGCGTCCAAGGCTATTTTAGAAAACTACACTCAAATTGTTTCCGATGTGGATCAGTCTCTTAAACTATTAATTGAAGGGTTAGAGCAGTCGGATGAACCCTCCATCGTAGTTTTCTTTGGAGATCACTTACCTATGCTAGGGGCAAACTTTGACGTTTATAAAGAAGCAAATTTCTTCCAAGATGAACTCGATTACCAAGATTATCTGAATATGTATAGTGTCCCCTTTGTGGTATGGGATAACTATTCAAATACCAAGGAAGAACTTCGTCTATCCTCGAATTTTCTAAGCGCATATATTTTGGAACGTGCCAAAAAATCAGGTAGTCCTACGACAGACTTCTTGCATTCTCTTACTCAAAAGGGTTCGAGTGTTGTCATTAGTGAACATCATCGACAGAGGGAGCACATTTCCGCTGAACAAGTCCTTCAGTATCAATTACTTCAATATGATCTTCTTTTTGGAAACGAGTATGCTTACCAGTCAAAGCCAGATCACAAACCACAAGCGAATAATGAGTACGTTTTAGGGGATGGTCGAGCTCTCATTCTCAATGCTACTCCCCCTCAATCGTCGGTTATTGGGATACAAGGGGAAAATTTCATTCATGATCATAAAGTTTATGTCAACGGCCAACTAGTTAAAACAGATTTTGAAAATCCCACCTATATAACTGCCAATCTTCCCGAACGCTTAAATCTTAAGGCTGGAGCTTTAGATATTCAGGTTAAGTTAACGGATAGCATGGGAAATATCATTTCGGAGTCCAACACCTTTAAGTTGGAGGCCTTTTAATCTCATCTCTTACACAAGATTTGACAAAAAGCTCCCTATTTTAAAAAAACAACTCCCTCAGAGCACCATAGGTACTTTTGAGGGAGTTGTTTTACTGCTACTTAGATAATAGTTACGCCTGTACCTGAGCCTCTTCGGCAATCCCTGCCATCAATAAACCCAGTATACGTTCGTCCGCTTCTTCAACTGGTATGACCTTCATAATCCTTCCCTCGTAAAGAACTGCTATGCGATCACATACGTTGGTTAATTCTTCTAGATCCTCTGAGATTAACAAGACTCCTATACCGTTGCTGCGAGCCTCTAGGAGTTTACTATGCAAATATTCCGTTGCTCCAATGTCTAGTCCTCGAGTAGGATATGCAGCTACCAGAGCCACAGGCTTTCGTGTTATTTCCCTAGCTAATACAACCCGCTGGATGTTTCCACCGGATAGTCTTCCTGTAGGGGTTTCGAGGGTGGGTGTTTTGATACCGTACTTTTCCACTTGGGATGAGCTGTGGGACATTATCGTTCGGTTTTGGAGAAGGAAATGCTTAGTAAAGGGCGGTTGGTGATGGTCCTTTAAGATAAGATTTTCCCAAATACTAAAAGAAGGAATCGTCCCTACATGTATCCGATCCTCCGGGATATACCCCAAACCCTGCTCGATAATTCTAGAGGGCGACATTTGAGTGCTTTCTTTACCGTTTAACACTATTTTACCGCGACTTGTTTTTCTTAGACCAGCAATAACTTCTGCAAGTTCTTTTTGCCCATTCCCTGAAACACCTGCAATCCCCAGAATCTCCCCTTCTCTGATCCTGAGAGAAACTCCCGCCAAGGCGTCTGTACCCTTATCCCCCCTGGCAAACACGTCTTGAAGTTCTAAGACAGGCTTGCCGGGCGAAAAAGCTCCTTCCCTACGACAGGGAGCCATATCTCTTCCTACCATCAGCCTTGCCAGTTCTTCCTGAGAGGTCTCCCGAGTGTTAACATCGGCACATACCTCACCGTCCCGTAGTACAGTGACTCTATCACTTACAGCCATTACCTCATTAAGCTTATGACTAATTAAGATGATCGAGTTTCCTTTTTCAGACATGTTCTTAAGTAATTGGATCAGGTCATTGGCTTCTTGGGGAGTCAGTACTGCAGTGGGCTCATCTAGAATTAGCAGGTTGGCGCCACGGTAAAGCGCTTTGACAATCTCTACACGTTGCTGTTCCCCTACACTTAACTGCCAAACATAAGCATCTGGATTAATCGCCAAACCATAAGTATCAGTAATCTCTTTTATTCGTTTGGCGGCGGTTTTTAGATCCATAAAAAAATTCTTAGACAGTCCTAAAATTACATTTTCACATACGGTAAGGGTGGGCACCAACATAAAATGTTGATGCACCATGCCAATTCCTAATTCAATAGCTTCGCTAGGGGAGTTTATCCTAACAGATTTACCGTTTAGCAAAATCTTACCTGCATCGGGTTGATAAAGTCCGTAAAGGATATTCATCAGAGTGGTTTTCCCTGCACCATTTTCACCTAAGATCGCCAGTACTTCGCCGGTTTTTAATTGGATATTGACCTTGTTATTGCTTAGGACACCAGGAAAGCGTTTAGTAATTCCACGCATTTCCAGGTGTTCAATCTTTTCTCCCATCAATACTCACCCGTTATTTCTTAGGTAATTCCACCTTTAATTTGCCGCTTATGATCTCCTGTTTAGCCGCTTCTACAGCTGCTTTGACCTCTGCAGGTACTTTATCCGCCAATTTTTCATTGTACTTGAACTCAATAGTTCCATCAGCCAAGGTCAATGTTAAGTGCTGACCGCCTAAAGTTCCTTGTTTTCTCAATTCAATAATTTTAGTTACGACTTTTTCCCAGTGATATACTTGGGAAGCTAAAACATGGTTCGGTGCAATACTGCTTTGGTCCATATCCGTTGAAAGCCAGTAATTGCCTTCAGTTTCCCCAATTGCTCTAACTGCACCTACGGCTTGCTGGGAAGAACCTGTGAGAATATCTGCACCGGCACTCATCTGAGTTTTGGCAAGATTGCCTGCCCCTACAATATCGTTGAAGGAGCCAGTATAGGCAATGCGTGTCTGAACATCTGCTTTACCCTTTGCCACGCCCTGCTGTACCCCATAGTTATACTTTACTGCATCACCGGATTCCACCGGGCCGATAATGCCAACGACGCCCGATTTAGTCATATGAGCAGCTAAAATACCTAGCAGGTATCCACCTTCCTGAGCTTGAGGATCATAGGCAAAGATATTTGGTTGAGTCGCAAAGCCGGTCCCATAGGCAAACGTTGTTTCTGGGAAATCTTTAGCTATGTCATTTAATACACTTTGATATTGGGAACCATGAGCAAAAATTATTTCATACCCCTGAGTTGCATACTGACGAATGGCTGAGCCTGCATCGACTGCATTACCCAGTTTTTCACTGATGGCAACCTCTACTTTGTCTTCACCCATGCTTTTTTGCACTTCTTTTAAACCATCTACCATGGATTGGCCCCAAGCCATATCATCAACAGTAGCAGGAAGTACCAGGGCGATGCGAATTTTTTCCACATCCGTTTTTTGAGGGGCTGGTTCAGCTGTTGGCTTAGTTCCACATCCAGTAAAGGCCAACAATGTTAGGACAGCTAGAATTACAGATAGAACGTTCTTTTTCATAATTTTCTCCTCCTTTATTTTTATAATTAACCTCTGGTACCGCGTTGGAAGGGTTTGCCAAGCGCTGCCGGTGCCCAAACGCGTCCATAGGAAATTGCTAGAGCAATGATCGTTACCAAATAAGGTAATATTACTGCCAACTCATAGGGGAAATTGATCCCCAAGACTTGCACCATACTCTGAAAGGAATCCGCCATACTAAACAGGAGTGAACCCAGCAAAATACCCCAGGGACTCCACCGTCCGAAATAAACTAAGGCGATAGCAATAAAACCTCTGCCAGCGGTAATATTATCAGCGTACATATTGGCTTGGCCAATGGTTAAGAAAGCTCCGGCCAGGGCCGCTAACATACCTCCTAAAATCAGACACTCATATCGGATTCGTACTACACTTACTCCCAAGGTATCAGCTGCTTCCGGTTTATTGCCTACTGCTCGAACATTGAGACCCCAACTCGTTTTATAAAGTATCAATCCGGACAATGGTACCAATAGAAACGCTGTATAAACCAGCCCATTGTGATTAAAGAGTACTGGACCAATGATCGGAATGTTACTCAGCAGTGGAATAGCTATTGGTTTTAATCCATCGATCGATGTAACCCCTCCTACATAAAGACGGAAAAGTAAACCAGACAGTCCCCAGCCAAACATATAAAGTCCTATTCCACTAATTCCTTGTTCTGCTTTGAAGGTTACGCTGACTACGGCCATGATTAAGCCCATTAAAGCTCCTATGGCTAGGCTTATTGCTATACCTAAGAGAGGGGTTCCTAGTTGGAGAGTCGCATAAAAGCCCGCAAAAGCGCCCATCATCATGATTCCTTCCACTCCTAGGTTATAAACACCCGAGCGCTGGACAAACATCTCCCCCAAGGCTGCTAAAAGAAACGGGGTGGCGAGACGGATTCCAGTGGCTAAAATGATGACAATAATATCTGCACTCATGACTCCATCCATTTACTTGCCACCTTCCCCGTCAGCTTTTTCCCCAAACAACTTAGCCTTTATTCGGGCTCCGAAGTCTGGGTTCTGTAAGAAGTAATCACTTGATACCACAAATAAAACCACTAGCCCTTGGATTACCATGATCATTGCCGCTGGAATGTTAACAGCCCTTTGCATCATGTCTGCTCCTACAAGTAAGGCACCAAATAGCACTGAGGCTGGTATAGTACCTAGCGGATGCAAACGACCGAAAAGTGCAGCAACGATGCCACTAAATCCGTACCCCGCAGATAATCCCTCCAAAGATCGATGATGGACTCCTGCTACTTCAACCACACCAGCAAGTCCAGCCATCCCTCCGGCTAAGGCCATGGCTAAAACTAAGTACCATTCTACTCTAATGCCAGCATACCTGGCAGCCTCAGGTCCTGCACCAACAGCCCTCATCCGATATCCACTACTTGTTTTCCATAAAAACACATACACCAAAACAGCCAACAAGAGCGCGAAAATTAAACCTGAGTGAATCCTAGTCCCGGGTATAAGTTTGCTCAACCAGATATGTTCAGGGATCAACGCTGTTTGGGGTACGCCTGTACCGTAAGAGACCTCTTTTGGGTCAATTAACGGTCCACGTATTAGAAACAAATATATCTGTAGAGCAATTTGATTGAGCATTACCGTACTGAGTATTTCATTTACAGAAAGTCGTGCCTTCAGCCACCCGGCAATACCACCCCAAAGCCCCCCACAAGTCGCTCCTGCCAAAAATACCAAGGGAAGGAGCATGACTGCCGGAAGATCCGGCAAAGAAGTGGCAACAGCAGTTGCCCCTATAGCCCCTGCTAAAATCTGTCCTTCAGCACCAATGTTGATAATTCCGCTACGGAAGGAAATGACAATTCCTAATCCCACTAAGAGCAAAGGAACTGCTCGCACTAAGGTCTCAGTGATTCCAAATTTATCACTAAAGGGGCCTGAAAACATCACTCCATAAGCTTTAACTGGATCCGACTTGGCTAAGAGTAGAAATAAAGCACCTACTAGTAATGCCCCCACCAGGGCAGAAATCAAGACCATAATTTGTTTGAAGACTCCATTATAATTTGAACTCAACGATCTACAACTCCATCCTGTCTGGAAATTCAAATATATATGTCCTCACCTTAATACCCTAAACTTTAACCAATTTAAGTCTCATAGGAGTTGTAACGATTCACCCCTTCCTAAAAAAAAAAGCTTCAAAGAGAAGATAAAAATCCCTAGAAAGCTTCATTGCTCTAAATTCTTCCATAATTATAGTATCAATTCTATAAAAATGCAATAATTTCTTAGTATGTGTAAATTTACTTCTCTTTACTCATTTATCTATATGTGTATCATTTTATAATAAAAATTAATGAGGATTTAAGTTGGAATAATATAAATTTATAAACAATTTCGATTATTCCTATTACATTCTACCTAGAAGTATGATAAAATTTACATTAATGAATTGTCATTCAGTTAATACATGCCTAAACAGAAGGTAATTAGTCTGAGATACTCTCATTTTCTGTAACTTGTCGGAAATGGTAGGTGGCTATTCAAATGAAGGAAAACTCGGGAATGATCTATGACGATGTAAAAAAATGTGTCGACGATGTTATTAGCTACATAGGGAAGGATATAACCTATGCTATGACCCTTGCCCTAGGTAAACCAGTACTTTTTATCAACGAGCTTTACAGTCGCGCAAAAAAGGATCCCGAAATCAAACTTAAAATTATTACCGCTCTTTCTCTAGAAATACCTAAAGGCAGCTCTGAACTCGAACGTCGCTTAATGCAACCTATTGTCGATAAAGTTTTTGCTGGCGTTCCCGAATTTGACTATATGCTTGATTTTAGAGCAGGCACCCTTCCTAAAAATGTCGAAGTCTTTGAATTCTACTCTAAGGCAGGTTCTATTCTAAATAATCCTGAAGCTCAGCAGCATCATTTGTCTTCGCACTACACTCATGTCGTTCGAGATGCTATAGCCCTTGGAGCGAACGTCTTCGGTGAGCTTATTAGTTATCGAGAAATTGATGGCAAAATCAAGTACTCAATGGCCTGTAATCCGGATATCTGCCTGGAAACTATACGGTTATTTAATGAGAAAAAGGCCAAGGGTGAAAAGGTTCTTGTCATAGGGGAAGCAAACAAAAAGCTGCCCTTTATGTATGGAGATGCAGTCGTGGAAGCTGAAAACTACGATATGATTCTAAAGGGCCCTCAATTTGACTATGAGCTTTTCTGTCCTCCTAAAGATTCCGTTTCCCTATCCGACCATATGATTGGTATCAATGTAAGCCCTTTAATCAAAGACGGTGGCACAATCCAGGTGGGGATTGGTGCTCTCGGTGATGCAATTGTTTCGGGACTCATAATGCGCAATGAACATAATGCTTTATATCAAGAAATTCTGGAAAAATCCGGTATAAAAAAACGCTATAAGAATTTAATCTTAAACTGGGGAGATACAGGTCGATTCGAAAAGGGGCTTTATGGTTCTTCAGAGATGTTTGTTGATGCCTTTATGCAGATGTACAAGAGCAAGATCCTCAAACGGAAAGTTTTTGACAGCATCCCCCTTATGAAATTAATCAATTCTGGGAAGCTCGCTCCTGATAACATTCCACCTGACATCATAGACCAACTCCTTGAGATGAAGGCTGTGCATAGAAAACTAAAGGCCAAGGACTTCGCATTTCTCACTGAATTCGGAATCCTAAAAAAAGGCCTATCCTATGAAGACTATACCATTATCGACGGAGAGAATCGCTATTCTGCCGATATGAATAAGGAGAAAAACAGACAAGAGATTAGAAAACTACTTGGAAAGGAACTTCTCAAGGGCACAGTGATACTGGGAGCATTCTTCTTGGGTCCTAAATCCTTCTATCAAGCCCTTAACGATATGAGCGAAGAGGAACGACAACTTTTTGCAATGTCCGGCGTCGAGACAGTCAATCAACTTTACGGTGGAGAGGAATTACGAACCCTACAAAGGAAGAATGCCCGCTTTGTAAATACTGGCATGGTAGCCACGGTCTTTGGAGCAATTGCATCAGATCAACTCGAGAATGGACTAGTTGTCAGCGGAATTGGTGGACAATATAACTTTGTGGCTATGGGACATGTCCTTCCCGATGCTAGGATTATTATCATGATCAAAAGCACAAAGGGTTCAGGTAAAAGTCTTAAGTCCAATATAGTCTTTAGCTATGGCCATTGTTCTATCCCTAAACATATGAGAGATATCGTGGTTACGGAATATGGGATCGCTGACATTCGAAGCAAACCGGAACAAGAAGTTATCGCCGAAATGATCAATATTGCTGATTCTAGGTTCCAACCTCAGTTAGTTGAACAGGCCAAGAAGGCAGGAAAACTTCCCCTAGATTATGAAATTCCGGAAGAGTATAGGAATAACACACCGGAAAAAATTTCCGCTCTCCTTAAGCCCTATCAGTCTCAAGGACTTTTTCCACAATTCCCCTTTGGTACAGAATTAACCGAGGTTGATGTTAGCCTAGTCAGGGCCTTGAAGGGCTTAAAGGGACTCGCAAAGGGAAATAGAAGCAAACTTATCAAAGGAATGGCATTAGAATTATTCCGACCGATCCCCAAAACAGCTCAGCACTATTTGGACAGGATGAAACTCCTCCACCCTTCTTCTACTAATGAGAGAATCCTGAGAAAGGTTGTTGTCTTTGCCCTTAGAAGTGCTAACATCCTCCAATCTTCCGAGAATCCTCTTCCCCTACAAGCTTCTACCCGTGTAGAATCTAAGTAAGAATCTTGTCGTTGCTATGAAAGCCACTCAACCGCTATGTCATCCTTAAGGAGGCACGACTGAAGGATCTGTATCCCTCGCTGCGTAAGATCCTTCGCTGCGCTCAGGATGACATGGGTGAAATGCTTTCCTGATAGTAGAGCAAAAACACGCCTATGAGTATCGCAAATACTCGTAGGCGTGTCTCTTTGGTTAACTTCACTTTCTAATCCATATTAAAGAACTACCTCTCTTCTCGGTCATAGGGTAGACCTAACGCACCAGGCTCAGACAAGCGTCCTTTCTGGCGTGCAACCACAAAGACTAAGATTAGAACTGTAAACAAGTAGGGCAGCATCTTTAAGAAAAAGGGCGACATTTGAATGCCCAAGACTTGCAGTCGGAATCCAAGGGCATCAATCCCACCAAACAAGTAGGCACCCATCAACGCTCGCCAAGGATTCCATAGAGCAAAGATAACCAGAGCTACTGCAATCCAGCCTCGTCCTGCCGTCATATTTTCCAACCAACTAGGGGCATAGGCGAGGGATAAGTAGGCTCCCCCGATTCCCCCTAAGGCTCCGCCTGCCACAACGTAGATATATCTTAGGTAAAATACGTTTAAACCAAGGGCGTCCATTGCTGCTGGATTTTCCCCTAAAGCTCTAAGGTTTAATCCCGGTCTGGTGTGATACATGTAGTACCAGATCAGCAGCACCAGCAAATAGCTGATATACACTAAGGCATCATGTTGAAAGAATATGGGGCCAATGAACGGTATATCTGCCAAGGGACCTAAGGGCATCGCTGTAAAGGGTTTCTCTACTGGAATTCCGATATAAGCCTTACCTAAGTAACCGCTAAACCCAGTACCGAAAATTGTTAAAGCCAAACCACTGACGACTTGATTCGCTCGCAGTGTAATGGTTAGGAAAGCGTGAATGAGAGCCACCGCTCCGCCAGCCAGCATAGAGGCTAGCACACCAAACCAAGGGTTGCCTGTGGTTACTGCCACCATAAACCCTGCCACTGCTCCCACCAGCATAATACCTTCAACACCCAGATTGATAATTCCAGCTCGTTCAGTGATGAGTTCGCCCAAGGCAGCATAGAGGATTGGTGTCCCGGCAATCACTGCAGCTGCCAATAAAGGGATTAAGAATTCTTGAATGCTCACTTGCTCAATTCCTCTCCTTTCTGGCCGAACAGTTTCACTCGGTAGTTCGTAAGAATTTCCCCTCCGAGGACGAAGAAAAGGATCGATCCCTGGAGCATTGTCGCTACGGCGGCAGGCACACCCTCTACTTGCACTGCGTATCCTCCCACTTGCAGTGCTCCAAACAGCACTGAGACTATGAGGATGGCCACGGGGTTAAGTTTACTGAGCCAGGCAATAATTATGGCCGTATATCCATACCCCGGACTAATTCCATGTTGCAGCTTACCAATAATGCCACTGACTTCAGCCATACCCGCTAACCCTGAAATTGCTCCACTTAAGAACATCACCAACAGAATATTACGTTTGATACTCATGCCGGCATAACGCGCGGCTCGTTCACTGGAACCAATAACATTGATGCTGTATCCCCAACGAGAATACTTGAAAACGACTGCTAGGATAACTGCCAAGGCTAAAGCAAAAAACAACCCGGTATGAATACGAGAATCGCCCAGACCAGGCAATCGTGCAGCCTCCGAAAACGATGCGGTTATTGGAAAATTGGATCCATCCGGGTCTCTCCATGGACCGTAGACCAAAAAGTCCACCCACAGGATTGCTACGTAATTGAGCATCAGGGTCGTAATAATTTCATTGACCTTCCAAATCGCCCTGGGAATAGCGGTTAGAAGGGCCCACAGTCCGCCAGCGATCATGCCAAGCATAATCATTCCCGGCAGCATAAAGTAGACTGGCAGGGAAGGGTATGTGAGGGGCAGCCATGTCGCTGCCATAGCCCCCATGTAGAATTGACCTTCTGCGCCAATGTTCCATAGCTTCATTTTAAAGGCCAAGGAAACCCCTAAAGAGGTTAACATCAGCGGAATAGCCTTAACCATAGTCTCGGTTAGTCCATACTTTGAGCCCAAGCTGTCTTCAAACATAAGCAAATATATAGTCAACGGTTCTTCTCCGGTAAGAACTAGGAAGATCCCTCCCAACAACAGAGCCAATAACACGGAAATCAAAGGGATGATGAAAACCATCACCGGCGATGGGGCAAGGCGTTTTTCCAATTTAAATGTGAGCCGGTTCATCGTCCTTCACCCTTTCTCTGGTTGATCGGGAACCTGTCATCAAAAGCCCTACTTCTTCCAAGTCAGCTTCTTCAACTGGAAAATCCCCTGTTAGCTGACCGTCAAACACTACCCCAACTCGATCAGCTAATTTAAATATTTCATCAAGATCCTCAGAAATCAGTAGAATCGCCGTCTTGCGTGTCTTCAGTTCCAAAAGCAATTTATGCACCGCCTCAGTGGCCCCGATATCCAATCCACGTGCCGGATATATGACGACCATTAACTTGGGCGAGCTGGAGATTTCCCTGGCTAAAAGAAGCTTTTGCAGGTTACCGCCTGACAGCACCTTAACAGGTTGGCGTAAGCTTGAAATCTTAACTTGGTATTGTTGAACTAGAGTCTCAGCATTACGCTCTACAGCCTTGGATTTCAACAGCCAACGTCCAGAGTACTCAGGCTGATGATAGTTTTTCAAAATAAGGTTCTCAAGGGCATTTAGTTCAGGCACTAACCCCATACCCAAACGATCTTCAGGGACATAAGCAACCCCTAGGTCAATGATTGTGCGGGGGGAGAGATTGCTTATATTCCCGTTGTTTAAAAGGACTTTCCCACTCTCAACTCGGCGTAAACCAGCGATGACTTCAGCCATTTCCCGTTGTCCGTTACCTGACACACCAGCCAAACCGAGAATTTCTCCCTCTCTTACACTAAGTGACATCTCACGCAAACAGGGAAGCCCCATATCATTGAAGGCATTTACCTTATCTAGTTCCAGTACGACCCCACCCACAGGAGAAGAGTCTCTATCATACTTCGAGGCCACCGCCCTACCGACCATCATGTTTACCATTTCTTTGGCGTTAATTTGGCCACGTTCCAGTACACCAGCTAACTTTCCCTGTCGCAACACGGTAACTCGATCTGCAATTGCTTCAACTTCATTTAACTTATGAGTTATAAGAACTACAGCACATCCAACTGACGCCATTCTACGCAAATTATCAAATAGTTCTCCAGCTTCCTGAGGAGTAAGCACTGCCGTTGGTTCATCCAGTATCAAGACTTTAGAACCCCGATAGAGCATACGAACGATTTCAACTCGCTGTTTCTCTCCTACAGACAACTGCCAAACTTTTGCGTTCAAATTAATCTCTAGACCATATTTTTTACCAAGTTCACTAATTGTTGCTTTTAGTTCTTTATTTGAAAGGAAAAAGGAATTCCCTTTTTCACCTAGTGTAATATTTTCTGCCACTGTAAACGGCTCTACTAACTTAAAGTGCTGATGGACCATACCAATACCACTGGCTATAGCATCTCTAGGGGAACGAAATCTCTGTTCTACCCCATTGATTAGGATCTTGCCTCCATCCGGCTTGTAGAGTCCTGCTAATACGGACATTAGCGTGCTTTTCCCTGATCCATTTTCTCCTAATATGGCATGAATTTCTCCTGGGTTAATATCGAGATCGACATGGTCATTTGCTATTACACCGGGGAAGGTTTTCACAATTCCCTTTAATTGGATTAAGGCTTGGTTCATTTCTGTTTCCCCTCAATTCTCAAACAATTTCCGGCGAAACCTGTTAGGGGCAATTCGTGAATTGCCCCTACTACAATTCGGATTTTATTTGGGGATTGTACCGTCTACCCCTTCAACAAACCAGTCAAATGAAAGCATATCTTGGTCAGACATTACTTGACCTTCTGGAACTCTAACTGCTCCCGTTTGATCTTTGATCGGTCCAGTAAAGACATCCCACTTGTTGCTCAGGATTTTTTCTTTAGCTTCTGCTACGAGTTTCTTGGTATCTTCAGGAACCATGGGACCAAAAGGAGCAATATCCACAATACCTTCGCTCATAGGACCCCAATATTGGTCGTTTTTCCAGGTCTTATTCTTAACAGCTTCCACAGTTTTCACATAGTATGGACCCCAGTTCCAAACTGCAGAGGTCAGCACTGCTTTAGGTGCCATTTTGGACATATCCATATTGTAGCCGATACCAAACTTTCCGGCTTCTTCCGCGGCTTGCATAGGTCCAGGAGTATCTTGGTGCTGTGCAATGACGTCAGCGCCGGCTGTGAGCAAGCTTTTGGCAGCATCTTTTTCCATAGCAGGATCATACCAAGTATTGGTCCAAACAACTTTTACTTTTGCCTCGGGATTAACTGAGCGAACCCCTTGAGTAAAGGCATTGATCCCCCGAATAACTTCAGGAATGGGCATCGCTGCTACATATCCGATGGTGTTCGTGGTTGTCGTTTTACCAGCTACGATTCCGGTTAAGTAACGAGCTTGGTAAATTCGACCAAAGTAGGTACCGACGTTTTCGGCTGTTTTATAACCAGAGTTGTGCATGAATGTCACGTCTGGGTATTTTTTAGCAACATTGATGGTCGGATCCATATAACCAAAGCTGGTTGTAAAAATGATTTTGTTCCCTTTTTCAGCGAGCTGAGTGATTACACGCTCGGAATCTGCGCCCTCAGGAACGGATTCAATAATGGTGGTTTCCACCTCTGGAATTTTTTCTTCTAAGTACTTTTTCCCTTGGTCATGAGCATAACTCCAGCCTGCATCACCGACTGGTCCAACGTATACATACGCAACCTTAATTTTTTCCTTAGCAGCGTCTGGTGCTGGAGTTGAGGTCGCTGGAGCCTTAGTACCACAACCAGAAATGACCAAGAGTAATGATACTAGCAGGGCGATAAAAATTGCACTTTTTCGTTTTAAGTTCATCTCAGAATACTCCTCCTTTTTCCATATCTGTTCATCTTATACTTGTAAACTTTTGACCTTCTTTCACCTCCCTGTACTGTTACAAGAAAAGCTTCCCAGAGATAGTTACCTCTAGAAAGCTTCATTGCAAATTAGTCAGAACATGTCTCTATTATATTACCTTAGTTATCAAATTACAATAATTTCTTCTAGCAGTAAAATCTTCTTCTATAGATTTATCTTATATCTTTATGGGAAAATTACAGTATATTTCTGCAATGTAAAATACATTTTACTTTTACAAAAAGTAACATTAAAGCGCATAAATCCATTTAAGCCCGAGATCCTTCACTAACGCTCTGGATGACATTTTCCTATACTTATTTTCGGGGCAGAAAGTATAGCTTTAGAGTCCTCTTTACTCATGTCATCCTGAAGGAGGAACGACTGAAGGATCTAGATCCTTCGCTAACGCTCAGGATGCCAGAATAGTCTTTCGTTTATCGTGATGCGGTAACGTATGGAAATTCTGAACGAAGTGAAGAGTAGCGGTATGGGGGGGGCTGATACGCTAAAAAAAACATCTGTGGACTTACCACAAATGTTTTTTTACAGTTAATTTTATAGTTAATCTTCGTATTTACCGTAAACAATGCGTTCACGAAGTTCTCCAATCATGCCAGGAACATTGATACTCATCGGGCAACGCTCTACACATCTTCCGCATCGCAGACAGGAATAAACCAATGGAGCTGCTTTCTCCATACCTCCCGACACAAATGCCGTCCAAATTGTACCTATGCCGCCCATATAGGTGTGTCCAAAATGACCAGCTGTTACCTGGAACACAGGGCATTCATACATACATCCACCACAACGTAGACAATGCAAGGCCTGACTAAATTTTTCTTCTTTTGCCATTTCTTTTCGACCATTATCTACAAATATAACATAAAATTCCTTAGGACCGTGGGCCCCGTAAGTTGTTACTTTTTCGATATCACCGGTTTTACTCGGACCGCTCACAATATTAACGTAACCCGGAACACCATACTGAGCATATCGCCAAGTAACCTCAGCGACTTTCATAGCATCCTGGAATGTCGGCACTAATTTTTCAACTCCGACCATTACTATATGAACTGGAGGAGCACCCGTTGCCAGTCGCACGTTTCCTTCATTTTCAATAATAACCATCGCGCCGGTATCCGCCGCCACGACATTGGCTCCACTGATTCCTATATCCGCAGTAAAGTACTTTTCGCGAAGGAATTCCCGTACGACCTTTACTTCTTCAGCAATATCTGGTGGTACTTCTTTGTTAAAGAACTTACTGAAAACCTCTGCCACTTGCTCTCGGGGCACATGAATTGATGGAGAGAGAATGTGCATCGGCCGTTCCTTACGTAGTTGAAGTATGAACTCCCCCAAGTCAGTTTCCCAAACCTCGTTGCCATTATCCTCTAGGTATTCCCGTAGATGAAGCTCTTCACCCAGCATGCTTTTGCCTTTAACCACAGTTTTACCCTTGCCAATAATGCCGAGGGCAATTTCCAGAGCAGCCTGATGATCTTTCGCGTAAAACGCTTTCCCTTTATTGCGCTCTACCGAGGCCATCGCTTGTTCCACTAAATTATCCAAGTTAGCCATGGACTGGCTCTTGATCTCCTGCACTTCTTCTGCCAACTGTGGAGTATGAGGAAAGCGCTCTAATGTTTCAGCAACAGTATTGCGATAAGAAGTTACCGCTCTGGAGATTGCTGTTCTGATATTCTTATCCTCACTTGCTGCGTTAAGGGACTTTTCATAATTAACGAAGTCCTTTCTAAAATCCACGGTCATGCTTTAACCCCCCTATATAGGAATTCTATCAAATCTTCAATAACCGCCGAGTCTCCTTTTGCTAGTCCTCCTTCTAGGGCTGACAGACAATATGGACAAGACGTTAAAATATGCTCTGAGCCGCTTTCTTTTAACTCATTCACCCGACGACCACCAATGACATGAGATAACTCAGGGAAGAGGATTTTAATCGGTCCACCGCAACAGGATGTCCATTCTCGGTTCATAGCAGCTTCTTTAACCTCAACTCCAACGCTTTCCAGGATATCTCGCAATTCTTGGTGAATACTCAATTCACGTGCCAAACGACATGAGTCATGAATAACTACTGATTTGGATTGAATCTTCGCTAGTTTCTCACGGCGTTCCCAAACTAAATCCACAAAGGTACGGATTTCGAAGTCAAAATCCTTGACCATTTTTGGATAAATAAACTTAAAGACTTCTGCCGCATGAGGAGAGAGGCAAACGATCGTTTTAGCACCACTCTTCTTGATAACTTCTACGACTCTCTGTACGTATTTTTCCATATCTTCGAGATATCCCAGTTCATATAATAAGGCTCCACTATAGAGCTCATCATTTCCTGAGTAACAGAATTCATATTCCAGCTCTTTAAGTACTTTTGCTGCTTTAAAACAGACGGAATTATACCGATCCTTATCTTTCGCAAGAACTGAAGCATACATCTTTTCCGGGCTGAAACCGGTCTTATTCAGAAGATTCCGTGCACCCATCATCATGGAAAAAACTTTACTTCCTTGATCAAGATGAGTAATCGTTTTAACCAAGGAGTCAATAAAGGGGAGCATCTGATATTCTCCGCCTGTATAGAAAAGCAATTCCCCTTTAACCGGTAAGTTAAGTCCCTTAGCCCAGGAAGCAACCTCCGAACCCTTTAGGGCTAGCGGGCTGCCATGCTTAATAATATTTTCACTTATGACGTCAAGAACCATTGGCATTTTTGTTTCCACAATCTAACACGTCCTCCCTTATTAATATCTCGGAAATACCTAGGTTCTTAGATCTAGGTATTTTTCTCCATTTAGAAAGCGCGCATCGATTCTCTCTTAGCGCGCCTCATTATTCGCCTATAACGAAAAACAGCGTAACTGCACTAATTCTATTATAAATAAAAACTACAGTAAAAGTAACCCCATCAATGTATTGTATTATGTATACCTGTTAATAGATTGTTGCAAACTTGGTATTGACGATAGATATCATTTAAATCTACCTTTTTCGAATATACGGTTGATGGACTCTTCAGGTTCTGGTTTTCCGAGGTAGTACCCCTGCAGGTAATCACATTTTGCCTTGATTAAATAGTTAAGTTGGTCTAAGGTCTCAACCCCTTCAGCGATTGTCTCAATGTCTAGCTTACTCGCCAAGGATATAATCGATTCTGTTAAGCTGCTATGCCGGTAGTTTGAGGTGTCCGTTTCTTGAATAAATGCTTTATCTATTTTACTCTAATTGAAAATTATGTTTTGGGTAAACTATTTTCTGGTATGTTCTGTTAGGGAGGTTTCTTGACAAGTCGTAAAATGAAGTTTATTGTACTCATAGGAAATTTAATAATTACAAGACAATTGAAAAAATATACAAAGTATCACAATATGTCAATTTACATTCTGGAGGAATCAGATGAAAGATAAATATACCATTATATTCATTCCGCCTGATGATTCTGACACCCGCCAGCTTCAATTTTCGAAGCTTGGGAAGCGGGTCATTAAGGCAGGCCTGCTTCTTATAGGAGTATTAATTATCGGTTTATCGGCGCGAAACCTGTATCTAAGCTATTACATAAACAACTTAAAACCCACGAGTGAACACATTACTCAACTCAAATCCACCATTGCAGAGCGCGATCAAGAAATATCCGACTTAAAGGAAACTTCCATTCAAATGACCGAAGATCTCTCACGAATTAAGGACTTAGAGGGTAAACTCTCTTCTATGCTACAAATTAATCCGACATCCTCTGCCTCAACATCCCTTAGTCGAAGTATCAACCCAGACGCTCAGAATTTCATTTTAGCAAACACGCCCGTTCAAACTTCTAACCAAAGTGCCCAAATTGTAGCTGACCATTTAAATCTCTTAGAGAAATACTATGAAGCAGCTGTTCTACAAAAGGGACGTCTAGACCATACCCCGAGCATACTTCCAGTCGAAGGTGAAATAACCTCCCCTCACGGTTATCGCCAGAATCCCTTTGGTGGCTGGTCAAAAGAATTTCATAACGGAATCGATATAGCCTGTAACTACGGAACTCCTATTTTAGCTACTGCCGATGGTATTGTTACCTTTTCGGGCAGAAACTCAGTTTTTGGTCTTAGAGTTGATATTGATCACGGCGACGGAATCAAAACCTTTTATGGTCATAATTCCCGCCTCCTGGTAAAGGAAGGGGATTTAGTAAAAAAACGTGACCTTATCGCCTACAGCGGAAATTCCGGGCGGAGTACAGGATCTCATCTTCATTATGGCATCACAGTTAATGGAAAGAATGTAGATCCCTTAACGTTTACAATTATAACAAAGGAGCGTAATGAGGATGTTTAAAAAACTTTCAAACTCTCAATTAAATGGAGACACTACGTTTATTGCTGCTGAGTGCCAAATAACCGGATCCCTTATCATCAATGGAAATGCAAGAATTGATGGAAAAATTGAAGGTAGTATCCAAGCTACCGGGGATTTGACGGTTGGTAATAGCGCTTACTTAAAAGCTGATATTGAGGCTAACACTGTGAGCATTGCCGGGGAAGTACACGGAAACATAAAGACGACAGATCTGTTAGAATTAAATGCTACTGCACGCCTATTTGGTGATATCTGTACACGTCAATTTAAGGTTGAACAAGGTGCTCAATTTATGGGAATGAGTCAACTCTTCGAAGAAGCTGCTCCTTCTTTAGTTGTTCATGAAACTAGTAAGGAACCCCGCTCGGCAAAGGAAACAAAACGAGTATCATCAGGAGCCTAAATCGGAAATTCAATCTAAAACTCTCCTCATTAACTCTTAAGGGAAGTCGAACTGTCATTTCAGTTTGACTTCCCTCGTTTTCGTGGCTCTGTTACGTTCTTCACACTTTGTTGATTTGAAACCTTTTAGGTCCCTTTATACAACCTTTGCCTGCGAAGTGCGAAGGTCTTTCTTATCCAAGGCATTAATATATGCCTTAGCACTAGCTTCAATAATATCCGTAGAAAACCCCTTACCCACTACAAGGCGACCATCCTCATAGCGCAATTTAACCGTTGCTTCACCTAGAGCCTCGCTGCTCCGGGTTACAGATTTCAGTGTATAGTCTTCCAAAGTTGCATTATTTCCTGTTATCCTGTCAATCGTGTTAAAAAGAGCGTTTACCGGTCCATTACCGCAAGCAGCATCCGTCATCATCGTTCCTTCTATTTCTAGTGTCACGGTGGCTGTTGCCATCTCGACGCCATTTGTCGCAATAGACATGCTCTCTAGGACAATACTATTTGCTATACTCTCTGAATCCCCCATTAGGACATAGAGATCCTGGTCGAATACCTCTTTCTTCAGATCCGCTAACTGCAAAAATCGTTGATACACATCATCAAGCTGATCCCCTTCTACCTTGTACCCTAACTCCTCTAAGCAATGCTTCAGAGCATGCCTTCCTGATCTAGCAGTAAGACTGATAAGGTTCTGTGGAACTCCAATCGTTTCAGGTTGAATAATCTCGTAGGTTTCTCGGTCTTTGAGAACTCCATCTTGATGAATACCTGAGGCATGATTAAAGGCATTAGCGCCGACAATCGCCTTATGGTCCGGGACGGTCACGCCTGTAATCCTGGAAACAAGCCTACTAGTGGCCGATATCTCGCGAGTATTAATGTTGCTCTTTACCCCATAGCCGTCACGCCGGGTGTAAATTGACATGATTACTTCTTCCAGGGAAGTATTTCCCGCCCGTTCGCCGATACCATTGATGGTTCCCTCCACTTGGCTGGCACCCGCTTTAATACCTGCTAAAGAGTTGGCCGTTGCCATTCCTAAATCATTGTGACAATGAACGCTCACAATCGCTTTATCGATGTTCTTGACATTTTTAAGGACAGATGCAATCAGTTCTCCGTATTCCCACGGATTTGCATAGCCAACCGTATCCGGGATATTAACAACAGTAGCTCCTGCAGTTATTACATTCTCAATTACTCTTGCTAAGAAGATCGGGTCACTGCGAAAAGCATCTTCTGCGTAAAACTCTACATCGCTTACATATTTTTTTGCATATCTGACAGCTGCTACAGCCTGTTCCACAACTTGGTCAGGGTTTAATTTTAATTTCTTCTCCATGTGAACCGGTGAAACCCCAATTCCCGTATGAATTCGGGGATACTCTGCTTTGCGTAGAGCTTGAGCACAAAGATCAATATCTGGGGCTACAGCTCTGGTCAAACCACAGATGATAACTCCTTTAAGTTCTTTGGCAATGGTTTGGACAGATTCCATATCTCCAGGGGAAGATGCTGGAAAACCTGCTTCAATGATATCCACACCAAGCTTGACTAATTGGCGACCTATTTCTAACTTTTCTTTGACATTAAGAGTAATCCCTAAGGATTGCTCCCCATCTCTGAGGGTAGTATCAAATACATATAATTTACGCATTTTCAAATTCCTCCTTCAAAATAAATAAACCCTTCGTCTCTGATTGAGACGAAGGGTTAGTTCGCGGTACCACTCAAGTTGACAGCAAAATGCTGTCTTCTCTGCAGATACGGGGCTTATCGATATTCGTGGTTCGTTGTTCGTGGTTCGACCGAAAAGAATTACATAGATCGAACTACTAACATCGAACGACGATCTTCGAGTCATCCGATATCTCCTTCCTTTTAACGGTGGAAGCTCCGTCCGAGCCTACTTTAAAATATTTCGGTCGGCTACTCGAGGAAGAGTTCCAAACCCATACCTTTACTGCCTTTCACCACCCGGCAGCTCTCTAAAAACGGCAATAGGGAATGTACTATTTCCTCTCATCGTCATTTTAGCAGTTTTAAATATTTTACACTAGTTTCAGTGATTGTCAAGATCAATCGAAGGCTATTTTGAAACATTAGTTGCTTTGATATAATTTTTTCGGCTGTAGGATATTACTGCTGCAAGAAGAGCAATACCCATGGCGACTAACATCACCGAACGATACGCAAACATAAATTCTTCTACTTGACCCGGTTGGGGCAGTGAGACACCACCCCATAGTTCAAATAATGAAACAGATAGAGCAATACCGATCACCATGCCAAGATTCCTGACGAGGCTATTAATCCCCCCTGCAATACTTAGTTTTTGTGGGGAAACCGAGCTCATCACGCTGCTGTTGTTCGGAGATTGGAACATGCCAGCTCCTAAGCCCATCAACATGGGGCCGGGAATAATCCGGATGAAACTTGCTGTGGTGGAGAGTGTGGAGAAATAAAACAAACCGAGGGCAGTTATAAGCAACCCGCTCGTTGTTAGAATCATAGGTCCCAATCTGTCCGAAGCATGACCACTAATTGGCGCTACAATAGCCATTACCATTGGGAAGATCATCAGTATCAATCCAACCTGTGAGGGTTTATAATATAAAATTCCTTGTAAGTAAAAGGGTAACAGCATAGTGTTAGCAAACATAGCTACAAAGGACAGCCCACCTGAGAGATTACCAATAAGAAAAGGACGATTCCGGAAGAGAGATAAGTGAATCATTGGATGTTGGACTTTACGCTCAGTCATAACGAAGAGGATGATGGATACCATTCCTAGTATTAAACTCCCCAGAACAGGAAGACTTGACCAACCCCACGCCTCACCATTAGTAATTCCCAAAAGTACAGCAAGCATTCCGAAGGTAAATGTAAAAGCACCCGTAAAGTCAAAACGTTCTTTTTCTTTGTTCGGAACATCGTTAGGCAAAATCATAAGGACAGCAGCATAGCCAATAATGCCAATGGGGATGTTTATAAAAAAGATCGAACGCCAGCTAGTTAAGCCAATGATGACTCCACCTAAAGCTGGGCCTGTCAGCGAACCTAGGGCAACGACTGTCCCAATCAAGCCAAGGGCTTTTCCCCGCTCCTTAGGCGGAAATATTGCTGTAATAATAGCAGCACTATTTGACATTAACATGGAAGCTCCTATCGCTTGCAGAACCCTAGTCCCAACAAGAAACCAGATAGTTTGGGCAAATCCACAAAGAACTGAACCTAGAGTAAAGATTATAAAACCAAAGGCAAAGATCCTTTTGCGTCCTAACATATCAGCAATCCGTCCGAAGATTGGTAATAAACTGGTAATTGTTAAAAGATAGGCGCTAACCACCCATTGTAGTGTTGAAAGATCTGAATGGAGTTGACTAGATATAGTTGGCAGGGCTACGTTTACTATGCTGCTGTCTAGGGTAGACATAAATGTGCCAATAGCAACCGTGGCTAAAACATACCAGCGATAATTTGGAGAATCTTTAATTGTATGTAACATCATCTTTCTCCTCTCTGGTTACAAAGTATCTTCTAAAATTTTCTAGCTTATTATATCAAGGCTCTTTACAACCATCAACAACTTGGGAAATTAAGAAAAACGCTACGCGTCTTTTTACGATACATGTCTTTCTGAGGCATAGCCGAAGAATCTTGACTTCTGCACTATTCCACACAAGTTAAGATCCTTCGCTGCGCTCAGGATGAAAGCTACTCAAGGGCTATATCATCCTGAAGGAGGTACAACTGAAGGATCTAGGGCTTATGATTCTTCACTTCGTTCAGAACGACAAAAGCGTAAAAAAAGAACCACGCAAAGGTGGTTCCTTTCTAACCATCACCTGAGTATTCTCTCCTTGCTTGGAAAATCTGTATAAATAATCTCTTTAAAAAATCTCTTTAAGGCGTTTACCTTCATTAAGCTCTTTTAAGTTAGGATCTTGCAAAACAAGATCCCCCTCGGCTAACCCTTCCTTAATTATTACTTGACTGTCATTCTCTAATCCCTTTTTAACCGGTATAATGGCAGCTTTGCCTTCCCGAATTATCCAGACTGCATCCCCGTCTTGATAGGGAAAAAGGGCAGTTTTGGGGATCATTAGCTGATCAGGAACCTCTAAGGTAGTGAATTTTACATCGACGTTGCTGCCTAGGACGACCTTGGGAGCGTTTTCTGCCAGTTGAATGGTAACCTTAACACGGTTTTCCTTAAGCCCAAGGGGAGATACCCTCTCAACCGCTGAGATAGCGACTTGATCAACCGTACCTTCAAATGTCTTATTACCTGAGCTGGTTGCTTGAATCACTTGAACTAAACTCCCTACATTGACATCAAGAGCATCGCTGGCCAGAACAAAGCTCTCTAATTTATAACCTTCATTTGTGAACACGGTCATAATTTGTTGACCTTGAGGGATGACATTACCTTCTTTAAGCGTAAGATCTTTGATAACCCCGTCCTGCCAAGCGATTACAGAGGCTTTATTTATCTTATCTTCTAACTGGTCAATTTTTGCTTGAAGAGCTTTTTTCTGATGACTATAATACAGTTCCGTCCCTTGAGAGGTCTGATGTTGCTCATATATAAGTTGTAAGCCAAATCTCTGCTGCTCTAAGAGATTTTTTGCTCTCTCCAAGGTTCTTTCTGCTTCTTCATATTGAACACGTGAGATCGATCCGGCATCATAGAGCGCCTTCATTCGAGTCAAATTATCTTCCTCGGCCTGAGCATCCTTTTCCGCTAGCTGTATGAGTAAGGTTTGTTGGGCGATTTGCGCCTCATTAGGACGTTTATAACTCTGTAAGCGTTGCCCTTCGATGCTTTGCAATTGGGACTTCAGCCCTTCCAGTTGATACTGTAAATCACTGGTATTCATCTCCAGAAGCACTTGTCCTTTTTTTACACTATCCCCATTCTGAACCTTGAGAGATTGAAGTTCTCCCTCAAAGGGGTTGAAGATCGGCCACTCCTGGGCTGCCATAACCTCCCCTTCCTCTGTAAACCCTTTACTAAAGTCTTGGGTCTGTAGAGCAATAACATTGACGGGCAAAGGCATGGTTTTAGAGATTGTGACGGAAATAAGCATCACAAGTATAAGCCCTCCAAAAATTAAGACCTTACGTTTAGGTAGTTTAAACAGTTTGGGGGATAGATTTAGCTTAGATTTTTCAACGGCCATTTTTCTCCTCCTACTCTTAATTTGAAATTTACAATTTAAACACATAATTCCTAACTAACCATGGATTGCTTTAGTCCCGAGTTGCAAGAATCTCTACATAAGGAAGGGATTTTATTTTGTAGTAGGCCCTGCTTTGGGCTACCAGAACCGAAAAGGCAGTTCCTGCAGCTGCGCCTAACAAAGCTACCGGCGGCAGGTCGGCCGGCAGAGAGTACATATCATTGCTCATTGACTGCGCCATACTTATGCTTAAACCGTAAGCCATGGGTATCCCGAGCAAGATTCCAAAACCATACAATGTCCACTGTTCTGAGGTGATCACCCTTAATACCTCTCTGGGTGTCATTCCTAGCACTCGGAGGGACGCTAATTCGCGCTTCCTTTCTGATAGAGAGATGATACTAGCATTATAAATAAGCGCAAACCCGCAAAAACCTCCGAGAATGGCGAGGAGCCAAACCGTAAAGCCAAAGGATCCCATCATTTTTTCGATTTTTGCTCCTGTATCTTCTAAGGATTCGATAGAAGATACGTTACTGGCATTTTGGTATTTGCTTTTCATGGCCCCTATTTCAGTAGAATCCATCCTGATCAACATGGCTGTGCTGATTTCTCCTTGCCTTAGAAATCGCTGTAGTTCTGTATCTTTCATAAAGGCATTAAGTCCGACATATTGGGGGACAACCCCTTGGACCAACAAATTCTGACCCTTTTGACTAAGGGTCTCTCTCCGCAAGGGACTTTCTACGTAAATGGTATCCCCAACTTTAACGTTTAAGGATTTGGCTAAATGTTCCGATAGCAAAACTCCGTGGTCAGGAACCTCCAGACGTCGGCCGTTTTTATCTAGAATATTGTAGAGTGTCGACTCTTTAGAGAGACCCATAAGCGCCACTTCTTTCTTTAACCAACCGTTTCTCAAAGATGCAGGTACTTCTAACAAAGGTTCAACCTTTGATACCCCAGGTTCATGGGCGACAGCAAATTTCGTCGTTCCGGTAGGGGAAGGTCGGGCTAGCTGTAACTTGACATCAAAGGTTTGAACCTGCTCTAACTGGACCACGGTTAATAATTCAGTCATGTTTTGCATGGACCAAGACACTGTCATTAGGCTAAAAACAACAGCGATCCCTATGATATTAAAGAGACTCCTGGTGGGAGTGCGAAACACATCTCGAATACCCATCTGGGCTTGAGACGAGAGGGTTTGCCAAAACCACGTAAATTTTTCGATCAAGGTTTTGCGCGCAGTCCCTGGGGCCGGAGGCCTCATGGCTTCGGCAGGTTGCAAACGCAAAATATCCAAGCTCCCTTTTACTCCACTGAGAACGCTAAAGATAAACGCCAGGGCTAGGCTGAAAAGGAGGTATTTCAGTGAGAATTCACTTTTAAGACCGGGTAGAGCAAAGAATTCTTTGTACAGATCGGTTAAGGGAAAGGAGAGAGCTACTCCACATAGTCCTCCGAGCAATCCCCCCGCTGTTCCAATAACTACAGGATAGGTTAGATAATGCAAGACTATCTCTCGATCCGTAAAGCCAAAGGCCTTTAAATTCCCGATGGACACTCGCTGCTGTTCTATAAGCCGTCTCAACATAGTGTATAAGATAATGGCCGCTACTCCTAAAAAAACCACAGGAAGGGTTTTGGTCATGGTTCGTATTTGTTTTATTTCACTGGTAAGAATGGCGTGACTTGTTTGATCTTTACGGGGAACAATACTTCGTACACCATAAGGTTTTAACTCAGCCTGGAGACTGTCTTTTACCGAATCAAAGCTTGCTCCATTCTTCAAAGTAATCAAAATATCATTGACTTGTCCTTTTTCCTTCACAAGGGCTTTGAGTGTATTAAATGGAACGTAGGCAATGCCAAATTCTTCAGGCGAAGGATAAATATCTTGAGAATTTCTCATAATGTAGATAAATTCGGGACTTTGGGCAGTTCCTGTAATGTAGAAGGAAACTTGATTCCCATCAATACTTACGTTAATTAAATCTCCTAGCGATAAATGGTTGGCTGCTAAGTATTTAGGATCTACCAGAATTTCTGGTTGGTTTTCTTTGGGAAGTTGTCCCTCGATAAGATGAATCTGATTAATATGTTGGGTATTGCCCGGGTTGAGAGTAACCATTTTAAGATATCGATTCGAGTCTTTCTGCTCGTCTATGACACGAACTTCTTTGACAATACGCCCTGCTGCATGATCAATCCCAGGCAAGAACGTGAGAGAATTCACTTTGTTCTCTGGATACCCTGTTACTGTTATAAATCCGTCAGCAAAATTTGTTTCAGTATAAAATTCCTGCTGTGCCTGATCCATACTCTCCACGGCAACGGACATTGAGGTATAGAGGATTAAGCCTAAGGCAATGACCATAACACAAGCGAGATAAACCCCAATATTCTCTTTGATATCTCTCCAAGTCTTTCTTCTAAGCATCACCATGATATCTCCTCAGGACAAAGTGGTTTTTCAATCACTTTAACATCGTCCAATAACCCGTCTTTTAAATAGAAAACCCGGTTGGCCATTTTGGCGATTTCTACATTATGCGTGATAATCATGACAGTCTTATGGTATTCTCGATTTAACTTCTGCAAGGCTTTTAGAACCTGAATGCCTGTTTGAATATCTAAGGCACCCGTCGGCTCATCACAAAGGAGAAGCTCAGGGTTTTTAACGATGGCTCGAGCAATGGCCACTCGCTGCTGCTGTCCTCCTGAGAGTTGGGATGGAAAATGACCGGACCAGTTTTCCAGACCGACTTCACGTAAGATATCTGAGACTGAGAGTGGATTTTGAGCAATTTCCACCGCTAGTCTTACATTTTCATAGGTTGTGAGATTTGGCATTAAGTTATAGTTTTGAAAGACGAAGCCCACTTCATTGCGCCGATAAAGTGTAAGCTGTTGGTCATCAATCATATGCAAGGGCTGTCCCTTGTAATAGAGCTCTCCTGAGGATGCCTGAGTCATCCCACCGATAATATTTAGTAACGTTGTCTTCCCTGAGCCGCTTTGGCCCAATACAACAATAAATTCTCCGTAATAAATCCGGAAGTCAATCCCCTTTAAGACTTCAATTTCCACTTCACCAGTACGATAGAGCTTACGCAAATCCTTTCCTTCCATAAGAACGTCCATCCTCTGACCTCCTCGAAAATTACTAATTCAGTCCATTGCCATGAAACAACTCAATCGCTATGTCATCCTGAAGGAGGGACGACTGAAGGATCTAGATCCTTCGCTACTCTCAGGATGAAAGAATCGCTTAGATCCTTCGGTATCACTCAGTTTGACGCGGGTAACGCATGGTAATTCTGAGGGTACATTCCATACTTTAAGATTTCCATGTACTCCATGTATTCTGCCAGGATTTTATCGTAGTTATCTAACATCTCTCGTTCCTTACCTTTATAGTCTTTGAGATATTTTTCTCCGAGGGCTCCCAGAAAAAGCATGATAACTTGAATTGCCTTAGTAGGGTCCACATCGTTTCGGAACCTTGAATAATCAATATTCTCGAAGAACATCGGCATGAATTCCTTTGAGACTCGAATATATTTCATCTCAATCTCAGAACGCATGTCTCGAGGAGAACTTGCAAGCGCTTCCATGAATAGTTTAACTATATAGGGATGCTCTTGAGCTATCTTAAGCTTGATCACTCCTACTTCACTTACCCGTTGAAAGATATCCTTAGTCTCTGTTAATGGGTATTTCTTAAATTCATCCATTACTGTCTCAATACAGTAATCAATGATATAGAAAAAGAGACTTCGTTTATTCTTAAAATAATGAAACAAAATTCCTTTAGAAATAGCTGCTTCTTTAATCATCCTATTTGTTGAGGCTTGATCAAATCCTTTGTCAGCAAATTCATGAATACAGGCATTTAAAATGATTCTCTTCTTATCGTCCTTTAGATTCTCGAAGTTATCGTACAAAGTGTTCTCTCCTCGTAAGATTTTGCTTATGATGATAGGATTATACACCTGTTTTGACCAGGTGGTCAATGCTTGAAGAAACTAAAGAAAACAGGGGTATCCCCTGCTTCCATTATTATGACTCCGTCTTATATCAGTGTTTTTAAAAATATTTATTACTTTCTCCTACTTTAGCAAAGGTGCTAACCTTGAGTCTTTGCCTATAAGTATATATATTACAACAACTAAATTTTCAGGCTAAAGATACCTCTAGATGGAAATAACTAAAGTACGTAAGCTAAAGGGGGTTTAAACGCTTGGAAAAGATATTTTCACCCAACAGCATTATAGACTTAGGTCCTGCAAACTTAGTCATTGTACCTCTGTTAAATTCAAATCTAGATACTACAACCTTAAAAGTCTTTGAGCGAGAACACTATTTCGCGAATCCTAGTCCTACTCTTAATGAGGATCAAATTGCGGTGTATTCTATTTGTTCGAGTTGCTATGACCAGGCTGTTGAAGATATCCGCAATTTATACGAAGGATGGTCCAAAATCGATAAAACTGAAACCACGAATGTGATTGGTATTCATAATCAAAATCCTAGGATTCTGTATATCCAGTTTTCCCACGGCGAACGTTATTTCATCTATAAACGATGCTTAACCATCAATAAAGATATGGTTTACGAAGAGTTATTCGGCAAAAAACAAAGCCTCAGTCGACGTGCACTAAGCAGCGAGGATGAACAGTATCTTATTTCAAAGTTAAGATTTATGCCAAAAACGAAAAGCGCAATTAGCTTTTATGCTTTCAAAGCCCACATTCGTACCCGAAGACATTTTGCCTTTTCCCATTAAGCTTAAAAGCCTACAAGCCAAACCACAGGAGCGTAACGAAAGATACTGACGATATTAAGACCGAAGCAATGATCATTGCTCCAATTGGACGCAGCGCCCGGTTCCGTAAACTTGATAGATGGACATTAAGGCCTAATCCAACCATGGCTGCTGCCAGTAGGAAAGAGGATGCTTGGGAAATATCGTTTAAAACAACTTCAGGAATTGGCAGATAGGTTCCTGCTAAACTTGTTAATATGAATCCTACTAAAAACCAGGGAAAGGGTGCACTTTGATTGCCCTCCCCCTCTCCTTTGCGCTTCATCCAAAGGGAAAGGATTAAGCTAAGAGGGATCAGCAGAAATACTCTACCGAGCTTAGCCAGTAAGCCCATTGCCAAAACATCCTGACCCGCAGGCATGGAAGCCGCGGCCACATGAGCGATCTCATGTAAACTCATACCACTCCATACTGCGTATTCAACTGGGCCTATAGGCAAAATCGGCATAAGGAAGGTATAAGTTAAGGCGAAGAGTGTTCCGATTAGGGCGATAATGCCCGCTCCAATTGCGGTATCTTCGTCATTAGCCTTAAGAATAGGGGATACAGCGGCAATTGCAGCAGCTCCACACACTCCCGTACCAATACCTAGGAGCAAAGATAAGTTCAGGTCTGCTTTGAACAACTTCGCTAAGAGCATAGTTGTTGTAATTGCAATAACTATGATCATTGCGTCATAAACAAGAAGCATCCCGCCCTTGTTGAGAACCATATCAATATTTAGCTTGAATCCGTAGAGTACGATGGCAAAACGCATCAGGTAGCGTGCAGAAAACTGAATTCCTTCACGAATACTTTCCGGGTAACCTATAAGATTTCGATAAATTACAGCAAGTAAGATGGCACTTAGCATTGCTCCGATTCGATTGATTCCTGGTAAGTCCCCCAACCATGTTCCGGTGGCAGCAAAAACCATTGTAAATAGAATTCCGATTATGAATCGGTTCCTTCTTTCTGGATCTATCACTAAAGCATTCTGAAAGCTTAAATTCTCTTTTGCTTGAAACCACATTGTCATTGTCCCCCTAATCATTCTCTATAGTAAACGACTGGTTGCCTAAAAGGCTTGCGTCTCTATCTAAACTATAGATTGATTGGGGTTATGGAGCAATATAGGTTCCTTTAGGATATCATTAGAAAAACGTATTACTTCTTCATTCTAAAATAGTGTATTATTATGTCGAACCATATCGAACTATAATGGCACAGTTATGGTATAACAATGCCTAATTGGACTGGAGGTGCAAATAATGATTGCTGATCCTTTAAAGATCTTTGTAACCGTAGCTGAACTTAAGAATTTTTCCCGTGCAGCTGAAGAACTCTTTTTATCCCAACCTAGTGTAAGTTTACAAATACGAAACTTAGAAAATGAACTAGGCTCGAAGCTCATTAATCGTTCTCCGAAGCATTTAGAGCTAACACAATCCGGCGAAATCCTTTATGGATTAGCTAAACAAATATTATCACTCTATGACAAGGCTAAACAGGAAATTAACCAGTTAACAACCACAGTCACTGGATCCCTTAAAGTTGGAGCTAGCTACACAATTGGAGAGTACATATTGCCCTTTGCATTGGCTGAATTTGCGGCTCAGTTTCCTAATGTAGACATCGATGCATCAATTGCCAATACGGTAGAGATTACTCAGGCAGTTCGCACTAATCATCTGGACCTCGCATTGGTAGAAGGGGAAGTTAATCACTCAGACCTTGAAATCCAGGCTTTGATGGAGGATGAGATTATTCTAGTTGTCCCTAACCAACATGCTTTAGCAAGACTCCCCATTGTCACTGCCGATCATCTTCAAGACCAAGTCTGGATTTTGAGAGAAACTGGCTCCGGAACACGTGACTTCAGCGACAAACTAATCAAAGATTGGAAGATTAATATAAAAAAATCCCATATCTTCGGTAGCAGTCAAGCTGTAAAACAGGCGGTTATTGCTGGTCTGGGCATCGCACTTGTTTCAAACTGGATTGTACGTAAAGAATTGAAGGCCAAGGAAATGACAGCTATCCGAATAAAAGGAAAACGATTAATCCGTTCGTTTTCCATAATCAGACCAAAAAATAGCGAAATGTCTAAAGCTATGAGAGTTTTTACAGATAACCTCCTCTCACATGACCTTATTTCTTCACTTATTGATAACAATTCTACCGAACCTAGTTGAGAATTAACCCCTGTAACAAAGTTACAGGGGTTGTTTTTTGCTTACTTAAGTTATAAAAAACTTCCATTACTAAGCAATTTCGAAGGAATTTTAGAGGAGTAGCTCGAAGACTACTTTAGGCTCTTTCTGACTTAGGTGATCTCCATGGACTAAAGGTACAGAGACACAATGTTTATCACTTCATGATTTAGAGGAGGAATCGCGATAAATCTCAAGAAAAGTATCCCCACTGCCGTTATGACTCTTATCCTGTCCCTCATGGCATTATATGCCTCTCTACTCGGAGTGTTGGATGAAACCCTTTACAAGGATGTATTCTTAGCAGGTTCCTTAGCTGAGAAATTAATTGCCGGTTCAATGGCCCAAGATATCATATCTATCCCAGCCTCCCTTATTTTAGCTTTTTTGTCTCTTTCTTTTATGAAACACCATGGGGAGAAAACCTTTATAGCCCTTCTAGGGTTGGCAGGGTACTTCTTGTATGGCTACGGACTCTATACCATCCAGGGACAGTACTCAACCCTTTATCTCGTCTACCTGGGTATTTTTGGTCTCTCCTTATACAGCCTTATCTTTGGACTACTAAGCTTCGAACCCGAAAGTGTGAAGTATTATCAGTTGCCAAGGTCACTGCAAACAGCTATCATTATTTTTATGATTCTCATCCTCATAGTCCTTGTACCTCTATGGATCATCTTTATTAACGCTGACATTGCCAAACATATCCCCCGGGATACTTATGCCGTTTTTCTTTTAGATTTATGTGTGGTCTTTCCTGCCTTCGGTATTATAATATATCAACTACTACGCAATAAACCATTTGGCAATATTCTCGCAGGAGTCGCACTGTTTAAGGCAGGAACACTCTGCCTTTCCGTAGCATTCGGGGAGTGGTTCGGACCACATTACGGGGGATATGAGGCAAATAGTTTTAATATTACACTATTCGGGGTCTTGACGGCCGTTAGCCTTGTGCTTACTATCCTGTACATAAGGAAGCTGCGAACGCTCCAATAGAGAAGGGACGAGGTATATAATCCTTGTCCCTTTTTCCGTTTGTATATATGTTGAAATACATTATGGAATAGGAAGATTAGCATCGATCCAATCTAACAATTCATGGACACTATTTACTGTTAATCCAATATTCGCATGGTTTCTTTTAATAAGTACTATGTCTAAACCCAACTCTAAGGCAGCCGAGATTTTCGTATCTGTTCCCCCTGCAGCCCCACTATCACGAGTCAAAAGAATATCAGCTCCATAAAATTTCAGAGATACTTTATTGATCTCTTTTGAAAATTGGCCTTGCATAGCAACAATATTTCTAGGCGGTATACCCATGTCTTGGCACTTCTGTACCAAACGTCCTTCCGGTAGAACCCTTACAACAATACGAGCCAATCGGGCAAAAGGGCTTCGTATAATACTTTCCAATTGGTGACTTCCCGTTGTGACAAAAACCGTTATTGGTCTCCCTTTTTCTTGATGTAAAGCTCCTACGCGCTGTTCCAATTGGAGCAGTGCTTCCTCCCAGTTGCGGACTGTATATATTAAAGGGCTAACAGGAATGATTGTCTCAGGTCTTTCTAAGCGAAGATAAGGAATATCCCGTTGATCGCACCATTGACGCAAACTGGCAAACTTTACACTACTCGAAGGAGGGCTGGCATCTATGATCAAGGAAGGCATATATAGACAGGTTTTTTCACTCCACGTTTGCATCCGTGTTAGCTCTAGCCTTCTGCTATTAAGACATTCACTAATCTCACGGGCCGCGGCAGTTTCCCCTAAAAGTAATATCATGGTGTCCTCCATTAAGCTGTTGATCTAAGCTGTTTGCTGCCCGCTCTTAATCGGTATGATCTTAAATAAATCTTCTTTTGATTTCGGCAAAGGAGTAGACGGAAGTATCCATCCTTTCTTTAGCAACTCATTATATGTCTCAATCAGCCATGGCATTGTCAAATCAGCGTGTTGTACAAGCTCTGACCTTGAAAATAATTCGCCGGGTAATCCTTGGGCAATGATTTCTCCACGGTACATAATGGCTAAACGATCTGACCAACTATAGGCTAAATCCACATCATGAGTGGATAGAATAATGGTCTTACCTTTGTCACTTAAGCTATTTAATAGTTGCATAAACTCCTGAGAGTGCCGAGGATCCATTCCGGCGGTCGGTTCATCAAAAATAATGACATCGGGTTCCATAGCCAGAACACCCGCAATGGAAACACGTTTTTTCTGTCCGTAGCTTAACAAATGAGTGGGCTTATCTTGAAGATCTGTGGTTTCTGTATCTATTAGAGCTTGTTTAACTCTCTCTGTTACTTTTTCTTCAGAAAGTCCCAGATTGAGTGGGCCAAAAGAGATGTCCTGCCAAACACTGGCGGAAAACAGTTGACTATCAGGATCCTGGAAGACGATTCCTACTTTCTTACGTAATTCTATTAATGCTTTGTTTTTGTAGGAAATTTCCTCACCCTGGTATTTAATACACCCTGAATCCGGTCGATAAATCCCGTTCATCTGCATGAATAACGTGGACTTTCCCGCACCGTTCGAACCTAAAATAGCCAGCTTCTCTCCCTGATGAATCGGTAAATTCACGTTACGTAAAGCGTTTGTGCCGTCTGGATAAGAATACTGTAAATCAACTGCTTCTAGTATGTACTTCGACAAACGCATTACCTCCAAAGCAAATTTATTAAGATTAAAAAAATTTCAAGCACTGTAATAATAACATAATTTTTCGGATTAATTGGATATTTTTTGGTCAGAACCCTAATTTCTCCCGTGTATCCTCGCGCTGACATTGAATCGTAAAGATCTCGTGATTTTAGGAACATCTTGCCGATAAGCGCTGAGAAGAGCTGACTTATCGAACGATAGGTACTTTTCATCGAAACATACCCTAGTCGGGAGGATTGAGCTCGGCGTATGGTGATGGCTGTATCCATAAAGACAAAGATAAAGCGATAGATAAGCACCATTAATTCTGTAATAATATAAGGAACTTTGATCTTATGAAGGATTGTTATTAGTTCGGTGATCGGAGTCGTAAGAGCTAGAAAGTAAAGGCAAGAAACCGCTCCTAAGGATTTGAGAAAGAGATGAACTGCTTGGACAAGGTCGGGATAGTGTATTCCGATAGTATAACCGTACAGGTTCTGATAAAGCCAAAGACCTGAGGGATCCGTCGAAACCGTAACGACGATTGTGACTACACTAATCAGTAGAAAGGCGAGAGGAATCAGCAAAAGCTTGATAAAAACCCGAGCTGGAATCCCCGCTTTAACAATAATTCCTCCTGCCATTAATGCTAATATGACCAGAGGGGTAAGGATTGTTGGAGATGTTATACAAATGACCATGGTCATTATTGCAAATAGACTTTTTTCCGAGGGGTGAACTGATTTTAACTGATTATTATATGCGTAAGAATCGATAGCTATCACGTTTGATCCCTCTTGCCCATACTATTTTTACCTTTTTTAAACCCAATATAATAAAAGACAAACCCACTTCCGAGAGCAGCCTGTAATGCAAACAAAAAAGATTCAACCTCTCCGCTTGGGGGTTCCCAGAATGACTCAAACCAAGGCGAGTAATTAGAGTTGAGGGTGCTGATCATCTCTGATGCTTGAGTATCAGCACCACTAAATTCAGCACCACGCGCAATATAAAGCGGCGCAAAAGCCAGTAGAACAACGAATAATAAAAGTATCATATTTTTAGTCAACGGTTTCATGCTTTTATTCCCCCTTTTACGGTAGATATAGCCTTTCCTGTAAAGGCAGTTAAAACCTGCAGCTCTTTTTGACTATAGGTATTGAGAATATTAAATACCATGACAGTAAGCAAACCTTCGCTGATAGCTAAAGGAAGCTGAGTGAAGGCAAAAACACCCAAGAATTTAAGTATTGATGCCAGTACCCCGCCCGTAGCTGGGAAAGCTAAACCTAATTGAATAGAGGTTGTAACATAGGTCATTACATTTCCTAAAGTAGCAGCAGTAAAAATTGAAAGCCATTGGGGAGCTCCCAATTTCTTTAGGCCTCTATAAGTACCGTAAGCAACGAAAGGACCAACCACCCCCATAGAAAACGTATTTGCGCCAAGGGTTGTTATCCCACCATGAGCCAGCAAAAGAGCTTGAAACGTTAACACAATCATCCCTAATACGGTCATAGCTGTAGGACCAAACAAGATAGAACCCAGGCCGACTCCAGTCGGATGAGAAGAACTACCGGTTACTGAAGGAATCTTTAAGGCGGATAGCACAAAGGCAAACGCCCCAGCCAGGCCAAGTAACATCTTTAGATTAGGATAGAGCGCAATGGTCCTTTTGATTGATCGTACTCCAGCAATAACAAAAGGGATCATAGCAACCCACCAAAAAGCTGCCCAGTTGAAGGGTAAAAAGCCCTCCATAATATGCATGGCATAAGCATCCTTCGGAAAGATGATATAGATTGCCAGTACATAAACTAATAATAACCCAAATGCTTTTATTCTATGAGAATTCATTTATGTAACAACTCCCTTCATAGCGACCCAACTCTTACACTTTGTCCTCTGATGTTGTAAACCTCAGACAATAAGTTAAATCTGATTAAAAAATAACGAGACAACCTCACATTACTCGACTTTAAAGACAGCAATGTACTGGTTGCCTCGAACTATACGGTCTCTTCCACTTTCAAGTAGCACTCGCATTTTGAAGCAGATCCCGCTTGCACAAGACTTCTACCCGCAGGTCGGTTTCCCTCAGGAAACCATTATGTAAACGATAAATAGTTAAAGCCCTCCATGAGATGGAGGGCTGAATTAACATATAAACCCTGCCACCCATCCATCGTGAGTTAAAGCATGCGAGCAGTCAGGTCTCCTGGCTTAGGTTCCTCGATTATTGCCTCCTTCCCAAGTTTCCTCAGTGGATATGGCAATAAACTCCCCATTTACAGTGGCGGGACCGCGCCGGATTCACACCGGCTTCCCTGTTTAATTTTTCTGAAAGAAAAATTAACTTGCTCGAACTATTCACTTTTTATAAATTTAACACGAAAACTCTCCCTAGTCAAGCAAGAGTTTTCTCAATTTGCTAACTATTCAACCTCTTGAATTATTGGCAGAATCACAGGTCTGCGACGTGTTTTTTCGTAAAAGTGTTTACTTAAAACATCACGAATCTGGTTTTTTAAGACAGCCCATTCCGTAATCCGATTTTCTCGGCATCGTGCCATAGTCTGCCGAATTTTTTGTTTAGCTTCATCTAACATTGACTCCGATTCACGAACATATACAAAGCCCCGTGTTACAACATCCGGTCCTGCAACTATTCCACCACTTGAGCGGCTTATAGTCATTACGACGATTAGAATGCCATCTTGGGAGAGTTGTTTACGATCTCGTAAAACAATATTCCCGACATCACCAATCCCTAAGCCATCAATCAAGACCTTACCTGCCATAACCTTGTTGCCTAAAGCTGCACCATGACGAGTAAACTCAACGACTCCGCCATTTTCAGTAATAAAAATATTTTCTCTTGGGATTCCAAGCTGCTCAGCTAATTGAGCATGTTTGATCAACATGCGATACTCCCCATGGACTGGCATAAAATATTGCGGTCGGACCATACTTAACATTAACTTTTGCTCTTCTTGGCTCGCGTGGCCCGATACGTGCATTCCCTCTGCCGATTCATAGATTACATTTGCTCCGAGCTTAAATAATTGATCCACGGTTTTTGCCACAGATTTTTCATTGCCTGGAATTGGGCTGGCGGAAATAATGACCGTATCCCCTGGTTGAATCGCTACATGTCGATGGTCATGGTTGGCCATTCGGGTCAAGGCGGACATCGGTTCACCTTGGCTTCCTGTTGTTAAAATACAAGCTTGATTTCCAGGCAAACCAATGATTTCATCTATATCCATCAGGGTTCCCTCTGGAATATCTAGATATCCAAGTTCCTCGGCAATTCCTACGATGTTCACCATACTTCGTCCCACAACCGCTACCTTGCGGTTGGTATTAACGGCAGCAGTGATAGCCTGTTGGAGGCGATATACGTTAGATGCAAAGCTGGCGAGAATAACACGATCCTTAGCATTACGAAATGCTTCATCAATCATCTCCCCAACATGGCTTTCTGACGGTGTAAATCCAGCTCTTTCCACATTCGTGCTATCAGATAGTAAACACAAAACTCCTTTGTCCCCAAGTTCAGAGAACTTGTGAATGTCGAGGATTTCTCCAGAAACAGGCGTATGATCCAATTTAAAGTCCCCTGTCACAACAACCGTACCTAGCGGAGAATGGATAGCTATCGATACTGAGTCCGGTATACTGTGGTTGACACGAATAAATTCAATGCGAAAAACTCCAAGCTTAATCACATCGCGAGGTTGTACTACCGTTGATTGAATGTTATTTAAGTTATTCTCTTTCATCTTGGATTGTATGATTCCCAAGGTTAAACGAGTTCCGAAAACGGGCACATTCAAATCTCTCAACAAATATGGCAAGGCACCGATATGATCTTCGTGTCCGTGGGTGAGTAAAATGCCTAATAGCATCTCTTTGTGCTCAATCAAGTATGTGTAGTCAGGTATGACAATATCGATTCCGAGCATATCATCATCCGGAAACGCTAGTCCTGCATCAACTAGTACCATTTGATTATCATAGCGAATCACTGTCATGTTTTTTCCAATTTCACCAAGTCCACCCAGGGGAATAATTTGTAATTTATGTTCTTTTGGCAATCAAATCCACCTCCAATTTATATATATCTCTTGTGCCTAAAAAGCTACGGGATCCCCGTGGTTTCTTCGAAGCCCAAAATAAAGCAACAAAAAGACGCGAAATAACATAACGAACACACGACGCCCAGTATTCGCCAGTACTTCGATAATCATCTATGAAACTAGCCGCACAATCAAGATACTACATTATAGCGCGAAAAACGAAGGCATGCAAGTTAGTTCATGTTCTCTCAAAGCACCTAAAATACGCTATTCTGACAGGGAATATGTATTAAAAACCATAATTCGGGAACTATAGCCTTGATGTCGTTTAGAAAGGTGGAATAGTAATGACCAATGTTGTTTGTTCTGCAACCCAATGTAATCATAATGAGGATGGACACTGTCAGCTTGAAACATTAAGTGTTACATCCAGTCTAATGGATCGTGAGGCTGAGTGTGCTTTTTACGAACCCGGAGATAAATAATCCGTTGCCATCTTAATTATTAGCTTATGAATTACTCATTAAGTCATCACCTCTTTTGGTGATGGCTTATTATTATTTTGGTAGCAGGAATTTAGAAACAGTTAGAGAATACTATCTTAATATATAAAATATTCAATCATCTATTAGTTATGTAGTGAAGGGAGCTAAAAGAATGTTAAATTCTAAGGAGGATCTTACCAGAGACCAAGCTTTAGCTTTATTAGAGGACTTTGCCGTGCGTTGGTTAGCACACGATGGGCTTTGGTTCCAAGCCATTGAGAAGGCGCGGGGGCTCGACGAAGCGGTCGAGCATGATATTGAGGCTTGGCGAAATTTCACTGTCTTAGAGGCTAAACGCATCTTGAAGTTTTTGAGTTTACCTAAGGATGGTGGGCTTGACGCCTTAGAAAGAGCACTTAAATTTAGACTTTATGCCTTTATTAATGTGCAAGAGTGCTTAAGGCCTGATGATCACACTCTAATTTTCCACATGAAAGATTGCCGAGTCCAATCTGCTCGAAAGCGAAAGAATATGCCTGACCATCCTTGTAAGCCTGTGGGTGAAGTCGAGTACTCTTTATTTGCTTCTACCATCGACTCAAGAATTAAGACAACCTGCATTGCTTGTCCCCCCGACCCCCATCCAGAAGAATTCTATTGTGGCTGGAAGTTTACCCTGAACGAAGAATAAGGGGCTGTCCTAAAATTGTATAACAACCCAAACAAGCGTTCTCACTCCACTTTAACAGTGAAAGGAGAACGCCTTTTGATTGTGTAACACTTTGTATTTTGGAGACTGAGTTTTTACACAGTCCTGCTATTTTGACCGTAGGCCTTGCCGACGGTCTTTTGCTAACCCGTCTATTATACGATTGGGTAGCTTGATTTCTCAGAAGCAACTTTCAATTCTGACAAACGCCCTTGAGTTGTATTAGTGGCCTTCGAAGGTTTAATACTTTTCATAAGATCTTTCAAAAACTCGATTTCTTCGGCTGTTGCCTCAGCTAAGGGAAGACGAACTCCGCCAGCTTTGATGCCAATCATATTCATAAGTGCTTTAATAGGAACTGGATTTGATGTGACAAATATGCCTTTGAAGATCGGATAGAGTTCTAAATGCCACTTTGTTGCAAGGGCTGTATCCCCATCAAACCATGCGTCCACCATTGCCTTCATCTCGTTTCCGATGATATGGGCGGCAACACTTACAATACCACTACACCCTAAAGCCAGCATTGGTAAGGTCATGGAATCATCTCCGCTGTAAACTTCAAACCCAGCGGGTAATAACCTCTTAAGCTCACTAACTTGATCAAGGGAACCTGCTGCTTCTTTTAAAGAAACTATGTTTGGAATTTCAGATAATCGCTTGACCGTATCGGGCAATAAATTAGCGGATGTTCTACCGGGAACATTGTAAAGCATTAATGGTAAGGGTGTCGCCTCAGCGATGGCCTTGAAGTGTTGAAACATACCCTCTTGAGAAGGTTTATTATAATAGGGTACAACGGCCATCACTCCATCAACACCAGTTGTAGATGCCTGGCGAGCAAGCGAAATACTCGAATTAGTCGAATTTGACCCGATTCCTGCAATCACGGTTGCCTTTGATCCTAAGGACTCTTTCACTACCTTAAAAAGTTTAAGTTTCTCCTGATCTGTTACTGTGGGAGATTCTCCTGTCGTACCACAGACTACAACCCCATCGGACCCGTGGTCAACTAAATAATGAGCTAGGCGTACGGCTTCTTGATAATTTACCTCTAACTCTTCGTTCATGGGAGTTACCATGGCGGTCAAGATTCTTCCAAAAGACATCTTTCTCATCCTTTCTGGAGGCTTCTCCGCTGAGTTAAAACGTGGGTCGACAATGTCTGCAAGAAGGACTAATACGTGGGGCGACAATGTCTTCCTGTGTGGTGGGCGCCAGACAAGATTTCTTTACTGGGTTCCCAATTAGCATACTATATGTCTAACTTGAACTTTTTGTGCAAGGCTTGTACTGCTGTCGCCATATCTTCCTGATGAACCAATACCCAAATCGTCGTATGGGAATCAGCCGATTGAAGGATAGTCACTCCAGCATCCGAAAGTGCCTCAACCATATCCGCCATAACACCTGGTACACCTGCAATTCCAGCCCCTACTATGGACACTTTTGCACAGCTAGGCACAACGTCAGGCTCAAAATCCATATTTTGTAATATCTTGACAGCCTTTGCTGCGACTTCATCAGAAACGGTATAAAGCACGGATTCCGGTTGCACACTGATAAAATCGACACTTATATCAGCTAAGGCCATTGCTTTAAAAATTCGTTTATCCGTAAGCTTTTTATTCGACATATCCACAGTTAGTATTCTTAGTTGCGTGACATTGGGTGTATGTGCAATCCCAGCGATTATTCGATCATTAGTAATATCCGTTCCTACTTCTCGATCTGGGTGCATGTTAGTAACCAATGTACCAGGGGCTTCCGAAAATGTCGATTTTATTCTCAGCGGGATATTTCGTTGCATTGCGATTTCCACTGCCCGGGGATGAATGACTTTAGCTCCTTGATAAGCCAATTGACATATTTCGTTGTAAGTGACGGTATCTAAGATACGTGCATTCTCTACGATCCTAGGATCCGCTGTCATAATTCCTTCGACATCAGTGTAGATATCGATTGATTCTGCATCAAGGGCAACCCCAAGTGCTGAAGCGGTAGTATCGCTTCCTCCGCGCCCAAGGGTTGTGATTTGACCGCCTTCCGTGACTCCTTGAAACCCTGTCACGACAACCACATTACCTTCTGCCAATTGCTCAAGTATCCGACCCGGCTCAACTCGTATTATCCGGGCATCCCCAAAGTCATTATTAGTAATTATCCCTGCTTGCCCTCCTGTTAAGAGAACCGCCTCAAAACCCAGACTGTTTAATGTGCTTACTAAGACAGTTCCTGAGATTACTTCACCGCAACTCATTAGAAGATCTAACTCACGTTTAGGTAAGTCAGGGTGTATTGCTTTGACCATACTCAAAAACGTATCTGTTGCGTAGGGGTCACCAGAACGTCCAATTGCCGATACCACAATAACTGGAGAATATCCTTCCTGAACAGCTTCCGAAACTTTGGAAACCACCTGAGCTCTCCGCTCTTCTGTAGCAAGGGAGGTACCACCAAACTTCTGTACTAAGATTCGCAACTCCCAACCCCCCTTTTCGTGGTTCGAGGTTCGATATTCGTGGTTCGAACCCCAACCGCTAACTTTCTTTTATCTAAGTTTTCCAGTCTTTGATCATCAATCATCGTATAATACCCTAAAACTGGGCATTAACTACCAAGCAATTCGAACTCAATCTTTGACCCTCGTACTTCGGACCACAGCAACTTATGTCAGATTTGTATCAAGGGCTACAAATACGCACCTCGCTTAAAACCTTATCTTGATTCTCAGCCAAGCACTCTAAATCTCGAACCACGAACCACCAACCACGAATATCGATTACAGTAGCAGCTCTGCAATCTGTACGGCGTTTGTTGCTGCGCCTTTACGAATTTGATCCCCTACTACCCACATATTGAATCCCTGAGGAATAGAGAAATCTTTACGCAAGCGTCCTACATAGACTTCATCTTTATCTGAACTAAACCAGGGCATCGGATATTGATCCTTACTAGGATCATCGATCACTATAACACCGGGAGCTTTACTTAATGCCTCACGTACTTCTGAAACACTGACTAACCTATCTGTCTCCACATTAATGGATTCCGAATGACTGCGGAACACTGGAACACGAACTGTTGTGGCAGTGATTGCCATATTGGGTACATGGAAAATCTTTTGAGTTTCTTTAACCATTTTCCACTCTTCTTTGGTATAGTCGCCCTCTTGAAATACATCAATACGCGGAACGAGATTGAAGGCAATTTGATGGGGAAAAACCCCCGGTATAAGCTCCCCTCCCTGAGACCAAGCTTTTACCTGTTCACCTAATTCTTCGATTCCTTCCCTTCCAGCTCCAGAAACTGCTTGATACGTGGAAACCACCACACGACGGATTCCAGCTAAATCATAAAGTGGTTTGAGGGCGACGACCATAATAATGGTGGAACAATTAGGGTTAGCAATAATCCCCTTATGCCATTTTACATCTTCTGGATTAACCTCGGGTACTACAAGCGGCACTTCCGGGTCAAGTCGAAAAGCGCTGCTGTTATCGATTACAACTGCTCCACTATCTACAGCGGAACGGGCATATTCTGTACTCGCTGATCCACCTGCAAAGAGAGCAATGTCTATTCCTTTAAAACTCTCGTGAGTCGTCTCCTGGACCTCTAATTCCTGACCTTGCCAGGTAATGCGTTTCCCTGCAGAACGTTTGGATGCTAATAACCTCAGTTCATTGACCGGAAACTTACGCTCGGCGAGAATTTTTAGAAACTCTTGTCCTACTGCACCTGTGGCTCCAACAATTGCTACATTAGACATTACTTATGTTCCTCCTTACATTTATCTAGGATCGAGACTAGGTAGGGGGTGCCCTACTGAATCAGCAAGGCACCTTGTGTTCTCAAAAGATGATCATTTTGCCGAATAATCCACTAGTACCGGTTGAATTTGTTTTCCAGCATAAGCCATGAGGATTGTATCTGGAATTTTATCCATATGCGCGACTAAAGAATTCGCTTTATCTACTGGATTATCTTGCCCAAAGGGTACTAAGAAAATATTTTTTGTAATGAGTAAGGTTCCAATATTACGAGCATTTAATCCTAGTCCGTCATTACTAGAGATAGCTAATACCAAAGGCCTCTGATTTCGAAGATGGGATTTTGCTGCCATCAGCACCGGGGTATCAATAATGCCGTTGGCAAGTTTTGCTAATGTGTTTCCGGTACAGGGAGCAATTACTACACAATCAAACATCTTCTTGGGTCCAACGGGCTCAGCTTGGGGAATCGATTGAATGATTTCCTTATGAGTGATGTCCCGAAATTGATGTTTCCAATCCTCAGCCTTGCCAAATCGCGTATCCATACTTTCAACAGAATAAGAGATAATTGGTGTTAACTCAGCACCTTCATCAACCAGGCGTTTCATAACTTGGGTAACCTCATGTATTGTACAGTGTGATCCTGTAATAGCAAACCCAATTTTTAACCCAGCAAACTTCATCCCTTTACACCTCCACTTTACAAGTAGTGTTCACTGTGGTCAAGTGACGAAGAATAAGTTGCGGGTAAATATGAGCAAGAATTCGTCCGGCTGTCTTAGGAGCTACAGTGCCTGGCAAGCCAGGAGCTAAGAGCGCTTTTATGCCTAGATTCTGAGCATACTCAAAATCTGTGCCTCCAGGTCTGGACGCCAAATCAACAATGACCGCATCTGGCGTGACCTTTTCTAACATCAGTCGATCCAAGACCTGATGGGGTACAGTGTTAAAGATGATTTCAGCGTGACCAATCTCATCTTTAAGATTTGCAAAATCGACGGCATGTAGTCCCATCTCGACTGCACGTGCTAAATCGGAAGGCTTACGAGCAACACCAGTTACCCGGGCTCCAATTCCTTTTAACATGTGAGCTAGAGTCCAACCACAGCGACCTAAGCCAAGCACAAAACTATTGCTGCCATGAATTGTGATCGTTGTGGCTTCCATTGCCATTTGAATAGCTCCTTCTGCCGAAGGAATCGAATTAAGGATTACGAGCTCATCCAACCTAGAGGTTTCGACCAATTTGATACCTAAATTGTTGGCTTCTGACTTTAAATCTGGTCGCGCAAAGCCGATGACCAGTGGTACCTGTGCTGGAATGGCTTCAAGTACTTTCTTGTTTAAGACAATGGGTGAATCTGAGTATTTTGCTTTGACTACTCCACATTCATCTGTGCCGAACAACGGAAAAAGCAAGACATCCACTTGACCAACAGCCTCTTCCAGAGATGGCGCAAGCGTCATTCCCGAAATGGGAGAAGCCTTTTCGAATCCGACCCCGACTATGTAGGCTCCCTGTTGTTGAAGTTCGGAAATTAAATAGAGTTCCCGATCATCTCCCCCGATAACAGCACAACGAATTCCTTTCAAACCCGCACTCATTTTTTATGCCCCCTTTGAGACAGTGTCCAATTGACTACTATTCATTATATGAGGGTATGCAGGCTGCGGTTACGCTGAAAGTCATCTAATAGAGGAAATTATCCAGTCCTATTACGAGGTCGGTCAGTTCTGCAGATTTGCGTATACTCAGAATAACTCCAGGCATATAGGTCTCTCTGGAGAATGCATCATGCCTAATTGTCAGGGCCTGCCCCAGTCCACCGAATAAAACTTCTTGGTGGGCGATCAAACCAGGTAAACGCACGGAATGAATATGAATCCCTCCAAGGTCAGCACCACGGGCGCCTGGGATTTTTTCGTATTCATTCGGGTGCCCTTGAACCATGGGGGCACGAACCTCTAAGATCCCCTCCGCCGTTTTTAGGGCAGTTCCCGAGGGGGCATCTAATTTTTGATCATGGTGCATTTCGATAATATCAACATTCGGAAAATACTTTGAAGCTTCCCTGGCAAAACGCATCATTAAAATTGCTCCAATAGAAAAATTCGGAGCTAGAAAAGCTCCAACTTTTTCTTTTTCTACAAGAGTACGAATTTCACTGATCTCAGTTTCATCTAACCCGGTGGTTCCAATGACTGGAACCACTCCAGCCATAATTGCAGTCTTAGAATTTTTAAAAACGGACTGGGGATTGGTAAAATCAACTAAAACATCGGCTCTAGAAGAACGCAAAGATTCAAGCTCCAAGGGGCCTGTTATATCGATACCAACTCTGGGGGAACCAACGACAAACCCGACATCCATTCCCAAATGCCGTGTATCTGAAGCTCCTACTAAAAGGAGATCATCTTCTTTCAGTATAGAACGAATCACTTCTTGGCCCATCTTCCCACTTGCTCCAGCAACAAAAACACGAATTTTCTTCAACGAAACCCCTCCTGCGATGCTAAGGCAAAAACCCCGTTGCTTAACGCAATGCGGGGTTAAAGCTTTTCCATACATTTTATTGGGTATCACGTCCTCTGTCAAATTGAATTTTCACCGAATTCTATCGTTTCTATTCTGCAAATCAACGATAATAACCTCAGACCCTACTTTTTTCACGGTTTGCCACGGGATACTCAAGTGTTCACGCTCTCGATCCCCTTTAGAACCCCAAAAACCTGAAAACCCTCCTCGGGAAGTAAGGATGATCGCTTCAACAGATCCATTCAAAGAAATGTCAAGATCTGCATCCCCCACCAATCCCAATTTTGCGCCATCAAAGAGGTTAATGATTTCTTTCCCCGCCAGATCACTTAAAAGCATTGTATCCTCTCCCCTATTCACTTCCGCAAATTCATCCAGGCCTTTAATACAAAGGGTTGCAAAATAGCCAAAAATAAAGAAATAACTGCTAGTGGTTCAACAAAAAACACTGAGGTACTCCACCAATCTTCTGGTATCTTTAAAAAAGAAAACAAGAGTTCCAAAGATAGGTAAATCCCCCCTGCTGTGCCTACCAATTGACTTAAGGCAGCAGCCAGTACGTTTGATGAGGGCTGAGATGACCGCCACATCATCCTATATTTTCGTTCCCGGACAGATATAGAAATCCCAATAACCAGAAGTATAACCCCAAGGGCTTGCATTCTTCACTCCCCCTCATGGGGAGTTTATGAACAGACAAACTTTGTTAGAACAAAAAACAGAAGGATTTTACATCTGCCTTCTGTTAGAGTGTTCCCTATTTAAGTTTAGTCACGAAGTATAATGAATGAAGGTGATCGCTATATGCCCGTAGAACCGAATCCACCTGTTCCTCTCGCAGTTTCTTCAAGCTCAGAGACTTCTTCAAAGACTGCCTTGAAAACTGGCATAAATACCATTTGAGCTATTCTATCTCCAGGATTGATTACTACGTTTTGTTGACCTAGATTTTGCATCAGTACTTGAATTTCCCCTCGATAATCAGAATCGATAACTCCTACCCCATTCGTCAGTCCAATTGCGTACCGACTGGCTAGCCCGCTTCGGGCAAAGACAAGGGCCACAACCTGTGGACCTGGAAGTTCAATAGCAAATCCAGTGGGGATTTTAATATTCTCCCCTGGATTCACGGTTAAGGGCTCATTTAAATCAGCACAAAGGTCAACCCCAGCTGAGGCAGCAGTTGCATAGGTAGGAAGGGACAAGGAATTGTCCCTTACCTTTTTGATTTTTACCTGTATAGAGTTTAACACTAAAAGTCCCCCAAACTCGTTGTTCGATATTCGGTATTCGTGGTTCGATATACGACTGTGGCTCATTTGCTTTATTAATATTAAGACAATAAGTTGAATTTCATAAAGTTGTCATCCTGAACTTCAGCGAAAGATCTTACGGCTTCAGAGAAGATCCTTCACGACCTTCAGGATGACAATTAGGACGCACTTTTCAAATACTGAGTTGATGAGCTTCGGACTATTGTTCAGATATTCGAACCACGATCCTCGAACCACGAACCACGATTACTCCCATCCTGTTTGCTTCAACAAATCGGATAATATCACTTCATGTCCAGCAGGTCCTAGTGTCATAATACTGATTTTATCCTTTTGCCATAGGCGCTGAACCAAGCGCAAAACATCCTCGACAGTTACATTTTCCAGCTTCTCTACCACTTCCTCTGGTGAGAGTACACGATTGTAGGTTAACTCCGTCTTTCCAAGACGACTCATCCGACTGCTTACGGCTTCTAAGCCGAGATATAAGCCACCTTTTATTTGGGCTTTTATTCTAACTAATTCCTCAGAGCTAATTCCTTTTTGCTTAAACTTCAGTAATTCTTCGAGAATACAGGCGATGACTTCTTGAGTATTTTTTGGGCTCGTTCCCGCATAGATGGCGAATAACCCTGTATCCACGTAGGTTGAGTGATAAGAATACACTGAGTAAGCCAATCCACGCTGTTCCCTTATCTCCTGAAATAATCGAGAGCTTAATCCGCCACCCAGAATATTATTAAATATATGCATAGCATAGATATCCTCATCATCCTGACCTAGCCCCGGTACTCCCAAGATGATATGCATCTGTTCTGTATCTTTCTTCTGATTATATTCAATAGTGTGGCCTCTCGGTGTTTCCTCAAGTACTCTTCGCCCTCCTCGCTTAAATGTACCAAAGTGAGGGGAAAGCTTAGCCACAACATCCTCATGGTTTATTTTACCAGCTACAGAGATCACGACATTATCTGGAGCATAATGTTCCGTAAGAAAATGCATAATCTTGTCTCTATTCAGAGATCTTATGCTCTCTTCTGTTCCCAAAATAGGCTTTCCTAGGGGATGATCATTCCAGACATGCTCTGAAAAAACATCATGAATTAACTCATCAGGAGAATCTTCATACATTTTAATTTCTTCTATGACAACGTTCTTTTCTTTTTCAATTTCCTTTTCATCAAAGAGGGAAGAGAAAAACATATCACTCAAGACGTCAATAGCAAGGTCTAGATCTTCATCAAGTATTTTGGCATAGTAACAGGTATATTCTTTAGTGGTAAAGGCATTCAGCTGGCCACCAACCGCTTCTAAGGATTCCGCTAAAGCACGAGCACTTCGATGCTCTGTGCCTTTAAAAAACATGTGCTCAATAAAGTGAGAAATCCCCTCAAACCCTTCACGTTCATCTCGAGACCCGGCTCCTACCCATATTCCTATTGCAGCCGAACGAACGTGGTCAATTTCTTCTGTAATAATCCTAACTCCGTTAGGAAGCAGCGTCTTCTTATACAATTAATTCACTCCCTCTTACTTCCTCCAGTGAAGGGAAATAATCGTCTTCAGGAACGATCTTTCTTGGACTTCATTTTCACTAATTAATGGAACGCTTTTGATCTTTTGTTCCCCCAACCATACTTCGAATCGGCCTAATCGTTCTCCAGCATGAATAGTACTATTGGTTGGCTTCTCCCATTCAATACGAGTTACTAGTTTCTCACGGTTAGCCTTTGCTAGACTTAACTCTAGAGGATCCGACGTAAAGACTTTAACTGGCTTCTTGTCATGAGGGAATTCTGCAATAACCTGTCCAACCTCTGCTAGACGAACAGTCTCCGTGTTCTGGAAGCCCCACTCTAAAAGCTTCTTTGCATCTCCAAACCGATCTGGTGCATTCAGTACAACAACTAACAGCTGCCGTCCTTCCTTCGTAGCGGAAGCAACCAGACATTTTCCTGCCGCTGTCGTGGTCCCTGTTTTTATACCATCTGCATAGGGATAGTTCCAAAGTAATTTATTTGTGTTCCTAACATCCATGAAAACGTCCGGCTCAATAAAGTGAATTTCTGTTTCCTTCTGCCGGGTAATTGATTGAAATTGCGGTATCTGCAAACCATATCGAGCCATTAAAGCGAGATCATAGGCCGTGGAATAATGTTCTTTACGAGGCAGACCATTGGTATTTATGAAATTGGTATTTTCAGCGCCAAGAGCCAAGGCCTTACGATTCATAAATTTGACAAACTGTTCTTCACTTCCTGCAATGTGTTCTGCTATTGCTACACATGCATCATTACCAGAACGAACCAAGGCACCCGTTATAAGTTCATAAAGAGTAATTTTTTCTCCAGGGTCAAGATATATGGTTGATTCTCCAACAGCAGCCGCTTTGTCACTGACGGTAACAACTTCCTCCGGGCGACCAAGCTCAAATCCCAGGATAGCTGTCATTATTTTAGTGGTACTTGCCGGTGGACGACGTTTATGTGCCTGTTTACTAAAAAGAATGTCCCCTGTAGCCACGTCCATCAGAACAGTTGCATCAGCGGTTATTCTCGAGGGACCTGCTACAGTTACTGGCTTATCTACGGCCTTTTTGGCTGGAGCACCATATACAGGGTTTACCAGTAGTAAGCTTACGCTAATAACACTAAGAAGAACGCAGTACCAAGCCTGCGTGCACTTTAGCCTGATCATTTAACCACCTCAACTTTTAATTTGTCATGAGGTAGTATCTCCGCTCTGGTCATATGTTATTAGCTTATCAAGAGGTTGGAAAATATAACCCTCCAAGGTCAGTCGTTCGAGAATAACAGGCAAAGCTTTGACGGTATTAGCTTTAGGATGCATTAATACTATGGCACCGGACTTATTTGGCTTAATTCCAAATCGTATTGCTGGATTAACAATTCGTTTTATAATAATTTCCGGCGTACTGTCTGGTCGCCAATCCACCGTATCTAATGTCCATAGTATAGTCTTGTAACCCAGCTCATCAGCTGCCCGAAGTCCAGGTACACCCTTTTCACCGTAAGGCGGTGCATACAGGTGGGTTTTCTTTCCGATAATTCCCTCAATAATGCTTTCTGTCTTTTTAATTTCTTCTCGGTTTGCCCCTACGGACAGTTGATCAGGATGTGGATGCGAATATCCATGATTTTCGATTTGGTGCCCTCGGTTAAACATTTCCTTTAATAATTCTGGGTTTTTCTTCGCCCAACGCCCGGTAACAAAAAAGGTCACAAACGCCTTTTTCTTATCTAATTCATCTAAGATCGGTGGTATAAATTCTTCGCCCCAATCTACATTGATCGTTAAAGCCATGATTTTCTGATCCGTCTTAATTTGCTCAATGGGCTTGGAAACTGGCGTGTTGGAAGTTGCAACCCAACGTTGCGCTAAAACCCCAGCAAGTAACAGAAAGAAAATCCCGCCAAACGAGAGTATTCGTCGCGAGATTCTTAAGTTAATGAACATATGCGTCCCCCCTTCCTTAACATTTATGCGGAAAGGAGGACTCAAAGACTGATCATTCGTGGTTATTTCATTAAAAATCCTTAAGGTTTTGGAATCGTTGGGTTTTCCTTACGAGGCATAGCTTCTTTACGAGATAAATTCAACCTACCTTGTTTGTCGATGGCAGTTGCTTTAACGGTAATCTCATCTCCAACTTTGACAATGTCTTCTACCTTTTCAACGCGTTCGTGAGCCAGCTGAGAGATATGGACTAACCCTTCCTTACCTGTAAGTCCCAAGACCCCTGGTATAACTTCTACAAAAGCACCAAAGTCCATAACCCTAGTTACTTTACCTTGATAGATTTTACCTACTTCTACTTCTTGAGTTAGGGCTTGAATAATTTTTAAAGCTTTGTCTCCACCCTCACCACCGACAGAAGAAATAAAGACACGACCATCATCCTCAATATCGATTTTGACATCCGTTTCCTCAACAATCTTCTTAATGGTTTTTCCGCCAGGTCCAATAACATCCCTAATTTTATCAGGATGAATCGTTGTGGTGATGATTCTTGGTGCATAGATCGAAAGTTGTGGACGTGGTTTATCCATTACAGCTAGCATCTTATCTAGAATAAAGAGGCGTCCTGCTTTAGCCTGGGTTAAAGCCCTTAATAGAATCTCTCTGGATACACCCGCAATTTTTATATCCATTTGCAAAGCAGTTACCCCTTTGCTGGTTCCTGCCACTTTGAAGTCCATATCCCCAAAGTGATCTTCCATACCCTGGATATCTGTAAGAATAGCAATCTGATCCTCTTCCTTAATGAGACCCATAGCAATGCCTGCTACAGGCGCTGAAATTGGAACTCCAGCATCCATAAGAGAAAGGGTGCTACCGCAAACCGACGCCATGGAACTCGATCCGTTGGATTCTAAGACCTCAGAAACTAAGCGAATGGTGTAAGGGAAGTCGTTTTCGTCCGGAAGCACAGGGAGCAAGGCACGCTCTGCTAAAGCACCATGACCAATTTCTCTTCGTCCGGGCCCTCGCATTGGCCTAGTCTCTCCCACGCTGTAGGGAGGGAAATTGTAATGATGTATATAACGTTTAGATCTCTCTAGGCCTAAACCGTCTAAAATCTGTTCATCTCTGGCAGCACCTAACGTCGCAACCGTCATGACCTGAGTTTGACCACGGGTGAATAAGCCTGTCCCATGGGTACGTGGGAGGATTCCTACTTCGACAGTAATCGGGCGAACTTCATCCACTGCTCGGCCATCCGGTCTGATCTGTTCGTGGGTGATCAATTTTCGTACAATCTGATGCACAATATCTTCTAATACACTTTTGATAATTCTTGTGTCATCCGGAAACTCTGCTTCAAAATGACTCAAAGTATCAGCTTTAACTTCGTCGATGGCACCCTCCCGTGCTTTCTTCTCTTCTACACGGACGGCCTTATCTAATTTTTCATAGGCATAGGCATTCACTGCCTCTACTATCGTTTCCGGGTTACCAGCAATGATCACTTCGAGCTTTTCTTTTGCCAGACCTAACTTCATGGCGTCTTCGCGGTACTCTTCGATAAACTTAGCAATCGTTTTGATTTCCTCATGTCCAAACATGATTGCTTCTAGGATTTTATCCTCTGGCACTTCATGAGCACTAGCTTCTACCATCATCACAGCCTCTTGTGTTCCGGCTACGGTAAGAAGCATTTCACTTTTTGCTGCTTGTTCTATAGTAGGATTAATAATGTATTCATCTTCTATTAGTCCAACGGTGACTGCTGCGATAGGGCCCTCGAAGGGTATGTTTGATATGGTTAATGCTGCTGATGCTGCATTGATAGCGGTTATATCTGTGGCAGAATCTTGATCAACTGACATAACAGTTGCTACTACCTGGACTTCATTACGAAAGCCTTGTGGGAACAACGGACGAATAGGGCGGTCAATCAAACGTGCTGACAGGGTTGCCTTTTCACTTGCTCTTCCTTCACGTTTAATAAATCCGCCTGGTATTTTCCCCGCGGCATACATGCGCTCTTCAAACTCAACCGTCAAGGGAAAGAAATCAATCCCCTCCCTAGCTACAGCACTGCAGGTCGCAAATGCAGTTACAACTGTATCCCCATAGCGGAGAAAAACCGCTCCTCCCGCTTGTTTACCTAGTTTACCAGTTTGGAAAGTCATAGTTCTCCCGCCAACTGAGAGTGACTTTTCAAGTATTTCCTGTTTCACAATGGAACCTCCTTAAATCTATTCAAATCCTTTTTAACTTGTTTCCTCTTCGACATATTCTTATTATTTCCTGCAATTTGCAGAAATAAAACAGAATTAGGAATAATATCTTTAAAAAGCATATGTACAATGCTCGTCCCGTCCCACCTTGCATAAAGGAGAAAGAAGCGGATCACGTAGATCCGCTTCTTTCTCCTTTTGGGATAGATTATTTTCGCAACCCAAGTACACCAATAATATTACGATACCGATCAAAATTAACATTCTTCAGATAGGTTAATAACGCACGTCTAGAACCGACCATTTTTAAAAGTCCACGGCGGGAATGGTGATCTTTCTTATGCGTCTTAAAGTGCTCTGTTAAATAGGTAATTCGCTCAGTGAGAAGCGCAATTTGCACTTCCGGAGACCCAGTATCTCCTTCGTGTTGTGCATGCTTTAAAATAATCTCTTGTTTTCTCTCAGGTGTCATCATTATAGTTTTCCTCCAATTTTTATAATTCCCAACTGCCCAGGTGAACGTTGGAGACTTCGTTTAGCCGAGTCAGCGGGTCCTAATAGTTTCTCAAGTAGTATACATGGTAATTATGGTTTTGTAAAGTTGCACAGTTCTAAGGTACTCTTGGCATTTGAACAATCCTTTTCTAACTGCGCTAAGAGTTCGTTTACCCCATTAAATTTTCGTTCATCACGTAAACGTTCTTCAAGCATTACCGTAATCTCTCTACCGTATAAGTCGCCGTCATAATTAAAGAAATGAACTTCTACCACAGTATCATACATTTCATGAAAGGTTGGTTTCATACCTATGTTCATCATCCCTAAAATGCGCGTGCCATCGATGGAACTCCAAACCGCATAAACCCCTCGCTTCGGAATCAAAAAATCCTCCGAAGTAAGGATATTAGCCGTGGGATAACCCAGTAGACGACCGCGTTCTTCGCCATGGATCACAGTTCCACGCAAGCAAGGAAGTCGACCTAGCAGAGAGCTCGCTAATCGAATATCTCCTTGAAGTAAGGCTTTACGAATGCTGCTAGAGGAAATCACTCTTCCCCCCATTGTCTGAGCCTGAAGTACACTAACTCCGAATCCATGCTGCTGCCCTAAGGCCTGAAGTAACTCAGGGTTCCCCTTACCCTGGGCACCGAATGAATAATTAAAACCCACCACAACATGAATCACTCCAAGGGGTAGGAGAATCTTTTCTACAAAGTGTTCTGGAGAAGTGTTTGCCATCTCCATGGTAAAGGGCAGATGGTAAACATTACGGACCCCAATTTCCTCCATATAAAGCAACCGCTCTTTAGTCGTCGACAATAGCTTTACTCCCCGTTCGGGAAATAATACTTTGAGTGGGTGGGGTTCAAAGATCAAAACGTCAAGCCCCACTCCTAAACGTTTAGCTTGTTCAAGTCCATGCTCAAGCAATCGTCGGTGTCCTATATGCACTCCATCAAAATTTCCTAACGCTAAGATACAAGGCTCCCTCTCTATAGGTAAACTAGTTCGAACTTGCACCGATTTGACCTCCTATTATATAAACTTGACTCAGTAAGCCTTCATATCCCTGTAGCCAAGTATCATCCAAAAACTTTATGTGGGTAAAGACTTTCCTCTCGCCAGACCCCGATGCCGATGAGTTCCTCGTTCTCCATTACCTGAACGAAACGGGAGGCTTCGAGGTTCGAGGTTTGAAGACCGGGTTTCGTTTCGGAGCACGAATTTCTTTCGGTAGGAGGAGTCTCGACTTGTGCTCTCTTAGTCGGTAATCCATGCCGGAAAGCCTTGGCACGTGGTCCAGCTAAAAACACCCGTGGCAGGTCAATGCCAGCGGTTAAGGGCAGCATAAACGAATTGTTACCATTCTGTACAGCTTCATCAATTTCCTCCAGGGTCCAGCTCTCTGCGATCTTAAATGGCCCAGAACGGACTCTTACTAAATAGGACATATGCGCTCCACAATCTAAAGCTTTTCCTAGATCATGACATAAGGTCCGTATATAAGTCCCTTTTGAACATTCAATATCTAAGATTGCCTTGGGCAACTCTCCATCAAACCATTCTTCTAGACTCAATCGATAGATAGAAACTTCACGCGAAGGTCGCTCAATGGATATCCCTTGTCGAGCATATTCATAGAGATGTTTCCCCTCTTTTCGAACGGCGGAGTACATCGGAGGAATTTGAGAGATCTTTCCCATAAAGTTCGGCAAAACACCTTCTAAATCCTTTTGTTTTAGCCGTGGCAAAGTCTCTTGAATCACTTTGCCATAGGAATCCTGAGTATCAGTTGTAACTCCAAAGGTTACTTCGGCTATATAAGCCTTCCCTTGCTCTGTTATATACTCTGCTAAACGTGTTCCCTTGCCTACACATATCGGCAGCACGCCAGTCACTCCAGGGTCAAGGGTTCCGGTATGGCCGACTTTTTTTGTTTTCAAAGCTCTACGTATCCAGACAACGACATCAGAAGAGGTCATTCCCGGCGGTTTGAGGACGTTAATGATTCCTTCCAAGCCTTAACGCCTCCTCAATCGCTGTGATGATCCTTTGTTTCGCCTCTGCTAACGTGCCTCTAAAGGTAAAACCCGCGGCTCGATTATGTCCTCCTCCGCCGAACTGTGCAGCGATTTCATTGACATTAAGCCAGAGGTTAGAACGCAGCCCTCCCTTGATTTCTTGAGGTCCCACTTCTTTCAGCAAGACTGCCACTTCTACGCCAGCAATACTGCGTGCGTGATTAACCAGTCCCTCACTTAATTCTTGCTCTGCACCACTTTTGTGGAAATCCTCAGTGCTTAGGGTCATAAGGGCTAACTGACCTTCAGCGCACATTTCGAGTCCATTTAGAGCATATTGCAGCAACCTAATTTGAGAAAGAGGTTTTTGGTCGAAAATCCTGTGGTGAATGTCTGAGATATTAATACCTTTATCCATTAAGTCAGCCGACAATCGATGAGTTTGCGCTGTAGTATTGCTATATTGAAAGCAACCCGAATCTGTTACAATCGCCGTGTAAAGGTTAGCAGCTATGTCACTATCTATCTCTACTCCGAGACGATTAATCAGAGTCAAAGCCAACTCTCCAACTGCACTTGCTTGGGAATCAACCCAGTTCACTCGGCCAAAGTATTGGTTCGAGATATGATGATCTAAGTTAAGCACCGTACTTAGATCAGTAATATCGGATATCGAAAGATTGACACGACCTAAATCCGTGCAATCCACAAATAACAGGGTTTCTGGTTGTGGAGAGGGGAGTTGCCGTCTAATACGGGACGAACCAGGTAAAAAAACTAAATTACTAGGTACTGGATCGGGGTTATAGAATGACACCTCTTTGCCCATTTTCTCCAATGCCAGACCGATTGCTAACATAGATCCCAAACAGTCTCCATCTGGTGATACATGGGAGAAAAGCGCCACTTTTGGCGCTTTTCTTAGAACTGCGACGAACTCTTCGACAATGTTGTGCTCACTCATGAGAGTCTTCCTTACTTGGTTCATCGGACACCCCAACATCTTTTAGTAACCTAGCAATATGTGCGCCGTGTTGGATGGATGGATCGTATTTGAAAACGATGGACGGTACGTGTCTGAGTCGTACTCGTTTCCCAATTTCGCTTCGTACAAACCCAGCCGCCCGATTTAATGCATCTAAGGATACATTTCCCTCTTCCTCAGTGCCTAGAACGCTGACATACACTTTTGCGTGTGACAAGTCATCCGCAACATCCACACTTGTCAGGGTTACAAATCCAATTCGTGGATCTTTTAGCTCCACTCGAATAAGTTGAGAAATCTCTTCCTTGAGTGTTTCTGCCAACCGATTAGGTCGATGTTTCGACATACCTATACCTCCATGGGCTGATTTACTATAATGTGCGCTTAACTTCTTCCATAACAAAGGCCTCAATGATGTCTGCTTCTTTGACATCATTATACTTTTCGATTCCAATTCCGCATTCATAGCCTTCAGCAACCTCTTTAGCATCATCCTTAAATCGCTTTAGAGATTCCATAATACCTTCATGAATGACAATACTATCACGGATAACTCGCACTTTAGCAGAACGTATGATTTTTCCTTCCATCACCATACATCCGGCAACCGTTCCCGCTTTTGGAACCTTAAAGACTTGACGGACTTCTGCTTTGCCTACCACAACCTCTTTAAAGGAAGGATCTAGCAAACCTGTCATTGCGGCTTTAACATCTTCAATGGCGTCGTAGATAACTCGGTACAGGCGCAAATCCACGCCTTCCAGTTCGGCCGTCGCCTTAGCATTTGCATCTGGTCGGACATTAAAACCTAAAATGATGGCATTTGAAGCTGACGCAAGCATAATGTCGGTTTTGTTGATCGCACCGACTCCACCATGGATTGGGTTGACTCGAACTTCACTTGTCGAAAGCCTTAACAAGGACTGCTTCAAGGCTTCCACTGATCCTTGAACATCAGCTTTAATAATAATGTTCAGTTCTTTGATTTCGCCCTCTTTTATCTTATCAAAAAGATCTTCTAAGCTAACTTTAACCGCAACGCTTTGCTTTGACTCTTCGACTTTTCGGACAGCAATGCGGGCGGAGGTAATCTGGCGAGCTAATTTTTCATCCGCAACTACATAGAAAGGTTCTCCTGCTTCCGGCACTTCAGATAAGCCTTGCACCTCGACGGGCATGGATGGGCCAGCTTTTTTCACCCGGCGGCCTTTTTCGTCCAACATTGCCTTAATTCGACCGTAAGCACAACCGGCGACAGCGACATCCCCAATGTTGAGTGTGCCTTTAGAAACTAGAACGGTCGCAACCGGTCCTTTTCCCTTATCTAATTCTGCCTCAATAACCGTTCCAGCAGCCGGTCGGTTCGGATTTGCTTTATAATCGCGAACCTCAGCAACCAATAAAATCATCTCGAGGAGTTGCTCGATCCCCATATTATTCTTCGCAGATACTGGAACGGCAATGGTATCTCCGCCCCATTCTTCAACAACGAGACCGTACTCGGTCAGTTCCTGTTTTACTTTTTCTGGATTTGAGCCTTCTTTATCTATCTTATTTATAGCCACAATAATCGGAACCTCAGCTGCCTTAGCGTGATTGATGGCCTCAATGGTCTGCGGCATAATTCCATCATCAGCTGCAACGACTAATATGGCGATATCCGTCACTTGTGCCCCACGAGCACGCATCGAAGTGAACGCTTCATGACCGGGTGTATCTAAGAAGGTAATCTTTTGATTATTAATTTCAACTTGGTAAGCCCCAATATGCTGCGTAATTCCTCCTGCTTCTGAATCTGTGACATGAGTTGTACGAATAGCATCTAGAAGAGAGGTTTTTCCGTGGTCAACGTGTCCCATTACGGTAACAACTGGTGGACGGAAAACGAGATCGTTCGGATCATCTTGGATTTCCTCAATAACCGCCAATGATTTCTCGGCCTTTACCTCTACAGTGACACCCATTTCACCGGCAAGAATAGTTGCAGTTTCAACGTCTAACTCCTGATTAATGGTTGCCATAACTCCCAAATTCATAAGCTGTTTAATCAGTTCTCCGGCCTTACGGCTCATTTTTGAGGCTAAATCTTGGACTGATATAGATCCTTGTATCACTATGTGCTTTGGAGTTGTATCTCGCACCTCTTTTTTGGGACGCTTTTGAAAGCGTTTATGAGGTGACCGGATAGCGTTTTCTCGTTCTCTTTCAACTTCGCGCTTCCGTTCATAAGCTTTGTCTTGGGCTTTCTTATTGGCCGGCATCTGCCTTTTAGCTTGCTCTACAATAATTGGTGGTGGTGGTGCACCCCCACCAGCACGTGGAGCTGATCCCGGACGGCCTCCTTGCGGCTGTCCCTGATAGCCTGGACGACCTCCTTGGGGTTGTCCTTGATACCCTGGCCGGCCTCCTTGTGGCTGTCCCTGGTACCCCGGACGTGGCCCCTGAGGCTGTCCTTGATACCCCGGACGTGGTCCCTGAGATTGTCCTTGGTACCCTGGCCGTGGTCCCTGAGATTGTCCTTGGTAACCTGGCCGTGGTCCTTGTGGCTGCCCTTGATACCCTGGCCGTGGTCCTTGTGGCTGCCCCTGGTAGCCTGGCCGTGGACCCTGTGGTTGCCCTTGGTAGCCTGGCCGTGGNNCGTGGTCCTTGTGGCTGCCCTTGATACCCTGGTCTGGGTCCCTGTGGCTGCCCTTGATACCCTGGTCTGGGTCCCTGTGGCTGTCCTTGATAGCCTGGCCGTTGACCCTGTGGCTGTCCTTGATAGCCTGGCCGTTGACCCTGTGGCTGCCCTTGATAGCCTTGCCGTGGACCCTGTGGTTGTCCTTGATAGCCTGGTCGAGGTCCCTGTGGCTGCCCTTGATAGCCTGGCCGTGGGCCCTGTGGGCGTCCTTCCGCTCCTGGTCTTGGACCTTGCGGACGTCCTTCTGTGCCCGGACGGGGGCCTTGAGGCTGTCGTTCTATTGCTGAACGGGGTTCTTTCAGCTTACTATCTTGACCCAAATCGGATACTTTTGGTTTTGTTTCCTCAGTATTTTTGTGTTCAGAATGCTCCAAATTTGTCTCCTTTCCTTTGAGTTGGTTTCTTAAACGATCTGCGTCTTTTTGATCGACCGTACTTAAATGATTTTTCACATCTGTTCCCATAGCCACGAGTCTTGTCATCACTTCTTTACTACTAAAATTTAATTCTTTTGCTAATTCATGAACACGAATACTCATTTAACCACCCCCACATAATCGGCTCCCACATTACGCTCCAAGCATCAGCTCCTTGCTAGTAATATAGCTTTAGCAAACCCTTGATCCAAAACAAGCACTGCTGAACGCGGCGAAAGTCCTATAGAACAACCTAGTTCTAACTTTGTACCAGCAATTATGACTGGTAATTTTATATCTTTAGCCCACTGAGAATACTTTTTCTGTGCCCCGTGAGCATCCTCCGCAATAATTAGGAGATATCCTTTTCTTTTTTTGAACATGGCCTCAATTTGAGCATCTCCAGAAGCAATTTTTCCAGCCCGACGAGCAATTCCCACTAAAGATTCGATACGTGTATTCAAGAGGATATTTTTCCCTCCAAATTTGCAAATATTGCCGGATCGACATCAACTCCAAAAGCTTTACGAAAACGATGCTGCTTGACGGCGGCTTGAAAACAGACTGAGTTAGGACAGAGATATGCGCCACGACCATTCCGTTTTCCAGTTGGATCTAGCTCAACAATTCCTTCTGGAGTTCTCACGATTCGCAGCAGCTCTTTTTTAGGCTTCATTTCCTGGCACCCTAAGCACATCCGCATCGGAACTTTTCGTGTCTTCATACCCTCACCCCTTCTTTTTCTTTTTTCTTCCCTTAGAGGGTTCGTTCTTATCTGTCAATAAATTCCCCTCTGCATGAGGAACTTCGCCGATAACAATCTCATTAGTATCACTTTCCAAGGGCTCGAGCTCCTCGGCATAGCCGTCATATGTTTCTTCGTACTTGTACTCGTGATTTTCGGTATGTTGTTGTCCCAGCTCAGCTGAGGAGTCTTGTTCTTGATATTCTAGCACTTCTTGATAGCCATCTTCTTCAGCATACTCATCATATTCCGAGTATTCCTCATATTCCCCATACTCATCGTAACTCTCAAATTCTTCTTGCCCTTGGGGAATTATATTATGCGCAATAGCTTGGGATTCACTTTTTATATCAATCTTCCAACCCGTTAGCTTTGCGGCTAAACGAGCATTTTGTCCTTCCTTTCCAATCGCCAAAGAAAGCTGATAGTCGGGAACGACAACAACGGCAACCTTCTCATTGAGTTTTGGATATACTTGGAGTACTTTTGCTGGCGAAAGGGCATTGGCCACAAATTCATGAGGATCGACGGAGAAGTTGACAATATCTATTTTTTCTCCTTTTAATTCCGTGACTATAGTCTGAACACGCGCTCCTTTAGGTCCAACACATGCTCCAACAGGGTCAACATTTGGATCACGAGAATACACTGCAATTTTAGAACGTGCTCCTGCCTCTCGAGAAACTCCCTTTATTTCAACGATTCCATCATGAATTTCGGGCACTTCAAGTTCAAACAGACGTTTTATTAGCCCTGGATGGGTACGAGACAGCATAATTTGCGGTCCCTTCGTAGTTTTCTTAACCTCTACAACATAGGTTTTAATACGGTCAAAGGATTGGTATCCCTCGCCTGGTATCTGTTCCTGGGCCGGAAGTACGGCTTCTACCTTTCCTAAATCAACTATAACATTTTTTTGTTCATATCGTTGAACAACCCCTGTGACGATATCCCCTTCACGATTGACGAATTCATCGTAAATCATGCCTCGTTCTGCTTCTCTGATACGTTGTACGACGACTTGCTTGGCTGTTTGAGCTGCAATTCGACCGAAATCACGAGGAGTAACTTCGTATTCCACAATGTCTTCTAGTTGGTAATTAGGATCAAGATTACGCGCCTCCACCAAGCTAACCTGAGTTCGAGCATCCTCCACGATATCTACAACGGTTTTGCGGGCATAAACTTTAAACTCACCTGTTAAACGATCAATGAGAACTCGTACATTTTGTAATGATCCGAAATTCTTTTTGTAGGCAGAAATCAATGCTGCCTCAATCGCTTCAAATAAAACTTCTGCAGAAATCCCCCGTCCTTTTTCTAATTCGTGAAGGGCCTCGATGAACTCCATATTCATTTTTCCATTTTCCTCCTTATTCTGTTGTACCTAGATTTAGATATCTAGCTCTAGATGAGCTTTCTTCACTATGCTTCTCGGAATTGCGACGCGTTCATTATTGTATTCTAAAACGATTTCATCGTTGATTAGTCCAACAAGATTTCCTGAAAACTTCTTAAATCCTTGATGTTGAGTCGTTGTGTGTACCGAAACCAAACTTCCCTGAAAACGAACAAAGTCCTCTTCCTTTTTCAGTGGACGTTCAAGTCCAGGAGAAGACACTTCCAGCATATATGCTTGCGGAATAGGGTTTTTCTGGTCAAGCATTTCACTCACTACGTGGCTGACAGCTGAACAGTCATCCATGTCCACACCGCCGTCTTTATCTATGTAAAGGCGCAAATACCAATGTGCACCTTCTCTTACATACTCAACATGAACTAGTTCGAGCCCTTTTTCCTTTACGAGGGGCTCAACGATTGATTCAATTTGTTTTTCAATTGGTTTATTCACAAGAATTCGCTCCTTTAAAACGTAACGTAACGGACTTTACCTAATTCCGCTTTCTCATAGTCTTGCGAAGATGTCTTAAAGTTATACTACGTCACGGTTTTTAAACGAAGACACTGTCACCAACGTGTTAACTCAGCAAAGCGAAGACACGTCGACCCACGGGTTAGCTTATCGCAAAAGACTTTCAGTCATAGGCTCCCTATGCTTTCAGTCTAGTAGGACAAACGAAGGAGCGGGCTAGAACCCACTCCTTACCATCAAGACTACAAATTTCCTTCTATTAATATAGCATATTCATTGGAACTGTGCAACCTACAGTAAGTCTGATCAACAAAGCCATTTATCATTTTCCTTTAAATCTTTCTTCAATATAAAGGATCTAATTCGGGTTATTATCTTTAAAACGACAGCATCTAAAGATGATTCATTCTTTAGATGTGTTGACGGTATCCAGAAACAGAGGACTCTGTTTCGATTCTTCTTCAGATATGAGTAAATAATTTGCGCCTCATCAAGATCCTCAGGGGTTAATCGATTGCCATTGTTTTCCTTTGTCACCAAAAGCTTGTCGCTGAACACCTTAATTAGGTACAATCTCATCTCTATTTCAGACTTTGCCCTATCAACTATTTTTCTATAGAGAAGCTTATTCCCTTTGATCAGAAAGAGCTTAAGACGTGTATCTTCTAAGAATTCAACCACTAAAATAGTCCTATTTTTACTTGAAGATTGAACTAATTGCTGCTTTCCAATAACATGTCGAAGCCCTAGATAATACTCCCGATATTTAGCCGCCTTTTCAAATTCAAGATTCTCGATAGCCGTATCTAACTTATTTGAAAGGTCTTGAACAGTATCCAGACTATTTCCGTTTAAAAGTTGCTGGATTCTCTCAATGTACATCCAATATTCTTCGGGGCTTACGTTTCCTGTACAAACGCCTAAACATTTACCTAATTGCCGGAAAAGGCAGCCATCAACCCTTTTTACTAATCTTGAGCTGGTACATTTGCGTATGGGATAGAAATCTTTCAAATATTGCACAGCCTTCTCTACCTGATTCTGGCTTGTAAAAGGACCATAATAAATTGCATCATCCTCTGTTTTTTCATTTACAGCTATCACTTTGGGGTATGGTTCAGTTGGTATTTTTATATACATATATCGTTTAACATTCTTCATTTGCCGGTTATACCTGGGTTTGATTTCCTTAATAAGTCGACATTCTTCAATTAAGGCATCCAATTCCGTATCCGTAACTTGATAATTAAACGAATGAATATGTTGTATCATTTCTGCGACTTTAGGATCTCGATCCTTTTGGTGATGAAAATATTGAGATACCCTGTTTTTAAGATTTTTAGCCTTACCGACATAAATAATATTTCCTAATGAATCAAGCATCATATAGACACCAGGTTTTTGTGGAAGTTGCTTTAATTTTCCCTTCAAAGTCATGATTCTCCATCGCTAACTATTTGAATACATGTAGTATAACATAAACCCCAAGCAAATGCCTGCCCGGCGTGTCAGGGGGACGGTCCTTTTGACACACTCACAGCTAAATAATAAAAGGAATGAATCGTTTTGTTGTTCTCATATACTCCCGATACTGGTTACCAAATTCAAAAAGCATATCCTTTTCCTCTTTCTTGGCAAGGCGTAGGTACATGGTGATCATTACTGGATACAGTAGGAGCATTGGTAAGGTTGCCCATTCTGCCATCATTCCAAAAGATAGCAGCAGTAAACCAGTATATTGAGGATGACGGATGTATCTATAGACCCCTGTCTTTACTAGTGAACCTGTTCCGGTTTCTTTTGACCAGTATTTCTTATGGATGTTATACCAACCGTTTAGGATCAAGAATAGCGCAACGACAGCACATATGATGTTGATATACATTCCCCAGTAACCGATTGAAGAAACCAGTGTATGCCCCCATAGAATCCCTACTGGAAGGTTCTTTCCTATAATCCAGGAAATAACCCACATGCTAAAAGGAATTCCATGCATCTCGATTGCAAAGGCAAGCAAAAAAGCAAAATACGTTCCTGCAGGTTTTTTGTCCATCTTTCTATAAAAAGGGATAAACAAGAGCACTACACTGTACAGTACGATAAAAAACATTACCCCAAACCAATTGTAATAATGACTTTCTAAGGTTTCCATAGATCAATACCTCCCTCTAGATTGGGTACAAGAAATGGAAAACAGCCTCATTTCGTAACCCTATGCTATTACTATAGCAAGGCATACTTAACTGAGGCTGTTTTTAATCTTAAATTCACCTTAAATCTTAGGAATGGTAATGCAGAACTCACACCCACGGTTTTCATCGGTTTTAAGACTGATATTGCCACCGTGGGCCGTAATTATTTTTTCAACGATAGCCAGTCCTAAGCCAGTACCGCCAGTTTGTGAATTTCTCGCACTATCTGCTCTGACAAAGGGAAAGAAAATATCTTTGACAATTTCTGTTGGTATTCCGATTCCATTGTCCTTGAAGAAAAGAACGATTTTATCAGTCTGTTCTATTAAGCTGATCCTAACTCTTGTGCCTTGTGGATTATATTGTACGGTATTGGCAACAAGATTTTGGAACACTCTATCCATTTGGACCGTATCAATCATTGTGAAAATTTCTGCTTCCGGAATATTAAAATCATAGGTAAAGCCTGCTCTGTCAAAGATTGGAATCACCATTCCAATCTCCTCCCTGATGTATTCGCAGACGTCTAACTTGATCCTGTTTAGTTTGAATTCTGAACTCTCTATTTTGGATAATTCGAATAAATCCGTGATAAGATTGTTTGCCCGGACACTATTTTCATAAATGATTTTTGTATAGGAATTCCTCTCTTCATTGGATAAATCTTGTTTATTTCGGCAGAGTTCTGCATACCCCATAATGCTTGCCAACGGATTCTTTAGATCATGGGAAATATCAAGGACCATTTTTTTGCGATTCTCCTCCGACTGTCTTCGAAGGGATATCTCCTCTTCAATTTGCTGGGCCATGGCATTAAATGTATCCTCTAATTCTCCAAACTCGTTTTTTAGATTAAGATCAACCCTCGCCGAATAGTCCCCATTTCTTAGACTTTGTGCACTGTTGCATAGTTTTCTTAAGGGGTTCACTATACCGATGGATGTTATTTTGGAATAAATTATGGTACATATCCCCAGCGACAGTAAATAAAAGATAATAACCGCTATCAGAAAACCGACAACATTCTGTGTATCCACCGAAGAGAAGTCTTTATTATGTACTATAGCGAAATCAATTCTAATAGAAGTTGGAAAGGTTACTATTAGCCAGAATCGTTCTTTAGGATTGTATTCAATAGAATAGCTGTAGGGAATTCCAATACTTTTACTCATTATCAAAAAATCTGTAAACTCTGCTGCTGTTAGCTTATCCTTCGTGAAGGTGTTAAGCCCTTCCGAAAATACAACGTCATGATTTGAGCCAATGACTTGCACACCGCCACCATTGTCAAGAACTGACTGTATGTCAATGCTTTTATAATCATCTCTCATCAGGGTTTTCGCAGAATAATTGTTTTTTACAAGGGTCTTTGAAATCACATCATTGGCAAAGTCTAAAAGCAGAAAGGCTACGATGGCTATCATGGTCGAGATAATAAACATGAGTATATAGTTTATCAAAAATCTATTTACAATTTTCATGAGAGTATCTCGCCTTGTTTATGAAACTTATATCCTATACCTCTAATAGTTTTTATATAACGGGGATTCTTTGGATCAGCCTCTATCTTATTTCTGATATGACTGATATGAACCATTATGGTGTTATCATCGAAAAAAACGTCCTCATCCCACACAGCCCTGTATAGCTGCTTTTTGGTAAATACCCTTTCAGGGTTCTCCATGAAATACTTCAACAACAAATATTCCTTCGCATTTAATTCTATAAGCGCTGCATCTTTATAAACACAGCAGGCATCTTTATATAAGCATAAACCTGCATATTCTATCTTATTGCCAGTTGGTGGTTTCTGATTGGAGTATTCCAGGTTTCTTCTTAGCTGAGCATTAACTCTCGCTAGCAGCTCGGCCATACTAAACGGCTTAACAAGGTAGTCATCTGCACCGATACCAAGCCCTAAAATTTTGTCCATTTCATCCCCTCTAGCTGTGAGAAAAATAACAGGGATGTTGCTTGTTTGTCGAATCTTTCGAAGCAGATTAAAGCCATCCAGTCTCGGCATCATTACGTCAAGGACAGCCAGGTCTATTGCTTTATTCTGCATCTCCTCCATGGCCTCTAATCCATCCTTTGCAGTAAAGACAGAGTACCCTTCCTGCTCAAGCTGGAGCTTTAATAGGTTTCTTATATCCTTTTCATCCTCAGCGACTAATACGTTCAGAAAAACACCCCCTCAGGAAGCCCTAGCTTTACGTGGCATTACATCACACCACTCATTTTTTAGTATATATTACCATAGGAGTGCTGGAAACGTAATTCCTAAACTTTAAAGTTATTCCTTCTATAATTATTTACTCAACAAAAAAGAAGGCCGATGAATCGATCTATAAATCGTCAATCGGCCTTTTGTCGATTAGAAACGCGCAATCGCTCCGGGGGACAATTATCTATCCCCTTTGCTTCCCTATTTAACCCAAAGATTCATGTCTTCAAAGGACCCTGCGATATGGCAATTGTTTATCAATCGTCCTTGAAATCTGTAACCAAGTCTATGAAATACTTTATTCATTCCGAAGGACTGGGCACGTGCTAGTGTGTATATGTTGAAAGAGCCGCGCTTTTGAATTTCCTGTTCTAAAAAAAACAGTAAGCTTTCCGTAAGGGAATTTCCCCTATGTTCTTCTATGGTTGCACAATCTGTCATTTCACAACGGTTAAAGTTTAAATCAGGGTAAGCCGCTGAAACAGCGATCAGCTTCTCTTCTGAAAATATTCCGGCGAAAATATTCCCATTCTGTATTAAAGAGGTAATATACTGAGAGTCCATAGGGGTGGGATAACTTATGAAAACCTCTTTCAATACTTGTGATATTTGCCGGGCGAAAGATTCATTTAAGAGTTTTAATTCCATTCCTTGAGGTAAAACAGGTGGGCGTCTGATGGGTTCTGTCCGAATGGAATGAATAATGTCATTCTCAGCTTGTAACTTGTCAGAATACGCCCTTTTCCTACTGACATAATAGGCGATGCTAACTGAAAATTCCTTATCATAACCACGGAAAATGTTACCTTCAGTACAAAATCCACCTTGAATAAATTCAGGAACATCCGCGGGTAATGCCCAAAGCCAAATTTTTTCCAATCTGTTTTTGATTGCTAAATCGATAAGCTGAGCGCTGAACAGCGATGGCTTAATCCCTTGCGTATAGCCATTGATAATTAGGCGTTTATTCTTCTGGTCTACCGTGATGTGGCTTGAGAAATCGCCAAGGTTCCAAGTATTAAGCATTTGCTTTACCACCATAATTACTGGAAACTTTTTTTCTTCTCTCCAGTCGCATGTTCTCTTGGGGTATAAGGCTAATCCGTTCACCTTTCAGCAATTTAGCCAGACCTGTCTGCCGGGTCTTGGAGTTGGTACAGACCTCTGAACAACTCTTACAACGGCTTGCATTATTTTCTGGCTCCTGATAAGCGGTGATTACACCTTCATAATTACGCAAGATAACTTTGTCGTTTGATTGTAAAATCATATAGTTAGGTTGGAGGGGAATCTTACCACCACCTCCTGGGGCATCTACTACAAAGGTGGGAACGGCAAAACCAGAGGTGTGTCCCCTGAGCATCTCTATAATTTCTAGACCCGTACTGACAGATGTCCTAAAATGCTCAATCCCCGTGGATAAGTCACATTGATACAAGTAGTAGGGTCTTACCCGACATCTTACAAGATCATGAACCAGTTTTTTCATAACCACAGAACAATCGTTGATTCCTTTAAGTAAAACCGATTGGTTTCCGAGGGGGATTCCTGCATTGGCTAGTTTATTTAGAGCACTGCGAGCTTCAATGGTAAGCTCTTGAGGATGATTAAAGTGGGTATTAATCCAAATTGGATGGTATTTTTGTAATACCTCAATAAGGTGATCCGTAATGCGCATGGGAAGAACAACTGGGGTTCTTGTACCGATCCGGATAATCTCAACGTGGGGAATCGAACGCAGATTGGATAGGATATAATCCAAGCGATCATCAGAAAGGGTTAATGGATCTCCCCCTGAGATCAGTACATCCCGTATCTGTGGGTTGGCACGGATATATTCTAAAGCAGCTTTAAAACGGTTCAAAGGTAAGGCTTGGTCTGTCTGTCCAGCCATTCTTCTTCTGGTGCAGTGTCGGCAATACATTGAGCATTGATCGGTTACTAGAAGCAGCACACGGTCAGGATAGCGGTGTGTCAGTCCACGTACGGGTGAATCAGCCTCTTCATGTAAGGGATCTTCTAAATCGCATGAGGATTTACTCAATTCGTGAATTGAAGGTACTGCTTGTTTTCTAATAGGGCACTCCGAATCCTGAGGATCCATTAAGGAAAAATAGTAGGGTGTAATTGCCATGCGAAAATTTTCCAGGCAACGCTTAATTTGATCGGCTTCCTCTGCAGGAAGAGACATAGCTTTGATTAATCCCTCGTGGCTCGTGATTCTATTAGACATTTGCCAATGCCAATCATTCCATTCCTCGTCACTGATATGTGACCATAACTTCCTTCGTTGCTCGTTCATTGGTTCAACCTCCTCGTTTTTTCAAGTGTTATTTACTCGTTTTATATATCTGCGCAAGTCTAGTTCAAAAAGAATAAACCATAACGCTAAGGGAATAGTGCACAACTAACAACCTCGCGTATAATATTAAGTTGTCTGTTAGCAAATGTCAACCCCATTGATTGGTTATATCTACCTATTCGCCATGTAATAGCATGTTCTTGACAAAAGCATCAATAATTACTTAAGGAATTCTATTTTTTTCTGTTTTGGTCGTTGCTGTAAATGGACAGGATAAATTGACCATAAGATATAAAACATGGTATACTTTATAGGTGACAACTTAATATATACTGTTAAGTTGTTTGATAAACCCATTCCTGGAGGTGGTTTGATTGTCTATACCATGAGAGGAAAGTAATTATATGCTATAAATCTCGGCAGATTTAGAGGAGGTAGAAAGAACAATGAAAAAGTTTAATGTGCTTATCCTTGTTACTCTAATCTTATTGATAGCAACTGGCTGTGGTGCATCAAAGAGTGATTCTGAACCATCAACAACCTTAGATAGGATTAAATCCGATGGAAAATTAAGCTATGCCATGAGCGGGCAATACCCACCCTTCAACTTTTTTAACGAGCAGAATGAACTTACTGGATTTGACGTAGAAATAGGCCATGAAATTGCCAAACGAATAAACGTGAACCCAGCACCCATTGCAACTGAATGGGATGGGCTGATTGCAGGGTTAACTACCGGCAAATTTGATATGATCTTAGGAAGCATGGCGATTACAGAAGAACGCTTGGAAAAGGTCAACTTCAGCACCCCCTATTACCGTTCGGGAGCCCAAGTTATTGTGCCTTCTGACTCAAGTATCAGCGGAGGAGCAGATCTTAAAGGTAAAACGGTTGGGGTAGTTCTAGGTACAACATTTGAAACAAAAGCAAGAGATTTGGGGGCAACTGTGAAGACCTATAAAGGTGACCCCGATGCTTTTAATGATATGGCCAACGCAAGGTTGGATGCCGTTATTACTGATAAAATTGTCGGTCTAAATGCTATCAAACAAAACGATTACCCCTTTAAACTGGTAGGTGATTTACTATATACAGAAAAGATGGGGATCGCGATTCGCAAAGATAGTCCTGAATTGTTAGAAGCTGTGAACAGTGCTTTGGCTGAAATGATGGATGACGGATCCTATAAAAAAATTAGTGAAAAATATTTCAGCGCGGATATCCGTTAAGCCGTAAGTAAGTTGCAAAGGGGTACTGCTCTGATCAGACTGGAGGTAACTTGCTTTGAATCTTGACTTTAGTATTATCCTTAAATATCTGCCTTTTTTGTTACAGGGGGCAGGTTTGACCATAGAACTCGCAGTACTGGGAATTGCTTTTGGTATTTTAATCGGTCTGCTAGCGGCTCTCCTAAAGATATCTCATACTCCTCTAAGGTATATTGCGCATTTTTACATTTGGCTGATTCGGGGAACCCCTTTGCTTGTACAGCTATTTCTCATCTATTTTGGTTTACCGCAACTTGGTATCACCTTGGACGCCTTTACTTCTTCAGTACTGGGACTGGGAATAAACAGCGGAGCGTATCTGGCCGAGGTTTTTAGGGGGGGGATTGAAGCAGTCCCAAAAGGGCAAACCGAAGCATCGTTATCTCTTGGCATGGGGAAATTCTTGACCATGCGTCGAATTATATTTCCACAAGCTTTGCGGATATCAATTCCGTCCTTAGGCAATCAGTTTATTATTACTCTAAAGGATTCTTCTCTTTGTTCCGTAATCACAATGTCGGAACTCCTTCAAACCTCCCAACGCTTTGCCAGTGTGACCTTTGGTTCTCTGGAATTCTACACTACTGCAGCAGCGCTCTATTTGCTAATGACCACTGTCATATCCGCTCTTTTACGCAGTCTTGAATGGCGACTATCTAAAGAAAATAGGACAAGGGGGTGTTAATCATGCAATTAGAATTAGATTACATTCCGAAAAAGTCAATGATCGGTGTCCATGGACTAATTAAAGACTTTGGCAAAACACGAGTTATTGATGGTATCAATGCCACAGTGTCTGCAGGCGAAGTTGTCGTGCTTATTGGGGCTAGTGGTTCCGGAAAAAGTACGTTTCTGCGCTGTTTGAATGGATTAGAGACGCTGACAGCAGGAGAAATCCTGATAGATAATGTACCACTTGAAAGGAAATCAAGCAGTCTCAAGCAGATTCGTCGTCAGGTGGGAATGGTATTCCAACAGTTCAATCTCTTCCCTCACCTGACAGTTTTGGAGAATATTATTGAGGCTCCCGTTCATGTTCTTAAACAGGATAAGAAGGATGCCATGGAAATAGCCCGTGAGCTGCTCTCAAAGGTTGGCCTCTACGATAAACAAAACTGCTACCCGGGAACTCTATCTGGAGGACAGGGTCAGAGAGTGGCAATAGCAAGGGCCTTAGCAATGCATCCAAAAATAATGCTCTTTGATGAGCCCACATCAGCTCTTGATCCTGAGCTGGTCGGGGAAGTTCTCACTGTAATGAAACAGTTGGCTGAAGATGGTATGACCATGGTAGTAGTAACCCATGAAATGAGTTTTGCTAGGGAAGTTGCAGACAGGGTACTCTTCTTAGACCAAGGTCGAATTGTCGAAGAAGGTTCTCCTATTCAGATTTTTAGTAACCCTCGGGAAAAAAGGACCAAAGCATTCCTAAGCAGGTTAAGTCATTGATTGACTTGACCTGCTAATTTTTCAACTGATATGTATGCTAAAAAGCATCGGCAGTCTTTAGCCGATGCTTTTTTATGGATATGCGTTTGCTATTCAAGCAATTGCTGTTTGTAGGAACCATACTTTTCTTTTTCTTTACTTCTTTACTAATGGAATGGGATCTGTTGAGACCTCATCCAAATTATCTTCCCAAAGATACTTTTTCGTTTCTGATACTATGACCCCGCTTAAGAGGAGCAGAGCGATAAGGTTCGGTATGGCCATCATTGCATTCATGGCATCTGCCATATCCCAAACGAGTTGAAGGGTCATTATAGAGCCGAAGAATACAGCGATTACCCACAGAACGCGGTAGGGGACTATGGCTACTTTTCCAAATAAGTATTCAATTGCTCTTTCACCATAATAGGACCATCCAAGGATCGTCGAAAATACAAAGGTTAACAGTCCAACAGTAAGAACAATTGGACCAACGACAGGAATCTGAGCAAAGGCCATGTTAGTCAGAGCAGCTCCTTTTAGTCCTTCAGCTGCTGCAGGGTTGCTCATTATGCTGCTTACTACGACAATACCTGTCATTGCGCAAACCACAACAGTATCCCAGAAGGTTCCGCTGGCAGAGACTAACGCTTGGCGAACAGGGTTTCTTGTTTGGGCCGCTGCTGCCACGATAGGAGCAGATCCTAAGCCAGACTCATTAGAGAACAAACCGCGGGCTATACCATAGCGAGCAGCCATCATAATAGAAGCTCCGATGAAACCACCGCCGGCAGCTTGAGGGGTGAAGGCAGATTTAAAGATTAGGCTGATGGCAGGCAGTACATAGGAAGAATTAAGAACTAAAATAACAATGCAACCAAGCACATAAAAGAATGCCATAAAAGGTACAAGTTTCTCACACACGCGAGCAATGGACTTTACACCACCGAGAATGACAATACCGGTAAGTAAGGCCATAAAACCACCAGTAATATAAGGAGAGATATGAAACGTCTCATTAACCATCCCTGAAATTGAATTAGCTTGGACCGTATTGCCAATCCCAAACGCGGCAATAGCCGTAAAAATACAGAATAAGACCGCTAGCCACTTTTGGCCAAGACCGTTCTCAAGTGCATACATGGGGCCGCCAAGCATTGTCCCATCAGAGGTCTTGACCCTATATTTAACAGATAATAGCGCCTCAGAATACTTGGTTGAGATCCCGAATACCCCCGTTAGCCAGCACCAAAGCACAGCACCAGGCCCCCCCAGGGCAACTGCAGTAGAGACACCAATGATATTACCAGTACCTATCGTAGCTGCTAATGCCGTTGTGAGGGCACCAAATTGACTTACATCTCCCTCAGCAGATTCATCCTTAGTTAGAGATAGTTTAATGGCTTTGAAAATGTACCTTTGGATGAAACGAGTCCGAAAGGTTAGAAATAAGTGCGTTCCAAAAAGTAAAATCAGCATCGGGGGTCCCCAGAGATAGTCGTTTAACCAGATAATAAGATCGTGAAATGCTTGCATGTCTTTTTCCTCCTCCTTAACTTTCCTTCTCTAATCCCTCTGTGTGTAGTTTATTAGTACTACATCTTTTATATAAAAAAAGAGCCAAATCTTAGCGATTTGACTCTGGATTGCATTGGTAATATAAGCCTAAAAAAGATCACTCTAAAAAGTGCCCTTTTATTAAACCTATAATACTCTGTCCTTTTGCCTGAGAGATTAGCAATGCATCGTTGCGTTGCCCCTTCGGCGCCCATCATTTGGGTCTCTCCAGAGTCCTGTCCATTTACGGTCCTACTTGAATTCAAGCGCCTGAAAGTACAACCTCTTCGGCAGGCCATAGCCACTCTCCCGTAAATTTCATCCAGCTGTATTTAGTTAAGAATAATTTAGTTAAGAATAATTTAGTTAAGAATAATTTAATTAATATTATAGTTTTTTGTAATGCATTATTCAAGAAAAATTTTTGAATTAAAAACGTGGAGGTCATTTCCTCTTGGTTGGAAAAGACCTCCACTACTTCTCTACTCTCTTGAAACCGAGATGTCGACGTCCTTAATACTAACAAAGTAACGCTTTATCAATGATTTCCTTTACCTGTTGAGCCAGGTCTGCAACCTGCACCAGGTGTGTTTCACCGGTTTTACGCTCTCTTAGTTCAACTTGACCATTGGCTAAGGTTTTACTTCCTAAGGTCACTCTTAGAGGATATCCAACCAAATCTGCATCCTTGAATTTTACACCCGCACGTTCATCTCGATCGTCAAGAACCACTTCCACTCCGAGGTTCTTTAGCTCCTGATAGAGTTTATCAGCGGTCTCTACGACTAAGGCATCTTTTGTGCTTGCAGTTACGATGATACAATGGTATGGAGCAATCGGCATAGGCCAGATAATTCCATTGTCATCATGGTTCTGTTCGATGGCAGCGGCAATTGTTCTGCTTACCCCAACACCATAACAACCCATTACACAACTCTTCTCGACTCCGTTTTCATCTAGATAGTTCGCTCCCAGTGCTTTACTGTATTTTGTTCCAAGTTTGAAAACTTGACCTACTTCAATTCCTCTTGCTTCTTTAAGGGGGGCCCCACATTTTAGACATTCTTCACCGGGTTCAACCATCCTTAAATCGTGGACCTGATCAATTCTGAAATCTTGACCAGGAATAGCATCAACATAGTGATGCTCCGCCTTGTTTGCTCCGCATACAGCCCTTTTCATAAGAGGAACCTCTGCATCAGCGATAACCATAAGCCCCTCAGGCACCCCTACTGGTCCCACAGACCCTGGTCCACATCCAAGAATGTTTTCGACTAACTCGGGAGCAGCGAGTTGGAGAGATATAAATCCACCTAAAGCATTGTTCAATTTTATCTCATTCAAGGTACGGTCACCACGTATCAAGACTAAAAAGGTCTTTTCATCTCCTTGATATAGCAATGACTTAACTAGGGAGCTTTTTGGTACAGCCAAAAACTTACTGAGGTCGTCAATGCTCTTAACTCCTGGAGTCGGCACTAAGGCTCGCTGTCCTTCAGGAGCTGTGTCTTCGGTCGCTTGGGGACGACACTCGGATTTTTCCATATTTGCAGCATAATCGCAACCTGAGCAATAAACTACCGAATTTTCCCCAGAATCCGCCAGCACCATAAACTCATGTGATCCACCCGTACCTCCAATGGCACCCGGATCCGCCTCGACAGGACGATAGGTTAAACCACAGCGAGAAAAAATTCGACAGTAGGCATCGTACATTTTTACATAATTCTCATGAAGGCCTGCCTCATCACGATCAAAGGAATACAGATCTTTCATAACGAATTCCCGTCCCCGCATTAATCCAAAGCGTGGACGTCGCTCGTCCCGATATTTGTTTTGAATTTGATAAAGAAGTACGGGCAGCTGTTTATAAGATCGTATCTCACCCCGAACAAGGTCAGTGATGATTTCTTCATGGGTGGGACCGAGGCAGAACTCTCGATTATGGCGATCTTTTAGGCGAAATAACTCTGCGCCGTATACATCCCAGCGACCACTCTCTTTCCATAATTCTGCTGGCTGCATAATTGGCATCAGAACTTCTTGTCCGCCTTTAGCATCCATCTCTTCACGAACAATGGACTCGATCTTTCTTAAGACTCTCAACCCCAGTGGCAAATAGGTATATAGACCAGATGCAGATTTGCGAATTAATCCTGCCCGAAGCATCAGTTTATGGCTGATGATTTCAGCTTCTGCCGGAACCTCACGGAGTGTAGGATTTAATAGTTGGCTGACGCGCATGATGTCCATTCCTTTCATTATTTTATCATTCATTTTGCTTCCTATCCCAATGGATTTAAACTAAAGTTTCTGATGTCCCCGGACATACTCCTCAATTTCTTGGAGCAAGGCCGCTAACAATTCTTCTTCCGGAAGACGGGCTACAATCTCTCCTTTGCGAAATAAAAGCCCCATACCTTTACCGCCGGCGATCCCGTAATCAGCTTCACGGGCCTCTCCAGGTCCATTAACTACGCAACCCATAACTGCAACTTTTAAGGGCTTGTCCAGTGGCGGAAGTTGTGATAACCTTTCCTCAACTTTTTCAGCTAGGTCTGCTAAGTCAACCTGTGTTCGGCCACAAGTGGGACAGCTGATTAATTCCACACTGCGTTGTCGCAAGCCGAGGACATGTAGGATCTCTAAAGCCACTGGAATTTCCCGTACAGGGTCTCCAGTGAGTGATACTCGAATCGTATCCCCAATTCCTTCTGCAAGCAGGGTCCCAATTCCTATGGCTGATTTTACTACACCTGAGCGAATTGTTCCTGCTTCGGTTACCCCAAGATGTAAGGGATAATCGATAACTTCATGGATCTTGCGATAGGCTTCAAGCATCAGGGGAACAGAAGAGGCTTTAAGGGAAACTTTAAGTTTATCATAACCTTCCTCTTCAAGTAAACGGATATGTCCTAAAGCACTTTCAACCATACCAGCTGCCGTGGGGCCTCCGTACTTTTCAAGAAGTTCTTTTTCCAGCGACCCTGCGTTCACTCCGATACGAATCGGAATCTGTCGTTCCCTAACAGCACGCACGACCTCCTGAACTTTCCAACGCGCCCCAATATTCCCTGGATTTAATCTTAATCCATGGATCCCTTGTTCAACCGCCTGTAAGGCCAAACGGTAATCAAAGTGAATATCAGCAATGACCGGTAAGGGACTTAGTGCAGATATTTCTTTTAGAGCTTTCGCTGCCTCTCCGTCCAAAACAGCAAGGCGCACAATTTCACACCCGGCTTCAGCTAAGTTATGAATCTGAGCTAACGTGCTTTTAATATCACGGGTATCCGTATTGGTCATTGATTGAATAACAATAGGGGTTCCGCCACCCACTGTCACCGACCCAACCTGTACTGGTTGGGTCCTCTTTCTCTGTATCATAACTTTATCCCCCTGTTACTACCCGGCTTTAACAAACAAGCGCAAGACATCTTTGTAAGTTACGGCGAGCATTAAACCCATAAGCAAAACAAAGCCAACTAAGTGAATCATGTTTTCCTTTTCCGGGTTCAGTGGTTTTCCTCTTAAGCCTTCAATCAAAAGGAAGACTAACCTGCTTCCGTCTAAGGCAGGTATGGGGAATAAGTTAATAAGTCCCAGTTGGATGCTTAAGACGCCTGTTAAACCCAATAAGTTTGAAAATCCTTCTTTAGCACCTTCTCCAATGACCTGAGCAATCATGACCGGACCACCTACGTCTGCCGGAATCTTCCCAGTGACCATTTGTGTTAATGTCACTATAATTAGCTTTGTGAAGTCCACTGATCGTTCAATTCCTACACGGGTCGCCTCAAAAATCGAGGCATGTACATAAGTGACTTCCGGCGCAATCCCGATCATTCCATACCCAGTTTGAGGATCTTTTTCTGTCTTAACAGACACAGTTTGACGTTGCTGTTGGCTTCCTCGTTCGATTGTTAAGCTTAACACTTGTTCCGGTTTGGAATGAATAACTTCCGTCAAACGAATCCAATCCTCTGTCGTTTCTTGGTTGACTGCAATGATTCTATCTCCTGGTTGAATCCCTGAAGCAGCTGCTGGTTTTCCCTGAACCAGTGAGCCGACGGTATTGCTGCTCCCTTGTGATGGAATCCCAAGATAAGCAAAAACACTTACAAACATGATTATCGCCAAAACGAAGTTCATAATTGGCCCAGCCGCAATAACAGCCATACGCTGCCAGACAGGCTTATTCATAAAACTTCTCGCATCATTTTTCGAGGCTATAACCGCCTGACCTTTTTCGTTGATTTCTGCATCCATCCCATGAAGTTTAACGAACCCACCTAGGGGAACAATGCGCAGAGCATAAAGTGTTTCTTTCCCTTGATAACCCACAATTTTCGGACCGAAACCAAAACTGAACTCAATGACCTTGACTCCAATCCACTTGGCTACAATATAGTGTCCGAATTCATGAATCATTACCATACTTCCAAAAACAAAAACGATGGCGAGTGTCGTTAACACTTTTACCCCCCCTTTTCGATGTTCGATGTTCGTGGTTCGTGGTTCGAACATCATTAACTAATTTCGAGATATCAAGTAATACGTTCCATTTTCGTGGTCCTTCAAATAACGAAAAGTGTACATGATCTATCGGATATCAAAGGCTGACTAGGAGTACTATATTATCTCTGTATTGATTTCATACTTCAAGCTTCATGCTTTATAGTCCTGCTAAGACTCGAACCTCGTACCTCGTGCATCGAACTTCGCAATAAGTTCTTCCGCCCTACGACGAGCCCAAGTGTCTGCATCGAGTATGCTTCCCAAATCCATATTATCTAAAACATTGTGCTCCGTACAAACCTTTCGTACTATGTCTAGTATTCCCAGATAAGATACTTTCTTCTGAAGGAAGGCTGATACAGCAACTTCATTTGCAGCATTCATAACAGCCGGCAAAGTCCCCCCTTGTCGTCCGACCTGATAAGCCATCGCTAAGGCGGGAAAAGCTTCGAGATCAGGTTCATGGAAGGATAAGGTTTTTCCGCGCAAGTCAAGGCGTTCAAATGGATTCTTCCAACGGGTTGGATAACTTAAGGCATACTGGATTGGCAGCCTCATATCGGGCCTGCCTAACTGAGCCAGCACTGAACCATCATAATACTGAACCATAGAATGGATCACACTCTGAGGATGAATCAAAACCTCTATCCCGTCATAGTCCATGTCAAACAAATGATGTGCCTCGATTACCTCGAGACCCTTATTCATCATTGTTGAGGAATCGATGGTGATTTTTGCCCCCATTTCCCAGTTGGGATGGCAGAGAGCCTTCTCTAAGGTGACTGCCGCTAACTTCTCCTTAGTCCAGCCAAAAAAGGGTCCTCCTGATGCTGTCAGAATAATCTTTTCCATAGTTCTTGAGTCTTCTTCGAGACATTGAAAGATTGCTGAGTGTTCACTATCGACTGGCAGGATCTTGCATTTCTTTTTCTTAGCCAATGACATAACTAAATCTCCGCCAGCTACTAAGGTTTCTTTATTCGCAAGTGCAATTGTTTTGCCTGCCTCTATTGCTGCAAGGGTAGGCTCTAGGCCAATACGTCCGGAAAGGGCTGTAACGACTGTATCTGCTTGGGGAGCCGTGACAGCTTTGATCATACCATCCATGCCTTGATCAACTTTAATCGGCAAATCCCTCAATCGACCGCGTAGTTCAAGAGCCGCTTTTTCGTCCATCATTACAACCAGGGACGGGATAAATAGACGAGCTTGCTCTTCCATTAAGTTTACATTTTTATCTGCTGCTAGAGCATGTATCCTAAGGTTCCCTTCGGCGTGACGAACGACATCTAGAGTTTGTCGTCCAATAGATCCTGTTGATCCTAATAGAGTTAGCGTTTTCAACGCGAATCATCTCTCCCTGCTCTACAAGCTTGTTATAGTTGTCATTTTAATGGTTACTCTTTAGGAGGTCCAAAAATACTGACTCTTCGCACTGCTTCATAACATATCACAATAGCAGGTCCTACAATAAGACCAAAGCCGCCTATCAACTGAAGCCCCACATACATCGAAATTAGGGTTGGCAATGGGTGAATCCCAATTCCTTTGGACATAACTTTGGGTTCAAGAAACTGCCTTACAACCATGATTATTATCCACATAGTCAATAGTTTTAGTCCTTCTCCGAAGGATCCCATAATAAAAAGCCCGATAGCCCAAGGTACGAACAGCATCCCTGTACCTACAATCGGGACAATATCAAGTAATCCCGCGAGGACTCCTAGGGTAACAGCGTAACGATTGCCCATAAGCAACAACCCGCCGATAGTCGCAAGGGAAGTCACAGAGACTAAAATAGCTTGAGATCGCACAAACCCTACTACAGCTGCTCCCAAATCCTCGCTAATCGCTTGAGCGCTGACACGGAAGCGACGAGGAAACAACTTAGAAATATACTGTTTAACATTTGGATAGCTTGAACTAATGAGTATTGTAGCAACAATAGACACCACAATAACGATAAATACACGGGGTAGGGCAGTTAAAACCGAAAGTAAAAATGAACTTGCTGATTTGGCCCAAGCTTGAAGCATCGATGCCAGGGTTTGTGTCGCACTAAACAAAGTATCCTGAACTTGAGGGTTAACCTCAACAAATCGTTCAGCGGTCTCAACTTGCTTTGATACAAGATCAACAAGATACCCATAGTTCGGCAAGCTTATAGCTAGTTCAGATAACTCTGTGTACAGACGGGCAACAATAATAAAAATGAAAAGACTTACTGCCGCGATGGCTAGTAATAGTGAAACGACTGCTGCATAAGGCCGGCGGATTCTTAAGGTACGCATCACTCCAACGAGGAGCGGTTCTAGTAAAAAAGCGATAATAATTGCAATAACGAAGGGCAAAAAGGCGCTAAATAATACACTTATTACATCACCAAAAACAGGTAAAAAGTCTTGAAAGAAATATGTAAAGACTTTCAAACTTACTAAGATACTTGTTACAATTGCTAGCCTATTGATATTTGTCCAGAGAGGGTGTTTTTGGATACTCAATGTTTTCACCTCATGATAGAAGGATTACTCCATAGTATACTAAGGGAAGGGCAAAGATAAGACTATCAAAGCGATCTAAAATACCGCCATGGCCTGGAATAATTTCCCCTGAATCTTTAACCCCCGCACTTCGCTTTAATGCTGATTCGAATAGATCTCCAATTTGGGCACTAATTCCAATAACAACTGCCAAAATAACATAGGTAAGCCAAGAAGATCCACCGATTAGATACCAGCATAGGATAGCTACCACGATACTCAAGAGTAATCCACCCACCGAACCTTCCACCGTTTTCTTAGGACTTACTTGTGGGGCTAGAAGGTGACGTCCAAATTGTCTCCCTATGAGATATGCGCCTGTATCCGTAGCCCATACCAAAAAAATTGTCACAAACGTCCACTCAAGTCCCCGTGGAAGTTCTCTAAGTAAATAAAGATGGGAAAGCAGGACAACGGCATAAATAACAGACAACAAATTATAGTTTACTTCCGAAAGGGGTGACTTAGGATAGGTTAGGGCAAGTCGTCCAAGGCAAATTACAACCCAAAAGAGAAGCGCCGTTACTATCCATTCTTCCCTACCAACGAATAAACTAGTCAACCAAACAGCAGTAGCCAGAGTAGTTTGGATATACCAAGCATGTACACCCATTTGAACGCCAATTTTCAAAAATTCCCGCAAGGCCAGCAATGTTAAAACAGCGACCAAGAAGGCTGTATAAGGTCCCCCTAAATAGATCAATCCCAGAAAGATTGGGGCACCGATCAATGCACTCATTGTTCTTCTAAACATTTACTACCTCAATCTGTATGTATTCCACCAAAACGGCGATCTCGTTTCTGATAGGTTTTAATCGCATCAATTAACGTTTTTTCTCCAAAATCAGGCCAAAGATCCTCTATAACAACAATTTCAGTGTATGCTAATTGCCACAGCAAAAAGTTGCTGAGTCTCATTTCCCCTGAGGTCCGAATCATTAAATCTGGATCCGGTAAGCCTCTGGTAAAGAGTGCATTACTAAATTGTTCTTCATCTATCGCTTCTATTTGCTGTTTCCCACTTAAAACATCTTTGCAAACTGTCCTTACAGCATTAATAATCTCGGATCGTCCGCCATAGTTTAACGCAAGGTTAAGAATAAGACCCGTGTTATTACTGGTTCGCTTAATAGAGTTCTCTAATTCACGCTGTGCCTCCCGAGGCAGGTCAACTATTCCCCCTATAGCACGGATCACCACATTGTTCTGATGGAGCTCTTGGAGTTCTTTTTTCAAGTATTCCGTGAGCAACGTCATGAGCACACCCACTTCATCTTTAGGCCTACTCCAATTTTCCGTCGAGAATGCATACACTGTGAGGACTTTAATTCCCAACGTGGAACAGGTTTTGACAACTTTCCTTAAAGCCTCTACTCCTGCCCTGTGTCCCATCGAGCGAGGAAGTGCACGCTTTTGAGCCCAACGCCCGTTTCCGTCCATAATAATGGCAATATGGCGAGGAAGGCGTTCAGGCGCAATCTGATCCAATAAATCCTCTTTATTTTGTCTCCAAGGTTTGAGCCACATTACTGATTGCACCCCCAACTCGATATACGTGGTTCGTGGTTCGTGGTTCGACATTTAAGAATGATATTAGGATAATGTACAGAACCCCATTTCGAACCACTGAAATCTATCAGACATCAGATATCTAATTCTCTAAATAATTGAACCTGACTTTTAACTACTTACAGAGGAATTCTTATTCGAACTTCGAACCACGAACCTCGAACTACGAGTAAGACCCCCTTGTAATTTAGGGGGTCAATGTCTGCCTTGGCGAATATTTTTCGTGCGCTAATACAACCTCTACCAGGTTATCGAACTCTCTAACTCGAACAACCCGGTAGTTTCCCCATGATTCTATATTACCATGAGGACGTGTGATTTGGAAAGCGCAAGGTTTACCCAAACCTACGATTTCCGGTTGAATCTTATTCCACTCTCGACCAAGCCAAGCCTTGATCATACTTCCATGATTTCGCTTTCCTTTGCTTCCATGACACGTTCGATTTCTTTTATCATTTTATCAGTCATTTTCTGTACGTCTTCTTGGGCACGTTTGACCTCATCCTCTGAAGCCTCGTGATCCTTTTCTAATTTCTTCAACTGATCGTTGACATCCCGACGTACGTTTCGAACTGCGACACGTGCATCTTCTGCCTTCTTTTTTACAGCCTTCACTAGTTCGACACGCCGTTCTGAGGTGAGCTGAGGAATCATGAGACGAATCACATTACCATCACTTGAAGGATTAAGCCCCAGATCGGATTTCATGATTGCCTTTTCAATGGCCGGAAGAACGGATCTGTCCCAAGGCTGAATCATCAGCATTCGGGCTTCCGGCGCAGACACATTCGCCAGTTGATTAATAGGGGTTGGAGTTCCATAATATTCAACCATGACCTTGTCTAAGACACTTGGATTGGCACGGCCCGCACGAATAGAGGTGTATTCTCTGCGTAAGGCATCAATACCCTTATGCATCCGCTCGTCCGCGTCATTAATCACTTCTGAAATCATTAAGTATCCCTCCCAACATATGTTCCAATTGACTCTCCCAGGACAACCCGGCGGATATTACCCTGTTTCGTAAGGTCAAACACTATAACCGGAATATTATTATCCATACAAAGTGAGGTGGCCGTGGAATCCATCACACCCAACCCTCGACTTAGGACATCCAAATAGCTTAAGCGCTCGAATCTCTTAGCATCAGGATTGATCATGGGATCTGAGTCGTATACTCCATCCACTCGTTTAGCCATCAAAATGACATCCGCTTCAATCTCTGCAGCTCTTAACGCAGCCGTAGTATCTGTTGAAAAGTAAGGATTGCCTGTTCCAGCAGCAAAGATTACGATACGCCCTTTTTCCATATGTCGGATAGCTCGACGGCGAATATAAGGTTCAGCGACCTGTCGCATTTCAATTGCTGACAAAACACGGGTATCTGATCCAGCTTTTTCTAAAGCATCCTGTAAGGCTAAGGCATTCATCACTGTTGCCAACATCCCCATATAATCTGCTTGAGCCCGATCCATGCCTTGTGCACTGCCTGTAATACCACGCCATAAGTTTCCCCCACCAACAACTAGGCTCACTTCAACTCCCATTTCAAGGATTTGTCCCACCTGCTCTGCAACGGAAACCAGCATATCATGTTGAAGGCCAAACCCTTGATTACCTGCAAGGGCTTCTCCACTTATCTTAAGGACAACTCGTTTATACCGTGGCTTTTCCATGGATTAACCTCCATCAATCTAATTATCCGATGACTACCAGCCGTAAGACCCCCATCTTCTATAAGTACGAAAGTATCCAGTGACGAAACCCGGGTTAGGGTTTCGCCCAAGCCGCCTGCTCCAAAGAAAAGCATAACGGCGCAGGTTGCTTTCGCCGAACCGCAAACTACACAGAACAACTTCGCGGTGAGGATGAGATAACGGCTGCTACGTCCCTGGATAAGTTCTTCTAAGCTTCAGCTGGAGTAAGTATTCCTTTTAGGCAAACTCCATCTGAAGCTAAGAATCACTTGATCCTAAATAGAAAACCTTTCACATTCCAAAAAGAGAACACCGGGGTGTTCTCTAGATGATGGCTAGGTCACTTATCGATTTAGTTCTTTCATAACTTCTGCAGCAAAATCATCCTGCCGTTTTTCGATACCTGCACCTAACTCATAACGAGTGAATCGACGAATCACAATACGTTCACCAATTTTAGCGGTCTTATCTAAGACGAGTTCGCTAATGCTCTTATCTGGATCTTTAACAAAGGCTTGTTCTAATAAACATACTTCTTTGTAGTACTTTTCAATTCTGCCCTCGACCATCTTTTCAATGATCTTTTCAGGTTTTCCTTCATTAAGGGCTTGAGCTTTCAAGATATCTCTCTCGTGTTGGAGCACATCAGCAGGAACCTCTTCCTTGCTTAAGTATTGTGGGTTTGCTGCAGCAATGTGCATACCAATATCACGAACTAGTGCTTTAAATTCATCTCCACGTGCAACAAAGTCGGTCTCGCAGTTTACTTCAAGCAATACGCCGATTCGTCCACCGCCATGAATATAGGACTCAATTGTTCCTTCCGCGGCAACACGAGCTCCTTTTTTTGCGGCAGCAGCTAATCCTTTCTCACGGAGAAAATCACAAGCTTTTTCCATTTCTCCACCACATTCTGTTAGGGCCTTTTTGCAATCCATCATGCCTGCCCCGGTCCGTTCTCTAAGCTCTTTTACTAGAGCCGCAGTTACCTCTGCCATTGTGTTAACCTCCTAATATCGATGCACGAAGCTCGAGGCGCGAGGCACGATATTAAATCTATGCTCGATGCTCAACATCAACGCGCACTATAGTTATGTGTTCTATGAAACCTTATAAGTATAAGAAAACCTCATCTGCGCTACGTTCCTTATGCAAACCATCCTTGCGAAACGAAGGCTTGTCATTCTGAACGCAGTGAAGAATCTATCCCGCTTTGTCCGGAAACTTTGGGTTAAAACGAAAGATTATTCTGTAAGTTAAACGGTCATGTAAAGGGAGTCTCAAAACTTAATGCGTCAGATATTATGAAATATGCGAGGTTCGAACTTCGAGCTTCGAACCTCGCACTTCGCTTACGCTTCGACTGCTTCTCCAGCTTCCTCTTCTTCTTCGTTCCCCTGTTGTCCCTCGATAATAGCATCAGCCATTTTTCCGGTTAATAACTTAACAGCACGAATGGCGTCATCATTAGCTGGAATAACAACATCGATTTCATCTGGGTCGCAGTTCGTATCGACTATTGCCACAATAGGAATATGCAAACGGCGTGCTTCCGCAACAGCAATGCGCTCTTTGCGTGGATCTACGATAAATAGAGCATCTGGGAGTTTCTTCATATTCTTAATACCACCCAGGAAGCGCTCCAGTTTTTCCATCTCATGACGCAGTGCCGAAACTTCTTTTTTAGTAAGAACTTCGAAAACACCTTCTGCCTCCATACGTTCCAAAACACGTAAACGATCAACTCGTTTTTGAATGGTTTGGAAGTTGGTCAGCATTCCGCCAAGCCAACGTTCGTTGACAAAGTACATACCGCAACGTGCAGCTTCATCTTTGACAGACTCTTGTGCTTGTTTCTTGGTACCTACAAACAGCATGGTACCCCCTTCAGTCGCAAGATTCCTAACAAAGTTGTAGGCCTCATCTACCTTTTTTACGGTCTTTTGTAAATCGATAATGTAGATCCCGTTGCGCTCAGTAAAAATATAGCGCGCCATCTTAGGATTCCACCGACGAGTTTGGTGTCCAAAGTGAACACCCGCTTCAAGCAATTGTTTCATAGAAATGACAGCCATTTGTAAATACCTACTTTCTTTTTGTTTGTTCCGCCGCAGGTTCATCTCAAAGTGCCCCTTGCCTCCCGACAAGGAACCGGCACCTTCATCCCACTGCGTGTGTCATTTAATCACACTGTTACTAGATTAGCATATTATTAGTAGCTTTGCAACGAAATCTACGCTTTTAAACTGCTGATAGAGTCCACTTAATTAGCATACCTTGAAAGATTTGAACGTATATCGTATTGCTCAATAAAAATCTCCAAATCACTCATAAGTTCGGGAAAGGGGAAATAGAATTCACTTACATAGTACAAATCCTCACTCGTCCGAATCTGAGCAATTTCCTGCCCTTTATCATCGAAATAAAAGGCAACCCGCCGAATATCCTTCGGTTCAAGAATCCGCTCACCCAGCAGCGAACGGAAGACAATTTGATTACCATTAATGATAATACGTTTGCTCTTGCCTACGACCCACAAGGTGATGATTCCAAGTCCTGAAATCACATAGATTCCTATGAGCACCCTTAGTTCCAGGGCTGGTAACTTGCTGAAAGCATGTATTCCTCCAACAATTAGAGGATATAGGATAAGAAAGATGAGGCCCGGAATTATTAGGGGGCTTAGTTGGTAAACATAATCATGTTCTTCCATCAAATACCTCCTACGGCCTATTTCATGTGTTTAGTCTGTTTCTCTAGTTCATCTAACAGGTAATCGTTTAGAACCCGAATATAAGTTCCTTTCATCCCTAAGGACTTTGACTCAATCACGCCGGCAGATTCAAATTTTCTGAGGGCATTAACGATCACGGAACGAGTAATCCCCACTCGATCAGCAATTTTGCTTGCAACTAAAAGTCCTTCTCCGCCGCCCAGCTCTGCGAAAATATGCTCAACTGCTTCAAGTTCGGAATACGACAAAGTCCCTACAGCAATTTGGACCGCTGCTTTTTTACGTGCTTCTTCTTCGGCACGTTCTGCTTTTACTCGCAAAATTTCCATCCCCACAACGGTTGCTCCATATTCGGCAAGTACAAGATCGTCCTCATTAAATTCTACATCATATTTAGCGAGCATAAGTGTCCCGACGCGTTCCCCTCCACCTAAGATTGGCACAGTTGTTGTCAGTTTATTAGTGAAACCACAGGCTTCATTACTATTAAAGATACAACCATTGGCAACTTGGGTTGTATTTGTGGTTGTTCCGGTAACTTTCATAAGCCCCTCGTTGTAACTTTCTGGAAAACGCTCGGAATGGATCACGATTTCTTCCATGATTCCACAGGCAAAGCCCTCCATAAAACTATACCCGAGGATCTTTCCTCGTCGTCCTACAATATAGCAGTTAGAAGTCACTGCTTGCCCGAGGACTTTTGCCATTTCCTCAAAATCAACTGGATTACCCGCAGCACGTTGTATTAACTTATTGATTGATCTCGTTTTTTCTAGTAATGATGCCATAATTTTGCATCCTCCTTTTAGTTACTATTTTTAAGATAGACATATCTTTTAAAACAACATTTGTTACAGAATATAGCGAGCTAAATCTTGGTTTCGAATAACATTTCCTAGACGATGCTCGACATATTCACGATTAATGGTCACCGTGTAATCATCCGGTAGTTCTGAGGCTTCAAAGGATAATTCTTCAAGTACTTTTTCCACAATTGTGTGGAGTCGACGGGCACCGATGTTTTCTGTACTGGAATTAACTTTGTAGGCGACTTCTGCCAATTCATCAATAGCATTCTCTGTAAATTCTACGTTTATCCCTTCAGTTCCCAATAAAGCACTGTACTGTTTAATGAGGGATGATTGAGGTTCTGTAAGTATACGTTTAAAATCCGCAACACTTAGGGACTCAAGTTCAACACGAATTGGAAATCTGCCCTGGAGTTCGGGGATCAGGTCCGATGGTTTACTGACATGGAACGCTCCAGCTGCAATAAATAGAATATGATCAGTTTTAACAGGACCATACTTGGTTACGATAGTAGATCCCTCAACAATTGGAAGGATGTCACGTTGGACGCCCCCTCTGGAGACATCTGCACCGCTAGAGTTTTCCCGTCCCGCGATTTTATCAATTTCATCCAAGAATACTATTCCTTCTTGTTCAGTTCTTCGAATTGCTTCCTGAACCGCTTCATCATGGTCTATTAAATTTTGAGCTTCTTCTTGGATCAAGATTTTTCGTGCTTCGCGTACTGTCACTTTTCTCTTTTTGTGTCGCTTGGGAAGCATCCCAGACATCATATCTTGAATATTTAGGCCCATCTCCATCATGTTATTGTTGCCCAGCATATCGGAAAGCGGCATGCTTTCTTCAACTGAAATGTCGATAACCTTTTCTTCAAGATCCCCGCGTTCTAAGTGTTCCCTTACAATTTTGCGTTCTTTTTCTATCTCTGGAGTTACTTGAGGTTCTTTTTCTTGATTTGCTGACTGCCCGAATAACATTTGAAAGGGGTTGTTTGATGAACTCTCAGTACGCTTTTCTGGAACAAGCAACTCAAGTAACCGTTTTTCGGCATTGATTGCTGCCTGAGCCTGAACCTGTTCCATCCGCTCGGCCTTGACCATCCGCAGGGATATTTCGACTAAATCACGAATGATGGATTCCACATCCCGGCCTACATAACCAACTTCTGTAAACTTAGTTGCTTCGATCTTGATAAACGGGGCTTTTACCAGCTTTGCCAGACGCCGTGCTATCTCTGTCTTACCAACACCCGTTGGACCTATCATCAAGATGTTTTTAGGTATAACCTCTTCTTGCAACTGCTCTGACAAACAAGAACGTCGGTAACGATTACGTAAAGCAACGGCAACAGCCTTTTTAGCTGTATTTTGTCCAATTATATACCGATCCAATTCATGGACAATTTCACGCGGAGTCAAGTGATCCATAGTCACACCCCCTTATAACTCTTCGACAATAATTTGTTCATTAGTATATACACATATTGAGGCAGCAACCAGCATGGCTTCTTGGACAATTTCCCTTGTTGGTAAATCTGAATGCTTCGCCAAGGCGCGAGCGGCTGCTAATGCATAGTTCCCCCCGGATCCAATGGCCGCAATACCATCATCCGGTTCGATCACTTCACCTGAACCACTTACGATCAAAAGGTTTTTCGCGTCAGCAACTAGAAGTAACGCTTCGAGATTCCTTAACATTTTGTCTGTTCGCCATTCTTTGGCCAATTCTACGGCTGAACGCTGAAGATTTCCATGGTATTCTTCGAGTTTTTGCTCAAACTTATCAAATAGAGTAAACGCATCCGCAACGGATCCGGCAAACCCTGCAATGACTTTTCCATGAAATAAACGACGAACTTTGCGGGCCGTATGTTTCATAATAGTCGCCTGACCCATTGTTACTTGACCGTCACCCGCGATAGCTACGTGTTCTCCTTTTTTCACAGCGACAATAGTTGTTGCATGAAACATCATCGAACCCCCTTTGATTTAAGTTTACTAGGGCCATTTCGGCATGTCAAGTTGAATTGTAGGTAATTTACATTTTTTTGTGAAAATTTATGGTAACTCCTCCTTGTTAACTACTTTTGCACGAGGATGAGCCAGGGTAAAGACTTCTTTTAGTCGTTCACGGGTTAAATGCGTGTAGATTTGAGTGGAGGAAAGTTTCTTGTGTCCCAATAACTCTTGAACACTTCTTAAGTCCGCTCCCCCGTCTAATAAATGAGTAGCAAAGGAATGACGCAGCATATGTGGATTTACATGTTGTTCCAAACTAATCTTACCGACAAGTTTGTCTAGGATTCTGCGGACAGATCGTTCAGATAACCGAGTTCCTTGATAATTAAGCAAAAGAGCTTGATGTTGATCTACACGTCTTGTTAGGTAGGTTTTGATGGCTCGGATAGCATAGTTTGTTACCGGAATTACCCGCTCTTTACTTCCCTTCCCAAGAACTCGAATCAACCCGCTGTCTAAATCAATAGACTCTCGATTTAAGCCGACTAATTCACTAACCCTTAGGCCTGAGCCATAAAGAAGCTCTAGAATGACTCTATCTCTGCAGCCTAATATATCCTTATCGTCTGGAGCACTAAGCAGCCCCTCAACCTGATCTTGATAAAGAAAATGCGGAAGTTTGCGCCCTAGCTTTGGACTGGCCACCCGCTGAACAGGATTATTTAGCAGGATATCTTTATGGCATAAGAACTTGAAAAACGAGCGCAGTGCAGCCAGCTTACGGGCCATACTTTTTCTCGCTAATCCATGGTCTGACAGAACACCTAGAAAACTACGAACAATATATATATCAATCTGGTCTACTGTCAGTGTTTCTGGCTCTTGATTAAGTTCTGATGAAGCAAATCTAAAAAACTGATTAAGGTCGGTTTGATAGGCAATTAACGTATAGTCTGAACGATTTTGGGAAGATTGATGGCCCACAAATAAACTTAACGCTTCATCAACGAGCATAGTTACCTCCCTATATCCTCTCGCGCACAGAACTCCTTCAAACTTGCTAAAGCCCTTTCCGAAATTTTAGTATTCTTTTCACGCTTGTCCCGTATACGCTGATCCAAAGGGGGCAATAGCCCAAAGTTAATATTCATTGGCTGGAAACTTTGACTAGGGGATCCCTCTAAATGGCGTGCTAGTCCACCTAAGGTCGTTTCAGGCGGAAATACTAAGGTATCCATCTGATTAAGCCTTCGCCAAGCATTAAGGCCTGCTAGAAAGCCGCTGGCAGCAGATTCTACATATCCTTCGACTCCAGTCATTTGACCGGCAAAGAAAAGGCCTGGTTTAGAACGCAGACTAAAATCCGCGTTTAGCACTTTCGGGGCATTGAGGAAGGTATTGCGGTGCATGACGCCATAACGTACGAACTCAGCCTGCTCAAGACCCGGTATTAATGAGAACACACGCTTTTGTTCTCCCCATTTTAAATGAGTTTGAAACCCTACTATATTAAACAAGGTTCCAGCTTGATTTTCTTTACGAAGCTGTACAACAGCATAAGACCTAATGCCCGTTCTTGGATCAACCAAACCTACCGGCTTCAGTGGACCAAAGGTCAGTGTCTGGGGTCCACGCTTGGCCATCACTTCCACAGGGAGGCAGCCTTCAAAGACCTTACCTTGTTCAAATCCCTGGACTTCAGCCATCTCTGCCTCTACTAATGCTTTGTGAAAGGAGTCGTACTCTTCCCTAGACATCGGACAATTTAAGTAATCCGCTTCTCCTTTATCATATCGCGAAGCCCAAAAAGCTTTGTCTAAATCGATGGATTCCAGAGTAACGATGGGAGCTGCCGCATCGTAGAAGGATAAAGCCTGTTCACCAGTCAGCTTCAGTATATCAGTTGCTAAATCATCTGAGGTCAAGGGCCCGCTGGCAACGACAGTTATTCCTGTCTGGGGAACCCTTCGCACTTCCTCACGATGAATACAAACGTTAGGATGTTCCGCTAGCCGGTTTGTAATTTCACTCGAAAACAGTTCCCGATCGACAGCTAAAGCACCGCCAGCGGGAACCGCGTTATGATCCGCCGCACTCATAATCAAGGACCCTAAGCGGCGCATTTCTTCTTTTAATAACCCTACGGCATTTTCTACAGCAGCTCCCCGAAGGGAATTGCTGCAGACTAGTTCTGCAAATAGATCCGTTTGATGAGCAGGGGTCGTTTTGGTCGGACGCATTTCAAAGAGATCCACCTTGACACCACGTTCGGCCAGCTGCCAAGCAGCCTCCGACCCTGCGAGACCTGCGCCGATCACAGTTATAGACTGTTCCATGTGTTTATTCGCTCCTATACCTTCTTCAATTGGTTTCTTCAAGCACGATTGTATGCCGACATTCTGGGTTAGTGCAAACATGCTTCTTTTGCCGTTTTGTTGATTTAATGACCATCAAATGCTGGCACTCTGGGCAAGGGTCAGGGGCAGGCATTTCCCACGATACAAAATCACAGTCCGGATAGCCAAGGCATCCATAAAACTTTCGTCCTTTCTTGGAGCGACGAACTACAAGAGGTTTAGTACAGGTTGGGCAATTTGCACCCACTTCTTCAAAGAGTGGCTTGGTATTTCGACACTCAGGAAAACCTGGACACGCTAAGAATTTGCCGTAGCGACCCATCTTGATCACCATATTTCGGCCACAATTCTCACAAATCTCTTCTGAGACTTGATCTTCTATCTTCACCTTTCCAATCTTCTCTTCGGCCTCAGCCAAGGCCACGGAAAAGGGGGTGTAGTATTCTTCTATCACAGCTTTCCAAGGCGCTTTTCCTTCTTCGATTAGATCCAGCTTCTCTTCCAAATTAGCTGTGAACTCCAAATTTAGAATATCCGGAAAATGTTCCTTTAATAAGGTTATTACGATATCTCCAAGTTCCGTAATAATGAGCTGTTTCTCATCTTTAACAACATAGCCCCTGGTTTGAATAGTCTCAATGGTTGGAGCATAAGTACTCGGTCTACCGATTCCTTCCTCTTCCATCTTGCGCACGAGAGAGGCTTCTGTATAACGCGGTGGTGGTTCGGTAAAATGCTGTTTCTCTTGAAGTTTAATCAGGTTTAGCTTCTCTCCAGGTGAAACTGAAAGTGTTAAAGAATTTTGTTCCTCCTCATCTGTCTCAACCTCATCTTTTCCTTCCTCATAGATCGCTAGAAATCCAGGAAAACGGACCTTCGATGCATTGGCACGAAACAAGTATTCTTCCACAAGTGTTTCCACCGTCAAGGTATCTACCAAGGCCACACTCATCTGACTTGCCATAAAGCGCTCCCAGATCAAGCGGTATAATCGCAATTGATCCCGGGACAAAATCCCTTTCAAAAAATCTGGAGTGCGCAAAGGCAGAGTGGGACGAATCGCTTCATGGGCTTCTTGTGCCCGCCCCTTATTGGTAAATTGACGCGGTTCTGGAGGATAATAATCGTTCCCATAATTGGTGAGAATCCATTGCTTAGCCTCCTCTTGCGCAACTTCAGCAATCTTAACAGAGTCTGTACGCATGTATGTAATTAAACCAACCGTACCTTCTTTGCCCAGGTCAAGACCCTCATACAATTGCTGAGCTAACATCATTGTACGCTTTGGGGAAAAACTCAGCTTTCGATGAGCTTCCTGCTGTAGACTGCTTGTTGTAAAGGGTGGCGCCGGAAGTCGTTTCTTTTCTTTGGTTCGAACATCGGAAACTTGAAATTCCTTCCCCGTTAAATCCGCTAAAATCGTCTCCATTTCAGCTTTGCTGGAGATGGAGATCTTTTTCCCTGACTTCTTTAACAGCTTCGCTTGAAACTTTCCTCCAGCTGATTGGAGACTAGCCATCAAACTCCAGTATTCTTCCGATACAAAGGCACGAATTTCTTCTTCTCGATCATCCACTAAACGGACCGCCACAGATTGTACACGCCCGGCACTTAAGCCTTTTTTGATCTTCCGCCAAAGCAAAGGGCTTAGTTGGTAGCCCACTAAGCGATCAAATACTCTACGGGCTTGTTGAGCGTCCACTCGATCTTGGTCTATCTGCCGGGAATGCTTTATCGCGTTTTGTATGGCTTGTTTCGTAATCTCATGGAACTCAATCCGATTTTTGTCCCCTTTGTTAAGTCCTAACAGATGTGAAAGATGCCAAGCAATAGCTTCTCCCTCACGGTCAGGGTCAGACGCTAAGAAGACCTTATCCGCTCCTTTAGCGGCTGCACGAAGTTCTTTAATCAGGTCTCCCCGTCCGCGTATAGCGATATATTTTGGTTCAAAGTCGTTTTCTAAGTCCACACCCAACTGGCTTTTCGGTAAATCACGCAAATGCCCCATGGAGGCTTTAACAGTATAACGACTGCCTAAAAATTTGCTGATGGATTTTGCCTTGGCAGGGGACTCCACAATAACAAGCGTTTTTGACATTATTTCACCTCAATAAACTACTCGAGGTTCGAAGCGCGGTGCGCCAGGATCGAACTCGATGGTTTTCTTTACAGAAAACAATTATTATTTTTCACTCCATATACTTTAACTTATATCCAGATTCGTTTAATCTCAGTACTATGGTTAACAATTGGTAAAACTAAGCCCTATCTTAACGCCTTTTTCGTAGTATGTCTAGCGTTCTCGTGCTAATACATAGTGTTGACCTGTCAATTGTATGACTTTTCCGGCTAGTTGGAGCTCTAATAAGCCCAGCGAAACGGCTGATACTGGAAGATTTGAGTTTATTGTAATTTTGTCAATATGTAAAGGAACATCACTTAACAAACCTAGGATAATGTCATAGTCTTTTACACCATTAGAACTCTCAATGTCACTTGCTAAAGCTTCTTTGCGCAACGAAATATGTCCCACATAGTTGGACCATGCAGGTAATTCCTTGCAAATATCGTCGATTCCTTCCACAATCTTTGCTCCTTGGCGCAGCAAATTATGAGACCCTTTACTAACCTCGCTAAAAATCGGTCCTGGAACAGCAAATACTTCTCGCCCTTGTTCTAAGGCAAAATCAACTGTAATCAAAGCTCCACTTCGTTCTGCTGCTTCCACGACCACAACCCCACGAGAACACCCGCTGATCAATCGATTACGTGCTGGAAAATGCGCTGCATTCGGTGGAGAGCCTGGGGCAAATTCAGAAATCAAGGCGCCCCTTTCTATAATAGTTTCAGCCAGTCTCTGATTTTCTCGTGGATATATTTGATCAAGCCCGCATCCCAGGAAAGCCCACGTAACCCCTCCAGCATCAATTGCTCCTTGATGGGCTGCCGTATCAATTCCTCGAGCAAGACCGCTGGTAATAACAATTCCTTTTGCTGCAGCGTCTCGGGCAAGCATCTTAGCGACTGCTTTACCATAAGCTGTCGCTTTCCGTGAGCCCACAATCGCTAGTGCCTGAATATTCCCTTTTAATTGCCCACGATAATAAAGAAGTGGTGGAGCATCGGATAACTCTGCTAGTAAGTGGGGATAATCGATCTCCTCCGGGGTTATAATTTGGATCCCTTGTTTTATTAACCTTTCTGCAATTCTCTCGGGATCAATTGACTGTCTTGCCGTTATTAGCTCCTTAATCCAACGTTCCTGATAAGGAATTTCAAGATATTTACTTGCTGGAGCCTCCCAGGCTTTAAGAGCACTACCAAAATAAGCTATAAGCAAACGTAATCTCTGACTTCCTACCTTCGAAATTGTTCGAAATGCCGCTCGAATTATCTTTTCCTGTTCTATACCCATGCTAGTGACCCTCCTTAGCCCTCCTTTTCGGGACAAATGGGTCCTTCTCCTGCGCAGAATATTGTCGCTTCTTAAGAGTTTATGCAAAGTAATGTAATTATCTAGGCAGAATCATTGTTATTAAACATGACGCTTTGGGCAGAATAGGTGCTACGCTTCCTTCGCACGACGGGTTGTCCGTTTACGCGGAGTTAACGTAGACTTCGGTTTGACTACTGGTTTATCTTCGAGAATGGTTGTTTTCTCAGTGTCTGACGTTTGGACTTTGTCTGCTCTCTTGACAGATTCTCCAGCTTCTGCGACCTCAACTGGCTTATCTGCTCTAATTCGTTTTACAGATTTGATTGATTTACTTGATCCATCCTCTTTACCGTCCATTAATTGTCCTTTTTCGTTTTCTGTCAAGGCAATACTAGCACGCAATGCTTCCATAAGATCCACTACTTTTCCACCTTTGACGGGGGTTTCCACTTGATAGGTTTCTCCTGCTACTTTGCTTTCTATTAACTGGGCCATATGTTCACGTAATTCATCGTGATATTTTTCAGGTTCAAAGGGGCGAGCTAAATTTTCAATTAATTGTCGAGCCATGGTCAATTCTGCCTCTGTTGGAACTAGATGATCCCAAACCACATCCATATGGCGGATTTCCTTTGGGTAATACATAGTTTCCATTACTAAACCTTTTTCAAAAACACGCAGACAAGCCAAGTGCTGTTTCGAACGCATTGTAACTCGTGCTAAGGCGACTTTACCACTCTCTTCCATAGACTGACAAAGCAATCGATAGGCTTTCATGGCAGTTTCTTCTGGAGATAAATAATAGGACTTTTGATAATAAATCGGATCAATATCCGTTAAATTTATAAAATCAAGAATATCAATGGAACGGCTCATTGGTTGTTCTAATGAAGCTAGATCGTCCTCACTTAAAACAACATATCGATCTTTTTCATACTCAAATCCCTTTACTAAATCATTAGTGCCAACCTCTAAATCGCAAGTAGGACATTTTTTGATTGATCGAATACGATTCTTGCAGTCTTTATGAAGATAATTAAACTTAAATTCCTGTGTTTCTGTGGCCGCATGCATTTTAACAGGAACATTAACTAAGCCGAAACTAATGGAGCCTTTCCATAACGTATGCATATTACATTCCTCCTCGACTTTAGTGTGATCAGCAAAGGATGTATTAATGCAACCTAACTTGAAAAAGCAGAGCCTTGATAATTTGGTTGATACGTTCAAAAAA
>DOPM01000012.1:0-16423 GCA_003513495.1 Desulfosporosinus sp.
TTATAGTCAAAGGGTGAAGGCGTCCGTATCTCCGCCAGCAGCCAGGAGGACAGTTTACCGATGCCTGTCTGCTCCTTGAAAAAGCCGTAGCCTGTGTCGTCGGTCAGGGTGGCCGAGGTCAGTATTTTGGAGGCCATGCCTTTCCACAGCACCTCATAGAGCAGAGCTTCCATGTTGGTGGGGATGGCGGCAAGCTGCCATAATCCGTCTCCGCCCTTCTCCAGCCAGTAGATGATATCCTTCGGCGCCAGAAAGGTTTCAATTCCGCCGCTGATTTCCCGGTGCAAGTGCCCAAGCTGCCGACAGCAGATATCCTGAAAGCAGGTCCGATATATCTCGTCAAGGCTGGTCTGCAAATCCCGCATAGCTTGTTTGACGGCGGCATTGAACTTCACGTTTTTCCGCCGGTTTTCCTCCGTTTCATCCGTGGGCAGGGTTTTCTCAAGCTCCATAAACAGCCTTTGGTTATGAAAGGCCAGGTCATCGGTTAACAGATAGGCTTTTTTGTGATAGGCCTTGTTGCCGGTGGTGTGGTTGTGGAGGATTCGGATAAACTCACCCGTCAGACTGCTTGAAAAGGTTTCTCCCAATATCTGATAGGCGGCGTCCAAGAGTTTATGTGCCTCGTCTATGATATGAACGCCGCATTTCGGTATCAGAGGTGCAAGTCCCGAATACTCCCGTTGCACATTGGCAAGATAGTAATTGTGGTTTGTCACCTGAAAGGTATAGCCGTCTGATCTGGCGCGGCTGATATGGTCGATATACCGGCACCTTTTGTAGTAGGGGCACTTGCGGTCGCAGTCCCTGGGCACGTTGATTTTGCGGACCACATGCTGTTTGATGTCGGGGTAGGCGTCCAGGTCAATATCGCACTGCTCCAGTGTCTTTGCTTTTAACTTTTGATAAAGCCTTACATCCATTGAAATATCGCTGTTTGCTAGATAGCCCATGAAATCCGCGTAGCGTTCCTCACAAAGATAATGCTCCTTTCCCTTTCGAAGTACGGCGGTAACGGGGCTTGTGATGATTTTATACTCCATCAGTATCCTTGAAAGATCCGGGATAAACTTCCTTATGATGGACTGCTGTAAATCAATGCTGGAGGTGGTAATGATAATGGGTGTCGGGTTCATCGGACTGGCAAAAACATAGGGGCTCGCCCGTCTTTCCTTCCCCTCGTACAGACCGTAGACAATGGCAGCCACAAGGTAGGCAAGGGTTTTGCCCGTACCCACCTCGGCTTCGCACAGGGCGACCTTTTTATGCCTCATGCTCTCGAACATCATCACCGACAGTTCGATCTGCTTGTCCCGCACCACATAGCCGTATTCCGGCAGGAGCTGCCTGAATATGGCTTCAATCAGAATTTGGGGCTGTGGTGGCAGCACAAACTGATATACCTTGCAGTGGAGTAACTTTTTAACAAGGCCTGGATAGTCTGCTTCGGAGAGCACAGTTCGGCTGATTGCCAGCACGACTGACTTCTCGGTGGCGTAGTTCAGCACGGAGTATGTAAATCTTTTTCCCGAAAATCGGAAATAAACAATATATCTGCCGTCCAGGGTAAAGAAATAACTGCTGTCAGCCTTTATCCTTCCGGCCAGGATGTACTTTTCCAGAATGGAATAGTCTCTCGTAGTTATATCAAACATTTTTTATCTCCCTTGAATTTACGAAAATATGAAAATGCCTAACGACAGAATGGTGCGCCGGAGCACCAACGGTTTCGAAAAACATAAAGGCGTCAATCGCTTTGTGTCCCGGCGCAATAGTTCTGCCGTCAAACAAAAATGGCAAAAGTATATGTATCATACTTGTTCACAACGTCCCTGATACAAGGGTATGTACCGGTCTGCTCCTTGCTAGAGAGCAACATATCAGCCGGCATGGGTATCAGTTTCCAACCCAAACCAACATGATCCCGTCATTCATCGCAGGCTGCCCAATGCGGTGAGGCGTTCAAGGCAGAAGTATCATTGTGTATCCCTTTCCCCGTCATCGCCATTCAGCCCGCAACAGACTGATTCAAAGCCGGGTGTAATCGCTCGCATTCCATGCGGAATGGTCATGGCGTTCCCGCTTATGTGGCTTGCCGCTTCTAAGCGGCGGGAAAGGTGGTTTTCCCGATACACCGTATATGCACTTGTCAAGGAACAGCGAGGGAGATAATGAAAATAACCCCTCACTTCTTTAAGGAAAAAAGTGAGGGGGTGGTCGGAATTATTTTTAAGTTTGTAGTATCTTTTTTAGCTTGCCGAGTATCTTCGTTTTTCTATCATGCAGGGTCGTCTTTGCAATTCCGAGCATAGCGCACAGTTCTCTTTCGCTTTTGCCCTTGAAAAACAGCGTATAGATCAGCAGCCGTTCCTGCTCCGTCAGCTTTTCCATCGCCGCGGACAGCCGGGAAAGCATCTCGGCCTTGATAAGCTTGTCCTCCGCGGATTCCTGTGTCTGCGATAATAAGTAATCTATCTGAATGCCTTTTTCCTCGCATTCTTCATAGGATAGATTATTTCGCTCGGAAAGCTTGTCCAGATAGATTTCGCGTTCTTTATTGTGATAATATGCCTTGTAAACTTCCTCGGTTACCGGGATTCGCTTCTTATTGACAAGCAGGGTGTATGTTTTGTCCTCCTGCATTTTGATTCCCTCCGTTTCTGATTTTTGAATTTCTCAAAATCAGAAATGGAGGGAGGAGAGCGGCACCCTACCGACTTGACAAGGGTGTCAAAGTATTTAATTGCAACCTGCGGTCGAAAATTCAGATTTTTTGTCAAATAAAAAACCGCAATTTGTGGCTTACAAATTGCGGTTTTACGGCTTGTATGAGGTGTATTGAATTGTAAACTTATTGGGGTCTGCGTGGAATTCCGCATAGGTCTAAGGTACATATCCGTGTCGGAGAAATTAATCTCTGCATGATAAGTGCCTTTATATCTTTTTAGTTTAGCTACTCTAGCCTTTCTATTATTATTAAAATTCCATTTGCCATTTGCCAGCACCTCACTCACATGAAATGATAAATAAGGCTATAACGGTCATATTTTATTGAAATATGTCATTGTATTACTGGCATCAAATTATGGAATTCCCTCGTTGCGTCTAAAACGCAAAAAGCCTGCCACTAAGGGCAGGTTTAGACACGTAGTCTCTGCGGTAGCCAGGCTATCATAGTGCTGGTAAGCACCTTAGACCCTATGGCTTTGCGTCCCTGTCTTTTAACAGGTTTGCCCTTAGCGCTGGTAATTCATTTATAAGCTATTTGCATGAAATTGAAGCATGTAAATTTACCTAATACCAATAACTTGAACCCGTGTAAGAAGTCTGTTCTACCAGGACATCATCCTGATAAACTGCTCCGGTTGAAACTAGGCGGTAATAATAACCGCTCATTACATACCACTTTTGATTCAGATAGCCGCTGTTGCTGTAAGAAGTGCTTGTCCAGCTATTGACTGTCTGCCAGCTTCCATTGATGTATTGTTGAATGCTGGCATTAATGACTACTTTGTTTATATTGCTACGTGCATAGAGGCTTGTATCAAATTGAGCTAGTCCGCTGCCGGAAATTTCAAAGGAATTTGTGAATTCCGTAATGCTGACCCATAATGGTCCTATTTCTAAGTTGGTTACTTGATTTGTCCCGAGGGCAAACGCCTGCATGGGAGCCACGCAAAGAATTAAAAGTGACAGGACGAGTACTGCTGCTCTCTTTCTCATAAAAATCACCTCCCTTCATTTATCCCTTCATACAAATAAACGAAAGAAGGTGGCTTTTTGTTACACTTTTATTGGGAAAATTTCCATTATTTTTTACTTATACTTTCAGCCATTTTAATCATCTCTGCTTTATCTGCTTCTCCTATAAGAGAAAACAGAAATTCTTCCTTCCAGACAATACTGACAAGTCCTTGTTTCTCGGCTAAAAGTGCATCGCTGTTGTGTATCGAAATATTTTGTACAGTGGCATCTTCTGTATCTACTCTTAGGTCTATATCGCTACTTCGATACTGGGTGAATCGAATGGTTTGGCCTTGCTCATTTGAATAATAAATAGCATTTAACATATCACGTTCTTCTGTTTTAACAACTTTAAAACCATGGGAAATGTAGTTGGGAACATATCCACTCCAGTTCGGCGGGATTTGCTCGGTAGCCTGTTTTGTTTGACCGTTATTTTCGTCTTTCGTTTGGATGCTGGTGTATTGATTCTGGATATTCAGAATGATATTTAATGCTTTCACTCTTAAAGCTTGAACACTAGCCACGACTATAGTAAAACTCCCTAACAAGACCAGCAAGAAGATCGCTGCTTTTGGCAGGAACCTGACGGTCCTTTTTCTTATTTTGTTAAAAGTTTCTTTTCTGTCATGCCTGGCAATCAGCCTCTTCATTTTTCGGTCAAATTCGGGCGGAAGGGCAAAATCAGGAGCAGAATCATCCTCAATCGGATTCTCAGCGATTATGTTTTCGACATGACAGGCAGCAGCATATTCGAAGAGTGCTTCCAGCATTTTTTCCTTTGCTTGCACCTTCGCTGATTCTTGTTCACTCATGATTTGTCGCCTCCTGTTCCTGAGATAATAATTTGATCAGACTCTTTCTGGCCCGGTGAAGCCGTGTTCGGATGTTTTCCGGTGTAATATTTATAATCCGGGATATTTCCTCATCTTTATAGTGATAAAAAAATTTAAGCGAAAGAATATCGGCATAAGACGGATGTAATTCCTTAATTTTTTCTGCCACTCTGGTAAATGTTTCATTATTCATGAGAATTTCTTCAACACTTGGTCCCGATTCGGGTAAATCTTCTTTAATCTCTTCAATTGAAACGCTGTATTGCTTTTTCCTCACTCGATAGATATCAATGGAAACGTTTCTAACAATAATAACGAATAAAGCCTTTATTTTATTACAGTCAGTTCCAATGATCTTTTCGAGATTATTGGAAATATTAATAAAAGCTTCCTGAACAGCGTCCTGAGCCAAATGTTCATCATTTAAAATCCTATATGCTACCTTATACATCCTAGAAGCATGTTCTTCATACAAAGCTTCTAGGATGCTGCGGTTTTCTATTTTTTGTGTTCGCAGTAAAATAATTAACATGCACTTTTCTCCTCTTGCCATTTACTTTACATTAGCGGTTGCGAATATCATTGTCATTTTTACTTCAATATCTCTTGCCGCCTTTAATTCACCCAGGTTAATGGTTCCTATGTCCTTAAGTTTGGCCGGAATTTTCCGGTAATGGTGTATTTCCCGGGTAGAACTCTGTTGCCTTCATTATCCTTGTAGTCCCAGATTTCCGAAAATGAAAGCCTTTTCATATTTTTTTAACTTAGCATCCACAATGACCATAAAAGGCTTTGTCATGGGACCACCTGTACACTTCTTCTCCATTTTGGTTCGTAATCAAGATATCGAATTTCTGACTGGAACTGAAGGATAGGACAGGTCTTGCTCTGCGATATTCTGTAGCGAGAAATCCAGCTTGAGCGCATCATTTTCCGGGGTTATATCCAGTGTTGTCTTTAATAGATCTGTAACGGGCTTTTTCGCTTCTGCTTCTTTGGGTACGATCAGGTTCAAAGACTCCGAACTTCCTTTCTTTGTTTGGGCCGATTCGATTTTGATAATACTTTCTTCATTCTTTACCTGGGCGTCAAATTGAACCTGGATACCCTTTGCTCCGGCATTGCTGGCTGAAGGCAAACAATTTTCCGCCAGTGTTACACCCTGAGAATTGCTTTCGCCATTGTCTACACTCTACACCGGATGAAGGGAACAGTGAAGCTCATGACCAGCACCAGGATAAAAATAACCATTGGTCCTTTTCCTAAACCTCCTCCAAACAGGTTCATACTTTAATTTCACCTTACTCTCAGCAGAAAGACGATGAAGATCGAGTAAGAAAGAACTTACTCTCTGCTTTGATACACTCTTCCTCTGTCACTAACGCATCGTAATGAAAAGCCCTTCCTTCTTCTTGGAAACCGAGTGCCCCCTTTTTCACTAATCTCCCGATTAAAGTCTTGATTGTGTTTGGTTCCCAATCTGTCGATTGTTCTAAAGCCTTAACGATCTCATTTGCGGTCTTTGGGGGTACATTTTAACCCAACAGCCCAAGGCATGGTTTTGAGGCGGTCCAGCTAGAAGAATAACGAACATGCTCCATATAAGCAGACTTTTTCTATTCACACTTCTCCCTCCCAACCTTTTAGTCCCTAAATTTCCACCTCAAAGGGAACGTGAGCCCTTTAACACCGACCGCTCTTCCTACTGCACTGTATCAACAAACATCATTTCGTTCTTTGCTTTCCGGCCAAGTGGAAAATCCTGTAACATACCATTTGTCTTCCTTTTTTACCAGTTCATGAGGTCCTCTGAAATATCCTCCGTTCAGGATAACTGATGCCCTGCTGCGGGTATCATTCAGTTTAAATGTCATTGATATAATTGATAGGAGTCTAAACTGTTTACTCCACTACTTCTTGTTTGTGGCATAATTTTAAAAAACTACTCACCCTGTTGCAAGAAATGCCGTACCCTTACATCTACACTACGCCTAGTGCTGACAAAAAAAAAACCAGGCCGTAAAAGAAAAGCCCAGGATTGAGTTAATGACAGGTTGGTTGCAGTTATTTACCGAAATCTGCTCGCTTTAGGCTGGGTCGTAACCTACTACCGACCAAATACCTGTATTGTCTTGTTTCACCAAACGTTTCAGGTACACTTTTCGTATTGGGGTGCTATCTCCCACCACCTCAACAATGGCTACCTTCTGAGTATTTTGGATAACCCTCAGGTTTTCCCACTTGACTGGAAATTCACCTTTAACTCCGTTCGGAGAAATCCTTAAGCTGACATATGTCATCGTTACTTGGACAGGGTCTAGTTGCCAGGGAGAATGCCCTTCGTCAACACTATTTTGGTCATTTTTGGTGATTTCCAAGTCAACAGGAACAACATCTTGTGGTTTCGTAAGGAACTGTAGGTCTGACGATGGCAGAAGGTCCTGTTCCTGGCCTTGTGAATCGTAGTACTTGTCGTTTTGCATATAAAGTGTATCTTTTAAATAGGCTCCAAGTACAACCTTGCCGTCAGGAGGGATAGCGTACTGAGCGACGGTAACTACGAAATCCGAGCCTTGCTTGAGCCTATCTTGGAAACTGCCTGCGTTTTTCAGGGATTCATTAAATACGATTTCCAGGGTTTGTCCTGCCTCGTAGTAGCTATCTACTGGGTCATTCGGTAGCTGGATATTTTTTGTCACTTGGAGAACGATAGATTTCAGCTCATCCGAAGTCACCGCAAGTTTAAGTATAGTACCTTGCACCCTCCGCGTTCTGGCAACCACTTGCCAATTCTTGTTGCCTGTATTTCCGGTTGCGTTTACGTTGTTCTGTGATTTGTACTTATCCTGGTTGAAAATTCCCCCAGGCTTTAATGTAGGTACAGCTAGCAAGCCTTTTTGTCCCTTGCCTTTCCCTTGTAAAGTGAAGACAATAGTTGCCGTTGAAGTTTCGATTATTTTGCCTGTTTCTTCGATAAGTTTATGACGGAAAGTTGACCAATCGCCATCAATCGGTTTTACCTCGTCAGCCTTTCTATCACCTAGTTCCAATTGGTTCCCCTTATCGTCGAGGAACGAGAGGTACAAATCACCTTCTGCCAGTTTGTATCGGCCTTCCACCCAAATAATGTGTTGCCCATGGGCGTAATCACTAATAGTTTTGGTTACTTCCAGAGTTCCAGGTATGACCTGCCTTACTTCATCTATCTCAATTGGACGTGAATCTCCTTGTTGTTGCTGAACCCTGTTATCTGTATTTGCTTCGTTGAGGTTAGCAGTGCTTACAGTTCCCTTAGAACTCGTTAGGCCTGTAATGCCAACCACAACAAATAAGATAATCGCGACAGCAGACCATTTCCACGAATTTTTACTGAACATCGTTATCATTCTAATTCCCCTTTTGATATTAGACTTCTTATTTGCCATTTACTTTACCCCAACCGAAATCAACATCTTCGAAAGACACTGAATTTTCGCCAACGTCGAAATGCGCCTTAGCCGCATCCAATGGTGTAAATCTATACCCACTAATATAAAAAATCAAAACCGCCATAAAAAATAAAACTATGCCCAGAACAATGCCAATGGTAAGTTTTTCTTTTAAAACCTTCTATATAAGTTTCCAGAATCCCTTTAATAATAAAGATTATTTCAAAAAACTCTAAATATAATCGAGAACTTATAACACAAATACTTAACTTCCAAATCCTCCCCCCGTGTTGATCAAGGATACGGTGGACAACGGATAATCCTAATCCAGTCCCTTTCTCTTTCAGCGTAAAAAAAGGATCATATATATAGGGCAGGTCGTCTGGCGAAATCCCAGGTCCCTCGTCACTGACGGCGAAGCCTACAAAGCCGTCTTGCTGAACTCCCTCTAAATGAATCACACCGCCCTCACCCTGAGCATCAATGGCATTAAGTAAGATATTTAAAAAGACTTGCTTAATTTGATCCGGGTCCACCTCAACCTCTTGGTCGTTAATAGGATCTCGAGCTTGTTCTAACTAAATATGGCTTTGCCGTAGAGCAGGCTGAATCAACGTGACTCCTTCATCCAAAAGTTTCCCCAACGTAATCCTTCCCCGTACTGGTTCTTTGGGCCGAGCAAAGCTCAGGAACTCACTCACTAAGCGATTTAACCGTTCACACTCTTCCAGAAGCACCCGACAGTATTCCGAAACAACTCCATCGTTGCTTTTTTCTTGGACCAACATTTGGATGCTCACTTTCATAATCCCCAAGGGATTACGTATTTCATGAGCTAACCCGGCACTCATATGCCCAAGCGCCGTTACTCGTTCCGTCTGCCGGATTTCACCTTCTAATCGTTCGCGTTCCTGCCCTTCTCGCTTTAGCTTCTCCACCAACTCTTTTTGAACTGTTAGAGAAAGCTGATATTTGCGTTTCGCCTTCCGCTCCTCTTCAGTCAAGAAGCCTGTTAACCAACCGATAACGTTAATTAATCCGACTTCTAACCACTGTGTATACTTAGCGGCCGGCGTTAAAGTATGTTGAAAATGCGTCATGAGCGCTAGAAAAGCAGCGTAATGACAAAACTTGATATGATCCCACCTGCAGGTCCAAAACGCATTGCCACATAAATCACTGGGAGATAATAGGCGAATTGCAGAAGAATGTGATAATCCACTTCGTAATGATAATTCGTGTAATGAATAGTAGTCAGAACCGCGATGACAAGCCCAATAGCAATGAGGTCAAAGAGAGCCCGGGCACGGTTTTGTGCAGGGGGCGGGGGCTCAAGCATGAGATTCAGCAAAAGAAAACCTCCACCTATCCTTGTTTCCTTGAACCAAATGTACTCTCTCGAATATTTCCCTAAATCCCCCAGTGAGGATCTATTCCGTATTTCTCTAAACGGTATATAAAGGCATGCCGAGATAGTCCTAACTGTTTGGCAGCCTTGCTTTGGTTACCTCCCGTTTGTTCCATGGCCTGCTGGAGAAAGGATTTCTCTAGTTCTTCGAGGGAAACCCCCTCTGGAGGTAGCTCAAAGAGTCCGGGGCGGCCCTTCTCCTCTTTTGAGATGGTTTTAAAAACGGGCAACCCATCCGACCCAATCACCGCTCCTTGGGAAATAATCACCATACGTTCCACCACATTTTCCAGTTCACGCACGTTTCCCGGCCAGTCATACGCCATGAGTTGAGTAAGGACTCCCGGACCAAGAGTCTTGCTTTGCCCATACGTTCTAAGTTTCTTTAAGAAATGTTCAGTAAGGTAAGGGATATCCTCCCGACGTTCCCGTAAAGGAGGAATAGAAATAGGAAAGACACTGAGACGATAGTAAAGATCCTCCCGAAAGCGCCCTTCCTGGGCCTCTTTCAGTAAATCCCTGTTCGTCGCCGTAATAATCCGCACGTCCACCTTGATGGTTTTCTCACCGCCTACCCGCTCAAACGTCCGCTCTTGAAGAACCCTTAACAACTTAGCTTGAACGTTAAAGGACAGTTCACCGATCTCATCGAGAAAGAGTGTACCACCATCGGCTAACTCGAACCGGCCTGTTTTTCGAGCATGAGCTCCTGTAAACGCTCCTTTTTCATGTCCAAACAGTTCACTTTCCAGCAATGTTTCCGTCAATGCAGCGCAATTCACTCGAATAAACGGTCCATTAACGCGTGGACTTAAGGTATGTATAGCGTGAGCCACCAATTCCTTTCCCGTCCCCGATTCCCCTTGAATAATAACCGTTGCAGGAGTATTGGCGACTCGCTCCACTAAGTGTTTAACCTCTTGCATTGATTCACTACTCCTCACCAGTTGCCATCCATCACTTTGAACCTCTCCCTTTAAATAATCCACCTGCTCACGTAGGCTTTCCACTACAAAGGCCTTAGAGACTGTAATGAGAAGTTCTTCAATATCAAAGGGTTTTATCAAATAATCGTGGGCTCCGGCCTTCATGGCCTCGACCACGGTTGCGGTACTTCCGAGCGCAGTCATCATGACAATCATTAAATCCGGATAATGCTCTTTCAGCTTCTTAAGAAGACTTAGACCATCCACCTTTGGCATTTTCAAATCCACAATAACTAGATCTGGTCGTTCAGCCAAGGCCCGATCTAAGGCGAGTTGCCCGTCCTCCACTGTCTCCACATCATAGCCGGCTTTACTTAATGCCCGTTCCAGAACCCAGCGCAAATTCTCTTTATCATCCGCAATTAAAACCTTTCGCATAGTCACTCTCCTCGATTGCGGGATTTCCTACACCATAGTGCGGGAAATCCCGCAGTTTTTTAACCTAAAACTAATTTATTTCATTTCATCATAAGCCCTCTATATTCTTATTGAAAATTTCCCTTAAATTAAATTTTAAGTTTTATTCAAAGTTTAGGACTATTCTCGAATGGAATAACTCGAATGTACACATTAAGTGATGTTCATTCACTCAAGTTTTAGCGGTTTTAATGAATTATGTGACAGGTCAAGGTGTCCTTTGGTATGGCGCTTTGTTGCTCTTTGTCTATGGGCTTAGCCACGGAATACCGTTAATTATTGCGGGTACCTTTACAGCCGTTGTAAAAAGTCTTCCTCGCTTACAAAAATGGGGTCACTATATTACGTATCTAAGCGTTGGACTACTCATAGTGTTGGGTTTATACTTCTTAAGATATCGATCTTTCCCTGGACAGATTCATTTTTCCTTTCAATAATTTGAAAATCCGTCCCCTGTGACGGTATAAGAATTCTAAAACCTTCTTAGCTTCGTACTCTTTTACCTTCATGAAGAATGTTATAAACACCCATTTTGAGCAATGTATGTGTTCCATACCTCTATCATGTTCCAAGACTTAGTTCCTTAGTCCAGAATTGCTAAAAGGACAAACAAGAGCCACAATGTTTATGCTAACGATATAAGAAACATATTGGTCAAGCAATTCGAGACTAAAATGCCGCAGAGCTAATAAATAACATATCTTGATAATCTATTGGTACACGTCGCGCATCAGCGTGGTAAAAACAGTTCAGCCAACTATTACGGGCCTCAGCGAAATTGCCGAAGATAGCCGTCCTCTTGTATAATGATCTAAATACATTTTTGATGGGAGCTTGAAAACTAATGAGAATTTTACTAGTCGATGATGAAAAAAAAATCACGACCGTACTCAAAGCCTATCTTCAACAGGAAGGATTTCAGGTAAGTACGGCCATTAACGGCCTAATCGCTTTAACCATGTTTAAAGAAAATCCTTTTGATCTACTCATCCTTGATCTAATGCTTCCAGGCATGTCTGGGACAAAAATTTGTAGCGAGATTCGCAAAATTTCCTCTGTTCCTATTATCATGCTCACCGCAAAAGTCGAAGAAGAGGACCGCATCCAAGGATTAAGTATCGGTGCGGATGATTACATTACGAAACCCTTTAGCCCACGAGAAGTGGTTGCCCGTGTTCGGGCCGTTCTACGACGGACCAATAACGAAACTTCACCCCTTGCTGACGTAATTTCCTATGATAATGGCCTCACCATCGATAACATACAGCATGAAATCCGGCTTAACGATCAAGAAATCTTGTTAACTCCAACCGAGTTTAAGATCCTTGGTGCCTTAGCGAAACACCCTGGACGGGTGTTATCTCGAGGTCAATTGGTGGAAATTGTCCAAGGGCACGACTTTGACGGAGATGACCGCGTGATTGATGCCCATATTAAGAAGATTCGGCAAAAGATCGAAACGACTCCCAGCAACCCACAAATTATTATGACCGTTTACGGTATCGGCTACAAATTCTATCCAAGTGCGGGGGGATAAGAATGCGTACTAAATTGTTTCTTTCCACCCTGATCATCGCGATAATTACTCTAACCTTTAGCATGCTTTCCGTGAAACTTGTCTTCAACCAACAGTTTAGTGTTTATTTAACCCAGGCGAATGAAACAATCTTAGAACAGTTACCCTCTCGTCTAAGTGCCCTTTATCAGACCAAGGGTACTTGGGATCCTACGTCTCTGGACGAAGTTACTCACTCCCTCCCAATGGGTACAGTTGTTACTCTGACAGATCCGAACGGCAAGCTCATCGCCACGTTAAGCTACACCATGGAAGATATGATGCATGGACAAGGCGAAATGGGCATGGGCATGGGTATGGGTATGGGTATGTCCTCCTATTCCACGACAAGTTGGAAAACAAAAACCCTTACGGTGTCAGGACCCCTCGGGACTTTAGCCATCGCACAGGTCCGCTACCCTGCAACCGCACAAATTCTCAATCCCCAAGATGTCCGCTTCCAATCCTCAGTCTTTCGCTCTCTACTCTTCGCTGGAGGATTGGCGCTTCTATTTGGGATTATTCTCAGTTACTTTACAAGCCGTCAACTCGTCGCTCCACTCAAACGATTAACGAAAGCTGCTGATCGTATTGGTCATGGGCACCTTGACGAACGCGTTTCCGTTCGCTCCAAAGACGAGGTAGGGCAACTAGCGAACGCTTTTAATATGATGGCCGACAATTTGGATCGCCAAGAAACCCTCCGCAAACAGTTTACCGCCGATATCGCCCACGAACTGCGCACTCCCTTGACCTCGATCAAAAGCTATATTGAAGCCTTTCAAGATAACGTCCTTCCAGCTAATCAAGAAAATCTCTCCTCCATTCATGAGGAGATTGACCGATTAGTAGACTTGTCCAGCGATCTAAAAGACTTAAATATAGCAGAAATCGGTGCTTTAAAGCTAATCCTCGAACCTGTGGACTTAAAGCTTCTTCTTGAAAAAATCATTCGCAGCCTTTATCCCCTCATCCAGGAAAAGGAATTAACTCTAAATTGGAACGTCTCGGAAGAATCCGTGACTACGTCCGGAGACGAGCGCCTTCTGACCCGGCTCTTCTACAATCTGGTGCATAATGCTTATCGGTACTCTAACGCAGGCGGTCAGGTTACCGTCGTGCTTACAGAAACACCGGATTTTGCTGAAATTAAGATTACAAACACAGGTATAGGCATCTCGGAAGACGACCTTCCTTTAATATTCGAGCGTTTTTACCGAGCTGACAAATCTCGAACCCGTGAGACAGGGGGAACTGGAATTGGTCTGGCGCTGGTCCGCCAAATTATAGACCTCCATCAAGGCACGATCACCGTACAGAGTGAAGTCGGGCATGAGACTGAATTCATCGTCCAGCTTCCTAAAGAGATAAAAGTAGTGGCTGAGGATTAGATTTCCTCAGCCACTACTTTTCTTTTTCCATTTATGCCACTTCTTAGGACTTATCTTCCCATGGATCCCATCATATTGTTGCCGCTTGATTTTTGGGCTGGCTGTTGAGAAGCGTTAGAATTGTTCGGTTTGTTCGTTCCAGTCATTCCTTGCGTGTGTTGGGAACTATTCATCTGGTCATTCATTTGAGTGTTCATAGGCATATTTTGCATTTGAGTATTTATCGGCATGTTTTGCATCTGAGTATTTACTGGCATGTTTTGCATTTGATCATTCATGGACACGGCGGAACTCCTCATTTGATCGTTGACATCTGTCTTGGATGGAACTGTTTGATCAGGCTGAGTGGTTTCTACCTGCTCAACTTCGGTGCTTGTGACATCATTGTTGTTCATATAGGCCTGTGCAGTCGAAGCTTTTGGCTGCATATCCGTGGTATTTTTGCCAATTGTAGTAGCGTTTACGATCCCTGCCAATCCAAGTACCATAACCATTGATAATGAAACCATTAAAACTCTCTTCTTCATAATTCATTCAAATCCTTTCATAATTCGTAACTTGGTGTTTACTTTGTAACTCTAATACTTGAAGCAATTTGTGATCTTCAGTCTGGCTGTCACCTCCTGTAGTCGCTAAAGTATTCGTACACCTGTTTAATTATCAAGGGGTAGGTTGAAAAAATTTTTTAAAAGTCAGGCATGAGACTGAATTCATCGTCCAGCTTCCATAAGAGATCAAAGTGGCTGAGGAATAGCTCCTCAGCCACTTTTATTTAGAACATATGCGATATCAGATTCACCAACTCATGGACAAAAATCTGTCGCCTCAGTTGATTCTGCCTTAGAATATATATGGATCTCAGCATATTGTTACTCCAGATGTTTAGTCTATTAACTGTTTATGACTTTATAACCAGCATCTTCTACGGCCTTAATAAGTAATGAACGTTCAGTCGTTCCTAAAACTACTGCTTGTTTACTAGCTAAATCGACTTCTGCTTGAGTAACACCAGGTACATTTGATAACGCTTTTTCAACTGAACTCTTGCAGTGACCACAAGTCATTCCCTCAATTTTTAATACAGTACCATCTTGTGGATTCAACGCATTCCCTCCAGAATGACCTTTATTCGAATGTCCACAGCAACCACTCATTTCAACATCTCTCCTTTTTTAAAAGGTAAAATCTTTGGCTTGTTATCTCCCTTTGCAATGAACCAAATATATCGTACAAACTGGTGTTATGATTCCAAAAATCAGCTCAAAATATCCTTATTTAAAGTTAGAACTTGAATTAACACAATTTAATTTTGTAAGGAACACAATTCATTGCCAACTTAAACACAACGGAGTCTTGAAGTCGGGGTCTTCTTGCTAACGTTTGATAAAATTATGTTCAAAAAAACCGTAAATTTCTCATGAAGAAAGGACCCTGATTGATGTTCAGGATCCCTTCTTATATGCAACGCATCCAACTGTCCGGCATTACTAGTCTACATTTTCTTATCGAATCCGTCGAGCGCCTAGATAACGTTTTGCCCAATAGCTATCCGACAAGCTCTGAATATCTACTCCTTTACTAGCAGCTCCGATTGTACGCCCTCCACCAATATATATCCTCACATCCGTAGCACCAGGGGCATAGGTTTGGAAAAAAACGAGATCTCCAGGTCTTAACTCATTACGGCTGACAGGTGTGCCAAGTTTGTACTGATCGGCGGCAACTCGAGGTAGAGTAATCCCGGAAGCTTTGAACACATATTGCACAAATCCGGAACAATCAAATCCTTTTAGACTCGTTCCGCCCCAAACATAAGGAATCCCTTGTAAACTTAGGGCACGGCTAATGAGCTTGTCAACATCTAAACTTCCCCTAGACACTTGGGATACTGGAACCTGTTTAGTCCCAGAGGCCACCTTCAGCGAAGAAGCGCTAGGCTTTTTAACGGTCTGAGGTTTTTGAGTCGTCTTGTCCACGGTCGCTGGAGTTTTCGTTTCAACAGGAGTTGACGTTTGCTTTTCGTCAGGAAGATTATTACTTTCAGGTTGTGACACGTTCGTTTTGACCTCGATCTTAGGTGTCCAATTAAATGCCTCACGCATTCTCTCAGAATATACTTTCGATGTGGAAACTGCTAAAGAAGGATTTTTGAGTAAGGTAGTTTGAACTGTATCAAACTTTGGGACATCCTGAGAATTGAGCATTGCAGCTTGAGATGGGGTTATCCCCGTTAAGCTGCTTGTCAAAATAACACCCGCAAGGGCAACCCCACTAAACCACTTTTTCTTGGGAATTAACACTAAGTTGTCCACCTTTCTTTACTTACGAGGTTAGTTGACGGATTCGGGCTAAGGTGTAAGCCCTACATGTTCTACACATGATTCACCCCACATGAAATCCCCCGTTCTGAGCATCCAAAAGCTCAGATTCAGCACTTTAATTATTATGTTTCACATTAAAGGTAATGTAAGAATGGAATGAAACGATCTCAACCCCCTTCTGAATACCACTTAATGATACTACACAAATATGAATTCCCCATGAACGGGAATCTCTAATTGACGATCACTTCACGCGAACCTATTCTCAGACTCGAACATATACTTTCCTAAAATGCTAAAGGACGTGAACGGATATGGTGGTCTCGCCAGATCTCCC
>DOPM01000012.1:16429-35273 GCA_003513495.1 Desulfosporosinus sp.
GAGATTCTTCCTGGACTCTACATTAATGCTTGGGGATATAATGGTAGTACACCCGGACCGACTATCCATGTTTATCCAGGGGACTTTGTCAATATTCGTGTTTTCAACAGGCTTCCCGAATCAACTAGCGTGCACTGGCACGGTTTAGATGTTCCAAACGTCATGGATGGTGCCCCTGGTATGACAACTAGCCCTGAGATTGGACCCGGAAACTATTTTGACTATCAATTTCAGATTAATAATCCACCCGGTACTCACATGTATCACGCTCATTTGGATGCGCTGCGTCAGGAAATGATGGGCCTACAAGGCGGCCTGATTATTTTGGAACCAGACCAACCAAGCTGCGTTCATCGTGATTACTTCCTCATGTTCCAGGAGTTCCATGTCGACAAACAGCCCATGCGAGGATATACACCCGGTGTCTATGATCTCGATCCTTACAATATGGACTATAATTTCTTTACAATTAATGGGCGATGTTTTCCAGACACCACGCCACTAGAAGTCTGTATTGGTGAGAATGTTCGCATTCGTTTGAGTAATGCCATGGAAACCGCCCACCCAATCCATCTCCACGGCCATCAATTCTATGTAACCGCTTCTGATGGCAACACGATTCCTCTTGGTCAACGACTTTTGCGAAGCAATATATTAGTTGCTTCTGGAGATACTTGGGATATTGAGTTTTCGGCTAATAATCCCGGTCAGTGGCCTTTTCACTGCCATATACCGCACCATATGACCAATAACATGTCTAAATCGGGAGGCGGGATGATGACAACGGTTCTTTATAAACAGTGAACTCGTTCAGCTAAAGCTGAACATCGAGGCTTCAGGTACGAAAGCCTCCTGAGACGATAGTCTCCAGTAACGAAAGCCTCCGGTAACGATATTCTCCAGTACGATAGTCTCCAGTGGAGAGTATCGCCGAAGCCGCAAACCCTCAAAGGAATACCTACCGGCGTAGGATAGAGTATCGCCGAAAGCGCACAGTCTTTAACAAATACATTCGCGCTGAGGATTGGTTTCGCCGAAGCAGTCTATCCAATAAGGAACACTCCGCGGCGAAGGATGGACTCTAACCCCACCTCTGAAGTTTACGAAGAACTTGCTAGATAACAAACAACGGTATGTCTGGTACTAAAGAGAGAATAGCTGTTAGCTAATAAAAAAGGGCAGTTTCTCCCATGGGGTAACTGCCCTTTTGTTGCTTTCGCTGGCCAATTCCCTTTTTACTTTGCGTCAATAGTATTTAGAATCGGTCCCTGCCAGTTTTCAAACCAAACCTGACCTGTGTATCCATTAACATCAAGTTCCGCGTAATCCTTACCATCTTTCTGAACCATAAATTCATAGTAACCAGGAGCCAGTTCCGGTTTTCCGATTGAATATCCTTGGCCCAATTTGGATACGAACTCTTGAGCACTCTTCGTGGCCTGTTCTTCGCTGACTGTAACCGCCCCGTTATTTCCCCAATTCATATGTCCATATTTTGTATTCCACATAATATTTGGACCCATGTCAGTTATGATCTGTCCGCCATTCTTGTAAACCATAACTTCATAGGCTTTAGCCCCTGTCGCTCCCTCTTTGAGCTCTACTTCATATCCATTTGCAAATTCATAAAGTTCGGCCACAACGACGTCTTGGTTAAATTTTTGAATATATGCCTTAGCAATGGCTAGTGCTTGATCAGATGTGGTGACTTCGCCATTTGTGAGGTCTACACCTAAGCTTTTTGCATCATAGCCGCCTCCCATCATGCCATAACCACCACCATATCCATTAGCACCGAAACCTCCCATCATCCCATAGCCTCCACCATTCCCATTAGTACCGAAGCCTCCCATCATTCCATAGCCTCCACCATATCCGTTGGGTCCTGGAGTGGTAAGCACATCAGAGTTATCATTTGGGGAAGACAGTGCTAAAGTTATAGGTTGAGGTGTCCCAAGCTGACTACTCTGTGTCGTTGTTTCAACTGTCTGTGTGAATCCAAGAGTTTGTCCCAACGATTTCACGGCACCTGAACCAGAGGTTAGGGCGAAAGCCGTACCCGAAAGCGCTATCACGCTTGCAATTGAGAGTCCTACAATCCATTTTGTCTTGTTCATTTCTTTTTCCTCCTTTAATTTCAACCAAGAATGTTTTCACAGCAACCCTGTCTTTATGTCTTAAGTATATTTAATCAATTCGATTATGCTGTGAATGAGTTATGAATTTCTTATGAATTTTCTCTCGAATTCGATAAAACTCATAACAAAACTGTGAATTTCCCATTAAATAAGGGACTCTGATTGATTCAGAATCCCTCTAAGCAATAAACTGATTCGAACTCCACAGTGCTGAAGTCCAATTGAGTCGATAACGTGCGCCATCCCCTCGAAAATCCTAATCCGAACCGTTCTCTTCTGACGTTAATGGCTCAATTTTATGACAATTGCAAAAAAATCAAGTATAACAACCTTCTTTGCCCAAGCCCCTGGGCTTTTTTTAATTCCATAAACACCTGATAATCTTCCGTGCTGCCAGTGGAAGCTAGGACTAGCTACCATAATTTCTCTAATAGAACCAAACAATATTATGGCTTCTGTTCACAAGAAATTCATAAGTTTTTCATAGTAAGTTCATAAAAATCTGGTATCTTGAGTCTAGGGCTCCCCATGACAATGCAAGATTGGAAATCACGTGGCTTCAATTACTCCAGCAGGAAGACTTAGTCTTCTTTTCTATTGCTACGAGATTGTCGCTCATGTTGACTCTATAAATATTCTAATCGTCCAAGCAAACTTGACTGGATTTCTAAAACTCGGAAATATTCGGAAAGGCTCAGACCCTGAATAATCGGTCTGAGCCTTTCCAGATCTTACGGCATTCGTCCGTACACCTACGGCACATATATTCACCTTCCTGACAATGATTATCTTTCATTGAAAAAATCAAGCAGCCATGTAAGCTGCCTGATCTCAACTTATCTTCCCATACTTCCCATGGATCCCATCATATTGTTGCCACTTGATTTTTGGGCTGGCTGTTGAGAAGCGTTTGAATTGTTCGGTTTGTTCGTTCCAGCCATTCCTTGCGTGTGTTGGGAATTAATCATCTGGTCATTCATTTGAGTGTTCATAGGCATGTTTTGCATTTGATCATTCATGGACACGTTCGAACTCCTCATTTGATCGTAGACATCTGTCTTAGATGGAACTGTTTGATCCGGCTGAGTGGTTTCTACCTGCTCAACTTCCGTGCTTGTAATATCATTGTTGTCCATATAAGCCTGTGCGTTCGAAGCTTTTGGCTGCATGTCCGTGGTATTTTTGCCGATTGTAGTAGCGTTCACGATCCCTGCCAATCCAAGTACCATAACTATTGATAGTGAAACCATTAAAACTCTCTTCTTCATAATTCATTCAAATCCTTTCGTAATTCGTTACTTAGTGTTTGCTCTGTAACTCCAATACTTGAAGCAATTTGTGATCTTCAGTCTAGCTGTCACCTCCTGTAGTCGCTAAAGTATTCGTACACCTGTTTAATTATCGAGGGGTAGGTTGAGAAATTTTCTTGACAAACTTTTTTCACTGGGTACCCCCTTAAATTTCTGATACATATACGAAAATATCCATAAGTGGAGGGGTAGAAGTGCCAGAATTAACGATTCAGCAAACTTTACTACTAGCCAAAGAAGGAAACGAACTTATTAGAGAAGAGTTTATACAAAATCACAAGCCATTTATCATGAAAATCTGCTTCAACATCTGTAAACGCTATCTCACCTGGGGACATGATGACGAGCTAAGCATCGCTCTAGTCGCTTTTAATGAAGCTATAGACAGTTTTAAACCTAACGACGGAGCGTCTTTCTACGGTTTTGCCAAAACAGTTATTACTCGACGGTTGATAGACTACTTTCGCAAAGAGTCTAAACATCAAGTACTCTCTCTTACCCCGTTGGAGGCTGACAAAAATGATCTATATGATTATGATTCAGCATCATCTTTTGAACTATATAAAGAAGAAGAACAAAAAAATGATTTTGCTGAGACAACAAAAAACTATACCATTGTACTAGCCGAGTACGGAATAACATTGGAAGACTTAGTCGAAGTTTCCCCGAAGCATAGAGACAGTAAGTCAACTCTTTGGAGAGTTGCCCAAGAGCTTTGTGAACACCCTAATTTATTAAAACACCTAACTAAAACTAAGCTTTTACCGCTCAAAGAGTTAGAACTCCTTACAGGCGTGAAGCGAAAGGTTCTAGAAAGAGGTAGAAAATATTTGATCGCAACAGTTCTAATTCTATCGGATCCAGAATTCGTATCTTTGAAAAGTTTCACTCAGATAGACCAATAACTTAAAGAGAGGGGTTAGCTTAATGAAGAAGACGAGAGGCATTGTCATGAAGACATCAAAAAAAGCCACCATCCTTTACACTGAAAGCGGTGACTATTTGGAAATCAAAACGCCGAAGACCACTCCTGCCCTCGGACAGGTTATTGAAATCGAGCTACCTGTGCATAAACCTTTAAGTCATAGACTCCTCAGATTTGGTTCTATCGCGGCAATCCTGCTACTCGCCTTAACTCTAAGTGTCTACAATATAGTCTCAGTGCCTAATACTGCTGTGGCTGCTGTTGTGATGGATATGGACACAAGTTTGGAACTTTTAATTGACCGTGATGCTAAAGTTCTTGATGTAATCGATGCAACTCAAGGGTCCGGAAATACACCTTCGAACCTTCAGCTTCAAGGGATGGACATCTATGCTGCTGTAGACCTGATTATCGATAAAGCGAATAATCAAGGAGTATTTAATCAAGGTAACAACCTGATCCTGACGAGCATTATACCCATGGATAACCAACCGGTAGATGTTATCGATCAATCGAAACTCCGAGACTCTATCGAACGCCATATGCTTGAGAAAAACATCTCTGCTAACATGATGGTTAGTAAAACAGATGAAAATACCCAAAAAACAGCTCAAAGCCTTGGTATGAGTGTGAATCATTATCAGATTTACAAGCGTATTCTGGAAAAAGGATTAATTGTCACTGCTGATGGTTCTAATTCGAAGGATGCCCTTCATATGTTGACCGAGGCAAATACCACCTTAGTTTCACTTTTCCCGAAAGAAAGCATGTCGGTATCTCCCCAAAGCGGAATGCACGAAGAAATGTCCAACTCGATGAATAATCCGATGACTGGTGAAAGTACCCCAACAAAGAATTCCTCTGAGTCAGGATCAAGTCAAAGCTTTCCCAACAAAGCTGAAGAGTCAACATCTTCAGGATACACAATGCCTGGCAGCCAACATAAGAGCGGTGGTTCGTCAGAATCTATGCCAATACCTATGCAAAATAACTCAGGCAGTTCAGATGGCTCTGGAGAACATCAAATGATGCGTTAAGGCCCCGGATGCAGTATACAAAACTCCAGAACGAAATTATCAAGGCTCAGAACTATTAAATGTTCTGAGCCTTGATAAATGTTCATCCGTACAAACATATGTACTTTATTTTCTTCATAAGTCCCTATTCAGTCTCAATTACTTCAAACTTATATCCCCTGCCCCACACTGTGCTAACAAATGAAGGTGCACCGGGAACTCGCAATTTATCCCTTAAGCGATTAATGTTAGTATCTACTATTCTCACATCACCATAATAATCAAATCCCCATACACTTAACAATTGCTCTCTGCTAAATACTCGCCTCGGAGACCTAGCCAAAATAGATAAAAGATCAAACTCCTTGGGTGTTAAAAAAATTTGTTCGTCCAAAACAAAGACATCCCGGTTAAGTAAATCCATTCTCATTCCAATGAAATTTAAAATATGCTGATCCGGTACAGATCCGGTTGAGACTCTACGCGAGGCGGCTTTAATCCTAGCTACCAGTTCCCTGGGGCTGAAGGGTTTTCCCATATAATCATCAGCCCCTGTTTCTAAGCCGAGGATTCTGTCAACTTCTTCATTCTTTGCCGTTAACATGATGATAGGAACTGTAGAAGACTTCCTAATCTCCTCACAAACTTTAACACCGTCCATTATTGGCATCATTACATCGAGGATAATGATATCCCAAGGTTCAGAGCGGAACTTTTTCAGTGCTTCTTCGCCATCTACAGCTTCACCGACTGTAAAACCTTCTTTTCTTAGATATATACCAATTGCTTGGCGGATTTTCTCCTCATCATCGGCAACTAGGATTCGTAGATGGTTCATGCTGACTTCCTCCATGCATTTTCTTTTCCGTTTGCAAGATAATCGTAAATAACGTTCCTTCAACTGGTTTACTCCAGACACTGATGTGCCTCCATGGGTTTCTATAATTTCGGAATTACCAACGTCTGGAGCTGCCTCCTCCTCCACCTGAACCACCGCCACCACCGAATCCACCGCCTCCGCCGCCTCCTCCTCTGCCCCGGAATAACATTCCCAAAATTAAACCGAAGAAGAAACCCTTAAACAAGCGCTGGTCGACATAAAACAACAGGATGATCAGGATAAAGAAAATAACTTTAGCCCAGGTTGGCAGGGGCTTATTCGCTGCGGATGAAGATGGATCGGGTAACNNTATCCATTCAGGATTCCCTCGTTATAATCATTCTTTTGAAAATACGGGATCATATACTTATCCTGAATCTGGCCAGTCTTAGCATCCGGCAAGGCTCCTTCCAGTCCGTAACCGACCTCAATCCGAGAGACTCGATCCGTTGGAGACACAAGAATGAGCAGACCATTGTTCAATTTCTCATCACCGATCCCCCATCCCCGCAGGATAGCTAAGGCATATTCCTCAGGTGATGTTCCGTTGAGGCTGCTTACCGTGACGACCACGATCTGAGCTTTCGTTTTTTGCTCCAGCGCGGCAGAGGTTCGAACAATCATTTGTTCCGTAGTTTGATCCAGAACATCGGCCTGATCTAAAACGAAAAATTCGCTACTCGGTTGAGGGATAGAAAGGTTTGCTGCCCTTAAAGGGGATGCTATGGTAAGTATTAATAAAACTAACAGCGCAAGAAGGGGTATCCTCTTCATGGGGCTTCATTCCCTTCGTAAAACCTTCTTTACTTTTAAAATTTAACCGCTGGGACATTGTTTACATTGACATTCGGTTTGAAGTATTCTCTTTGCCCAAAGCCAAAGATTCCGGCATAAAGTGATGTGGGTAACGTCTTGATTTTGGTATTGTAGCTCTGAACAGAATTGTTGTAGTCCATTCGAGCGGTAGCGATGCGGTTTTCTGTACCAGCCAGTTCATCTTGTAAGGCACGAAAGTTTGCATCCGATTTGAGCTGCGGATAGCTTTCGGATATGGCTAATAATCTTCCTAGAGCACCGGTTAATGCCTGATCAGCCTGAGCTGCATCTCCCACAGTTGCAGCACCCGCTAATTTTGCTCTTGCTTCAGCGACCGCAGTAAAAACTTCTTTTTCCTGTGAAGCATATCCCTTCACGGTCTCCACCAAATTGGGAATCAAATCTGCTCTGCGCTGCAACTGGTTTTGAACCTGACTCCAGCTCCCATTAACATTTTCTGAGATCTTTACTAGGTTATTGTAACCAGAGATCAGCATCACTACCAAAAGGATAATTATACCTACTGGAATTAACCATTTTTTCATCATGAACGCCTCCTATTTGTTCTACCCAGATTCCCTCTAGTTTAACATTAGAACAAAATTTTCATTCATCAGTGGTGCCGCTATGCGGCATGGGGGTCTGATATATCAAAAAAGGCTTCCCCCATGGGAAATCATAGAGCGCTCAGTTAATGATAACTGGGCGCTCTAAATCGGGAAGGCAACTAATGTTAATGCAATTCAATCTTACGACTGGGATTTTTCAGGTGGCATTTGCAACACCTATTTCTTCAAAACCAAGGTGTTACGGCTTGAAGCAAATACTTTGGTTCGAGTTTACCCAGTGATATTGACATTTTCTTTGTTATCTTCTTTTATATCACTGACTACACTATCCTTAGCCGTTTTGAATTCCCGCAGAGCTTTCCCCACCGAACGACCCACGTCAGGCAACTTACCTGGTCCAAAAATGATCAGAGCCATCACCAAGATAATCACTAATTCTGGAAAACCTAGACTGGGCATAATCTATACCTCCTTATTTTCACTTACCGAATCCCGCTACACCGGGATGGGTGGCAATAAACTCTTTATCAATTCCTTTCTCCGGACTGATCACATGTACGGCACAACCAGTGCACGGATCAAAGGAGTGGATAATCCGTAACAGTTCGATCGGTCGCTCCGGATCCGCTACTTGGGTACCGATCAAAGCCTGTTCTAAGACACCTGGGACTCCCTTATCATCCCTGGGGGATGCATTCCAGCAAGTAGGGGTAATTACCTGATAGGAGCTTATTTTTTGGTCACTAATGCTTAGCCAATGGCCGAGTCCCCCCCGGGGAGCATCCGTTAACCCAATGCCAGTACCTGAATCAGGAGGGGTAGTTATCTTTTGATAAGCACTAGGTCCAGGAACAAGCTGATTCATCCATCCCGTAAGGGCTTCCGCAATCTTTTGGGTTTCCAGAGCCCGAGCTTTAATCCGGTCCATAACAGACACCTTGCCATTGTAATAACCGTTTATATTCATCCGGGCTAAGGGACCAAGTTCATACACCTGGTCTTCATAACGGGGTGCCTTTAGCCAGGTATAAGCTCCGCTTTTACCGTAAGCAGGAGTTGTCTGGCCCTTTGCCGGGTTTAATCCACTGGGGCTGGAATAGTACGAATACTGTACATACTCACTAATTTTATGGGGATCCACACTTTCACTTACACCTTTAATGAGTCGTCCACTCTTAAACAGCACCTTACCGTCTGCCTGATCAAAAACACCATAACTAAGGAAATTGCCCGGGCCTTGACCTATAGCGAAGTAATCGCTGTACGCGCTGGTTAAGGTCTCTACATCCGGCAAATATTTATTGTTTATGAAGTCTTTGACGGTTACCAAGTAGCTCTTCATTTGACTTATTAGCCCAGCCTCGAGGGGCATCGTTACGCCGCCGGGAGCTATACTCATAACGTGAGGCACCCTACCAGCCAGGATAGCCACCATTTCCTGCGCCTGACGACGGACTTTTAGGCCTTCCAGGTAATTATTGATTAGGCGTTGAGTTTCCGTACTATTGATCCGCATGTCTACATCATATCCGGGTGACCAAGGATTCAGTTGGGGACCAATAATATAATCCATTAAACTCAAATGATAAAAATGCAGGATATGGTCTTGTAAATAGTTGCCTGCCTGAATGATAGAACGTTGCAGAGTGGCTTGTGAACTAGGTGTAAAACCCATGGCTTGTTCATTGGCTTTAACCGAAGCAATGGCATGCGAGACAGGGCAAACCCCGCAAATCCGTTGCGTAATGTGGATCGCATCCCAAGGATGCCGATCCTTCAAAATGTTTTCCATATCCCTAAACAAGTTACCTGTCATATAGGCCGTAGTGACTTTATTGCTGCTGTCCAGCTCTACCTTTACTTTTAAGTGACCTTCTACCCTGGTTACCGGGTCTATAGTAATAGTTTTCGGCATAATTCTGATTCCTTTCTTAAGTTAAGTTACTAATTAACTAGTTTTAAACTTATACAACTTTGATTTAGACCTAATTGAATTCACAATGCCGGAACTCTGGTTNNCCCATGCCTCCGTAATAAAAAGGCCCTTCTGGAAAACTCGGAGAAGCACAACTTATGCATTGCATGTCAGCCTTATCAATGCACCAGTTCACACCGTTATTCCATTTAAGGAGAGGACAACTGAAAGTGGTTTCAGGTCCTTTACAACCAATACCTCTATAGCAGCCAAAAACACCGTATTGATCCGCCATTGCTGAATGACGGCGAGGACAATTATTGTGGACTGTCGTGGGATAATATTCGACTGGCCTACCATCACTATCCAGTTTGGGTATGCCTTTGGTTAACAAAGTTACAATCGTTCCAACCATGGTTTCCGGATGAGCCGGACAAGCTGGTAAATTTATGATTGGTTTTTGTGTTCTCCCATTCAAAACTTCTTTGACTGTCTTAATACCTGTGTAAATCGACGGTTTGACTACTCCTCCATAAGAAGCACAGGTGCCTATGGCCAGAATATATTTCGCTTTTGGTCCTAATTCATTCACCGCATCGAGCATGGTCCAATTTTTTCCTTTTTTGTCTGCAATAACACAATAATTACCATTTGTGCTTGTCGGAATACCGCCTTCGATACAGAGAATAAATTCCCCTTTATAAGCAGTCGATGTGTCAATGATTGAAGTAACAGCCAGATCACCTGCTGCGGTGGCAAGATTAGGATGATACTTAACGCTGATTTGGTTCAACAGCACATCGTCGATTGTGGTCGGCTGGGTGGCGTTAAGTAGAGAAATAGAACAACCCGTACACATGGAACCTTGCAGCCAGATAACCGGCGGGCTGGTACTTGCAGCCAAAACCTCCTCAACTTTGATTAGATCTAAAGAAGTGAGTCCTAAAGCCATAGCAGATCCGGCAGCCCACTTCATAAAATCTCGTCGACTAATTTGCATACTATAACCTCCATTTTATAAGCATTTATTAAACTAATTTGTTTTTTATCTATCTGTAAAGTTAGGGTCACCTCCTATCTATATTTCAATAATAGGCTATTAGTTTGAATATCCTTTGAATAAAAGTTCACGTTTTTGTAATAATTGAGTGATTGTTATGATTAAATCCTTATACATGCCTTGAAATGGAATGAAAGGCATAAGAAAAAGACCATGAAGGAAACGCCAGGCTTCAGCCCGTTTTCTCAACCTTCATGGTCTCAGCCTTCTTAGTAAATAATTTTCCTGCGCCCTGTTTTCATCCTGGGGACGTGTTCACGAGGCTGGGATAGCGGAAAAACCCGCGAACACAGCCGGGCGGTCCTCAGCCTCGCATTGATTGCGCTCCTATACCGTCATCGCAGGACAGGGTTCGCTCGGTCGAGGCCGAGCAGGAATTGCTGCATCTACGGTTGCAACCCTGTACGCTGCTCGTGCTGCTTACGCCACCCATAGCGGGTCATGCCCCGCGGCTTGTACACCGACAGTGTCGTGGTTACGAGCAACACCAGCAAGCCAACCCCCGGCGTGGAGGAGTTGGCCCTGCAGCCCGCCGAGATTGGCACTGCCCGTCTCCGCCGCTACGTCTGCTAGGAAGCTCACTGTCTGCATGTTCCCCAATAAGACTTTGGTGGCAAGGATGGTTAGCAGGAGTTTGATAAGGACCCAATAGTACCGGAACAAGCCCCACTCGGTGCCCAGTGACATGACAAGCCCGGTTAGCAGCGAGGCGAGGGCTAACGGGACGATGGCGAACCAGCCGCTCAACTCCATCGCGATCCAGGCGGCACGTACCGTCTGAGCATCCTGGCTGGTCAGAGCGGCGACGACGAGAGCTAGGTAAGCAACGACTGCGCCGAGCCAGCCGACCGAGAAAGTGACATGCGCGGTGAGCGCGAACTTGCGGAGGCCGGGTGTCATGGTCATAGCTGTTTCACTCCTTGTTCTATGCCGCTGGAGGACGGCATGTGACGACTTGGGCCGTGTTTACCACCGCCGCCGGTGAGTTTCAGGATGACAAACAGCAGGATCAGGACGATGGCGATGATCCCAGACACCTTCACCCAGCGTGGTGTGCTTGGTGGTCGATCCTCGGTCGGCCTCACGCCGGTGTCGCTGTTGGAGTTTGGTAATTTACTCATTGAGTTATCCTCCTCTTTGTTTTCATGATCTCTTAGTGCAAAATCAGTATAGCAATGTTTCATGAACAGACGATGAACAGAGGATTACTCTTCTTCATGTTTTTTTGATTTGTTCTGAGCTATAGGGAGTGTAAAAGTAAAGGTAGTACCTCTTCCTACTTCACTTTCCACTTGAATCTCGGTTTGATGAAGATCTAAAATGTGCTTAACAATGGACAAGCCGAGCCCTGTACCTGCCTTTTTAGTTCGGGCTCTATCTGCTTTATAAAATCGTCCCCAAATAGATTCAATGTCCTCTTGCCTGATTCCCGGTCCATAATCCCGAATTGAAACCACCGCTTGTTCTTCTTTTTTCAAAATCACTTCGGCAGAACTATCTTGTGAGGAAAATTGTACTGCATTTTGAATCAAATTGACGATCACTTGATCAATCCGATTCGGATCAGCAAATACGTGGATGTCTTGTGCTTCTTCCGATATCAATTCCACATTGACTTGGTTTTTCACAAATTCAGGTTCCATGCGAGCCAAGACTTGGCGAACTAGTTCCGACAAATTAAAGATGACAGGTCGGATTTCGAGCTGCCCTGCTTCTATTCGGGCCATATCGAGAAGATCATTTACCAGCTTAATCATTCGCTCGGTTTGTTCTTTCATAATCGTAAAATAATGGCGTTTTCGTTCGTGGGGGATCGTATCATCCAGAAACGCCCTGACAAACCCATGAATTGATGTAAGAGGAGAGCGCAAATCGTGGGAAACATTGGCAACAAAATCCTTCCTCATCTGATCCAAGCCCGACAACTCCTGAGCCATATAATTGATCGTCTCCCCCAATTCTCCCAGTTCATCACGCGTCTTGATATTAACTCTTTGATCAAAGTGTCCCCTAGCGAGATGGAGGGCAACCCCATTCATTTCCCGAAGTGGGGCGGTAATTCTTCTAGAAAGGTAGTAGGTAAAAAAGCCTGTAATGGCAATAGAAATAATAGAGGCCAATACAAACAAGTACTTCATTTGGTTAAACTCTCTTTCCAGTCCATAAGAAACCATGACAATTGCTTTTTCTTCAATCGATGCATCTCTGTCAATCGGAGAAGCCACTATAAATATATGTTGATCGTCATACTCTTCCAACATCTTGTGGGTAGGTTGTTTCTCTCGCAATACCTCACGAATGATTTCTCTATCCACATTAAAAGAATCATCGCCAATTTGGTATAACAATGTGCCGGATTCGTCGTATAAGTAAAAAGCCTTATCCTGTTTGGCAATACTGAGCTCAAGAGATGAAATGATAATCTCCCTGCTCCAGCCGTTGTCATAAGATTTTTTGATATATTGAACCACCGTATGTAATTGGTTACGATCTGCACTTTGATGTTTATTGATTAGATCGTTCAGAAACAGCAAATGGGAAGCGATGGCAAACACGAAAAACGATACGAATAATATCAGGATATATGTGATCAACAGCTTCCAAAAAACGCTTTTTCTTCGTATCACTGGTTGTCCACCTCAAATTTATATCCAACTCCTCTTATGGTTTTTACCATCCAATAAGGGTTGGAGTCCCCCAATTTTTCTCGAATCCGTTTGATATGCACATCGACTGTTCGGATCCCCCTCAAAATCCAAACCCCATATTTGATCCAACAGCTGCTGACGTGTGAACACTTGATTTGGATGCGAGGTGAGAAAATACAGCAACTCCATTTCCTTGGGTGGCAACACGATCTCCTGTTTCTCACAGGTCACCTTGTATTGTTTAAGGTCAATCTTCAACAAGGGAATTTCAATGATCTCATTTGCATCTAACATCGGATTGGCTCGCCGCAGTACCGCTTTTATCCTCGCCATCAGTTCGTTCGGATCAAAAGGTTTCACCAAGTAGTCATCCGTTCCTAGGTCGAAACCTTTAAGTTTATCGCAGTTTTCGCCTTTCCCGGTCAACATAATAACGGGAGTTTTATCAAATCTCCTTATTTCCTTGCAAACTTCCCAACCGTCCATTTTAGGCATCATAATATCGAGAATGACAAGATCAGGAGGGTTATCATAAAACATTTCCAGTCCTTTCATTCCATCGTTTGCAACGTTAACGATATACCCGCTTTTTTCTGCATATAAAGTGATCAACTCACAAATATAAGGATCATCTTCAATGACTAGAACTTTAACTTGCTTGCTCATCATCGGCCCCTTAATCATTTACATCAATATTAGCATCTATTTATGAACAGAAAATGAACAAAATAAAATACTACCAGCCATGTTCACATTGTGTTCATGTTTCTTAAATAGACGAAGGAATAGCCCATGTGGTTTTAGACGACAATCAAAGTAAAAAAGTTAGGCTTATTAAATGATAAGGAGAACAGACAGCATTTAAAGCTGCCTGTTCTCTTCTTGCATGGGATACTTACTTATTTTGCAGTATATCACGACGGTGGTTATATTCTTCTGTATCAAGTTCACCGCGAGCATACCGTTCACGTAAAATGTCCAGAGCATCCCCCCGGCCACCCGTCTCATTTGGGGCGTGTTTGCCTATACGCCGAAATAGATAAACCCCGAGGACGAACAAACCTATCCAAAAGATCATTTGAATTGCCATACCGATTAAGCCCATCCACCAATAACCTCCACCGTAAGTACCATAGCCACCCCATCCATTCATCATAGTTTGCATTCCTCCTTTATTTAACCCTAAAATTATCTCATGAATTAGACTTGCACGTTATTGTTATTTTTTACAAAGTTTAATAAGAAAATGCAACCGATCATAATTAATCAGGCATTTTCTAGATGCAAAACCTTCCAGAATAAGTATGAGATCCCCCAGCTAATGATGAACAAAACAACCAGCACATAACCCATATTGCCAAAGTTCAAATCCATAACCCACTGCCATTGGCCGTAGTTTAACCCTAGTTTAGTGATAAGAATTTGCCCCAACTCAATAATTCCAATAAACAAGGCAGCAACAACGGACAGTCCGGTGACTGTAAGGTTGTAATAGATTTTGCGCAAAGGTGTGGAAAAGGCCCAGTTATAGGCTGTGGTCATAAACACTCCATCAGCGGTGTCCATTAAACTCATTCCCGCCGCAAACAGAATTGGCAGAGCCAAAACTGCACCCACAGGGATCGATTGAGTAGCCGCGTTAGCTGAGATTGCAAGCAAGGCCACCTCTGATGCCGTGTCAAAGCCCAATCCAAATAGAAAACCAAGCGGGTACACATGCCAGCTTTTAGTGATAAGGCGGTAAAGTGGTCCACAGAAACGGGATATTAGCCCTCTGCTTAAAAGAAGTTGGTCTAAGTTATTATCATTATATTTCCCTTCACGCATTTGGCTAAACAGCCGATAAAGATCGGCCCAAATGTACAGGTTTAAAATTCCGATGAGAATCAAAAAGCTTCCTGAGACAGCAGTGCCAATCAGACTACCTACTTCTTTCAGTTGAGGAATGTTTTGTTGTGCCCAGTTCATCGATACTACTGTAACTATGGTCATAACCAAGACAACTGACGAATGGCCCAGCGAGAAATAGAAGCCTATTCCTGTAGGGTCTGATTTTTCCTGTACCATTTTCCGTACTGTATTATCTATGGCCGCAATATGGTCTGCATCAAACGCATGCCTGAGTCCAAGAGTATAAGCTAAGAAGCCAAGTCCCAATAATTGCGGATAATTGCCAGCGTTGAAGAACAGTAAACTCAGTCCTAGTATGTGTATTCCTAATACGGCACTGCCGTAGCGGAGCCACTTGGCTCTGCTTATTCCGTCATATTTGCGATCAGTCATGATATTATCCCTCTTTCCCGATATTTAAATGCTTATGTTATTTCTTAATAAAAAAACCATGAAGGAAACACCAGGCTTCAGCCTGTTTTCTCAACCTTCATGGTCTTAGCTTCTTGGTATATAGTTTATCCAGCGCCCTGTTTTTATCCCGGGGACCGTGTTCAGGAAAGCAAGCTTGCGCTTCAGGCTACTGCCTCTTTTTCAATTAAGTCTATAACCTGAGGCAGCATAGTTACCATTTCCACTGACAGCCCCAGAGATTCCTTAATCTCCTTTGGTTCAATGCCAATGATGATAACCTCGGGATTTTTCTCCATCAATCCAGCGAGTCTGACCAAATCAAGGATTTGTGTATCATGCAGGGAGATATCTGAACTGGTATAAGCACCTAACTGTTCGGGCTTAAGGCGATATACCGTACCCGGGGGATGCCCACCAGACAGACTGTCCACAACAATGACCCGCTCATTGGTCAGAAACAACTCTAACATATCCAGGGTGGAAGTACCCCCATCGACTAAATCTACATGAGGTAAGGATCCCTTCTCCTGCAGTGCCTGAACCACCCGTACACCTATCCCGTCATCTCGTAAGAGGATATTTCCTATGCCGAGGACTGCCGTCTTTTTCATCTGCCAACCTCCATCTTGATGTTATGGGCAATTCAAATCGATACACGAATTATAATTAATCCATATGAAGAACCCTTGAATTAAAAATCACGTTTTTGTAACATAGTTTATTTACATTTCCTTGAATTTTAGTTCAAAAGCAAAAGACCTAATATCCTTGTTTTTAGGATATTAGGTCATTGCGTAAACCCTATGTGTCTATCTGGTAGTTTTGTGACTTTTATAAACTACTTGGTTACAAAATTTTAATATCATATCTCCTGTACAAGTGACTGTTTTTTTCTTGCGGAAACTTTTTCATAGCTGTAAATCAACAAAATGCTCAATTCGTATAAGCCGAATACCGGAAGACTGGCCGCGGCTAAAGTGAAAACATCCGGTGTCGGAGTGAGTAGGGCGGTAACTACGACAATCGCAAGACCTGCCAATTGTCGCTTTTTTTTCAGTGTTTTGGAACTAATAACTCCCAATAAAGCCAGAACCCCCATGATTAACGGTAATTCAAAGACTGCCCCCATCGCTAGAATCAGCATGATTACAAAGGAAAAGTAGAGGTTAGCTGATAAGGTCGCCACCATATACTGTTGACCTGTGTTCAATAAAAACTTTAATGTCGTGGGAATGATGACCATATAACCAAACAAGACACCCGCTGCAAAGAGAAGTGTGGCGACAGGGATTACCCAATAAACGATTCTCCTTTGAGCATGGGTGAGTAAAGGAGATGCAAAACGGATGGACTGCCAAAGGATTAATGGGAAGCACACGATGAAGGCGCTGAAAAACACCACCTTTATTTTAGCCATGAACCCTTCCACAGGGCTGAGAAAAACCAGTTCCCGTTGGCCCAGAGGTTGGGTTAACAACTGCACCAAAACATCAGCTTTAAGATAGAACACCACCGTGACCACCATCAGTGCCAGCATAGACAAGGCTAAGACTTTGCGCGCCCGCTCCAACCGATCAATGATTTTAACGTAATTAATTATCAGCTCTCTCACCCCACTTTTGTTGCCATGGTTCAATAATAGCCTAATAGTTTGAAAATCCTTTGAATAAAAGTTAACGTTTTTGTAATATTTGGTTGTAGTGAATGGTACCGAAGTCCCGATGTTCAGCTTTAGCTGAACGAGTTCACTAACCCATGACCTTCTTTTTCATCACCGGAATGACGATCGGCATAAAGACAATCATACTCAGGATGAAAACCCAAACCATGCCACCAATTCGGGCTACAGCAGTATAGGTAGTTCCGTTTACCCAGGTGATACCCAGAAATATTAAGGTTATCGCCAGCGAAAGTGCCGTATAAACCACGAAAGACTGCCTAGCGGCTTTTGCTTCTAACTCGTTCATAGTAAAACCTCCTCCTTAGCGTGCTGTTTGTGGTTGGGGTACCAATTGCGCACTGGTTTTTAACTGGTCCTTCCGGAACGATGGTTGGTAGCGTTTTAAGAATAGTGTGTTCATCGTTACCGATACCGAACTCATGGCCATAAAGAAGGAAGCAAGTTCCGGACTAACTAAAAACCCTGTGAATGGATATAGAATACCTGCTGCTAAGGGAATCCCTGTGATATTGTAAACGAAAGCCCATACCAGGTTCTGTTTGATCTTGCGCATGGTGGCTCGCCCGATTTCAATGGCTCCTACCACATCGCGGATATCACTCTTGATGAGGATGATGTCGCCTGTTTCTTTGGCAACGTCTGTACCGGAACCAATGGCAATTCCCACGTCAGCCTGAGCTAAGGCTGGAGCATCGTTGATCCCATCTCCAACCATGGCTACTTTCAGACCTTTCTCCTGAAGCTTGATTACTTCGGCGGCCTTATCCTGGGGCAGTACTTCGGCAAGCACTGTCGTGATTCCCACTTGCCGGGCGATGGCTTCTGCCGTCCGCCGGTTGTCCCCGGTAATCATGGCTACTTGCACACCCATTTGCTGCAAGCGTTCCACGGCTTCTTTGGCATTTTCCTTCAGGATGTCCGCTACTGCAATGATTCCAGCTGCCTTACCGTCAACAGCGATCAGCATAGCAGTCTTGCCTTCTTCCTCAAACTGCTCCATTTTTTCATTCAGGTTTCCGATATCAATCTTCTGCAGCTTCATCAAACGACGGTTTCCCATCAGGATTGTCTGTCCTTGATAAGTTGCTCGCACACCATGTCCCGGTATCGCTTCAAAATCATCTGTATCTCCAACAGACAATCCTTTCTCTTTGGCCCCTCGTACGATCGCTTCACCTAATGGGTGCTCAGATGGTTTTTCCGTGATCGCCGCCAGCCTTAACACATCGTCTTGGGCAAAGCCCTCTGTCGTATAGACGTCAGTCACAGCAGGTTCCCCTTTGGTCAGAGTCCCTGTCTTATCGAAAATAACCGCATTAAGCTTGCTGCTGGATTCTACAGCATCGGCTCCTTTGAATAAAATACCGTTCTCCGCCCCCTTACCCGTACCAGCCATTATCGCACTGGGGGTAGCCAAACCGAGAGCGCACGGGCAAGAAATGATCAAGGTCGTCACCGACAAGAGAAGGGCGAAACCAAAGACACCGACTTCCGCTAAGCTATAGGGCGAGAAAACAAACTGGCTTGTCGGTAAGAAGTAAGCATCGTAACCAACAAAGAACCAGAAGAAGAAGACTATCAA
>DOPM01000051.1 GCA_003513495.1 Desulfosporosinus sp.
TTTTGTTCTCAATTTTATTGATATAACTTTCACTTTGACCCAAAGACAGGCTCATATCCCTTGCAGAAACTCCTTTTTGTGTGCGGAGCGTGGTTAATCTTTCGTAAAATAAATCCTCATACATTACAATTCACCACCTTGTATATGATTATAGACAATACATCGGCTCTTTATACGGAATTACAGCATATGTTTCTATTGACATGAGGAATTGTATTCCATATAATGCAAGAGAATATATGCCTTAATTCCATATTATTATGAGAAAGGTGGTTGACTAAAATACCGATGTTTATTAAAGATGCCAAAATAAGGGCTGCCTGCTGCTTTTCGGAACCCCGCACTAAAAGCTTTCATATAAGGTTTGACGAAAATAACGCAGGGAGCCTGCGATTGAAGCAGGTACTGATGGAACAGGCGGTCTATTTGATTGAAGCTATGGGAGTTACTCATTTCATCAGCGGTGTTGATTTACACATTAAGGGACTGGCACCTCCCGCATTTTGTCGAAGTGTGACGCGTACTACATACATTAAATCCTTGACACTATAGCTATACTGCGCCAAGCTCAAATTAGCAGGTGAATTTGTGTTCCCTGTGGTAAAGTAGAACATGGAGAGACTTAAAGGAATGCTTAGAATACTTAAATCTGAATTGAGTAAATTCACATATTACTACCACTGCCACATTGGTGGGTTAACCAAACTGAGTTAGACTTATATTACTACGCAGTTATTCCACTAGTAGAAAAGCTAAAGCAGTCATAAGTTAGAGGTGGAGCATGTCTGGAATTATCTATGGCCTGTATGAACAAATCATAAACGAGATCGTTAACGAAAACCTAAATAAAGTGGATCAAGAGCTTGTCATAAAAGATACCCAGCCGCTGGATTCGGCTGAGTCATCTAAGATTCTGGCGGATTACCTGACTAGAATCCTACGCGAGATCTTTAATTATATCGATGATGGGGATACCATCGTCAGAGACCGAGTTAATTTATGTAATGGGATTCTACAGTACATTACGAAGTGTATTCAAAAAGGGAGCTTTAGTTTCAAAAAGGATGAAGCGACCTTGAAAAGGATTAAGAGTTTCCTCATCCAGCAGGATGCGCAGATGTTATTATCCCTGGTGGACAAAAAAGCCAGCAGACAAACAGCCTTGCTGGGTTCTGAAAAGAATGTGAGACCCGATACATCGATTTCAGAGAACTCCCTCTTTACAGGGGCGGTCCATGAGCCGAGCATGATCTCAGAACTTAAAAAGGAAATCTTAAGCAGCGACAGGATTGATTTTCTCGTATCATTTATCAAGTGGAGTGGCTTACGGTTAATCATCAATGAGCTGACTCAGTTTACAATGGGTGGCGGCAAACTGCGGGTTATTACGACCTCCTATCTTGGAGTTACTGATTTTAAAGCGGTTGAACAACTCAGTAAACTGACCAATACGGAAATACATATTTCCTATGATACTGAACGGACGCGCCTTCATGCTAAAACCTATGTCTTTTGGAGAGATACAGGCTTCAGTACGGTCTATATCGGATCATCGAATATCTCTGAGTCAGCCATGACGAGCGGTTTGGAATGGAATATTAAGCTATCCCAATATGACTCAGTGGATATTCTAGAGAAAATCCGGGCCACATTTGATGGGTATTGGAATAATCCTGAGTTTACACCCTTTATTGCAGCGATTGATTCCGAGCGTTTGAGAAAGGCCTTGAGGTCAGAGCGGAGAAGCAGTCAGGATGAAGCGAACGGTTTAGCTTTTCACTTTGATCTTAAGCCTTACTATTATCAGCAAGAAATTCTGGACAAATTGAAAGCTGAACGTGAAGTCCATCACTCGTTTAAAAATCTAGTCGTTGCTGCAACGGGTACTGGAAAGACGGTCATTGCGGCCTTTGATTATCGAGACTTTTGCAGAGCAAACCCGGGTAAACCGAATAAACTACTCTTTGTCGCTCATCGGAAGGAAATATTAAGCCAAAGCATGGCCTGCTTTCGAGGGATACTCAAAGATCTGAACTTTGCTTCGATGATGGTCGGAGGACTAAAGCCCGATAGCTTTGACCACTTGTTTGTATCGATACAATCCTTTAACTCCAAAGAACTGACAGAGATCACCCCGCCTGATTTCTATGATTATATTGTGATTGACGAATTCCATCATGCTATCAAGAACTTTTAGATTATTACAGGCCAAAAATCTTGCTGGGACTGACGGCAACACCGGAAAGAGGGGATGGACGAAGCATCTATTCGTATTTCGAAGGTAGGATTGCAGCCGAAATCCGGTTATGGGAAGCGATCGAACGAAAACTACTCAGTCCCTTTCATTATTTCGGCGTGACGGATAATGTTGACCTAAGACAAGTGCGTTGGGTTGCAGGAAGATATGATGAGCGAGAAATAGAAAACCTTTTTGTTTTTGAGCGAGCGGTTGCTGTCAAACGTGTTGGGAATGTCATTAAGGCGATTGAAACATATTGCCTAGAACCTTCGGACATTATTGGTATCGGGTTTTGTCTTACCAAAAAGCATGCTGAATTCATGTCAGAGGTCTTTAATAAATCCGGGATCCCCTCGGAATTTCTCATTGCAGAATCTGTGAACGAGGTTCGGGATAGTGTGAAGCGTCGTTTGGTAACGAAGGAAATAAAATTTGTATTTGTAGTGGATAATAAATGAAGGGATCGATATTCCCGAGGTGAATACCGTTCTTTTCCTACGTCCGACGGAAAGCTTGACCGTCTTTTTACAGCAGTTAGGTCGGGGGTTAAGACTCAGTGAGGGTAAAGAAGCCCTGACAGTCTTGGACTTCGTGGGACAAGCTCACAAGAAGTATTCGTTTGAAGAGCGGTTCAAAGCGTTGTTATCTAGGACTCGGAAAACCGTCGAGC
>DOPM01000037.1 GCA_003513495.1 Desulfosporosinus sp.
ATTACCTCAGTTTCTATTGGTTCTATTATCTCGACTAACTCAGCAGCAACCGTTATATTTACGGTGTTACTTATGGACTTGTCTGGTGCTTTGGCAACGATGGCTAGCACTTCATCTTTGACTAGGTTTACACCATCATTTAGGGTCACAGTATAAGCACCGTTTTCATCAGCTGTCGCTGTGCCGATTAGAGTTTCGCCTCTTTTAATGCATACAAATGCATCAGCATCTGTAGTTCCTGAAATTATCGTGTCTCCGGCCCTTACAGTTCCTTCTACCTCAGGTAACGTTGTTGGAGCTAGCGCTCCGGCTACTTTGACACTTACAGAGTTACTCTCAACTTTGCCTGGTGCCGTGGCCGTTATTAAAAGCACGTCGGCTTCCACTAGGGTTACTCCGTCGTTAAATTTCACCATATAAGAACCTGTTTCATCAGCTGTTGCTGTGCCGATTTCGTCTCCGCTTTTCTTGACACTTACTGTCGCCTCGGCCTCAGCGGTTCCCATTATCATGGTTTCACCGGCGCCGACTGTTCCCATAACAGTCGGTTGTGTTGTTTGGGCTGCAGCAACCGTTATATTTACGGTGTTACTTATGGACTTGTCTGGTGCTTTGGCAACGATGGCTAGCACTTCATCTTTGACTAGGTTTACACCATCATTCAGGGTCACAGTATAAGCACCGTTTTCATCAGCTGTCGCTGTGCCGATTAGAGTTTCGCCTCTTTTAATGCATACCATTGCATCGGCATCTGTAGTTCCTGAAATCATCTTGTCTCCGGCCCTTACAGTTCCTTCTACCTCTGGTAACGTTGTTGGAGCTAGCGCTGCGGCTACTTTGACACTTATAGAGTTACTCTCAACTTTGCCTGGTGCCGTGGCCGTTATTGAAAGCACATCGGCTTCCACTAGGGTTACTCCGTCGTTTAATTTCACCATATAAGAACCTGTTTCATCAGCTGTTGCTGTGCCAATTTCGTCTCCGCTTTTCTTGACACTTACTGTCGCCTCGGCCTCAGCGGTTCCCATTATCATGGTTTCACCGGCGCCGACTGTTCCCATAACGGTCGGTTGTGTTGTTTGGGCTGCAGCAACCGTTATATTTACGGTGTTACTTATGGACTTGTCTGGTGCTTTGGCAATGATCGAAAGCACTTCGTCTTTGGCCAGGGTTACACCGTCGTTTAACGTTACGGTGTAGATACCTGTCCCATCGGCTGTCGCTGTGCCAATTTCGGTATCATTCTTCTTAACACTTATTGTGGCCCCAGCCTCAGAAGTACCTGAAATTGTAGTGTCTCCTGCTCTGACCGTTCCCGTGATAACGGGTTGCTCTGTCTTTTGAATGACATCTCTATCTCTATCTCTATCGCGATCTACAACTGGTGTAGATGAGATATCGCCTAGTTCTGTGGGGGTATCTGTCGTTGTTTTTCCATCGACAGTTCCGCCACCACTTACTTTGATACCGCCAGTAACAGAACTCAATTCAGTGATTTCCGCACCACTTTTAACGACGATTTCAGATGTTCCCAATGCCACCAATTTGTTAATTTTGCCTGATAACACGGTAATTGATGAGTTATCATCAATAGATACGCTAGGGAAGTTACCTGCTAACTGAATTGAATCGGGAGACGTCGCCTTAGCCACGTTTACTGTCGGAACAATCGTTCCATCTGAGGCCGTTAGTTTTACACTCCCGCTAAGGGACACATCGTTAGAGAATGTTCCTTGGAGCTGTACATTAATCGGCGTTTCTCCTAGAGACTGTGCGGACAATGGCCCAATATTCGCTCCACCTTGTGATTCAACATTAGCATTTGATTGAACTAGAGTAGATCCCAAAGTTGTTCCTGTTTCTGCAACTACGCGGACGTTTGAGGAACTTGACACGACCAGACTATCGGAAGTGGTTTCCTTCAAGTAAATGCTAAATTCTGCACCCGATAGGACGACAATTCTGTCAGCTTGCACGCTGTCAAGAGTAGTAGAGCCGTCCTTACCTGGATCAACAAATATCGTACCCTTTACAACGACATTCTTCAGTGTTACTCCGTCTGCATTGATAAGAATATTTCCGTTGACTGTTTTATCTTCGAAGGTTGCGTTAAGAGTATTTAATTCCAAGGCCCCATCTAGATTGTTCGACTGCCCGGGTTGCTTATATCCTAAGCTATGTACAGTCGAGTCCGATATTACAGCTGTTCCTCCTAAGATCCCTGGATTTTTAAGCGCTATGTTTGTCTCAATAAACCCTTTAGTACCGTCTGGAACAGATTCTTTATTCGCCAGTACGATAGCGCCTCTCACTTTGGCCACCATGGGAGCGCCTGCCAGAGAATCGATAAGGCTAGTATCATTCCCATTTGCAAAGAACATTTTGCCCCCAGCGATTAGATTTTTAAATTCCTTTAACACTTCTGTGTTAGTATCGAAACGATCATTTCCGCCCAGCCTCAAAGCATTGGGCAGTTCATCCTTTACAGAGTCAGATACAACCGCTGTTCCACCTATGACATAGGTTTTGTTGATACCCGACGAGTTGATGAAATCTGACACAGCTGTCGGTACGGAATCCTTATCAACGAGCAAAACTGGAATACCCTTCGCTGCAGCAATTGGGGCTATAGATATTGCATCAACATTTGCAAATGCGTTTGTGACCACAATTTCTTGAAACGGTTTTATTGTTTGAATTTCCTTTGCGATATTTACAGCCGTTTCGTACCGATCATAACCCCCTAATCGTACCGTTTGAATACCCGCTGCACTAAGATCACTCTCTACTTTAGCCGAAATCACCGCTGTCCCACTTACCATATATACCTTTTTAACTCCTAGCTTCTTTAATTCGATCATTGTGTCAGAAGGGACAGAATCTTTGTCTGCAAGGAGTATTGGTCCATCGACTGCTTTAGCGAGACTTGACGAGGCAAGCGCGTCCACCATGTTCAGATCACCAGACGGCGCTAGAACTGCTGTGCTGGCCGATTGCCACCCATAGTCCGCGATCTGAACTGCAGTGCCATACCGGTCATACCCACCTAGACGAGTAAGCGCATTCACTAAGCTTTGAGTAGACTGAACATTGTACGTTGATTTTATTTGGACATCGCTCGCCATAGCGACCACAGGACTTAATCCCCCAGTCAGTGTAAGTGCGGTAATTGCCAGCGATGCGATGAATTTATTAGAATAGAATCTTGACACCTATTTTCCTCCTCTTTTTGTAGTATCTAGCGTTTCATTTTTCCTTTAAATAAGTCTTCAAACTTATTTCCTTTTTTCACATCTCTGTAATACTAAAATTCACTAGGTTGTGTGAATCCCATAAAATCTTATTATGGATGGTTGATAGTTCTGTAACCAGCCTCATCAACGGCCTTAGCAAGTATCGAACGATCAACAGTTCCTAATACCACTGCCTGTTTATGAGCCAAATCGACTTCTGCATGCGTAACACCAGGAACTTTCAACAACGCTTTCTCAACGGAACTCTTACAGTGCCCGCAAGTCATCCCTTCAATTTTTAAGATAATCCCATCTTGGGGATTCAAAGTATTTACAATAGAATGGTCTTTATTCGAATGCCCACAGCAACCCATTTTGTATCGCTCCTTTTTTTAACTTAATTATTCTTTAGAGTCGTTGCTCCATTTTAGGTCAAAGTGTGTCCATTGATGTATCCGAATTATTGTCTAGAAATTCATCATATTACTTCCACTTCCATTCATCATACTTCCTGAAGTAGCAGAACCGCTTCCGTTGGTCATCCTATTTGCGCCTGAATTACTCATGAATTGGTTCATTTTANNTGCATGGCATTCTGCATCTCCTGCGAATTATGAAGGTTTTGCATTTCCCTCGAATTCATTAATTCTTGGTGTTGCTCCGGAGAAAACCTTTGTTCCATAAATCCTTGCATTTGAGCGACCCACCCGTTCCCTTGTTGCTGGGTCGTTCCAGCTAAAGCTGGTAAAGCTACAAGCCCAACTGCCAATGCAGCGGTTCCTAGGATTGCCGTGAATTTTTTACTGAATTTCTTCATTATATATTCCCCCTAATTTAGTCTTTGTTTAGTGCTTTGCTGATCTTCTATGTCCTAAGTGTAACTCCGTGTTACGATTTTCTCATGAAAAAGTTATGAATTTCTCATGAAGAAGGGGTGTAACAAAACTTAAAGTTTCACTACATCCCTTCTTCATAATGAGCGCTTAAAATAAGAATTCGTCATGAATTCCAACAAAGAAAAACAAAGAGAAAAATGACTTACTCTTATACAATAAAAGAAGTCATTCTTCTCTTGTCTTATACGATATCTTTGAACTTAGTAGCGATGATAGCGCCGTCTTACTCCATTAATTACTCGGGAAGAAATGTTGCGCAGTCGGTCATTTCAGTGCTCTTTGCATTTGGGGATTGAACTTCAATTTTATCTGCATGGCAATGATCCCCTGAACCATAATAATGGCATGTATTTACGACACATTTGATCCCACTGTTAGGTTGAGACATTTTTTGAGCACGTCCAGTCATGTAAGCATTCCTCCTTTGTTTTTAAGCTCTATAATAGTATGGTCTAACATATATCATTTTATGAATTCTATTAACCGCCGAACGAGTTCTTTCCAATTCGCTCATAGCAATCACTGCCTTTGCAGTCGGAACGATGTTCTTATTAATAAGAACAATGAATTCTGGAACTTAACTAATACGAAAAGAACCGTTTACTCTTTACAATACTTCAATAAATATAATTTTTAATGAGATAAGCCTATGGTCGTTACATGTACTTCGCTCTAATCTGTCCTTGTCTCGATTTCATCTGAGGCCTTAAAAAATAATCCGTAAAATAACGGCTAAGGTCCTTAGCCATTTTTTTACGGTAATTTTCTTTTACTTACTATAGATACCATTCTGGTCTTGACCAATATGAAATCTATAGTACTCAATATAGTTCATTGCAGGATGTCCGTTTTCACACAGCTTAGCTATTAAGAATGAGCGTTCAAGGAATCGAATCAATAAAAGATGATTCTTAATAAAGAGTATTACTCTCAAACATTCGATTAAAAACTAACCTTATCAATTGTAAAGTCAAACATCTAATCCTACAAGAAAAATACCGATGACCTTACCCCAGATGTCCCAAAATTGACCAACTGGTAGTGGGTTCGTCCCCCGTCCGCATTCCACCGTGAATCCTGGGCGTCGCCATTCTTGAATAAACCAGTCCTTGTACCCCGCATCACTCTGGACATATTGGATAGATTGGTAGCCGCTAACCTCAACGAATCGCTGTGCGATATAAAGTGATTCAGCCGGTTCTAATCCTCTGTAGCCCCAATAGATTTCCTCTCCTTGTGTATGAAAAGCGATCGCTAAGCGAAAATTGTGAGAACGAGTAAAGTTAGCCATCGCTCTTGATTCTGGTTCTGAGAGGGGCGAAGGCCCTGGATAGTCGTGAGGAGCCGGGGCCGTGCCCGCACGCCTGGCTACTTCTACTTCCCATCTTGCTGGGAACTGGTCATTCAAGTCAACACCCCGAAGATTAGCTTTCCATCCCCTGAAATCGCTGGAACCTCTGTTTATCCTCATGACTGCATCATAAAATGGATCAGTTGGTTGAATACTATTTTGCACAAGTTCTACCCCGTCTGGATTTACCATTGGGACAATCCATAAAGATGTTCTCTCAAAGAGATTCTTCATATTAAAATATCCAATGTATCGTCCTCCTTGATAGGCTTTAGCATAAACCTCTAAAAACTTCATTAAAAGCAACGTTGTTATCCATTCATTGGCATGGAATGACCCGTTATAATGAACTTCCTTTTTGCCGTTGCCAATCTGAACTGCAGGAACAGAACGTCCTGCCACTGTTTTACCAATAGTGCTTACTTTAATGAAAGGATAAAGCTTGGACAGGGCATCCAAATCGGACATCATTTCATCATAGCCATAACTCTCTTGTGGGACTACAATAGTCTTAATAGCCCTCGGAATATTTATTACCTGCCCGGGCATGATTAGAGACGGATTCTTAATGCTGGGATTGGCAGCTAGCAGCACATTAACAGTTAGTCCGTATTTCTTAGCAATTTGAAATAGAGTTTCCCCCCGCTGCACAACATGCTTAATTGTCGGATTCATAAACATCCTCCTCCAGTAGCATCTTATTCATGCTTTTAAGGAAGTGTATAGTAATAAGAAACCCAAAATGCAAAAAATGACTTGACTCTTATGCTAAAGAGTAGCCATTTTTCTAATATATTATTATAACTGTGTACCTTTTACCGTAGAGTAATTTCATTCTATCGATTATTCTGGGAGAAAAGTTGCTCAGTCAGTCATTTCAGTGCTATTTCCATTTGATAGTTGAATCAAATATTATATGGCAAACAATGATCCCCCCAACTATAATTATTGATTGTGTTTATACACGCTTGATCCCATGTTGAGGCATATTTTGGCGAAGACATTTACGTAAACATTCCTCTTTTGTTTTGAGTTTTATAGTATTATGATCGGTATTACTGACCCTTCTCACCAAGATGAGGGTCCGGCAGCAAATGACACTCCCAACAATTTGGTTTTACAGCAGCGTAATTATGGCATGAAACACAAAATTGCTCCGACGTTTTTACTCCAGGGTTATAATGACAGTTCAAGCACGTTTGAAAGCTAAGTTTGTATTCTTTTCCTTTACTATTAATATACTCCGTTTTGCCCTCACGCACTCCTTCTTCTCTCCATTGGTACAGGAGTTTCATATGATTAGCCTTCATAAATTCCGTCGACTCGATACACTCCTTAACCTCTAGTTGCCGGATAGCTGGAGT
>DOPM01000036.1:0-540 GCA_003513495.1 Desulfosporosinus sp.
GGCGGCTATGACGCTAAAAGTCTGGGAGTTGATCTCACCAATGGTGTAGTTGCCTCATCTGATCAAGCCGTGGCAATTGCAAAAGCTTACGCACAGAAGATTAACCAAAACCTTGTTATTTCCCAACTCCATGAATTTTCGAATGTTTATGGGGTAGAGTTTAAAGAGGGAAAGACAGGAGCTAAAGCCTATGAAGTTATGGTTTTTAAGAATGGGGGTGGGATCATAACTGACATGGGACCAAATATTATGTGGAACACAAAATATGGACATATGAATTGGGGAAACAATGGAGCCGTTACAGTTAGCGAAGAACAGGCTACCAAGAACGCTCAAGAGTTTGTAACCAAAATGGGACAAGGATACTCGATCGGAAAACCCGAACTAGCACCGGGGTACTATGAATTTATGGTTCAAAAAGATGGCAGGGATTATGCTGAACTAGATGTAAATGGATATACGGGACAAGTCTGGTTACAGAATTGGCAGGGACCGATTATTCAATCGATTGATGTCAAATAATGAGGTTATAATCGTAAT
>DOPM01000036.1:563-37087 GCA_003513495.1 Desulfosporosinus sp.
ACACATTTAGAGATAATATGTGGAAAGTGAATGGCTAAAAGAGACGTGGTCCTAGGTTGAGTGTCAAATTTGAGTTATGAGACAAGGCATCTCACCGGAAAGGCGGGTATTAGATATTGTTCAAAGGAAGAAGAATAATTGCGGGGCTTATATTCGTTGTTGCTTTACTGAGCATTCCTCTCTTTTATAATTTAGGGAAATCTAACAAGGGGCCTATAATAAATCTGGATACTCCAGCTATCCGGCAACTAGAAGTTAAGGAGTGTATCGAGTCGACGGAATATATGAAGGCTAATCATATGAAACTCCTGTACCAATGGAGAGAAGAAGGAGTGCGTGAGGGAAAAACGGAGTATATTAATAATAAAGGGAAAGAATACAAACTTAGCTTTCAAACGTGCTTGAACTGTCATTATAACCCTGGAGTAAAAACGTCGGAGCAATTTTGTGTTTCATGCCATAATTACGCTGCTGTAAAACCAAATTGTTGGGAGTGTCATTTGCTTCCGGACCCTCATCTTGGTGAAAAGGGTAAGTAATACCGGTCATAGCACTATAAAACTCAAAACAAAAGAGGCATGTTTACGTAAATGTCTTCGCCAAAATATGCCTCAACATGGGATCAAGTGTGTTGTAAACACAATCAATAATTATAGTTGGGGGGATCATTGTTTATAATATTTGATTCAACCATCAAATGGAAATAGCACTGAAATGACTGACTGAGCAACTTTTCTCCCGGAATAATCGATAGAATGAAATTACTCTACGGTAAAAGGTACACAGTTATAATATTACATTAGAAAAATGGCTACTCTATAGCATAAGAGACAAGTCATTTTTTGCATTTTGGGTCTCTTATTTTAAAGAGGAAATTTTATAAACTCTAAGTTTGTTATATTCCTCGTCATGAGAAAATCATAACTTTTTCATCAGATGATCTTATCCTAGAGTTAAACTTAGGCCAAGAAAGATCGGCAAAGCTGTAAAACAAAGATTTATTTTTGGTGAATATAGCGTGTTATGAGACGCACAAGAAGTGGATTGTTGAGCAGCTGTTGTAACGGTGAAAGGCGTTGACCGCAACCTATGTTTCAAAAAACAGCATGGGTAACATTATTATAAAGGAACATAAAAAATCCTTATACTATACACTTCCTTAAAAGCATGAATAAGATGCTACTGGAGGAGGATGTTTATGAGCCCGACAACTAAGCATGTTGTGCAGCGGGGGGAAACTCTATTTCAAATTGCTAAGAAATATGGACTAACTGTTAATGTGCTGCTAGCTGCCAATCCCAGCATTAAGAATCCGTCTTTAATCATGCCCGGGCAGGTAATAAATGTTCCGAGGGCTATTAAGACTATTGTAGTCCCACAAGAGAGTTATGGCTATGATGAAATGATGTCCGATTTAGATGCCCTGTCCAAGCTTTATCCTTTCATTAAAGTAAGCACTATTGGTAAAACAGTGGCAGGACGTTCTATTCCTGCAGTTCAGATTGGCAACGGCAAAAAGGAAGTTCATTATAACGGGTCATTCCATGCCAATGAATGGGTAACAACGTTGCTGTTAATGAAGTTTTTAGAGGTTTATGCTAAAGCCTATCAAGGAGGACGATACATTGGATATTTTAATATAAAGAATCTCTTTGAGAGAACATCTTTATGGATTGTCCCAATGGTAAATCCAGACGGGGTAGAACTTGTGCAAAATAGTATTCAACCAACTGGTCCATTTTATGATGCAGTCATGAGGATAAACAGAGGTTCCAGCGATTTCAGGGGATGGAAAGCTAATCTCCGGGGTGTTGACTTGAATGACCAGTTCCCAGCAAGATGGGAAGTAGAAGTAGCCAGGCGGGCGGGCACGGCCCCAGCTCCTCGCGACTATCCAGGGCCTTCGCCCCTCTCAGAACCGGAATCAAGAGCGATGGCCAACTTTACACGTTCTCATAATTTTCGCTTAGTGATCGCTTTTCATACACAAGGAGAGGAAATCTACTGGGGCTACAGAGGGTTAGAACCGGCAGAATCACTTTATATTGCACAGCGATTCGTTGAGGTTAGCGGCTACGAATCGATTCGGTACGTCGAAAGTGATGCTGGGTACAAGGACTGGTTCATTCAAGACTGGCGACGCCCAGGATTCACGGTGGAATGCGGACGGGGGACGAACCCACTTCCAGTTGGTCAATTTTGGGACATCTGGGGTAAGGTCATCGGTATTTTCCTTGTAGGATTAGATGTTTGACCTTACAACTAATAAGGTTAGTTTTTAATCGAATATTTGAGAGTAATACTCTTTATTATGAAATCATCTTTTATTGATTCGATTCCTTGAACGCTCATTCTTAATAGCCTAAGCTATGTGAAAATGGACATCCTGCAATGACGTATATTGAGTACGATAGATTTCGTATTGGTCAAGACCAGAATGGTATCTATAGTGGTAGGTAGGGTGCTTAATAGAATTCATAAAATGATATATGTTAGACCATACTATTATAGAGCTTAAAAACAAAGGAGGAATGCTTACATGACTGGACGTGCTCAAAAAATGTCTCAACCTAACAGTGGGATCAAATGTGTCGTAAATACATGCCATTATTATGGTTCAGGGGATCATTGCCATGCAGATAAAATTGAAGTTCAATCCCCAAATGCAAAGAGCACTGAAATGACCGACTGCGCAACATTTCTCCCCGAGTAATTAATGGAGTAAGACGGCGCTATCATCGCTGCTAAGTTCAAAGATATCGTATAACAAGAGGAATGGCTTCTTTTATTGTATAAGAGTAAGTCATTTTTCTTTTTGTTGTTCTTTGTTGGAATTCATGACGAATTCTTATTTTAAGCGCTCATTATGAAGATGGGATGTAGTGAAACTTTAAGTTTTGTTACATCCCTTCTTCATGAGAAATTCATAACTTTTTCATGAGAAAATCGTATCCTAAAGTTACACTTAGGACATGGAAGATCAGTAAAGCAGTAAAACGAAGATTAAATTAGGGGGAATATATAATGAAGAAATTCAATAAAAAATTCACGGCAATCCTAGGAACCGCTGCATTGGCAGTTGGGCTTGTAGCTTTACCAGCTTTAGCTGGAACGACCCAGCAACAAGGGAACGGGTGGGTCGCTCAAATGCAAGGATTTATGCAACAAACGTTTTCACCGGAGCAACACCAAGAGTTAATGAATTCGAAGGAAATGCAAAACCTTCATAATTCTCAGGAGATGCAGAATGCCATGCAATCGGGAGATGTTAAGGCGATGCAAGATCTCATGAATTCAGACCCAAATGTTAAGGCCCAAATGGGTCAAGATAACCTTGATAAAATGAACCAATTCATGAGTGATTCAGGCGCAAACATGATGATCAACGGAAACGGTACTGCCACTTCAGGAAGCAAGATGATGAATGGAAGTGGAAGGACTATGATAAATTTCTAGACAAAAATTACTGGATACATTGATGGATAAACGTTTCCTTAAAATGGAGCAACGACTCTAAAGAATAATTAAGTTGAAAAAAAGAGTAATAAAAAATGGGTTGCTGTGGACATTCGAATAAAGACCATTCTATTGTAAATACTTTGAATCCCCAAGATGGGATTGTCTTAAAAATTGAAGGAATGACTTGTGGGCACTGCAAAAGTTCCGTCGAGAAAGCGTTGTTGAAAGTTCCTGGTGTTAAGCAAGCAGAAGTCGATTTAGCCCAAAAACAGGCAGTGGTGATCGGAGCCGTTGATCGTTTTATACTTGTTAAGGCTGTTGATCAGGCTGGTTACAGAATTATCAACCTTCCATAATAAGACGCTGATGGGATTTACACAACCTAGTGAATTTTAGTATACAGAGATGTGAAAAAAGGAAATAAGTTTGAAGACTTATTTAAAGGAAAAACGCTAGATACAAAAAAGAGGAGGAAAATAGGTGTCAAGATTCTATTCTAATAAATTCATCGCATCGCTGGCAATTACCGCACTTACACTGACTGGGGGATTAAGTCCTGTGGTCGCTATGGCGAGCGATGTCCAAATAAAATCAACGTACAATGTTCAGTCTACTCAAAGCTTAGTAAACACGCTTACTCGTCTAGGTGGGTATGACCGGTATGGCACTGCAGTTCAGATCGCGGACTATGGGTGGCAATCGGCCAGCACAGCAGTTCTAGCACCATCTAGTGATCTCAACATGGTGGACGCGCTGGCCTCGTCAAGTCTCGCTAAAGCAGTCGATGGACCAATACTCCTCTCAGACAACGATTCTGTCCCTTCTGACACAATGAACGAATTAAAGAAGCTAGGAGTTAAAAAGGTATATATGGTAAGTGGGACAGCGGTTATTTCGGCTAAAGTAGAGAGTGATCTTAGTGCAGCGGGTATTCAAACAGTAAGGCTAGGGGGTTATGATCGGTACGAAACGGCTGTAAATATAGCAAAGGAAATTCAAGCAATAAAACCGTTTCAAGAAGTTGTGGTCACGAACGCATTTGCGAATGTCGATGCAATTTCTATAGCTCCGATTGCTGCGGCGAAAGGTATACCCGTTCTACTCGTTGATAAGGATTCCGTGCCAACAGTTGTGTCAGATTTCATCAACTCGTCGGGTATCAACAAAACATATGTCATAGGTGGAACAGCGGTTGTGTCTGACTCTGTAAAGGATGAATTTCCCAATGCTTTGAGGCTGGGCGGAAATGATCGTTTCGATACTAACACAGAAGTGTTAAAGGAATTTAAAAATCTAATCGCTGGGGGCAAAATGTTCTTTGCAAATGGGAATGATACTAGCCTTATCGATTCTCTGGCAGGCGCTCCCATGGTGGCCAAAGTGAGAGGCGCTATCGTACTGGCGAATAAAGAATCTGTTCCAGACGGTACTAAAGGGTTTATTGAGACAAACATAGCGCTTAAAAATCCAGGGATCTTAGGAGGAACAGCTGTAATATTAGATTCGACGGTTCAAAGCTTAGGATACACCCAACCCGGACAGTCAAACAATCTGGATGGAGCCTTGGAATTAAATACTCTTAACGCAACATTCGAGGATAAAACAGTCAACGGAAATATTCTTATCAATGCTGATGGAGTAACACTGAAGAATGTCGTTGTTAAGGGTACGATATTTGTTGATCCAGGTAAGGACGGCTCTGCTACGCTTGACAGTGTGCAAGCCGACAGAATTGTCGTCCTATCGGGTGCAGAACTTAGCATTTACTTGAAGGAAACAACTTCCGATAGTCTTGTCGTGTCAAGTTCTTCAAACGTCCGCGTAGTTGCAGAAACAGGAACAACTTTGGGATCTACTCTAGTTCAATCAAATGCTAATGTAGAATCACAAAACGGAGCAGATATTGGAGCATTGGCCGCGCAGTCTCTAGGAGAAACACCGATTAATATACAACTCCAAGGAACATTCTCTAACGAAGTTTCCCTTAGTGGGAGCATAAAACTAACGGCCGCAGATGGCACGATTGTTCCTTCTTTAAATGTTACTGGGGCATCGGCTCCCGATTCAATTCAGTTAGCAGGTAACTTTCCTAGCGTATCAATTATTGATAACTCATCTGTTACCGTATTGGCAGGGAAAATTGAAAAATTAGAAACGAAGGGAACATCTGAAATCGTCGTTAAAAGTGGTGCGGAAATCACTAAATTGAGTTCTGTTACTGGTGATATCAAAGTAAGTGGTGGTGGAACTGTTGAAGGAAAAACAACGACAGATACCCCCACAGAATTAGGCGACATCTCATCTACACCAGTTGTAGATCGCGATAGAGATAGAGATAGAGATGTCATTCAAAAGACAGAGCAACCCGTTATCTCAGGAACGGTCAGAGCAGGAGACACTACGATTTCAGGGACTTCTGAGGCTGGGGCCACAATAAGTATCAAGAATAATGAAACCGAATTTGGTACAGCGATAGCTGATGGAACAGGTAACTACACCGTGACTTTAAACGATGGTGTAAATCTAGCCAAAGACGAAGTACTTTCAATTATTGCTAAAGCACCAAACAAGTCCATAAGTGAAGCCGTAAGTGTAACGGTTGCTGCGGCCCAGACAACACAACCGAAAGTCATGGGAACAGTTGGTGCCGGTGAAAAAATGATTATGGGAATTGCTGAGGCTGGGGCGACAGTAAGTGTCAAGAGAAGTGGAGACGAAATCGGCACGGCGACAGCTGATAAAACAGGTTCTTATATGATGAAATTAAACGACGGAGTAACCCTAGTGGAAGCCGACGTGCTTTTAATAACGGCTACGGCACCAGACAAAGTTGAGAGTAACGCTGTGAGTATTACAGTGGCCGCAGCGTTAGCCCCGACAACGACACCTACGGTAGTAGGAACGGTAAGGGCCGGAGACAACATGATCTCAGGAACCACAGATGCTGATGCATTTGTATGCGTCATGAGAGACGAAACTATGATTGGTAAAGCGACAGCTGATGGAACCGGTGCCTATACAGTGACCTTAAAGGACGGTGTAACCCTAGTCAAAGATGAAGTGCTTGCCATCGTTGCCAAAGCACCTGACAAGTCCATGAGTGAAGCCGTGAGTGTAACGGTTGCTGCGGCCCAGACAACACAACCGACAGTCATGGGAACAGTTGGCGCTGGTGAAAAAATGATAATGGGAACCGCTGAGGCCGGGGCGACAGTAAGTGTCAAGAAAAGCGGAGACGAAATCGGTACAGCAACAGCTGATGAAACAGGTTCTTATATTGTGAAATTAAACGACGGAGTAACCCTAGTCGAAGCAGACGTACTTTCAATAACGGTCACGGCATCAGACAAAGTTGAGAGCAACGCTGTGAGTGTCACAGTGGCCGCAGCGTTAGCTCCGACAACGTCACCTGAGGTAGAAGGAACGGTTATGGCCGGAGATAAGATAATTTCGGGAACTACAGATGCAGCTGCATTTGTATGCATTATGAGAGACGGAACCGTAATTGGCACAACGACAGCTGATGAAACCGGTGCTTATACAGTGACCTTAAAGGACAGTGTAACCCTGGTCAAAGATGAAGTGCTTGCCATCATTGCCAAAGCACCTGACAAGTCTATAAGTGCTACACTAAGTGTTACTGTAGCTGCTGCATTAGTCGAGATAATAGAACCGACGGAAACTGAGGTGACAGCCGATGCTACAGACGCAGAAGTAACAACTGAAGTTGTAGAAGCTGAGATAACTGCTGAAACTACGGAAACCGAGGTGATGGCCGAAGTTATTGATGCTGAAGTAACGACTGGAGCTGACGAAGTTCAGTAAAGTTTATTGCAGAAAATATAAATTAAACGAAAAGGGTCAGCCTTCAAATTTCGCTGGCCCTTTTTCATCGCTCGCCCACCATAATCTCGCTTGTTCGATATATTTTCACGTCAGATGTCCCTTGTTATAGGTGGTGAAAAACACCATGTCTCAGGTTTGAGTTGATCACGGTATACAAGGAGTTCCTTATCTGTGGGGTGGTACGACAAGAGATGGTTTCGATTGTTAGGGTTTTGTTCAGTATGTATTTAAGGCATTAGGAGTTTCTCTCCCCAGAACATAGTTTGAACAGTACAAAGTTGGAACTCCTAGGGGTAGGCATCCATAGCCAATCTGATAACTATTGGTCCAAGCGTTATATTGGCACGCAGGGTTTTATGATCTTAGTCGTTTCTTACACGCGTTAGGGGTTTATATCCATCAAAGATGTCCGAAAGAGTATAATGTAAAGGAGAGTCGAAAAATGAAAAATAAGGGAGACCATAAATCGCATGGTTTATTAATGTTACTATGCTGTTTAGTTCCGATTATACTTCTCGGAATACTATCATCGTTAAACTTGCCAAGTTCAGGTATGAAAAATGTATTATCGGTTCTGTTAGTTTTAGCTTGTCCCTTAGGGCATTTATTAATGATGAAATTTATGGTTAATAATCACAAGCATCTAAAGGAGGAGATGGGAGAAAAACGAAAAGAGATTTTGAATTGCACGCATCAATAAATTAGACATGGAATTAAATTGAATGTATCAATCGAATACTGGGGCATAATATAGCTCATCCAGTTCGTTTTGCTCTCATCATCTTGATGGGGGCCTTTTGTTTAATAAATCTATATATTGATGTCCCTATCTGCTTAGTTTCTATTACCCCGCCACAGTGGCAGTTGGGCTTTTAGCTTTACCAGCTTTAGCTGGAACGACTCAAGGCAACGGGTGGATGAGTCAAATGTAAGGCTTTATGCAGCAGACTTTTTCACCAGGTCAATCAAACGTTAATGAATTCAGACACAAATGTAAAGGACCTTATGGGACAAGATGACCTTGATAAAATAACCAATTCATGAGTCAATCTGGAGGAATATGATAACCAACCGAAGTAGTGCTGCCAGTTCTGGAAGTTCGATGATGAACGTATTACTTACGGAAATTGACATTAACGGCAATGCATTATATCAAATCCTAATAGCATTTTAGTAATTGTTAATAAATTAAGTTTCTGCGCATAGTTACTTTTACATTGTTTATTTATAAGAATTTCATATTTGTGTCTTATACTTAGAACGTCAACAAAACATACTATTCTTATGCGTTTAGGAGGTATTTTCCTGGAATAGAGTCTGGGTGAAGGATTATAATCAGCTCAACGACTTTGAAAAACTAAGCTCGTAAAAGATGGCTTAATATCGTTGAAAAAATTCCTGAGTACAAAGAGTCTGGATTTGAATCAATAGACCTTAATGAACAGAATCTCTTAAAATGGGCTGGGGTAAATGTGCAAAAACCCCGAAGTGCAGGATATTTTTTGATGCGCCTAAAAATTCCTAGTGGAATTTTAAATACGGATTAAGCACGAGCAAATATCGCACAAGAATATGGCCGAGGAATTATGGATTTGACGACTCGTCCAATTTCATTGGCTTACGATTGAAAACATCCCAATAGTGATGAACATCTTGAGTAAAGCCCAATTGCATACTATTGGGTCCGAAGGGGATTGTCCGCGAACAACTATAGGGAACCCCCTAGCAGGAATAGACCCTAATGAAACGATCGATACTCGCGAGATTGTACAGGAGGTATTTGAATATTTCCAAAGAAACAGAGAGTTTTCAAACCTGCCAAGAAAATTTAAAATTTCTATTTCGTCTAATGTGTAGAATACAGGACATGCCAAGATTTCCAATAGCATCTTTGACCGATTAAATAAGGTTAGTTAAAGGTAAACTGGCAACGGTTTAATACGTATGAACAAAGGGGTCAGCTATGCAAATTTGCGCTGAACCCTTTATGCTTGGGGATCGGGTGTATTTACAAATTACAAACAAGGGGCATCTAAAGTAAAAAAACTTGAAAATTCACATGAAATTCACAAGAATTTCATTGCTTATTCAAATTAGTTTGATAAATTTAACATGTAAATACATCACAGCTAGATGTCAAAAATTAAAAGGAGTGATCAGGATGGAGAAGTATGGAAGAAAGATCTCGGTTGCAGTTGGTACGGCTATGTTAACAGTGAGCCTGATGGCATTACCTGTATTAGCCAATACGGAAAGCACGGATAGTACAGTTATGATGAAAAAACAGGGGATACATGCTTATGTCTCAATAGAAAAACATGTTTTGGATAGCCTCGTCGCCGGAGGGAAACTAACTCAGGAGCAAGTTGATTTAATAACAAGTTCTATTCAAGAGATAGAAGTCGGTAAAATAAAAACAGCTTTAGAGGGACTCGTCACCGCAGGGACGTTAACCCAGGAACAAGCGGATGCTGTTCATAGCTCTTTAAATGAGCAAACAAATCATGACTTACAAACAGTTTTGGAGGGACTTGTTACTGCAGGGACCCTAACCCACGAACAAGTGGATGCAATCAAAAGCTCTATTCAAGACATAGAAACTAGTAAAATAAAAACTGCTTTAGATAAACTCGTCGCTGCAGGTACATTAACACAGGCTCAAGCAGATGCTGTCCTGAGTTCTAAACAAAATAAACATATGACGGGTAAACCTGAATCGAAGAACGGTAAACGTATGAAAGAGAAAAAAAGTATGAAAGAAGGCAAAGGGTCTACGAGCAAAGGCTCTATGAAGGAAATCAAAGGTTCTATGAATAAAGGATCTATGTAAGAAAGCAATTAGCCCTATGAAAAATAAAGTCGTCGTTTAAAGCGAGGTGCGTAATTATTTATTAAGGCGTTAGTGTAAGTTCAGGTATGAATATGATTAAAAATGTATGACGACACATTAGAGTAATTGGCAATAGACACAAATAGATAAACGCCACGGTAAATGTTTGCGAAACACCTAACGGAATAAGTCTTTTCCAACCCTAGTATGTACAGGTGCAAAATACAACAGTAGAAAATATGGTTTTAGTCACTATATAAGTCTAAGGTAAAGTGCATAACTTGAGAAGAATGGTTTACGTTTAATAGCATAATGTAAACCATTTTTTCTATTCTAAATTCACAACTCTTTCATGAGATAATCGAAATTCTGCTTTATACTTAGAGTATAAAGTTAAACCTTTGAAAAATAGAAATACAAAATTCAGGAGGGGAAATTCATGAAAAAATTAATTTGTTAGCAAAAAAGCGATAGTTATTCTAGGCAGTGCAGTCCTTGCAACGGGCTTATAGCGATTCCAGCGTTCGAGGTTACATCGATTGACGGGGGACAAAACTTCTTCGGTCAAATGCAATCCTTCATGGGCTCAGGTCAGCACCAAAGAATTATGAATTCAGGTGCAATGCAGAACTTGCACAACACGGAGGCAATGAGAATTGGAGACATTGATAAGATGCAAGAAGCAATAAACTCTAATCCAGAAGTTAAAGAAGAAACCCTCAATCAAATGAACCAATTCATGCAAGAGAACGGTCAAACGATGAGTCAAATGATGCAAGCTCAAAACTTAGCGGTCATGAATCAAATGATGAATGGCCAAAATGCAACTGGCATGAACCAAATGATGGATAAATTTCAGGGGCAAAAAGGAACCCCATATATCCAAATTTATAAGTACAGACGTTAACGGTTACACCAAGAGTTAGTAAGATAAAAAAGATAATGCGGCGGCCCAGGTTTGCGGACCTGGGCTCGCATTATTTTTTTATCTTTTCCACGTCTTACGAATCCGGAATTATCCGCAGAGTATAATCGTTCGGATTTCAAAGGGAGCTCGAAACGATCAGTTCATCAACAACATTTCAACTAACATTATGAACTCTTCTCTAATAATCGTTTCCCGCTTTAGCTAGTTGTAAATTGACCAAAAATCAGCAGCCAGAATAGGATGGTGTCCATGGGAAGAATGGGAAGATAACTCTTCATGAAAGCTGAATAATCTTAGCTTCTAATAAAAGGCTCAGACCATATAAAGGGTCTGGGCCTTTTAGTACTATCAGAAAGTATAAACTTACGTTTTATACTTTCTAAGCATAAGGGCAACTAAGGCTGCCGCCGCGCCTGCGGCTTTTACGATAAGCTATCCCGTGCGAAGACAGTGTCTTCGGGCGCCGGCCAAGTTTTCTTTAGCATCTAGGATATCCACCGTAGCGGTCTCATTGTGCCTTTCACTTATCCGGACGATGGGCGATATATTCATGAAAAATTCACAACTTTTTCATGAGATCCTCGAATCAGAGAGTTACACTGAGGATGTAGAAGTTGCTAAGGAGGTCACATATGAGCAAAAGTGAAGTAGTTCAGGACGTAAAAAAGAATAGAGGCATCATCAAAGCAATTGGTTCAGTTCTATTTGCAATTGTAGCGTCTTCGCACCACTGGGTGCATACTCTTTTGATTGCATTGGGTCTAACCACTCTAAGCTCAGGTCTATTATCTCTATCTCCGTCAACAAAGATTATATTTCTACTAGTTTCCCTAGTTATGTCAGTGTGGTTTATACGCGTTGCTAAACGTAAGTGGAGTTATGACCGTCCTGCTGCGTGGGTGTATCTTATATCTTCTATCATCTCGATTATTTTGGTTATTACATCCTTGCCGCAAGCGATATCAGCCGTCATACCACCATCTCAGCAACAGCAGAAGACGCAACAAACGAAAGATATCCACGGACATTAATGTGCTTTGGGTCTAAACTTCCGCTCATAATGACACTCCATTCTGTCAACTTAGGGTCTCTTCACAAGAAATTCACAACTAATTCATGAGTTTATCGTATTTGAGGATTATTGTAGGAATATAGAATTGAGCTTGAGTATTTTTTTTGTTAAGGAAAATAGGGTAGCCCCCTATACTATCTTCGAATTGGTGGTGAGTGAATGAACAATCCGGCAAAAGATGTTTCTATTGATTGCCAGGATCTGAACCAAGAAGGAGGCAAACCTAGGAGTCATCATGACGAAAAGACAATCCAGCAGATTATCGCCCGGATGAACCGAATCGAGGGGCAAATACGGGGCATTAAAGGAATGATCGAGCGTCAAACTTATTGTGATGACGTCCTGAATCAGATAGCCTCGGCCCAATCTGCCCTCGACGGGGTTTCGAAGTTGCTTTTGGAAAAGCACATGAAATCATGCGTGAGGGAACGGTTGGAAAGTGGTGACACTGAGGTAGTGGATGAAGTCCTAAAAACGGTGTTTCGGATGTTGAGATAATCTTTGGTAAATAATATAAAGCGAAAAAGGAATCTAAAATCAGATGGTTGATTGGAGGTACAAGTTATGAGTGAAACGATAAGAAAGGAACATCTTGCACAGGCAAGTATACCGGTACAGGGTATGAGTTGTGCAGCTTGTGTGGCAAAAGTTGAAAAGACCTTAAAAGCCATGACCGGTGTGCAAGAAGTTCATGTCAATTTGCTTTCAGGCAAAACTGCTGTGACTTATGAGAGTAATCAGGCAGGAGTACCCCAGATGGTAAAAATGATTCAAGCCATCGGTTACGAAGTGCCGGAGGAAGAAATTTTGCTCACTGTGCGGGGTATGAGTTGTGCAGCTTGTGTCGCTAAAGTTGAGAAGGCCGTTAAGGGAATGCCAGGAGTAACCTCTGTTGTTGTTAATTTACCGGCCGAGTCAGCTAGGGTAAAGTTTTATCCCGGTGCCGTGGATAAAGCCCGGATCAAAAAAGAAATTCAAGCTTTAGGTTATGAGGCTAGCGAAAAGGTGACCGGTCAGGAAGCTTTGGACCGGGAGAAAGAGGCGCGGCAAAAAGAATTAGTGTTTCAAACACGAAATATGTGGATTGCCTGGCCCTTATCCATTTTGGTGATGATTGGCATGTTCCGAGATATGTGGATCTTTCCTTATTTTGTCCCGGAGTTTTTGGGTAACGTGTATGTCCTTTGGGCTTTGACCACGCCGATTGCCTTTATTCCTGGTTGGCAGTTTTTTAAACACAGTTGGAATGGACTAAAACGTGGCGCAACGGATATGAACTTACTCTATGCAACTGGGATTGGTGCTGCCTATATTATTGCGACCATCAATACCTTCTGGCCCGATGCCGGCTTCGGCGGACGGGGAGCTGCCTTTTTCGAGTCAGCTGCATTGCTTACGGCGTTCATCGTTTTAGGTCGCTATTTGGAAGCTCTTACCCGGGGCCGAACTTCGGAGGCCATCCGAAATCTAATGAGTTTGCAAGCTAAAACGGCAAGGGTGATTCGTAATGGTGAAGAAGTCGAGATTGCTGCCGATGAGGTGGAGATCGGTGATATCGTGGTTGTGCGGCCTGGGGAAAGCATACCTGTTGACGGGGAAGTTACGGATGGTTATTCGGCAGTCGACGAAGCAATGATTACCGGAGAAAGCATGCCGGTAGAAAAACGAGCAGGTTCTCAGGTCACGGGCGCCACGATCAATAAGACGGGTTCGTTCAAATTCAGGGCAACAAGGGTTGGCGGCGAAACTGCCCTGGCCCAAATTATTAAAATGGTTGAAGACGCACAGGCTTCCAAGGCGCCCATCCAAAAATTAGCCGATTTTGTGGCAGGCCATTTCATAGCTGGGGTCCATGTCTTGGCTTTAATTGTCTTCTTCTTCTGGTTCTTTATCGGGTACGCCTCTTTCTTCTCACCGGCAAGCACGTTTATTCTCTCACCCTATAATCTGGCCGAAGTTGGTGTCTTTGGCTTTGCCTTGCTCTTGTCTGTGACGACCTTAATCATTTCTTGCCCTTGCGCTCTCGGCTTAGCCACACCCAGTGCTATTATGGCGGGTACGGGTAAGGGTGCGGAAAACGGTATTCTGTTCAAAGGGGCGGATGCCGTGGAAGCAAGCAGCAAACTAAATGCAGTTGTTTTCGATAAGACCGGTACCTTGACCAAAGGTGAACCCTCAGTGACGGACGTCTACGCGACGGAAGGCTTTGTTCGAGAGGATGTTCTTAGACTTGCAGCGATCACTGAAAAACCGTCTGAGCATCCCCTAGGTGAGGCTATCGTACGGGGGGCCAAGAAGGAAGGATTGTCGGTTGGAGATACCGATGATTTTGAGGCTATACCCGGTCACGGTGTTCGGGCGACCTATCAAGGGCAGACAATTTTGTTAGGAAACCGTCGTTTGATGCAGCAACAAGCTATTGATATCGGAAACCTAAGTAAGAAGATGGAGCAGCTGGAGGAAGAAGGGAAGACAGCCATGTTGATGGCTATTGATAATAAGGCTGCGGGGATCATTGCAGTAGCTGATATCCTAAAGGAAAACGCGAAAGTGGCCGTGGAGCGCTTGCAACAGATGGGTGTTCAAGTAGCCATGATTACCGGGGACAACCGGCGGACGGCTGAAGCCATAGCTCGACAGGTGGGGATTAAAACAGTCCTGGCAGAAGTGCTGCCCCAAGATAAGGCCGCCGAAGTGATCAAGCTTCAGGAGAAGGGTCTAAACGTAGCTATGGTTGGGGATGGGATCAACGATGCTCCCGCCTTAGCTCAGGCCAACGTGGGGATTGCTATTGGTTCAGGTACAGACGTTGCCAAAGAAACAGGCGACATCATCCTGATCAAGGACGATATCCGCGATGTGGTAGGAGCCATCGAAATTGGGCGGGCTACTATGCGCAAGATTAAGCAGAATTTGGTATGGGCTTTCGTTTACAACATTACGGGAATTCCCTTAGCAGCCGGTATTCTATATCCTTTCACAGGGCTTCTAGTTAGCCCGGAACTTGCCTCTTTCTTTATGGCAATGAGTTCGGTATCTGTAACGCTGAACACGCTTCTTCTAAAACGCTTCCAACCCTCATTCCGAAGGGAACAGTTGAAACCCAGTATCAATCCAACGCCTCAACCACAAACAGCACGCTAAGGAGGAGGTCTTAATATGAGCGAGTTAGAATCAAAAGCTGCCAGGCAAGCTTCCGTGGTTTACACGGTACTTTCGCTAGCAATAACCCTTGTTTTTCTGGTCATAACATGGGTGGACGGAAATGCCTATACTACTGTTGCCAGGGTCGGCGGTATGGTTTGGGTTTTTATCCTAAGTATGATTGTCTTCATGCCGATCGTCATTCCAATGGTGAAGAAGAGGGTGATGGGATAAGTATTTGGCTACTATAGTTGCCTTTATTCATGTAATTGTCTGGACCTTTTGTAAAGGAATGAGTCGTAAATAAATTCAAATAATATTTAAAAATTTAGCAAAAGTTAAGAACTTAACTTTTTAGTACCTGTTCAGAAGGAGGAACACAAATTTGCTGCAAACTTTATTCAGCATTGGGGGATTTTCCCTAGGGTCTTACGGTGTAGTCGTTGCCATCTCACTATTAATTGGTTTAGGGGTAGCTTATTATTTAGCACCTTCTGAAAAGGAATATCGCCAGCATCTTGTAGACTTGTTGATCTATGCAGTGATAGGAGCGATTATTGGAGCACGTCTTTGGCAAGTGTTCTTCTACGAATGGGATTATTACTCCCTGCATCTCTCCGAAATCTTTATGATATGGCACGGTGGGATGGCAATTCAAGGAGCATTGGTTGGGGCTTTTATTGTGGGNNATTATCTTAGGGCAGGGACTGGGAAGAATTGCTTGCTTTCTCAATGGGGACGCCTATGGAAGCCCAACCAACCAGGGTTTTGGCTTGGTTTATCCTTCGGGAACTCCAGCTTATGAAGCTTATGGTAGCCAACCCCTTTGGCCTGCGGAGGTATGGGAAGGGCAATGGGACATGGTTGTCTTTGCTCTGATCATAATCCTTTCGCGTTGGCGCAAATGGCCGAGGGGTATCATCTTTTTAACCTATATAGTGCTCTATTCACTAGGACGTTTTGCGTTAGAGTTTTTACGAGGGGATGGCGCCCGTTATCTGTTTAATTTGACGTCAGCACAGTGGAGTAGTGTGGGGATGATTCTTATAGCTCTCGTTTCTGCAGCTGTGCTAATTTTACCAAGGAATGAGACGAGAACTTAATTTCAAGATTTAAAGGAGGTTTCTGATTATGTGGGAATTCTTAAACCAATATGGGTGGTATTTCTTCATATTTGGGATGATGTTCTTTATGCATCGGCGGGGTATGGGCTGCTGTGGAGGGCATCAGCATGACCAAAAGAATGTTCAAGATCAACATGAAACTAAAAATTTAATACCCTTTGAAGGAAAGAAGTAGTTCTAAAGGTAGATTCACGAAAGGACGAATATCTATGCTTATCCTAAAGGGAAAGAAATCAAATGGCATTGTAGGAAGATACAAAAGTATTATTTGATGCTCGAAAGATCTTTTCCGATGCTCAAAGGTATCTTACGCAACCAAGAAAATCATGAGCTTTTTCTTGGTGGAGGGTAATCATGTTGTAATGACTTGTATGCTGAGCATATTTAAAAATCATGCTACACTTTCTCTAACTTAACTGCCCAAGCTGGTGCAATGTAAAAAGAAATTAGCCTGAAAAGCAACAAAAGGGTAGTGGCTCCTTATGGGAGAAACTACCTTTTTTCGTTCGCGGGAAATTCATATTTGAGGAGTATAATTTGAGTTGTTAATTAGGAGATTTGAGATTGTCCTGCAAGTAATAGAAAGGAGGGATTTTCTAGGTGCTGATTGCAGGGCTTTTATTCTTAAATTACCTCTGTACGAAATAAAGAACATAATAATCAAAGTGCTTAATCTGATCTCCAGGAGACTCAGAACGGGGAATTTCATGTGGGGTGAATCATGGTTAGACCATGTAGGGCTTACACCTTCTGCCCGAATCCGTCAACTAACCTCGTAAGCTATGAAAGGTGGACCAATTTAGTGTTAATTCTCAATAAAACGTGGGTTAGTGGGGTAGCCCTTGCCGGTATTCTTTTGACAAGTAGTTTACCGGGGGCTCAGGCTGCTATTCTAGATTTTCAAGCTACTCCAAAGGCTCCTAATGTGCAGAGTACTGTACTCAAGGATTCCCCTTTAGCTGTCTCTAAATCAGACGTATATTCTCAAAAAATGCGTGAAGCATTTAATTGGACATCCGCAATAGAGGCCAAAACGAACGTGGCAGAAATACCTGAAAGTAATAATGTTCCTAACGAAAAGAAAACATCAACTCCTGTTGATAAGAAAACTCCAGCTTCAGAAGGTAAGACGTCTCAATCTCCACAGATCGCTAAAAAACCCAGCACTCCTTCACAGAAAGTTGTAAACTCGAAGCCTAAACAGGTTTCGGTATCCCAAGTGTCAAGGGGTAGCTCAGATATGGACAAACTTATTAGCAATGCCCTAAGTTTACAAGGTATCCCTTACGTTTGGGGTGGAACGAGTCGGAAAGGATTCGATTGCTCAGGGTTTGTGCAGTATGTATTTAAGGCCTCTGGTATTTCATTACCGAGAACTGCAGCTGAACAGTATAAAATTGGCGTACCTATCAGTCGTGATGAGTTGAGACCAGGAGATCTCGTGTTCTTTCAAACCTATGCCCCAGGAGCTACCGATGTGCGTATTTATATTGGTGGAGGACGTACGCTTGGAGCAGCTAGTGAAGGAGTAGGTATTCATAGTTTGACAGAAAGTTATTGGTCAAAACGTTATCTCGGCGCGCGACGAATTTAATAGGCTTAGCATATAGCAACGAAGAAAAGAACCGAATGGACTGAGGTGAAAACATCAGTCCATTTGGTTCTTTCTTAATTTACTTAAATACAGTTTTAATTGAATCAACTAACTCAACTCTTAATTTCATCCTTTATGACAAATTCATAGGTAATTCACAATTTAACTTATACTGGTGTTACATCTTTTCGGCAACATGAACCAATTTTGAAAGGTTAGGGGTGGATGCCAATCTCTGGATAATCTCGTTACCCGATAAATCACTAGTATAGGAGGTTTCTGCTTATTGAGAATACATAAAATATCGGGATCTCCTAATTTTAGAATTATGGAAGATTTCTTTGCTTTTGTTCTTTAATCCATTCTACTTATTGTTTGTAGTCTTCAAAGCCAATTAACTCGAATACCCCAGGATAAGTGGTTATTACTGTTAGTAACGAACTTATTCAACGCTATTTAAAGAGTTGGAGATGATAGTTGTGAATAAGAAAATAAAATCAATAGTGTTTATAGGTCTGACTTCTATTGCCATATTAAGTCTAACCGGATGTGGCAGTCAAACAAAAGACATGATGAATACTAGCAACATGACCCAGTATAGACCAGCAATCCCACGGCTATGATGGATATTTTAAGTTCACCTGATGCACGCCAGTCCATGGTTAAAGTAATGGGGTCTCCAAAAATGATGCCTGTAATGGTGGATATGATGAAAAATAGCGATGTTCAAAAGAATATGATTAGTATAATGGGGAGCAGTGAAAATAAAGATAGCATGGTCGGTATTATGGCTAACCCGTCAATGTTTAAGCCTATAGTAGAGATCATGGCCGATCCAAAAATGAAAGCTACGTTCGAAGCAATGCTAAAAGATCCAGCTCTGCAGCCCTTGGTTAAGGAAGCTCTAGGCGTGAAATAACACTATATGATGAAGAAAGGACTCTGATTCTCAATCAGGGTCCTTTCTTCATGAGAAATTCATTACATTTTCATGAGAAAATCGCATATCAAGTTTACAATAAAGACATGAAGATCAGCAAGGCAAACAATCAAAGCTAACAAAGATGAGATTAAATTAGGGGGAATATAGGATGAGAAAAATTAGTAAAAAGATTACGGCAATTGCAGGAACTGCAACATTGGCAGTTGGGCTTTTGGCTTTACCAGCTTTAGCTGGAACGACTCAAGGCAACGGATGGATGAGTCAAATGCAAGGCTTCATGCAGCAGACTTTTTCACCAGGTCAACATCAAACGTTAATGAATTCGAACGCTATGCAAAATCTCCATAATTCCGCGGGGATGCAGAAGGCCATGGAAACTGGGGATGTTAAGGCTATGCAAGATCTGATGAATTCAGACCCAAATGTAAAGGACCTTATGGGACAAGATAACCTTGATAAAATGAACCAATTCATGAGTCAGTCTGGAGGAAATATGATGACCAACCGAAATAGTGCTGCCAGTTCCGGAATTTCGATGATGAACGGAATTGGTACAGCAAAGACGGGAAGCAGCATGATGAATTTCTAAGATCACTTTTTACTAGATCTTCGATCGTAGGCAATGCCTAGTTTGAACATGCTCATCACAAGGAAGTCGATCCCACATAACGCAGAAAGAGGGTGTAGTTTAATTGATGGGAATTAGTGAAATATCAGGTGCTAGTATGTCGGGCGTTAGTAGTATGCCGAGAAATTGTGGGATGAAGGGGATGCATGGAAATTCGCAAACTAATCAGGATCTGAAAACGGATGAACGTGCAACTGAACAAATCAAGCAACCAGTCGAATTACTTAAAGAAAGTGAAGGAAATAGAATTGATATAAGAATCTGATCTATCACAAGTCCTTGATGGGGTTTAGTTCCCAAAAACGTTCAAAACTTGATGTACGCAGTAGTAAAAGTGGCGGAGGATTAACCCTTGGCCACTTTTATTTCTTTGGGAAGTTGAACGATAAATTCGGTCTCATGCCCAACTTTACTTTGTACGGTTATTGTGCCTTGATGAAGGTTTGTAACCTGGCGTACCAACGCTAGACCAATTCCTGTTCCTCCTGTCTCACGAGTTCGGGATTTATCTGCACGGTAAAATCGCTCGAATATTAAAGGAAGATCGTCTTCAGAAATGCCCATTCCTGTGTTCTTGATTTTAAGGTTAGTAAAAATTGATGTTTGTGTAAGTTCGACGGCAAGATGAGGAAATATTTTTCGGAAACAATGCATGTGAGTTGTATTTTGAGGAAGATGACATGGACAGCTTTGTTGCAAAGTTAAACATTATCAAAGGTATCGAATATATTCATCCACTCTTTGAACATTCGTGGGACCAGCGAGTAGTTCGTTTCTATGACTTAGATAAGCACATTATTGAAGTAGGGGAAAACATGGTTATTGTTGTTAAGAGATTTATAGAAACTGGACTTTCGATTGAAGAAACGTCTAATCGTATGGATGTACCAGTTGATTATGTAAGGTCGTGCTCATCGTAAAGGTAAGCATGCTGGGATATTCGGAAACTATCAATTAAGGTAGCATTATCGGTTTAAGTTGACGAAAGGCTGGGTACTATATTGGAGATAACTCCGAAAACGGATAGCCTGCTTCGATCACAGGGAATATTCCTTGGTCCCAAAGCAGAACTGGAGAATTTGATAACAACTTTGACAGATGTCGGATCTCCTATAAAGGTGTTTATAGATGAGGTTACACTATCGGAGGCAATAGAATTCTGGGCTCCAGCTGAATCGCTGTTTGACACGCAGAATACTTCGTGGTCATCCACCTGGGTTGAGCAAATCCTGCCCCCAGAAGCAATTGAAGCAATCCGAAGTTTCCTGGAAAAAGCTAAAGGGAGCGAATCCGGTTTCTTCTTCCTGAACTCCGGAGGCGCAATGAACCGGGTACCTCCTCAGGATACAGCTTTTTTCTGGCGTAATACGAAATATTTATGGAATGGAATGCCGCATGGACGGAAGAATCTGAAACACAAAAAAATATTAAGCTTGTTGAACAGACTCGTATTCAACTTCAGCCCTTTGTAACTGGATCATACGTTAATGTACCTGATCTAAATTTAAAAAATTACGGTCAGGAATATTACGGTGATAATTTTGCCCGGCTCCAGAAAGTTAAAGCGCAATATGACCCAAAAAATGTTTTCAACTTCGTACAGAGTATTCCTCCAGCTCCAGTCTGTGATCACTGGCATAAGAATTAAGGTATAGTTTCTTTAAAAAGCTGCGTGTTTCCGGTTGCAGCTTTATTTTTTTTCGATAGTTATGCAGAAAGAAGCTTGAGACTTTAGCAAGAAGAACTAGTCACAAATGCGCATAGCAGTTATTGAAAAAGACTGAATTTTATCTATAAACGATATATTTCTTTGAGTACCGAGCACGTTGGCGTTACTTCAATGTTTACAACGAATTCACATCAAGCTCGTGGAGTATATACAATAATTTTGCGAAAAGGGATTAATCGGTACATTAAAACGACCCCCTCGTAATTTAGGGGGTACACCTTTCCGCAAAATCCATTATTTCCGTGCATCAGTATCACTGCTTTGCCCAAACACATGTGGAGTACGTAATAAGAATGCAAAGGAAAGATACGTAGAAATCCTTAGTTTTCAACACTTTGCGCTACATGACCTTTACGACGGATGGCGATAATTTCAGGAATAAGGTGCTGAAAGATAAAATTGATGTATCGGTTGTGTTGGACATGGAGTGTGCATATCTATAAACATAAGACTTCATAAATCATGATAGATATCAGCACAGTAATTTTGCATAAGTATGACTTTAACGTTTCTATGGTTGAGCATACATTATTTTATTTATATTCTGATGTTTTCCCGACACATTGTTTTGTTATCATTCTAAATATCGGGGACGAAGATTAAAAATGAAAGGTGTGTAATGTATGAAAAAGATCATGACTATCCTGGCGGTAGGTGCACTAGCCCTAACTTTACTGGTTCCATCTGCTTTAGCTGCAACCGCGGTGACAAACCAGGGAAATAATGTGAAATCAAAAGCGGTATTCGCTTCAACGCAAAAAAGTTTGCGGGGTCAGCAGGGCTTTAACCAGGAAAAATTAATGGAGCTGTTTAAAAAGTACGCTCCGGATTTGGTAGATGAATACCAGGCTCTCTTGGCAAAGCTCCCTAAAAACAAAGAATTACCCAAGATGGATGAAGCGGCTAAGCAAAAAATGGAGGAAAACAGAGAAAAGATTAAAGAAATCAGACAGAAAGTAAAAGACGGAACTCTGACTGAAGAACAAGCTAAAATCGAGATGAAAGCTTTGGGACTTAAGGGAGCAATAAAGGGAGAGCGACCGGAAGTAGATGAAGCTACCAAGCATAAAATGGAAGAAAGCAGAGAAAAGATTAAAGAAATCAGACAGAAAGTAAAAGACGGAACTCTGACTGAAGAACAAGCTCTAGCAGAGATGGAAGCTCTAGGCTTAAAACGCTCTACTCTGAAGGAAATGGGTTCTACGAATAATCATGAGAAAAATTACACTTACAGCAAACTAATGCAAGCGGTCGAAGCTAATGATGAAAGCCAGATTAAAGAAATACTTAGCCAATTGGTAACAGACCTGCAAAATAAGTTATAATAGAATTGAAATAGGAACATGGCTTTCCCACCAGGGAGAGCCGTGTTTCGCTATAAACAAATGAACTTACTTTCAGGAAAAGGGAGATCTAAACGGTGAAGAAGATCCTAATAGTTGAAGATGAAATCGCCATTTCCCGCGTCTTAAAGGCATATCTTAACAAGGCTGATTACCAGGTAGAGCAGGCTTTTAATGGGCTCTAAAAAAATATAGCGAAAGCTCTATGACCCTCTTCAAAGCAAACCTAGCTAAAAGATATTCAAACAAAAAACATCGGATGTTATTCACAAGAGAAGCTTTATGGAAAGACTTCGGTCCTTTTATACAGGAATACCCCTTTTTAAGTTACAAACATGCAAGTGCTTGTGGAGAAGCCTTGTTTGAAAGGATAGATGAGCTGGAGTTACTTTGCAAGTATGGTACTAAAGAAGAGGCTGTCGAAGTCGGAACAAGAATGAAAAAGCGACTTAGATCCGTTGAACATGATACGGATAATTTTCCTGATTATCTTTTAAGGATGATTGACCAAGTGCTTGGAACTACTTAATGTCAGATAGAATTTACAACGCAATTTTTCCGCCAGGTATTCTTTTATTTTCTGAAATAAGTCATTCGAGCAATTGGAATCAGCCAAGGGGATATTTCTTTCGTAGTGGGTGGCTTGGAATTAAGCGCCGTTCAACGTTCAGCAACTATCATTTGCGCCCCGCGTTGGAACTTGGCTTAATTGAGATGAATGTTGTGACAAGCCAAACAGCGGCAAGCAGCAGTATCGGAGTGTAAAACGAAATAGTGACTAATATGGATGCGTGTGATGTAAAAACAGTTAATGCAGGATTTAAGGGAGCGAAACTAAGGGAATCTTAGGCTTCGCTCCTTTTACATAGAATTGTCTGAGTTGGGTGTTATTCTTTACGCAGAGTAAGCTATGCAAGATAGACTATCACGCAGAAGGTCCGTGATAATAGCGTATAATTTAAAGAGTATTGTAAAAATGAACAGTTGCTGGCAGGGTTTTACAGAATAACGAAGAAATTAGGCTATAGAAAGTGTTTGCAGTTATACGAGTTATTAGAATAGGATCAGATTTTTCGCTTACGGATGACCAACGAGAAAATGCCACAACTCAGCATGTCGGAGGAATTCATAAAAAAATAAGCTGAAGTAGCGAACCAAATTGGTGCTAATAGTTGCCCCAAATGTGGGGGTGAAATAACCACAAGAAGGGCAACTATGGAGATTTTAAAGGGGGTAACGATTATTTGGAGTGTAGGTTTAGGATTACCAACTAGTAGGCCGTGACGAAGTAAATCAGCAATCCATTCAGAGTCTTTAACATCGGTTTTTCGACCAGGTACAGCTTTAATATGTTGTGCATTCACAACATGGCAACAATTTGTGGTGCAAGCAGGAAGCCTTAGTCAGTCTATAATATCGGGCTCAAACGCACCAAGACATTTCGACTTATGCCGTAGCAAAAGTATCTCACGTACGCAACGTTTTAATTCCAGTGTTTCCCAAGGTTTTCATTCATTTGATGGTGTGGCATGGAGTGCCACATGGAGCTCTATAATTGGAAGTTGGTGTAAATCGCCGATATGTAACATAGACACTACTTCACTTGGAGTGTTAGTTTTTTTGAATAACAGGGCACATTTTACAAGGATTTTTTTAGGATTCGACTAGCCGCGTGGGATAAGGTGTGAGAAGGCTAACCCGTGCAACGACAGCACTGTCATGACAAAGGAGTTTACGTAAATGTCAAAACAATACAGTAGAAAAATCAATCTTAAGCTTGCTGCGAATCAACCTATCGATATCTCTAAAAAAATGGAATCCTATCATCAAAGCAATGAATTATACCGGGTATTAGTCGATCAAGCCGGTGTGGGCATCTTTGTAACTGATTGGGAATACCGCCTTATAAACATAAATTCCTGGCTCTGCTCAATGTTTGGCTATGCGAAGGAGGAACTTAAAGAGAAAAATCTCCTTGAGTTAATTGTTACGGATAGCCTAAATAACGGGTATGAACTTGTTTCTAATATTAAAGAAGGTAAGAAAATTATTGAAGAATTATTGTGCCGGCGAAAAGATAACTCTGTTTTCTTGTGTGAATTAACAATTAATATACTTTCCGACGGCAGACTACAAGGGATTGCCCGGGATATTACCAAGTACAGGCAGACTGAATTGGCTTTAAAGGAAAGTATGGCCCGCTACCAGGCAGTGGTAGAAGATCAGATAGAACTTATCAGGCGTTTTCGACCGGATGGTACGCTGACATTTCTCAATAGTGCCTTCTGCAAATACTATGGTAAGGACATGGATGAATTGCTGGGCCAAAATTTCATGGATTTATTTCCGGCAGAGGATCGGGAAACTGTAAATCGACAAATATTTTCCCTTACCAAAGATAACCCGGTGGCTATAGCTGAGCGCCGCTTTATCAGACCGAATGGGGAAGTTGTTTGGCAGCAGTGGACAAATAGGGCTGTCTTTAACGAGAGCGGGCAAATTGTCGAGTATCAATCCGTTGGCAGGGATATTACAAACCAAAAACAAGTAGAGGAGCAGCTCAAAAGAAGTGAAGCCAGGTACAGGGCTATTGTGGAGGATCAGATTGAACTGATAAGGCGGTTTAAGCCTAACGGTACCCTTACTTTTGTAAATGGGTCCTTTGGCAAATTCATTGGACAACCCGTCGAAGAAATTATTGGGCAAAAATTTACTACGTTTGTTCGCGCCGATGACCGGGAGGAAATAAAGAAAAAGGTTTACGCTTTGACCCCGGAAAACCCTGTTGTCGTTACGGAACCGAGATTTGTTGACAATCAAGGCAAAGTACATTGGACCCAGTGGGTGAACCGGGCTATCCTGAATGAGCATGGTGAAATCGTGGAATACCAGTCTGTGGGACGAGATATAACTGCCCAAAAAAAAGCGGAATTAAAGATTGCCGAGGCCAGAGAAGCAACTGAAAGGGCTTCCAGGGTCGCCACCCTTGCCGTTATCGGCGGAGGAATTGCTCACGAAATCAACCAACCCTTAAATGCCATTAAGGTTTTGGCAGAAACAATCCTATATCTATATAACTCCCGGAAAGAGGTTCCTGTAGAAGAAATTATAAAAAATGTAACGAATATTTCCCGTCAGGTTGATCGCATAGATTCCATAGTAAACCACTTACGTTCCTTCCTTAAATATAGCCAGAGCTTTGAGTATATACCCTGTGATATAAACGAAGTGGTGGAAAATTCCTTGTCCCTGGTAAATAACCAGATTTTATCTCGGCGTATTAAAGTCACCAAAAAACTTGAGGCTGTTTTACCTGTCTGTGGCTGCTTTGTTCGTTTTGAGGAAGTTGTGTTAAACTTACTAATGAATGCTGTACAGGCCTTAGAACCCTATTTACAGGAACAAAAAGAAATCGTCATCAGTACCTGGGTAGCAGATCATAAAATCCACCTCACAGTTAGGGATAATGGACCAGGGATTGACCCGGAGATTGCCCAAAAAATATTTGAACCGTTTTTTAGTACCAAGGATGCCGGCAGCTCAATGGGCCTGGGAATGTCGATTGTTCATTCGATTGTTATGTCAAGTAACGGAACGATTTCAGTTGCTAATAACCCCGGTGGCGGAGCGATTATTCATATTACCTTTCCTAGTTGTTAAGCATCATGGAGGCGATAAGCTTTGAAGATTTTACTTGTAGACGATGAACGGGAGAGTAGGTCATTTTTAGCCAACTACTTAGCTCTCCAGGGTCATACTATAATTGAGTGTGATTCCGGAGAAGAGGCTTTGGAAGTTTACAAAGAGAACCGCTTTCAGATGGTATTATCAGACATAAAAATGTCCGGTATGTCAGGTATAGAACTGATTGAGGCCATTAAATCCTTAAACATGGAACCAAGAGCAGACCTGGTACTTTATACAGGTTTTGTTGACGTATCACTGGCTATTTCCGCGTTAAGGGCAGGAGCTTATGATTATTTGACCAAGCCCATTAACTTTGAGGAATTAACGTCGATCCTGGAACGAGTTGAGGAACACCAGAATCTCTTGTATGAAAATAAAGTGCTTACTGAGCACTTTGATGAGAAGTTACAAGAGGCCACCAGGGATGCCGAACATCAATTAACCCAACTTAAGCAACTGGTTGCTAAACAGGCCGGGATTGAAAATATTGGGGTCTTTTCTGAGGTGATGAAAAACCTGGTCAAGCATGCCCAGCAATACCATACGGATCGAACGGTTCCTGTCTTGATTCAGGGCGAAACGGGAGTGGGGAAAGAGGTTATCGCCAGGATTATCCATTATGGAAATATGGAAACCCCGGGTCCCTTTGTAGATATAAACTGTGCTGCCATTTCCCCAACCTTATTTGAAAGTGAGCTGTTCGGTTACGAAGGCGGTTCTTTTACCGGGGGAGTGAACAAAGGGCAAAAAGGCAAATTTGACATTGCCGCCGGCGGCACCCTGTTTTTAGATGAAATAGTCGAATTGCCTTTGGAACTGCAGGCTAAACTTCTCCGCGTCTTAGAAGAAAAAAGTTTCTATCGTGTTGGTGGCTTGAAAAAGATTAAAACGGATGTGCGGATTATTTGTACCGCAAACTTGGACTTTGAAAAGCAAATTGAGGATGGAATGTTCCGTATAGATTTATACTATAGGCTCAAAGTAGGACGGATCTTAATTCCTCCCTTGCGTGAAAGAGTAGACGACATACTGCCCCATACCCTAATGTTCTTAAAAGACTTTTCCCAACGCCGGGGAAAACATTTTAGCAGGATCAGTGAACCGGCTGCCAAGTTTCTATTGTCCTATCAATGGCCGGGCAATGTGCGGGAACTTCGCAACGCAATGGAATGGGTATCGTTTATGTTTGATGATGAAGAATTAAAATTAGAGCATCTAAGCAATCTAACTCCAAAAGCTTCAGGTAATCTTACTCCCAAGGGTACAGGGGAGAAAACGGAAACCAAATCGTTACCGCCTGACCCAATTAATCTTGACAAGCACATAGATGATCTGGTTGAGGAAGCCCTGAGACTATACAAGGGCAACAAAACAAAAGCCGCTCAACATTTGGGAATTTCAGTGCGAGCCCTTTACTACCGTCTTGAAAGAATGCAGAAAAACCTTGCCAGAAAGAATTAATGATCTTCCCCCAATCCATCATTGTAAGTGTTCACTTATGAAGGGTGGTGCGGGGGATTTTTTCATACTGTCAGAAAGTATAAACTTGCGTTATATACTTTCTAAGCATAACTGCAACTAAGGCTTCCGCCTGCGTCCGAGGACTGCAAGAAGGATAATTCGTGCGAAGACAGTGTCTTCGGGCGCAAGCCAAGTTTTGTATATATAAAACCATGCAATATTTTCATACTTATAACAATTACGTATACGTCATTAATAGCCAGCCCAGAAGATGATCAGTTTTTATCTGACTGAAAAGTCCATCTATTCATGTAATCATGCGGGTTTAGCCCGTAGTTGAAAGAGACCGTAAGAAGCTAATAATATAGGCATAGTTCTTGCAAATTAATGCTATATAATGTCAAATCGCTCAACCATGAAGCAACTAAATAGTTGTCAGGGGAAGGAGCTGGCGAACTAGTGAAATAATTACCAAGTCGGTCTCATTGTTTCTTTACAAACCAATAATAGGTGGTGAATTTCGTGATAGAAAATATCTATCTGGTAATGCTGCTGCTGTTTATCGCTGGTATTTTACTGCCCTGCCTAACGAGCAGCAGCCCAAACGTAACGAACATTTTAGCTCACGGTTTATCAGTGTTAGGTTGTTTAGCCATTGTGGCCTGTTCAGTTGAAGTATTTATTGCCGGTGGCGTGACTTTCACTTATGCTATGGGTCTGCCGGTTGGATCGTTAATCATCCGAATTGATAATTTATCTGCTTTTTTCTTGCTAGCCTTAGGAGTGGTAGGGACAGCGGCCAGTATTTACGCTCTCGGCTACAGCCGTGAGTTTTACAAGCAGCGTTTAGCACTAATGGCCGCACTTTATAACTGTTTTATCTTATCCATGGCTCTGGTACTAACCGTCAGCCAGGTGGCCTATTTCCTGATCGCCTGGGAGCTCATGACCGTAGTTTCTTTCTTCCTGGTCAACCATGAATATGAAAAGACAGCTAACACCCGTGCCGCCTATAAGTACATTTTGATGACCACCCTGGGAACGGTCTTTATTACAACGGCATTTTTAATCCTTAGTATGACGGTGCACAGTTTGGACTTCCAAATCTTCAAAGGTGCTTCCTTAACGAATACTATGCGTAACATTGTTTTTTTCTGTGCCTTAATTGGTTTCGGTACCAAGGCAGGTGTGATCCCCCTGCACATCTGGCTGCCTGAAGCACACCCGGCGGCACCCAGCCATGTCTCGGCTCTGATGTCCGGTATTATGATCAAAACTGCAATTTATGGCCTGTGTCGGTTTTACCTGGAGTTCTTGGGTGTCGGACCTGCCTGGTGGGGTGGGGTGGTTCTTTTCTTGGCCATTATCTCCTCAGTCCTGGGTGTATTATATGCCCTAATGCAGCACGACCTAAAGCGTCTGCTGGCTTATCACTCGGTAGAAAACATTGGTATCATCTTGCTTGGTATTGGCTCGGGTATGATCTTCATGAGTACAAATCAGCCTGTCCTGGCGGGACTTGCTTTTGTGGCAGGACTTTACCACGTTTTTAACCACGCCGTCTTTAAATCCCTGCTCTTCCTGGGTGCCGGTTCTGTACTTTATGCAACCCATACTAAAGACATCGAACATCTGGGCGGATTGATTAAGAAAATGCCTTACACCGCAGTTTTCTTTCTGACCGGTGCCGCTGCAATTTCAGCTTTGCCGCCACTAAATGGTTTCGTCAGTGAATGGCTGACCTATCAGTCACTTTTCTATTTACCCCAGGCTGTAACAGGGGTCATTCCTCGTTTAGGGTCTGTAATTCTAATTGCTTTGCTGGGATTAACGGGTGCTTTGGCCGCTACCTGTTTTGTTAAGGCCTTTGGGGTAACCTTCCTGGCCAAGCCCCGCAGTAAACACGCGGAACAGGCCAAAGAAGTTCCCGGCACAATGCTGACCGGGATGGGCCTTCTGTCCTTAATGTGCTTGGCTTTGGGTGTTTGGCCCCAATGGATGCTCAACCTTTTACAGGGTGTTGTATCCCAATCTGCCGGACTTGAGGTCAGTGGTCTGTTCAACAATCATTGGTATGCCGCGGCATTCAACATCCCACAGGCTAATGGCGTCATCGCCATGCCGGTGATCGTGGGTATGCTGGTTGTTGGTCTGATCGCAGCTGTGCTGGTCTACAATTTCAATGGTAAACCCAAAAATGTTGAAGGAGAAACCTGGACCTGCGGTATTATTCCCACTGCCCGGATGGAATACACTGCCACCGGTTTTGCCCAACCGGTTCGCCGGGCCTATAAGACTGTTCTCCGTACGAAAGACAATGTTACTACCGACAAAACCCTTAATCCCTATCATGGGGTTAAGATGAAAATGACAGTGGGGATCAGCTATTTAATTAACAGCTGGCTTTATCAACCGGTTAAAAAAGGGATCTTGTTTTTGGTCAACCGTGTCAAACCCCTGCAATCCGGTAATTTGCAGCATTACATTGGTTATGTCCTGCTTGTAACGGTAGTTATTCTAATACTGGGAGTGAGGTGGTAAGCATGTCAGTATTGTTCATGCTCTTACAGGTGGTCGTGCTGGCAGTGCTGGCTCCTTTGGTAGCCGGGGTGATCAAAAACACCAAGGGCAAAATGCAAAGCAGAAGGGGACCCGGTTACTTTCAGGTTTACTACGACCTACGAAAATTCTTCAAAAAAGATAATGTATTTTCTCCGACAGTTTCCTGGATTTTCAAGGCAGCCCCCTATATTTATTTTGCCACAGCCCTGGGAGCGGCAGCCTTAGTACCGACTCTCCTGTTTGACCGGGGTTTGCACTATGACAACATCTTTGTCTTGATCTACATGCTGGGACTGGGCAGGTTCTTTCTGGCCCTGGCCTCCCTGGATGCAGGCAGTTCCTTTGGCGGGATGGGTGGTTCCCGGGAAATGTTCATTAATATTCTGGTGGAGCCTGTGCTGATGCTGACCTTGTTTACAGTGGCCCTGAGGGCCAATGGCACGGGCATGTCTCAAATGGCCAGCGCCTCAGCATCTTCCGGAATTTCCTTGTCGGCCATCTTGGCGGCTATCGCGTTTCTGATTCTTACTGTGGCTGAAACCGGACGTATCCCGGTGGACAACCCGGATACTCACCTGGAATTAACAATGGTCCACGAAGGGATGGTTTTAGAGTATTGCGGGCGCTCAGTTGGTTTGATCTTTTGGGGTTCCGCTCTTAAGCAGCTGGTCACCATCTTGCTGATGGTCAACTTCTTTCTGCCCTGGAACCCTGCTGGTAGTCTGCCGCCCGTTGTTTGGATGATCCTTAAGGTCTTGGTAATTGCTGTTGTCCTGGCCGGGATTGAAACCAGTACTAACAAGATGCGTCTGTTCAGATTACCGGGATTGTTGATCGCAACCGGCTGCTTATCACTGCTGGCGATCATCGCCATGTAGTAAGGAGGGAAAGATTAATGACACTATTGACGGTCCTGCTTTTAGCCGGTGCAGTCCTGTTAACCAGGGTATCCTCTCTGCGGACTGCTGTGGGTATCTTAGGATTCCAGTCGGTGATTGTAGCTCTGGCTTGTTTGATATTCGGTCTTAAGACCGGGGAATTTCATATGTATATCGCCGCAGTGCTGACGGCGGTCATTAAAGTTGGGTTAATTGTTTATTCTCTTTGGAGGGTTACCTTGCAATTAAAACATGAAAGGGAAATTGCTAACTTCAACGTCTCTTTCCTCCTAGCCATTCTGGCGATCATCGTTTCCTACGGGTTTGTGAATAAAGTATTGCCCCATATGGCGGGAGAAACCTTGGGAGCAGCCATCGCCTTAACGATGATTGGTCTCTTGATGATCATCGCCCGGTCTCAGGCCATTATGCAGGTTGTTGGTCTAATAACGATGGAGAACGGACTGTACCTTTTGGGTTTATCCATCACCAAAGGTTTACCGCTGATCATCGAGATGGGTATCTTCTTTGATATCCTGGTTGCTGTGGTTGTGTTGGTAATTCTCACTCATAGACTTAAGTACTCCTTTGAGACCACAGACACCAGCATCTTAAACGAGTTAAAGGGGTGATATCGATGTTCGAGTTGATCTTAGCGGCCTTAGTGCTGCCTATTGTCATAGGGTTAATTACCCTGCCGCAAAAGAATCTTACCACAATCCGCTATACCAATCTGGCAGGGAGCGCCTTGACCAGTGGTATTATACTGGCGATAATCTGCAAGATTACGGAAATTAAAGTATTTAGCAGTGAGTTTCTGTATGTGGACTATCTAAGTGCTGTACTGCTTTTAGTGGTAGCTCTGCTTACCTTTACCGCCACCTTATTTTCACTACCTTATATGGAGAAGGAAGTAAAAGAAGGACATGCAACGGAAAAGATGATTCCCCGCTATTATGCCCTGCTTAACTTGTTTACCTTTGCCATGGTGAGCGTTCTGGTTGTAGGAAACCTAGGTCTGATGTGGGTAGCTGTGGAAGGCACAACCCTAGCTTCTGCGCTATTGGTGGCTTTCTATTTTAACCGTTCTGCCCTGGAATCAGCCTGGAAGTACGTCATGATTTGCACAGTAGGTATTTGTTTAGCCTTGCTGGGTACTATGATTCTCTATTATGCCCAGGTTAATGCCGGTAGCGAGACCCAGGCTCTGAATTGGCTCTACCTGAAGCAAATCAGTAACACCCTTAATCCTACCATTGTTAAATTAGCGTTTGTCTTCATCTTGATTGGTTACGGTACCAAGGCCGGTCTGGCCCCCATGCATACCTGGCTGCCGGACGCGCACAGTCAGGCTCCCTCGCCGGTCAGCGGTCTTTTATCCGGTGCGCTTTTGAGCTGTGCTTTCTACGCATTGATTCGCAACGTCATTATTATCCAAGGAACCATTGGTACGGAATTTATTCATACGGTGCTTCTCGGACTAGGTATTCTGTCGATCTTGCTGGCCATACCCTTTGTCTTAATACAGCATGATGTTAAACGATTGCTGGCCTATTCGTCCGTCGAGCACATGGGGATTATCGCCATCGGTTTCGGGATTGGCAGCCACCTGGCAGTGTATGCAGCACTACTGCACATCATTAACCACGCCATAGCCAAGTCTGCTCTATTTTATCTGGTCGGTATCATTAGCCAGGAGTATAAAACCAGACACATTAAAGAGATTCAAGGAATTGCCCGGGTTATGCCCACGGTAGCCACTATGTTCATCATTGGCATCTTAGCCATCACAGGGACACCTCCGCTAAACATCTTTATTAGTAAGTTCTTGCTGATTAACGCCATGTTCGAGAGCAAAATGTGGCTCCTGGGTGGTTTAGCTCTCCTGTTGTTGGTCGGCGTCTTTGCCGGCTTGATGAACAACTGCTTAAAGATGACCTTTAGCAGCGTCCCTGAAAAAATGAAACAGGCCAATGTTTCGCCTGTCGCTCTAACCGCCATTGGTTTTTCCATCGTCCTAATGATCGTCGGTGGAATTTACCTGCCAACCTTTATAAGTGACATCTTAACCAAGGCAGCAGAAATTGTGATAGGAGGTTAGGAAGCATGAAAGAATACAAAACGATTCCGGCTGCCGAGTTAAGGGAGACTGCCTACCAGCTCTATGCCGACGGAAAAAATGGTCTTATGTCCATGTTCGCCAATGACGAACGGCAATTAAACGGTAATTATGCCATCTACTGCCTGTTTTCAGTCGGTAAAAGCATGCAGGTAATAAAAGCTGTCCTGAAAGAAAAAGGGAAATTGGAGTTCCCTTCAATTACTCCTAAGATCTCAGGCGCAGCTTGGTATGAGCGTGAGATTTACGACATGTTTGGTCTAAAGCCAGTGGGCCACCCGGATTTAAGACCGTTTGCCCTGCATGAGAACTGGCCCCAGGGGATCTTTCCGTTGCGCAAAGACTTTAACAACAAAACACCTGTACCCACTGCTAAGAAAGAGTTCCCGATGGCCGGGGTGGAAGGGGAGGGAGTATTTCAGGTCCCTGTAGGGCCAATCCACGCGGGTATTATTGAACCAGGTCACTTCATCTTTAGCCAGGCAGGCGAGGACATTATCCGCTTGGATGCCAAGTTATTCTTCCTGCACCGGGGCATTGAAAAAGCCATTGAAGGGGCACCGATTGAAAGAGCTTTCTACCAGGTCGAACGGATCTCGGGTATCTGCACCGTTGCCCACTCTTTGTCCTATTGCCAGGCTATTGAAAACATTGCCGGTGTAACCGTTCCGCCTAGGGCGCAGTATTTAAGAGCGCTGGTGAGTGAAATGGAGCGCCTTTATAACCATGTGGGCGATATCGGCAACCTGTGCGCCGGGATGGGATTTGCTGTAGGAATTATGGCTGGTGCCCGTCTGAAAGAAGATATCATGAGGGTTAACGAAGCACTTACCGGCCACCGTTTCCTGCGGGGCATGGTTGTCCCCGGAGGTGTACGACTGGACATCAATGATCAGTTAAGCGCTGAGATCAGGTCAATGCTGGACAAACTGATACCTGACTTCAATGAGATGATTGAACTCTTTAGAGGAAATGATGCCTACCTGAACCGTGTCGAGACTACCGGCATTGTGCCCCGGCAGGCAGCTCTGGATTTAGGGGTAGTAGGGATTGGCGCCAGGGCCTCCGGTGTTGATGTCGATATCCGGCGGGATTTCCCCTATGGATGTTATTCCTCACTGAAATTTGACGTTCCGATCTACACTAGCGGTGATGTGGCAGCCCGCCTGTGGGTTCGTGTTGATGAAGTGGCTCAGACTGTGAACCTGATTCGCGAGATATTAGAGAAAATGCCTAAGGCTAAGGGTCCCCTGAAAGCAGCTATCCCTGTTATAAAACCCTACAGCAGCGGGTTTGGCTGGTGCGAATCACCTCAGGGCAATAACATTCACTGGCTTATGGTAGGGGAAAATAATACAGTTTACCGCCTGTATGCCCGGGCTGCCGCTTATCCGAACTGGCCGGCCCTAACGGTAGCTGCACCCGGTAATATCATCCCCGACTTCCCGCTCATAAATAAGAGCTATGAACTATCATACGCCTGTGTCGACAGATAGGAGGGTACGAGTTGTTAAAGGTTTGGAAAAAAGTTATCGCCACCGGTAATGTAACAGAACCCTGGGAAAAGGCGGTACCCCCGGAACGTTCGCGGGGTGAAGTGGTCGTTCAACAAAATGCAGCCTGCAAGGGTTGTAATCTTTGCGTCAATGTTTGTCCGACCAATGCTATAAAATTGTACGAAGGCTCACCGGTAGTTAATCAGAAGGCTTGTGTCTTTTGTGGGCTCTGCGTTGATTCTTGCCAGGAGGGCTGTTTAAAACAAACTACTAATTACAAATTGGCAACCTTAGGCGGTTCACTGGGGGAGAATACCGGTTCAGAATTGAGAAATAAAATCCGCAGGGTCCTGGGCCGGTCCCTGCATATCAGGCATCTGGACATCGGTTCCTGCAACGGCTGTGATTTTGAAATGAACCATGTCTGCAACCCTGTTTACGATATCCAACAATATGGGATTGACTTTGTAGCCTCTCCCCGTCATGCGGATTTGTTGATGGTCACTGGGCCTGTCACCCGTAATTCTACCCAAGCGCTCATGATGACCTATGAGGCAACACCTACTCCCAAACTGGTCATGGCCCTGGGGGCCTGTGCCTGCAGCGGCGATCAGATTTTCGGTGAGAGCTATGCCATTAGAGGGGCTGTTGATGCCTTTGTTCCCGTTGATATCTACGTGCCGGGCTGCCCTCCGCGGCCGCAGGCTATTATTCATGGGTTAATGCTGGCTCTGGACCGGATGTAGGAGTTCTATTTCCCAGTTAACTGCAGTGAAATCAGGTATGAGTTGCAACAATTTGTGATTTCATTTTAGCTCTCGTTCTCATCTATCTGATGGTGTGGTTTCTAAGTTTAGAACATTTTTTTAGCCAAGATTTTGGAGAAAAGAGGTAAAGTTCAAAATGAAGGAGATTTTTATCAGTCACTCATCAGAAGATAAGGAGATGTGTGATGCATTTGTAGATGTTTTAGAACAATTAGGTGTTCCTGAAGCAGACATACTGTATACATCTTCAGAAAGGCATAGTGTACCTGGAGATGAAGATATATTCGAATATCTAAATAAGCATATTAAACAAAGATTGAATGTATTTTATATGTTGTCCAATAATTATTTTAAAAATATCCATTGTATCAATGAAATGAGGGCAGCTTGGAGAGCACAAAATGAATATTCAATTTATATCTTACCAAATTTAAATTACGTAATAAAAGGCTTAAACAGTAAGAAAGGTTATAATTTAACGTCTGCTATCGAATTGACCAATCTCAAAGATAAAATAACAAAAATGTATAATACGTCTATACCAGAAAATAAATGGGAAGAAGTTAAAAACAAATTTCTTGAAGTAGTGTTAAGATGAATCACTCAAATTTAATATAAAAGTATTCGCTACTAAAGCTAATCACTTGATGATTGGCTTTAGTAGTTAAGACGTAAAAGAATACTGGATTGTTGAACCGGAAGAAGTCAGAATTCCTTATTGTACAGGAATCTGACTTCTTCTATCTTTTTATGGCCTAGCTTACGAAACACGCGTTTATGTATGAGGGCATAACGACAAAAATTGTTGAGGCCCTTTGTATAGGAGCGCCGAGGACGGGAGGAGATTTTTAAGTGGATTCATATGGCAATCAGATATCAGTTCAAATCTGACCTGGGCTTGTACCAAGAATCTT
>DOPM01000008.1 GCA_003513495.1 Desulfosporosinus sp.
CTCCCATCATGCCGTAACCACCGACACCTTGGCCTCCCATCATACCGTAGCCACCACTATAGCCATCTAATTCAGGAGTAGAAACAGAATCCGGGTTATTATTTGTGGAAGAAAGCGTTAATGTTGAGAGCTGAGGAGTAGTTTCTTGAATTTGAGTTGTTGCCACCGCCGGTACATCACCGAGGGTCTGTGCTACAGATTTTGCTGCAACCGAGCCTGAATTTAGTGCAAACGCCGTACCCGAAAGCGCCACTAAGCTTACAATTGAGAGTCCTACGATCCATTTTGTCTTTTTCATATCTTTACCTCCTCGTAAGTTTACCCAAGACCACTTTCAAAGCAGCCTTGTCTTTATGGCTCAAAGTATATTGGATCAATTCGATTATGCTGTGAATGAGTTGTGAATTTCTTATGAAGAAGGAGAGCCAGAATGAGTTTATTAATCCACTAATTCACAAGAAATTCATAGGTCTTTCATAGGAAGTTCATAAAGAAATGGTACCTTGAGCTAGTTGGGTGACAACTTGCAACAACGAAAGGAGCTGTCATTATTAATGAAAAAACTAATTAGCTTAGCTATTCTTGGTGCTTTTCTAATGCTGGCACCTGCCCAAACAGTTCAGGCTGCAGTGGGGGATACCTTATTAAGGTTTGGATCAACTGGTTCAGATGTCGTTGAACTGCAAACTGAACTTAACTTTCTAGGGTATAACGTCGGCATAGTCGATGGAATCTTTGGATCAAATACTCAAGCAGGAGTAAAAGCCTTCCAAACTGCTCAAACCTTGAGCTCAGATGGAATCGTTGGTCCAATTACTGGTAAGCAACTTAATTCTCTTTATATTGCGAAAGATGGCCAGTCGAATAATACCCAGCCCCGCCAAGAGAAGGTAAATGCTATTATCTCTACTGCAAAAAAGTATATGGGTGTTCCCTATTTATGGGGTGGAACATCTCCCGAGACAGGTTTTGACTGTTCAGGTTATGTCCAGTATGTCTTTGCCAAAAACGGGATTTCATTACCAAGAGTTTCCCGCGATCAATACACAGTTGGTACTCCCGTGGCGTTTAATAACCTCCAACCGGGGGACTTAGTTTTCTTTTCTATGGCAAAAAACGGAAACATCGACCATGATGGCATCTATATAGGAAACGGTCAGTTCATCAACTCTTCCAGCTCTAAAGGCGTTACCATTTACAATCTTGGCCCCTACTGGAAATCCGTATATGTTGGTGCCAAACGGGTATTTTAGTCATCTTTAGCAAGATTGACTGGCTTTTCAAACTTAGCGAGATGTCTAAGAGGCTCAGACCCTTAAATGGTCTGGGCCTTCTTCTATCCTAAGCAGGGGTAGGTAAGAAATTCCCATTAACTTTTTTATTGAGTACCCCCTGAAATTTTCGATACCTATACGAAACCAATCTATTAAGTGGAGGGGTTGAAGTGCCAGAATTAACGATTCAGAAATCTTTACTACTAGCGAAAAAAGGAAACGTACTAGTTAGAGAGGAATTAATACAAAATCACAAACCGTTTATTGTAAAAGTTAGCTCCGAACTCTGTAAACGCTATCTAACCTGGGGACGTGATGAGGAGTTAAGCATTGCTCTAGTTGCCTTTAATGAAGCTATAGACGGTTATAAACCTGACCAGGGAGTGTCTTTCTACAGTTTTTCCAAAACAGTTATTACAAGACGACTGATAGACTTCTTTCGCAAAGAGTCGAAACATCAAGTACTCTCTCTTACTCCATTGGAGGCTGCCGAAGATAATCTTTATCATTATGAGTCAGCATCATCGTTTAAACACTATAAAGACGAAGAACAAAAAAGTAATTTTGCCGAAACTGTAAAAATCTACTCGACTGTTTTAGCCGAGTATGGAATACAATTGGAAGACTTAGTGGAAGTTTCCCCGAAGCATAGAGACAGCAAGGCTACTCTCTGGAGAGTCGCCCAAGAGCTTTGCGAGCACCCAAATTTATTAATGCAGCTAACTAAAACTAAGCTTTTACCTCTCAAAGAGTTAGAACTCTTAACAGGCGTGAAGCGAAAGGTTCTCGAAAGAGGCAGGAAATATCTAATCGCGACAGCGTTAATCCTATCAGACCCAGAATTCGTGTCTTTAAAAGGGTTTACACAGGTAGATTCTATAGTCAAAGAGAGGAGTTAGCCTTAATGAAAAAGACGACTGGCATTGTCATGAAGATATCAAAAAAAGTCACCATTCTTTATACTGAAAGCGGTGACTATTTAGAAATTAAAACACCGAAGGCCACTCCTACCCTGGGGCAGGTTCTTGATATCGAGCTACCTGTTCATAAACCTTTAAGTCACAGACTCCTCAAATTTGGTTCAATCGCTGCAATTCTACTACTCGCCTTGTCTCTAAGTGTCTTCAACTTAGTCTCAGGAGCTAATAATGCTGTAGCAGCAGTTGTACTGGATATGGATTCTAGTACGGAATTATTAATTGACCGTAATGCAAAAGTTCTTAAGGTAATTGATGAAACCCAAGAGAAACCATCGAACTTACAACTTCAAGGGATGGACATTTATACTGCTGTAGACTTGATAATTGATAAAGCGAATGAACATGGAGTCTTTAATCAAGAAAAAAATACCCTGGTTCTAACTAGTGTTATACCCATAGGAGACCAACCAGTCGATGTTATCGATCAGACCAAACTCCGAGAATCTATAGAGCGCCATATGCTAGAAGAGAACATTTCTGCGACCATGATGGTTAGTGGGACAGATGAAGATACCCGTAAAGTAGCTCAAAGTCTTGGAATGAATGTGAATCAGTATCAGATTTACAAGCGGATTCAGGAAAAGGGCTTGATTGTAACTGCAGATTCTAATAAGGATGCCCTTCATATGTTGGCTGAGGCAAATACAACATTAACCACACTTTTCCCGACAGAAAGCATAGCTATTTCTCACCAAAGCGGGATGCAAGAGGAGATGCCCGACTCGATGGGAAATCCGATGACCGGTGAGAATACTCATTCAAATGATTCCTCCAATTCAGGAGGATCAAATCAAATGTTACCCAACAACGTAAATGATTCAATCTCCTCAAGATACACTATGCCTGGCAGCCAACATAAAAGCAGTAATTCTTCAGAATCTATCCCGATGCCCATGAAAAGTAACCCAGACACTTCAGATGGCTCAAGAGAACATGAAATGATGCGCTAAGTTACCGTGCAGTTGCCAAATAATAACGCCCACGTTTAACAATGTTCTGTAATGAAATAAAGGCAGAGACGCTATGCTCCCTTAGTAAAAACTAGATCGAAATCGTCAATACGAGTGATTTCTCAAGCGATCGGCCGAGAGTCGAGCATGGATGAAGATACCAAAAAGAGGATGCTCTTGTGACGCATCCTCTTGAAAATCTCGTTTTGATAGTATCTTATTTCGTAAATTCTAATGAATTTTGATTCTCTGACCGATATATATAAGATCTGGATTCTTTATAGAAGGATTCATGTGAAGCAAATGATGAACAGAGGTGTGGTGATGATGAGCTATTTTCCAAAGGGTTTCCCCACGTTTTACAGTATGAAACTTCATATGCATGATCAGCACTCCTTTTACCAATTTAATCCATGATATGCCGGGAATATTAAGAAGTGCACGGCCATATTAAACGTTCTCATCAATTCCATATTATTACAAAATATGTTAAAGGAGCTGTCTCAAAATGATG
>DOPM01000014.1 GCA_003513495.1 Desulfosporosinus sp.
ATCCGAAGCTGCAGACCCTGAAGTAACAACTGAAGTTGTACAAGCTGAGGTAACTACTGAACTGTAGAAATAATCGGTAGAGTTTATCGGGAAAATATTAACTAAACGAAAAGGGTCAGCCTTCAAATTTTGCTGGCCCTTTTTCATCATTTCCGCACCATTAATTAAACCACTAGTGTCTTAACATTGACTAGATATTATTGCTGAATCTGAGTTAGAACACTCAGAACGGGGGATTTTATTTCGGGGTGAATCACGTTTGCTTTTGCGTGTAGGGCTTACACCTTTAGTCCGAACCCGCCAACTAACCTCGTAAGCAAAGAAAGGTGGGTAACAATATTGGTTTCCTCCGTAAGAAAGTGGGGGAGCGTGATAACTCTCTCGGGAATTATACTGACATCAGGCCTTAGCGGAAGCACTATTTCCTCTCAAGCATCGGTTAAGCAACAAGTTTTTAACTCAATAAATAGTAAGAGCAATGTAGAGATTGTTCGAGACAAGATGAATCGCATTAACCTTGTTTCGGCTGGAAATGATCTGACAAAAGAAGCCGAGGACCAAACGAAAAACCAAGAAAACATTTCGCTTAGTGAGCAACCTAAAACGAGCGATGACTCGAAAAAGGCAGACGGCCAGGTCAAACCACCGGATAAGAAGTATACTAAGAAAAATGATGCGTCGATTTCAAGTAACTCTAAAAGCATTCCGGTTCCAGAAAAGAAAACCGTTTCTGCGACAAAGCCAAAGGTTTCTCAGCAAGTATCCAGAGGGAGTTCAGAGGTTGATAAGCTAATTAGCCGGGCTAGGAGTTTACAAGGAGTTCCTTATCTGTGGGGTGGTACGACAAGAGATGGTTTCGATTGTTCAGGTTTTGTTCAGTATGTATTTAAGGCATCAGGGGTTTCTCTCCCCAGGACATCGTTTGAACAGTACAAAGTTGGAACTCCTGTCAGCCGTGATCAACTTAAACCGGGGGACCTGGTGTTTTTTACCACCTATAAACCAGGGGCATCTGACGTGAGAATATATATCGGAGGCGGACGAACAATTGGATCTGCCAGCGAAGGGGTAGGCATCCATAGTCTTTCTGATAACTATTGGTCCAAGCGTTATATTGGAGCACGCAGAGTTTTATGACAAAGCACGGAGGACCTGAAACACATCCGTCAAAAATATATAAGTGTAATCTTCATGTAAATTTCATAACTTTTTCATGAGAAAATCGTATCACAAGGTTAAGCTAAGGATATGAGATCAGTTAAAACATCAAGCCACTAATTTGGTTGAGGCAAAATATCTATCAAATAAAAGGAAGGAGAGATGAAAATGGGTTGTTGCTGTGGACATTCGAATAAAGATCATTCTGGCGGAAGTGCTTTGAATCCCAAAGAGGGGATTGTCTTAGAAATTGAGGGTATGACATGTGGACACTGCAAGAGTTCTGTCGAGAAAGCGTTATTGAAAGTTCCAGGTGTCATTCAAGCGGAAGTTGATTTAACACTTAAACAGGCCGTGGTTATCGGAAGTGCGGAGCGCAAGATATTGGAAAAAGCCATCAAGGAGGCTGGTTACAGGGTTACAAATGACTAGAAATTTATGGAATGCAAGTGACATTGCGTAAAGCAAAAATAAATCTGAGCAAGTGAGGGGATAAATATTGAGTTGCTGTGAAAAAGACAAAAATAAAAGTGATATCGACCACGAAAAAAATCATAAAAGCCATAAATCTCATTTGTTGATGATGGCATTATGCTGTGGTGCACCAATTTTACTTTTGATTTTATTACCGATTATAGGAGGCTTTTTATCGCCTAACGCTAGGACTAGCCTAATAAGTATTATCCCATTTCTCTGCCCTATAATGATGATACCAATGATGATGAAGGGAAATAAAAAAAGAGTTGCTGAGCGTAATCATCCTAAAAGTTTAGAGAACTAAAGTTGAGGTCACTTGGAAAATCTTCTAGTTTAAAAAAGATCGAGCAACTTAAAGATTCAGAGAGGTACAAGCTCATATGGAAAATTAGGATATGCCAAGCGCAGATGCTGAAACAGAAGTTAGCTCAGAGAAAGCTCAAGCTACACAAGTGATGACAAAAATTCGCGAACAAATGATGGACTCTAATAAGTTAAGGGAAGAGCAATTAGAAAAATGCCGATGAATACTCAACAAGGGCAAAAATCGAGCAGCAACACTACGATGAGTTCAATGGAAAAATGGTTCGATAAAACAGGTGTCAAGAACAGGCGGCTTCAATGGCTGCCTGTTTCTTATCTTATGAAAAGCTGTGAACAGGAATAAAGTTTGTAGAATGGCTGAAATAAAGTTAGCAGTGAAATGAGAAAAATTTACTTCCGAAAGAAGGCGTAATGCCTCCTTTTTTTATTTCGAAGCCGTAAGTAGAATCCTTAATTCATAAGTTATTCATATCTAATTCATAGCTTATTCAAAGTTGATTGTTACAATAATTTTGTAGATAAAACCTATAGGAATTTAGGGAATGCAATGATTTTAATGCGAGGAATACTCAAACAAGAATGAATAACAAATTATTGGAGGTAAGAAATAGTGAGTATCCTAGTCGGGGGGGTTCTGCCTTATATAGTACTTATCGTGTTCTTAGGCGGGATGTTTCACCGCATGTTAGTTTGGGCTCAGGTTCCGGTGCCATTTAAACTCACGGTGTTTTTCAGCTCAAAGACAACCGGGGGTGCAGTAGCCGATTTAGCAAAGGAAGCAATTGGATTTCGCAGTCTCTGGAGAGGGAAAAAAGGATTATGGTTTATGTCCTGGTTATTTCATATCTCCTTAGCACTTATCCTAATAGGGCATATTGTGGGTATCTCCTTCCTAGGAAAACAGTTTATGATAATGAGTGTAAGTGCCGAGCAAAGTGAGAGATTATCGGCCATGCTTGGAACATACGCTGGAGTTGCTCTCCTTATAGGACTGGTCCTGCTTTTTATCCGTCGGATAAGTTCCAGAAGAATGAGATTTATATCGGCGTTTGGAGACTATCTAGTACTCATTTTATTACTAGGAATAGCCGGAAGTGGTATGTATATGCGTTGGTTTGACTATGTAACATATACAGATGTTGCTTATTATTTGAAAGGGCTCTTTTCGCTGAATCTTGTTCCCCCACCGAGCAGTGCTGCCTTTTTACTACACTTTACTCTCGTACAACTCCTGCTTTTGTACTTCCCTTCGTCTAAGCTTATGCACTCTTGTGGAATTTTCTTTAGCCGTTGGCTAATTACACGCCCCTATGAAAGACAGGTGATTTTTAATGAGCGAGCAAGTTCGGATTCCCTTAGTCGCGAAAGACATAAAGCACTTGAACCTATCTGTCATCCCGACAGAAAAGCGTCCTAAAGTCGCTCTTGAAATCTTAGGAGAATTGTTAAAGTACAAACGCTCTTTAAGATTATATCTTGATGTCTGTACCCATTGTGGAGCATGTGCAGAGCAATGTCATTCGTATCTCGGTACAAAGGATCCTTATAACATGCCCGTTGCGAGGGCGGATCTAGTGCGTCGTGTGTATAAGAAAGTATTTGCTCCCGGACGATCGATTTTCCGTTCTTGGAATGGAGCGAAAGATATTGATCAAGAAACAATCGATCTTTGGTATAAATATTTCTACCAATGTAATCAGTGTCGTCGTTGTGCGGTTTTTTGCCCTAAAGGGATAGATACTGCAGAAATAACAATTGCGATGCGCGAACTCCTTGCTCATCTTGGTCTCGTGCCTAGGTTCCACGCTGGTATCACAAAAAATATGAAGTACGCAGGAAACAACATGGGAACACCCCTTCCAGCAATTCTTAATGGAATTGAATTCCTCGAAGAAGAGTTAAAAGAAGAGACAGGATTAGACATTCCGATTCCGATGGATAATAGGGGAGCAGAAGTACTTTTTAATCCTTCCTCATCGGATCTCTACACGAATACGGAGGGCCTAATGGCTGTTGCTAAGATCTTTTACAAGGCCAGTGTATCTTGGACCTTAAGTTCTAAGATTGCGGAGACTGCGAATTTCGGATTATTCTTCCATGAACCGACGATGCGGGTACACAACCGAAAACTTGTGGAAGCTGGTAAAGAGCTTGGTGTTCAAAGACTTGTGGCGGGTGAATGTGGTCATGGTTGGAGAACCTGGCGGATGTTCACAGAATCGATAAATGGACCTTTACCTTTCCCAGTCGTTCACCTCTTCGAAGAGGTACTGGAATATTACCGGGAAGGTAGAATTCAGTTTGACAAGAGCAAAAATCCTGAAGTCGTAACCTACCATGATCCGTGTAATTACGCACGAGGAGGGAATCTTATTGAACAACCGCGTGAACTCATTCGAGCATGTGTCGAGAGATTTGTGGAAATGATACCTACAGCACAATACTCTTATTGCTGCGGCGGTGGGTCAGGGATTTTAATGGATGAGGCAATGGAACTTCGAATGGCACTAGGTCATCCAAAAGCAGAATCAGTAAGAAGAACAAATGCGGACATTCTTTGCGCACCCTGCGCAATCTGTAAGGCTCAACTTCCTATCGTGATGGATTACCATAAAGTAAATGTAAAGGTTAAAGGTCTCAGTGATCTCATGGGAAGAGCAATTATTCTGGAGTAAAATTAATGATTGCTTTTAAATATTATGGGTTAATGACGAAGATTTGTTAATACGAGGGAGGTTATTAAAAATGATGTGGGGCTATGGTACTTTATATGGTAATGGATCTTGGTGGATAGGTTTAGTAATGATGGCTGTTCATATCCTTTTCTGGGGTTTTATTATCTGGTTTGGAGTTTCTCTATTTAATCGGAGTGGGAGACGTTCGAAATTAGCCAATGGAGGCAATGAGGCGATGGAAATCCTCAGGGAGCGTTACGCAAAGGGTGAAATTGATACCGAGGAATTTAATCGACGTAAGGAAGTTTTGGCAAAGTAAACGCTTTTAATAGAGAAGCCTTTCACAAAATAAAATGTGATTGGCTTTTTGCTTGTCTAAGACTAATTCGTAGCCAGTATAATCTCAATAGAATGGTACACAATAATAACCGAAATACATTTTATAGGGGGAAAATAAATGCAAACTACTAATGTTACCGGAACAAGGTCAGCAGTAAATCAAATGCCAATGCCTACTGGTATGAATCCTACTATGCAGGCATGTATTGATGCTTGTAATGCCTGTCTCCAAGCTTGCGAAGAATGCTATGTTGCTTGTTTAAACGAACCTGATGTCCAGGCAAGAATACACTGCATCCAGGTGCTAAGAGATTGTGCAGATGTCTGTTCTATGGCTTCTCAATACATGTCAAGAAACAGTGAATTCAGTCAGCAATTCTGTAACCTGTGTGCCACAATTTGCGATGCTTGTGCTGCTGAGTGTACCAAATTCCAGGATACACACTGTCAGAATTGTGCTGATATATGCCGTACATGTGCAGAAGAATGTCGCAAGATGTCAACCACAAAAATGTAGACGATAATTTAACCTTAATTACAACATACATCACATTAGTACTAAAGCACAAGCAAACGATCGAATGAATGATTGGATGCTTGTGCTAATTTAATGAAGGGGCTGTCTCATAATGATGTCTACAATAATGAGCTTCAATAATTAACTAGCAACTGTACTTAATAGGACTTACTTAATTATAGTCTCTGCAGTTTTCTGATTCATGTTACCATATCCAGACTACTTTCAGATTCTTATTTCAGATTCTTAAATGAATAAATTGACATTCGATTCTTCGGCCTCACCTAAGTAATAACCAACTCCACCAATCTTCACTCCATCTATAAGTTCTTTATGCCTTAAACCCATCACATCCATGGACATCGAACAGGCTATGATTTCTACGCCATTCTCTATGGCTGTCTTGATTAAATCTTCAAGGGAGCTTATATTTTTATTTTTCATGACCCTTCTGATTATTTTGCCTCCAAAGCCCATCATATTCATTTGGGACAGCTTAAGGTTTTTACTTCCTCTGGGCATCATTAAACCAAACATTCTATCAATGAAACCTTTCTTAACTCTTACCCTTTTAGGTTTTCTTAATATATTAAGTCCCCAGAACGTGAAAAACATAGTAACTTTTTTGCCCATGACTACTGCACCATTGGCGATGATAAAGGAAGCAAGTGCTTTATCTAGATCCCCACTAAATACTATGATTGTCTTATTATCTCGTAACGCCTTATCTGACGAAAATGACCTATTTAGTTTACTGAATTCGGTGCCTTTTTTTATATAAGCTTGAATAAAACCTTTATCTTTTTGAATATCTAACAGCTGATTATTAGTGTTGATGCACCATGATTTAATGTCTTCAAAGAATCCTGGGTCGGAGGCAGTAACTTTAAGAACTTGACCATCCCTAAGTTGATCCATAGATGTTTTGACCTGAATCAGCGGCCCTGGACAACATAAGCCGCACGTATCGATGCTTTTATCATAATCATTCATCCTACTCTCTATCTCACCTTTCACGACTTGTGTATCTGGATCTATAATAGGTCTAGTAGTTTTATCTAAATTGTCAATTATATCTGGTTTGGAGTCAGACAATGAGACACTTCTATATCCTCCATCAATGTTTTTAACCGTATAACCCTTTTGAGTTAAAATTCTAGAAGCAATATAGCCTCTAAGTCCAACTTGACAATATTCAAGAATTTCTTTACCTTTGTCTAGCTCTCCTATTCTTTCTCTAAGGCTATCAATCGGAATATTCACTGCTCCTTCAAGATGGCCATTATTAAATTCAGTATCCGTACGCACATCTAACAACATCGTATTTTCTTTGTCATAAATCACTAGTTGCTCGGGCGTAAGAACATCCACTCTCCCAGCTAAAACATTTTCCGCAACATAACCTGCCATATTTACTGGATCCTTTGCCGAAGAAAAAGGTGGCGCGTAGCAAAGCTCCAACTCGGTCAAATCTTTGATAGTTCCATCTAGTCTAATAACCGTTGCTATAACGTCAATTCTCTTGTCCACGCCAACATAACCAACGCCTTGAGCACCTAATAGTTTACCTTCCACATTAAAAATAAGCTTTAAGGTCATCGGAAGTGATCCTGGGTAATATGAGGCATGTGATTCGGGATGTACGGTAATGACTTTATAAGGGAGATTTAATCGATTTAACGTTCGCTCATTATTACCAGTCCCAGCCGCTGTTATTCCAAAAACCTTGATGATTGATGTACCTAAAGTCCCCTTATAAACGGAGCTTAAACCTGCTATATTATCGGCTGCTATTCTACCTTGTTTATTTGCAGGTCCTGCTAATGGAATTGACGTCTTTTGCTTGTTTACAAAATCAACGACTTCGATAGCATCTCCTACTGCATATACATTAGCAACATTCGTTTGCATTTTTTCATCAACTAGAATATGGCCCTTTACCCCAAGCGATAGTCCACTATCCCTTAAAAACTCGGTATCAGGAACAACCCCTATGGCTAATATCACAAGGTCTGCACTTAATTTCTTACCACTATTTAAGGCTATTTCAACGCAGCTTTCCTCATCCTTAAATGCCTTTACCCTATCATTTAACATTAATCTAATACCATTGTCTGTGATTTCCTTTTCTACCAATGCAACGATATCCGAATCAAAAGGGGCTAGAATATGTGGTGCCGCCTCGACCAAAGTAACATCAAGACCTCTTTGCCTTAAATTTTCAGCCATTTCTACCCCAACATAGCCCCCACCAATAACTACAGCCTCATTAACACCTTTTTTGTCCACGTAGGCTTTTATTTGATCGGTATCTGGTATATTTCGTAACGTAAAAATCCTTGGACTGTCTATACCTTCGATATTGGGTCTAAGTGCTTTAGCTCCCGGGGATAAAACTATGTAATCGTACGATTCTTCATAAACATTTTCTTTACTTCTTATATGGGCTACTTTTTTATGTGTATCCAGTGCAATAACTTCACTATTAATCCTTACATGGATATTGAAACGGCCTTTCAAACTTTCGGGAGTTTGAACTATAAGCTTCTCTCTTTCTTTGATCGTTTCACCTATGAAATAAGGCAAACCACAATTTGCAAAGGATATATACTCATCCCTTTCAAACATGATAATTTCAGCAGTTTCGTCGAGTCTTCGTAGTCTTGCTGCTGCAGACGCTCCGCCAGCTACACCGCCTACAATCAAAACCTTTTTACTCACAACAAGCCCTCCCCCATATAATTGATGACTCTCGATAGAATGACTCATTAAGCTTCATTATTATGAGGGTATCTTGCCCAGTTCGTGCCTTTACATTCCGGTGAAAGGAGTCGGTATAAGGTCGTAAGAGGATTGGCACTAACCAAGTCAACGTATAGGGTGAACAAATAGAACTCCTCGATGAAATGCATGGAATAGGCAGACGTAGCGTAGAACGCATCATAGCAGAGTCATGGACAGAGATAGTGCCTCAATGCAACGAAAGTGCCGGTAAGAAAAAAAGTACGAGTATTCGTAAAGGAAATAAATTCTTGAAAGCAACCATCTTAGAATGTGCTAGAGCCTCAATACGGCATAAGGGCAGTTATTTTTATGCGAAATATTGTAAGATTCCTGCAAGGCGAGGGGCAACAGAGCATTGTATGCGGTTGCATACAGTATGGTCATAGCCATTTACCATATCTTGAAGGACAAAAAGTACTTTATTGATTTGGGTTTCAGAAATAAAAGCCCATCCAAAATCGGACAGGCTTGTTTGTGTGCTTTCTTAAGGAGCTACCTTGAATGTTTTCAGGGCAGCCCCCTTGGTTTTAATTTAACGTGAAAGTATTTCCGCGAATTCTTCTCCTGTAATGGTTTCCTTATGCAATAAATAACGCGCCAGCTCGTGCATCTTATCGGTATTTTCTTTCAAAATACTGATGGCCTTTTTATGAGCACTTTTAATGATAGCGAGCACTTCATCATCAATCTTTGCCGCTGTTTCAGAGGAACAAGTAAGGGAAGTATCGCCTCCAAGGTAGGGGTTATTTACAGTCTCTAGTGCCATCATATCAAAGTTTTCGCTCATACCCAGCCTGGTGACCATCGACCGTGCAATCCTAGTGGCCTGTTCGATATCATTAGATGCGCCTGAGGTAAACGTACCAAAGACCAACTCCTCAGCAGCGCGTCCTCCGGCAAAGGTAGCAATCTTATTGAACGCCTCTTCCTTGTTCATCAGCACACGATCGCCTTCTTCAACCTGCATGGTGTAGCCAAGCGCACCCGATGTTCTTGGAATGATGGTGATTTTATGCACAGGAGCCGAATTAGTTTGCTTAGCAGCAACCAGAGCATGACCAATTTCGTGATAAGCAATGATCTCTTTTTCCTTGTGAGAAATTACCGCGCCCTTACGTTGATAACCTGCAAGCACAACCTCAACAGATTCCTCTAAGTCATCCTGTTCGACACGTATTCTACCATATTTAACCGCTCGCAGTGCCCCTTCATTAATGATATTGGCCAAATCGGCACCTGAAGCACCTGAGGTTGCTCGTGCAATAGCCTTAAAATCAATATTATCTTCCATTTTGATCGTCTGGGCGTGAACTTTTAAAATTGCCTCACGCCCTGCAAGATCAGGAAGCTCAACCGGGATTCGGCGGTCAAACCTACCCGGACGGAGCAGTGCTTTATCTAAAGTTTCGGGGCGATTGGTAGCAGCGAGTATAACCACACCTTTTTTACCATCGAAACCGTCCATTTCAGTGAGTAGCTGGTTAAGAGTCTGTTCACGTTCGTCGTTTCCTCCGATTCCGCCATTACCACGTTTTTTGCCGATAGTATCAATCTCGTCAATAAATACGATACAGGGAGCTTTTTCGTTCGCTTGCTTAAATAGATCACGTACTTTAGCAGCACCCATACCCACAAACATTTCTACAAACTCAGAGCCTGAAATCGAAAAGAAGGGAACTCTTGCTTCTCCTGCGATAGCCTTCGCTAATAGAGTTTTACCTGTTCCAGGAGGGCCTACAAGCAATGCGCCCTTAGGTAGACTTGCACCAATTTCAGAATACTTCTTGGGGTTGTGAAGAAAATCGACAATCTCAGCGAGTGCCTCTTTCGATTCGTCCTGGCCAGCTACATCGGCAAAGGTTTTGCCAGTCTGTGCCTGAACATAGATTTTAGCATTGCTTTTACCGAACGACATAGCTTTCATGCCGCCCATACGTTTTTGCATCTGACTTATTAACAGCTGTCCTATTCCAATAAAGAGAACTAGAGGCAGAATCCATGTCATAAGGAAACTATACAGAAAGGAATGCTCTTTCGGAATGACCTGAGAGAATTCTACACCCGCACTGTGTAGACGATTAACTAGATCCGGATCGTTGATAGTTCCTGTGGAATATGAGCTGTCCTGTTCAGTTTCGTCTTTGGCAGTAAAAATAATTTGAGTATCCTGAATTTCAACCTTACTCACAGCTCCTCGTCCTACTTGGTTAAGAAAGGTACTGTAGTCAACCTGGGTGACCTGTTGCTCCAATAATGTTGGAAATACAAATGAATCGAGTAGCATCAGAATCATCATTGCGACCACAGAATAATAGATTAAAGATTTCGCTGGCTTTTTTGTTTTATCCATAATCTTTCACTCCATTTATAATTGTCTCATTAGATCATACTCTTTAAATCCCCAACAGTAATCGATAAAGGTGCCCGTCAAGCCTCCTATTATTTGAACTTCCACATGAAATTCCGTGTTGGTGTATCATAAACATTGCTGACGCTCAAGGTCATTATGCTTCCTGCAGTTGCCTTAGTAAATTCCGGACTTTCGACTTGCAATTCAGCGGATGAATGATGACCAGAGCCATTCTTCTCCAAAACTTGAACTTTAACAGGAATTTCTTTGTTATCTAACTGAACTCTAACATTTTGTAGAAAATCAAAATTATCGACATCTACGGCGTGATTATTAATACCTATTAAAAACCGCTGAGAAGAGATTTTATCTTGCTTTTCCCACTGTACGCTGACCTGTAGTCCTTCCCAATCATCAATAATTGGTTCGGTATACTCCTTCGGAGGGTTTTCACTAGAATTGTTAGATGCTATGGTCACTCCATCAGACGTCAATTGTTCTGCTGCACTTAGACCCCAATAGCCACCCCCAACTAGCAGTAGAGTTAACATTCCCATGATTACTTTTGTTTTCAAAGGGTCTTCCTCCTTACAATACACTATCCTAACTTATTCTGGAAAATAGGAAGGCTTCCAAAGGAAGCCTTCCATAAAGAGGAGAGAAAATGAGAAAAGATATTAACAAAACTAAATATATATCATTTATATAAAGAACCTATGAATTAAATGTGAATATCTAGTGAACTCTAGTGTGGGTAATACCTAAAAACAAGCTAATTTGCTTGGAGATTCTATATAGGGATTAAGAAGTTCCTGAAAGGTTTCAGTTCCGAGCCTTGAAACAAAATCATTGAATGACTCTTGGAAATGTCGCTTTGTTTTGTAAAAGTTGATAAAGTCCTCTAGAACCTGGTAAACTCTGTCGGAGGGGATCGCGCCTTGGAGCGTGGTTGCAAATCCTGCACTCATTTCGAGGCTTCCCCCAATGGAAAGTTCAAATTTCTCGACGGCCTCACCATTCAACTTCCCTATTGTGCCTCTTAATCCAATATCAGCAATTTGTAATTGACCACAAGAATTAGGACAGCCATTTACATGGATTCGAAGTGGAGTATCTAACTCAACCCTCTTATCGAGAGTTTCTGCCAATCTTAAAGCAAACTCTTTTGTTTCAACCAAAGCTAAATTGCAGAACTCCTTTCCAGTACAGGAAACAGTGTATCCCACAAAGGGCTTTGGATTAGGTGTTAAACGTCGGATAACCTTTTCAGCTAGAAGGGCCTCAATATTTTCGGTTGGTATATTAGCAAGTATTAGATTTTTCGATAGACAGGTCCGAATAGAACCATCCCCGTACTTATCAGCACATTGCGCAACTTCAAGTAGATCTTCAACAGATATCCGACCTAGAGGTACAGACAAACCCACATAGTTGAGACCTGATTGTTTTTGAGGATGAATACCGTAAAAATATCCCGCATTCCAGCCGCGAGTTAAGTTAATTCCACCGGTCTCAAGAGGGCCAGTTAGTTTCAAAAGTTCTGTTTCAAATTTTGCCTTTCCCCAATCCGCCAAGAGAAATTTAAGCCTCGCGTGGCGACGATTCTTTCTATACCCATAATCTCTAAAAAGAGTTGTCACAGCAATTGAAACGTTTAACACTTCATGGGGATGTACAAACAGATCCAACTTCTGGGCAAGATAGGGCTGTGCTGATAAACCGCCGCCCACATAAACATGAAAACCGTAACGATCATTTTTGCCATCTTTATTAATCGCGGGTGTAAATGCTAGATCGTTGATCTGGGCATGTCCAACATTATAAACATTTGCTGAGATCGAGATTTTGAACTTCCTCGGGAGATTTGAAAACTCCCTGTTTCCCTGAAAATAGTCGGAAACCTCCTGTACAAGCTCCCGAGTATCGAGCGTTTCATTCGGATCTATTCCCGCAAGTGGATTCCCTATGATTGTTCGAGGACAGTCTCCTTCGGCCCCGATGGTTTGCAAGCCAACTTTATTCAAGATGTTCATAACCATAGGGATAGTTTCTATCGTAAGCCAATGTAACTGGAATGCTTGACGAGTTGTCAAATCAAGAATTCCTCGACCATAATCTTTCGCGATTGTTGCTAAGACACGGGCTTGATCAGAATTCATAACTCCACTGGGGATTTTCACTCTCATTAGAAAGTATCCTGCATTCCGTTTTTGAACATTGACTCCTGCCCACTTTAAGAGATTACGGTCTTTAAGATCAATGGATTCAAACCCGGATTTTTGGTACTTCGGAAGTCTTTCAACAATATCTAAGCCATCATTTACTAGCTTTAGTTTTTCAAAGCCGTTGAGTTCATTATAGTTCGTTGTCCATACTTTATTCAAAACAATACCCCCTAAACATAGCAAATTACTTGGATATAAATATACAATCAAGGATACTATAACTATGAATATTTGTCTAGACGTTTTAACTTAGATAGGTATTTAGTTATTAACACATTTATAATTGGTTATATAATTTCATTGTCGAATTTACGAGAAAAGGTTGACCTAAAAGCTTTAGTGGCTAATTAATTCCGTATTCTGATATGTTATTCATAATAAAGTTATAGTAACTTTAATCGTACCTGTCTAAAATAAGGGCAGTCTCAAAATAGAAACGGATTTAGTTTCTATAATTGAGACTGCCCCTTCTACTTAAACTGACTCTGTTTATCAATTTCTAAAATCAAAAACACACCGTACGGTTTTTTCCTGATTTTTTTGCAAGCAATAGTGCAGCATCCGATTTCTCGATTATATCCTGTACAGATTCTCCATCTGTCGGACAACTTGCTACCCCTAGAGAAATTGTTATCTGTGGATATAGGTTATTATTTATTTCACTAACTCGGGTGCGTATATTTTCTGCAATTTCCTTAGCAATCTTTTTAGGGCAATTCTTTAGTAATACCACAATTTCCTCTCCGCCATATCGGTACGCTCTATCCTCGGTTCGTACTGTTCTTTTAACTGTTTCACTGACTTTACGAAGAACAGTATCACCTATTTTATGGCCATATTGATTATTAAAAACACGAAAATTATCTATGTCGATAAAGATCACAGAATAAATCGGTACGTCTAATTTTTCTAATTCTAAATTGAACGCCCTACGATTATATAAACCCGTTAGATTGTCAATAAAAAGCTTGGACTTCAACATCTCTGAGTGATTTTTTAGTTCAGTGTATTTGTAGAAATACCAGTGTGCAAATAGAAAATTTAACATTCCGAATCCGAGACCCAATATAATACTCTGAGCTAATAGACTATTAAAAAGTGACATTGAGATTTTATGAAAAATCAATGCATACAGAATACCAATGCCAGTCATTCCACCGAATAAACCTAGTTTGAATAGGCTCATCCTCATCCTCCTTTACACTTCATTCTCATTTTATTTCAGTATTTATGGTAAATGGTTTACTTGATATTTCACGCTCTGTCCAAGATTCGATATACCAGGCTCATTGCGATACCAGCGTTCGCGGGAACATCGAATGACGAAGAGACAAAACCTGGCCAAATGCGTCCTTTATGGCGTGAGTTGTGACATTTAAATCTCTAATTTAATAGATTTTCGTACAAGTATCGGAAATTTCAAGGGGTACCCTGTGAAAAAGGTTTATCATAGAATTTCTTAACCTACCCCTCGATAATTAAACAGGTGGACGAATATATTGGTGATCCAGGAGGTGAACGCTAGATTGAAAGAATCTCAAATTGGTTCCGTATTAGATCTATCAAGGAAATACCAATATATGTATTTTGAAAGGATTTGAACGAATTATGATGAAGAACAAAGCTTTAATGGTTACACTCTCAATGGCTATGGTATTGGGATTAGCGGGGGCTGTAAACGCTACTACATTTGACAGCAGTACAACGAATATGCAGCCAAAGACTACGTACGCACAGGCCTATATGGATAACAATGATGTAACAAGTACGGAAGTGGAGAAGGTAGAAACCACTCAGCCAGATCAAACAGTTCCCTCCAAGACAGATGTCTACGATCAAATGATGAGTTCCAACCATACCATGAATAACCAAATGCAAAACATGGCGACCGATCCTCAGATGCAAAACATGTTCGAAAATGCTCAAATGCAGAACATGTCTATGGATGACCAAATGAAAAATATGCCAATGAATACCCAAAGAAATGGCCAAGTGAATAATTCCAAACACATACAAGGAATGGCTGGAACAAACAATTTGAACGATTCTAAAGCTTCTCAACAGCCTTCCCAAAAATCAAGTAGCCAGAATAGGATGGGGTCCATGGGAAGAATGGGAAGATAAATCTTCATGAAGCTGAATAATCTTAGCTTAGGCTAATAAAAGGCTCAGACCATATAAGGGTCTGGGCCTTTTAGACATCTGGGATATCCCCCGATAGCAGTTTCATTGTGCTTTTCGACTTATCCGGACCATGGGCGATATATTCATGAGAAATTCACAACTTTTTCATGAGATCCTCGAATCAGAGAGTTACACTGAGGATGTAGAAGTTGCTAAGGAGGTCACATATGAGTAAAAGCGAAGTAGTTCAGGACGTAAAAGAGAATAGAGGCATCATCAAAGCAATTGGTTCAGTTCTGTTTGCAATTATAGCGTCTTCGCACCACTGGGTTCATACTCTTTTGATCGCATTGGGTCTGACCACTCTAAGCTCAGGTCTATTATCTCTATCTCCGTCAACAAAGATTATCTTTTTACTAGTTTCTCTTGTTATTTCAGCGTGGTTTATACGCGTTGCCAAACGTAAGTGGAGTTATGACCGTCCTGCTGCGTGGGTGTATCTTATATCTTCTATTATCTCGATTATTTTGGTTATTACATCCTTGCCGCAAGCGATATCAGCCGTCATACCACCATCTCAGCAACAGCAGCAGACGCAACAACCGAAAGATATCCACGGACATTAATGTGCTTTGGGTCTAAAGCTTCCGCTCATAATGACACTCCATTCTGTCAAATTAGGGTCTCTTCACAAGAAATTCACAACTAATTCACGAGTTTATCGTATTTGAGGATTATTGTAGGACTATAGAATTAATCCATGAGTGAGCGCGAATATTTTTTTGTTAAGGAAAATAGGGTAGACCCCTATACTATATTCGAATTGGTGGTGAGTGAATGAACAATCCGGCAAAAGATGTTTCTATTGATTGCCAGGATCTGAACCAAGAAGGAGGCAAACCTAGGAGTCATCATGACGAAAAGACAATCCAGCAGATTATCGCCCGGATGAACCGAATCGAGGGGCAAATACGGGGCATTAAAGGAATGATCGAGCGTCAAACTTATTGTGATGACGTCCTGAATCAGATATCCTCAGCCCAATCTGCCCTCGACGGGGTTTCGAAGTTGCTATTGGAAAAGCACATGAAATCATGTGTGAGGGAACGGTTGGAACGTGGTGACATTGAGGTAGTGGATGAAGTCTTAAAAACGGTGTTCCGGATGTTGAGATAATCTTTGGTAGATAATATAAAGCAAAAAGGAATCTGAAATCAGATGGTTGATTGGAGGTACAAGTTATGAGTGAAACGATAAGAAACGAACATCTTGCACAGGTGAGTTTACCTGTACAGGGTATGAGTTGTGCAGCTTGTGTGGCAAAAGTTGAAAAGACCTTAGAAACCATGACCGGTGTGCAAGAAGTTCATGTCAATTTGCTTTCAGGCAAAGCTGCTGTGACTTATGAGAGTAATCAGGCAGGTGTACCCCAGATGGTGAAAATGATTCAAGACATCGGTTACGAAGTGCCGGAGGAAGAAGTTTTGCTCACTGTGCGGGGTATGAGTTGCGCAGCTTGTGTTGCTAAAGTCGAGAAGGCTGTTAAGGGAATGCCAGGTGTAACCTTAGTTGTCGTTAATTTACCGGCCGAGTCAGCAAAGGTAAAGTTTTATCCCGGTGCGGTGGATAAAACAAGGATCAAAAAAGAAATCCAAGCCTTGGGTTATGAGGTTAGCGAAAAGGTGACCGGTCAGGAAGCTTTGGATCGGGAGAAAGAAGCGCGGCAAAAGGAACTTCGGTTCCAAACTCGTAACATGTGGATTGCCTGGCCCTTAGCCATTTTAGTGATGATTGGCATGTTCCGTGATATGTGGATCTTTCCTTATTTTGTCCCGGAGTTTTTGGGTAACGTTTATGTCCTTTGGGCTTTGACCACGCCGATTGCCTTTATTCCCGGTTGGCAGTTTTTTAAGCACAGTTGGAACGGACTAAAACGTGGTGCTACGGATATGAATTTACTCTATGCCACTGGGATTGGTGCTGCCTATATCATAGCGACAATCAATACCTTCTGGCCCGATGCCGGCTTCGGCGGACGGGGAGCTGCCTTTTTCGAGTCAGCTGCATTGCTTACAGCATTCATCGTTTTAGGTCGCTATTTGGAAGCTCTTACCCGGGGCCGAACTTCGGAGGCCATCCGAAATCTAATGAGTTTGCAAGCTAAAACGGCACGGGTGATTCGTAATGGTGAAGAAGTCGAGATTGCTGCCGATGAGGTTGAGATCGGTGATATCGTGATTGTGCGACCAGGGGAAAGTATACCTGTTGACGGGGAAGTTACAGATGGTTATTCGGCCGTCGACGAAGCAATGATTACCGGAGAAAGTATGCCGGTAGAAAAACGAGCAGGTTCTCAGGTCACGGGCGCCACGATCAATAAGACGGGTTCTTTCAAATTTAGGGCAACGAGAGTTGGTAGCGAAACTGCCCTAGCCCAAATTATTAAAATGGTTGAAGACGCTCAGGCTTCCAAGGCGCCCATCCAAAAATTAGCCGATTTTGTGGCAGGCCATTTCATCGCTGGGGTCCATGTCTTGGCTTTAATTGTCTTCTTCTTCTGGTTCTTTATCGGGTACGCCTCTTTCTTCTCACCGGCAAGCCAGTTTATTCTCTCACCCTATAATCTGGCCGAAGTTGGTGTCTTTGGCTTTGCCTTGCTCTTGTCAGTGACGACCTTAATCATTTCTTGCCCGTGCGCTCTTGGCTTAGCTACCCCCAGTGCTATTATGGCTGGTACGGGTAAGGGGGCGGAAAACGGTATTCTGTTCAAAGGGGCGGATGCCGTCGAAGCGAGCAGCAAACTTAATGCAGTTGTTTTCGATAAGACCGGTACCTTAACCAAAGGTGAACCCTCTGTGACTGACGTCTATGCGACGGAAGGCTTTATTCGAGAGGATGTTCTTAGGCTTGCAGCGATCACTGAAAAACCCTCTGAGCATCCCCTAGGTGAAGCTATCGTACGAGGGGCCAAGGAGGAAGGATTGTCAGTTGGAGATACCGATGATTTTGAGGCTATACCCGGTCATGGTGTTCGGGCAATCTATCAAGGGCAGACAATTTTGTTAGGAAACCGTCGTTTGATGCAGCAACAAAATATTGATATCGGAAACCTAAGTAAGAAGATGGAGCAGCTTGAGGAAGAAGGAAAGACAGCCATGTTGATGGCTATTGATAATAAGGCTGCGGGGATCATTGCAGTGGCTGATATCCTAAAGGAAAATGCGAAAGTGGCCGTGGAGCGCTTGCAACAGATGGGTGTACAAGTAGCCATGATTACCGGGGACAACCGTCGGACGGCTGAAGCCATAGCTCGACAGGTGGGGATTAAAACAGTACTGGCAGAAGTGCTGCCCCAAGATAAGGCGGCCGAAGTGATCAAACTTCAGGAGAAGGGTCTAAACGTAGCCATGGTTGGGGATGGGATCAACGATGCTCCCGCCTTAGCTCAGGCCAACGTGGGGATTGCTATTGGTTCAGGCACAGACGTTGCCAAAGAAACAGGCGACATCATCCTCATCAAGGACGATATCCGCGATGTGGTAGGAGCCATTGAAATTGGGCGGGCTACTATGCGCAAGATTAAGCAGAATTTGGTATGGGCTTTCGTTTACAACATCACAGGAATTCCCTTAGCAGCCGGTATCCTATATCCTTTCACTGGACTTCTGGTCAGCCCCGAACTTGCTTCTTTCTTTATGGCTATGAGTTCGGTATCTGTAACGATGAACACGCTTCTCTTAAAACGTTACCAACCCTCATTCCGGAGGGACCAAATGAAAACTAGTATGCATCCAACACCTCAACCACAAACAGCACGCTAGGAGGAGGTCTTACTATGAACGATTTAGAAGCAAAAGCCGCTAGGCAGGCTTCCGTGGTTTACACGGTACTTTCGCTAGCAATAACCTTTATTTTTCTCGTCATCACATGGGTGGACGGAAATACCTATACTGCTGTTGCCCGGGTCGGAGGTATGGTTTGGGTTTTCATCCTAAGTATGATTGTCTTCATGCCGATCGTCATTCCTGTGGTGAAGAAGAGGATCATGGGATAAGAACGAGGCTAATTGAGTTACAGTTATTCATGAGCGCGTCTGGATTTTTAGTAAAGAAATGAGTCGTATAATAATCCAATTGATATTTAGTAAGCTACTTTATTGTTAGAAAACTGTTCTAAAGGAGGAACACAAATTTGCTACAAACCTTATTCAGCATTGGGGGATTTTCTCTAGGGTCTTACGGTGTAGTCGTTGCCATCTCACTATTAATTGGTTTAGGGGTAGCTTATCATTTAGCACCTTCTGAAAAGGAATACCGCCAGCATCTTATAGACTTGTTAATCTATGCAGTGATAGGGGCCATTATTGGAGCACGTCTTTGGCAAGTCTTCTTCTACCAATGGGATTATTACTCCCTGCATCTCTCCGAAATCTTTATGATATGGCACGGTGGGATGGCAATTCAAGGAGCTTTGGTTGGGGCTTTTATTGTGGGATGGATCTATACTCGTAAACACCAACTTGATTTTTGGAAAATGGCTGATATTGCTGCCCCAGGAATTATCTTAGGGCAGGGACTGGGGAGAATTGCTTGCTTTCTCAATGGTGACGCCTATGGTAGCCCAACCAACCAGGGTTTTGGCTTGGTTTATCCTTCGGGAACTCCAGCTTATGAAGCTTATGGCAGTCAACCCCTATGGCCTGCAGAAGTATGGGAAGGGCAATGGGACATGGTTGTCTTTGCTCTGATCATAATCCTTTCGCGTTGGCGCAAATGGCCGAGGGGTATCATCTTTTTAACCTATATTGTGCTCTATTCACTAGGACGGTTTGCGTTAGAATTTTTACGAGGGGATGGCGCCCGTTATCTGTTTAATTTGACGTCAGCACAGTGGAGTAGTGTGGGAATGATTCTTATAGCTCTTGTTTCTGCTGCTGTGCTAATTATACCAAGGAATGGAACGAGAAATTAATTACTAGATTTAAAGGAGGTCTCTGATTATGTGGGAATTCTTAAATCAATATGGGTGGTATTTCTTTATATTTGGGATGATGTTGTTTATGCATAGGCGGGGTATGGGCTGCTGTGGAGGGCATCAGCATGACCAAAAGAATTTTCAGGATCAACATGAAACTAAAAATTTAATACCCTTTGAAGAAAAGAAGTAATTCTAAAGATGGCTTCACGAAAGGACGAATATCTATGCTTATCTTGAAGGGAAAGAAATCAAATGGCATTGTAGGAAAATACAAAAGTATTATTGATGCTCGAAAGATCTTTTCCGATGCCCAAAGGTATCTTACGCAGAATCAAGTAGATCATGAGCTTGTCTTGGTGGAGGGTAATCATGTTGTAATGACTTGTATGCTGAGGATGTTTAATAACCATACTACGCTTTCTCTAATTTAACTGCTTAACCTGGTGCAATGTAAAAGGAATTAGCCTTAAAAGCAACAAAAGGGTAGTGGCTCCTCATGGGAGAAACTACCTTTTTTGCGTTCGCGGGAAATTCATATTTAAGGAGTATAATTTGAGGTGTTAACCAGGAGATTTGAGATTGTTCCTGCAAGTAATAGAAAGGAGGGATTTTCTAGGTGCTGATTGCAGGGCTTTTCTTCTTAAATTATCTGAAATAAAGAACATAATAATCAAAGAGCTTAATCTGATCTCTAGGAGACTCAGAACGGGGGATTTCATGTGGGGTGAATCATGGTTAGACCATGTAGGGCTTACACCTTCTGCCCGAATCCGTCAACTAACCTCGTAAGCTATGAAAGGTGGACCAGTTTAGTGTTAATTCTCAATAAAACGTGGGTTAGTGGAGTAGCCCTGGCCGGTATTCTTTTGACGAGTAGTTTGACGGGAGCTCAAGCTGCTATTCTAGATTCTCAAGCTACTCCAAAGGCTCCTACTGTACAGAGTACTGTACTCAAGGCTTCTCCTTCAGCTGCCTCTAAATCAGACGTATATTCTCAAAAAATGCGTGAAGCATTTAATTGGACATCCGCAATCGAGGTCAAAACGAACGTAGCACAAATACCTGAAAGTAATAATGTTCCTAAGGAAAAGAAAACATCAACTCCTGTTGAAAAGAGAACTCCACCTTCAGAAGGTAAGACGTCTCAATCGCCTCAGATCGCTAAAAAACCCAGCACTCCTTCACAGAAAGTTGTAAATTCGAAGCCTAAACAGGTTTCGGTATCCCAAGTGTCAAGGGGTAGTTCAGATATGGACAAGCTTATTAGCAATGCCCTAAGTTTACAAGGTATCCCTTACGTTTGGGGTGGAACGAGTCGGAAAGGGTTCGATTGCTCAGGGTTTGTGCAGTATGTATTTAAGGCCTCTGGTATTTCATTACCGAGAACTGCAGCTGAACAGTATAAACTTGGCGTACCTGTCAGTCGTGATGAGTTGAGACCAGGAGATCTCGTGTTCTTTCAAACCTATGCCCCAGGAGCTACCGATGTGCGTATTTATATTGGTGGAGGACGTACGCTTGGAGCAGCTAGTGAAGGAGTAGGTATTCATAGTTTGACAGAAAGTTATTGGTCAAAACGTTACCTCGGCGCGCGACGAATTTAATAGGCATAGCATATAGCAAACAAGAAAAGAACCGAATGGACTGAGGTGAAAAAACATCAGTCCATTTGGTTCTTTCTTAATTCACTTAGACAAATCTCATAAAAGGATTTTATAGTTTAAAGTAATCCATTAACTGTCTCAAATCCTTGGCTAATTCATTTAAGCTTTCTGCTGAGGCGAATAATTCTTCGACAGAAGCATTTTGCTGTTCTGCCGCAGCCGCTGTTTTTTGTGTACCGGCTGAAGTCGATTCTGCTTGATCAACAACATTTTGCATACCAATTTTAATTTGTTCTCCATCCTGTTGAACTTTCTGTACGGTAGTTTCAATGTCCTGCGCTAGTTGAGCACTTTCTTCGACGGCCTTGAGTATTACGGAAAATTGCTCGGAAATCTCTTTTAAATATGTGCTACCCTGGTGGACACTATCCATACTCGTTTTCATTCCTTGATGAGCACTTTGAGAAACCTGCTGCATTTCTTGAACTCTCTGAGAGATATCGACTAAGCTTGTTTGAACTTGTTCGGCAAGCTTCCGTACTTCTTCAGCGACAACAGCAAATCCACGACCGTTTTCTCCAGCTCGTGCGGCCTCAATGGCTGCATTTAACGCCAAGAGATTCGTTTGTTGTGCAATAGTTTCGATAATGTTGACGGTCTTGGCGATTTCCTGGGATTTCTCATCGACCTCTCCGATTACTTGGCTTAAACTTTGGACTTGGCTTTCAATATCATCCATCTGAAGAACTACTCTTCCAAGGGCGATGTTGCCGTTGTTTGATAGTTCAGCGGAACGATTGGAGGCAAGGTTTACCTTTTCGGCATGCTGCTCCGTTTGATTTAACTGGTCAATAACATAGTTCAAGCGTTGATGATTTTCCGTCATTTCCCTGACCTGAATTTCAGCATCAGTAGCAATTTCAGTTGCTGAAGAGGCCACCTGTTCAGCTGCTTGAGCAGATTGCTCTGCACCCATACGCATTTCCTGAGCAGTCCGCTCCAATCGCCCTGACATGTCGACAACGTTAGTAATGGTATCTCTTAAGGAAATTCCCATATCGCCAAAAGCCTTAAGAAGTTCTGCACCTTCTCGGTTCCAGGCTTTCCAAGGGGCCTTCTTCTTAGGACTAATATCCCCTGCGGCTATTTCATTGGCATTGAGCACAAAACTACGCATCATCTTACTGAGCGCTCGGCTCAAAAACCAGCCAATAATGATGCTTACAAAGACATCAATCACAACAAGAATAATTGAAATGAATGAGGCCTTCTTGAAGATATCATTCGTGGTCATCGTACTGTGCATGTTTACTTCATCCATTTTAGAATCCACTATCTTTTGCAGGGTATCCCCAGCTAACTGGTGTTTGGTTGCAGCGACTCCATACATATTGGCTTTAGCATCGTCAATACGGCCTTCGGCAGCGGCTTGAATGGTAACTTCGGATGCCGAAACATAATCATTCCATGCTTCTTTAAATTGCTTCAAGGAATCGGTCTCTTTAGCCGATTTGATAATATCATCGTAATTATTAATATGTTCTTCGATATCGTTTCTTTTCTGTTCAATCTTAGTTAAATACTTTTGCCGTTCTTCAGGAGTTCGCGCACTTACCGCTAATACAACATCCGAACGATAGGTCTGGGCATCGAATCGTAATTCCGAAAGTTCGTTCATCGGAACTACATCTTGTTGATATACCATATTTGACATATCGTTCATCTGATACATGCCGTAAATTCCGATCATTCCGACTGCCCCTGCTGCCAAAGCAATACATAGCATCAGGACTGTGACCTGGAAGCCTAAGCCTTTATTTTTTAATTTCAAACGTGATTCACTCCCTTGTATTTTTATTCCTCTTTCCCCTAAATACTACATTATTCTGCGCTATAGGCGAATATCCTGCAATTTTATCAATACAACTTTCCGGTGGTTAGAACTTTCTTTGGATTTCTCCTTCCTCTTTCAACATGGATATCATCTTACTGTAGCGAATTTTTGTGAATTTACTGTGAAATAATTATGAATTTTCGTATGATAAAGTTTTATATTGAATCAAATAGCTCTTAATTTCATCTTTTTATAACAAATTCATAGGTTATTCACAATTTAGACTTATACTGGCTTTATGTGGAACCATTGGTATTATCAAGCCAAGAAAACGAAACGAACTAATGAATTGTTTCGAAACATGCGCTAATTCAGGAAGCTTAGGGACGGATGCCAGTTACTTGATACTCTGGTTACACGATAAATCCCTAGTATAGGAGGTGTTCGCTTATCGGGAATACATAGATTATTGGGATTTCCTAATTTTAGAACTGGAAGATATTTCTTCCTTTTGTGACTTTTAATTCCATTCTATTATTGTTTGAAGTCGTCAAAACCAATTAAAGCCAATATCCCAGGGTAAGTACTTAATTCTTTTAGTAACGGACTTATTTAACGTGATTTAAGAGTAGGAGATGGTATTTGTGAATAAGAAAATTAAATCGATAGTGTTTGTAGGTCTAACTTCTATTGCCATATTAGGTCTAGCTGGTTGCGGTAGCCAAACAAAAGACATGATGAACACTAGCAACATGACCCAATATATGACCAGCAATCCCACGGCTATGATGGATGTTTTAAGCTCACCTGATGCTCGCCAGTCCATGGTTAAAGTAATGGGGTCTTCACAAATGGTGCCTGTTATGATGGAAATGATGAAAAATAGCGATGTTCAAAAAAATATGATAAGTATAATGGGAAGTAGCGAAAATAAAGATAGCATGGTGAGTATAATGACTAATCCGTCAATGTTTAAGCCTATGGTAGAGGTCATGTCTGATCCTAAAATGAAAGCAACTTTTGAAGCTATGTTAAAAGACCCAGCCCTAGAACCCATCGCTAAGGAAGTCCTGGGTTTAAAATAAACGTTATTATGTACGAGAGGAGCTGTCGCTTTATAATGTCTGAGGACATTCACGAAAAGTCGGCTCCTTTTATTTTATACTTATTTGTCTTAAGGAACGCGTAATAAGTAAACGGTGGAACAAATAGCGTTGTCGGAGAATTCGTCCCAGTTGGATTGTCTAAAAGATTGAGTGTTTGACTTTTGGTTACTACATGAGTTCGTTATTCATAAACGCGTAGAAAGGAGACGAAGTTTTTATGATGGGATTCAGCCGAATGTCAGGTGCTAGCAGTATGCCTAGAAATTGTGGGATGAAAGGGATGCATGAGAATTCGCAGATTAATAAAGTTAAAAAAATTGATGAACTTGCATCTGAACAACAACAACCCAAGCTATCAAGCGAATTACTTAAAGTAAGTGAAGGAAATATAATTGATATTAGAGTATGACAAAGGGAACCTAAATATTGGACTCAAATTTTAAGCTCTTCTTAATCTAGAATGTTTGTGCAATAGGCCATTACTATAATTGACCTATTGCTTTTTTTATATAAAGACAAGCGAAAAGTTGGGAAAGAAGTTCCCTTGTATATTCATGATAAATTCATAACTCTTTCATGAGAAAATCGAATCTCTAATCTATACTTTAAGCATGGAAGTTAAAGCTTACCAAAATAAAATCGAATTTAAAGGAGGACAAATACATGAAAAAGTTTATCAGTAAAAAAGTAACAGCGATTTTAGGGGGGGCAGTCCTTGCAACCGGGCTCATTGCGATACCAGCGTTCGCAGTAACATCGAATGACGAAGGACAAAACTTGTTTGGTCAAATGCGATCTTTTATGGCCTCAAGTCAGCACCAAGAAATCATGAATTCAAGCGCAATGCAGAACATGCACAATTCGGAAGCTATGCAGGAAGCTATGCAAACTGGTGATATTGCAAAGATGCAAGAAGCAATGAACTCTAATACTGAAGTGAAAGCTCTTCTTGGGGAAGAAACCCTTAATCAAATGAACCAGTTCATGCAAGAGAACGGTCAAGCGATGAGTCAAATGATGCAAGGTCAAAACTTAGAGGCCATGAATCAAATGATGAATGGCCAAAATGCAACGGGTATGAACCAAATGATGGGTCAATTTTAGGGACAAAGTGATTTATAACCCAACTTTATAAGTACAGACGTTTAACTACCAGTTAGAGACTGAAAGAATGTAGACAAAGGTAGTGAAGACTTTAAGTTCAGGTATGATGGATTCTGTATCAATGAGATAAATAGAATATGAAAAACAAAAGATAGAAGGATAATGCGGCCCAGGTTAGAGCTCCTGTGCCGAATATCCTTCTATCTTTTGTTTAATAGATTAAGTGTACTAAAGGGACCCTACTGAAGCCATACCAAGAGCTAGAGAATTCGAACGGAATGCAAAACCTTCATAATTCGCAGGAGATGCAGAAGCAATACAAGAAGGGAATGTTGAGATTATGAAAGAATTCATGAATGGGTACTGTGGACGATAGAAACTATTATTTTGAAGTGGCCGAGGATCTAATTCTCAGCTACTTCTATTTCTTTAGGAAGTTGAACTTTAAATTCAGTCTCATGCCCAACTTTACTTTGTACGGTTATTGTGCCTTGATGAAGGTCCGTAACCTGGCGGACTAGCGCTAGACCAATTCCGGTTCCACCCGTCTCACGAGTCCGGGATTTATCGGCACGGTAAAATCGTTCGAATATCAAAGGGAGATCGTCTTCAGAAATCCCCATTCCAGTGTTCTTGATCTTGATATTAGCAGAATTCGATGTTTGAGTAAGTTCGACGGTAACCTGACCGCCAGGGTCTGAGTAACGATAGGCATTGTGTATTAGATTAAAGAAGAGTCTGGTCAGAAGGTGTCCGTCCCCGGATGTAGTCACGGACTCTTCTGGTGCATTCCAATCCAGAGTTAATTCTTTTTCCTGCATAAGGGGATATAGGTTGCGAATAATTTTTTCAAGAAGGTACTTTATGTCCACAGGCTCAAGGTTTAAATGTAATCCACCGATTTCAGCCACATTTAAGTCCTTTAGATCACTGGACAAGTCAACTAGACGGTCTATTTCCTCATGAATAGAAGAGAGGTTTTCTTGATCTGCAGGAAGGACGCCGTCTTGAAAAGCTTCAATATAGCTTTTGATCGAGGTCAAGGGAGTGCGTAGTTCGTGGGCGATATCGGCCGTAAATTGTTTGCGGAGAGTTTCTTGTCGATCCAAATTATCAGCCATCACGTTAAAAGCGTTGGCAAGTTGACCCACCTCGTCTTTAGAACTAATGGATACACGTTCGTCGAGGTGTCCATGACCAATACGATGGGCCGCTTGGGTTAATCGTCTGAGCGGAGCGACAAGTTGACGGCTTGTAAAGAAACTTAGAATAATCCCAAATAGAAGGGCTAATCCTCCAGCGAAAAGTAAAGAACGAAAGACGGCGGATTGGAAGCGGATATCTTGGGGGTTAAGAATTTGTGCCGTTGCCGGGTAGCGAACTTCCGCAGTGGCTAAAGTCCCTAGGGGTCCTGTCACCGTGAAAGTTTTGGTTTTCCAACTTGTCGTGGTGTAGGAAGTCATGCCCATATTCATGCCCATTCCGCCTTGTCCATGCATCATATTTTCCATGGGGTTATCTAACGTGCCGATAAGTTTACCGGATGGATCAGTCAACGTAACAACTGTACCAAACGGGAGAGAATGGCTTAATTCGCTCAGAGCAACAGGGTCCCAAGTCCCTTTGACCTGGTATAGTTCACTCAGACGAGAGGGTAACTGTTCCAAGGTCCTTTCATTTACCTGAGTTAAGTAATCACTAAACTGTTGTTTAAAGACAAAGTTTACGGAAAGCATGCTGAAGGTTAAGGTAATAAGCGCAATGATCAGGGTAGAAAGAAATAACTTAGTGCGCATGTTATTCCACCGCATTCGGGTTAAACTTGTAACCCATACCGTAAACCGTCAAAATAATGTGGGGGTTGCTGGGAGTCGTTTCGATCTTTTGACGAATCTTCTTAATATGGGCATCAATCACACGGTCATCTCCGTCAAAGTTGTGCCCTTGAACAATCTCTACCAACTGCCCTCGTGATAACACCCGTCCAGGGTGTTTAGCTAAGGCACCGAGAATCTTAAATTCGGTAGGAGTTAATGAGATTTCCTGATCGTGCAGCCTAATTTCATACTGAATATTGTCAATGGTGAGGCCATTATCATAGGAGATCACGTCGGCAAGGGGGGTAGTTTCATTATTAACTCGACGTAATACAGCTCGGACACGGGCGACCACTTCACGAGGGCTAAATGGTTTTGTAATGTAATCATCTGCGCCAATACTTAATCCTTCGATGCGGTCTTCCTCTTCTACTTTGGCGGTGAGCATGATAATGGGTACGGAGGATATTTTGCGAATCTCGCGGCAAATCTCGGTTCCAGACATGCCTGGAAGCATTAAATCAAGGATGAGTAGGTCAAAAGGGTTTTCTTTAAACATGGTTAAAGCGATTAGTCCATTGATAGCCGTACTTACTTGAAATCCTTCCTGTTGAAGGTAGGCTTTGAGTACGGTCGTAATTTTTTTCTCATCATCAACTAGTAAAATTCTCATAAATAAATAGACTCCTTCCAATTCCAAAACTAGTAACTAATTGGTACGTTAAATTCGAAAGTGGTCTCTGAATCTAAGCATAACCATTATAGTATTAAATAAAGACATCCTGCAATTAGGGTTAAACCCCTAGATATAAGAAAGTGCTTCTAAAGGGTCGAGAGTAATAGCACGCCTAGTCAGAAAAATTGAACCAATACCGATTAAGAGTGAGGCGCTTATAACAGTCAAGCCTACAAAGGGGTTGAATTGAAAACTAACGGTTTTTTGGAAAACGAATGGGCCTAGTAGAATGGGGGTAAGTTCCCCTAAAAGATAGCCAAGAACTCCTCCTGAAAGACTTACAAAGACAGTTTCCCGAATTAGAATGGAAAAGATATGGCGACGTCGAAAACCGATGGCACGGAGGATACCAAGTTCCGCTACCCGGTCATTGATGTTACCAGACGTAGTTACAAAGACGATTAAAACACCAATGACTCCTAGAAATATAGAAGTAATCAAGGAGAAGTTTGAAAAGCGATCGACACTTTCTTTAGCTCCCTGAACCAATTGAGATATTTCGGCGACTTTGGCCTCTGGTAATAGTTCACTCAAGTAGGCCACAGTCTTATTCGGTTGGGCCGTATTAAGTTCAATCATGGACCAAGAGTTTATGCCCGTCAGGGCGCGTGAGGTACTGAAATTAGTAAAAACTCCATTATCCTCAGAACCGCCTGTTTCTTCCAAAATCCCGACAATCGGGTAGATCTGATGATTAAGTTCTAGAGTACTTCCAATCACAAGATTTTCTTTGCTTGCGATACTTGAGCCGATAATAACTTCTTGGTCACCGGGCTGTAACCCTTTAATCTGCCACCATGGTTTCATTTTTAGTTCGTTAGGGAAATCGACTCCTATGATAAGATAACGTTTATCAGCTCCCTTGACAGAACCAATAATTTTAGGGGCAATTCCGCTGATCATCAGATCAGGGCTATTCTTGATTTTAGCCAAACTATCATAGTTTAAATTCTTAACCTCAAAGTTAACTCCGGGAACAGAAAGTCCGCCATAGCTAAGCGTAAAATGTTCAGATTTGGGAGTAATGACGACATTGGCACCATATTGGGTTAAATTTTTCTGTAAATCGTCGTGCATGCTTTTGGCCAGCGTATTCAACGCGACAGTGATGCCGATGACTAATACGAAGGTCAGAAGTAAAAAGGTTGTTTTTCCTTTTCGCCGACGTAGGTTTTGAATTGCAATATCAGTAAGTGTCATGTTTCCCTCCATATTAAAATCCTCCGAGATCACATGTAGCGCAAAGACTCAGTCGGGTCAAGTCTCGCTGCCTTCCAAGCTGGATAAAGACTTCCTAAAAGACCGATTAGAAGAGAGGCGCTCAAGGCATACACCAGCAAATCTGATTGCCAGGGGATAAGAACTTCAGCTTTAACCATAGCCGATCCGAAGTAAACTGCTGCACTCATCCCAAGAAGGTATCCTAGTAGCCCCCCTAATAGGCTTAAGAGGCCAGCTTCAGTGAGTACAATCTGAATAATGTGGCGTTTTCGAAAACCGATCGCCCGTAAGATACCAATTTCTCGGGTCCGTTCTTCAACCGAGGATTTCATCGTCATGGTGATAACTAAACCGCTTGCTAGGAAGAGAATCAGGGATACGCTTCTAGCAAATAAGTTGAATTTAGTGACGGTAGTATCCCGAGATTCCAGCGTAGACTTTAGAGCTGTCACTTTGGTGCCTGGTAGTTTGTCGCTTAACTGTTGAGTCACTTCTTCGATCGGACAGGTATAACATAAGGCCGCTGTTTCTATCAAGCTTATAGCGTTGGGGCGATTAGCCAGCGTTTGAAGAACAGCTAAATCTATAAATACGGCCTGGTCGTTTTCCGCTGAACCTGTCGGTTGGATGATTCCCGTTACTTTAAAGTCTTGTCCTTTGATCGATACATTTTGATTAAGAGTAAGATTTAGGGAGAGGGCAACGTCACTCCCTAAGATAACTTCGTTCGCGCTCGGTAGTTGGTTTTTCGAAAGACCATCGATTTTCCACCACTTTTTTAATCTAAATTCTTGCTGGAAATCTACTCCGAGCAACAAGATTTCTTGACCATTGATATTAGTGTTGACTAAAAGTTTAGGCGCTATAGTAGCCAAGGTTTCCTTATTTTTTATGGTCTGCATCAGTGGAATTAGGGACATGTCTAGTTCTTTGACCTGAGACGGAGCCTCTACGGTTATACCTCCAAACGTTAGGGCTTCCCCGGACTCTGGAAGAATGAGGATATTGGAGCCGTATTGATCAAGTTTGTTGGCGACATCTTCTTTCATAGCTTGGGTAGTTGAATAGAGGAAGATAATTGCCGCCACGCCAATAATAACACTGATTACCAATAAGGCAGAGCGCATTTTACGGCGGCGTAAGTTTTGTAACGCAATATCTGTTAAACGCATTTAGTTTCCTCCTTAGGACTCTTGAGGAGTTGGGGCTAGAATTCCATCACGAATATAGACTGCTCGGGAAACCCAAGCTAGGTTTTCTTTGTTATGAGTTACCATAATGATGGTTAAACCGTCCTGGTTAAGGACTTGAAATAGTTCCAATAGTTCAGTGGCTGTTTTCGAGTCCAGACTTCCAGTCGGTTCGTCAGCGAACATAATGGAGGGTTGATTAACAATTGCCCGAGCTATTGCCACTCGATTTTGTTCTCCACCAGATAATTGATTAGGTAGACGTTGGGATTTGGAACCTAAGCCGACCTTTTCGAGGACAGCGTGAGCCATTTCTTGTTGCTCTTTTCCCGGACGAGAAGTAATAGCCAGAGGGAGCATGACGTTTTCTAGTGCCGTAAGATAGGGGATCAATTGATATTGTTGGAAGACAAAGCCGACGTAATCATGCCGAAAATCGGCTAACCGTTCGGGTTCTAGAGAATAAACATCAATATTATCGACTGTTAGTTTGCCAGAGGTGGGCGGATTTAACCCTCCAAGAATACTGAGCAAGGTGCTTTTACCGGAACCAGAAGGTCCCATTAAAGCTAGGAATTCTCCGGCAACTATCTCTAAACTAACCTTTTTAAGGGCCTCGACAACACCGTCCCCACCTTTGTAGGTTTTGGTGGCCTCACAGAGCTTTATTAAAGACATAGCTAATTCCTCCTAAATTGCAAGAACTATAACGACTTTGAACTTGGTAAGAATGAACGCACTCGTAAGAACGAGTGCGTTTGGCTAACTATGTTACAATGGCCAACCTTTAGAGAATTAAACTCTAGGTGCCCATGCGTCTAAGATTGATTGAGGAATTTCTAGATTATCCCCATTTAAAGAGTAGGTCAATGCTTCCGGGGGATAGGCTTGACAACCTCCACTTATTCCTTGGAGTGTCTGTAGATCCCAGACGGTTCCGCAAACGTTGCAAACGATTTGATTGCCAATAATGTGAAAGGTTTCTCCCTTACAGGGTTCACAGAAGCTGACTGCTACCATGACTTTACCATCAGGTTGGATAAAGGCTGTCAGAGGTATTCTTTTACCGTTCGCTTTATATTCTGTCCAGATAAACTTATTCTCTTTAACGGCACTGAGAGTTGTCACAATGGCCTGTCCGTTTTCAACTTTACTTTCGACTTTTGTTTGTTGTAGTTTAACTTCAGAACTATAATTTATTTTTTGTCCAATATCGGCAGCTGCATTGACAGAGACACTAGGTTTATTGCCGTTAGCAACTATGAAATAGGTTCCTATCATAATTACAACGGTTAGAATGCCGACAATAGTAAAAAGTAGGGTATTGCTTTTTGGGGGTTGGGTAAATTTCTGGTTTTTGCCAACATGATTATGCTTCAATGGTATTTCCTCCCTGTGAAAGTAATAGGAACTCTAGTACTGGAACCATTTTTCAGGTGGAGTTTTAGGCTCCACCTGAAGGCTTTTATTACATCCGCATACTCATTCTAACCACGAAGGTTAAAAAGTTTAGTACACCGAAGATCGAGATGACGACTAGATACGGCATAGCAACGGATAGCGCTTTTTTGGTTCCATAATTCTTTTTGGCAATCCTATAAGCCGTGTAAAGAGATCCGAGAGTTCCGGCGATGACCAGGACGTATTGCATTATTTGAATCGTCGGGTCAGAAACGAAGTCGGTTGGGCCCTCGATATGCACTCCGAATAACCCCATGAACGTGTAGTAGATTGACTTTCCTTCCGCCAGAAGATGGAACAAGTTGTGGGCCATGTGAGAAGCCAGGTCAAGTGGAATCACTGCATAACCAAAACGCGCAAAGGCATTTCGTATCGTTTCACCTGAATAACGCTTGGAAACTGCAGATGCCGCGTAAAGTAGCAAGACCGGAGTCGTCATAGCGATTATAAAGATTATCGTAAAGGCGACATCCTTACTAAGACCCAATGTCAGTCCTGCCCACTTAAGGTAGGACTGGTAAAAATCCAACATGGTAATATTTTGGACAAAGACAATCCCGACGATAACGATGGCTAGGAAAGACTCCTCGAAATGTGCCCTAGTCATAGACCAAAATTCACTAGTTGGTTTGCGAGGGCTTAGTCGAATAGAATCATGGGGGCAGCTTTTGATGCAATTACCACATAGATTGCAGTTGGCGTTATTTTCCATAGCCATCGGAAACTCAAACATCGGACAACCCGCTGTTTTTTTGTTGCCTTTGTAGCAATCCCGGGTTGTACATGTTTTACAAATTTCTCTGTCAGCACGTAATTCTAACATACCGGCGCGAGAATAGTTACCCGACAAACTACCGAGGAAACATAAATATCGGCACCAAGTACGGCGTTCAAAGAACATTGCAGTGACCATGACGCCACCTAGGATGAGTAGCAAGAGGGTACCAGATCCTCTGGGGGATTCAACGACCCCCCAAATGTGGTCGGCCCAAGTGATAAAAATGAAGGTGATATCAATGATCCATAGTCCATACTTCCTCAGGAAGTTAGGAACTTTACGATTGGCCCCAAAAACCTTCTGTGTCAAATCACTCACCCAGGCAAAAGGGCAAACGGCACACCAGAACCGGCCGAATAGGAAGAAGAAGAGAGGTAAGAGTGGCCACCAAAGAACCCAAGTAGCGGCAGTACCGAAGTTATCATGGGCGCTGGTGGGTCCGGCTAGAGTTTGGACCATGATGACCGCGAAAACAAGCACGGCTGCCCATTGGAAGATACTTGGATACAGGGAACTTTGCAAAAACCATTTGAGAGGTTTAAACTTAAGAAAATTCCTTTTTTGAGAGGATTTAGGCTTTGATAGTTGACTCATTATTAACCTCCTTTGAAGCAGTTTGCTTACGTTTTAGAATTTGGGCAAATATGCCGGCCAATACGACGACTCCGCCAACACTCCCAATGAGAATCCAGTTCGGGCCAGTCTTAGTTACGGTAAGTGGTACAGTGACGGTGGTTTCCCCGAGAGTCGGAGAACTGATAAAAATGTCCTGGGTCCAATCGCCCTGCTTGGTTGGGGTGAGGGTGACTGAGTACATTCCCGGTTCCATGTTATCGAGTTTAGCTTGTCCTTGAAGGGTTGTTGCGGAGGAACTGTCCATGCCGGCCATGCTGCCGTGGGCACTGGCCTCCATGAGCATCATATCAACATTTACGGAGGCATCGAGGACAGGTTCTCCTGTAGCTTCATTTTTCACGGTAATCATGATATTTACTGGCTTCTTTGGCGCCGGTTTCTCAGGTTCAGACTGTACACGTACTTGGAATTTGCCTTCCGTAGCAACGATTACTTCCGGTTCACCTTCATCTTCTGAATGGCCGGACATTTCCTGGTCTGACATATCTTTCATGTCAGCCTCGGAATGGGTATCGGGTGCGGCCGGTTTAGTATCTGCCATCGTTGGAAGGGCAAATATCATAAAGGACACTAGAGTTAAGACTATGAGGGATAATAATTTCTTTTTCATGAACACACTCCTAAATTTTATTCCGATTAGGACATATGCAAAAGCCGTGCCATTTTAGAGAAAAGAGACGCGAAGTTAGAACTATAAATTTATAATGAAGCTCCTTGCTTACTGTACATAGGGATTAATCCAGTTTAGATCGGTCTTAATCCGTTCGAGAAAAATTTATATATAAAGGATTTTTGATCAGAGAATTGAAAGTCTCCTTTACAAAATGAAACGAATAATAGTTTTAGATTAAAAAAAGTGTGGGATTTCCCACACTGTGTTGTAGGAAATCCCACACTTTGAGGAGGATGGACATGCGGAGGATTCTAATCGCGGATGATGAAGCGAATATGCGTTGGGTTTTGGAACGGACATTAAGTAAAGCCGGCTATGATGTGGAGACAGCGGAGGACGGGCAACTCGCCTTAGATCAAGCCTTGGCGGAACGCCCAGATCTTGTCCTTGTGGACTTGAAGATGCCAAAGCTAGATGGGTTAAGTGTGCTAAGAAAGCTTAAAGAGCATTATTCGGATTTAATGATTGTCATGATGACCGCGCACGGGAGCACAGCTTCGGCAATAGAGGCCATGAAGGCTGGGGCTCATGACTATTTGATGAAACCTTTCGATATTGAAGAATTGCTTATCACGATCTCTAAAGCCTTTGAGGTAGAAAGACTACGTGAGCAAGTGGATTATCTTAAAGGGGAGGTCCAAAGTAACAGCTGGCAACTGGTTGGGAACAGTGAAGCAATGCAAAAGGTTAAGCATTTAGTGGAGCGAGTCGCCCTCACTCCAGCAACAGTACTTATTCAAGGGGAATCGGGTACGGGAAAGGAATTGGTAGCCAATGCGATACATACCTTAAGTCCGCGCGTCGAAGGACCTTTTATCCGGGTTAATTGTGCCGCTTTGACGGAGACCCTCTTGGAAAGTGAACTGTTTGGACACGAAAAGGGGGCGTTTACAGGTGCCCATGCCCGAAAGACGGGTCGTTTCGAATTAGCCGATGGGGGCACTCTCTTTCTCGATGAGATCGGCGAATTGTCCTTTAACGTCCAAGCCAAACTGTTACGGGTACTTCAAGAGCGGACCTTTGAACGAGTCGGGGGAGAGAAAACTATCAAAGTCGATGTACGGATTATTGCGGCGACGAATCGGGATTTACTTAGAGAGACTCAGGAAGGACGTTTTCGGGAGGATCTTTATTATCGTCTTAGTGTCTTTCCAATTTCGATTCCTCCTTTAAGGGAACGTCAGGAGGATATTCCCTACCTTGCAGAACATTTCTTAAAGAAACTTAGAAACTATGGGCATAGCAAGAAGCTTGGTCCTGGAGTTCTTAATCAACTCATGGCCTATAGCTGGCCGGGAAACGTGCGTGAACTGGAAAATGTCATTGAACGTATGGTGATAATTTCCTCGGGAACAGTGATCGGGGTAGATGGATTGTCCGTCATTAAGACTCCCTCAACCAAGGAGAAGGGCCCCTGTCCATTTGTACTACCTTCAGAAGGGGTTTCCCTCGAAAAAATCGAGAAATCCTTCCTTCAGCAGGCCATGGAACAAACGGGTGGGAACCAAAGTCAGGCGGCAAAACGTTTGGGGCTTTCCAGACATGCCTTTTTATACCGTTTAGAAAAATACGGAATCGATCCCCATTGGGGGATTTGAGTTAACAAGAGTTTTTCTGAATAAGATAGAGGCGGTGGTTTTCTTTTGGAGAATTTCGATCATGAACAAACTACTAAAAGTCGTGCCCGAATCTACTTTGATCTTATTTCGATAGGGCTTGTCGTGGTATTTTTAACTGCTATTCACTACACGAATTACCATTACGAAATGAATTTCCATATCCTATTACAATTTGGGTATTATCTTCCCGTGATTTATGCAGCTATGCGTTTTGGACCTATTGGGGGGATCGTATCCGGTTTGATTATAACTCTCCTCATTCTGCCCTTCATGATAAACTTCACGGGAATGACGCCATCGGGCATGTATACACAGTGGGTAGAAGTCGGCCTTATTAACGTCATTGGTTGGTTAACCGGCTTCTTGACTGAAGAAGAGCGAAAAGCCAAACGCAAATACCAAATGGCCTTAACAGTTCAAAAAGAATTAGTGGAAAAGATAAAGCGAGAAGGTCAAGAACGCGAACGATTAGAGAGTGAGATAAGGCAAACGGAACGATTAACAGCTCTAGGTCATATGAGTGCTGGTTTGGCTCACGAAATACGCAATCCCTTGGGGATTATGAAAGTAAGCATCCAAATGCTGACTCAGGAAAAATGCGACGATGGAGTCGTTACAGAATACTGTAGGGTACTGCTAGAAGAGTGTGAACGGTTGAATCGCTTAGTGAGTGAGTTCTTGAGCTTTGCTCGGCCAAAGGAACCGGTACGCGAAAGGATTGCTTTGGGAAAACTCTTGGATGAAGGAGTCACCTTGATTCAACCTGCCCTCAGGCAAAACCATATTGAGTTAGAACAAGTGCGAAATCTTTGTGAAGAGCAAGTGGTTGAAGTGGACCCGGACCAGATTAAGCAAGTTATTATAAACATTCTAATTAATGCTATCGATGCTCAGAGGGAAGGCGGAGTAATTCTATTAGAGGAGGTTCAACAGGCTGACTTTATAGGTTTCGCCATCAGTGATGAGGGGCCTGGGATTTCGTCAGACGCCCTCCCCTATATATATGATCCTTTTTTTACGATGAAAGAGAAAGGGGCAGGATTAGGATTATCTGTAGTGCACCGTATCCTTGATCAACACGGGGGGAAGATTTCTATTACTAATCGGAGTGATCGAGGGGTTCGGGTAGAGATACTGTTGCCGCCGCCTTCATTTAAAAAACATGTGTTCCATAACGAAGGGCTTGTAAAAACTCCCCCTGATGAAGTGGAATTAATAAAAGACAAATTGTAATCTCCAGCACCGAAGTAGGAGGTTATCAATTAGTTCTGGTTCTATTCGAATAGTGAAGTTTAACAAAAATGTTAAAAATCCGTTAACTTAATGTAATCCGACTAAGATATAATATAGTTATTGATTGAGATAATGGGGGGGCTATAATGAGGAAGAAGGCATTAATGATATTTACTATTATCACATTATTTGTAGCAGGTCTTTTTCTAACAAAAGCATTTGCGGAACCCCGTCCTTGGCAACAAAATATAAATGCTAGCCCAATACAAGCCCAACCTATTCCATCTTCTACAGCTATTCCAAATAAAGGTATACCTGATGCTACATCAGCTAACCCTGATATCAGCGGATCATTGTACAGTCCAAGAAATCCAAACTATCAGCCTGACTACTATTGGTATAGTAGTCCTCAAGATAATAGCTTGAGTAATGTAATTAGGAATTGGTGTTGTCAATAACTTTAGGAGGAGCAACATTGAACAATAAGGTTTTAATAGCTGACGATGACGACCGAATTAGGGAAATTGTGTGCCTCTTTCTTGAAGCAGAAGGTTTTGATGTCTGCCAGGCAGAGGATGGAAACAAAGCGTTGGAGATGGTTCGGAACGATAATCCGGATATCGTCATCCTCGATCTGATGATGCCTGGATTAGATGGCTGGACGGTCTGCAAGATATTAAGAAAGGAAACCAATATTCCTATTATCATGCTAACAGCCAAGGGAGAAGAAAATGATCGAGTGTTAGGGTTTGATTTAGGGGCTGATGATTACGTCGTAAAACCGTTTAGCCCACGTGAGCTCAGTGCCCGAGTCAAGGCAGTTTTAAGAAGGCTGGAAGGGGAAGAAAGTAAGGAACATATCCTTGCTTACCCTGGTCTTAAAGTTAATCAGATTACTCGTGAAGTCGAAGTAGATGGAATAAACATAAGCTTAACGTCTAAAGAATTTGAGCTGTTGCAGTGCTTAGCAAAACGGCCGGGGCAAATCTATAGTCGAGATCAGTTACTCAACATGGTCTGGGGATACGATTACTGCGGGGATTCCCGTACTGTTGATACCCACATCAATCGTTTAAGGTCTAAGCTTGAAAGCCAGGTGGGACACAGTGACTTTATTCAGACCGTTAGAGGGGTGGGTTACAAATTCGAATTAAGTGGTCATTAAGAAATAGCTTAGTAAGTAAGCTTTGGTTAGCAATTGTACTAATCGTCCTTGCTGTTTATCTGTTTTCCGTTGGAATACAGGCCAAGCAGATTACTTCCATGGTTTATAATCAGCAAGCACGTTTTTTTATTAATGAGGCAGAAGAAATCGTAATAATGTTTAACAAATATGAAATCACTCAGAAATCGGTAATTAACGATAGATTAGATATTTTGACTAAAGTTTTAAGTGCTAAAACTGCCATTATGGATATCGATGGAAACACTTTGTACGGTCAAACATCTCAAGATCAATCACCTAGAAAATTGCTTTTAGAGCCAGGATTTAAAGAGCAAATTCTCGCTGGTAAAAATGTTGTGTTTGCGGGAAAGATTGATGAGGTCCATGAAGAGCAGTTTCTTGTAGCGGTTCCTTTAAAAAAAGATACCAGGGTTATTGGTTTGGTAGTAATCTTTAGTCCAATTGATGCCATGAAGCAACATGTTAATAGTATTTTGGGAATTACACTAATAGGAGCTTTGATAGGGATTGTTTTAGCTACTATATTAAGTATATTTGTATCTCGAAAGATGATTCGTCCTCTTGCTAGAATGGAAGAAACAGCGCGCCAAATTACCGAAGGCGAATTTGGTAGGCAAATTCCGGTTACTTCTGAAGATGAAGTTGGGCGGCTCGCCAGGTCATTCAATCGTATGTCTACAGAGCTTGAAGAGAAAATTGAGGCTATCGAAAGACTTGATCACCTAAGGCAGGAATTACTTTCCGATGTCTCACATGAATTACGCACTCCCTTAACGGTGATCCAAGGCTTTTCCGAGGCAGTGTTAGACGGGCTAGTCAAGTCGAAGGAACAGGAGAAACTCTATCTAAGCAACATTATTGACGAATCCGAGCGTCTCAGGCGCCTGGTGGATGATTTACTCGACTTAAAGGGAATGGAAGCTGCCAAAACCTTTGATGAAATGGAATATGTGGTTATGAATAAACTCGCTCAAATCACCGTTGAGCGTTTAAGAAATATGGCAAATTCTAAAGAAATTAATCTTACGCTCTCTGTGCCAGAACAAACGATTACCATTTGGGGAAACATAGATCGCCTCAAACAGGTTCTTACCAATTTATTGGATAATGCCATTAAACATTCGGAAGTAGGTGGTGCAGTTCGTGTAGAGTTGGGTATGGAGTACAATTGTACGTTTATATCCGTGGAAAATTCTGGCCACGGCATTCCTCGGGAAGAGCTTGAAAATATTTGGGAAAGATTTTATAAGGTCGATAAATCCAGATCGAGGCGTGGAACCGGAACGGGCTTAGGACTTTCTATTGTTAAAAAAATTATTGAAATGCACGGCGGAAAAGTATCAGCGGAAAGTGAACCCGGCCATGGAGCCGTTTTCACCGTGTACTTGCCATTAACTGAAGAAGCTTAGTAATCAACAAAGACTATTTAACAATAAATGTAAGATCCATGACATAGGCAAAAATAACAACTCTATAATCAGAGTATCTGTAAAAGGATGCTCTTTTTTTGTTAGGGTTTATATCACAAAAACGTTAAAAACCTGTGACATTTCTGTAATATAAGTTCAGTAATATTAACTTAATATAAATGATAATCATTATCAAAAAAGGAGTGAGGTTCTAATGGAATGCTGCAATACCAAACAACCTTGGTATAAAAAGATATCAACGACTCTATTAGGTACAGGAAATTGTCATGGTGAAGTGAATCAAGCGACTCAAGGATTAGAAAAAATTGCCTTAGTCGGGAGTCCAAATGTCGGGAAAAGTGTTTTGTTCAACATTCTAACCGGAGCCTATGTTACCGTTTCTAATTATCCCGGAACCACGGTTGAAGTATCGCGTGGAAAAGGAAAAATCGGCACCAAGGAATATGAGATTATCGATACACCAGGAATGTACTCCTTATTATGTATTACAGAGGAGGAGAAAGTGACCCGAGACCTATTACTTCGAGAGAGTCCTAAGGCTGTGGTTCATGTTGTCGATGCGAAGAATCTCCAGAGAATGCTGCCCTTAACCCTCCAAATGATTGAGGGAGATGTACCGGTTATTTTGGTTTTAAACATTATGGATGAGGCAGAAAGCTTGGGACTTAAAATTGATCTTAAGAAGTTGGAAGCTGAGCTCGGGATTCCTGTATTATCTACTGTCGCTGCTTTAAATAAGGGAATAGAGGTATTGAAGGAAAGGATCGGTGAGTATGTCTACGCAGCTTGAAGTGACTTATGATCGGCAGATTG
>DOPM01000040.1 GCA_003513495.1 Desulfosporosinus sp.
CCCCTGCTACCATTTTCGATATTTGATGTTTGTGGTTCGAAGTTCGACCAAATACAGAACTTCGAGGTCAATGCACGAACATATGTATATTATAGTAGGTAGAGTGTTCCTTTTGAGGACGACTGAATCGATCCTCGAATATCGAACCTCAAGCCACGATTGTGCGGGTGTAGCTCAATGGTAGAGCACTAGCCTTCCAAGCTAGCTACGTGAGTTCGATTCTCATCACCCGCTCCATTAGAATTATTGAACCGTACCGTAAGGTGCGGTTTTTTATAGTATAAGAGACTATGCAACGTTTGTTTATGCTTTTTTTGGAAGCATCAAGCGACTATGGCTAACGCCTAGGGTCCCTCTTACAAAGCAGTAATCTTGCTGAGTGTTGGAAAAGGATTTACAAATCAGAGGAGAGTGTTAGTAGACATGACTGATGGTTTAATATGAAAAGAATATTCGCCCTAAGAATTGTGAGTATGATAGTGGCCATTGTAATGATAGGGTTGTTTTTCCCTACGTGGACGCCATCCATAATTGGTTATGAGAATAGCATTAGTATTTTAAAACAAGTTGAGATAAACGGCAGCCAACAAGAGGTTATGATTAGAGGGAATGACTACAAAAATCCTGTTGTTATATTTGTACATGGAGGTCCAGGTTGTCCGGAAATTTCCTATGTTAGAAAATATCAAGATTTATTGGAACAGAATTTTACGATAGTCCAATATGATCAAAGAGGTGCAGGAAAATCCTATCACTTCTCGGAGGATTACTCGAAATTAACAATTAGTCTTCTGGTCGAAGATCTTTTAGATCTTACCGATTATATAAGAAGTGAGTTAGAAACCGACAAGATTATTTTAGTGGGACATTCATTTGGGTCATTCATTGGTATCAAGGCCGCTTATCAAGCACCAGAAAAATATATAGGGTATATTGGAATTGGACAAGTGGGAGATTTTTGGGCAGGGGAATTAGAAGCCTTAGAATACTGTCTATTGCAAGCTGAAACTCAAAAAAATTTATTGGATGCAAACGCCATTGAGGCTTGTAGGGAAAGTATATTAAATCGTAGAGAGCCATTTCCAAGGAATTTTGTCTGGAAATATGGTGGTGCAGCACGGCTTATTAATGAAAAAGAGGATTTGGTAATCGGAATATTGTTTAATCCTGAATACAATTTACTTGATGCTATACGCTATGCTGCGGGGTTAATTGTTTCTGATAACAGGTTATGGAAGGAAATAAAGCAAAGCAATTTGCCTGAGGAAGTGCCTGAACTTAAGATCCCCTGCTACTTTGTTTCTGGAAAATATGATTACCTAACGCCAGTTAAGAATGCCGGTAGGTATCTGACGTCGATCAACGCACCCAGGAAAGAATTTGTTGTTTTTAAGGAGTCTGCGCATTTCCCGCATTTCGAAGAAGAAGAGAAGTTTTTTAGCTTGCTAAATGAATTGAATAATAACTGGTTGGATACCTACTGAAACACGATCAGTAATAAATATTAATACTGGATGAGAATTCATTTTTATTCCTTCATGAGGGAGGAATTTCAAAATTTGTAAAGAATAATAATGAAACAGAGTTTATTATGTCGTTTTTTGAAAGATGAGGAAAATCCAAAACCCAATAAAATCTTAGTTAAAAGAGGAGTGCGGCGATTGAGTAGAATAGGCAGGCATAATGCTACAGGATTGTATGATCGGTAGGGGAGGTTAGGTTTGCATGAAAAATTTGAGATGGAACTATAACTTTTTCGTGATCCTAAGTTTGGCATTGGCGCTTATTTTTACTGCTCATGTACAGGCTGTCGCTACCTCTGAGATAAAAACAATCAGCGTTGTTATGGATGACAATTACCCCCCATACTCATTTCGAAATAGTCAGGGGGACTTGCAAGGTATCACTCTGGACCAATGGAAATATTTCGAGCGAATGACGGGAATAAAAGTGAATATAACAGGGATGACTTGGAATCGAGCTTATAAAAGTATGATACAAGGAGAGTTCGATGTCATCGATACGATCTCCTTTCGTGAGGAAAGAACAGAGTTATTGGATTATGCAGAGCCCTATGCCTCTATAGAAGTGCCAATATTCTTCCACAAAAATATTTCGGGGATTACCGATGTCAATTCTTTAAGGGGATTTAAGGTTGCGGCGAAAAAAGGAGATAGCTGCATCAGTGTTCTTGAAGAAAATGGGATTACAGACATTGAAGAATATGAAACAGCCGAAGCGATCATTCAAGCAGCCAAAGATAATAAACTCGTATTATTTGTAATGGGAAAACCACCAGCACTATATTACCTTTACAAAATGGGAATGCATGAAGAATTTAATTATACGAATTCATCTGTATACACTAGCCAATTTTTCAGAGCTGTTAAAAAAGGTGATACAGAGCTTTTAGAGACACTTAATGATGGATTTGCGAAGATTAATAAGAGTGACTATCAGGTTATTGATAACCAATGGTTTGGGTCGAAGAGTATGCCAATCCATGAACTTCCCCTATTCAGAGGGATAATCATTACTGGAGCAGTGGTTTTTCTGCTGGCAATGTTGTTATTTATCTGGAATCGAACACTTCAGCGAATGGTTAAACAAAGAACGAGTGAGTTATATAAGGCTCTCAAATCTAGAGAACGAATTGAAACAGAGATTAGAACCTTAAATACAGAACTCGAAAACAGAGTTATAGAAAGAACAGTCCAGCTAGAGGATCTCAATAGTGAGCTTGAAGAAAGCAATGCGATGCTTGAGGAACAGATCAGCAAACGTGAAAAAGTTGAAGAAGAAATCAGACATCTAAATGAAGGTCTTGAAGAAAAAGTCAGAATCCGAACCAGTCAGTTAGATGAGCTTAATTCCGTATTGGAAGAGCAGAATGATTTATTACGTGAATCACAACGAGTAGCACGTTTGGGAAGCTATGTTACGGACCTCAATACGCGAGAATGGAAGTGTACGCAAGAACTTTATGAGGTGCTAGGGATTGATGAAACCTACCCGCGTACAAGGGAAGGCTGGCTGGAAATTGTTCACCCAGATTGGCGGGACAAACTGACGAGCTATTTTGCAGGAATTAAAAAATCAAAGCAACGCTTTGATTTTGAGTATAAGATTATTCGTGTTCATGATGGGGAGGTACGCTGGCTACATGAACTTGGGAAAGTTGAGTTCGACCACCAAGATAATGCCCTTCGTTTAATTGGGATGATTCAGGATATCACAGATCGAAAACGTGCTGAAGAGAAAATTATTTATTTAAGTTTCCACGACCAACTAACTGGTCTTTATAATCGGCGTTTCTTTGAACGGGAATTGAAGCGACTCGATGTTCCAAAGAATTATCCATTAACTCTCGTAATGGGGGATGTAAATGGGCTTAAGCTGATCAATGATAGCTTTGGTCATGGGACTGGTGATGAACTCCTAAAAACCGTCGCAGAAGTGCTATGCACAGGTTGCAGAAAAGATGATGTTATCGCACGCCTTGGAGGAGATGAATTCGTTATTCTGTTACCCAAAACAGACACTGAGGAAACTGAGCAAATTCTCAAACGAATCACCTCCTTAGCTCTCCAGAAAAGAGTAGGTTCAATTGAAATCTCGATTTCTTTTGGATATGAAATCAAGCGTTTCGAAGAAAAGAATATCCTTGAGCTTTTTAAAAAAGCAGAAGATTGTATGTATAAAAAGAAACTTTTTGAAGGCCCAAGTATACGTGGAAAAACCATAGAGACGATTATCAGAACCCTTCACGAAAAGAACCGCCGAGAAGAACAGCACTCATATCGAGTTTCGGAACTCTGTCTAAGAATGGGAGAGGCCCTTGGTTTACGAGAAGGAGAAGTTAAAGAACTAAAAAGTGCGGGCTTACTACATGATATTGGCAAAATAGCGATAGACGAAAATATACTTAATAAGCCGGAAAAATTAACAAATGACGAGTGGGAAGAAATTAAACGTCATCCGGAAATAGGGTATCGTATTTTGAGCACGGCCAATGGTATGTCAGAAATCGCGGAATATGTGTTGGCTCATCATGAACGATTGGATGGCTCAGGCTATCCGAAGGGCTTAAAAGGGGAGGAGATACCCCTTCAACCCAGAATTATTGCCATTGCAGATGCTTATGATGCCATGACGAGCTCAAGAAGCTATCGTGGCGCTTTATCGGATGAGGTGGCTATCGAAGAACTAAAGAAAAATGCAGGGACTCAGTTCGACCCGGAGTTGGTAAACGTATTTATTGATAAAGTCATTAATTCCCCTAATAGGCGCAATTCTACTTAAAATAAAAAAGAGACACAATGTCAAGGCTCGTCCAAGTGACGAGCTTTAACATTGTAAATTCTTAATTGCAGAAGATGGTTTGAAATGCCCTGAGCTTACATAGACATAGAACAAATGTTGTGTAAGAAAGGTCAGGACATGAAGAAACAAAGCTTAGTCAAAGGGGCCTTTGTTCTAACGATAGCGGCTTTTATCACGAAAATACTGGTCTTCAGTAATTCAATTGTATTAGCCAGAGTTTTAGGTCCCGAGGGGATTGGGTTAAAAAAGATGGTCATGCCCTTTATGGGCTTAATGATGACACTAACGACAATTGGTCTGCCAGTAGCTATTTCTCGCTTGGTAGCGGAAGCAGATGCTCAAGGAAATGGGGAAAAGGTTAAGAAGATACTTATTGTATCCTTAGCCATTACGGGCAGTTTAAGTATCCTTGCAGTTTTTCTATCAGTTCTTGGCAGCAAGGTTTTGTCACGTTACTTTCTGACGGATCCGCGATCATACAGTTCGTTCATGGCTATGATCCCGATCATTCCAATAGGAGCTGTATCCGGGGTGCTTAAAGGTTATTTTCGCGGCAGGCAAACCATGAATCCTATCGCCTTTGCGCAAGTATTTGAACAAATTGTCCGAGTTTGTTTAACCTACGTTTTGGTACAACGGCTGATTCCTTTGGGTATTGAATATGCTGCAGCGGGAGCTGTACTTAGCAGCGTCGTGGGAGAAGCTTGTTCCTTGATCTTTTTTATCCTTATGTTTAAGATCTCACACCATAGGAAATTTCGGGTTTCTCGCCTTCGTTGGAGTCAAGCAATGCGAGGAAAGAAGGTTCTGGTCGAATTATTACAGACCGGATTACCGACGACGGGTAATGGTTTTGTGATTTCGATTTCTCGGGCTATGCAACCGATTGTGATTACTAAAAGTCTGGCTTTGGCTGGAGTTAGTTCTGCTCTGATTACAAGACAATATGGTATGCTGACAGGTTTCGTCATGCCATTGCTCTTTTTCCCAGGCTTTATCAACCAATCTCTAGGAGCTACTTTAGTACCGGCAATTAGTGAAGCAAATGCTCAAAACAATCTTCGTTTAATCAACCGCAGGTTAAATCAAGCGATCGGGGTTGCCCTGATTGTCGGGGCACCTAGTACTATTTTGCTGTATTTGTATGCTCATGAATTAATGACAGTTATTTACCACGCACCGACAGCCGCGTCATTACTCAAATTGATTGCACCATTTTTCTTGTTAAATTATCTCCATTCTCCACTTCAGGCTGTTTTAGTCGGAATGGGATATGCTAAGACAGGGATGATTAATAATATTATTGCCAGATGTTTAACGGTTGCTCTTATTTACCCATTGGCCTCAAATCCCTTACTAGGTATCAATGGTGTCATTATTGCTATTAGCATTGGCGTCATTTTAGAAACGATCTTACATTACTCTTCTGTAGTAAAATTAATCCGTTTTACTTTGGATATCCCGAATATCATTAAGATTTTAGCAGCTGGAATCGTTATGGGATTCTTTGGAAGGATGTTGTTTATCTATCTCAGTTATAGTGCGCCTAAATTGGGAACTGGCTTAACCCTGTTGATAGGAATTCTATTATCGGTCGTTGGCTATGTGTTGTTGTTAGGGTTTTTGAAGGTAATTAGACGGCATACTATCATTAAAATTCCGTTGATTGGCAGGATGTTGATAAAATTTTTTTCTAAGTAAGCAAACCAAATGCAGTATGTTGAACACTCACTTGAAGTAGGTGTTTAACTATTAGCTGAAAAGTGCATCAAATTCAAGAGCTTGGGTAAGTATATAAAACAAAATAATAAATTGGAGAAAATGTAGCATGCAAATGTTTGATGAATTCGATGCACATTTATTAAATGATGAAAAGCCTTCTGATTACTTTAATGAGTTAAGTAAAACAGGATTATTTAATGAAAGCTATCCTTACACATTATTAGGCGACTTAATGAACGTTCCCCAGTCTCCGAAACATCACCCTGAGGGTAGTGTTTGGAAGCATACTATGTTAGTTGTTAATAATGCAGCAGAAAGGAAACACCTTAGCCAAAATCCAAAAGTACTTATGTGGTCCGCTTTGCTCCATGATTTAGGTAAAGCACCCGCAACGAAGGTAACTAAAGGGAGAATAACCTCCTATGACCATGACAAGATGGGAGAGCGGCTTGCAGCTAAATTTTTAAAGGAAGTTAATAGTGATGATGAATTCAGTCTTCAAGTTACCAAAATGGTAAGGTGGCATATGCAGATACTTTTTGTTACAAAGGGCTTACCGTTTGCAGATATCCGAAAAATGGCTGCTGAGGTTTCCATCGACGAGGTGGCACTTTTGGGACTATGTGATCGATTAGGAAGAGGAGATATGACCCTTGATAAAAAACTGATTGAGGAAAAAAGTATTGTTACATTTTTAGAAAAATGTCATAACTATATGCAACACAAGAATAAATAGTTCAGTTTTTAAGAAGAGGCGACTAAAGCATAGACATTCTTTTGTCTATGCTTTAGTTGTCTTTGTTGCTTTATTACGATCCTCTTTAACAATACCTCAGCCAGATCATCATATAATACATAAATACACATAATCGATAATCTGAATTGCGTGGGGGGGAGGAGCATGAGGGATATATTTAGTATTCTCACTGAACGTAGAATACAGGAGGCTATAGCTAGGGGGGATTTCAAAAACCTTCCTGGTGCTGGAAAGCCTTTAAAGGTTGAGGGGTTTTACTTTTTACCCAGAAAACTAAGAGCAGCCTGTAATGTCCTGAAGAACTCAGGCTATTTTGATCAAACTACCAAAGGGAAGGAAGGTATTTCGCTTTCCGAACCTCGTAGTTTGGACTTACCCCATAGAAATCCAATGTCTAAAGAAGAACTTTCTGAAAAGGTCTATAATCATCACGTTATGATGGATAGTAGACGTAGAAGATAGCACGATTTATAAAAAATGCATAATCTTCTAAATATTGCGCGGAGATAGAAGGATTAATAAGAAGTTTGGCGAAAAAGATAGTACGAGTCACATACTTGGATTTATAGGGGAGATGGAGAAAGATTGGTTACAGCAATTCATGATACTCGTGTTATTGTGACGAACGAATGGTGTAAAAAGTGTGGGATCTGTATCGCTTTTTGTCCAAAAAAAGTACTGGAAAGTGACGAATTAGGAAGGGTAAACGTAGCTAAGCCGGACCAGTGCATTGCTTGTAGGATTTGTGAACGGCTTTGTCCAGACTTTGCCATCAATATTGAGGTGACTAAAGAATGAATAAAGCTAGGTTAATGCAAGGCAATGAAGCTGTCGCCGAAGGGGCACTGGCAGCAGGCGTGCTTTTTTACGCAGGATATCCAATTACCCCCTCCACGGAGATCGCAGAAAAAATGGCTGAAAGATTACCCTTGATTGGCGGCACCTTTATCCAAATGGAAGATGAAATAGGAAGCATGGCAGCGATCATCGGGGCATCCTTGACAGGGGTTAAAAGCCTGACAGCTACCAGCGGGCCAGGATTTTCATTAAAGCAGGAGAATCTGGGGTATGCCATTGCGACAGAAGTCCCCTGTGTCGTGGTCAATGTACAAAGAGGAGGGCCAAGTACTGGACTGCCAACCTCTCCCGCCCAAGCAGATGTTATGCAAGCGAGGTGGGGTACTCATGGAGACCATCCGATTATTGCCTTAACCCCATCCTCCGTTCAAGAGTGTTATGAACTTACAGTAAAGGCGTTTAACATGGCAGAAGAGTTTCGGATCCCAGTGATTTTACTTATGGATGAAGTGATTGGGCATTTACGTGAGAAAGTTGTTTTACCCGAAGAATTAACCATTGTTGACAGAAAACGGTCGACTCTGCCCCCTGGGGATTATATTCCTTATGAAAACAATGAAAGTATGATCCCAGCTATGGCCAACTTTGGCGAGGGTTACCGCTACCATGTAACCGGCTTAACTCATAATGAAAAGGGCTTACCAACTGGGAACCCCGAAGTGACAAAAAAGTTCATGCAACGTTTAACTCAGAAATTAAACCCTTATTTAGACCGAATTCAATTAGTCGAAGAACTGTACCTTGATGATGCTGAATTGATCGTTATTGCTTATGGATGTACCGCCCGTTCAGCCATGGAAGGGGTTCATATGGCTCGAAACCTTGGTATAAAGGTTGGACTTTTTCGACCTATTACCATATGGCCTTTTCCACAAGAACAGCTAGAGAAGCATGCAGATCGGAAGTATTTAGTTGTAGAGATGAATAACGGTCAATTGGTCGGTGAAATCGAACGAATCTTTGGTTATAAAGCCGTCGAACGTCTCAATCGTATTGACGGAGAGTTAATAACCCCCAAGGAAGTTTTGGACAGAATTCGGGAGGTTCTATAATAATGTTTAATGATATTGCACAGTATTTTCGAACCGAGACACTACCGCATATTTGGTGCCCAGGTTGCGGTATAGGAACCATTACCGCAGCGATCATTCGAGCCATCAAGACCTTACAGCTTGACCAAAATAAGGTGATTTTTGTTTCTGGGATTGGCTGTTCTTCTCGGATGCCTGGTTACTTAGACTTTAATACTATCCATACAACCCATGGGAGAGCGTTACCCTTCGCTACTGGAATTAAAGCGGCACGCCCAGAGCTGGATGTTTTCGTCGTCATGGGAGATGGTGATTCGACGGCTATTGGGGGTAATCATTTAATTCATGCCGCAAGGCGAAATATTGATCTGACAGCCATCGTCATCAACAATAGTATTTATGGCATGACAGGTGGTCAGACTTCCCCCTTAACCCCTCATGAAAAACGGGGAACGACCTCTCCTTTTGGCAACTTGGAAAGACCCTTTCAGGTTTTAGAGGTGGCTAAAGCAGCGGGAGCCACCTATGGGGCTAGAGCCACAGCTTACCACAATCAACTCCTCACTAAATTAGTGATGGATGCCTATAACAACTCTGGCTTTTCAATAGTAGAAGCCATTTCCCAGTGTCCTGTTTCCTATGGTCGGCGCAATAAGTTTAAAACCCCTGCTGATATGTTACTTTGGCAAAAAGAGCACGCCTTCAAAGCAGGACAACAGCCCGGCGGCGAAGAAGACTTCCAGATTGGTGAGATTTTCAAACGACAGGCACCGGAATATACTCATGAGTATGAGAGACTTAGACAGAGATTAAGGGAGGGTCGCTAATGGCTAAGCAAGAGTTTCTGTTAACCGGAACGGGTGGGCAAGGCCTAATTTTAGCGGCAATCATGTTAGCTGAGGCGGGAATTAATGCCGGTCAAAATGTTGCTCAGAGTCAAAGCTATGGACCCGAAGCCCGGGGAGGCGCCAGTCGAGCTGAAGTCATCATCGGGAACGAAGCAATTAATTACCCTAAAGTTGAAAAACCAGACTTTGTGCTCACCCTTAGTCAAGAGGCCTATAAGAAGTACGGGCTGCATCTAGACAACGAAGCCATCTTAATTGTGGATAATTCCCAAGTGACAGAAGTTAAGCCGCGGAGCAGGAATTTTTATTCTCTGCCTATTACGATGGCAGCTCGCACCCACTTTGGTTCTGAACAAAGTGCTAATGTCGTGGCTTTGGGAGTGGTCGCTTCATTGAGCGGTAAAATTCCTATGGAAGATGTTCTTGCGGCAGTCCAGCAAAGGGCGCCAAGAGGGACGGCCGAGCAAAACATTAAGGCACTGCAAATAGGTTGGCAAATGGGAACTAAAGCAGGGGCCAAACAAGAAAGTGAACATTGTCAAAACGAAGGTGATGAATAGTGGTGGAATTAATGAATTGGGGTTGGACTAAAAATGATTTAACCAGCTTAGCGGAAAGCCTAGCTGCGGTTTTATTAGAGGAGTGGGGCGGGCCTAGAAGTCCTCTGGCTCTTAAGTATATCAATGAAACAATTATACCTGATCTTGTGCATTGTTTTTGCAATAATGCGGACTTACTGACGAATTCCACCTTTGCCGAGATTGTTCAATGGAAACTTAAGAATCAGTTTGCTAATCCTTCCGCTGTTGTTGTGGATTTAGCCAGAGATCTGCTCCTACCTGCGCAAAGTATCATCAAGCGTCCGCAAATAACGGATCCTAAGGAACCCTGGCGGCGGATTTTTAGGCTTTGGATCGGTGGGGAATCCTTGCCCAATATTGCAGAAAGGATGGGCTATCCTTTAGATTATTTAGATTTGCTCGTCCTACGCTTAAAAAAGCTCAAAGCTTTTATGGTTAATTCGAGGGCTAGTTTACTAGAATGCCAGCGGAACACAGAGTTGAGAGAATTTGGGTTCGAACAACTTAGTTTCCTTTACCAATTTCAAACTGGGGTCGTTGGTGAACCCTTATATAAAGAACGTTTAATCCTAGAACAGGTGATTTGGGACCTGGGGATGCCATTGCTGGTCCCGGATTTAGTAAATTTACTGGAGATAATTCACACTCACGAGGGCAAATTGGATGAGGAATCATTAATCGCTGCCATGAGCGAAACGGCTGGAATGCGTGCTAATCTGTTTTCCTGCGTCATAGATGGACTGATTTCAATCCATTATATTCAGAAGAACAAAGCTGGAAAGCTAGCCCTGAGCGAAAAAAGTGCTCAAACCATTGCAGGTTTTTTGCTGCCTAAACTTGGAGAACAGTTGAAGAGGGCTGTTTCAATTCAGGATCTTGAATTAGCTCAAGGAATTCTGCTTAATCAGAATGAGGCGGTATTAATTCGATTAATTGATTGGACATTGCAGGAATTAGAACAGAAACAAGCCTTAGAAGTTTTAAACAGTGTCTATCAAAAGGTTAGCAGACGGGTCGATATATACTTAATTAAGGTGTTCGCCAACATTCCCCAGGCCTTTGATTTACTTATGAAATGCTTGGGTGACAATGACAGCTTAATCCGAGCCAGAGCGTGTGAAGCCTTGGGGCAGATAGGAAATAAGTCGGCTGTCTCCTCCTTAATCCCACTGCTGCGAGATCCAGTCGTTGGAGTAAGAGAAATGGCAGTACAAGCCCTTGGAGAAATGGGTGATGTCCTAGCAATGAATGAATTATTGAGAGTGGCTGAAGATTACGGAGAATCAATTAATGTAAGAGAGCGAGCCCGGGGAGCGGTCCGAAAGATTAAAACTCTTAGTGGGGAGGGCCTTTCCTCATGATCAATAAACGTCTCGAAGCGGTTGAATTTCATGCCCAGCAAGAGAAGGTTCTCACGCAATGGTCAACTGGGGAAGGAATTAATTTTGAGGAAGCTGTAAGTTATCATAAGGCTCTGCCTAGAGAAAAAGTATTTGCACAAGTGTTAGCCAAAGCTAAGGCAGAAGGACGAACCCTAGCTCAACCTCGGGCCGGAGTTGCCTTGATCGATGAACATATAGATATGCTTAAATACCTTCAGGAGGAGGGCGGAGCGGATTTACTTCCGACAACCATCGATTCCTTAACCAGACAGAATCGCTATCAGGAAGCGGAAAAGGGGATCTCAGAAGGTAAAATTGCCGGACATTCTATGCTTACTGGTTTTCCAGCTATTAATTATGGAGTGGTGGCTTGCCGTAAGGTTATAGAGTCAGTGAATTTACCTTGTCAGGTGAGACATGGAACTTCTGATGCACGTTTATTGGCTGAAATTACCTTAGCTGGCGGTTTTACGGATTTTGAGGGCGGTGGTATTTCTTCAAACATTCCTTATGCTAAGAATGTAGCTTTAGAAGAAACGATTAGTAACTGGCAATATGTTGATCGTTTGGTTGGCTTATATGAAGAACATGGAGTAAGAATTAATCGCGAGCCCTTTGGCCCTTTAACAGGTACCTTAGTCCCTCCCTGTATTTCTCATAGTGTGGCAATAATTGAAGCTTTGCTTGCTGTCGAACAAGGGGTAAAAAATATTTCCTTAGGATATGGGCAATGTGGCAATCTGATCCAGGATATTGCAGCCATTCGAAGCCTAATTGAGTTAGGCGAGGAGTTTTTAAGACGCTTTAATTACCAGGACATAATGTTAACTAGCGTCTTCCATCAGTGGATGGGGGGTTTTCCCCAAGACGAGAGTAAGGCTTTTGGAGTTATTTCCTGGGGTGCTGCAACGGCAGCATTTGCTAAAGCTACGAAGGTGATCGTAAAGTCCCCTTACGAAGCGATAGGAATTTCTACGAAGGAGGCCAATGCTTCCGGAATTAAAGCTACGAAACAAGTCTTGAGTATGCTGAAGGACCAAATTTTTCCTAATACTCCTGAACTGCAATGGGAAGAAGAATTAATCAAGCAAGAGACTAGAGCTATCGTTAATAAGGTTTTGGAATTGGGCAATGGGGATCTGGCCATTGGAACTGTTAAGGGGTTTGAAGCGGGGGTTATAGATATTCCCTTTGCTCCCAGTCGGTTTAATGCTGGAAGAATACTGCCGGTTCGTGACTCGCAAGGTGCGGTACGCTTGCTTGATCATGGGAACCTGCCTCTTGGTAAGGAAAGTTTGGATTTTCACAGGGAACGTATAACAGAACGTGGCAAGGAAGAAGGCCGTGAGCCGTCTTTCCAAATGGTCGTCGATGATATCTATGCTATTGGTAAAGGACGATTGATTGGACGTCCGAGATAAACGACTGAAGGACAATGGTTTTATAGACGAGGGGAGAGATTCGGTTCGTGAAAATGTTTGAATATATGGGTAAGGAAGTCTTTGCTAAGTTCGGACTTCCTGTACCAAAGGGGAGAATGGTTGCCAATTCAGATGAGGCATTCCAGATAGCGACGGAAATTGGGGGCCCTGTGGTAATCAAGTCTCAGGTTCTATCCGGGAAACGGGGTAAAGCTGGTGGTATCAAATTCGCCGATCATCCTGAAGAAGCAAGAGTCGCTGCCCAAGAACTGTTTGGGATGACTATCCAAGGATTAGCGGTAGATATCCTCTTAGTAGAAGAAAAACTGCATATTGACCAAGAATTATACTTGTCCATTACTATTGACTCAGCGTCTAAAATGCCTGTACTTATTGCTTCAGCTCATGGTGGTATGGATATTGAAGAGGTTGCTGATGAGTACATCGTTAAGAAACAAATCGATGTTGAACTTGGCATGCATGGATTTATTGCCTGCGATGTCGTCAGAAGAATGGGTATACCTTTGAACACCCCTCAAGGCAAGGAACTAGTCAAGATCATAAAGACTCTATACAAGATTTTTACACAAAAAGATGTGGATTTAGTAGAGATTAACCCTTTAGTGATTAGCGGAGATAAGGTTATTGCTGCAGATGCTAAAGTGACCATAGACGATGAGGCGCTATATCGACAAGTAGACCTCCCTCGGGTGGAGGAGCGTACCGCCTCAGAAAAAGCCGCTCACGACCTCGGTCTTTCCTTTGTAGAGTTGGACGGAGACATAGGAGTTATGGCCAATGGTGCAGGTATCACCATGGGTACTTTGGATACCCTCGCGTATTACGGTGGAAAACCGGCGAATTTCCTTGATGCGGGGGGAGGGACCGGAGAGGAAGGTACGGCTAAGGCTCTCGAACTGATCTTATCGAGAAACCCTAAGTCAATTATCATCAACATTTTCGGAGGCATTACTCGTTGTGACGATGTTGCCAGAGCCTTTGTCTCTGTCAAAAAAAATAAAGGTATCCCGGTTCCCGTGGTAATTCGCCTCGTAGGAACCAACCAAGAAGCAGGACGGGCTATTTTGAAGGAAGCAGGCATTGAGGCTTACGACGGCATGCAAGATGCGGCCAAAAAGGCCGTTGAATTGGCGCAAAAATAGAAGGCACATAACAAGGAGGACTCGTTAGATTGGCCATATTAATTGATGAGAATACAAACGTACTGGTTCAGGGCCTTACCGGCAAACAAGGACTTTTTCATACTCAGCAAATGCTCGCTTACGGTAGCAAAATTGTCGCTGGAACTTCACCGGGCAAGGGCGGTGCAGTAGTTGAAGGGATCCCCGTATACGACAGCGTCCGGGCAGCATGTGAAAATCATCAAATCCATGCGTCCGTCATCTTTATACCTGCAGCCTTTGTCAAAGATGCAGCCCTGGAGGCTCTGGAAGCAGGTATAAAGGTAGTCGTAGTTGTTACTGAGCATATCCCTGTCCATGATGAAATGGCAATTGTTGCTTATGCAAGACGTGTCAATGCTACCGTAATCGGTCCGAATACATTTGGTATTGTATCTTCAGGTAAATGCAAGATGGGTATTCCCCCTAATCAATTCTTTATTCCAGGATCAGTAGGTGTTGTGGCGCGCTCCGGGACTTTAACTTATGAAATTGTTGGCAACTTGACTGCTCAGGGTATCGGGCAGACCACAGTCGTTGGTATTGGTGGAGATAGGGTCGTGGGGCTGAGTTTTGTGGACGTTTTAAAAATGTTTGAGCAAGATCCAGAAACCAAGGCCGTTGTTTTAATTGGTGAAATTGGGGGTAAATCTGAAGAAGAGGCTTCTCTTTATATTAAAGAAATGACTAAGCCTGTGATAGCCTATATAGCAGGGAAGAGTGCGCCTCCTGGAAAACGGATGGGGCATGCAGGGGCTATAATTGAACGTGGAATGGGAACCTATGAGGGTAAGGTGAAGGCCTTGACTGAGGCGGGTGCTAGGGTTGTGGAATTGCCTTTTGAAGTTCCTGAAGTCATTAAAGAAATTTGCCGCTAAGTACTTGCTTAAATTTACCTGATGACCTTAGTTATAATATAGTGTTAAAATTCGATCCTGTGGAAAAGCAAAGACCGCTTATTTAGTGGTCTTTGCTTTTCATTAATCCTGGAAAATGGATAGTAGCTTAATCGCAAAAGAATTTATATATTTTAAAGGTTAAATGTGTCCATTAATAGAATATGAAATTGATATAAAAAGTTTGAGGAAAGAAGAGGATTGACGTTAACGAGAATAGCAAAAGTAAGTATTATGGTTGGTACATTGTCCTTGCTGCTTCTATAATAACTCTGCTTACTGTAGGATTTAGGCTGGGAGTTGGTCCTTTTGTCAAGCCAGTTATACACGACTTGGGGATGTCTCGAACAGAATTTTCGCTTATTGTGGCCGTCAGTGCGCTTGTTTATGGTTTAGGGATGCCGTTAGCTGGGATTCTCTTGAAACGGTATAGTACAAGATTAGTCTTAATAGCAGGCGTTATTATGGTGGATGTATCCCTGGTATGGACAATTTATGCAAAAGGGATAATATCGTTTTTATTGTCATTTGGTATCTTGCTTTCACTAGGGCTTTCTTTCTTGAGTCCTGTTGCCTTAACACCGATTGTTAGCGGTTGGTTTGTTCGTCAGCGGGGTAAAGCCCTTTTCTATTTATCAACAGGCTCAATGGCCGGAATCGCGATTATGTCCCCACTTGAGACGTTCTTGATAGACTCCTTAGGATGGCAGCAAACGCTTTTTCTGTTTGCTGGTTTGTTTATTTGTCTTGTGATTCCCTGTGCTCTCTTTGTAATGAGAGACGAGGTACCAGAGGGAGCCGATTCGGAGAAAGGCGAAGTTAATGAAGGGATCAAGGATAATAACTTGTTAAATCAGCCGAGGATAACTTGGAGGGATGCTGTCAATACTCGAGCCTATTGGCAGATTGTCATTGGTCTTTTTGCTTGCGGGTTCAGTATGAACCTCTTAGGTTCTCACGCTGTTCCAATGTTAATTGATCATCATTTTGAACCGATGACAGCCTCGTTTGGAATTGGGATGATAGGAATTGTAGCGATCTTCAGTACTTTGTTCTTAGGCTCTATTGCTGACCGCTATTCAAGAAAGAATATTTTGTTTTGGATCTATTTTGTCCGGGGGCTGGGGTTTCTTGGCTTAGTTTTAGTTGTCAACCCATGGCAACTCTATCTGGTAGCAGCAACCGGCGGAATGGTATGGGCTGGATCGACGGCCATGTCTTCGGCTATTCTAAGTGATTTATATGGGGTTGAATTGCTGGGTCTTTTATATGGATGGGCCTATTTTGGACATCAAATTGGAGGCGCTATCGGCACATTTTTAGGTGGATGGGGATATGAGACCCTAGGGACACATTTCTTTGCTTTTGGATTGACTACGATTATTTTGTTGATCGCTAGTGCCGTATCTTATCTGTTGCCAGCACGAATGACAGTAACAAATCCCCCCTCCCTTAATTAGCCCTCTGACAATTATTGTAGTATACTAACTTGTATCCCAAAGAGAAAAAAAGTATCTGAAAATAGATAAAAGGTGGAACACATGAGAAATTTAAAAATGACTATAGCATACGATGGTTTCAAGTACAAAGGTTGGCAAAGGCAAAAAGATACTGATCTAACGATACAAGGTAAAATAGAAGCTGTATTATCAAAAATGACTGGAGAAGCAATTCTGTTAGTGGGGTGTGGTAGAACAGATTCAGGGGTACATGCTGAAAACTATATTGCTAATTTTCATACGAAATGTGCTTTTAGTATAAACACTATGATGGATTATTTATATGAATACTTGCCTGAGGATATAGGAATTAAAGCTATTGAAGAGGTAGCTGAGAGATTTCATGCAAGATATAATGTGAAATCAAAAACCTATATCTATAATATAAATAACAATAAATACAGAGATGTATTTAATAGAAAGTATTCATATCACCTACCAGATAAATTAAGTATCGCCGAAATGAGACAGGCTGCTGAGGTTTTAATTGGTAGTCATGATTTCCAAAGTTTTACGAACATGAGGAATAGCGATAAATCAACGATTAGAACAATTAACTACATTAACATAATTGAAAAGAATGGTCTCTTAGTAATAGAGGTTAATGGTAATGGATTCTTGTTGAATATGGTAAGAATCATTGTCGGGACCCTTATTGAAGTAGGTAAAGGCAATCTTAAGCCAATAGATGTTGAGAAAACACTAAATGAAAAGAAGCGATCGGAAGCTGGACCCTTAGCTCAAGCGAAAGGCTTATTCTTAAGAGATGTCATATACTAGTTTCTTAAGCCTATTGCGAGAAAGTATTACGTTTTACTAAAAGCATTAGGAGGCTTAAAGCATGTTAGAATCTATTAAAAACATAGTTTGTGTAGGTCGAAATTATGTTCAACACGCTCAAGAACTTAATAACCCAATTCCGCAAGCGCCATTGCTGTTTACAAAGCCAACTCATTCGCTTGCTGAAGCCAATGGACGTGAGTTAATCTTGCCAGGAAATCGTGGTCAAATCCAATATGAAGTTGAACTTGTGTTCCATATTGCCAGACGATATGAGCCGGGAATTAAGGTGGATGACTTAGTTGACCAGATGGCTATTGGTATTGACTTTACATTGCGTGATGTTCAGACAGAATTAAAAGGAAAAGGGCATCCTTGGGTGCTCGCCAAAGGGTTTATCAACTCCGCAGTCTTAACCCCTTGGCAGCCTTTTGCGGGACTTGGAACTTTGATGACTATTGATTTTTCTTTAGAAAAGAATGGACAAGAGGTTCAACGGGGTAATATGAAAAACATGATTTTTGACTTACCGACTGTCGTTGAATATACTGCAATGCACTTAGGACTTGGTCAAGGGGATATCATCTTTACTGGTACTCCGGCAGGAGTCGGTCCTGTTCTTGACGGTGATATGTTTACCTGTAAATTGGCAGAACAAGGGTTAGGCAGCTGTATTATAAAGTTAACGAAATAAAGAGCAGGTGTAGGGAGATACTACACCTGCTCTTTATTTCGGTGGATATTAGTGTTTTTTAATACTCACTTGTCCTAATAATGAAATTATTCATTAATTAAGTCATACCTTGGAGATATTGAAGGGAAATGAGGTTGAATATCGAATTTTATATAATATCACAAATAATTATGCTAACTTAACCATGCAAGTTGCTTAAGTTAATTGAGCTTAAAATTGATTTTATCTTATTCGAAAGGAGAAATTCACTTTGATAAACGATGAAGGAATCAAGTTAGGAAATCATAGTTTTCATCCAGGAATACAGGATTCGTGGAAAAACTTTGTAGCAGGTCAACTGATAACTGGTGAAGTTCGCCAAATCATAGTTGATTCTTGGCAAAATAGTGTTAAGAACGGAATAAGCCCTTTTCAGAAAAAGGTTAGTCGTGTTTTATCAGGGAAAGAAATTATCTATAATGAGAGTTTGAATAGAGACTTAATCAATGTCAGCCTACCAGTAATGGAGAATCTATATAGATTTGTTGCCGGTTCTGGATTTACTGTTACACTAATTGATAATAAAGGTATTATTCTTAAAATTATTGGTGATCAGGAGGTAGCTGATTCGATCTCTAGAGGTAACTTTATTATTGGAGCAGATTGGAGCGAAGAAAGTGCAGGGACAAATGCAATTGGTCTTGCTCTAAAACTTGATCAGCCAATACAGGTCATTAGTTATGAACACTTTTGTATCTGCTCCCACAATTCCACGTGTTCTGCGGCTCCGATTCATGATGCAGAAGGAAATATCATGGGAATCTTGGATATGACAGGTGATTTCGAAAAGGCTCATTCTCATACACTCGGTATGGTAGTTGCTTCGGTACATGGGATTGAAAAACAGTTAGAGAGTAAGCATGCTTGGGAAAAATATCATCTAGCAAATAGCTATCTGAATGCCATAGTTGAGTCAGTCTCCGAAGGAATGATGGCAGTTAACGAATCAGGGGTAATTACACATATAAATAGTTATGCTATTAAGGTACTTCAAGATAACAAGGATGCAATCATCGGAAAAGATATTGCAACCTATCTAAAGCCCTCATTTTTGAGGGAAAATAAAAATAATCTTTTTGGCCTTACGGATCAAGAAGTAGACATTATTACTAATGGAAAAGTTAAGAAAGCGATTATTTCTTCAAGGAAAATTGAAGGTCTTCCAAATGGAATGAAGGGAACCGTTATTGTATTTAATGAACTTAATAGAACCCGAAAATTGGTTCAAAGGATGTCGGGATTGGAAGCTAAATTGACCTTTAATGATATTCTTGGAAATAACGAAAAATTCCTTACGACCGTAGAGTTAGCCAAAAATGCGGCCTATAGTCTTTCTAATGTTTTATTACTAGGAGAAAGTGGCACAGGTAAAGATGTATTTGCTCAAGCTATTCATAATGCTAGTCAAAAATCGAACGGACCCTTTGTTGCTATAAATTGTGGTGCAATACCTCGAGAATTAATCAACAGCGAATTATTCGGCTATGTAGAAGGAGCTTTTACAGGTGCAAAACGTGGTGGCAACCCAGGTAAATTTGAAATGGCAGATGGTGGAACCATATTTCTAGATGAAATCGGTGAAATGCCCTTAGAGCTACAAACTATTTTGCTAAGAGTGATCGAGAACAAATCAATTATGAGAATCGGAGGCCAGGAAACAATCCCTGTCAATGTAAGGATAATTGCTGCAACGAATAAAGATTTGGTCAAAGAAGTAGAAAGAGGTAATTTCAGAAGAGACCTTTATTATAGATTAAATGTTGTTTCTATTAATCTTTTACCATTAAGAGAGCATAAAGATGATATTCCTCTTTTATGTGAGCATTTTATTCAAACTATTAATCATCAATTAGGAAAAGATGTCTATGAAATTGAAGATGCCGTATCCCATCTTTTTAATGAGTATGATTGGCCAGGAAATATTCGAGAATTGTATAACACTCTTGAGAGATCCTTGAATATTGCACAATGTTCAAAGTTGTTAGTAAGTTTTCTTCCCTATGAATTTACTGCTTTTAAAAAAGCACAAAAGTCTCTTTCACATAAGTCATTTGAAGACTTAGAAAAGGATTTGATTTCTAATTTAATAGCTGAGCATGCTGGTAATATAACTAGGATTGCTAATAAACTTGGTATTGCTCGAACGACACTGTATCGAAAATTAGATAAATACAACTTGAATCACCAATGATGCTCTTTTAAGGGAGCGTCTTCAACAAAGCATAATGTAAAGTTTTATACATCAGAGGTCTTTCCAGCTGGGGAGGACCTTTTTTATTTGCTTACCTAATCGTAGCGTAGCGAAAGACTACACTGTGTCAATTTGCTACAGTCAATTACAAGAAGGAGTCGTTCATTGGCTACAAAATCACACTAAATACAGGCATTTTTGGCGTGTACTGCAATTCTTATATGTGGCATAGGTCTTGCACTTATAACATTTCATCTGCGAGAACTAACATTTAAAGGGGAAATGATTATGAAAACAGGCAAAGAGTATATCGAAAGCTTGCGGAACCGAAATATCAAGGTTTATGTAAAAGGTCAACTTTTAAACAGTGAAGAGGTAATCGACCATCCTTTTATTCGTGGACATGTGAACTCTGCAGCGATGACCTTTGAGCTTGCCCATGACCCTGCTACAGAAGACCTAGTGTCCGCTATTTCACATCTTACTGGTAAGAAAATTAATCGCTTTACTCATATTCATCAAAGCAGGGAAGACTTAATTAAGAAAGTAAAAATGTTACGAATGATATCTCAAAAAACAGGCACATGTTACCAGCGATGTGTTGGGTTTGATGCCATAAACGCTTTATATTCTACAACCTTTGAAATGGATATGAAACTTGGCACTAGTTATCATGAACGCATGAAAAAATATATCGAATATATGCAGGATAACGATATCATGGTTGCTGGAGCCATGACTGACCCCAAAGGAGACCGAAGTCTGCGACCAGGACAGCAAGCGGATCCTGATATGTTTGTACATGTTGTAGAGAGAAATGACCAGGGAATCGTGGTTAGAGGAGCAAAAGCTCATATGACGGGCATGGTTAACTCGCATGAGATGTTAATTATGCCAACTATGGGAATGATCGCCGAAGATAAAGATTATGCGGTATCCTGTGCAATACCAGTTGACGCCCCTGGAGTTCTGCACATCTTTGGTCGGCAGACGAACGATGACCGTAAATGTGAAGGGGAAATAGATCAAGGGAACGCTCAGTTCGGCATTGTCGGCGGCGAATGTCTTACCGTTTTGGAAAATGTTTTTGTGCCCTGGGAAAAAGTCTTCATGTGTGGCGAAACTGATTTTGCCGGCATGCTGGTAGAACGGTTTGCAAGCTATCACAGACAAAACTATGGTGGCTGTAAGGGCGGGGTTTCCGATATCGTGATCGGTGCTGCGGCAGTTATGGCTGATTACAGTGGTTATGCGAAGGCTGCTCATATTAAAGATAAAATCAACGAAATGATTCACTTGGCAGAAACACTATATGCTTGTTCCATTGCTTGTTCGGCTGAGGGGAAACAAACTGCTTCGGGGTCTTATTTCGTGGATCCGCTCCTGGCAAACGTCGGAAAGCACAATGTTACTCGGCTGATTTATGATATTGACCGAATTGCTCAAGATATTGGGGGGGGATTGACAGCAACACTCCCATCAGAATCCGATCTAAAAAACCCCGATATTGGTAAGTATGTGGAAAAATATTTTAAAGGTGTTGCGTCAGTTCCGACTGAAGATCGAATGCGTATGGCCAGACTACTCGAAAATATGACGGGTGGCACGGCATTGATCGAAAGTATGCATGGAGCTGGTTCTCCTCAAGCTCAAAAAGTAATGTACTCGAAGCTATCTAATCTAGACCATAAGAAACGCTGTGCAATGGCGATTGCCGGTATTAAACCAAAAGGCGATGAAAAGGCACAATAGCATGTAGCGTAGCGAATGACAACACATAAAGAACAAAACAAGGGAAAGGGCGAGGAGGGGGATCTGATAGACTTCTAGCTTATTCTTACGAAGGGGCACCGACTCTGTTGGGCTGCTATCGGTGTATATATGGCTAGTGTACAAGCTAGCCATATATACAAATCTCAATAAATTGAACTATGTCGATAATTACTCTCACAGGTGAGTTAAAGTTTATGAAAACTATAATCGGTGTTAAATTTTGCGGACATTGTAATCCGTTAATCGAAGGACCGGAAGTTATTGAGAACCTCAAGAAACTGGGACCTGATTTGGAGTTTTTGTCTTGGGAGGAGCAACAAAAGGATATCCTTCTAATTATTAGTGGTTGCACAGCAGATTGTGCTACCCGTCCTCAATTCAAGGGTCCTGTTATAAACGTGTCTGGCAGTTCTGTGGAGCGAATTCAGTATTCGTTATCAGAACTACCGAGCCAAATTCTAAGAACGATCAGAGAAAAGGAGGCGGTATGTCTTGATTAATATCAATCCTAATGACAAAAAGAAACCGGATAAACGGATGACGCTTACCGATGCTATTAAAACCTATGTTCCCGATGGAAGCATGATTTCGTTTAGTGGTATGGGAGGAGCTCAGTGTGTTGCTCCGACCTACGAAATAATTAGGCAAGGAATTAAAAAGCTAACCTTTGTGGGAGACAGCCCTTGTGAAAGCGGAGATATGTTAATCGGAGCTGGAGCGATTAAGAAGGCCGAAATAGCCTGGTGTTCTTATGCAGTTGCTGGATTAGGGTATAACTATCGCAGAGCAATCGAACAAAAGATTCCCCACGAAATTGAACTTGTGGAGTACTCGAATTATACCATTGGCTTAAGGTTTTTAGCGGGTGCTATCAATGTTCCTTATATTCCGACCAAATCCTTAATGGGATCAGACCTTTTAAAGTATAACGAAAAGATAAAGGTTGAAGAAGATCCTTATAATGGAGAAAAAGTAGCTTTGATCCCAGCCGTTAATCCTGATATAGCCATTGTTCATGTCTCCCGTGCCGATAAACGAGGAAATGCTCAGATGTTCGGTTTTTCTTCGAATGCAGAAAACCTTGCTCGGGCTGCTAAACACACCATCGTTACTTGTGAGGAGATTGTAAGTACTGAGGAAATACAACGCCACCCCAATTTAACGATTATTCCGGAGTATGCAGTGGATGCGGTTGTCGAAGTACCATTTGCCTCTCATCCTTGGAATTTTCCATATGCCTATGCTTATGACATGCCCTTTCATACTGAACAATTAGCTGCCTTTAAAACCAGAGAAGGTTTTGAGAAATGGTTAGAAGACTACTGCTTTGCTCCTGGTAGTTGGGAGGGCTATCTTGAAAAAGTTGGATATGGCCGTCTTGAAAAACTACGGCAACTTGAACGACGCTTTACTAAAGCAAAATACTAACTAGAAAGGTGGGATAAACATGAGCAAAGAATATGCCCAAGATTATTCGTTGCAAGAGCTTCTAGTAGCAGCTTCTGCTAAGGAGATTATGGATGGTGACGTAGTATTTGCTGGAGTAGGCGTCCCGACCTTAGGCGCCATGGTTGCAAAACTCACCCATGCTCCCAATGTCATCATGGCCATGGAATCTGGAAGCATTGGACCACAGCCCTATCGCGTGATTTTAGGAATTGGCGATAATGCCTGCGTCGAGAACAGCATTTGTACTACGTCACTCTGGCGACTTTTTTCTGATCAACAGCGTGGATATTTTGATGTTGGAATGATTGGTGGAGCCCAGGTTGATAAATACGGAAATTTAAACAGCACCGTCATTTTTGGAGAAGGAGATTATTATACCCCTGCTTCACGCCTACCGGGTAGCGGTGGTGCCAATGATATTGCAAGTTCTGCAGGGAGAACAATCCTCACACTTCCCCTTCAGAAACGGCGTTTTCTGGAAAAGGTCGATTATATTACATCACCTGGCTATATTGACGGCTATGATGCACGCGAAAAACATGGCTTGCCCGGCGGGGGACCTGCAGCAATCATAACTAACAAATGTGTTTTCAGGTTCGATCCTACAACCAAAGAAGCGTATCTTTACAGTGTTCATCCTGGTGTTACTGTCGAAGAAGTAAAAGCGGAAGTTTCATGGGAACTCAAAATTGCAGACGATGTAAAAGTAACCGAGCCGCCCACCTTAGAAGAAGTTCGAATCACAAGAATCCTTGATGCCGGACAAATATATACTGGAAGCGGGCTTAAAGGATTAACCTTCGAAAAGTATGTTCAAATGCTAGAAACATCTCAAGAAATTCTTCACCAATTGTTTTGATAGGGGGTAATGTAGTGAATAATCCAAGCTTCGACTTAACGAATAAAGTGGCTATTGTGACCGGCTCTACTAAAGGGATTGGACGAGGGATAGCCGAAGGTTTGGCCAAGGCTGGTGCAAATCTCGTTATCGTTAGCCGAAATCAATCTGACTGCAATCAAGTATCCGAAGAAATTAAAAAATTTGGACATGATGCCTTACCTGTTGCCACAGATGTCACTAATCTACAAGCGATTGAAGATTTAGTGAAGAAAGTAACAGAGTATTACGGAAAAATTGATATTCTCGTTAACAATGCTGGTTCAGCTATTACCAAGAAAGCTGAAGACCTAACTGAAGCAGATTGGGATCGTGTCTTGAACGTCGATCTTAAAGGTGTCTTTTTCTGTGCCCAAGCAGTTGGGCGCCAAATGATTAGCCAAAAAGAGGGCAAAATTATTAATATTGCTTCCATACTTGGTTTAGTAGGTGACCGTCAGGTTCTTCCTTATTGTGTTGCCAAGGGTGGCGTAGTACAAATGACTAAGGCTCTTGCTTTAGAATGGGCCAAACACAACATCCAAGTGAATTCGCTCTGTCCCGGCTATGTTATTACTCCAATGAACGAAGCTGACCTTAAACAAGAAAAAATCCACAATCACATCACGAAAAAAATTGCTATGAGACGTTTTGGAGAAATTAGCGATATGGTTGGAGCCGCACTTCTTATGGCTTCGAATGCCTCGGACTATATGACCGGGCAAATGATTGTCATTGATGGCGGTTGGACAGCCGAATAAAGGCAGTACAGCTATAGATAAAACTGGAAAAAACTGCACTAGTCAAATATAATTAAAGGAGATTAGATTATGGGACAAATGAAAGCTGTCGGGAAAAAAGCCTGGGGTTACCGGTATGTAGTCCTCGTTGCAGTATGGTTACTATATGTTATCAACTATTTTGACCGAACGAGTGTATTAATCTTCCTACCCATGATTCGGGATGATTTAGGATTAACTCCTGCACAAGCTGGTTTTGGGGCATCAATTTTCTTCTTTGCGTATGCCTTTGCTCAAATAAGTGGTGGATGGTTAGCTGATCGTATTGGAGCTAAAAAGGTCATGGGCATCGCCATTATTGTGTTCTCAGCCGTTACCTTTTTCACAGGTATGGTTCGCAGCTACGCCCAGTTTATTTGGATCCGTCTTTTCTTAGGTCTTGGTGAAGGACATCACTTCGCCCCAGCACACAAAACCATTGCAGACTGGTTCCCTAAAAAAGAAAAAGGAACAGCGACGTCCTTTTTCTCGACAGCTTGGGCTTTTGGACCTGCAATTATTCCCATGATCATTACTGCTTTAGCAGCTGCTTTCGGGAGCTGGCGCCCGGTGTTTTATGTACTAGCAGTGCCAGGACTTCTGGGTATATTCATTCTTTGGTATTTCGTGAGTAATAAGCCTGAAGAAATGTTGAAAAAAGGTCGTATGACACAAGAAGAATTTGATTATATCCAAGAGGGATTAGTCAGCGATAAAACTGTAGAAGGCAAAAAAGGCGGCATGTCCATCGTTGTTAGAGACAAAAACTTCTGGATCTACAGCTTAGTTCTTTTCTGTAACTTAGCGATCTACTGGGGAAGTACGACTTGGATTTCTTCCTTTCTGTATGATCAACATCACTTTAGTCTCAAAACCATGGGAGCTCTAGTTTCTTTGCCCTATGTTGTAGCCATTATAGCCATGCTGCTTGGTGGTCGTCTTACTGATAAAGTCTTCAAAAACAAAACAAAACCAGTGCTTCTAATATCCTATATTGTCAGTATACCTGTTCTTTTCTACGTTGGTATGGTTCCCACTGGAAACGTTCCAATTATTATTACGATGCTTGTGTTACTGGGTTTCTTCGTTAATCTTAGTTTTGGTGCTGTTTATGCATACCCTCAAATTCGCTATCCTAAAGATATCGTGGGAAGTGCCGTTGGACTTTCAAATGGTTTTGGTCAATTAGGCTCGTTTGTCAGTCCACTGGTTGCCGGATTCCTAGTTGTCAAAACTGCATCAGGATATTCGTATACGGGCGCTTTCATTTTCTTCGCAGCATTAGCCGTATTAGCATCCGTTGGAACGATATTTTTAAAAGAAGACAAATTTGTTCCTTTTGATAGCACGGATAAATCAACAAGTAAGAGCGTATAACTGTAACTCACTTCAGGTGGAGGGTTAACTCCATCTGAAGTTCACCAAGAGAGGAGCAAGTTCATGGAAGAAGTAGTAATCGTAGGTGCAGCAAGAACGCCTATTGGAGATTTTTTAGGATCCCTAAAAGATGTTTCGGCCGTTGAACTCGGGACGATAGCGGTCAAAGGTGCCTTAGAGAAAGCTGGAGTCGAGGCAAGACTTGTTGAAGATGTTGTCGGTGGAATGGTCTATAAAGCAGGAGTAAAAGGAAATCCTGCTCGGCAAATACAGCTGGCCGTAGGTATCCCGATTGAAGCTTCGGCGACAACTGTCGACCAACAATGCGGTTCGGCAATGAGAGCATTAGAGATTGCAACCCAACAAATGCTCTTGGGTAAATCGAGTGTCAGTGTTGCTGTTGGAATTGAAAGCATGTCAAGGGCTCCACATCTGCTGCTTAATTCTAGACAAGGTATTAAGTTGGGACCTGATACTTTACAAGATCACCTTACTTATGATGCTTTAGTGGATGCCTTTATGGGCTATCATATGGGCGTAACAGCAGAAAACCTTGCGGAAAAATACAGCATCACTCGTGAGGAACAAGACAGTCTAGCCCATCTCAGTCATTCACGAGCTGTAGAAGCTATCCAAAATGGTCGCTTCAAAGAAGAAATTGTGCCAGTTGAGATAAAGACTCGTAAAGGGACTACTATTGTTGAAGTGGATGAGCACCCTCGTCCTGATATATCTCTGGAGGGCCTAGCAAAACTTAGGACTGCGTTTAAGAAAGAGGGAACCGTCACTGCAGGGAACGCATCTGGTTTGAATGACGGAGCAGCAGCCTTGGTCTTAATGACAGCCACGAAAGCAAAGGAACTGGGAATAAAACCGATTGCCAAAGTTCTGTCCACTGCTTCCTATGGCGTGGCCCCTGAAATTATGGGAATTGGACCAGCATATGCTATTCCAAAAGCTTTAAACTATGCAAACCTTGAAATTGGCGATATCGATTATTTTGAGATTAATGAAGCTTTTGCTGCCCAATTTTTAGCAGTCAACAAAGAGTTGAACCTTGATATGGATAAAGTCAATGCAAACGGTTCGGGAATTGCATTAGGGCATCCTGTTGGGTGTACAGGTGTCCGCATTATCGTATCCATGCTTAGCGAACTGAAAAGGCGTGGTGGAAAATATGGCGTTGCCTCCCTATGTGTTGGTGGAGGTCCGGCTATGGCAACTGTTGTCGAGATGTTATAGTATTTTTCCGCAAAAAAGGGGCTGCCCTAAGCCCCTTTTTTTACTAGGCAGAGTTAACCATTGTTATTTAGCAAAAAGATTGTAATTTAGATCGTTACCATCGTTAGTTGAGTCATAGGTAGCTCTATTCTTAATTCTTATTTACGAGGAGGATTTTACTATGAAAAAAATAGTTGTTCTAGGTGCTGGAACTATGGGCGCTGGCATTGCGCTCGTTGCTGCACAGGCAGGCTTTCAAGTTATCTTACGTGATGTCTCAGAAGCTTTTGTTCTAAAGGGTCTTAAATTTATTGATAAAATACTCAGTAAAGCGGTTGAAAAAGGTAAACTGTCCGCTGAGGATAAATCAGGGATTCTTGGAAACCTAAAAGGAGTTTATGATGCAAATGAGTTAGCCGAAGAATTAAAAGATACAGACTTAATTATTGAGGCTATTGTAGAGAACATGTCAATCAAGAAAAGTGTCTACAAAGAATTTGACGCGCAATGTCCAGAAAAAACGATCTTTGCTTCGAACACTTCTGCTTTGAGCATTAGTGAATTAGCTGCCGCAACAACTCGTCCCCAAAATGTCATTGGTATGCATTTCTTCAATCCAGCCAATATTATGCAACTTGTTGAGGTAATAGCCGGAGCAGCAACAAGTAAGGAAACGGTTGAAACCGTCAATGAATTTGTCAAAGCAATAGGAAAAGTCCCCGTTCAAGTCAAAGAATCTCCGGGTTTTATTGTTAACAGGATGCTTGTTCCATTAATCAATGAGGCTGCCTTTATCTATATGGAGGGTATAGCAACTCCAGAGGATATCGATGCTGCGATGAAACTCGGAGCTAACCATCCGATTGGTCCTCTTGCACTAGGTGATATGATTGGTTTGGATGTTTGTCTTGCAGTTATGGAAACGTTATATACCGAATTTGGTGATCCAAAATATCGACCTTGTCCCGTTCTCAGAAAGATGGTTCGTGCAGGTTTCTTAGGGCGTAAAACCGAAAAAGGGTTCTACCAATATTAATAGCTGGGGGGAATTATGATGTCAGATGTTGAGCTGAAGAAAGAAAATAGATTAGGTTTCGTGACCATAAATCGACCCAAGGTTCTCAATGCTCTCAATGCGGAAGTTCTTTCAGAATTAGATCAAATAATAAGCAATATCTGCCAAGACAAGGAAATTGATGTTGTAATATTTACCGGCGCAGGTGAAAAGGCGTTTGTCGCCGGAGCAGATATATCAGAAATGAAAGATAAGTCCCCTCAAGAGAGTTATACCTTTGCGCGTCAAGGTCAAGTTTTATTTCAACGAATCCAGGAACTTCCTCAACCTACGATTGCGGCAATCAATGGTTTTGCCTTAGGGGGAGGCTGCGAACTTGCAATGAGCTGCGACATGCGCATTGCAACGGATAAAGCAAAGTTTGGGCAACCGGAAGTAGCCCTAGGTATTATTCCGGGCTTCGGAGGAACGCAGCGTCTCCCGCGCCTTATTGGGCGAGCAAAAGCTATGGAAATCATTTTAACAGGTCGGACGATTAGTGCAAATGAAGCTTTGGATTTAGGCTTGGTTAATAAAGTCGTATCTGCAGAAAACTTATTGGCTGAGGCAGTAAATATGGCAGAAGCTATTCTTGTCAAAGGACCTTACGCTATTCGACAAGCAAAAGTCGCAATCAACAAAGGTCTTGAGGTAGATATTAATACGGGCTGTGAACTAGAAGGAAATCTATTTGCCTTATGCTTTGGTGAAGAACAAAAAGAAGGTATGTCCGCATTTTTAGAAAAACGAAAGCCTAACTTCAAATAAGAATATTAAAGTACCCATACAGGGGTAGTACCTGGCCAGAATCCATGAGGCTGTTACGGAAGAATAATATTTCTCTAATGCGTTGACTATAGACAATGAATAAACGTTCAAAGTAAGGAGGATTACCATTGAACGAAGCATTACAGACTATTATTACTCGGAGGAGTGTCCGCAAATACATAGACCAACCGATTTGCGAGGATAAGGTACAATGGATGTTGCGAGCAGCTATGAACGCACCCTCTGCTGGTAATGAGCAGCCGTGGGAATTTTTAGTGATTACTGACAAATATAAACTTAGAAGAGTCCCTGAATTTCATCCGTATTCCAAAATGTTGACAGGTGCAACCCTAGCAATTTTAGTTGTTGCAGATCCCTCTAAGGTAAAGTACGAGGAAGAATTGCGACAGCTTTGGATTCAGGACTGCTCAGCAGCAACCCAAAATATCCTACTTTCTGCCCATGCACTTGATCTAGGGGCGGTTTGGCTTGCAGTTTATCCTGACCCTCCGAGGCTGAATGGAATGCGAAAACTTTTTGGTATTCCAGAAGAGCTGGTGCCGTTTAGTATAGTATCTCTAGGGTACCCGGTGGAAGTAAAGCAAGCCACTGACCGCTTCGATAATACGCGTATTCACCGAGAAATCTGGTAAAAAACTATGACCGGAGGGATGATCATGCGAAGCGACTTTCGCTTTTTTCATCGGTTAAGAGTTCGGTATTCGGAAATTGATGGGCAGGGAATTGTATTTAATGCTCACTACTTAACATATCTGGATGTAGCAGTAACTGAATATTTTCGAACTATCGGTCTTGATTATAAGCAACTTGCTCAAGAAGGCAAGATGGATATGGCTTTGGTCAAAACTACGCTGGAATATAAAAGTTCCGCTATGTTTGATGACGAATTAGATATAGGTGTGCGTATATCCCATGTGGGAAATACAAGTTATACTGCAGAGTTTGAGATTTACAAGACGGGTTTAGAGGATTTGGTTCTTATAGCCCAAACCATCTATGTAAACTACAACCCCTTAAAACGCAAATCAGAACCGGTCCCGGATTTCTTTCGCTCTTTGGTCCAAGCTTTTGGACATTAAAAAAGTGTTTACACTAACCGGAGGGACAAAGACTAGGTTGTATAAAGCACCTAACTTCTCAATNNATTGAGAAGTTAGGTGCTTTATAGATAAGTAAATGACCTCATATATTTTGCATTTTGTATAACGGCATTGTTCGAACTTAATTCCATAGGGTATTTTTGTAAAACAAGAGTATCTTCCTGAAAAAGATAGATAAAATTCAAAGAATCTATCAATTCATGTTGAAATATTTAGATATAATTTTCAAGGGAAATTTAGTCAGTTATAGAATGAGTATATATTGATCTCTTGATCAATTTGAGAAGAGTGGTGAGAGAAAATGTCTAAAGACGAAGAAATTTTAGATTTGAAACAAAGGATTGCTATGTTTGAAGAAACTTTAGTGAATGCTCAAGAGGATAACGAAATTTGGTATAGAATCTTCAACGAGAGCTATTGGGGTATGATAGTTTGTGATGCAATTAGCGGTGATTTTCTGAAAGTTAATCCTTGTTATGCTGAAATGCATGGATATAGCACTTCCGAATTAATTAAAAAATCTGTATATGATGTATTTGCTCCAGAGTGTCATAAAGACCTTCCAGACATTATTCGCAGGATCCATGAGCAAGGTCATTGTACTTACAAAACGACTCACATTCGAAAAGACGGAAGTCGCTTTCCTGTACACACAGATAGTTATGCATTTACATATAAAACTCGGCTAATACGGGTTGTTTCAGTCTGGGATTTAACGGAGAGTGAGCTAAAAGAGAAAGAATTACGGCAGTATAGGGAAGGTTTAGAGGAATTGGTCAAATCACGAACGGAGCAATTAGAACGAACGAATGAGCAACTAAGAAGTGAAATCAACCAAAAAGAAGCCGCCGAAACTAAATTAGCTAAAGCTAATCAGGAGTTGATTAATACCTTAGAAAGTATTAGTGACGGTTTTTATACTATAGATCGACAATGGGTAATAAGCTATGTCAATAACGCCATGGTTAAAGCTTTAAAGGCAAATGGAATTAATGGCAGTATTGTAGGTACAGATTACTGGGAAACGTTTAAGTATGGAAATGTTGAAATTAAAGAATCGTGCTTAAAAGCAATGAGGGATGGGCAGCAATCTCAACTAGAGATTTTCGAGTGTCTAATGGGGCATTGGGTAGAATGTAGTATATATCCAACAGAAAGCGGGGTAGCGGTTTTTTCTCGTAATATTAACGAACGAAAGAAAAATGAAAAGATTATCAAAGATGAACATCATCGCCTCTATTCGTTATTTGAACGTTTTCCAGGTCTGATTTGCATACAAGAAGAAAATTTCAAGATCCGTTTTGCAAATAAAAGTTTTAAAGCAAAGTTTGGTTCCTGTGAAGGTAACCACTGCTATGAGGCTATAGCAGGGTTGAACTTTCCATGTATGGATTGCTTAACTCCAATAGTGTTGCGAAACTCTACCCCTCTATGGAATGAGGTTTTGCTTGATAACAGAACCTATGAAGTATATGTTCAGCCTTTTACTGATATCGATGGCTCAAATTTAATATTAAAAGTTTTAATGGATATCACGGATCGAAAAAACGCTGATCGAGAATTAGCACGTTTAGAAAGACTTAATATGGTGGGTGAAATGGCTGCGGGTATTGCTCACGAGGTAAGGAATCCTCTAACGACGGTTCGTGGCTTTTTGCAACTGCTCGACTCTAAGGATAAAGCAAAGCTTCATCATGAGTTTTTTGATTTAATGATTCAAGAATTAGATAGGGCAAATCTAATTATTACTGATTTTTTAAGTCTGGCAAAAGATAAATCGGCTGATTTTACCTTCATAAATCTTAAAAAAATCGTCGAATCCCTAGTCCCCCTCTTATCAGCAGATGCCCTAAATCAAGATAAGCAAATTTTTCTTGAGCTTGAAGAGGTCCCGAACTTCCAGGGAAATGAAAATGAGCTTCGACAGTTACTTCTGAACCTAGTAAGAAATGGACTTGAGGCGATGAACGTTGGTTCGATTCTAACCATTAAAACCATTAATCTAGAAGATTGCATCTTCCTAATAGTGTGCGACCAGGGAAGTGGTGTTGATCCAATGATATTCGAAAAGCTTGGTACGCCGTTCCTGACAACAAAAGAACGGGGGACTGGGTTAGGTTTGGCAATCTGCCAAAGAATAGCTGCTCGCCATAACGCTGTTATTAATTTTGAGTCAAATCCCGGGGGGACAACAGTCACTGTTAAGTTTTATCTTGATGCCATATTTCTGACAAATTAGAATCAACTTGATATTAAGACGGCTATCAATAATTTCAGAAACTAGATGCATCTTTACGTAATATGTTTAGGAATTGATCGACCATTTCAGGATCAAACTGTTTACCAGAACAGCTTTGGATTTCCTGAATAGCTTTATCTATGCTCATAGCCTCTTTGTAGTGTCTAGCGTGGGTCATAACATCGAAGGAATCTACAATTGTCAACAATCGGGACAACTTCGGTATTTCTTTACCTACCAGACCCTGAGGGTAACCGGTTCCATCAAATCGCTCATGGTGGGATAGGATTTGATTGGCAACGTGAGCTAAATCCGGTGTCGAAACTGCGATTCGATATCCAATTTCAGAGTGGGTCTTCATAATTTCCCATTCTTCCGCGGTAAGTTTACCCGGTTTAAGTAAGATTGCTTCTGGGATACCAATTTTCCCAATATCATGAAGCAAGCTTAGTAAGGCCACTTCATCAAGTTCTTCTTGATTTAGCCCCATTCTCATACCTATCTGAACACACATTTGAGCTATTCTCCTGGTGTGTTCTTCTGTCTCGATATGTTTTTCATGAAGAGATTGTTCGAGAGAACTTAGAATTGAACTTTTAGCACTTCGGCTTTCTAATAGCTTTTTTCGATACATTCTTTCTTCTGCCAGCTTTAAAACAGCTCTCATATCCGTGTGTAGACTATCTTTATTAGCACGACCCCAAGAAATACTGATTGGACTTTGAAAACCTTTAATAGATTCGCACTCTTTTTTAATTTTCCTAATCAAATTATCAACATAGTTCCCATGGTTATCTTTAATAAAAATAATGAACTCATCTCCACTCCAACGGGCAGGGATATCATTGGCTGTACAGCAATTTTTGAGAATTTCTCCAACAGTACGTAAGAGACGATCTCCTTCATGATAACCAAAGGTATCGTTAATCAGTTTTAGACCATTTATATCACCCAGTACAATCCAACTGTTGCAGAATATACATGTGTCAGCCTTTTCCAGTAATATTTCAACAAAAGTCCTGTTTTTTAATGTCGTAACCACATCCGTCTGACTCAAATAAAGGTTCTCTGCTTCATAGTTTTTGCGTTGGGTAATATCGGAAATTGTACCGATTAAACGGCTTGGTTTTTTAGACTCATCGTATGCAACAATCTTCCCTCGACCTTGGACCCACACCCACTCTCCAGAATATTTTTGAGTTCTGTATTCTACGTATAGATTATCTGTGATACCGTTTAAGCAATTAGCCAAAGAAACTTGAAAAAGATTTCTATCCTCTGGATGTATTGTTTTGAGGGTTTGATCATAATTGAGATAACTATCCCGATTCACGTATCCTAAATACTTTAGCCAGTCAGGATTAATATAGAATTCATCCTTCGATAAATCAGAATCAAAATAGCCGTCATTTGTTGCTCCCATGATTAATTTGAAACGTTCTTCACTCGTTGCTATTTCTTCATAATAGCTCTGAAGTTCTTGCAACATATTATTAGCACTCCCAGCGAGATTCGAAATCTCATCATTCCCAGGTAATGAGATCATTTTGGACATTTTCTTTTTGGTTCTAACAGAGTTCATAAACAAGTTAAGTTTTTCAATTCGGCGGATTAATAGAAATTCTAGGCAAACCAAATAAAGGCCGGTAATAATGAGTAGTATCACGAAAAATGCTAAACTTGTGTAATTGATGATAGCCAATCCATCGTTATACAGGGGCCTTTGGGTATCAAGGACCAAAATAATCTCAGGTTCATTGAAGATATTATTTAGCCTGGAATAACTCCTTACTGATTCTGTTGTCTTCTTAATGTGCAAGAAAGTGTTTTCAAAGGGTACCCTTTGTTGTTCCTGTTGCAATACCTCTTGAATCTCGGGATTCTGTGATGTTTCGAATTTAATGGTTACCTTTAAGGCATCTTCAAGATAATTTAGGAATTTTTGATCAATCAACTTGCAAAAGATAATAGCTCCATTATTTGGAGCTTCCTTGTTAGATGTTGTCACAGGCGAGATCGAGATAAGTAAGGGCTGTCCAGATATTATCAATAGCCCTGTTAGAGGTTTAGAACTAGACAGAAAATTTTGATAGTTCCCTTTCATATGTAAAATATTTAATAATTCTTCTTTAAGAGAATTCTCGTTTACTGTTTCAATTCCATATACCTTAGTGAAAACTGTATCTCCTTTAATATCAAAGAAACCCATATAATTGAGATTTAAGGAGGTCAAAGTGTTATCATGAAGATTCACATCAACATATTCGCTATTGGTGCCATTAAGATAGTTAAAAGTATCATCCCAGTAGGCCCAGTCCGTCACTGTACTTTCTAAGGAAGATTTTTCTCGTTGAATAATCGACGTTGCTCGTTGAAAATCTTGACGGACCATTGTTTCTTCTGTTCTTTCTGCGTAATTAATAAATAATGTCCTAATAAAAATGATGGAAGTTAGAGCAATAAACACTATGCCGATTATGGTAATGAGAGATATTTTCTGTCTAACCTTCAAGTAGATCACCTCTAACTTCTTGTTTTCAGAAGAGTGCCCTATGCCTATTATCTAGGAATGTATATAATTATTTCTACATTTTTCCGTAAATACCTCCTAATTTATAATATTTCGATTCTAGCAGTAAACTAAAAGCTTAAAAAACAACACCCTGGATCAATCCAGGGTGCAGGGGGAATTAGGAAGAGAAAAGGTGATCACTCTAAAATAATTGCTGCTACGGGGCAGCTTTTTTCAGCTTCTTTCGTTGATTCTTCGGCATCTTGAGGAACCGGATTTGTATAGGCTTCGGCAATCTCGTAATTCATCCTAAAAACTTGTGGACAAATTGCTTCACAGGCACCGCATCCAATACAATCGGAATTTACGATAGCAAACATTCTATTTTACTCCTTTCTAACACACATTGTTCTGGTGCTGTTGTTAGTGCCTATCTGTTTAAGAGATCGCCGATAGAATGTTCAAATTAGCTAAAAAGTTGCTAAGAAACGTTTTCTAAGGGTTTGGTTACTAAGGAGACAAGGATAAAGACAATAATACTGGCTGGAAGTGCTACTATTAAAGGATCGACATAGCTTAAGGGTCCGGTTCCTGCCAGAGAATTTCTCCCAAATATAGCCTTCGCTAAACCAAAGATAGCCGATTCCTTAGTGTACACGAAGATACACATAAAACTATAAACAAAGGTTCCAACGACCATACTCCAAGTAGCACCAGTTTTGGTTGCGCGCGGCCACCAAAGGGCCCCAGCATATATTGGCAGGAAAGCTGCGGCACAAAGACCAAAGAAGATCGAGGTGGCTACCGCAATAATGTTCCCAGGTAAGACGTTGGCTACCATGACAGTAGCGATAAACCCAACAATTAAACCTGCACGGGCTAACAATAGTGTTTTAGATGAGTCATCTTTACTGGTTTTACCTAGAAGGTCATAGCTGATCGAGGTTGAAATAATGTGCAGCTGACCACTCAAGGTAGACATAGCCGCAGCCAACAGACCAAGTAAGAAAAAGTAAACGAGCCAGGCGGGGAAAGCTTGGGACAGGAACAAGGGGATTACTTTATCTGTATTAGGACCAGTTCCTCCAATAGCGGATGCTGTCATGGCAATCGTATTACTCGTTTCATGAAAGTAAACATTGGCAAGCGCACCGACAGTGAATGCTACACCCGTCATGAATAAAATAAAAACTCCGCCGAAAACTAAGGCTCGGTTTAACTCTTTGCCAGATTTAACCGTCATATAACGAACGATGAGTTGTGGCTGTGCTAAGACACCGATGCCAACTCCGAGCACTAAGGTGGAAATGACAAACCACCAGTTTTGGCTTAAAAAGGTGGGCATTGATGCAAAACCAGTCATTCCTTGTTTTGCTAATGCTTCAGGGACTAAGCTGGACATGGCGTTTAGTTTGGCATGTGCTACTGAGATGCCGCCAAGTTTTATATAGGTTAAACTAATTAATAGAAACATCATAATGAACATGAGAGTACCCTGAAAGGCATCCGTATACACGACTCCTCTCAGGCCGCCAAAGAAAACATACGCTAAAACTATGAGTGAGAGAACCCATAATGCAGTCGTGTAATTCATTTGTAAGGTTTGTTCTAGAAATCGGGCACCACCAATCATTACGGCTGCAGCGTATAGGGGCAAAACGATACTCATGAGTGCCGCGGACCACTTGCGAATAAAGCTAGACTGAAAATGAGCCCCTAATAGGTGGGGGAAGGTATAGGCTCCAAGTTTTTGCCCTAAGGTGCGTGTTTTCTTGCCAAAGAAAACAAAGGCTATGAAAATTCCAACAAAAATATTTGCAAATGTCAACCACAACATACTTAGTCCATAAAATCCTGCTGCTCCACCAAACCCAACAATAGCGGAAGTAGAGATAAAGGTTGCTCCATAAGCCATGCCCATGACGTAAGGATGGATATTTCCTCCAGCCACCATGTAATCCTTCGAAGACTTTGTATGTTTATAACCAAGATATCCAAGAAATGCTGTGATTAAAAGATATATCGCGAGAACAACTAAAAAAATTCCCACTTGCTATTCCACCCTTCAAACAATGAATTCTAGTCATTATTCCAATTGATTAAACCGTACACAACGCATAAAAGGGCACTGCCAATGGACATAAGAAATGCGGCAATGATTCCTGGGTCAGTCAGCCCTAACATAAATCCACCCCGTTCCATTTGATAAAATGCAGATGACTATTAGCATTAGCTGGACATATTACTTGAAATCAATGTTCAGATTGATTAAACGAGTTCACTATTAGACAACCTATTGCTCCTACCATTCCTACCGTACTAAAAAAACTAGTTCCCTTAACGTTCAGTTATTTGATATAATAAACTTTACACACCGTACTTCCATCCTTTCTTCTTTAATTAACATAACTTACTTATCTCTATGCTACCGTTGATGGGTAAAAGGAACATGCTGAAATTATAACAAATCTGTTACCAACAGACAATAGTTTTTTGTGCTGTATTAAGACAGATTCGGGATTATTATTCTAACAATGCCTTTTTACAATAAATGCATTGTTCAGTATTGAAATCAGTATGACAGAGTGCTATTATTATCTAAACCGTTGATGGGGAAGTAAAACCGCAAGACCAACCACACAGAGAGCCGAGTATGGTGGAAGCTCGGTAGGTAATGGAGCGGGTAAATGGGCCTCAGAGGGTGGAGCGAAAAAGCTTAAGCTTTAGTAGCTACCAACGCAAAGCCAGCGTTAAAGGGCTAAGGGTGTGTTGGCACTCTGCATTAGAGGATGCATAGTTTTTTGTGCATCAATTAAGGTGGTACAGCAGATGAACGTCTGTCCTTATCTAAGGGCAGGCTTTTTGCGTTATGGCCATTATTCGTTCTATTCCAGGACTTGTAGGATTGAACGTGCAGAGAAAAAAACCCGCAAATGATAACAATTTGAGGGAGGCTGTTATTGTGAAGGACCTAATACTGGCAGGACGTAGAGCTGAACGAAGTGTGATTGGGTTAAAGGACGTCACTATCGGTGCAAAAGAAATTATCTTGATAGGTGGGCCTTGTGCTGTCGAATCGAGTCTCCAGATGAGACGTTCGGCTGAAACCGTTAAAAAAGCTGGAGGGAAGATTTTACGAGGTGGAGTTTTCAAACCCCGCACATCTCCTTATAGTTTCCAAGGGTTGGGGTTAGAGGGGCTAAATTATCTGGTACAAGCCGCCAAAGATCATGGCTTACTCTGTGTTACCGAAGTGATTGATGCACAGAGTTTGGATCAAGTTGTAAACAGAGTCGATATCATTCAAATTGGTGCCCGAAATATGCAAAACTTTGAACTATTAAAAATGGTGGGTAAAATAAACAAACCTATTATTCTCAAACGAGGATTGTCGGCGACGATAGAGGAGTGGTTGTTAGCTGCAGAATATGTTTTAGCCGCTGGTAATCCACAAGTTATTCTTTGTGAAAGAGGTATTCGGACCTATGAACCAAGTACTCGAAATACCTTAGATCTTAGTGCTGTCGGGGTTGCTAAAGAACTCTCTCACTTACCAGTTATTGTTGATCCTAGTCATGCAGCTGGTCGTAGAGATTTAATTTCCTCCTTATCCAAGGCCGCTATTGCAGCAGGTGCAGATGGATTACTAATCGAGACACATCCTAATCCAGCTGAGGCGGCAAGTGATGGACCTCAGTCGCTAACGCCAGAACAGTTTATTCAATTAGCAGGAGAACTTGGAGTGGTCGCATCTTCGGTTCAGAGAATTTTCACTGCTGGGAGACCTGAGGATACTATCGAATCTCTGCGGGCTCAGATTGATAGTATTGATCAAATAATCTTAGAGAAATTAGCAGATAGAATGCAAATCGTTCGCAAATTAGGGGATCAAAAACGTTTAGATCAGGTTAAAGTTGCCAGTCGACAAAAAGAAATTGTTCAGCGTTTAGTCAACCTTGCTAATGAACTGCAATTACCAGCTGAATTAGTAAAGAGGATCTACCCATTAATTTTTGAGTTCGGAATTCAGTCCCAAATTAAAAGTCATTTAGCCCAAGAAAAGGAATTGGAATTAAGTACCTACTATCCCACTAGTGGTAAGTGAATATATTATGAAAGGGTGGTAACAAACATATTAAAGTTTGTTACCACCCTAATTATTAAACCTATAATCCTGTAAGAAAGGATTCCACCGATTTACTAATTCGATTAGAAAGGGCTTGATATCCTGCAGAATTTGGATGCAGGCCATCCTGGGCGATATATCTCGCCAAATTATATTTCAGTAAGTCATGGGTTGGAATAAAGAGGGTGTTCCTATCTTCTTCGATAAGCTGTTGGGTATTATAGTTCCATGTGTTTAGAAGTCTAGCATCTTCGAGACTAGTGGCTCTTTCATAGGGATTATATAGACCTAGAAAAACTATTATGGAATTCGGGTTGGTTCTTCTTAGTTCTTTAAATATTAGCTTTAAATTGCTCTGATAACTGTGGAGCCTCACATTAAATTCATCGTCTTTTTCAAGAGTATTCAACGAAAGGATCCTTCGAATATCATTACCGCCGATAGAGATAAAAATAACATCTGAATTGATGATCACTTTCTCAAGACGTTGGCTTTGGAGTTGTTCCAGAAGGCCTATGCTTTCTAGCCCATCTATGCCTGCGTTCTGCACAAGGATTTCTTTAGAGGTGTTGTTTTTGAAATTTTCCGGGAGATAGCTAGAAAACCCTTTGCTCTTTTCGTCTCCCGTTCCTTTTGCAACAGAGTCTCCCAGGATAAGCAATTGGATTGTGTTGGGGCTCTTTGACGAGTGTGTGGAATCCTCAGGTGTTTGTGTTATTGGGTCTGCCGAGGATGACTGAGGACTATCCATGGTTGTGACCATGATCGCTTTATAGAAACCGCTCGCTAAAAGGATGAAGCCCGCGCAAGCGATGGCCAGAATAGAATACCACATGCTCTTTTTTAACACATTCATATCTCCTTAGACCAGAATATCTTGGTTCGTAAAGTAGAGAAAGCTAACAAGGATTGAAGCGATAGTCCATCCCAGCAGGACCGAAATCGAGAACAGCATCGTCATCCCTTCGATAGGTTGGAACGATCCCGATAAATAATCTGTAAGTCGTAAATTAACCATGAACATATAGCGTGTGATCTTCCAATCAGAGAGAAAGTAGCTAATGAAATTACCTGCTACGAGGGTGGACATGATAATTCCAATAGAAGCAGCCGTACTTTTAACTAGAATAGAGATCATAAATGAGATACTGCCTATGACGATTGCCACAAAATAAGCTAAGGAATAAACCATGAGAGTATAGTGCCACTGAGGGACATTGAGAACCGTAGAGGTGTCTAGTTTTCCCGCTATAACTTTAAAACCTGTTGCCACCGGCGCAAGCCAACCGCCAAAACCGAAGAAAAAGCCTGAAATAAGCACGGATAACACAAAAGCAAAGAATAAAATAATGACTTCCAAGATCATCAAGGTTAAATATTTGCTGAGAAGAATCTTCCATCGAGGGACATTTCTAACAAGAAGTAATTTGATGGTTCCGCTTGAGGATTCTCCCGACACCATATCCGCTGCTAACATAATAACCAGTAGGGGCAGAAATAAGAAAATTGATTGTTCCATGAATCTAGTGGTAAATTTCGCTGCAGACTGTTCTAGCGGGTTAATATTATTATCGAGGTTATATTGTAGTTGTTCAATTCTTACCCGGAGTGAGGATTTATCCTTCTCATCCCGATAAGGGTTGTCAAGTCTGTTTTTCATATCAATTAGCTGTTGATCCGCCAGCTTACGCCAATCATCCGTTGCCGCAATTCCCATTCGTTGAGTAAGCTGGGCCTTAGTTCGTTCGGTGGTGTGATTTTGACCATAGGCAAAAACCGAGATTAATACAACAAGTATCGCAAAGACAAACATTAGTCGTTTCTTGGAAATCATCTTGATTACTTCATTTTCAATTAGGCTAAACAATTTCATCACCTTCCGTAAGGTCTAGAAATAAATCTTCTAACGTGTTTTGCTTTGCCGAGCAATAGGTGAGTGCTAGCCCTTCTCGAATAAAAAATTCATTGAGTTTATCAAGGGGGTGTTGGCCTATGTCAGCGCTGATGGTATTCTTCTTTAACTGAATCGCCTCGATCTTCCAATGTTCCCTTAGCAGAGAGATTGCTTTGTCAGGAGCATTTAACTGCCATTCAATTTTATCATTGTGTTTAAGGATTTCTTGAACCTGGGCAGTTTTTATGACACTACCTTGCTTGATAATTGAGACGATATCACACATTTGCTGAATCTCCAACAATAGATGGCTTGATACAAAGACGGTCATCCCTTCCTCATAGGCAAGTTTACGGATTAAGGTTCTAAACTCGGTAATTCCGGCTGGGTCGAGTCCATTTGTAGGTTCATCTAGAATTAAAAGTTTGGGTCTAGCTAGGATGGCCTGAGCGATTCCTAAACGTTGACGCATACCTAAAGAGTAGGTACTGACTTTGTCATTGACCCGATGCTGAAGCCCCACCATTTCCACGACATCTTTAACCCGCTGTCGGCTGATGGTTTTATTCATGGCTGCAAATTGTAACAAGTTTTCCATACCCGTTAAGTATTTGTACATATCAGGGCTCTCAATTATGCAGCCGACATTCGACAAAGCTTTAACAAAGTCCTTAGTCACGGAATAACCGCAGATTTTCACAGACCCTTCTGTTGGTTTTATTAATCCGACAATCATGCGTATGGTTGTTGTTTTTCCCGCACCATTAGGACCAAGAAAACCGAAAATCTGAGAGGGATATAGAGTTAAGTTTACCCCTTTGACGATAGCCTTACCTTTAATTGTTTTTCTTAAGTTTGACAGTTCCAAGACTGGAGTTTGTTGCATTAGTTCTCCTTTTAGTTCGTTTTATTTAGAAGTATTACTAGGGTCAACGTTCTTTTTAGTATAAGCAAAATTAACCTAAATAGGAAGTTTAGATGAAGCTACAGCTATTCTCGAAAGAATAATTAGTGTAGTTGGAATATAAGGTAAACCTTAAGTAGTTATACTGTTGAAGTATATTTTAAATAGTGAGATATGGCAAAGGAGGGGAAGATTCATGGTGCAGGCAATTTTTCTATTCATACTGGCAGGTTTGGCCGAAATCGGAGGAGGTTATTTGGTATGGCTTTGGCTTAGAGAAGCTCGGCCTGTTTGGTATGGTATAATTGGAGGACTCATCCTTATTTTTTATGGTATCATACCCACATTACAGAAGTTTCCCAGCTTTGGTCGTGTATATGCTGCCTATGGAGGAGTGTTTATTATTTTGGCAGTTATATGGGGATGGGCTGTGGATAAGAAAGTTCCCGACACCTATGATTGGATAGGAGCTGCCATCTGTATAGTAGGGGTTTCTGTCATGTTATGGGCTCCTCGACAATAGGTAAAAAAGGCTAAGGAAATTCTGTTCAAATCATCTAAGGATTGGAGAAAAGAAATGAAAGCTTTGGTTATTGGTTTAGGGGCTTTAGGAACCGTGTACTCTTGCCTTCTAAGTTTAGCTGGGCACGAGGTAACAGGGCTTAGTAGACCCGCAAGTGTTGATGAAATAAGGTCTAATGGGGTAAAGGTTACTGGGATTTGGGGAGCGCATAGGACGAAACTCGCTAATGTCGTGTCGGATGTTTCGGAACTTGCTGGACAGACCTTTGATATGATAATCGTAACCGTGAAATCATTCATTACCGAGGAGATTGCGGAAAAAATTGCACCACTCGTCGGAGATACGACCTTCGTCTTTCTCCTTCAAAATGGCTATGGTAATTTTGAGGCTGCCGCTAAATCCATCCTAGAGGAAAAGCTTGTTTTAGGTAGAGTTATTTTTGGCGCAGAGACCTTAGCACCTGGGGAGTCTAAGGTAACGGTCATTGCCGATGATGTGTTGATTGGCTCTCCAAAAAAGCTAATCGATCCAGTATTACTAGACGAGTTCGCAAGAATTTTCAGTAAAGCACTCATTCCAACTGTAGCATCCACGGAAATTATGCAATATATATGGGGAAAGATCATCTATAATTCAGCTCTTAATTCCCTGGGATCAATTTTTGAGGTGAGTTATGGAGAGTTGGCCAAAGAACCTGTTACACGTGAGCTTATGAATAAGATTATTAGAGAAATATTTGACTTGTTGCAAGCAAGAAATATCCCCATGTTTTGGCCTGATGCTCAAACCTATCTATTAAATTTCTATGACTACTTATTACCACCAACCTCTGCCCATCATTCATCAATGCTTCAAGACATTCGCAGTGGCCGCCAAACTGAAATCGAGGCACTAAATGGAGCTGTCGTAAAACTAGCCCATGAATCAAGGGTCCCCGTTCCCGTCAATGAAATTATCGTGGCAATGGTGAAAGCAAAAGAGAGTTTTAGCCTGCGTACTAAGGAAGGATAATCGAAATGTTCACATCATAAAGCTGGAGAATTTTTAATTCTTATAGCGACACATGCCCACATTAGAGATGTGGGTTTTCCTTTGTACTGCAGAAAGTATAACTTTAGGGTCCTCTTTCACTCATGTCATCCTGAAAACAGCGAAGGATCTTAACTAGTGTGGAATAGTGCGGAAGTCAAGATTCATTTTCATTCTCATTTGTGAACCCAAAAGTTCATGAAGTTTCTTTATGTATCGTTAAATCGGAAGAGGTAAATTTTTTAAAGATTTGTGTTGAGGGTCTTGAATCATTCAGCCCCTTGGTGTAATATAAATCTATTACATTTAGAAATTTAACTAAATATATAAGTATCTAAATATATAAGTATCTTATTAAATCATTTTGAACGTCTAAAGGGGTTCTATTTGGAGGTGAAACTATTTATGTCCCATCAGGAAACATTTAAAGCGCTATCAGACAACACCCGCCGACAAATCCTTCGGTATTTAAAGGAAAGAGATTTGAGTGCGGGAGAAATCGCAGAAAAGTTCAATATGTCAAAGCCGAGTATTTCTCATCATTTGACAATTCTCAAACAAGCTGATCTAGTAAGTGATCGACGACAGGGGCAAAGTATCATCTATTCATTAAATACTTCGGTGTTTGAAGAACTTGTGGGTGTGCTTATGGAATTTATCAGCAAAACCCCTAATAGCGACGAAAGAACAAAATAACCTGAAAAGGAGAGGAAAGGTATGTCAGATATTAAAAAAGCTAAAGATGGCAAACTATTTATTGTTTTATCAGGGTTAGTGGTCCTCGGATGTTTAATCGCAGCTATTATCCTATACCCTCATTTACCTGAACAAGTTCCCTCCCATTGGAATTCGGCTGGGGAGATTGATGGGTATATGGGACGATTTGGTGGAGCTTTCTTTATGCCCTTACTCATGTTAGGAATATATATAATGCTTTGGATTGTCCCGAAAATCGATCCGAAGAAGGTTAATTACCAGTCAATGGGTAAGGTTTATTCCTTAGTAGTATTCGCAATCATACTCTTTATGAGTGCTATCTATGCTGGCACCATCGCTGCTGTTTACGGATACAAAATGGCGGTTCCTCGCATTGCAATGCCGGGTGTCGGATTATTATTTATCATCGTTGGCAATTACATGGGTAAGATTAAGTATAATTATATGTTCGGTATTCGGACCCCTTGGACGCTGGCCAACGAGGAGGTATGGTATAAGACTCATCGTGCAATGGCGCCCTTATGGGTTGGGGGTGGTGTGATTCTGTTACCGGTTGGTCTTTTACCGGCAAATTGGACCATGCCACTAATCGTCGGTGTTAGCGTGATATTATCACTAGGCTCAATGGCGTATTCCTACCTTGTTTACCGGAAGGTATCGAAGGGCTTATAGAAGCTATAATTACTCTGTTTACCCGAGACTACGTTATGAACGTGGTCTCTTTTTATTATGACAAATAATCCTTCTGAAACATGACTAGGATTATTCTTAAAAATGGAACTTATTTCTTCTAGAATCTATAATTTAGATATAAATTAGGAGAGTCTTACTGTAAAGCACTTCTATAGGTTGTGTTTATAAGCAGCAAAAAGGGTTAAAAACCCCAGTAGTTGTGGGGATATCCTTATATTTCATAAATATCTAAACTGTTTGAAAATTAAGTTTGGATTTGGCATTCAGATTGCTTATTATCGTAGAACGCAATGTAGTTCGTGTACTACTGCAAAATGCCGTAAGGGTATGAAGGTTGTTAGTGATAAAATTGAGAAGCAAAATTAACGAAAAAGGAGATTGGATTTATGGGAACACTACGAGAAGATGCTTTAGCACTTCACCGCGAGAATGTCGGAAAATTAGATGTCCGTTGCAAAGTACCGGTGCGTGATGGCAGAGACTTATCCCTAGCTTATTCTCCCGGAGTAGCTGAACCTTGTTTGGATATTGAAAAAGATAAGGATTTAGCCTATGCCTATACTAATAAAGGTAATTTTGTCGCCGTTGTTAGTAACGGTACGGCTGTCTTGGGCATCGGCAACATCGGTGCTCAGGCCTCGTTACCTGTAATGGAAGGTAAGGCCGTCCTTTTTAAAACATTTGCCGGAGTAGATGCTTTTCCGATTTGCATTGATACAACCGATATAGAAAAAGTTATTGAAACAGTAAAGCTTTTGGAACCCACGTTTGGTGGAATCAACTTAGAAGACATTAGTGCACCAGCATGTTTTGAGATTGAAGAGCGCCTTAAAAGTGAGATGAACATTCCAGTGTTCCATGACGACCAACATGGCACGGCTATTGTAGTCATGGCGGGAATGATTAATGCTCTAATGGTCGTCGGAAAATCAATTGATGCCATTCGTGTTGTCACAAATGGCGCAGGAGCTGCGGGTGTGGCAATTATTAAATTGTTGATGAGTCTTGGTGCTAAGGATGTGATTATGTGCGATACTAAGGGGGCGATTTATAAAGGGCGTCCCGAAGGTATGAATAAATCCAAGGACGAAATCGCCAAAGTAACAAATCTAACGATGATTAAGGGTTCTCTTGCTGACGCCATGGTTGGGGCAGATGTCTTTATCGGGGTTTCAGCAGCTAATACGGTTACTCCCGAGATGGTCAAATCAATGGCCAAAGACCCCATTATCTTCGCTATGGCAAACCCGGTACCAGAAATAATGCCTAATTTAGCCAAAGAAGCCGGAGCTAAAGTCGTAGGTACTGGACGTTCTGATATGCCGAACCAAGTTAATAATGTATCGGCCTTCCCTGGAATTTTCCGTGGCGCTTTAGACGTTCGTGCATCACAGATTAATGAGGAAATGAAACTTGCCGCTGCATATGCGATTGCGGGTTTGGTTAGTGATGAAGAACGCAATGAGGACTATGTTATTCCGAAAGCCTTTGATCCTCGCGTTGCTCCAGCTGTCGCTGCTGCAGTCGCTCGAGCTGCAATGGACAGCGGGGTAGCTCGGATCACCGTTGATCCAGAAGAGATTTCCAAGAAAGTATGGGCGATTCGTCCTGAGTAAACTTCAGATATTTGCAGATATGTAGTTCCTTTTCCTATTTTGTAAGTATCTCATTAAACCAATAAATCAGTTACTCCTCCTCTTTAGCGCGGCCTGCACTCTACATGCAAGCCGCTTTTTTACTTCAACATACCAACTGCAGAGTACCTCTTTTACCTGCGTTTATCCTACACTTCCTTTTACTCAGCGATCAGAGAGGTGATGATACCAAATGTTCATGCACTCTAAACTACCGGATATATTAGTGTTGTTTATCAATGTACCACTGTAAAAATAGCCCATTTTAGCGAAAGTAGTGTTCATCCCGTAGGAAATAGAGCGGGCAATAGTATAAGCTGTCTTAATTCCTTTCCTCTGAACATAATTCCCCATTGTTTGCAAGAGAAAGGTAGAAAGACCTTTATCCCTGAAGTCAGGTAGGGTTGCGAAGTCTGTCATTTCGACATTGCTAGCTTGCAGATCCATTTCTGCAGAGGCGAGGGCAACTAACGATTGATTATGCCATATCCCGAAATAAGTAACATTATTCTTTATAGTCTCCGCGATATAATCGGGGTCATGAATAGGAAAGGGATAGGTTTTGAAAATTTTCTTATATAATTCATTCATCTCCAAGACATCGGCCTCATGGCATTCTCGGTAGATAAAATTACATGAAGGTAGGACTATGGGGGTTTCTATTTTTGACTTAGATCTGGCAGCAATTAGGACATCCTTAATCAGATCCAAATTTTGGGACTGCTTCCGTGTTTCGGAAAAGTATTTTCCCATAAAGTAAGCTGTTTGGTTAGCATTATAGAATTTTGGGATAGAAGCCTCTATTCTATAGTCGTTTTCTAAAAAAGTATCTCTAGCATAGCCTGGTACCTTGGCAAATAGTTTTGTATATCCCTTTTGAGATGCAAGACTATCTAATTTTGGAATTATTGCAGGAAAGTCGGCCTGAGAGAGTTTTATCAAATATATTCGATCATTATAGGTTCCATGTTGAATATTGGAGTTCCCAAGAGTCGTGATGGAATCATACATTATCTCGTCTCTCGATCCGCTCTGTATTTTCTGGGATCAGTGATATGGTATCGTTAGCATCCGATAGAAGCTTTTCGATACCAACTGCTTTGTATTCCTCTGCTCCCTCAAGCTTGGTGTCTGATGGATTAAAACTCTTATTTTTAAAGATATCTACGTATGATTTAGGTTCTTCATAAGTCGTAATAATTCCTTCAAAGTTTCTAAGTACCACTTTATCAGGGGACCAGGAAAGAAGATAGTTAGGAGTAATGCGAATTTTTCCTCCCCCGCCTGGAGCATCAACAACGTATGACGGGATGGCGAACCCGCTTGTATGACCGATCAGGCTCTCCATAATTTCCACTCCTTTGCCGACAGGAGTGCGAAAATGTTTTAATCCTTCAGACAAATCACATTGGTATAGGTAGTAAGGTCGGACACGATTTTGGACTAGTTTATGAACCAGTTTTTTTATGATGCTCGGACTATCGTTTATCCCCGCAAGCAGAACACTTTGGTTCCCCAAAGGGATGCCAGCATCAGCTAAACGACTTAAAGCTTCCTTAGAGGACTTCGTTATTTCTCTTGGATGATTAAAATGTGTGTTTACCCATATGGGATGATGCCTTTTCAGGACCGAAACTAAAGAATCTGTAACTCGATAGGGAAGGACAACAGGTATTCTCGTACCGATTCGAATAACTTCAACATGAGGAATCGTCCTTAATTCTGTTAAGAGCCAGTCTATGTCTTCATCAGACAGCAAAAAAGGATCTCCTCCAGACAATAAGACATCCCGGATGGCGGAAGTTTGCCTGATATACTGGATCCCGTTTAATAATATTTCTCTACTAGGAAGAAAACTCTCATCTCCAACTTTTCTTTTTCGGGTACAATGTCGGCAATACATAGAACAAGTTGCAGAGACTTGGAATAGTACTCGGTCAGGATAGCGATGAGTGATTCCAGGGACAGGACTATCTTTGTCTTCATCAAGAGGATCTCGCATCTCATAATCCCCTACCTGTAATTCGGATATGGAAGGAAATGCTTGTTTATAAATGGGGTCATTTACATAATCATCTGTATCGATTAACGAAAGGTAATAGGGGGTTATGGACAGGGGAAATTTAGCTATGGTTTCTTGAAGTTGCTTTTTCTCCGATTCTTTAAATGTGACACCTAGGAGTTTTTCAAACATATCTATATCCCGGATAGAATGCTTAAGCTGCCATTTCCAGTCTTTCCAATTAGATATTTTTGCACTTGAGCTTATTTTCTCGGCGATTTCTTGCTGGCCTTTGTTATAGATTTGGTCCACTAATGACACTCCAGACGTTGTTAGATTTGTGTTACTAGTGTTTCATACATAGTGCTAGTTTATGCCTTGTAAATAACAGCTGTCTAGAACTGATCAGTTAGTTAATTTCTCGGACGACAGATTTAATGCATTAGTTTCCTTATAGGCACCTTAGAATTTTTGGGTATAGTATAAAAGAAGAATGCTAAAATTGGGGGGATTGTGTTGAGAAAATTGATCATTGGTATTTTTGCTTTTATGGCAGGGCTCATTCCAGGTTTCTTCATCGTCTTTAACTCTGTTTTTTCCGATATCGGCGGCTCCTTTAGCGAAAGACTAATTACATTCCTGCTCGTGATCTTAGCCTATGTAATACTAGGTTTTGTGTTTGGTTTTATAGACAGGAGTAAGTCGTGGTTGGTATGGGTTTGTGCGAGTGCTCCTGCAGTTCTAATTTTAGTCCTATATTCCTTTAAGGAGACGAGTCTTATAGGACTAAATATCCTATACGCTTGTCTAACTATCGGATCTTCATGGTTGGGGTTTGTTTTAAGCAGGCGTATTCGCCGAGGAGATTAAAAAGACGATTAAATAATCGCCTAATAGTCAGCCGATGGATATTCATCGCATAGATTTAGTAATGTTCGCCATTCTCATAGTAGCGTTGTTTTTCTAAAATCGTAAACATGATATCTACGCTGGGATAACCGGCTTCATTGATCAAGCTGGTTATGATTTGAGCTGCTAGGTCTTGAAGTTCTTGTCCGCGGTCAAACCACGCGACCTCGATAAAAGGATATCCAGGAACCACCTCTCCATTTAGGATATAGGTTGAGTTCATCACTTCAAGGGTAAAGTCGTCCTTTGGAGACAGTGTAAGTTGTGCAAGTTCGTCAATAAGCTGATTACTTAACTTACGTATGGTGTCTGTTTCGACTCCTCGAATTTTAATTTGTGGCATAATAATCCCTCCGTTTAATTGTTAAAACGTAATGTAGCTAGTCTATCCGTAGGCTAGCTACATTATATTTCGCCTAGTATATATTGTGTCAATCATAGGTGCTTTTACCAAACTGCTTTTAGGGGAAATTGAATTAAGTTATGGATGAGTGCATAATGCTGTTGAAGCGTGCAAAGCCTATACTTATTGCTGTTTTTTCGCAGAGAATCAGATATGTCTGCATTAAACAGTATGCTTAAAACTAAAACTAAGGGAGGATACTAATGAACAACCAAGAGGTTATTGAACAAACCTTACAAAACTATGATACTGCCAACGATGCCCTGCTAACTGAATGGGATAATCTTGATCCAAATCTCTTAGATATCATTCTACAAAAACAGCAAAACCGCCTCGAACAAATTGCTGAACGGATCTACCACGAAGAACTAAACGAAGATGCGGAATCTGAAATTATTCAAAATACCTTAGCTCACTATGATTGGGCTAACGAATATCTTTATGAACACTGGGAGACTCTACCATTTGTTGAACGATTATCTATTATGCAAAAGCAATGGAACCGTCTTCAAGAGTTACGTAACCGGACTAGGGTAACTTATCAGTAAATAAAATTGGAACATAGATGGTCTTCTTGAAGAATAAAGCCAACACTTACAAGAAGATCAAGAATAGGAACTGGAGCATAAATTGTTAACCACAATTAAATGCTTCAGTTTTTCAATTTAACGTTTAAGACTTCCGCTTCGTGGGGAGCCGTCGCACTCAGCTAATAGAGTATAACCGAAGACGCCTCCACTGTCACGTTAGTCGTAAAGTTTCATAACATTAATGTAATAGTCCATAGGAATGGAGAGCAACGAATATGTTGGAAATACCAGCGAGACATTTTTCTCGATACTACGAGATCCTTTCTGTTTTTATAAGACATGGACTGGGTTATTTGTTTATTCCAGGGAATTTAATGCCAAGACAGGAAGAGAACTTAACTATTATAGGAGTTCGTCTGAGAAACGCTCTCGCGGAACTTGGTCCGGCTTTTGTAAAAGCTGGACAGATAGCAAGTACTCGGGGGGATCTTATTCCCCAACCCATTGTCCAGGAATTAGCCAAACTCCAAGATCGAGTTCATCCACTTTCCTTTGAGGTAGTGCGGCGAGTTCTCGAAGGATCTTTACAATCCAGCCTAGAATCGATTTACAAAGAATTACACCCTGTTCCTCTTGGGGCAGCATCGATTGGGCAAGTGCATCGGGCAGTTTTGCATAATGGAGACAGGGTGGCCGTGAAAGTCCAGCGACCATTCCTTCGAGAAACTGTTAAAACAGATGTAGAGATTTTCCTGCTCCTTATCAACAAAATTGAACAGAATACCCAGTGGGGAAAACGCTACCCCTTTCGGATGATGCTAAAGGAATTTTCCGACACAATAAATAGAGAACTTAATTTTCTTAATGAGGGTCGAAATGCTGAAAAACTTGCGAAATTAAATAAAAGAAACTCTAGTGTTGTAATTCCGAAGATTTACTGGGAATTTTCTCGTCCTTCAGTTTTAACTATGGAGTATATTTCGGGAATTCCATTACATCAAATAATAGATTCTCAGAAGACATCTTATGATGTTCATCGTATTGCGAGTTGCTTGAGTAAAGCGCTCTTCCAGCAAATCTTTTTGGAGGGGTTTTTCCACGCGGACCCTCATCCTGGTAATGTTCTTATTTCACCAGGGGGGAAAATTGGGCTAATTGACTTTGGGATAATTGGGCATCTATCCCAGTCAAGGAGAGATCATATTTTATCATTGGTTTCCGGACTCATAAGAGCAGATAATCCATTAGTTTTCAAGACGCTTTCGCAAATGGGCATACTTCCCGATTCATTTGACCTGTTTCATTTTGAGAGAGACCTATTAACCTTGCGTCGTAAACATTTGAGGGCAAAGAAGTTCAATATGGGTCAATCAATTCAGGGCTTCATGGACATCATCTTTCGGCATGGAATTATTATTCCCTCTGAATTTATTCTTTTAGGTAAATCGCTGCTGACTCTTGAAGGGACTTTAAGTGGGCTAGATCCTAATTTTAGCCTAATTAATCAAGCTAAACCCTTTATACGGCGGTCTGTCTGGGGAATATTTTGGAGGAATTTGCGGGATAAGTTTAGAGGGACTAGGGAGACAGACACAACTAGTTTGCCCATAAACATACAATAGAAGTACAAAAAGGGTTAATTGAAACATTATGGAAATCACCTTGGCTTCTCCTCTAAGCTAACGCCGAATACAGTGTCTGCAAGAAGGGCTAATACGCGCGAAGACAGTGTCTACAAGAAGAGCTAACCCGTGCGAAGACAGTGTCTTCGTGTGTGAGTGTGTGTGTTGTGTGTGGGTGGGTGAGCAAGTTTTCTTTGCTGAAATTATTTAATGGAAGGGAGACCTCCAGTGGAAATAGGAATGCTGGCGCTTCTTGGAAAGACAGTATCGCTTATGGAAAACTTAGGATTTATGTGGATTGTGCACACAGGTTTTGAACTAAGACTTTGGGAACGCCTTTTTAAAGAAGCTTCTAAAGAACAGATCCTTGCAGAAAATTCGAATTGGGACTCACTGTTACTTGACCATTGGCTTGAACAAGCAAGAGTTCAAGAACTGATAGTTTTCAAACATGGTAATTATAAACTAAGTAAAATGGGAAAGGCCATTTATGATTACCGTGACTATGGCTTAGAAGCAATGTACAAAGAGTTTGCTCTTCATTGGGGGCCATGCTTTGCGAAATTGCCTGATTTGATGAGAAAGGAGATATCGCAAGATCAGTTGGATCGTGAAATGGAAAACGAGCTTATTTCCAGAGCCTCAAAAGCCTCAGAACCCTTTGTCTGGCCATTATTACGGGGAAAATGCGAAAAGGATCGTTGGGGTAACGTTCTAGATGTAGGCTGCGGTGAAGCGGTGCTTTTACGAAGGCTTGTTGAAGAATTCCCAAGTTTAAAGGGCGTCGGACTCGAGATTAATCCGTCGGTAGCTAATAGGGCTGCTGCGCTAACAGAATCTTATCGGGAACAAATTCGAATCGTTGCAACGGATGTTTTTGAGTTTACGGACACTTTGGGGGCCTTCGATTGTTGTCTGCTGAATAATAATATCTACTATTTTAGTAGTGAACAGCGCGTAAAACTTTTGGATCTTATTATGAGTTTATTAGTACCTGGAGGTCAAATTGGGATTTTAACAGCGTTGCGTGGAGTTAATGCTTCTTTTCAACTATTTAATACGCATATTCCACAAAACTTAATGAGCTTTTTCCTGTCTTGCCACGAGGGTTTTGATGGATTACCTCTGGAAAAAGAAATGCTGGATCTCTTAGATCAAACGGGTTTCACAGAGGTTGAGGCGATTCCGCTCCCGTTTAAGGTGTCCCATTATTTTTTTGCTAAAAAGCCATTGGTTTAGAATAGATTGTAAGTATTTAAGAGGTCGTTTGAGGAAGTAGGGAGTAAATGATTGAGGTTAAAGGTTTAACCAAAGTATATCGTCAAGAGGGACGGGGAATATGGAATATTAGCTTTCAGGTCGAACCTGGAACAGCCTTCGGATTTCTCGGGCCGAATGGAGCGGGAAAGACAACGACCATCCGTCTTTTAATGGGTTTTTTAAAGCCTGATTCCGGACGAGTAACGATTAAGGAACTTGATTGCTGGCGAAAAAAGACGGAAGTAAAGAAGTTCGTCAGTTACCTTCCTGGTGAACTTCATTTTATTGAGAACTTAATGGGAGAAGATTTTTTAGATCTTATCGCGGGAATGCATGGCGATGATCAGCGAATAAAGAAAAATAGAGATTATTTGTCAGGTACCCTTGAATTAGATTTAAAGATACTGATTCGTAAGATGTCTAAAGGAATGAAACAGAAGTTAGGGATCATCGCTGCGTTAATGTTGGATGCCGAGGTGCTCATCCTTGATGAACCAACATCCGGACTCGATCCCCTAATGCAAAAAGTATTTCTTGATTTAATCCTCGAGGAAAAGAGGAAGGGGAAGACCTTATTTATGTCCTCCCATCAATTTTTAGAAATTGAGCGATCCTGTGAACAAGTTGGGATTATACGAGAAGGTAAACTTCTTGCCATACAATCTATTTCTCAGCTCAGAGAAGCGGAGTATCAAACCTTTGAAATTGAAGTTGATAGTGACGAGGATGTGGAACTTCTAAGAGAGAGCCCATTAGATCTAACCCCTATTCACGGGAAATGCTTTGTCGTTCGTGTAGCTGGTGATCTGGATAACTTGTGGTTAGCTCTCGGACAAGTGCGTGTTAAACGCTTTAAAGAACACTTTATGGAGTTAGAAGAGGCCTTTATGGATTATTACCGATAGTCTCGTTGTTTGGCTGAAAGACCAACGACAAACTTTAAGGTGGGTTAACTATGAATAGAGCATTGTTTCGGGCAATGTATAAACAATATCGCAAGAAAGTAGCAGCTATTTCAACTGGGATCTTTCTTTATCAAGGACTCTTAACTTGGGTTTATCCCATAATTGCAAAAAACCCAGCCGTTATAGATATCGCAGAGACTATGCCATCTACTGTAAAGACTGTTTTTGGCGTCTCAAAAAATGCACGAACTGATACATTTGAAGCTTTTATTTCGGGCCAGTTTTACGCGAGGATTTGGGTTATGCTCATGGCCTTATATGGAGTACAAACCGCCAATGCCTTACTTGCGGAAATGGTGGAGGACGGATCTTTGGCCTTACTTCTTTCCACACCAGTATCTCGAAGTGAGATTCTTTCAACTCAAACTGGAGTTTTGCTTAGTACAAATGCTATTCTAGTCGCTGTAACGATTGTCGGACTATTCATCGGTACGTTCTGCTCGGGTATAGAAATTAATCATTTGAATTATTTACTCTTAGGAGTGCTAGGAATTGCCTTTTTCTCAGTGATCGAACTATATAGTCTTTTCTTCTCAGCATGGTTTGTTGAGGAAGAACGGGCCTTAACTTATGCTGTTGGGTTAACGATGGCCTTTTACGGTTTGGATATTGTTGGAGGGCTTAGTGATAAATTATCCTGGCTGAAAAACTTCTCCCTTTTTCAATGTTTTCAGCCACAAGAGGTGCTAGAGGGAACAGTTAACCCAGTATTGACTATCATAGGTCTTAGTGTTACTTCGGCAGTGCTATGGTTTTTGACACAAAAGGTGTTTGAGAAACAGGATCTAGCAATTTGATTAAAGGGATAATGTGGCGCCTATCATAACAGCGCCACATTGGTTCAATGGGGCAGTTTTCTGCGAAGTAAGGCTTAGTACATAACCAAGGCTAGGAGGGCAAAGATAAGTCCATTGCTACCGCAAAGGTGGCATTAGCGGCCCCTCTGAAATATAATTCGACTTATGAAGGAATTTTCCATTACTTTGCTGAAGTTTATTAGATCGTGATAAAAATGCGGTTGAACATAATAATAAACCATGGGACCTACAAGTTAATGATATTAGTGAAGGCCTTAGAAAGGGAGCGACAGACATTTGAAAGAAGTTACGGCAGCGGTGATCATAAAGGATAAGAGAGTTCTGATTGCCCAACGGACAAAAGACGATAAATTAGCGGGAAAATGGGAATTCCCAGGGGGCAAAATTGAACCAGGAGAGACTCTGCAGGAATGTTTAAAACGTGAGATTAAAGAAGAATTAGAGGTTGATATAGATGTTTTGGATTTCTTCGGAGAAAGCATATATAACTATCCAGGTGGTACCATCAAACTGATGGCGTATTGGTGTGAATGGATTTCGGGCGACTTCACCTTGAAAGTCCACAGCCAAATTGTGTGGGCAAATCGGAATGAATTAGACTTATATGACTTTGCCCCTGCAGATATTCCCTTGGTGGAAAAACTAAAGCAGGCAATCGCCTTAGAGTCCTGCAGTGGAGACAATAAGCATGAGTAGTTTTATAAGTGATCTTAATCATAAGAATATGGCCGCCGGAATTGCCTCAGGACTTTTAGCGATAACCGGTCCACCGGCTATTATATTAGAAGCCGCATCAAAGGGTAACTTTACAATGACTCAGACGATTCTTTGGATGTTCTCAGTCTATGTGTTTGGTGGAATCTATAGTATTGTGATTCCTATGTATTATCGCATGCCCATCGTGGGCGCCCATTCCATTACAGGAGTTGCCTTTCTCGCGACGGTTACGACCCAGTTTACCTATCATCAGTTAATTGGTGCCTATATTTTTTCAGGGCTCCTAATGCTGATGATTGGATATCTTGGTGTTTTTTCGAAGCTGCTCGAATACGTACCTAAACAAATCATCTCTGTGATGTTAGCAGGAATGATTACAAAGTATATGGTTAGTTTTATTACATCTTTCCATCAACTTCCGTTGGTTGGTGGAGTATCTCTTGTTTCATATATTATTTTCAGCAAAGGTCATAATCGGATTCCGCCCATGGTAGCGGCCATTGGGACAGGGTTTGTGCTTTTAATCTTGACCCAACCCTTAAATAGTGTCGGATTGGTATCAGCGTTTGTTCTCCCAACTCCTCAAATCCCTGTATTTAATCTCCTAAGCTTCCTCTCTGTCTCCGTTCCGCTTGCCTTACTAATATTGAGTAATGATGCAGCGGTTGGGATAGGAGGCTTGGAACAGAATGAATATCACCCTCCAGTGAATCGGGTTATAGCTTTTAGCGGCATGTTTTCAATCATAACCAGTTTTTTCGGAGGTCAATCAGCAAATATTGCAGGGATGATGACAGCGATTTGCTCGGATAAGGAGGCAGGTCCGAAGGAGGCGCGCTATATGGGAGCCGTTGTCTCAGGGATGATCATTCTTTTATTCGGCTTATTCGCGTGGAAGCTGGTCCCCTTGATTCAAGGCCTACCTTCTGAGTTTGTTTCAATCCTTGTTGGTTTTGCTCTGTTAGGTGTATTTGGAAATAGTTTATCTGTAGGCTTCTCAAAACCAACCATGAAATTGAGTACTGCCTTTACATTTGTCATCGCAGTCTCCAATATTACAATCTATAATATCAGTGCTCCGGTGTGGGCTTTGGTTATGGGGACCTTTATTGCGCGATATGTCGAAGAAAACTAGAAGCTATTTTATGGATTATAACTATTACTAACTTTCTCCACGGGTCTCTATTTATGATATAATTGTAAGCAGTAAATCAATTAAAATTAACAGATACTCCACCGTTATCGTAGATGGGGAATACTCTGTTCCCAATAAAGTATTCGTTGGAGAAAGCTGAAAGAGAGGGAACAAAATGATTATTACCGGAGCAGAGGCGATTATTGAATCTCTTAAAAATGAAAAGGTTGATGTAGTGTTTGGCTATCCCGGCGGAGCAGTGTTAACACTTTACGATGCTTTGTATCAGGCGGACTTTAGACATATTCTAACTAAGCATGAACAAGGAGCAGTCCATGCGGCGGATGGTTATTCCAGGGCTACTGGAAAAGTGGGAGTTGTTATTGCCACCTCTGGCCCGGGGGCTACCAACCTGGTGACAGGAATTGCCACAGCCTATATGGATTCTATTCCGCTAGTGGCTATTACAGGACAAGTATCTGTACCTCTCATCGGGAGGGATTCTTTCCAGGAGGCGGACATTCGCGGTATTACAACCCCTATTACTAAGCACAACTATTTAGTAAAGAAGGTTGAGGACTTACCTGCTGCCCTTAAAGAGGCCTTTTATATTGCGCGCACTGGTAGACCTGGGCCTGTTGTCGTTGACATCGCGAAAGATGTCTTTGCAGCTTCTTTTGATTATCAATACCCCAATGAAGTTAAGCTGCGAGGCTATCGCCCCGTGTATGCCGGAAATTCTGAAATGATTGACAAGGTCTATGGGGAAATGAGGTCGGCTCAAAAGCCGTTAATTTTTGTTGGCGGTGGGGTTAATTTGTCAGATTCCTCTGAAGAGTTAAGAGATTTGATTGAACAGACTGGATTTCCAGTTATTTCGACATTGATGGGTTTAGGTTGTTTGCCGAATGACCATCCTCAATTTCTAGGTATGGTTGGAATGCATGGAACCTATGCAGCTAATATGGCTACCACGGAGTGTGATTTGCTATTAGGAATTGGGGTTCGTTTTGATGATCGAGTGACTGGACTCCTAAGCAAGTTTGCTGCAAAGGCTAAAATCGTTCATTTTGATATCGATCCAGCAGAAATTAATAAAAACGTTTTGACACACATACGTGTTGTTGGAGATATCAATTGGTCAATACCTGCCTTATCCCAAAGAGTTAAGGAGGTTCCCGGCGAGCTCAGGGAACAAGTTCGATCTTGGCTGGAGAAAGTGAGAAACTGGTATATAGAAAAGCCTTTAACCTATGAACAAGACAAAGACCATGTTATGCCCCAAGGGGTTGTCGAAAAAGTTAGCCAGTTGACTCAAGGGGATGCTGTGATTGTGACGGATGTAGGGCAACACCAGATGTGGGTTGCACAATTCTACGGTTTTAAAAATCCTCGCTCCCTGCTCACGTCAGGTGGGCTTGGAACTATGGGCTATGGTCTGCCTGCTGCTTTAGGTGCGCAATGTGGACTTCCGGATCGACCTGTTATCCTCTTTGTCGGGGACGGCGGGGTTATGATGAACTGTCAGGAGTTGGCTACGGTTGCGGAGTATAATTTTCCGGTTAAAGTCCTTATCTTAAATAATCAGTGCTTAGGCATGGTTGCTCAGTGGCAGAGGATGTTCTATGGTGGGCGCTATTCCCAGACAAGTCTAAAAGGATCAGCCACAGATTTTGTAAAATTGGCTGAAGCAATGGGTGTGGCAGGTCTGAGGGTTACCAAGCCAGAAGAACTAGGAAGTGTTCTTGAACAAGCCTTGGCTATCCCAGGTCCAGTGGTGGTGGACATACGGATTCCCGAAGTATTAGACGTACTGCCTATGGTTCCTGCGGGTGCATGTTTAGATGAGATGATGATGGGAGGAGTAGAGGGATGAAGCATACACTCGCTGTATTAGTAGAAAATAAACCAGGGGTTTTGACTCATATTTCTGGACTAATAAGTCGACGGGCATTCAATATAGAAAGTATTGCGGCAGGGTACACCGAGGAACCCGATACCACTAGGATTACGATTGTGGTTGAGGGGGATGAAAAAGAGCAGGAACAGGTGGTCAATCAGCTCTCAAAATTAATCGATGTCATTAAAATTAGTGATCTAACGGCTGTGGAATCGATTCAGCGTGAGTTAGCCTTAATTAAGGTAAAAGCAAGTATGGCCACACGCTCGGATATTATTAATATTGTCGAGATTTTTCGAGCGAGCATTGTCGATGTAAACCGAGAGACAATGGTTATCGAACTTTCCGGGGATGAAACAAAGATCGATGCCCTCTGCCAAGTCTTGGAACAAGATCATGGCATCATAGAAATCGTACGCACAGGTAAGATTGCTGTTTCACGGGGACCAATACCGGCAAAAGATCAGTAAACTAAAAGAACAAGGTGTTTCGCAGGTTGATGCGGAGCACCTTGTTTTTGTATTACGCTTCCGGTAGAGGATTTTTATAATAGTTATAAATACCAAGTAAAATAGCACTGGCAACATTCTTTTGAAAGGTCGGATTTTGTAATCTTGCTTCTTCATAGGGATTGGAGATGAAGGCAGTTTCAAGCAAGATTGAAGGCATGGTTGTATTACGTAACACATAGAAGGAGGCTTGTTTGAGTCCTCGGTTGTTTGTCTTAACTGTATCGATGACTGCAGATTGGATACTATTGGCGAGATGCAGGCTCGCATAGTTTTTTGGATTATCTTCAGAATAGTAGGTTGAAGTGCCTTGAATAGTCGGTTTAAGATTAGCATCATTATGAATGCTGATAAATAGATCAGCCTTCGATTTATTGGCTATGGTTACCCGAGCTTGGAGGTCTTCGATTTCTGAGTAGTTATCACAGGGTGAGATGTCTTTATCTCGTGTAAGAAGAACGATTGCTCCTGCTTGTTTTAAAGTATCCTCCAAAGCAAGGGCTATTGCTAAGTTGTTGTTCTTTTCATGAGTTTTATTGGGGCCACTTGCCCCTTTATCCGGTCCGCCATGTCCAGGGTCCAGCATAATCGTCTTGCCAGCCAGGGCGTTAGCCGGGATTTCTTGAAAAGGATTGATAAGAACTTCTTTGGACGGATCATAAGTTGTGTCAGGGGGTGAGGGAGTAATAGGATCCTCTGCAGGAGGTGCATCATTGTCATCCCCCCTTGATGGAGGAGGATCTGGTTTTTTTATTTCTGAGGGAAGAGGGGGGAAGTCCTTTAGATTGTCCTTGTAGTTTGAAGACTTTTTACCCTCAATGATGCTTTGGGAAGTAGGACTTATAATCGCCGTCCCGCCTAGGATGTATACTTGACCATTTACCGTTAAATCAATTGAGGGAGCAGAATTACCGTTGTTGGGAGTAGTGCCGTTATTGGATGTAGAACTATTGTCGTTTGTTGTGGCAAGTGTGATGTAATCAGCAGAGACCCAGCCTGTTTTCGATTCATAGGTAGTTTTGTACCAATGGTCTTGTTGTTCAAGAAGCTCAACAGATGTAGCTTTTGGTATGGTGACAAGTACGTTCCCGGTGGAGGAGGGGGTTTCTCTAAGGTTCAAACCTCCCGAAGCACTGATGATCCCCTTTATGGATATTACGGCGAGATAATTTGCAGATACCCAACCTGTTTTGGATTGATAGGTGGTCTTATACCATTGGTCTTGTTTATCGCCAAGGTTAATAGTCGTTCCTTCTGGAATTGTGATAAGCACGTTCCCGGTGGAGGAGGGAGTTTCTCTAAGGTTTAAGCCACCGGAGGCAGTAATTTTTCCTTGTTTATGTAAATTACTAGCTGCCTTATCACTAGTATTATCCTCGCTGTTATCTTTAGGTGCTTGGGCAGGGACAGGAGGTTCTACTTTCATATGTTCGCGCATGATGGTATAAACTGAGGGTGGAATGTCGTTTATTTCTGTAAGTAAAAGAGGTGCTTTGAATTTGGAAGCAAGAACGGTGCCGGCAACCGCGTCTGGGAATGTGATACCGGAAGCTAAGAAAAGGTCGATTGATTGGTAAGTGTCCTTCATATAAGAAACGACTTCCGCATTCGTTCCGTACCGGTCATAACCCGCCAAACGAGTTTCTACGGTGAAGTTGTTTTTCTTTAAGTTATCTGAAGGAATGACTGCTTCCCCCCCGATCACGATCAAGTGCTGAGGCCTAGCTTCTTGGTAGTATTTAATAACAGAATCAGGAAGCTTAGTTGAGGTAAGAACAATGGGAATCTGCCTTATACCGGCAAAGGTTGCTGCTGATAGAGCATCGGGGAAATCATCACCATTGGCCAGAATCAAGGAATCGCTGGATAATTTTTTGGCAAGAAGTACGGAAGTTTCGTAACGGTCAAACCCGCCAATACGTTCCCAGTCTATTGATAATTTTTCTGTTAATTCCGTTTCAATGGCAGGTTGCAGACAAGCAGTTCCGCCCAGTAGGATGACTTTTTGAGGGGATAATCTCTGCAATTCTTGAATTACCCGGGGGTCAATTGCTTCTCCTCTGGTAAGCAGAATAGGCGCATTTAGGCTAACTGCGAAAGGGGTTGCGGCTATAGAATCCGGGAAATCGTTGTATTCACATAGAATAACTGTCTGAGCTGAGTTCCATCCTTTTTGTGATATTTTAAGAGCTGTTTCAACTCTATCTTGTCCAGCAATACGCTCGGTTGAATAAGCTAAGGGGCTTGCTTGGGTTATGAAAGGCGTGCATAAAGTAAATGCAAGCGTAGTAATGACAGATAAAATGAGCTTTTTCAGAAGGTTCACCCTTTCTTTAATCGAGTTATGTCGATTATACCATAAAAATCAAAAGTATTTGATGCAGTTTTGATTAAGATCTCCAAAAAGAATGAACATCTTAGAAAGTCAAAAAAACAGTAAAATTGGCTTAGATGCCCTTTCTTACTGTCTTAGTGGAACTGGTTTAACTATAGTGGACAAAGAGTTTGTGATTGAATAGAGTTAACTAGCTGTCCTAAACCTTACAAAGAAGGTTGTTCCTTGAGAACCAGTATCTACATCGATTCTGGCATTATTTCGTTCTGCAATAGAATAACATGTCGCTAAGCCTAATCCTGTTCCCTTTTCCTTAGTGGTCAGGAAGGGAGTACCTATTTTTTCAAGAACCTCGGGTTCAATACCTGTGCCTTGATCTATGATTGATAGGACAGTTTCATCCCCATCCATAAACGTTTTGATAGTAACTTGTCCGCCTTTTTTCATAGCTTCGATACCGTTACGTACTAAGTTAAGTATTAGTTGGTGGATTTCATTTTTATTGATTTTTAGATCTGAAACAGGGAGCTTTTCTAATTGAACACTATTATCGGAGTTTAAAGCATCTGCCTGAAGTAAAGGATAAAGATCGTCGATGATCTTGTTTAAGTTTTGCAATTGAACATTAGAGGGCTTGTTACTAGATAGGGATAGAAAGTCCGTGATGATAGAATTAGCGCGATCGAGTTCTTCGATCATAATGGAAAAATAGTCCTGATACTTAACACATTCTTTCTTTTCGCCGAGTATCTGAAGGAAACCCCGCACAGTTGTCATAGGGTTACGTACTTCATGTCCTATACCTGCTGCCATTTGTCCGATAAGATTTAGCCGATCGAGGCGCAGTAGTTCAGTTTCATTGCGTATTTGATCCGTAATGTCCAATATAACCATCAAAATGCAGGACTCTCCTTGGAGCCAGATCTTCTGGGTAGAGAACAATCCCTCTCTTACTATTCCATCTTTGGTTTGGAAGAAATAGCGTTGATTTTTGAGTGTTTTATGCTCGGATACAATCTCAATTTGACATTGTTCGATAACGTCAATGGGATAAAAATTTAGATCGTGAGTTGTTTTGCCAAGAACTTCTTCTCTGATATAGCCAGTTGTTTGAAGCCACATGTCATTAACGTCAATGAACCGACTCTCCTTGATGGAAAGAATTGATTTTGAGACTGGGCTATATTGAAACGTTTTATGAAATCGTTGTTCCGAGCGCTGAAGTTTTTCATAGGGAAACATGACATAACTCGCAAATACAGCTCGTAATAAAAAGTAGTAATAAACGATTTTCAAAACATGTCCTAGCACATTATAGAAGTTTGTAATGGTTGTAAAAACTGTGAAACATAATTCCGCAGGGATTGCAACAAGAATCGCAAGGATTAAATACTCTTTGGTGACTATGTCTTCTTGCAGGTACCCCTTTAATAATCTGTAAAGAAACAAGATAAACATGGCTATAATCACATATTCAATCACGATCTTTATAGGTGTTACCCCTTCGGGGGTTAGTAGAACTGGGAATAGGTGGGGGGTATAAAGAAACGCTGCACCTACTGCGTATGAGAGAAAAACCGTAATTGCAAGGCCTTTATATCGGTTAATGAATCGACTGATTAAGGTTGTGCTTAAAAGCAGAAAGAGTGCCTCAAAGAATCGACCGGCTAGCCAATACTTAGCAGATAAATCATAGTGCCCATGAGGGTATAATCCGAGGCCTTGCCAAAAAAAGATATGTAAAATATCAAAAATTCCGACTCCTAGGAAACCGAATCCTAGAATTAGATTTATTTTTTGGATTTTGCTGACAAACCAAACGACCAAGAATGAGGATAATGCTATAAGGATGCAGAAAATCTCTAGCACTGTATGAATTACGACATAGGAAGTTTCCCATAATGGGAGAATTAGAAAGGAAGTAAATACGGAAAACATAATTAAAGATAAGAGCTTGAAAATAATTCGAGACCATGTTGGATCCTTTAATCTTAAAACTTCAGTTGCTACCAAGAAAACCTCACCCTTCTACTAAACACTTTAAAATGTGACTATTATAGTATTCTTTTCAAATTACGAAAACCCTCTATTCTTTTTTGTACACTATTCGATGGTTTGTTCACGGATATTACAACTATAAACAAACATTGACATTAATCTAAGCTAGATCTCCAAACTTTTAGGGCAATTTGATTAATTTTTACTTATATTAAATATAAACGGTTAATTACTACTCTGAAAACAAGTTAAGGTTAATGTCATCCTTGTAAGATAGCGAAGGATCTAGATCCTTCAGGACCTCCTTCAGGATGACATAGCACTTAAGTCGCTTTCGTAGCAATTCTTCACGCGCTCCCGCACTACGATAAAATGACAAAGTGTACTGGATTTATCATTCATCAGTGGTACCGCACAGCGGCATGAGGGTTTATTAATAAAATTTAGGCATTTAGTAGTTACTACTAGGGAACTGGCTTTAGCGTCTGTAAGAAAAAAGATCATACACTAGCAGGAAATTACTTTTAAGTGTCGAATCAATATTAACAAAGCAGTCCGATAATGTTTACACTTCGGATTGATCATCAACTATTATAGGTGCCCCGATGGGGAGAATAGGGAATCAGGGATTAATCCTGAGCGGACCCACCACTGTGAAAAGGGAGTCCCATACATTTTGCCACTGGCGATAGCTGGGAAGGCGTAGGGTGATGATGAACTTTGAGCCAGAAGACCTGCCTATAATAATGAGAAGCCTGCTTTGACCAGGCTTTGGTGGACGATGGTAAAGCCCCCAGTCTATGACTGCGGGCTTTTTCTGTCGTCTTTTTGGTATACAAGAGTCCATAGATACGCGCTAAAACTCTACGATTATCATCAAGCATTACGACGGGTTTATTTTGAAATTATTGGGAGGGGTAAATGTTGGAACAGGATTTGAGATTGTTTATTGAAAGAGTAAAAAAGCAGAATCCGATGGAAGTTGTTCATGTTCAAGAGGAAATCAACCCAAAGTATGAAATCAGTACTTTAATAATGGAGTTAGAGAAGGCCAGACGTTATCCATTGACGATTTTTGATAATGTTAAAGGGCATGATATTTCGGTTGTAACGAATGTTTTGGCTCCCCGCGAGCGTTTGGCGTTAGCTATGGATGTTCATCCCAAGGATCTCGCGGCAGAGTTTTCCAAGCGAATAAACCAGCGGATCGAACCAGTGGAGGTGGAGGAAGCTCCATTTCGAGAGAACGTTTTTGTAGGCTCAGAGGTCGATTTGTATAAGCTGCCAATTTTAACCCACTTCCCTATTGATGCAGGACCTTACATTACCGCCGGTTTAGTTATTGCAAAAGACCCTGTAACGGGTGCAGATACCGCAGGATATCACAGAATGCAGCTTAAAGGGAAGGATAAGTTAGGGATTAGCCTCCACTCTCGTCAACGTTTATGGGAGTATTTTCGCCGCTCAGAAGAACTAGGCAAATCCTTGGAGGCGTCTATAGTGCTTGGAATACATCCGAATATTTCCATGGGGTCCATGGCCTTAATTCCCTATGATCTGGGTAAATTTGCAGCTATAGGGGGGTTATTTGGGGCTCCTCTTGAGGTTGCCCGCTGTAAGACCGTGGATCTGCTGGTCCCGGCCTATGCTGAAGTGGTCATTGAGGGGGAAATTGTTGCGGGAGAACGAGAAACCGAAGGACCTTTTGCGGAATTTACAAATTATGCCTGTTATCGCAGTACAGAAAACGTGTTTAAAGTTAAAGGAATACAGTACCGTACGAAACCCCTATTCCAAGACATTACCCCAGGCATGAGTTCCGAGCATATTACGATTGTGGCAGTACAGCGAGAAGGGGACGTTTTAAATGCCCTGAATAGGACACTTCCCAACGTTAAAAGTGTTCATGCTCCCATCTCTGCCTGTGGATTGTTTCACTGTTATATTTCTATGAAAAAAATTGCGGAAGGACAGGCCCAGCAGGCAATCTTTACGGCCTTTTCCGTGGACCATAATCTTAAGATGGTGGTGGTAGTTGATGAAGATGTGGATGTCTTCGATGAAAGACAGGTTTTATGGGCCATGGCTACTCGACTACAAGCGGACAGGGGAGTAACTATCATACCTCAGCATATGGGAATGGGCTGTACTCTAGATCCCTCCAGCGATGACTTAAGTCGCACAGCTAAGATGGGGATTGATGCGACTAAACCGCTAGAAGGGTTTGCACCTACTATAGAAATGTCCGCCGAGGTACAGCAAAATATCCGTCGGTTTATGGGAACTTTTGGACTTGGATGAGGAGGAGACTATGTACGAAATTGCAGTTGATGTGGGAGGAACATTTGCGGATTTTATAGTGCGTGATCAACAGGGAAGTGCATTTACAACGAAAGTTCCTTCGAGTCATGAAGACCCACTGGAACCGATTATAAAGGGCTTGAGTGAGTTAGCTGAGCAGTGTCGCCTCTCTCTCAAGGAGTTTCTCGGACAAACGAACAAATTTGTTCTTGGCACCACGGTTGGGATTAATGCCTTACTAGAGGGTCAGGGAGCCAAAACGGCTCTAATAACAACTGAGGGTTTTCGAGATGCTTTAGAACTACGTCGTTCACGTCTAGCAGAGCAGTGGGATTTTCGGGTTGCTTTGCCGCAGGTCTTAGTACCCCGTCATTTACGTATTGGTTTGAGGGAACGCATGGATTCTCAGGGTGTATCGATTAAAGCGGTGGACCACGGGCAGATTGAGGAAATAGCTCAGTTTTTGCGTCAAGAAGAGATAGAATCTGTGGCAGTATGTTTACTTTTTGCCTGCCGTAATCCTGCGCATGAAGTCGAGTTTAAAGAGGTTTTACAAGCACTTTGGTCTGGAGTTTTTGTCACACTGTCCTCAGAGCTTTCTTCCCAGCTTGGTGAATATGAACGAACGGTTACCACTGTTCTAAATGCTCGCTTAAGTCCCGTCCTAAGCAATTATTTACAAGACCTAAGGTCACTTTTGTGTGATAAGGGCCTTCAAGTACCTATTTCGATTGCCCAAAATGATGGCGGCTTAACGGATCTAATTCAAGCTAGCCAAAGCGCTGTCCATACACTTTTCTCTGGCCCGGCAGGAGGGGTAAAAGGAGGATGGGCTTTGGCTAGAGAGCAGAGATTGCCTGAATTAGTGGTGGCAGATATGGGAGGGACAAGCTTCGATGTTTCCTTAATCAGACAGAGCAAGATGGAGATGACTCCTCAAGCGGAGATCGCTGGATACCCTATCCAACTTCCAATGTTAGATATTCATACCGTCGGGGCAGGTGGAGGAAGTATTGCTTGGTTGGACAAAGGAGGAATGCTGCAAGTTGGGCCCCATTCAGCAGGTGCTAAGCCAGGGCCCGCCTGTTACGGTTTAGGAGGCCAAGAGCCGACGATTACGGATGCAGCTTTGATCATGGGCTTAATAGATAGTTCGAACTTTTTAGGTGGACGAATGACTTTGCAGAAAAAACAAGCCTATGAGGCTATTGACATAAAGATTGCTCAACCCTTAGGCTTGTCCGTCCCAGAAGCTGCCTATGCTATTTATCAAATCGCCCTCTCCTTAATGGTGGATGCTGTGTACTTAATGACCGTCAAAAAGGGGTATGATCCTCGTTCCTTTGCCTTGGCAGCCGTTGGTGGTGCTCTGCCGTTGTTTGCCACGGCCTTAGCAGAAGGAGTGGGGATACGGCAAGTGGTGGTACCGGAACTTGCACCTGTTTTTTGTGCTCAGGGATTACATCACGCTCGTTTTCAGGTAGAGGCCTTGCGCAGTGTTTATGGAGTTTTGCGTGAGATACCTAGCTCAAGCTGGAATCAAGTTATACTTGAGTTGCAATCCGAGGTGGATCAAGAGTTATCACGTTTAGGCGTGTGCCCAAAACAACGTAAATATGTTTGGTCGGCGGATTTAAAGTACCCGGACCAACATCACGAAATAAACATAGATTTCCAAAGGGTTGCAGCGGATCCAGAGGTTTGGCAGCAGTTAGGCAAGGAGTTTCATAAAACCCATCAGAAACTTTATGGCTATAGTCAGCCTGAGAAGTCTTTATTACTCGTCAATCTTCGATTACTAGCTCTGGAGAGGGAGGAATGTCTTCAGACTGAATCAGATCAAGTTAGGATCCAAGTTAACACTGGAAATCCATTCACCTGTAAGACTAGTAAGAGGATACCTAAATCGAATGAGCTAACCTCAGTCTATCTGCGGGGAGCTTTTCAGGAAGTGGATATCTTTCATTGGCGGGATTTATACCCCGGAATGTGTTTACAGGGGCCCGCATTAATCAAAAAGACCTTCACGACAATATTACTGGAAGAAAACTGTGAGGCAGAACTTGATCAGGCGAGGAATTTAAGCATTAAGATAGGAAAGGATGACGATAACTATGAATACCAAAATGAATGAAGTTATCGAACGGGCTGTCATTGCTAATCACTTGGATACGATTACTCAAGAAATGGGCTATGCCTTAGAGCGGTCGTCCCGTTCTCCTATTTTTGCTGAGGCCTGCGATTTCGCCTGTGGAATATGTAACGGTGAGGGGGATTTAGTCTCTCAAATAAATGGCATACCAATTCTTGCAGCAGCAGGAACCTTTAGTGTTAAAGAAGTGATCCGGAAATACTCTTCTGAGCAGATTGAAGAGGGGGATGTCTTTATCCTTAATGACCCCTATCAAGGAGGAAACCACCTTCCGGATATTGGGATTATTACTCCATTAGTCGTGGCTGGAGAGGTCTTATTCTATTGTGTTAGCAGGGCTCATCATGGAGATATCGGAGGGTCCGTCGCAGGAAGTTATAATGCTAAAGCAACTGAAATTTTTCAGGAGGGCCTGCGTATTCCACCGATTAAACTTGTGAGCAAGGGGCAAGTTCTTAACGATGTTATGGACCTAATTCTACGAAATGTAAGAAATCCGCTGATGCTCCAAAATGATCTGTGCGCTCAAATGGGAGCCAACCAGATTGGAGTTGCTCGTTTAGCAGAGTTACTCAATGATTATTCTCCTGCTCGAATAAAAGGGACAGTAGAATATTTGCTAGATCACGCCGAAAACCTTACTCGTCAAGCTATTGAAGGTATGCCGGATGGAGATTACTCTGCCGAAGAGTGGGTTGATGATGATGGCTTTCAAGAGAATCCTATTAAGATCAAGGTAGAAGTAAGGATTAGAGGAGAGGAAATGACGGTTGATTTTGAGGGCACTGATCCTCAAGTCAAGGGCTTTGTAAACTCGGCGTTAGTAACCAGTACGACAGCTGCCTGGATTGGAGCCCTTTGGGCGTTAGGTCCAGACATTCCACGAAACAGCGGTGCTTTTAGAGCAATTAAGGTTCTTTTGCCAGAGGGCAGTTTAGTGAACCCCTATGATCCTGCGCCGGTTACCTTGAGTACGTTAACTCCGGCAAGTGAAATAATCAGCTCAATTTTCCAAGCTTTAGACTCTGTGGCGGGTCAACGATTGCCTGCTGGTTTTGGGCGTTATTGTGGGCCGTCGTTCTATGGCATCGATCCTCGAAACCAGGAATTTTATGTGGGATTTGCCTTTTGTGCCTTAGGTTCAGGTGGAGGAATATCTGGTAGGGATGGTTATCCTTATATGGCTCCCTTGTCCAATTATGGGGGGGTGCGAGCACCAAATATCGAGGCTAATGAAATCCAATACCCACATTTAACCTTGTGTCATGAAATGGAAATCGATACCAGTGGAGCGGGAACGTGGCGCGGGGGACCAGGTGTTCGCTATAGCATACAGTTTCAAGGTGACCCGACCAATATTGTGATGTTTGGTGATGGAATGAAAATTCCACCGTTTGGCGCAGCAAAAGGGAAGCCTGGAAGTTTGAACTACGTTGAATTGTTAACAATTAATGGGGAAAAGATTCCTCTAGAGAGCAAAGAACCTTCGCGCTCCTTGTCGAAGGGAACGGTACTGACCATGGTTTCCTCTGGTGGTGGTGGTTGGGGAGACCCTTGGCAGAGAGACCCAGGGAAAGTAGAGCAAGATGTCTTAGATGGTGTTATTTCCCGTGCGAAGGCCAGAGAGGATTATGGGGTTGTGGTGGTCGAAGAAGGTGTAGATTGGGCAGCAACGACTGAGTTGCGCTCTGTCTTGTTAGCGTAGTCCATAAATTGATTCCGTAAATGTCTTGGAGATATCTAACGAATACATCATTAGAAAGACTAAAACTCCGATTAGAACAAGATATGAAATACCAATCTTTAGTCTGAAACTGGGCTCGACGCTTAGGTATTGGGCAGTAACTGATTTTTGGCGATACATGGTTAGGACTTCATAAGCCCCGAAAAGCACGATAATAAGTAGAATATAGGCATGTAGTTTCCAAATGAGGAACAGAGCCATCACTAAGCCAATCACCCAGATAAAGGGAGAGATTGCCTTCGAGATTCTGCCCCCATCTAAGGAGCCGAAGGGAAGTAGATTAAAAAGATTTATGAAGGCACTGACATAGGCCAATCCTGCCCAATAGGGACTGCTCGTCAGCATGTAGAGACCTAAACAAACAAAGGTAATCAATGCCCCAGCTGCAGGACCACCAATGGCTGTTATGGCTTCTTCCCGAACAGAATTAGGCATGCTCTTCATTCTTATAAAGGCACCAAGAAAAGGAATAAATGTTGGAGCAGAAACATCTAGACCAAGTTTCTTACTGGTTACGTAATGACCCATCTCGTGAATGAAAATTACTCCAACAAAGCCTACAGCAAATAGCCAACCATATATTTGAGCATAGAGTAATGCCGTCAAACCCATAGTTATAAAGGTCCCTGCAAATTTTGAAGCCTTTAATAAGGTAAACAGCAGTTTGCCGATTACAGCTAGTTTACCAAAATTTAGAAAACCTAAGATTGCTGTGATCACGATACTCAGGATGGCTTTAGAATTTCTTTTCCTTGGTTTTTCTACGAGATCGTAATCAGGTTTATTCTCGTCGTGAAGCATATAATAGTCTCCCTTACTTATTCTGATCATCTTGGAATTACCTTTATATTATATAGTAATCAGTTGCATATTTAGATAGAAGATACCTAGGCCTATTTTATCATTGATATTCCTTTTTCAGAAGAGCTATTAAATTGATAAGGGATAGAATTTGCCTCATTAGAGGTAATTGGATACTTATTTCAGAAAAGTTTATAATTTGTTTATAAATTGTTTAGAGAAATTCAAGACAATTCGCTTAAACTATAGTTAGAGAGCTTCCTAAAGGGAGTGTTCCAACGGAGTCTTGGTGCCAAGGCCTGGTCCATGACACAGTTGGATATCTGAGCGGTAAGCCCAGACGTGGGCATATGCCGCTCAGAGGACACTTATTTAATAATTCTGCACGAACATTTCAATTTCTTCTTAATTTGTGGTTAATTGAAAGGGAGGGAATCGTATGGAAGGACTAGATTTTTTGCTAACAGCTATCTGTTTTTCAGTTTTGGGTTATGGATTATGCTATATGACTCTTTCAGTTAATCATAAATCTAAACCTCAAAATGTGAATACTGAAAATTCAATGCAGCGGTAAGACGGATCTATTCAAAAGGGACCTAATACATGAGTCAGGTAGATTTGTAGGGAAGATATGAGGGTGTGACGGACGAAGGTTTGTTATACCCTTTTTGTTATATTTTTAAAAGCGTAAACTTGCGTTACATTACAAATATTGGTGGAATCAACAAGGTTAATTTTAGTGAAAAATTGACGGCTTTATTGTATAATGCTGAAGATGACAATCATCCAACGTAGCTGCTTAAAGCAGCTACTATTCTTTGTCTTATTGATAGATTTGAAGGATTACCAGGAGTATAAACTAGGAATAGAGGGATTTAAATGAATCCGAAACAGCTAAACTATAAAATGCCACCGGAATGGACTAAGCATACTCGGACCTTTATTTCATGGCCTGTAAAAGCGTCCATGTGCTATCCCGAGAACTATGAGGAGGTCTGTCAGGGTTACACAGAAATCATCAAGGCGATTGCCGAATTTGAGCCTATAACCGTCGTAGCAAATTCTGAGGATTTTAAGAAGCTTTCTTGCTTATTTCAAAATGAGCGGATTGAAATCCTTGAGATCGAGCATAATGATGCATGGCTAAGGGATAATGGTCCAACATTTCTTATCCGTGATGATGGGGATAGGGCAGGGGTCAATTGGAGGTTTAATGCTTGGGGTGGAAAGTACGCGCCTTGGGATTTAGACGACCAAGTGGCTAGTGAGATTTTGAAGCATGTCAAATTGAAAGGGTTTGATGCTCCCCTCGTTATGGAAGGGGGTTCCTTTCATGTCGATGGTGAAGGTACGCTGCTGACAACGGAAGAGTGTCTCTTAAATCCTAATCGGAATCCAAATATGAGTAGAGAACAAATTGAAGCAGTGTTAGGGGATTTTCTTGATATCCAGAAAGTAGTCTGGCTTAAAAAAGGGCTTGATGGAGACGAGACGGATGGTCATGTCGATAATATTGCCTGCTTTGCTGCTCCAGGTAAAATACTCTTGCAGGTTTGTGATGATCCTACGGATGAGAACTATGCCATTACCCAAGAAAACTTAGCCATATTAAAAAGAGAGACGGATGCCCTCGGGAGAAGGTTCGAAATTATCCCAATTCATCAACCTCCCAAACTATGTGATCCCCTTACCAAAGGGCGTTTGACCTTAAGTTATTTGAACTTCTACTTTGTTAATGGAGGAATTGTTTTGCCTGTTTTTGGTGGGAAAGCAAAAGAATTTGATGGATTAGCGGTTCAGGTGTTAAGCCAAACCTTCCCCCGAAGGCGGATACGCACAGTTAATGGAATGGGGATCATTCGGGAGGGTGGAAACGTTCATTGTACAACCCAACAGATGCCAGCAGGGAGGGATTAAGATGAGAAAGGTTAAAGTGGCAGCTACTCAGATGAGCTGTTCTAATAACATTGATGAAAACATTACCAAAGCTGAGGGTTTGGTAAGGGAGGCAGCATCTCAGGGTGCTCAGATTATTTTGTTGCAAGAGTTGTTTGAAACCCCGTATTTCTGTCAAAAGGAAAAATCTCAGTATTATGTTTATGCAACGGAACTAGAGCAGAATAAAGCGGTTAACCATTTTAAAGGAGTAGCTAAAGAGCTTCAGGTGGTACTGCCCATCAGCTTCTATGAGAAAAAAAACTATGCACGTTATAATTCTCTAGCTGTCATAGATGCTAGTGGAGACGTTCTAGGTAAGTATCGCAAGAGCCATATCCCAGATGGCCCAGGGTATGAAGAAAAGTTTTATTTTAACCCAGGAGATACGGGCTTTAAGGTCTGGAATACTCGCTATGGAAAAATTGGGGTTGGAGTCTGCTGGGATCAATGGTATCCGGAAGCTGCACGGTGTATGGCCTTGATGGGGGCAGAACTGCTTTTTTATCCTACGGCCATCGGTTCAGAGCCCCAAGATGGATCGATCGATTCTAAAGATCATTGGCAGACCTGTATGCTGGGGCATGCAGCAGCAAACTTGATTCCTGTAATCGCTTCGAATCGAATCGGGGTTGAGGAAGATGATGAATCGAATATTTCCTTCTACGGATCGTCTTTCATTGCAGGTCCCCAGGGGAATAAGATTGTCGAAGCTGGGCGCACCGAAGAAAGTGTTCTGATCGCTGAGTTTGACCTAGAACAACTTGAGACGCAACGAATCGAGTGGGGGATTTTTCGAGATCGCCGACCCGATTTATACAGAATCATATCATCCTATGATGGGGAGACTAAGATTTAGGAGACGTTTTAATCGTTTGCTGAGGCAGACCTCAATATCTAACCAATATTATAGAAATGATTTCTCCCCCCGGTACAAATGAACCGGGGGGTTTTGCTGATTAAAAAGACTCTTATGAATACTAGTCGAATTTAGGGCGTAGGGAATTTTGAGCTAACTGAGAAGTAGTTAAACTAATTCACTGGTAGATACGAAATAGGCCCTCGCGACTTCATAAACAAAGTTAATTGATTTAGAATTTTTTCCTGCCAAAAGGGCATTGAGCTTATTTAGTGTTGGGTCGGAATCATTTGAGGAAGAGTAAAGCAAAGCTGTAGGTTCCACTTCCAGGACGGTGCCTATTCTTGCTAATAGGTCTAAAGAGGGAGCCCTAAGGCCCCGTTCCAAATAGCCTATATAGGAACTACTCACATTAACTAGTTCAGCAAGTTTTTCTTGTGTAAGGCCCTTAGACTGCCGGAAAAGCCGTATGTTTTTCCCAGCGACCTCTTGAATGTTGTTAGACACACTATCACCTCTCCTTCAATTTTATGTTAGTCACCTCAAACATCTTACCGACTGTGTGTATGTAATTAGATTGAAAAACAAAACATATAGTTATAGAATATAATATTAGAAGTCACGAAATATCAGATGTATATTATAGAGTGCTTAGGTGGGAGGAAGAAAATTGTCGGGATATATTTTAGTTGTCGATGACCAATATGGGGTAAGACTTCTTCTTCATACGGTTTTAGAGGAATCAAGTTATAACGTCAAAACGGTGGCAAGCGGGGCTGAATGTCTAAGCCTTGCGATGTCCTTTAACCCTCCATCGCTCATTCTACTAGATCAAAGAATGCCGACAATGACAGGACTGCAAGTATTATCGATGCTTGGTGAGGACTGTCAGGCTAAAAATATTCCAGTAATCATGATAAGTGCAGAATCCGATATAGAGGAGGTTGCACGAAGTCTAGGCGTTAAAAATTTTTTAAGCAAACCTATGGACTTAAACGTCTTACTCAAAACAGTTGAAGATACTTTAGCTAGGGCGAAGCTGAAACAAAGTGACGTTGGAAGGGGTTAGAGTATTTGATGAATTTGGTTCTAGAAAAGTTGCCACAAGGTTTCTTGTTTTTCGAAAAACAAGCCCCAATGGATTTGTTTGATGCCAGAGGCCTTCTTTTATTGACAAGAGGGCAACTAGTCACAGAATGGATCAGGGAACGCCTGGCAAGTAGTGAGGTATACACATTAAAATCTGAAGTAAAGACGGTTACTCATACTAAGTCTTTTCCTAAGGACCTATATTGGGATATCGTAGGTTCATTATGGAGTATTTATCACGATGTTGGGTTAATTACTTCTGAGCAGATTTCCAAAACTATGGTTAGTATAGAGTGGATTATTAACGAGATTAAAGATAAATGTATTTACATAGATACTAATTCTCTGCGAGTAGATTTAGCAAGTTTCAAAGAACATGATTACTGTACTTTTGTCCATGCTGTTAATGTTGCTATCCTCTCAGCATTAACAGCTAGGGAATTAGGTTATAAGGGGCAACGTTTAAGGTATCTTACAATGGGTGCTATCCTTCATGACATTGGTAAAATTAAAGTGCCCTATGAGATTTTGAATAAGCCAGGGCCATTAAGTAAAAGTGAATTCTACATTATTCAGCAACATCCACTTGAAGGCGAAGCGATGCTTCGAAATGCGGAGGTTTTACCAAGTATCTTAAATACAGTACGACAGCATCACGAACGTTGGAGCGGTAATGGATATCCTAATGGACTAAGTGGATCTAGAATTCACCTAGATGCCCAAATTATTGCTGTAGCTGATGTTTATGATGCCCTAACTGCAGATCGGCCATACCGTAAAGCACTTCCACCTTATCATGCTCTCGAAATGATATTAGCTATGGAGAAGGATTTTAACCCAATGGTGATCCAAGCATTTCGTAAATCCTTAAATCTTTATCCTAAAGATTCCTTAGTAACCCTTAATACTGGCGAAAGAGGTTTAGTTGTAGCTGTACCTACTAGTTTTCCGACACGTCCTCTCGTGCGACTGTTGTTTGACCGTAATGGGAAATATGTAGATAAAGATACATATATAGATTTGATGTGCGAGTTAACCTCTTTTATCATAGAAACTTCTTTCCGTAACTCTAAGGCCTGACTTCCAAAGGTAATTTAATTGACTAAAAAGGGGTATGCTGAAAAATATTGTTAAAAGTACTGTGAAAAAGGAAGAAGTGTCATGGTTACGTATAGCCAATCATCAAAGCTAAGTCCAAACCGTCAAGCGTTTCCTATAGTTAAGAAATTCCTGGATAGAAGTGAACTTCTAAGGGTCAAAGTTCACAACTATAATAAGGTAACCGTGATTGACTGCGGAGTTCAGGTTCAAGGTGGCTGGGAGGCAGGGGTTTTGTTTGCCGAAGTGTGCCTAGGTGGACTAGCCCGAGTAAACTTACATTGGTCAGGTTTAAATGGGTTACGATGGCCAACGGTAGAAGTTTATACAGATCATCCTGTGCGGGCTTGTTTGGCGTCTCAATATGCGGGTTGGCCCATTCAAAATGGAAAGTCCCTTGCTATGGGTTCCGGCCCAGGACGAGCCATAATTCATAAAGGAAGTGTATATGAGACCTCCTCGTGCTACGAAGACTACTCGGAAAGGGCGATTCTATGTCTAGAATGTGAGGGACTTCCGTCAGATGAGGTCGTTCAGCATCTGTTAAAGGAATTAGGATGTGACCCTAAGAATCTTTATATATTAGTAGCTCCTACTGCTTCTCAGGTGGGTTCAGTTCAGATAGCCGCACGAGCCCTAGAAACGGGTTTGTCAAAGCTCATGGAATTAGGGTATGATCTAGAAAGGGTTGATTCTGGCTGGGGAACATGTCCACTTCCTCCTGTAGCAGGTAATCAGCTTAGTGCCTTAGGACGCTCCAACGATGGAATTCTTTATGGATCAACCGTCCTTTATAATCTCAGAGATGAAGATGAGGTCTTAGATGCCCTAGTCAGGCAAATTCCGTTCTGCTCTTCGAAGGAATATGGGAGGCCTTTTTTAGATATCTACAAGGATCATGTAAATTTTTACGATATAGACCCTCTGATCTTTAGCCCGGCAGAGGTATGGTTATGCAATTTAAATAGTGGGCGCTCTTTTCATGCCGGAGCTTTACGTCCGGATCTTTTGCGTGATTTATTTGACCTGACTTAATAAAGTGTGATACAATTTCTTATTATATAATATTGATAACTCAAATAGTGTTCTCGATCGCTTAATTCTATTTAGAAGCGGGGAAACCATTTCCGGGGGTGAATCCTTCACATTTAGTAAAATTATTGTGAGGGTAGGGTTACTTTCGACCCGAATCCGTCAGCTAACTTCGTAAGCGTTGAAAGAGAGGAATACACTTAGCTTTGCTTTGCGATTCCTAGCTTTCCGCTTTAGCTGTAACCCGGACCTTTGGTCGGGTTTTTTATTTTGAGGTATAATTGTTTGTATGGATTTCATGCTACTCAAGTAAGTGGTAAGTTTTTAAGTAGTTTAAAATATTTTCTTTTTCACTCATTTCAACATGAATCAGTGGTTGCTGTCTACCAGCAATGACTCCAGCCCACTTAAGATAGATTGTTTGGGTATAGGATTTATGGACAATTGGATCTGCATACCTTAGGCAAATTATTATGAAATGGGGATTAAGATTGGGTGCTTCAACAAGGTCTTGGTTATTAAGGGTTAGGAGTAAGCTGGTGGTAGTATCCCTTGGAATGTCATTAACCACTGTATAGTCGTCAATAAGAATCGGCTTTTCCAACATTTGTTGCTCAAAAACCAAGGTCCTACTAAAAAGATTCGTAGCTGGATGAGTTCCAACGTTCTTAAATTTAAACTCGAACTCGAACCCTAATTCTTCGGCAAGATGAATTGTAGGAGATTCTAAAAAAGTGAAGTAAGGTCGTGCTGCTTCCCGCTGTGTTTGCCAGGTAGTGATAGAAATATAGACAGAAATAATTGACACTAAAGCAAAAATTGCCGTTGAAGCAGTGACCATGTTACCAGACCAGTTCCATTTTTTAATGTTCCAAGACATGTTTGCCCCCTAATTTAGCATATTTTGATATGTATATTAGTAAATAAGCTAAAAAATTCATTAGCACTAACCAGTGCACTCTATTTCAGCTAAGGGTAAAATTCGATACTTTGAAGCGGGGGACGCTGTATACGGCGTAATCTGGAACTATTCACAATTATTTTTCTGATTAAAGAATGATAGGGAGGGAACAATAGCATATTATTAGATATTTAAAATGCTTCAATTCCACTTGTTATGGATGTTATAGATTGGGAAAAATCAATTAATTAATAGAGCTTAAAAGGGGAAGAGTATATGAAATATGTAAATAATGAGCAGTCTGAAGAAATCATGTTGAATAAGCTAAGTAAAATGGCTGAAGAAAGTGGCTATATTAAACCTGAATTATATCGTAAATACGAAGTTAAACGCGGACTACGTGATTTAGATGGGAAAGGTGTACTCGTCGGCTTAACTGAGATTGGTGAAGTCCACTCCTACATTATGGATGAGGGTGAAAAGGTCTCCGTTCCGGGACGATTGATTTATCGCGGTATTGACATTAGGGATATCGTAAAAGGTTTCACTAAAGAAGATCGATATGGATTTGAAGAAACTGCCTATTTACTACTCTTTGGAACGTTGCCAGACCTAAAGGCTCAAAAAGAATTTGAGGAACTTCTTTCAGTTTACCAAAGATTACCGGAAGATTTTGCTCGTGATGTGATTCTAAAAGCACCGAGCAAAGATATCATGAATACACTGGCAAGAAGTGTTTTAGCATTATACTCCTTTGATGACAATCCTGATGATACATCAATGCAAAACGTCCTAAAGCAATGTCTTAGACTGATTGCCTGCTTCCCATCTTTAGCAGTCTATGGTTATCAAGCTTTTAGTCATTATCACGGCAATCAAAGTCTTTATATTCACAGCCCTCGAGCGGATCTAAGTATTGCTGAGAATATTCTAGCTATGTTAAGACCAGATAGCAGCTATACAGCGTTAGAAGCTAAACTGCTGGATCTTGCGCTTGTGCTTCACGCTGAGCATGGTGGAGGAAACAATTCCTCCTTTGTAACTCATGTTGTAACTTCGACTGGAACGGATACTTATTCCGCAATGGCAGCAGCGATTGGTGCCCTTAAAGGTCCACGTCATGGCGGGGCGAATATTAAGGTTGTGCAAATGTTTGAGGATATGAAAGATAAATTGAAGGATTGGGAGGATGACGAAGAGATTGAGCAATACCTTACTCGGATTCTTTCCAAAGATGCCTTTGATCGTTCTGGTTTAATCTATGGAATTGGGCATGCGGTTTACTCAATATCTGATCCGAGGGCGGTCATACTCAAGCATTATGTTTCCCAACTAGCACAGGAAAAGGGGTTAGTCGACGAATTTAACCTATATGCCAAGGTTGAGACCCTCGCACCTCAGGTTATTGAAAAGGTCAATACAATGTATAAGACTGTCAGCGCCAATGTGGATTTCTACTCCGGCTTTGTTTACAAAATGCTCAATATTCCAATGGAAATGTTTACGCCGATCTTTGCGATTTCCAGAATCGTAGGCTGGAGTGCACATCGTATTGAGGAAATAGCCAATAGTGGAAAAATTATTCGACCAGCTTATAAAAGTGTAGCACCGAGACGAAAGTATATTAGAATGAATGAGCGATCTTAGAAAGATTGTGACAAAACAAAATATGGTATAAAAAGAGAAGCTTTTTGGCTTCTCTTTTGTATAGGCATAAAATCTTTATTTAGGCTTTTTACCCTAAGGTTTGTAGAGGGCATAAATATCTTTTGTTGAAAAAAGAGGAAATTAGGCATTTTCGGTGAATAAGAATGAGAATTTGTTTAATAAGAAAGTGGGGTCACTTAGATGCACAATAAGGGTGATAAGAAAAATGCCATAAACTACGGAATCCAAATAAAACTTTTGATAGGTTTTTTTGCTGTCTTGCTATTGACCTTGTTCATAGGGGGCGTTGGTTATTATGGCGTTTATAAGATGAATCTAGAATCTGAAGATCTAGGTGAACATTGGTTTAAAGCAACAAGTTCCTTGGCGGAACTAATCCAAGATACTGAAGACACTCGGCGCTATCTTTTAGGAGGATTTCTGATGCGTTCAGATTCGAGAACGTTTCAAGATCATAAGGCCCAATTTGCAATTATAAAAGTAAAATGGGAACAAGACTTTGCGGAATTTAATAGCTATGTAAAAACAACAGAAGGTAAAGCGAAAAGCGAGGCAATGAGGACATCATTTAATACCTACATAAACGATGCAGAGCAGGTTTGGATGTTAACTCAGGCAGGAGAGGATGTTGAAGCTAGGCAATTACTGACGCAAAAGAGTAAAGAAAGCTTTGACAAATTACTTATGGATATGGAAGAACAGATGGATTTTCAGGCCCAAGGCGGTAATCAAGCTGTGTTAGATGCAAAGGCTACTAAAAGTACGGTTTTGAGGATCCTGATTATTTTTGTTACGATTGCCTTGATTACAGGAGCAATTATAGCCTTTATGCTGGCACGGCATATTAGCCGTCCTCTTGCTGCGGTTACGAAAGTTGCACAGTCCATAGCAGAGGGCGACCTAACAGTTGACATGCCTGATATTAAGAACAAAGACGAAATCGGAACTTTAAGCCAGGCAGTGAGTGAAATGCTTTACTCACTTCGAGTAGTTATCGGTGAGGTTTTAATTCAGTCCGAGAGTGTGGCTTCAACTAGTCAAGAATTATCCGCTGCTTCTGAGCAGGCAACGGCATCAAGTGAGCAAGTGTCTGAAACTCTTGGCCAAATTGCTGCTGGTGCAACGGATACAGCAGTTTCAATTGGAGAAACCCTTAGTGTAATTGAACAGTTATCTTCAAATGCTCAACAAGTAGCTACAAATGCCGAAAGTGTTAGTCAAAGCAGTGAAAATGCAGCGCAGGCAGCTGAATTAGGAGCTTCTCAAGCAGAAAATGCAGTACAAAAAATTGAAGCTATTCAACAGGTTTCAGTCCAATCAGCTGAAGTAATATTTCGTTTAGGTGATCAATCAAAACAAATCGGCCAAATCGTTGATGTTATCAAGGATATTGCAGATCAGACCAATTTATTAGCTCTAAATGCTGCAATTGAGGCGGCAAGGGCGGGTGAACAAGGACGAGGATTTGCAGTAGTTGCCGAAGAAGTTCGGAAGTTAGCTGAACAATCGTCCAACTCGGCAATCGAGATCGCATCGCTTATTGGAAACATTCAACGAGAGGCTGAACATGCTGTTGGGGTAATGGAAAAAGGTAAGATAGAAGTGGTTGCAGGAGTGGAAGCCGTTAATGTAGCCGGCAATTCCTTCCTAACTATTGTAAAAGAGGTTAATAAAGTAGTTACACAAATACAACAAATTACTCAAGCTGCTCAGCAAATGGCCATTGGAACCTCCGAAGCTGTACAATCTGCGGAGAAAATTGGTGTTTCTGCTCAGCAAGCCGCTGCCAGTACCCAAGAGGTTGCCGCAGCTTCAGAGGAGCAAGCGGCCACGATGATATCAGTAAGCAAATCCGCAGAAGCCCTGGCTAAGCTTGGGGAAAGTCTCATGAGTGCGGTTGTCAAATTTAGGCTTAGCTGAAAATGAATAATTTTTGAGAATCTTGTGTTTTAATAAATGCTCTAAGCTTTTGGCTTGGGGCATTTATTGTATTAGTCTGGCAGTAGGACAGGATTTACGCGAATTCGACATACGTAATATGCGATAATAAAAGATAAATTAGAATAGGAGTGTAATAGGGTGATTTATCAACAAGTAGTATGTATTAGGTGATTTGAAAGGGTGAATTATCATCAAAATCCCATTAATATCGATACTCTTACAGGGGATCCCTGAACAAATGGGCATTGCAACGTTAGCCTTTGTAATCGCTAAGATACCGATCAATTGGAAGAGTATCTTTTGGATTGGGACTATCTTAGCTTTAACTGCCTATATAGTTAGGATGTTTCCTATTCCCTTTGGAGTTCATACTATTGTGTTAATGTTCATGATGTCAATATTTTTAATTAAGATCTGTAGGGCTGAGTTCAGCATCTCCATTATTGCTAGTTTAGTAAGTTACGTAACTCTAGTACTCTTTGAAATTATTTGTCTATCCTTGTTAATGCCTGTTTTAGGAGTTACCCCGGAAAGCTTTATGACGGACTCGTTTGTACGGATTCTAATAACAATTCCTCAAGAAGTGCTTTTATTTTGTGCGGCTTTTTCCTTAAGGTATTTGTACTTAAAAAGAGGGGCTTATGATGAATTTTACAGTAATTAGCGAAAAAATAACGAATGGGTTAACCAGTGAATTAAGTTATAGTGAAGAGAAAAAGGAATTAATCAGCTATGCTATTGAGACCGCTCTCTTATCGATTTGTGGATCCTTCTTGATAGTTTTCTTAGGTTTTCTGGCCAATGCCATAATTCCTGTCCTTATTGCGGCTGTTTGTGGTAGTTTATTAAGAAGACTATCGGGGGGGGCCCACTTTAATACACCCGTAAAATGTTTAATTTACGGGGCCGTTATCTATACCTTAATAGGAGTAGCAGCAAAAGAACTCGTTAACTACTCGCTGACCAATCAATACGTTCTTATAGTGCTTTTACTGATTTCCTTTTTTCTTGTAGCTTTTTTAGCTCCAGTAGATTGTGTTGCTAAACCAATCAATTCTAGGAACTTGAGATTAAAACTTAAGGTTTCTTCCATTGCATTTGTACTTATCTCGTGCATAGTTGTGATTTTAAATAATCATTCGTTAGTTAACGTTAGTATGGTACTAGGTATTTTATACCAAAGCCTAACCTTACTTCCAATATTTAATAGAAGAGGAGGTGAATACAGCCTATGAAGAAATCGATTTTTGCCGCAATTGCTTCAATGTTAATGGTGCTTGCCAGTGCGACTTCCGTTTTTGCCTGCGGTTGGATTGCGTATCAACCTAAAACCCCCAGAGCTTTACAAAAGTAAAAGCAGTTAACTGCATCCTGACTAATTTAGAGGAATACTCATATTTTAAAACCAGGATCTCGAACATTTTCGCAAAAATGAAGGTAACAATGGATTAGATAACATATTAGGCTAGTAATATAAAAGCTGGGTTATTCCCAGCTTTTATATTGAACCAAATAACGGTGATAGTTGAGGGATTCTATGTTTAGATGTATTAGAGATGGATTTGATAGACAATCAATCATTCAATTAACGTTATTCAAAATCACGCTTGGCTTATTAACCTTTCTCGTTGTCATCATTTTATTATATGGTAAAAATTATTGGGAAAAAGAAATGTTAAACATGAACTATCGTTTGGTTTCTAAATTATCCCTTCTACAGTCTGATTTACAATATCATGTCAACACTATTCAAGCAATAAAAAAAGATCAAAGCATTTCTAATGAACAAAGAATTATTAAGTTAACGGATCATTTGCAACCGATCCTTTTCAACCGAAATAATGATAGTACGCTTACTCTTGGTTATTTTGATGTAGATTTCAATCTAATTGTTGCTAACGATAAAAATGAAAATAACATACCTTTTGATGAGATTAAATTGACAATGGGTAAGGACTATATATTTCATGAATTTGCTTGGAATACTGGCAAAATTATAGCTATTTCATTGCCAATCTACGATGAAAATAGATTACTAGGTTATGCTTGGGCTTACGTCGAGAATTTTAACCTATTATTTGAGTCTTACCGTAATATAGGAATAATATTTATTTTAACCATAAGCTTAGTGGTCTTAATTATTCTTTTAATCAGAAAGAACATTGAACAAATAGCTTTATACTTAGAAGAATTTTGCAAGATGATCACTAATTCTGAAAATGATCAAAATCTAATTCTCACAAAACTTCCCGAATTAAGACCTATTCTTTCCAAAATTTCTTTTTATACGGATAGTCTGAAAAAAGCAAACCAAGATTTAGAATCTTCAAGACTAAAAACCACAAAAATTATGGAAGGGATTTCAGATGGGTTTTATGCCCTAGACCGTCATTGGCAGTTTACCTTTGTAAACTACCAATTAAACTGTGTAAATAAGAAAGAGAATACCGACCTATTAGGGAAAAGCATTTATGAAGTATTTCCTGAGAGCATTAATCCCTTGACTTACCAGAAAATGCTTGCAGCTATGTTAACGAATGAATCTGTCCATTGGGAAGCAAAGGGTTTGGCTAATTCTGATCAAGATCATGAATTTCACGCCTATCCCTACAGAGAAGGCTTGACGGTATTTTTTAGAGATATTACTGAGTCAAAACGACAACAACAAGAACTTGGTCGATTAGAACGACTTAATCTTATTGGTCAATTAGCAGCTGGAATTAGCCATGAAATTAGAAATCCACTGACCACAGTTAAAGGATTCTTGCAGTTTTTTGGCGCAAAACCAAGCTACGAAAATGATAGAGAATTTATGGATTTAATGATTTCCGAGATTGATCGTGCCAATACTATAATTACGGATTTTCTATCCTTAGCGAAAGCAAACTCCGATAATATCAAGGCTCAGAATATTAACGAAGTTATTAATAAAGTTTTGCCTATGCTTCAAGCTGATGCTTTTAACAACAATAAAGAGGTTATTGTCGATTTAAATACCTTACCCGATATTATGATCAACGAGAATGAAATAAAACAATTGATCTTAAACCTGGTGCGCAACGGATTGGACGCTACCTCAGAACAAGGTTGCGTTCTCATAAGTACCTTTCTCAAAGAGGATAGGGTTGTATTAGCAATTAAGGACCAAGGAAAAGGAATCCCTCAAGAAATCCAAGAGAAAATGGGCACTCCATTTTTTACAACAAAGGATAATGGAACAGGCCTTGGGCTAGCAATTTCTATGGGGATTGCTCAAAGGCATGGAGCAGTTTTTGAGTTTAAATCAGGTAGTCAGGGAACAGTTTTTCAGACTATCTTTTCAACTTAAAAAGAAGTTAAGCTTATTTAGGCTTATTCAATCTCGGCTCAAGTTAAATCAAAAAGTTCTCTCAGTTCTTTTTCAGTTAGTTTCGAGAGCATGGTTTCTCCCGGTTGAATGACCGAATCAACCAGGGTCTTTTTGCGTGCTTGTAAAGCGTTGATTTTTTCTTCGATGGTTCCTTGGGTAATAAGTTTTATGACTTGGACAGCGTTATTTTGCCCAATACGATGAGCCCGATCCGTGGCTTGATCTTCAACAGCAGGATTCCACCAAGGGTCATAATGAATGACCATGTCTGCACCAGTGAGATTTAATCCGGTACCGCCAGCCTTCAAGGAAATTAAAAAAACTTTACCTTGGCCTGAATTAAAGAAATTGGCCATATTCAATCGTTCGGATGCTTTAGTTGAACCGGAAAGATAGAAATGTTCGATCATTTCAGAACTTAGATAGCTTTGAATGATATCCAGCATGCTGGTGAACTGAGAGAAAATTAGGATCCTGTGTCCGCTATCCAGGGCGTCTGTAAGAATTTCTTGTAAGAGCAGCATTTTGCCACTTTCTCCGGTGTAATTCTCTAAGAACATGGATGGATGGCAACAGATTTGCCTTAGCCTAGTTAGAGCTGCCAGAATTTTAATGTGGCTTTTGTTAAAGCCTACAGCGGCTATTTCCTGGGCTATTTTCCCTTTCGCTTCTTGTAGAAAAGCTACATACAATTTCTTCTGTTCTTCCGTTAAAGGAGCGTTGAGTTGAGTTTCAATCTTATCGGGGAGTTCTTTAAGTACATCTTTTTTAAGACGTCTTAAGATAAAAGGATTAACATGTTTACTTAAGTCTGAGATTGTTTTAGGGTCTTCCCCTTTGATAATTGGCACTTCATATTTTTTACGGAATTCTTGTTGAGATAGTAGATAACCTGGCATAACAAAGTTAAAGAGTGACCAAAGTTCGGAAAGTGAGTTTTCAATGGGTGTTCCCGTTAGGGCAAAATACCCCTTAGCTTGAATCTGCTGGGCGGATTTAGCATTCAGAGTTTGGGGGTTCTTAGCATGTTGTGCTTCGTCTAAGAAACAGTAGGAAAACTCTGTTTTTATAAATTTGTCGATGTCCCGCCGCAATATAGGATAGGAAGTAACTACTAGGTCCCATTGTTCTTCTAGACATGACAAGAGAGCTTCCCTCTCCTGAGGAGCGCCTTCAACGACGAGAACCCGTAAGTCAGGTGTGAATTTTTTTGCTTCCTCTTGCCAATTATAGATTAGCGAAGTGGGGGCGATAACGAGGGCGGGACCTTTGGCGGTAGGTTGTTCCGATAAAATAAAAGCGAGAACCTGTAATGTCTTGCCTAACCCCATATCATCAGCTAGGATTCCGCCAAGTCCATAGGAGGCCAAAGTTTTGAGCCATTTAAAACCGGTTTTCTGGTAATCTCGAAGGATCGTCTGAAGTTCCTCAGGGATAGGGAACTCCATGTCCTGAGGTTCCAGAATATTCTGCACCAATTGCTTAAAAGCATTATTGCGTTGAAATCCGGGCAAATTAGCCTGACGTAGAAAACTATCAATATACATTGCTCTGTAGGCAGGTAAATTGAGCAGTTTCTTATTTAGATCTTCAGCGTTAAGGTCTAGGTTTTCTAAAAGTTCAGCGACGGTTTTCAACTCAGACTGGTTTAAATCAAGGAAGGAACCATCCCGAAGACGATGGTATTTTTTCTTTAAATGGAGGGATTCAAAGATATCCGCAAGTTCGTCTTGGGGTAGGTCATTGTATTCGAAGGATAATTCTAAGATATCCAGAGTTTCGTTAAGTCGAACACGTCCTGAAAAGGTGGTTGTAGTTCGGATTTTTAGCTTGAACTCGTCGGAATAATAGAGTTCAGCTACGTCTCGCAGTTGAGGAAGCCAATTGACAGTGAACTCATAGATTTTCTCCTCTTCTTTAAGGTGGACTCTTCCTTTGGATACCAGAAAATCTGCCTGTTCAAGGATGCGTAGAATCCGTCCTTCTTGTTCAGAAGAACGGATCAGGATGGCATTTCCTCCGTCGCTGGTCTCCTTGCTAGTTTCCCGGGTCGAAATAAAGGGATTAATCACGATCTCCCCGTAGTGAAATTCTAAGCGAGCGATAATACCCATCTCGGATGTTCGGTCAAAATAGATCTTAGCTTGTAACGTTTCATGGGTAAATCTATTTTTTAGGATGGGGTCGACGGATACCGGACCTAGTTTCCCAATCAAAGGCAAGGCTTCCGAAGCGAAAAACTCCGTCTGAGCTGAGGGAATAACAACCTGGCTCGTAGATCCTTGACGAAGGGCTGTTAGTATGGATGGGAGCAAGTCTTTTTGAGTTTTGGAGGCTTGATAGATTTTATGGCGGTAAACGTAATAGCTGCCATCTGGTGTAAGTTGAAGGGGAACTTCAGCACTTCCCAGAGCTAAAGCGAGATCCTGCCCTAGAGATTGTAAGGAGAATTCCATGGGTAAACCATGGCGAATAATTTGGGTAGGCTCTGGGGAAGCAGATCCAATTCCCCAAAGAAAGACGTTGTCTCCTAAGGCGTCTAAAAACCTAGTAAGATAATAGCCCGTCAAAGGCAAGGACTTTTGGTTTAAAATTGCCGTGGAATAATAAGGACCTTGCATTTCCATTAAGGCTGTATGTTGTTCATACATTTCCTGGAGCATAGTGATCAGCGGGGAGTCTTCCTCTCTAAAGACCTGTCTCGTTGGTTCTAAGGTGAATTGCTTACCGAATTCCAGGGATTGACCAGTTTTAAGAGCTTTGAGAAATTGTCCGATATCTTTAACGACATAAAGCCGCTGAAGTCCTATTTTGAGTTGTAAGTAAGTAGTAAGGCGTTGGTTGCCCTTGGTTTGGAGTTCTACTTTGATGGTTAGTTCTTCAAAAGAGGTTTCTTGGCGATGATTCGCAAAAGCAGTAAGAAGCTCTTCAACGACGCGGTTATGCACGATGGGGTCTTTCCAAATTGTCGGCAATTTTTCCTGAGCTGTTTTTAAAACGGCAATCACGTGTTTGCAGGCTCCGGGATACTCTTTAAAGGCCGGGCAGGTGCAGCGGTAGGCACGTATGGTGCTGTCCTTAGCAAAGGCTATCTGAACGGAATATCTCAAACCTCCCACGACGGAAGCATTTACCAGACCTTTTTCTGGATAAAAATTAAAATGGTTAACTCTTCCTGCCTTAGAATAAGTTATACCCTTTGTATACACACCCTCATTATCAGCAAGAGCCTGAATTATCTGTTCAGACAGGTTAAAGCGAGGCATATAAAGTACTCCTTCTCGGGTAAGTTTGATAAACCTGTAATCAGGGTTATCAGTTAAGAATACCATAGTTTAAGTGTAGTCGTCTAATTATGGATAAAAGAATAACATCAAAAGTATGCTTGTTAACGTATGCTTTATGTCGTTAGCCAAAAGTTGTAAAAGATTGTCGAATCATGTATCATTTAAGATAGAGGAAAAGTAAACACCTATGCAGAATTATTACCTGTATATTAGCTAGAATACGAAGCTTAGGGGGGGATGTTCCTTGCTTATTACCTGCGATAATAGCGTGCAAATGGGCTATATCTACCTAATGCCTAATGAAACAACTGACGAGTATACCCTCGATAAAAGTGATATTGGTCTTTACTATGATGTTAAAAGTCTTAGCATTCCAAGAATAAAATGGCTCGGTATGGGTCAAAGTTTGAATCAAATGCGTTTGGCAACCAAGACTTATAGAGAGGCTGTTGATAAAACGTTTCATTGTGAATATTGGAATGACCTTAATAATGAAGGGTATATGATGGGAATTGAACTGTCTTTGAACGAGGATACTCTATTGACTTTGGTTGCCCATCAAGCGTTTAAACTATATGATATTCGGTGGCGTAGTCGTGATTTTAGAGTCCTTACCTTAGCTGCTTATCTCGATGTTTTTAATAAGAATAATGTTATTTATCCCTTATCTAAAGAAAAAGACGCTTTTGTCATTCTATCTATTGATCCGTCGACGAAGGTTGGGAAAATAAGGGCCCTAATCTCTGCAAGGGATGATTTGTATCCCATTGATTATTTGCTGAATCCTTTGTTTATTTTAGCTAATTCAAGCCGCTATTATGGTGAGATTAGTACAATGTGATTAAAGAGGCTTGGTTAAAGACAAGCTTGACGATTACAATGGCTTATAACAAGGCAGAGCTATAATAAATTTGAAAAAAATTTATTATAGCTCTATTTTTTAAAACAAGATCACGACTAGTCCTTTTGATAGATTACTTCTCCATTAATGAATGTCATCACTACTTTCGACATGGTGTCGAAGGGAACACCGTTAAAGACGATGATATCAGCGTCATACCCTTCTTTAAGCCTTCCCAGTCGATGGTCACAGTCTAATACTTGGGATGGATGAACCGTCAGGCATTTAAGAGCGTCGAGTGGAGAAAGACCTTCCGAGATCGCAAGTCCAGCCACCGTCCTAAGTTGATCGATGGAATTATAGGGGTGATCCGAGATTAAGGATACCTTTATGCCTGCTTCAGTCAATTTTAATACTGAATTATAATTTCTGCCCTTGAGCTCCATTTTGATCCTCGGAGTCAGCATAGGGCCAAAAGCAACAGGAATATTCCTCTGAACTAAGTAATCAGCAACTAAGTGGGCCTCCGTGCCGTGTTCAATTACGAGCTTTTTAATCTTAAATTCTTCGGCGATTCTGATGGCAGTAACAATATCATCGGCTCTGTGAGCATGGGCTCGTAAGGATAGCTCTCCGTTCAAAACGGGAATGACTGCTTCTAAGCGGATATCTCGGTTATGTATCTTACCCATTTTCTTTAATTCCATATAATCCTGGGTCCTCATAAACAAGTCCCTTATAAGTCCAGTTATACCCATTCTCGTCACAGGACACTTGCCATGAGATCCATAAGCGCTCATGGGATTTTCTCCGAGGGAAATCTTTAGACCGGCAGGACTTCTAACGATCATTTGATCAATAATGGTTCCATGCGTTTTTATGACTAAGTTTAATCCGCCAACGGCGTTATCACTCCCTGGTCCAGTCATCACCGTGGTCACACCGGCCCGAATAGCATCAATAAAAGCAATGTCTTGGGGGTTTATGGCATCCAGACCTCTTAAATGTGGTGTGACAGAGTCAGAGGTCTCATTGTTATCAACCCCTATCTTACCAGTGGCCTCTTCGATGATTCCTAAGTGTGTATGACAATCGATTAGTCCAGGCAGCACGTATCGTTCTCCGATTTCGTAGACTTGACAAGTTGAAGAATGATTCTCTATAGATTCAGAAATGTGACTAATGATACCGTTTTCAATAAGAATATCCCGAAGTTGATTTTCTCCAGTTTCGGGGTCGATGGTTAAACAGTTTCTTAATAGTAATACACCCATATAAATACCTCTCTGTTATGACTTATCAATATTTAATGCTACTAGGACCTAATATATAGTTATAACCAGATTTTAAATATAAATTCCTAAGAAACATAAGCCTCAAATAAAGGGGTTCTCTTGCTTTTATGTCCCAAAATCTTTAAAATTGGATGATAGACAAGTAGCAGTAAGGGAATCATTATTAACTAATGCCTGAAATTCAGTAGGTTTGAAGGAATAAATTGAATTTCGACGAATTTATGATAGGGCAGGAATAAGAAAAACAGAAGAGGGGTTCGAGTTATAAATGTTAACTGTGGAAAAAATCGGCGGAACATCCATGCTGCAATTTCAAAATGTCCTTAAGGATATTATCGGCTATCCTAGCTCAGAAGGTTTTCGTTATGGAAGAGTGTTTGTTGTCTCTGCTTATGCTGGAGTCACAAATATGCTTCTCGAAGATAAAAAGACTAAGGCGCCGGGTATTTATCAACGATTTATAAAGGGTGAAGATTACGAAGCGGCTATGGATGACTTGTTGAGTAAAACACTAGAAATTAATGATACTTTGGCAGGCCTTGGACTAGATACAAAAATCAGCAAGGATTTTTTAGTGGAACGGATTGAGCAAACAAAAGCTTATCTTAACAGTATGGAAGATATTATTGCTTCTGGGTATGTCGCTCGAGACAGTATTTACTCCGCCGCGAGGGAGTTACTAGCTTCTATTGGAGAGGCTCATTCTGCTTTTAACACGGTGAATATTCTCCGTAATAATGGGATTCTTTCAGAGCTGGTAGATCTAACAGGTTTTCGCGACTCGAAACAACTCTCAATCAGCGAACGGATTGAAAAGTCGTTTAAGAATATAAATCCTCATGAAGCAATCATCGTTGCTACTGGTTATACAAAAGGGATCGAAGGAATCATGCGTGAATACGAAAGAGGGTACTCCGAAATCACTTTCTCAAAAATCGCGACGCATCTTCAGGCGGATGAAGCAATAATCCACAAAGAATACCACCTATCTTCGGCTGATCCTAAGATCGTGGGCGTGGATAAAGCAATTCCCGTAGGCAGAACAAATTATGATGTCGCAGACCAACTTGCTGACATTGGTATGGAAGCCATTCATCCAAACGCTTCTAAACCATTAGAATTAGCTGGAATAAACCTGCGTATTAAGAATACCTTTGAACCTAATCATCCTGGAACAGTTATTTCCAACGACTATATTGGTCCTCAGGCGAAAATTGAGATTATTGCGGGTTCGGATCAAATTATGATCTTAGAAATCCATGATACCTCTATGGTAGGGGAAACTGGGTTTGATTTAGAAATAATGAAGAAGTTCAAGAAGTATAATATAAGCTATATTATGAAGACCACAAATGCTAATAGTATATCCCTCGTGATTTGGCAGAGCGATCTTAGTGATCTCTTAGTATCGGATCTTGAAGCGGAGTATCGAACTGTTACTGTGCAGGAGGCAGCGATAGTTTGTGTGATTGGATCCAATATTGCTATGCCTAGAATTCTGGCTAGAGCGGCCAATGCTTTAGCGAAAAACGATATTAATATTAAATGTATATCTCAATCCCTTCGACAGGTTAATATGCAATTTGTCATCGACCGGGACATGTATTCAAAGGCAATTATGTGTTTAAACGAAGACTTGTGTTATGCAGATATTAATTAGTAATATCGAGTGACTTATAGTGGCAAGGCATTGAGGAGAATCTTCTCATGTATATAGGACAAACAAAAGTCTTGCCGCTTAATCTTTGTGGGGAGGCCTAACTATGTCTGTAGAAAATGTTGTAGATTTCTTTGAGCAACATCAAAAAAGTGTGGAGATATTAACCTTCGAGGATACAAGCACTGTTTCCAAAGCGGCGGAAGCTTTAGGAGTAACCCCGGGAGAAATTGCCAAATCATTACTTTTTAAGGTCAAAGAGGACTTTATCATGATCTTAATGGCTGGAGATAAGCGGCTTGACAATAAGAAATTTAAGGAAATCTTTAATGCCAAGGCCAAAATGCCCGAGGCTGAGGAGGTATCGGAAGCAACGGGGCACCCTGTAGGAGGGGTTTGTCCCTTCGGATTAAGACGGCAGATTCCCGTTTATCTGGATTATTCCCTACAAGCTTATGCTCGCGTCTTTCCAGCGGCAGGGGCATGTAACACAGCTGTAAAATTATCTATAGATGAATTAGAGGAACTGACTGGTGGACAATGGGTGGACGTCATCCAATCCTAGCATTTGCTTTAAGGATAATGAGTGTCAGCGGGATGCAAACCTCTGCGCAGGAGAACCTTTAGGTTCTCTTTTTTCTGTCAAGATTGACCATTTTCTCTATAGGGACTATTATTTAAAGATCAACAGGTAAATTCAACCTTTTGGAAGGAAATAAAATGAGTACGATTTTACCGAGTAAAGATCATCGTTTTAAACACTATTTAACCAATAAATACTGGGTCATTGTCATCGCCCTGTTATGTGCTGTTCTTTGGGGGAGTGCCTTCCCAGTATTAAAAGTAAGCTATCTAGAGCTAGGAATAGCAGCGAATGATAGGTCCGCGATCATAGTTTTCGCAGGAATACGATTCTTCTTAGCTGCTATACTGATTTTCCTATTGACTGTGGTAGGTTTTCGGCAGTCCCCAAAGGTAGGACTGAACATTTTACCTCAACTTCTTTTATTAGGCATACTGCAAATTAGTTTGCAATACTTTTTTTTCTATAATGGATTAGCCCATACTTCCGGTATGAAAGCAGCGATTTTATCATCAGCCAGCACTTTTTTTGTAGTTGTTTTAGCTCACTTCGTATATAGAGATGACCCATTAGATTTCCGAAAAACGTTGGGCTTAATCGCTGGTTTAATGGGGATTATTGTTATTAATTCTGGTCAAGATTTTACCTTGGATTTTTCCTGGTTAGGTGAAGGATTTATGATCCTATCCGGCCTTGTAAGTGCTTTAGGGACTATTTTAGCAAAACGGATTTCCAAAGAGGTTCATCCCTTTGTGGTTACAGCTTGGCAAATGCTTTTAGGATCTCTACTCCTGGTGGTGGTTGGACTACCTGGTCTGAAACCCCACGCCCTGGTTTTTTCCAATAAAGCAGTCATTCTCCTCGTTTATTCTGCTTTTCTTTCCGCTGCCGCGTTTTCTTTATGGTACGCTATCTTAAAATACAATAAAGCTGGAGAGATTAGCGTTTATAAGTTTATGACACCTGTATCAGGAGCTATTTTGTCGGCCTTATTGATTCCAGGAGAAGGTTTGACAGTAAATATGTTTATGGCCCTAGCCCTAGTTGCCCTAGGGCTTATAATTGTTAACTACCAAAGAAGGGTCTGATCGATGTTCGTAGTTCGAAGTTCGAGGTTCGAAAGACCGAAGACCGAGGTCCGAATGGCTTAGCTATATGGAGAAGGATTCGTGGTTTAAGACGAAAGTCAAGGGTAGGCCTCCTGAGACTAGAAGGAAAGGATGTATGATATGGGAAAGACGTTGGTATTAACCGAAAAACCATCTGTGGGCCGAGAAATTGCGAGAATCCTTCATTGTAATCAGAAGGGAAACGGATGCTTTATAGGGGCAAAATATGTTGTGGCTTGGGCTTTAGGGCATTTGGTAACCCTCGCTGATCCGGAGTTGTATGATGAGAAATATAAAGCTTGGAAGATAGAAGATCTGCCTATGCTTCCTACAAAGATGGAATTAGTTGTCATGAAAGAAACGTCCAAACAATTCGGCGTGGTTAAAAACCTAATGAAGAGTCCAGAAATCGTGGATCTGATTATAGCTACAGATGCTGGGCGAGAAGGGGAGCTGGTAGCACGCTGGATCATAAAAAAAGCCGGATGGAGAAAACCTATCAAGCGTCTGTGGATTTCTTCCCTAACGGAACGGGCCATTAAAGAAGGGTTTAACCATTTGAAGCCTGGCAAGGACTATGAATCTTTATATGCTGCTGCAGAATGTCGCGCGGAAGCAGATTGGTTGGTTGGTTTAAACGTCACTAGAGCGTTAACGTGTAAATATAATGCTCAACTATCTGCGGGGAGAGTGCAAACTCCCACCTTAGCAATGGTTGTGGATCGAGAGAATGAGATAAAACAGTTTGTCCCGAAAGATTATTGGGCACTTAAGGCGCTAGGCAAGGGTGTTACCTTGCGTTGGCAAGATCATAGCGGTCAAAACCGGATCTTCGATAAGCAGAAGGCGGAGGCACTAGCGGCTAAATTGACAGGACAAACTGGGGAAGTAATAGAGGTAAAAAAAGAGGCTAAAAAGGAACTTCCTCCTCTAGCCTATGACCTGACTGAACTGCAGCGGGATGCTAATCGAAAATATGGGTTCTCGGCTAAAACCACATCCTCAGTAATGCAGCAACTCTATGAAAATCATAAATTAGTAACCTATCCGCGTACTGACTCCCGTCATATCAGTGAAGATATCGTTCCTACCTTACCAGAACGCTTAAAAAGTGTTGCTCTGGGGCCTTATGTTGATTTGGCTCGCAGCATTTTACGCAATGAATTAGTCATTACGAAACGGTTTGTCGATAGCTCTAAGGTCACAGATCATCATGCTATTATCCCGACGGAACAGCCTCCGACACTGTCTAGGCTAAGCTCTGAGGAACTAAAAATCTACGATTTGATCGTCAGGCGTTTTCTTGCCGTTCTTTCTCCAGCCTTTGAATATGAACAAACAGTCCTTAAGGTTGCAATAAAAGGGGAAACGTTTACAGCTAAAGGTAAACTAGTTAAGCTCAAAGGATGGCGAAAGGTTTATGAAGGGCAGGGTCACTTAGACGATCAATCTGAGACCGGGGATGGAGATTCTGAGCAAACTCTCCCGGAAATTCGCAAAGGGGAGATGCTCAAAAACTTGTCGATTAAGTTAGATCCAGGCAAAACGAAACCTCCGGGTAGACATACAGAAGCTACATTGCTTTCGGCTATGGAACACCCTGGTAAATTGATTGGAGATCAGAAGTTGAGAGAAGCTATGGATCAAAGTCATGGCTTAGGAACCCCTGCTACCCGGGCGGAAATCATTGAAAAGCTGTTCAATTCCTTCTATATGAGCCGTCAGGGCAAAGAAATCATTCCCACCTCCAAGGGAATCCAACTGATTGGTTTGGTCCCCTCAGAACTAAAATCACCGGTATTGACCGCTAAATGGGAACAACAACTGACTGAGATAAGCAAAGGACGAGCTGATAGCCAATCCTTTTTGACAGGAATCAGGGGATACGCAAATCAGCTCGTATCCAATGTGATCGGCAGTGAACAGACCTTTAAACATGACAACTTGACAAGAAATAAGTGTCCTGAGTGTGGAAAGTACCTTTTGCAGGTCAAGGCTAAAAAGGGCGAAATGTTGGTTTGTCAAGATAGAGAATGCGGTTATCGAAAAGGGCTATCTCAAATTTCCAATGCCAGATGCCCGGAATGTCATAAAAAAATGGAGATTAAAGGGGACGGGGCAAATAAGCTGTTTTCTTGTGCCTGCGGATATCGCGAAAAACTGTCTGCCTTTACTAAACGAAAAGAGGCAGAGAAGGGAAACCTAAACAAGCGAGATGTGAGTAAATATTTACAAAACCAAAAAGATAGCGGTCCGATTAATACTGCTTTGGCGGATGCCCTAGCAAAATTAAAGAAATAGGGGAAGTATGTTTTTTAAGCTAGACCATATTGATTGAGTTTATAATAAAGTGTTCCACGTGAAATTCCAAGAAGTTTTGCTGCAGCCGTCTTATTGCCGTTGGTTTTTTCTAAGGAGATCTTAATTTGCGTGATTTCCTCGGAAGTTCCCTTGGTTTTAAGAGCTCCTTGGAGGTTTTGAGCTGTTATTGGGTAAACTACGGATGGCAGACGAGAGCTAAAGGGAGTAAGATTTGAGGGAAGGTATTGACTATTAAGGGTTTCTCCTTCGGAAAGAATGGCTAGTCGTTCGATCACATTGCGTAGTTCCCGAATATTCCCCGGCCAGTCATAGTTTAAGAAACTAAGCATAACCTCCGGGTCGAGGGTAGGTAGTGTCTTTAGATACTTTTGAGTAAATTCGTATAATAAAGCTTGCACTAAATCAGGAATATCCTCGGTCCGTTCTCGGAGAGGCGGGACTTCAAGGGCAATAACATTTAAACGATAGTAAAGATCTTCGCGAAACTCACCACGTTGAATCATCTTAGCTAAGTCGCGGTTTGTCGCGGCAATAATTCGTGTATTCACCGTTAGGGGTTCGGTACCGCCAACTCGGTAAAAACACTTATCCTGCAAAACGCGTAATAATTTAACCTGGAGTTCCAGGGGCAATTCCCCAATTTCATCTAAGAAGAGGGTTCCCCCGTGGGCAAGTTCTAACTTACCAGGCTTGCCTTTGCGTTCGGCACCAGTGAAGGCACCCCCGTTGTATCCAAACAATTCACTCTCGAATAAAGCAGAAGGAATAGCACCACAGTTGATGGCTATAAAGGGTTTAGTAGTTCTTGGACTATCCTTATGTATTGCCTGAGCAAAGAGTTCTTTGCCGACGCCGCTTTCCCCGGTGATGAGGATGGTTGCTTCACTGCTGGCTACTTTACGCGCAAAGAATTTCGTGCGTAGGATGGACCGACTTTTTCCGATAATCCTACTGAAGGGATCATCAGAGGGGTTGGTCTTTTGTTTTAGATCGCGTAATTGAGAGCTAGCCTGGGATAATTCTTCGTTGAGCCGAACGACTTGGGTAATGTCTTGTTCTGTAGAAATGGCACCTACTATCTTACCCTCGTAGATCACCGGAGAGGCATTGATCTGGACATGTGTTTCTGGTCGAGGTCTGTGGTAGGCTTGGCGGATCGGACGTCCTTCATCTAAGATTCCAAGTGTTGCCAAGTCCTTCCTTTCAAAAAAATCAGCAATAGGTCTTCCGACAATGGCTTTCTCTGGTATTGTATACATTTCTTGAGCTTTAGAGTTCCAGTGACTAACGGTCCCGTCGTTTGTCACGACAGTTACAGCCTCGTTGACTGTCTCGAGTAGAGTGTTAAAAAAGGTATTTAATATATTCCAAGAACTAAGTAAATGGCTTACAAATAGGGTTGGGGTAACGATTCCTTTCACTTCACCCCATGGATTAAGTACTATAACAGTACGAAGTTCGTTTAGATGCTCCTGACAAAATAGCAAGGCATCTGTATCTGAATTAGCTACTAGGGGAGGTGACCAAGGGATTTCGTTGAGTACCTGATTACTTGACTTTAGGAAAGAGGCATGTTCTCTGGTAAGGACTCCTACTGGACACTCACCCTGAATTATGACTAAGTGAGCTTTATTAGCCAATTCTAAAGCGTTTTGCAAATTAAGACTCCTGTCTACTAAACGAATATTATGATCCATTAACTCAGACATGGTTAAAGACTTCACGGGTGACCACTCCTTTAGGATAATTTTATCCTAAGAAGGAACGGTTGACTAGGCTTTTTGTTTAAACATATTGATCAATAATGTACATATTTGTTTAAACACTAAGAGAGTGTTTATTGTAACCTTTTTAAAAGAAAAAAGTTTTGGATAAAAATATTGTATTTCTTTCATTATCTAGCAGGGATTTTAAATATTCCGTCAAATATTACATAACAGGATTCAGAAAAATCATAAGGGGAGGAATACAATGTTTCGGAAGAAAAGTAAAGCCTTAGTTGCCATGAGTATCATTATGTCCGCATTAATCATGGTAAGTGGTTGCGGCGCGAGTAAGCCAGCAGCAACTCCTACGGGCGATGCAGAAAGCAAAGAACCTATCAAAATCGGTTTCCTGGGAGCGAAGACTGGGGATGTGGCAATCTATGGATTGAACACATTAAAGGGTTTGAACATGGCAGTCGAGGAACTCAACAAGGAAGGTGTCCTTGGAAGACAGATTCAGTTAGTCGAAGAGGATAACGCAGGGCAAAAGGATCAAGCCATTAACATTACCAATAAGTTAATAAGCCAAGACAAGGTTGTAGCTATCGTTGGTGACCCTACTACAGGTATTACTCGTGTAGCAGGTACCATTGCAAACAGTAAGAAGACGGTTATCATGTCAGCTGGTTCGACAGGTCCAGACGTCGTTGAAATTGGACCCTACGTTTTCAGAGATACGTTACTAGATACAATTGCTGCTCCTGCAACCATGAAGTACGTAATTGAAGAAAAAGGCTGGAAAAATGTTGCCTTAATCACATCTAAGAACAATGATTACAGCGTAGGCTTGTCCAAAATCTTCTCTAAGTCTATCGTTGATAACGGTGGTAAAGTGGTTATTGAAGAATTCATTCAAGACAAAGACACTGATTTTAGTGGACAGATCACCAAAATCAAAGCAGCTAACCCCGATGTCATTGTGTTCTCAGGCTATTACACTGAGGGAGCTCTCATCATGAAGAAAGCTCGTGAAGTAGGGATTAAGGCAGTTATGGTCGGTGGAGATGGTCTTCAAGGGGACGATCTCATGAAAATTGGTGGAGCCGATGTAGAAGGTTCAATCTCTTATGCAGGCTTCTCACCGGAACAGCCAACACCTGATACCGAAAAGTTTATTAACGCTTTCAAAGCAAAGTATAACAATGAGTTGCCGGATCTCTTCGCTGCCCAAGGTTATGACGCTTTAATGCTCATTGCTAAGGCTATCAAAGAAGCAAAGAGTGCTGATCCTGAGAAGTTTAAAGATACCCTTGCTCAGACTAAGAATTATGAAGGTGTATCTGGAACCATTACCTTCCAAGAAGGTCGTGAGCCAATTAAGAGCCCAGTTTATCTGCTGGAAGTTAAGGGTGGCAAGTTCACCTTACTGAAAAAAGTCCCTGTAGAAGTAAAATAAGATTAAAAACCGGGTTTCGATCCCTTACTAATAGCTTGTAGCAGCACTAAGGTCCTAGGACCAGTGCTGCTACAAATAATTAAGGTAAATTCCGACAATTTCCACTATATTACATGATTTTACCCGCATTTTATACTCCCACTTAACTTAAGGAGGGCGCCAAATTTGCCGATTTTAAACAATCTGATGCAGCAACTTGTCAACGGGCTCGCCCTAGGTAGCATCTATGCTCTTATAGCCTTAGGCTACACCATGGTGTACGGTATTATTGGCATGATCAATTTCGCTTATGGCGAAATATTTATGTTTGGCGCATATGCCGGCCTAGTTCTAGCATTGACGAATTACGTTAATGTTTACGTAGCCTTACTAGGCGCTACGGTTATCACTATGGTGCTTGGAGTTGTCATTGAGCGAGTCGCTTATAAACCGCTTCGCCGTTCATCACGACTTTCGGCGTTAATTAGTGCTATCGGGGTATCGATCTTCCTGTCTTCTTTAATGGTTCGGATGAAGGGACCTAATACAAGGGGCTTCCCTAAACTTTTTGAGAATAGAATTTTTGAAATTGGGGATTTCCAGATTACAATTTACCAAATTGTAATTATTGGAGTAGCAGGTCTCTTAATGCTTGGATTACACCTTTTTGTCTCGTATACCAAAATGGGTAGGGCGATGCGTGCATGTTCCCAAGACAGGGATGCAGCGAGCCTTATGGGGGTTAATATTGACCGAGTTATATCAGTGACGTTTGCCATAGGGTCTGGCTTAGCAGGAGCTGCTGGGGTATTAGCCGGTATCTATTTTAACGCAGTTCAGCCTTATATGGGGCTTTTGGCGGGTCTTAAAGCCTTCGCTGCAGCAGTCCTTGGAGGAATTGGAAGTATTCCTGGGGCTATGATTGGTGGACTAATGATTGGCTTAACCGAAATACTAGGTATCACAGTGAACTTATCTCAGTACAAGGATGCCTTCGCCTTTACCATCCTTATATTGGTGCTCTTGTTCAAACCATCGGGAATCATGGGGCGAAAAGCCAATAAAAAGGTGTAAGGAGGGAATGGCGATGAAGAAATTACTTAATAATTGGATTGTCCAGGTTCTGCTGTTCCTTAGTGTGCTTGCCTTAACTGCGTTGAGCACATCTATTATTCAGGACATTATTCCACCCTATCTTTTAATGATTGGATTATTTATAGGTATAAATTTAATCATGGCCCTAGGCTTAAATCTGATTACGGGAGTAACTGGTCAGCTGTCCCTAGGTCATGCGGCATTTATGAGTATCGGAGCATATGCTTCGGCGATTGCTACTGTAAATTATGATCTGCCATTTCTGATTGGAGTTTTAATTGGCGGTCTCGCAGCGGGTCTGATTGGGATAATTATTGGCTTTCCGACTCTGCGTCTGACAGGGGATTACTTAGCTATTGCCACGTTGGGTTTTGCAGAAATCGTGCGAGTCCAATTCACGAACATGAAAATTACCAATGGTGCCATTGGTTTTCTAGGAATTGAAGGATCCACTACCTTTCCTATCGTTATGACTATTGTAGTGCTGACAATCTGCTGCATGGTGTGGATAGAAAATTCTCGGAACGGTCGGGCTATGCTTGCCATTCGAGAAGATGAAATTGCTTCCTCAGCAGTTGGGATTAACACGACATTGTATAAAATTCAGGCCTTTGCCATTGGCTCTTTTTGTGCAGGAGTGGGGGGAGCGCTGTTCGCTCATACCACGACGTTTATTCAACCCACCGATTTCGGCTTTCTTAAATCCGTCGATATTTTAAGTATTGTTGTTCTCGGGGGATTGGGAAGTATTCCGGGAACTATCATTGGTGCGATCGTTCTTACCTCAGCCCCAGAAATCTTAAGACCACTCGCAAACTATAGGATGATTGTTTACGGGTTACTGCTGGTTGTGATCATGATCTTCCGTCCCTATGGTTTATTGGGCGGAGTGAATTTAAGGCAGGCCGTTCGCCGTGCATTAATGATACCTAAGAAAAAACAGGCCGGACGGGGGGAATAAAGGTGAGTTTATTAACTTTAAACAACGTAACCATCCGCTTCGGCGGTCTGACTGCAGTAGATACAGTGAACTTAGAAGTCAAGCAGGGCGAAATATTAGCCTTAATTGGTCCTAATGGAGCGGGTAAAAGTACCATGTTTAACCTGATCACCAGTATCTATCAACCCACCGAGGGCACAATAACCTTAGAAGGCAAATCCTTAGTTGGTGTCGCTACCCATAAGATTGCGGATATGGGTATTACCAGAACCTTTCAAACGATTCGCTTGTTTACAGAACTCTCTGTCTTGGACAATGTAAAAATTGGATGTCACTGCCGAGGGAAAGCGGGCTTGTTACAAGCTTTAACTCGCCTGCCGGGGATGAAACGTGAAGAAGCGGAAATAGAAGAAAAAGCGATTAAATCCCTTGAATTTCTCGATTTAGCTTCAAAGCGGGATGAAATGGCGAAGAATCTCTCCTATGGTGAACAAAGACGTTTAGAAATTGCCAGAGCTTTGGTATCTAAGCCGAAGATTCTTCTGTTAGATGAGCCAGCAGCTGGAATGAACCCTCAAGAAAAGGTAGTTTTAATGGAAATGATTCGCAGAATTCGGGATACAGGCATTACTGTTTTTCTTGTAGAACACGATATGAAACTAGTTATGGGTATTTCTGAGAGAATTGCTGTGCTGGACTATGGTAAATTGATTGCTGAAGGGACGCCTCTAGAGGTTCGAAGTAACAAAGCTGTTATCGAAGCATATTTGGGCTCCGGTAAATTTAAAAGTAGAATTCGGCGCTAGGGAGGACCAAGACATGTTGAAGTTAGAAAAGGTAGATGTGAGCTATGGCTCAATTAAAGCGTTACACGGTATTTCCCTAGAAGTAACAACGGGGGAGATTGTTGCCTTAATTGGGGCAAATGGAGCCGGAAAAAGTACGACACTGCGCACTATTTCAGGACTCCTAAAACCGTCTAACAAAGAGAGTAAGATTACGTTCAAGGAAAAGCAAATTCAGGGCATCTCCCCTCATAAAATTGTGGAGATGGGCCTGTCTCATGTACCGGAAGGACGTCGCGTATTTCCAGACATGTCCGTCTATGAGAACCTTTTAATGGGTGCCCATAGTCGTAAGGGTAAGCCAGACCAGGCAGATTTCGATCGCGTATATCACCACTTTCCTAGGTTAAAGGAAAGAATTAAGCAATTAGCTGGCACCTTATCTGGTGGAGAGCAACAAATGCTCGCCATGGGTAGGGCTCTGATGGCTAGACCAAGTCTGCTGATCCTAGATGAACCAAGTATGGGTTTAGCCCCAATGCTAGTAGAAGAAATCTTCCATATTATTGAAGACATTAATGTTGCAGGAACAACGATTCTCCTTGTAGAGCAAAATGCTCATCTAGCCTTGGAGATTTCCAATCGAGCTTATGTATTAGAAACTGGAGAGATTGTCTTGGAAGGTATGGCCAAAGATCTAGCGAAGAATGAAGATATACGCAAATCTTATCTCGGAGAGTAATTTTGAGTGAGTTTCATTCGTATTTCACTAAGGAGGCAAGTAGGATGAAATTCACAAAGGATCAACTTGAACGGTATTCAAGACACCTTAAATTGAAAGAAGTTGGAGCGAAGGGTCAAACCAAGCTACTGGAATCTAAAGTTCTAATCGTTGGAGCAGGAGGTCTTGGTTCACCAGCAGCAATGTATCTGGCAGCAGCAGGCATAGGAACCCTTGGACTTGTTGATCCGGATGTGGTTGACTTATCCAACCTCCAGAGACAAATCTTACACACAAATAAAGATATTGGCAAGCCCAAAGTCATCTCGGGAAACGAAACTATACAGGCGATGAACCCGGATGTCGATGTTGTGGCGTATCAAGAATGGGTTAGTTCAGCCAACATAAAAGACATTATCCAGGATAGAGATTATGACTTTATCATCGATGCGACGGATAATTTCGAATCTAAATTTTTGATCAATGATGCTTGTGTGCTTTTAGAAAAGCCTTTTTCTCACGCCGGAGTACTTCAACTTCTTGGACAAACTATGACTTATGTACCAGGGAAGGGCCCCTGTTACCGGTGTGTATTCTTAAATCCTCCACCGGCAAATGCGGTTCCTAATAATAAGGATGTTGGTGTACTGGGTGTGATGCCAGGCATCCTCGGTACTATTCAGGCAACTGAGGGAATTAAGTATCTTCTTGGGATAGGAGAGCTCTTAACCGGAAAACTGTTGATAGTTGATGCTTTGACTATGGATTTTAGAAAGGTTGAGATCTCAGCAAGAGTAGGCTGTAGAGCATGTGGTGTTTGTCATCCTGAGTGTTAGCGAAGGATCTAGATACTTCAGTCGTCCCTCTACAGGATAACAAAGCCTTTAAGTTGTTTTTCATAGCAATGCTTTAAGTTAATAAGATTTTTTCTCCATCAAAGGAGTTCTTCTTTCTAATCTGTGGTAGTTGTCTTACAACTCTAGATTTGAAAGAGGTTCTCCTTTTCTGTCGATATATTGAAATTATTGTGCATTTGTGTCTAAATAGTAATGAAAATGATGGCACAAAAATTGCATAGTATTTATCTTGAAAGAACCAATTAATAGTTTCAGATTTCATAACTAAGGGAGTGAATGTAATGCGTATCACTGAGCATCCGATTTTAGAGTTTCAGCGTGGGGAAGAGGTCACTTTCTTCTTTGAAGGGCAGGAACTTAAGGGCTTTGAGGGCGAAACTATTGCCGCAGCGCTTCATGCAGCTGGAATTAAGGTTCTAGGCCATAGTCCAAACATGCACCGACCTAGAGGTCTGTTCTGCGCCATCGGAAACTGTTCTTCGTGTCTGATGGTTGTAAATGGAGAACCCAATATTAGGATCTGTGTAGAAAAGCTTAAGCCGGGCATGAGAGTAGAAACTCAGCAAGGAAAGGGGTGCCTTAAGTGAAAGAAATAGAGATCCTTGTCATTGGCGGCGGTCCGGCTGGTCTAAGTGCTGCTACTGCAGCAGCTAATTTAGGTGCCAGCGTCCTTGTCTTAGAACGAGACGGGAAACCTGGTGGTCAATTGGTCAAGCAAACTCATAAATTCTTCGGTTCCAAAAAACAGTATGCTGGGGACCGCGGTTACCAGATCGGTAATCTTCTGATAGATGAATGCGAAAAGAATCCCAAAGTTGAAGTGTGGACAGATTCGACCGCTCTTGGGATTTATGAAGATGGAGTAGTAACGGCTGAAGGCCAAGGCAAACACTTGAAAATTAAACCTAAGAAGATAATTGTAGCTACCGGTGCTTCTGAGAAAATGATTGCTTTCCCTAATAATGATTTGCCAGGCATTTATGGAGCTGGCGCTGTACAGACCTTGATGAATGTTTATGGTATTGTCCCTGGAAAACGCGTGTTGATGATCGGCGCGGGTAATATCGGACTGATTGTTTCCTATCAATTGATGCAGGCTGGAGTGGAAATAGCTGGGATTATTGAAGCTTCTCCAACCATTGGTGGTTATTTAGTCCATGCTTCTAAGATTCGACGGGCAGGAGTGCCTATCTTAACCTCACACACTATTATTGAAGCTTATGGACAGGAAAGTGTTGAAGGGGCTAAGATCTGTCAGCTCGATGCTCAATGGCAGCCAATTCCTGGGAGTGAACAAGACCTAAACGTTGATGTTATTTGCCTGGCGGTGGGACTGAGCCCTTTAACTGAGCTTTGTTTTCAAGCAGATTGCCAGATGAAATATGTGCCAGAACTTTCTGGGCATGTCCCTATTAGAAATGAGTCTTTAGAAACCACTCGTCCAGGTCTCTATGTTGCCGGGGACGTTAGTGGGGTTGAAGAAGCTAGTTCCGCTATGGTAGAAGGACGTTTGGCAGGTATTTGTGCCGCCTACAGTCTAGGGTACGGAACGGATGAGGCTCCAAAGCTTCAAAGGGAAGCCTTAGCCGAGCTAAGTGAACTACGCGCTGGCCCTGCCGGACAAAAGACTGTGAAAGGGATTATGAAACTGATGGATAAGGGGGGAGCTGCATGCTAAATAAGACAGGGGTACCAACACTTGAAGATATACAAACTGTTTCTCCTTCCGAGGAAAGACTTAAAAAAGGTCCCGTCGCCATCATTGAGTGCTTTCAGGAAATTCCTTGCAATCCCTGCACTGAAGCCTGTAAGCAAGGTGCAATTCGACCGATGGAGGATATTAACAATTTACCAAAATTGGACTTGGATAAATGTAACGGTTGCGGTGTCTGCCTAAGTCGCTGCCCGGGGCTGGCAATCTTTATTGTTGACGCATCCTACAGCGATACGGAAGCTATTGTTAGAATTCCTTATGAGTATTATCCAGTCCCACAGGTCGGCGAAAAAGTGGTGGGATTAAATAGGGCAGGGGATGAACTTGGCACGTTTGAAGTAAGTAAAGTTCAGTCAGGGGGTCAGAAAAATAAGACCTACACTATATGGCTGATCGTACCTCAAAGCCTTGCAATGGAGGTACGTGGTCTGCGTTTAAGAAGTACAGAAATACAACCTAAGGAAACGATAGTTTGCCGATGTGAAGATATCACCTTAGGCGAAATTCAGGCACTGATTAAGGAAGGTTACAGTACAATTGATGAGATTAAACGGGCGGCCCGCGCGGGAATGGGTCCCTGCCAAGGACGCACCTGTCGGATGCTGATCGCTCAGGAACTAGCTAAATTTTACAGTATTCCTGTGGGAGAGGTTTTAATGCCAACGTTTAGACCAACAGTCAAGCCAGTGAAACTGGGAACGTATGCGGGGGGTGAATAAATTGCAAAAAAGTGCGAACGTAGTGATTATCGGTGGCGGGATTACAGGCTGTGCGGTAGCCTATGAAATGGCTGTCCGCGGGGTAAAGGATATCGTTGTCATTGAAAAACAGTACCTTTCTTCTGGGGCTACAGGTCGCTGCGGTGCCGGTGTCCGTCAACAATGGGGAACCGAGACCAACGCTATTCTGGCACGTGACAGCGTAAAACGCTTTGAGGGTATGAACGAAGAACTTGAATATGATCGGGATATCGAATTCAAGCAAGGCGGATATTTAATGGTTTCCTACACCGAAAAAGAGTGGGATCAGTATAAAAAGAATGTTGCAGTTCAGCATAACCTTGGAATTCCAACGAAAATGATTACACCCTTAGAAGCTCAGGCAATTGTTCCTCATCTAAACCTCAATGGACTGATCGGTGCCACCTTTTGTCAATCGGATGGTCATGCTAATCCATTTCATGTAGTGGACGCCTACTACAAAGCAGCCCGGCGATTGGGAGTAAAATTTGAGACTTATACCTCTGTAACCGGGATCACATTGGAAAAAGGGAAGGTTACAGCTGTTCAGACCTCTAAAGGAGATATTGCTACTTCAACAGTGATCAATGCTTGTGGTTATGCTGCAGGTACTATTTGCAAGATGGTGGGATTCGAACTGCCTCTCTATCCCCAACGGCACCAGGCGTTAGTTACCGAACCGGTTGAACCCTGCCAGGGACCGATGGTCATTTCTCTGCACCATCGTTTATACTGTCAGCAGACTCCACATGGCAGCTTTATTATGGGAGTGGGCGACCCCAATGAACCTAAGGACTTTAATATCAATTCCAGCTGGGAGTTTTTGGAGGATGTCTCTCGCCAAGCAACAACAGTCTTGCCGCTTTTAAAGAACCTCCGTGTCGTTCGTCAATGGTCGGGTCTTTATGATATGAGTCCAGATGCTAATCCGATTCTGGATGAAGTTCCGGGCGCTCAAGGAATGTGGGTAGCTGCCGGGTTTAGCGGACATGGGTTCATGGTTGGTCCCCAGACGGCCGTTCTTCTAACTCAAAAGATTCTCGGTCAACAGTGCTTTATGCCGATTGAACGATTTGGTTTAGCGCGTTTCCTCGGGGGAGAATTGGATCTTGAATCTGCGGTGGTCTAAGAGTCGATATTCAGGTATTATTAACATACGGAGGTGGAATGTTTGAAACTCTTAGCTAAGGATGAATCCTTATGTATAGGCTGTGGAGAATGCGAAGCAGTTTGTTCAAAAACGTACTTTAAGGAAATTAGCCCAGAAAAATCATGTATACGAGTTGGTGACCAAAAGATTCAGGTCTGCACTCAATGTGGTGAATGTATTGATGTTTGTTCAGTAGCGGCCATTTCACGGGATAAAAACGGTGTTGTTCGAATTAACAAGAAACTTTGTGTTGGTTGCTTTATGTGTGTCGGCTTCTGCCCGGAACTTGCTATGAAAATGCACGGGGATTTGTTGGAACCTTTCAAATGTATAGCTTGTGGACAATGTGCAAAGATCTGCCCAACCCATGCGATTCACATTTCGGAAGAAGCTTAGGAGGAAATTAGATGGAAAAATTGGAACACAAGTTTCTCAAGGAATATAACTATGAATTAGGAGCTGTCGACAAAGGGTATACAAACCGAACGCTCTATATTAATGTCGGTACTCATGAAATCAAAGAAAAGCCTGTCACATCCTTAATGAAAGACAAATTCATTGGCGGCAAGGGCTTTGGTCTATATTACTTGTGGCAGGCCGTGACTGAATCGACAAAGTGGGATGACCCAGAAAATGAAATCATTATTTCCAGTGGTCCAATTGGCGGAATTACTCAATATCCTGGTTCAGGAAAATCATTGGTTGTGACACTTTCTCCCCTGACGAATATGCCAATTGACAGTAACGCAGGTGGTTATTTTGGCCCCTTCCTGAAATTTGCCGGTTTTGATGCTCTTGAGCTTCAGGGTAAAGCTGAGAAGGATGTGTTAATTTTTATCGATGGTACTAAGGGGACGATTACTATCGAGGAAATGCCCGGAGGGGGCGTGGATACCCACATTCTCGGCGAACAACTAACCGAAAAGTATGCTGATAACGAAGAAGACAAGCGAAATATCGCTGTGATTTCTACCGGGACAGCTGCAGAGCATACGAATATTGGTCTTCTAAACTTTACCTTCTACGATGTGCGCCGAAAAGGAATTCGTCTAAAACAGGCTGGCAGAGGTGGGATTGGTACTGTTTTTAGAGATAAACATATCAAGGCTCTGGTCATAAAATGTGCAGGAGTTAAGGGTGACCTGAACCATCCAGTTGATAAGCTTACTCTGAACAAAACAGGGATTAAGCTCCATAAAGAAATGCATGATCTCGATAATTCTCAAAACCAAATGCGTAAAATTGGGACCGCTAATATTATTAGTATCATGGACCAGTATGATCTCTTGCCAACTCACAATTATAAATTTGGCGCTCACAAGGATACCTTTAAAATTTCCCCAGAAGTTTTCATCTCAAAAGTGACCCAGAATTCCCCGGATGGCTGCTGGCATGGCTGCAGTATGGCTTGCGCTAAGGCCGCTGATCACTTTGAACTGAAGACAGGACCCTACAAAGGTCAAAAGGTGACGATCGACGGACCTGAATATGAGAACGCAGCAGGTCTGGGTTCGAACTGTGGTATCTTCGATCCAGATGTAATCCTAGAGTTAAACTTTTACTGTGACACCTATGGCATTGATACGATTTCCTATGCTACTCTGACTGCCTTTGTTATGGAATGCTATGAAAACGGTATTCTCAATAAGGAACGAACCGGAGGTTTGGAACTTAATTTCGGTAATATTGAAGCAAACTTTGAGCTTATTCACCAAATGGCTAAGGGTGAGGGTTTCGGTAAGATTGCCGGTCTTGGAATCCGTAAAATGAAGGAGATCTTTGCAAAAGAATATGGTGCAGATCCTCAATTCCTCTTCGATATCGGTATGGAACAGAAAGGTCTTGAGTTTTCCGAGTATTTGCCTAAGGAATCCTTGGCTCAACAAGGGGGATACGGCCTGACCAATAAAGGGCCTCAACACGATGAAGCTTGGCTGATCTTCATGGATATGGTTAATAATCAGATTCCAACCTTTGAAGATAAAGCAGAAGCACTTCACTATTACCCGATGTTTAGAACTTGGTTTGGCTTAAACGGTCTCTGCAAACTTCCTTGGAACGATATCGCTCCTGCGGATAACAAATTGACGGACGAACCTGCAAAAATACCTGAGCATGTTCAGAATTATGTTGACATATTCAACGCGGTTACGGGTAAAACTATTGACAAATTTGAACTGATTCGTCAATCTGAGCGAGTCTACAATTTCCAGAGAATCTTTAATATACGAATGGGTTTTGGTAAACGTATACATGACAAACTTCCTTACAGAGCAATGGGACCAGTTACAGTGGAAGAGTATCAGTCCAGAGAAGAGCGTTATGATCAACAGCTCAAGGAGCTTTTGGGCTATGATACGACAGGCAAAACCACTGAAGAAAAGATTAAGGTCCTGAGAGAATACCGTGAAGACCAATATGAAAAACTCACTGATGCAGTCTATAAACGACGGGGCTGGACTATGGACGGCGTACCAACCGTCGAAAAGCTTCGGGAATTAGGGATGGATTTACCAGAACTCCTAGAAGTTGTTGAAAAACATCGGTAGGTGATAATTTGATCAAGCTAAATAACAGGGATTGCGAATGGCACGAAGGGCTGACGGTTGAAGAGCTTTTGAGGCTTAAGAACTACACCTATCCAAGGATTGTTGTTTCAGTTAATGCTGTGATTGTTCCCGAGGAGGCTTATGCTTCTACGGTCATTGAGGATGGAGACAAAGTAGAGGCAATACACCTTATGGCGGGAGGATAAACAATTAAATAGTTCTATCGCTAGATGAAAGAGATCTGTGGCAAACCGGGAAAAAAGGTTTGTTGCAGATCTTTTTTCTCAGTTGTTTTTAGCATTGTAATAGAGGAACTACAGGATAAGCGGAGAATTAAGGGTTATAGAGGCAGATGTTTCTGTTGTAGTGTTCAACATTGAGCCTATTCAAAAAGGAGGGGATTGACGTGAAAAGGCAAATTACAAAAGCGGACTTCTCCCTAATCAGTAAGGAACTAAACCACTATGTAAGCAACGGGATTATCACAGAAGAGCAAAAAACCGGGATCATGGAGATTTACGAAATAAAGGGTGGGCTTAACTTTATTCGGGTAGTAGTGACAATTGGAGCAATTTTAATAGGTCTTGGAATCTTAAGCTTTATTGCTAGTAATTGGGATGGAATGAGTCATTTGATTAAGCTGATTATTATCTTTGGGTTTTTCGGAGGAGTAAATCTTGCGGGGTATATACTTTCCGAAAATAATCCTAAGACGGGGCGAAGTTTGATTTACTTAGGAACCTTAGTTTATGGAGCTGGAATTTTCCTCATAGGACAGATGTATAATTTCGGCGGAGACTTTCCCACGGCGTTTCTGCTTTGGTCCTTAGGAGTACTCCCGATGTCGTTTCAGCTTAGGGACAGGCATTTGATGCTATTCTCGAACATCCTGTTCGGAATTTACCTTTTCGGTTCATTTGAACAGGGCTTTCCTTATGCAGGCTGGATAGGGATACCTCTTTTATACTTTGCTTACCACTATTTTGATAAGTCAAGACTCCTCTTATTCTTTGCAAATATAACGTCCTTAAGCTTTATCTTGCAAATAACCATAAGATATGAGGTTGAAGGTTTATATATTGCCTTACTCTTTTTCTTGATCGGACTTGTGATGTATGGCGTGAAACACGAAGTTGAGCCAGATATTTTTCAAACTCAAGGAACCATTCTCTTTGGGGTAGCTGGTGTGATTCTAACAATCCCTGAGTTGTGGGACGTTTTGGTCAGTGTTCAGTCAACCCGCTTGGCGAGTATCCTCTTTGCAATCTCATTTGTGGGTTTGCTGTTTTTCCTGATTAGAAAGGGGAGCCTTATCAGCCTACTTTTTGTGTGTGTTACAATCTTCCGCTATTATACAGATACCTTTGCGTTTTTACCTAAATCCCTGTTTTTTATCGTAGGGGGTCTGTTATTACTTGCCTTTGGTTTCTACTTTGAACGTATGAGAAGTCAACAAAAGGGGGGATTTTCTCATGACTAAGAAAAAGACGTTCTTACTAGCTATAGCAATTCCTTTGTTGATCCTCCTAGCCATGACGATTAAACCTCAAGCAACGGTTCTCTTCGGACAAGAGATCCTTCTGGAAACAAAGGCTTATGACCCTACAGATTTGTTTAGAGGGGACTATGTTGCTGTTAATTTCGCAATTACGGATGTTCCGAAGTCTAAGGTGAACTTGCCCTTAGACAAGGTATACAATAAGAATCTATATGTAAGTCTCAAACAAGAGGGCAAGTATTATGTAGTCGACCAGGTTAGTGAAGTTAAACCAAAGCATGGAGTCTATTTAAAAGGAAGATTCCAAGAAGGATTTAATGAGTTTGGTGAAACCACTAATTACCGGGTTGATTACAGTTTGGATAAGTATTTCGTGGAGCAAGGAAGCGGCAAGGACCTCGAGCAGGAATCTATCAAGGGAGGGCTTGAAGGAACCGTTAAGATCCTTGGTGGGTACGGAGTTCTTACGGGAATTGCCAAGCGCTAGGAAAACGGGTGAAACAGGGGGACAGGTGCATTGTTTCGTTTGAAACGAAACAATGCACCTGTCCCCCTGTTTTTCCCTGGTGTTTTTGCAGTAGAATCACATTTAAAAATATTTTGAAAAGATTCAGATAGTAAGAAGGATTTTGTAAAAAGAAGTAGAATATATACTTCAAATGCTTGTCGACAGCCTACATTCCACAGTATGCCAACAAAATTTTGGAGGGCAGATCATGAGTTTAATCATCAAAAGTGTTCCGTACCATTTGCAAGTCTATGAAATTATTAAGGAAAAGATTTTAACAGGGGAGTTGGAGAGCGGTGAAAGGATATATGAGAATAAGATCTCTCAGGAGCTTGGAGTAAGCAGAAGCCCGGTGAGGGAAGCTCTGAGGATGCTTGAACAAGATGAGTTTCTGGCACTTACCTCTTCCGGTTTAATTGTTAATCCTATGGATTTCGAAGACATGGAAGAGATCTATCAATGCAGAATGGCAGTCGAGCCTTTTGCAGCCAAACTTTCGGTAAGCAAATTTGATCAGGAAAGTATCGAAGAGCTTCAGGAATGTGTTAATAAAGCAAAAGAGTATCATGCCACAAAACAATTTAATAAAGTTATTGAAGCAAATACATGGTTCCACAATCTGATTGTCAGAAAATGTGAGAATAGCCGCCTTAAGTCTTTCATCGAAAAGATAGGTTTCCTGGCAATACTTTCAAGAGTTTCAGAGTTTCAATGCTATCAAAGGGACGAAGATTATTTGGAAGAACACCAAGCAGTTGTAAACGCTTTAAAAGCTGGGGATGAAGATTTGGTTGAAGTGACTCTCAGAAACCACATAGAAAATGATTTAACCTTTTACAAAAGAAAATATATGGAGAAAGAAGCTTGTCAGAAACCCTTAGACTCAAACACAAATCTAATTGATTAGGGGGGTGATACCATTTAGAGGCATGTGGAGACCATTGCTTCCGATCACCAAAAGGATTTAAAAAGAGAACAACCAATCACAAACAAAAAGAAAGAGGGTAGTATGATGTTTAAATTCAACAAAAGAGCGATCGCAAGTGTTCTGACACTTGCGATGGCCGTTGTCACTCTTGCAGGATGCAGCGGCGGAGCTAGTAAAACTCCCAGCGGCACTTCGGAAAATTCTAAGAAACCTGAGGTTGTATATCGTATAAATAGCACCCAGGCTGTGGACCTGTTTGAACAGCTGGAGAAAAAATTTGCTGAAAATGTCACAGAGATGTCTGGAGGCCGCATTGGCTTTGAGTTTGTCCCTACCGGTTCCATCGGTAGCAGCACCGAGGCCCTCACCTCCGTCCAGATGGGCACGTTGGATTTTGTAAATGGCGGCTCTGACGAGTTGGGCTCCCTCGTTCCCAATTCCGACTGGGCACAGCTGCCCTTCTTCATCAATAGTCATGAGCAGGCCGACAAAGAGTATATGAATGGCTTCATCGGCAAATTTGCCGATGAGCAGTATGCAGAAAAAGGGCTTGTCTCTGTCGTCCGCGTCGACAACTCCTTCCGCACGCTGGGCATCAAGGACAAGGCTGTAAACAGCAGCAACGACCTGAAGGGCTTGCGTATTCGTGTGCCTAACCAGCCTCTGGCGCTACGTATGTACGAGCTTATGGGTGCTCTGCCCGTAGCAATTCCCGCCCCTGAGGTTCTGATGGCTCTGCAGCAGGGCACCGTGGATGGAGCGGACAATGCCGTCCTCCTCTTTGACAAGTTTAAACTTATGGATTCCTTCAAAAGCGTCGTTTTACTGAACTACGGCTTCGGCACCGTCAATATCTTTGCCTCTAAAGAGATTTGGGACACCATGTCTGCGGAAGACCAGAAGATTATGAAGGAAGCCGGCCTCAAAGCCAGAGAGTGGTATACTGCAGAACTTCTTAAGCAGGAAAAGGAACTCATTGAGCGTTTAAAGGCCGAAGGCAAGAATGTCATCGTACCCGACGACAAATGGAAAGCCGAAATGTACAAAAACGCTGACGTCATCTGGCAGGAAGCCCTTAAATCTGGAAAATACGACGAGACTTTCATTAAGGAACTGTACGCACTTTATCAGAAAAACATAGGTGCGAAGTAATACAGTTGGCACAGGATATGGCCAGGTCAAGGCCCCATCCTGTGCCGTCTCCCCCAGCTTTGAACCATCGATTCATTAGTAAGGATGCACGGCCATAAGGAGGATACTGTGGAAAAAAACAATCTATATACCGCCGCTAAAATGCTGATGAAGCTCAATAAGTCGATCTACACGATTGAGAAATATCTTCTTGCTTTTATCATGTACGGTCTGGTTGCTGTACTTTTTATTAATGTACTTTTTCGCTTTGTTTTTTTCATTCCGAGTGCCTGGGCCGATGAGCTGGCCCGCTTCACCTTCGTCTGGCTTGTGTTTCTCGGTGCTTCGGCAGCCATGTACAATTGGGAGCACATTGACATTAACCTCATAGACACCATACTCAAGAAGCTGATAAAGGACAACGAGAGATTATACAATAAGGCACTGAACGCTGTTAAGAAGTTTGCCGTAATCTGTACCATTGGGTATCTTGCCTATCTGGTTGTTGTCTACGGACAATATCTGCAAAAGGTTCTTAAGCTTGGTACACAATCGATGTTTTTGGGGGTTGGAATGGCTGTGCCGATGAGTGCCGTCTATATCTGCTCAGCACTCATGCTGTTCCACGCCGTGTGCTATCTCATTATCCCCGAGCATATCCGGAAACAGGAGGGCTAATACGTGACTACACTAGCTGTTTTTCTTGGTCTGTTTTTTGGTCTTTGCCTGTTTTTGCGCGTACCTGCCTTCATTGCTATGGGTATCGGCGCAGCGGGTGCCTTTGCGTATAAAGATTTCCCTACAAGCCAGATGAGTCAGGCGATTTACAATCAACTGGACAGCCTGCCCTTTTTGGCCATTCCCATGTTCATCCTTGCCGGTGCCGTTATGGAGCATGGACAAATATCGGATGCACTCATTAAATGGATACGATTCTTCATAGGAAGATTCCGTGGTGCCTTAGGTCTTGTCACCATCATCGCAAGCGCGGCCTTCGGTGTTATCACCGGTTCTGCCATGGCTACCATCTCGGCTGTCGGGCGTATCATGGGACCGTCTCTGGAAAAAAACGGTTACTCTAAGGCCTATATCGGAGCACTGCTGTCTTCCTGCGGATTTTTGGGCATCATGATTCCTCCGAGTATTCCGGGCATAATGTATGGCAGCGCTTCGGGCGAAAGCACGTCCGATGTCTGGATTTCGACCATTGGCGCGGGCCTGCTGTTTATCGTTTTATACAGCATTATTAATTACCTCAAGGTCGGCCGTTTTGAAACAAAGCAAGAGGTGCCGAAGCTGACGCCTTCAAAATATGTTCATGCTGCTCTGGTCAACACATGGAGCACCCTCCCCGCTCTTATTATGCCGATCATCATCTTTGGCGGCATTTATTCCGGTGTTTTTACTCCCACCGAGGCGGGTGCTGTCTCCGTCGTGTATGGGCTTGCCTACATTATCATTCGGCTTATTCTTCGCAGATCAAATACAAACGCCAAGGTCTTGACACAGTCTGCAATTGCTGCCGCTCTCTCCACCGGTACTGTCGTCATCATGGCGGCCTTTGCAAACGCCGCGGGTCGCGTCATTACCCTTGCAGGGGTTTCCGCCGCGATGACCGAGTTGGTTACCACCAACATTGACAACCCATACATCTATTTACTGTTGGTCAACCTCATTTTTCTGTTTGCGGGAACCTTCCTGGAGGTCAATTGCGCAATTCTGATTCTGGTTCCGCTGTTGCTGCCCCCTGCAAAGGCACTGGGCATTGACCCCATTCATTTTGGTGCAATTACGCTTGTAAACCTGAGTGTGGGCAACCTCACTCCGCCCTTCGCACAAGGAATCTTTATGGCTTCCAAGGTAGTGGGCACGTCCTTTGTAGAAATTGTCAGTGAAATATGGCCGTTTCTCATTGCGTCTCTCTGCGTTATCGCGGTCGTGACTTATTATCCGCCGCTGTCGCTCTTCTTGGTTCGTTAAACAAAAAAAGCGAATCAAACTGTCTAATGAAACAGGGCTAAAGAGTGCTTCAGAACAAAAAGTAAGTTAAGCTTAGATAATTAATGACCTTAAAGCCTTAAGGAGGTGCTATGATGGATTTTGATAAATTGTTGGTAAACGGAACGATAGTTACCCCTTTTGGTAGATATAAGGGCGTAATAGGTATTAAAAACGGTAAAATTGCCTTTCTTGCTGAGCAACAAGCTGACTACAAGGCTGCTGAGGTGATTGACGCAAGCGGCAAATATATTTTGCCAGGAGTTATTGATGGACACAATCACTTTCAAGATCCTGGATTTACCCATAGAGAGGATATGGAACATGCCACTGCAGCTTGTGCGGCAGGGGGAACAACAACGGCTATCTCTCATCCTATGAATGATCCGGCCATTGTGGATATAGAATCCTATAAGGCTACTATGGAAGCCTATGCACATAGAAGCATTATTGATTATGGGATTCACGGCGGAGGAACAGCTGGTAACATTGATAGGATAGAAGAATTATGGCTAAAGACAGGTGCAACATCCATCAAAATGTTTATGTGTTTCTCGGTTAAGGAATTTCCGTATGTTCATGATGGTGCCCTGTTTGCGATCTTGGAGCAACTGAGCAAGCATAATGGTTTGGCTATACTTCATTGTGAGAATGACGATTTAATTAGGCTTATGGAAAAAAAGATGCAGGCAGAGGGACGGAAAGATCCGTTAGCCTATAATCTTTCACGTCCGGAGATGGCAGAAATAGAAGCCATCAGAAGAGTCATTTTTATGCTGGAAAAAACGGGTGCTCAAGCTTTAATCTTGCATGTGACTTCTGCTGAAGGACTGAAGGAGATAAAGAAGGCTCAACAGAGAGGGGTAAAGGTTTGGGCAGAATCCTGTCCTCATTACTTCACTTTTGTTAGAGAAGATATGAATAAGTTAGGACCGTATTTGAAGTTTTCTCCGGTCATGAGAGATGAAGAGAACCGACTTGAAATGTGGCGTCTTTTAAATGAAGGCTATATATGTACCATTGGTTCAGATCATAGTCCTTATACCAGGGAGGAAAAGGAAGTAGGTGAGGATGATATCTGGAAAGCCCCCAATGGAATTCCAGGAAATCAGATCATGTTATCTGTTTTCCTGGATGGTGTTAACAAAGGACTTGTTTCCTTAGAACGAATCGTGGAAGTTTCCAGTTACAACCCGGCTAAAACTTATGGCTTGTATCCTCAAAAAGGTGTGATACAACCCGGTGCTGATGCTGACCTGACAATAGTGGATATGAATCTGGAGAAAACGTATACTGCTGAAATTAGTAAATCCAAAGCTACTTGGTCACCTTATTTCGGACGAAAATTTAAAGGCTGGCCGATTATGACCTTAGTACGAGGCGAAGTGGTCTATAATAATGGGCAAATTATGGTCGAAGCGGGTCATGGAAACTATATTGCCCGTCAAAAATAGGCCTTGATTGGAATTACGCAGTATAGTTTTCTAGAAGTAGAAAGGAGAGTGAATAGAATGCGAATTCTAGTAATAAATCCAAACATTTCAGAGAGCGTAACTAACCTGATTGCGCAAGAGTCGAGACGTGTAGCTTCACCTGATACTGAATTATTATTCGCAACTGCGCCTTTTGGCGTGGAGTATATAGAAACCCGTATGGAGGCTCTTATTGGTGGGTATGCGGCGGCGTGCGTTGCTGCTGAGCGCCAGGGTGAATATGACGGCGTAATTATTGATGCCTTTGGCGATCCCGGACTTTTGGGTATCAAAGAGCTATTAAATGTTCCGGTTGTCGGTATGACCGAGGCGGCTCTTGCCTCTGCCTGTCTTCTAGGACAGCGTTTCTCAATCATTGCTATTTCCTCGCGGATTAAGGCTTGGTATCTGGAGACAGTCGAACGTAGTCATCTGACGACGCGTCTTGCAAGCATCCGGTCTCTAAATGATACACTGCGTAATATTGGCACAGTACAAGAAGATCATGCTGAGCGTTTAAAAGAGCTGGCTATTGAGGCAGTCGAGCAGGATGGTGCTGACGTTATCATACTTGCGGGAGCTCCTTTAGCAGGTCTTGCCCGTGGCCTTGAAGGTCAGTTGCCGGTTCCTGTAGTGGACGGGGTGTCCAGTGCAGTGCGTCATTGCGAATCGCTTATTGCCCTAAATCCCGGCTATGCAGTTAAAGGAAGTTTTGCCCTACCTCCTCTGAAGTCGAACAAGGGACTGCCGACAGCTCTAGCTGCTATGTTAGATCGCACACGCTGATCCAAGCTATAATATCTATGCTGATATTAGAATAACTCAAGCATAGTTTGGGCTGGGGCAAATTGTTTCATGTATAATAATTCTTGAAATTTAATGAAGAATAGGTGTCTCTGAATAACCTTTTTAAGTTTCCTATTCTGCATTTGGGGGTATGCCGATGGAACGGTACGTTCGTTTTAAAAATGGTAATAATATACGCTTCGGGTTAGTCGAAGGAGAAAAGGTTGTAGAACTTATAGGTGAGGAATTCCCCAATTTTAAAAAGTCCGGAATAACGCATGAACTTTCTTTGCTTAAGCTATTGGCCCCTTGTAACCCTACGAAAGCTGTCTGTGTCGGTCTTAATTATAAGGACACAATCCTTGAGCCGGGAGCTAAATGGCCGGTGGAGCCGTTGCTTTTTCTAAAACCATCCACAAGTCTCATTGCCAACGGAGAGAATATTGTAAAATGGCCGATGACAGATTATCTGAACTTCGAAGCAGAATTGGCCATAGTAATAGGAAAAGAAGCTCATCTTGTCCCGGAAAAGCAAGTCTATCAGTATATCTGGGGATATACTATAGCCAATGATGTCACGGCAAAGGATCTTCAAAAGTCTGACGGACTCTGGGGTCGATCCAAGTCTTTTGACACCTTCTTGCCTTTAGGACCTTGGATAGTTAGCGGCATCGATCCTCGCAACTTAACCATTACTTCCTATCTAAATGGTGAGCAAAAACAAGAAGGAAATACCCGTGACTTAATATTCGGTATCGAATATTTGGTCAGCTTTATATCTCATATCACAACCTTACTTCCAGGAGATATTATTTTGACGGGAACGCCCGGAGGTTACGGTAAGACATTAAACGTAGGTGACAAAGTCGAGATCGAGATCTCAGAGATTGGGAAGCTTACAAATCAATGTGTAGAATGCAAGGAAGCCTGGAGCATGCCGCCCAAGAAATAAGGAGCATATATATCCCCTGAAAATATCTAATTTTGGTAAAGAAAATAATATGTTAAGGATAACAGTTTCTATATAATATTCAATTTTTGGATGACGTAACCGTCAATTAAGGTTGCGTCTTTTTTATTCAGGTTCTTTGATTGTTGAGGCGGCAGATAGTAAGCGGTGGAATAAATAGCGTGGCATAAAAAATTCGCCCAGATCTTCAATGAAATCTGAGCGAATTATCATTTTTAAAAATATCCTTACATGCAAAATCCTTGATGATTTATACTGTTTGCGGATCAACCTCTTGAATTGGTCATTTCTGATAGATCATCGTACTTATTGGTTCTCCGCATGGGCATTCGTTACAATATTTCCGTAAAAACCCTCTTGGAATTTTCAAGCGTAATGTTTGGATACATGCTTACTAAAAAAGTCGTTTAGCGATGGTAATTTTCTCGATCTCCTTGGCTCCTTCATAAATCTCCAAAATTTTTGCATCCCGATAGAAGCGTTGAATATCATATTCGTCAATATAGCCGTAGCCACCATGCATTTGCAGGGCTTTATCCGTCACCCAAACCGCTGTTTCTCCGGCGTAAAATTTAGCCATGGCATTTAGAGCGGGATCTAACTGGCCGTTATCCGCTTTCCAAGCTGCTTTATAAATTATATTACGTGCCAATTCTATGCGAGTGGCCATCTCAGCTAATTGGAACTGGATTGCTTGGTTGGCAGCCAGGGGAATGCCAAAGGTTTTGCGCTCTTGGACATATTTAAGGGCTAAATCTAAAGCTCCCTGTGCTAAACCAAGTCCCTGTGAGGCAACCATGATGCGTGTCTGATCAAAGAAGTGCATTAGCTGGTAGAAGCCATTTCCTTCCTTACCGACAAGATTCTTTTGCGGCACTCGCACGTCTTCAAAGGTGATTTCTGCCGTATCCGAGGCCCGAATTCCCATCTTTCCATGGATTTTCATCCTTGTAATTCCCGGACTCTTGGCATCAACAATGATTAAGCTATGTCGCTGTGTTTTCTTAGGCGCCTCAGGGTTTGTAACGCATAGTGCCACCATATAGTCACATATTGTTCCGTTCGTGATAAACGTTTTACTGCCGTTGATAACATAATCGGATCCATCTTTAACGGCTCGGGTTGATGTTCCTGCCACATCGCTCCCAGCGTTTGGTTCGGTATAAGCTCCGGCAAAGATAGCTTTGCCAGCGGGAAGTAAGGGGAGATAAGTTTTCTTTTGTTCTTCGCTGCCGTAATTGATGATATTTTCGGCTCCAAAGGTCGCAGCGACGGCGGCTAAGCCGAGCCCCAAATCGATTCGTGAGAGCTGCTCAGTGATTAAAGCTGTTTCCATCCAGCCAGCGCCAGGTCCACCGTATTCCTCAGGAATGGCAATTCCAACCAGCCCTGCTTCGCAGGCTTTTTGCCAGATTTCTTTTGGATACTTTTCCTCCCGATCACATTCTTGGGCGAAAGGGGGGAATTCTTTAAGTGCGAATTTGTAGGCCAGGCTTTGAAAGGCTTTTTGTTCTTCAGACAATTCGAAATCCAATTGTTTTACCTCCTCTTATGGGGACTTAGGAATATCCCCTAACTAATAGATAAAGATCAAAGTAGTTGTCTATATCAGAATATTGCAATTTAAATGCCAATTTGAAAGGCCAAATTGCCCATATTTGACAGGGGCTAAGAGAATATGGACATGTGTAGTGTGTTGTCAACTGTCCGTCATTGAGGACAGCAGAATACAGTCAGAGTCAGGAGTTCGCTCTCCTTGCTTGGAAGGAGCCCTTCATATAGATATGGATTAATAAAAGAGTTTTAAGGCTGAGTATGGATCCATAGACTGCAGAGATTAGGGGTTAGATCTAAGTGGCATAGGATTTGCATTGTTCTGCAAAAAAGATTAAACAGAAAATTCAGAGATTTTATTTGATAGGACAATTTGAAAGAAGGGGGATAGAGACTATGAGAGAAGCAGTTATTGTAGAAGCTGTGAGAACCCCGGTTGGTCGAAGGAAAGGTGCCTTAAGCAATCTTCGCTCTGAGGATCTGGCAGGTTTAGTCCTAAGAGAGGTTCTTAAGCGTGCCGGGGTAGATCCTGCATTGGTGGAGGATGTGTTGATGGGCTGCGTATCTCAAGTGGGAGAGCAAGGGTTCTGTATTGGGCGTCAGGCAGCCCTTATTGCGGATTATCCACTACATGTCCCGGGGTTGACCATTGATCGACAATGCGGCTCAAGTCAGCAGGCGGTTCATTTCGCAGCCCAAGCAATACTAGCAGGGGATATGGATGTTGTTGTGGCAGCGGGTGTCGAAAATATGTCCCGGGTCCCTATGGGCTCTAATGTTATCGGAACTGAATTATCTCAAGAGCTTACTTCTCGTTATGAGATTATTAACCAAGGTCTCTCCACCGAACGAATCGCGCAAAAATGGGGGATTAGCAGGCAAACCATGGATGAATTTTCCTTAGAAAGCCATGTGAAGGCCTTAAAATCCCAGGATGAAGGACGTTTTCAACGAGAGATTATGCCCTTGAACGTCCTATTGCCGGATGGCAGCCAAGCAATTGTAAAAATGGACGAGGGACCAAGGCGTGATACGAACTTAGAAAAACTCTCCAGTTTAAAATCACCGTTCCTAGAAAATGGTCAAGTTACCGCTGGCAATGCCAGTCAGATATCGGATGGAGCGGCAGCAGTACTTATTATGTCTCGGGAAAAAGCCCAGGATCTGGGACTTAAGCCACGCTTTCGTATCTTGGCTAGAAGTGTCATAGGTTCGGATCCGACCTTGATGCTTACGGGTCCGATTCCTGCCACGGCTAAAGTGTTAAAGAAGGCAGGCCTAAGATTGTCGGATATTGATATTTTTGAGGTGAATGAAGCTTTCGCTGCAGTTCCCTTGGCATGGTTGATGGAGACGGGAGCAGACCCTAAGAAACTAAATCCTAATGGTGGAGCTATTGCCCTCGGGCATCCCTTAGGAGCCAGCGGAGCTCGCTTGATGACCACGCTAATCCACGAATTAGAACGAACCGGTGGACGTTATGGACTGCAAACCATGTGCGAAGGACATGGAATGGCTAACGCAACCATTATCGAACGCTTGGACTAAGAGAAGAAATGAACGTTTAGGAAGGAGACTTTGCAATGGATGTAAAACAAGTGGTTGCCTTTGTTACAGGAGGGGCCTCTGGGCTGGGTGAAGCGACAGTTCGCCGAATCGTTAACGATGGAGGCAAGGTCATGATTCTGGATCTTGCCGTAGATCGAGGAGAGAGGCTTGTTTCTGAATTGGGAGGGAAGGCCATATTTCAGAAAATGGATGTCTGCAGCGCAGAGAGTGTTCAGAAGGCGTTGGAACGGACGGTTGAAGAGTTTGGTCAGGTGAATGTCGTCGTGAATTGCGCGGGTATTGCAACTGCGGAGAAGGTTGTTGGCAAGAAGGGACTTCATGCTTTGGAGAGTTTTTCTAAGACAATAGAGGTGAATCTTATCGGTAGTTTTAATGTTATTAGGCTGGCTGCAGCACAAATGGTGGGTAATGAACCTAAAGCAGGGGGGGAACGGGGGGTTATCATCAGCACTGCTTCTGTAGCGGCCTATGAAGGTCAAATCGGGCAGGCTGCTTACAGCGCTTCGAAAGGCGGGATTGTGGGAATGACTTTGCCCATAGCCCGAGAAATGGCTGCCCATGGGATCCGAGTAATGACAATTGCTCCAGGCCTTTTTGAAACACCGATGTTTGACACTTTACCAGAGGAGGCTCGTAAGTCATTAGGTGCAATGATCCCCTTCCCATCTCGATTAGGCTACCCAGAGGAATATGCTCTACTAGTGAGAAGTATCCTTGAGAATCCTATGCTCAATGGCACAACCATTCGACTCGACGGAGCCATTCGCATGCAGCCTCGTTAGGTCAATTGCACAGTGCTTAACGCTTATTAAGCAGTTTTACCGGGCATCCTTCATTAGGCATGTTTCGCAAGGTCAGAAAGGTAGGGAAGATGGACGTTTATTCAGAAGACCATAAAATCTTTCGTCGTACGTTTGTCAAGTTTGTGCAAAGGGAACTTTCTCCCTACATTGAGGAATGGGAAGAAAAGCGGGAGATCCCTCGCTGGGTCTGGCTTCGAATGGGAGAAATGGGTTATTTATGTCCTTGGTTAGAGGAGAAATATGGTGGTACAGGAGCAGATTTCGGTTTTTCTGCCATCCTTAATAAAGAATTATCTAAAGCTGGGGTTGGGATAGGGATTGGACTGCATAGTGACATCATCGCTCCCTATATTCAGGCCTATGGTACGGAAAAGCAGAAGTCTGATTGGCTTCCGGCTTGTGCCAGGGGAGAGAAAATTCTGGCTATCGCCATGACCGAGCCCCAGGTCGGATCTGATCTTCAGGGATTGAGAGCGACAGCTGTTCGAGACGGGGATAAATACATTATTAATGGGTCAAAGACGTTTATCAGTAATGGAATTGTTGCTGATTTGATCATTGTGGCCGTCAAAACAGAGACGGTGGGGATGCCTGATAAAGGAATCAGCCTTATCGTGGTGGAAGATGGGACACCCGGTTTTACAAAAGGTAAAAAGATGAATAAGTTGGGAATGCACAGCCAGGATACTGCAGAGCTTTTTTTTGACAACTGCAGGGTTCCAGTTACTAATCGCTTGGGTGAAGAAGGTAAGGGTTTTTCGTATCTCATGGAGAAGCTGCAACAGGAGCGCCTGATCTCGGCTCTTTGTTCCCAGGGTTTGGCGGAGAGGATGCTCGATGATACGTTATCCTATGTTAAGACAAGAGAGGCTTTCGGGCAGCCCATTGGCAAATTTCAACATAACTCATTTAAAATGGCTGAAATTGCCACGGAGGTTGAGCTGGGGAGAGTGTTCTTGGATAACCTTGTTATGGATCATATGGCAGGGCAAGAGATAGTAACAAAGGTTTCCATGGCCAAGTATTGGATCGGAGAGATGGCTAATCGAGTAGCTTATAACTGTCTCCAACTGTATGGTGGATATGGTTATATGGAAGAGTACCCTATTGCTAGGCATTACCGTGATGTGCGGGTGCACACGATCTTTGCAGGTACCTCGGAGATCATGAAACTAATCATTGCTCGAAGGTTAGGTTTATGAGTAGGAAGGAGTTGGAATAATAATCAATGTATCAGCTCTTAAAAGGGGTACGAATACTTGATTTAACTCGATTACTGCCTGGAGGGTATGCGAGTCAGCTGCTAGCTGATCTGGGGGCTGAAGTTTTGAAAGTAGAAGATCCTTGGCAGGGGGATTATCTGCGTTGGATGAAACCTTACTTGCCAGGAACACAGGAAAGTGCTCTTTTCTGGTCTCTGAACAGAAATAAAAAGAGTCTTAGGTTGAATTTAAAGAGTGCAGAAGGACGTGAAGTCTTTTTTCGCCTCCTTACCAAATTTGATATTGTTTTGGAAGGGTTTCGGCCCGGAGTAATGGAAAGCTTGGGCCTCAGCTATAAAGAGCTTCAGAAAGCTAACCCCGCTGTAATCCTCTGCTCAATTTCTGGTTACGGGCAGGATGGTCCGTATAGTCGACGTTCAGGTCATGATATTAATTATATGGCACTTAGCGGGGCTTTGGATCTAACGGGACCCGCCAAAGGGGCCCCCTTGCCGACCGCAGTACAAGTGGCGGACATTGGAGGAGGTGCCTTAATGGCAGCGACTGGAATTCTAAGTGCCTATATCTCTCGCCAGGAAACTGGGCGTGGACAATATATTGATATCTCCATGTTGGATGGAGTGATTTCTTGGCAGACGATGCTCTATGCTCAACAAGCCGTCTCGAATTCTCCCCTAAAACGTGGACAAGGAATGTTAAACGGTGGAGAAGTTTGCTATGGAGTTTATGAGACTGAGGATAATCGTTTTATGAGCCTTGGGGCTTTAGAACCAAAATTTTGGAAGGCATTTTGTGAGGCTATTGGACACAGTGACCTTATAGATAAGCAGTTTGCTCAGGATTCGAGGGTCTTGAAGCAAGTGGAGAAGGTTTTTAAGACTAGGACTCAGGAGGAATGGACTAAGTTCTTTATAGATAAGGATGTTTGCTGCGAGCCAATCTTAGAACTTTCGGAAGTTCGAGAGCATCCTCAGGTTCGAGCCCGTGATTTATTTACTCCTCTTACTCATCCGAGTGGTGAGACGATAAAGGTCGTGGGTAATCCTCTTAAATTTACGGAAGAAGAGGAGATCCCAAATCAAAATCCTCCAAACTTAGGAGAACAGACGAGGGAAGTCTTAAAGGAGGCGGGGTTCACTGAGGAGGAGATAAGGGTATACGAACAGGTAGGCTAGGATAGAATCCAATAAATGTTTCAGAACTGATAAATACACTTGAATTTTGGGCTGTAACAAAGTTGTTTTCAATTTGTTACAAGCCCTTTTGTTTACTCTTAAATTAAAGTGGGAATGTTCCGAAAAGGAGGAAAGCCAGTTATATGAAGAGAATAGTTATGAGAGGCTCTTAAAAGTTTGGGGAACCAATACTTAGGGGAATTATTCCAGTCCTATGGTGAGGTGATAATAATGCTGATGAGCGATATGATGACTCGAGATATTCCTCTTCTTCGTGTAAAGGATACCCTGAGGCAGGGAATAGAGCTTTTGCGTTGGACCAAGTTAGATGCCCTGCCTGTGGTAGATGAACAGAGTTTACTGATCGGAATCTTTACGAAGGCCAATGTATTTGATGCCTTTTTGGCTGGAGCAGATTCTTCGGAAATAATTGAACGGTATTACAATACCCAGGTCGTGACAGTCAAAGCAGACATTCCTTACCATGAGGTTGAGCAGCAGGCTAAGCAGACCTCAGTGGGCACAGGTGTTGTTGTTGACAAAGAGGGGAAAGTATTAGGTATATTCACCAAAGTTGACATGATCTTAGCTCTTTTTAGGGAAGCAGAACAACAAGCTAATAAGATTAATACGGTATATCAAGCCATGCCGAACGGAATTATCGTCGTGGATCAAGATAACCGTATTCAACAAATAAATCCTGCCGGCGAAAAAATCCTTGGCTTGAAGCAGGAATCCCTTAAAGAGAAGTCCTTCGATACTGTCATTTCGGGTTTGAACTTAGATTTAGTACTAAGAGAATCTCAATATCTAGTAGGAGTTCAGACTAAGATGAATCAAGTGAAGGTTCTCTGTAATATAAGCCCTGTGGGTGAGTTGGCCGGAGCTGTGATCGTTTTCCAAGCTTTAACGGATTTAGACCAAGTAGCCTTAGAGCTAGACGCTACGAAACGCTTATATGAAACATTGCTAACGGTTACAAATATTGCCTATGAGGCGATCTTTGTTGTAGACGACCAGGGAAAAATTTCGCTAGTCAATGAGGCCGCCTGTCAATTTTTTGGCAAGAGAGAAAAAGAATTGTTGCAAAAACCAATTGATAAAGTTATAGCGAATACTCGGCTTTTGCGAACCTTAAAAACTGGTATGGCAGAAACTAATGAAATCCAAGTTATCTATGGTCGACCGTATATTGTCTCCCGCTTGCCTATTGTGCGTCAAGGTAAGATTATTGGGGCTGTGGGTAAAATTATCTTCCAGAAATTAGAGGAAGTTAAGGAGGTTGCTCAGAGACTGGCTCAGCTAGACCTCGAGTTAAATTATTACAAGGAACAAATAGGCCCTACAAGGCAACCGGTTACATTTAATCAGATTATTACTGTCAATCAGGATATGCGCAGATTGAAGCAAGAGGCTGAAATTGCCGCCCGGGGTAATTCTACAATTATGTTGACAGGGGAAAGTGGTACGGGTAAAGAACTCTTTGCCGAGGCTATTCACCAGGCCAGCCCCCACCGAAATGGTCCTTATGTTAAGGTCAATTGTGCAGCAGTTCCGGAAAATCTTCTGGAGTCGGAGTTTTTTGGCTATGCGAGCGGAGCGTTCACCGGGGCACAAAAAGGAGGCAAGGCGGGTAAGTTTGCCGTTGCTAATGGAGGGACGCTGTTTCTGGATGAGATTGGTGACATGTCTCTTAATTTACAGAGTAAACTCTTAAGAGTGTTGGAAGAAAGATCGTTTGAACCGGTAGGAAGTAATGAATCTGTGAAAGTCGATGTGAGGATCATTGCTGCTACTAATAAGGATCTTATCCAAAAGGTTGCGAGCGGCGAGTTTCGTAGTGACCTATACTATCGTCTAAACGTTATTTCATTCCGGCTTATCCCTATTCGTAATCGGTCAGAAGACATTATTCCCTTAGTTCACGTCTTTTTAGAACGGCTAAATCAAGATTTCGGTAAACGAATTTCAGGGGTTTCTTCAGAGGTGGAAAAAATTCTTGTTGCACATCGTTGGCCTGGGAATGTGCGGGAGTTAAAAAATGTGATTGAGAGGGCGGTGAATTTTGCAACGGGCGATTTGCTGGAAGCAGCGGATTTACCCTTTTATCTTAGAGAAGAAAAACAAGAAAGGTCATTGTCCCTTGCCAAGGAGTGGAACTTAGAAAATGCCCATGAACATTTAGACAAAGAAACCTTAGAAAAGGCACTTCTCAAAACGAACGGTAATAAATCCGAGGTCGCCCGACTTTTAGGGATTTCTCGATCATGGCTTTATGAAAAAATTCGGCGTTACGATATTAAGAGTCGTTAGTGGACTTGTTTAACTAAAGCTCCGCGAAGACAATTTCTTTACTGGAAGCACACAACTTCTTAAAGTTCAATTCACAAATTTACCATAAATGATGGTTATCATAATAGTGTACCGATTGAAAGTACATACTTTGACGTCGGGAAACTATTTTTAAGGAGGAATTGTCATGAAGATGAAATTGGCGGTAGGTATTCTAAGTGCTTTGTTGTTGGCAGGTGGGGCTACGGTCGCTTTTGGAGCCACAGATTTGCCAAAGCTCGATGAGCTTAAGAGCTTGACTCAACAAATGTTTGTAATTCAGAAGCAAATTGTAGACAAAGAAGTGGAAGCCGGGCTGAGAACGGCTGAACAAGCGGAGACCATGAAGAAGTTTATTGACGAGCGTCAAGAAGTTCACGAGCAAGCTATAGCTGAAGGCAAAGTTCTTGGTCCTGGTATGGGTAGTAAAGGTATGGGGATACGAAGCAAAGTCAAAATGTTCAGTAATGGTGAACCGATGACAGAGGAACAGATTGAAGCTTGGGATGTCGCAGCAAAAGAACGTTTAGCAGCTCAGGTGGAGGCTATGCAGAGTAATGGAAAATTAACAAAGGAACAGATTGAAACTTGGAGTAAAGCGGAACAAGCTCAGTTAGACGTTCAAAAAGAGGCTATGAAGAGCGGTTCTTTTGTGCCGGGTGCAATGGGCGGCATGGGCAAGGGCATGCGTGGCGGTCATCGGGGTGCTTGGGGTGGAAATCTAACGCCAGAAACAACCACCACCACACCAGAAACTGCATCATAGAAAAATATCCAGTGATTTAGTTAATCTTAGGAGATACTTAAATTTTTAAATTAGGACATTAGCAGATAAGGGCAGCCCCAGTTACGTAGGGGCTGCCTTTATCTGCTAATGTGTATTAAAAAACCTTCCCAGGCAAAGCTTGGGAAGGTTTCAACGATACTAATTAGTTCGATTTACCAATTGCTGCGTGAACGTGGTTGATAGCACTCACGGCAATAAACTGGCTTGTCGCCTGATGGTTGGAAAGGAACAGTTGTTTCTTTTCCGCAGGTAGCGCAAATAGCTGGGAACATTTCACGTTGTTGACGGCCATATCCGCCGCCGCCATTGTTTCTGTTTTGTGCTTTTTTAGCTGCACGGCACTCAGGGCAACGACCAGGTTCGTTAGTAAATCCTTTTTCTGCATAGAACTCTTGTTCAGATGCAGTAAATTCGAAATCCCGTCCACAGTCTTTGCAATTTAGAATCTTGTCATTAAACATTATAAAAAAACCTCCACAAAAATATTACCCGCGCTCTACATGGCAAGTTCACCAACTTCATCCCAGAGCCTAAGGCAATAGAGAAGGTTTGCTTAAATCCACAAGTTTTTACGAGCTTATATTAGTATAACAAATTATCACCAGATGTCAAATAATTATTTGCAAATTAATCCTATTTACGGAGCCTTTATCACATATTAGCTATACATCTTCTCCAAAAGTGCTTTAACATCTTCATTGTCAAGATATTCATCAAAGGTCATCTGACGATCTAGTAATCCTTTAGGTGTGATTTCAATGATACGGTTTGCAATGGTCTGGACAAACTGATGGTCTTGAGATACGAACAGGATATTTCCATCTAGGTTTGTCAATGAATTATTGAGTGCTGTAATAGACTCCATATCTAAGTGGTTGGTTGGTTCATCAAAAATTAGAATGTTCGCTCCGCTGAGCATCATGCGAGAAAGCATACAGCGTACTTTTTCTCCCCCTGAAAGAACACTCGCTTTTTTCAGAGATTCATCTCCAGAGAAAAGCATTCTGCCAAGAAATCCACGGACAAAAGATTCATCAGGATCTTTAGAGAACTGTCTTAGCCACTCCACGAGGTTTAAATCTGTTTCGAAATAGGACGAATTATCAAGAGGAAGATAGGCTTGTGTCGTGGTAACACCCCAGCTATATTCACCGCTGTCAGGCGTGATTTCACCCATTAATACTTTGAACAAGGTGGTCTTAGCAAGGCCATTTGGTCCCACGAAAGCAATTTTATCTCCTTTGTTCATCATAAAGGAGATGTTGTCGAGGATTTTTTCACCGTCAATAGTAACAGTCAAGTCTTTGACTGTTAAAATATTGTTGCCTGCTTCCCTATCCGGCGTAAAAGCTATATAAGGATACTTACGAGAGGACGGCTTGATATCATCTAAGGTTAGCTTCTCAAGTTGTTTTTTACGGGAGGTTGCTTGTTTTGCTTTGGATGCATTAGAGCTAAAGCGTTGGATAAACCGTTGTAGTTCCTCAATTTTGTCTTCTTTTTTCTTGTTTGCCTCTCGCATTAATCGGAGAGCTAATTGACTGGATTCATACCAGAAATCGTAATTCCCCACGTATAGCTGAATTTTTCCAAAATCGATATCCGCTATGTGTGTGCATACTTTGTTCAAGAAATGTCGGTCATGGGAGACAACAATGACGGTGTTTTCATAATTATAGAGGAAGTTTTCCAGCCAGCGGATGGACTGAAGATCAAGGTGGTTGGTAGGTTCATCAAGTAAGAGGATGTTGGGATTCCCAAATAGGGCTTGGGCAAGTAAGACCCGAACTTTCTCGTTCCCGCTTAGATCCTTCATCTTACTGTTTTGCAAATCCTTACCGATGCCTAATCCCATTAATAATTCAGAGGCCTCAGACTCTGCTTGCCAACCGTTGAGTTCGGCAAAATCCCCTTCTAGAATGGAGGCTTTAATTCCGTCCTCTTCAGTAAAGTCTGGTTTAGAGTAAAGAGCGTCCTTTTCTTCCATAATCTCGTATAGCCTCGAGTGCCCCATTATTACAGTCTTCAACACTTCGAATTCTTCAAACTCAAAGTGATCTTGCTTTAATACTCCAATGCGCTCCCCGGGTGTAAGAATGACTTCGCCACTGGTTGAGTCAATTTCACCGGAAAGTATTTTTAAAAATGTCGATTTTCCTGCGCCATTGGCTCCGATTAAGCCGTAACAATTTCCAGGGAGAAATTTTACATTAACATCTTCAAATAAGGCTCTTTTACCAAATCTTAAGGTTATCCCACTGGTACTAATCATTATAAATCGTTCCTTTATATTAGATTTGCCTTTGCTTAAGAATATAGTATATCATTTTATTCCAATAAGGTATAGGTTGTGGAAAAGTCAAGGTGAACAATGGAGATGAAGTAAGTATATAAAAATAGGCGTAAAGTAAGCCCTCATTACCTAAGAAGGTTGGAGGGCTTTGGTGGGGATCTATTCGCCTATGTCAATGAATCAATGCACAATGCACTTAGTGAATGGATTGACCATCTACTTCAGATAATAAGTTCCTTAGAATTAGAATACCTTGCATAGTTCTAGGAAATCCTGCACTAGGTGCTACCAGAAGAATGGCGTGTTCAATTTCCTCTTTAGTACATCCACTTTTTATGGCTTTTAAGATATGTGTTCTTAAGGCTCTTGGGTATTGGCACTCAGTAGATAGTGCTATTTTGATTAGCCAGCATGTCTTTTCATCTAGAGGGCCTCCATCTTTGTGTACTAACTGACCGTATTTTTCATAGGCCTTATAAATACTCTCGTGATGTTCAGTAAAATACTTTAAGTTAATCTCTGTACTATCGATATTGTCAAAATAATCATCCATAATAGCTACTCCTTCCTGTTTACTACATTATTTTCAAGTATATACAGCTTTATACATGTAACTTCTAGAATATAGGAATTGTTTTTTGTGGATCTACCTTCAATTTTTGTGGGCTTACCTTCAATAGGATAGAATGGGTCATTCCGCGTGGTATTCAATAAGGAAGTGTACTCAAGCCTAAGCTGGTGGAGGTGAAATAATATAATAAATACTGATATAGAAGATAAACACCAATAGAACCGCAACATATGCTTTCCATGGTGCAAATTGTTGAACTACTTCTATGATTTTTGCGCAAATAAAATAAATCCAAATGAGTGCAACCCCTATAGAAAACAGCATGAGCATTGAAAGAGGAGTGCCCGCTTGAAGTGAAATAAAAGCGGGTAATGCAATAACAGAAGGAATTACAGCGATAGTCGTATTTTGGTAAAGGATAGCTAAAAAGCCACCACCGCCTAAGCCCCTTGAAGCTGCCCATAAAAGTAAAGTTAACCCAACTTTAGTTAATAGCATCATAATATAACCGGAAAAGAAAAATACCGCCGGAATGAGACCATCTCTTAATATCGGGGTTTCAATTGTTTTTATTAATTCACTATTAAGGTTAAGAGCTGTAAAGCCATATGATAACCCCAATAAAATTGAAATTATAGAATTATACCCTCTAGAATTCGTTTCTGGCGCAGAGAGTTCTGCAATAGCCCCTTTGTCTAATAGTAAAGATCTGAAAACTAATGTAATTTTTTTCATAGTCCCTCCTCATATTATAGAGAAAATAAAGGAAGCTGAATCAAAAGCATTAAGTCCTTTGATTCAGCTTTCAATTATCTATATTATGCAGATATATATTCACATCGTAAATGTATTATAAAATGGGGGTTGTTACACACTACAAAGCCTCAAGCGCTTAAAATGCCCATGGCATCATTGACCAAATAAAGACAACCGCGCTTATGGAAGTGATAAACAACGCTCCGAATGTGCTGTTGTAACGCTGCGGATTAATATCAGACCAACCATGGATTCTTTCTACTAAGCCATCATTTTCAGTTATTGCTTCTTTACTCATTAATGAAGGAATACGGTTTGTAATAGAAGATACCACAATTAAAATTATAAAGCTAAGTGGTACAGCAAGCATTCCGCCTGAAAGCCCCATACTATCGGTTAATGCATGACCACTTATAACAATCTTAGGGAAAACGAAGGGTGAAACAACAACATAGACGATCCCACTGATTGTAGAAGCACATATTGCACCGAAGCGGTTGGCTTTTTTCCACCAAACCCCCATAATAATGAGTGATGCATTGGTAGCACCTGCGAGACCAAAGGCCCAAAGGATACTAACAATAAGGAAAGCAGGTGGTTTTATCGCTAATAATACAGCTGCAAGACCACCAAGAGCAATGGAAATATATCCAAGACGTACTTTCGCTTTATTGGTTAAATCTGGCTTTAATGTTGTAACAATATCTTGAGAAATTAAAGCACCAATAGCAAGTAAATTACCGCTAAGTGTAGATAAACCAGCTGAGATAGCACCGGCGATAACTAGTGCAGTTACCCATTCAGGGTTATACGCTAAGTTTAGAATAATTGTTAATTTATCAGCATCGCCAGGAGCAATAGGAATGCCAGTTGTATACTCGAAAAACACTCCGGAAAATCCCATTGCATACGTTGCTGAGAAAACAAGACCAAGTGCTAAAGCAAACCAAATCATTGCTGAACGAGCAGTTTTTAAACTAGATGAAGTGTAAACACGCATTGCCAAGTGTGGCAACCCTAGAGATCCGATTGTGAGGGCAGGAATAAGGGCAAAGTACCACTTCGCAGGATACTTGTAATCAAAAAAAGTAGGTAAAGCTTCAAGCATTGCTGGTATCATATCAGCATAGAAAAGTGGAGGAAAAAACCATCCAGTACCACCCATTGCCTTCATTATTGCACCTAAGGGAACGATAAACATAAGTGCCATGATAACCATCTGAATGGCAGCATTGTTTGTTGCACCGCTCATACCACCTATTGTAACGTACCCAACAATTAGGATGCCTCCGACAAATAAACCAGTCATGTAAGGAATGCCTAGTAAAGTCTCAAATGTTACAGCAATTCCTATCATCTGACCTAAAGCGTACATAATTGATACTAAAATCATCCAGAGCGCAGCGATAATTGAAGCTTCTTTACCATAGCGTTCTCTAACAAAGTGTGTCGGAGAGTATGCTCCCATTCGGCGTAAGCTAGTTCCATATATAATTGTTATTAATGGGATCGCTAGAATGAATTGGATCCACAACATCACAAATGGAATTTGGAGACGTAAAATTAAAGCGGTAACCCCTAGAAATGTTGCCAAACTCATGTAAGTAGATGCCATTGCAAGACCGTTAGTGATTGGTCCTACCCCACCTTTAGTGGCGTATAAATCTTGCACTGATGTACTTGCTCGGTTTGAAAGATATGCAACAACGTAGAATACGACAAAGGTTATAAAAACGACAATAATACCCAATAGTGGATTTGACAGTTGCCAAACTTGGTTTTCCAATTACACTACCCCCCTGCCACCGATTTTAGCGTTTTCTTGATTTTCCTTTTCGATTTCATTATCAATGTGATTTCCGATTTTACCAGCTACAATAACTAAAATTAGAACCCCGAACCAACCGCTAAGAATTGGGATAATATACATAATTGGAAATCCGAGAAAGTAACCGTCGACTGGAAAAAATGAAAAGAATAGTCCTAAATGGCCAGAGAATAAAAATAAAAGGGACATAATTATGGTGAACCAGACTTCTTTTTTATAAGCGCCCATATAAAATTCCTCCTTCTAAAATATAAGTAATGATAGTTCTCTATAAGTCGTCAAAACAGTAACTAGCTGTGATATAAGCAGCGAAACTAAGAGTGCTCGACCATAATATAAATTGTACTTGCCGCTAATTAAATATCTATAAAGCTCCTCCTCAAATTAAAATATTGATTTAATGTTACAATGGAAGTTATAACTTTTCAAGCAAAATATTTATAATATTTTAAATTTTCTAACAATGTTGAGTGTTAATTTTTTCCTTATAAATCGAAAAATGTTGATTATCAACCTTAACTAACCATATAATTTAAGCGGCAACTGGTACATCTGAAAAGTGAAGTATGATTACTAGGGAAGTCCGATATTCGCTTTGGCTATGAGAAACTATGTCATAAAATTTATGTCTACCTGGAAAAAAGAAAAATACCTCCAACTAAAAGTAGGAGGTATACTATAAATCAAAGCAGGCATGTTCAATGAAGGGAAAGCCTTCGGGCAAATACTAAGAAGTATGCGAGAAGTGAGGGAGTGGTTTATCATTCTAAATTTCGTCCAGGATTTTACGCCCTTTTAGATTGATCTGTCCTTCGATCCAATCGACAAATTGCCGAGCCGTCCTAGCGGAGCGACCATTATACCAGAGTGCCCATTTGAGGGCCTCTTTTTCCAGTCGTTCTTCATCGATGTTGAGGTTTCTTCTCGCAGCAATCCCCTTGACTATCTCTAGGTATCTGTTTTGATTAGGGGAAGAAAAAACTACATTGATGCCAAATCGATCTGCTAAAGACAGTTTTTCTTGGATGGTGTCCCCTGCGTGGACTTCTTCATCCTGATTGTTTGACTGTAAACCTGCTCTTTCTTTGAAATATTCTTTGACTAAATGTCTGCGGTTAGAGGTGGCATAAATGAGAATATTGGTTGTTTTGCTTTCAAGGCCACCCTCAAGGACTGCCTTCAACGAAGTATAGTTTTCTTCATTGTCTCCAAATACCAGATCATCGACGAAGATAATATATTTTTGAGATCGATTTTTTAACTGCCGAATAATTAGGGGAAAATCGCTAAGATAAGCCTTTGGGACTTCTAACATGCGTAGGCCCTCGGTACAATATTCATTGAGTATGGCCTTGACAGTTGAAGATTTTCCGGTTCCTCGATCTCCATAGAGCAGAACATTATTGGATGGGAAGCCTTGCAAAAATTGTAGGGTATTTTCAATAACCTTCGAACGTTCATTTTGGTACTCTACTAGCTCGTCTAATCTGATAGTATCAGGACTATCGATTCCTCTAATATAACCTAAGCCGTTGGTTCTCTCCCAAACAAAGGCATAGTAGCGGATGAATAATCCACAACCATATCGTTTATGGAATTTTCCGAGCTCTTCCAGACTGTCCTGCCAGTAGTTACAGGCCTCTATGCGTTCTTTTATGTGATTGAAATGGTCCCCAAGGGATGTATTATCACTTTCTAAAACCCATTCCGGAAGTTCTTCAATGAGGGTATTATAAGGATCATCCTTGAATAGTTGGGATAAGTGGGCTTTAACTATTGCGGGTTCAAGCTGGGATATGAGTTGAAGACAGTTCAAATCCTGTGCAGCGGCTTTCTTAATTACATCATTGGAATGGTTAATATGAATAGCTTGTTGTTGAAAGGTGAATGGGTTTTCATCAAAAAGTATTTGATAAAGGATATAATCTTTGAGTGACATTGTCCCACCTTGGGCCAGTTCAAAGTAAAATTCATGATAGGAGTTAATAACCTCTCTAAGTGTAACGTCTGACTTGGTTAAGGAAATAAGCAGTTCTTTCAACTTATTAAGTACTTTATTATCTAAAAGTCCCCTATAGATTGAAAGAGAGTCCAATGCTAGTAAAAACGGCGACAATTTGCTTTGTTCCATTATAAATCCCTCCAAAATCCAAGTATATCATTCGAGTGATTATAAGGAAAGACGAACAATTCAGTATAAAAATTGTAGATTAATAGGTTCACTAGGATTTAATCCTAGAGTTCCATGATATGGTAAGAGTTGTCCGGGTGGTGTATAATATCCGTATTGATTCTAGTAGGACGTTTCGATGTATGTGGAGGATGAGTAGTTGATAGAGGCAAAAGAACAATATGAAAAACGAAAAACATATTATGAACGACGGTTTTCAAGCCTGACCCCAATGATTAATCGTTTAAGCAATTTAAGACTTGTGACCTTCCTTGCTGGTAGTGGGCTGGCTGGTTTTTTTTATTTTAGAAACGATGGTTCTTTAGGAATTAGCATAGGTGTCTTGACTGTAATATTATTTGCCGTAATGGTTATTTGGCACCAAACTTTAAAAAGGCGTCAAAGTTACCTTCGCCTCCTTTATGAAAACTATGATCAAGCATTAAAACGTCTAGCCGACGAATGGAAATGTTTCAGAGACGCAGGGGATGACTTTATTGATCCTGCTCACCCCTATTCGAGTGATTTAGACCTCTTTGGGTATGGTTCCTTGTTTCAATGGATTAATACAGCCAAGACTTATAAGGGAAGGGAAATGCTAAAAGAGTGGTTATCTGAGCCCCCTGTTGAGACTGGTTTGATTATAGAGAAACAAGAAGCCATCAAGGAATTGGGAAAAAATTTAGCTTGGCGACAACGGTTTTTGGCGGAAGCAAGCTTGACAAAGCGTAGGCTGAGCTCTCCAAAAGGTATTATTGAATGGGCAAAGATGTTCGATGCTACGTATTTACGCCTTGAGGTACTTATTCTAGCCCGGGCGGTTCCGATTATTACGACATTATTTTTGGTTCTCTATCTTACGACCAATAGAGTTACCTTTTGGTATCCACTAACAGGTTTTGTAATTCAGGCGCTTATACTTTTAGCAGGGAAGCAAAGAGGTAAAATGCTCAATGAAGTTTATTCTTTTAGGGAAAGTATCAAGGTTTATGAAAAGATGTTAGAGCGGTTTGAAAAACGGTCCTTTCAATCGAAGTACCTTCAGTCCTTGCAAAAGGGCTTACTCAATCGTGACGGTAAATCTGCCTCTGTGCAGATTAAAAGACTTGCATGGTTATCCGAATTAATTGCCAGCCGTAATAATTCGATGTTTTTATTCATTAATATTTTAACACTATGGGATATCCAGTGTATGATCTCCTTGGAATCATGGAAAGAGAAATCGGGTAGTTCTCTAGGTCGATGGGTGGATACAATCGCTGAATTAGAGGCTTTATCCAGTTTGTCAATTATTCACTTTGACCACAAAGGTTGGATATTCCCAGAGATTACCCCCCATAAATCAGGTATTGTGGCAGTCAAATTAGGACACCCACTTTTAAGAGAGTCGGTTTGTAATGATTTATCCATCGAGGAACGCTCTGGGATTTTGTTAATAACAGGGTCTAATATGTCTGGAAAAAGCACATTACTTCGGACGGTGGGAATTAATCTCGTGTTGGCGTATGTTGGAGCCCCTGTGTATGCCAAAGAATTTAGCTGTTCGATACTGCAGATTTATACTTGTATGCGAGTGAGTGATAATCTCGGAGAAAACATTTCTTCGTTCTACGCGGAGTTGTTAAGAATTAAACAGATCGTCAGTGCATCTAAAACTCAAACGAATATTTTCTTCCTCCTAGATGAAATATTTAAAGGAACAAATTCCCAAGATCGTCATGCGGGAGCCAAGGTTCTTATTCAACAACTAAGTAATGCTGGGGCAATGGGCATGGTTTCAACCCATGATTTGGAGCTTGGTAACATTGAACGTGAGAGCGATCGCAAAATTAGAAATTACCATTTTCGAGAGTATTATAAACACGATCAAATTCATTTTGACTATAAACTTCGTCCAGGTATTTCAACGACCCGTAATGCAATGTATTTGATCAAAATGGCAGGTATTGATGTGGATACCTTATCGCAAGATGTTAAAAAAGTCTAAAAGATCTTATAAGAGGCGGAGATATAGGATGATTCTTGTGAGTGCTTGTTTGTTAGGGCTAAATACCAAGTATAATGGTGAGACAAATGCCCATTCGTTAATTCAGAGCTATTGTTCTTCAGGAAGGTTTATTCCAGTTTGTCCCGAGCAACTGGGAGGTTTATCAACTCCCCGTGAAGCGGTAGAGATTATAAACGGAACCGGGCAAGAAGTGCTCCTTGGACGTGGTTTAGTTAAGGGCGAGAGTGGAGAGGGCGTAACTTCTCAATTCCTTAAAGGGGCAAACGAGGTGTTGAAATTTCCAAGGATGTTCAAGGTTACTGCAGCCATCCTCAAGGAACGGAGCCCTTCCTGTGGAGTTCATTTTATTTATGATGGAAGTTTTACTCACCGGATGATCCCGGGTCAGGGTGTTACCTCTGCTATGCTGAAACAGCATAATATCCCGATTTATTCGGAAGAGGAGTTAACTGAAGAGCGATTAAAAGAGCTGATTAGTGAAGATATGGCTGGCTGATACTGTGGTAGTTGATCAGGCGGGTTCTATTGATGGAGGACTTGAAGGCCCAAAGCAAACGGTTTGTGATTTGAAGTCAGGAATCTAATCGGGTATAATTGCAAAGTAAATATATTCCTAAACTCTCAATGGAGATTGTTTAAGGAGGAAAACTATGCAATTAGTTACTGTTAAGGAAATCTACAGAGAGACGGATCGGTTTCTTAATCAAAAAGTGGAGCTATCTGGGTGGGTTCGCACCGTCCGTACCTCTAAAACATTTGGCTTCATAGAAATCAATGATGGAAGCTTCTTTGAAACGATTCAAGTGGTTTTCGATGAGAGTCTGGATAATTTCATCGAGATTGGGAAGCTAACCATAAGCTCGGCGATCCGTATTCAAGGTGAACTAGTCTCTTCACCGGGTGCTAAACAACCCTTTGAAGTTAAGGCGGAAACTATTGAGATTCTGGCGTTATCTGCTGCAGATTATCCTCTTCAAAAAAAGCGGCATACCTTTGAGTATTTGCGGACGATTGCGCATTTGCGACCAAGGACTAATACCTTTGCGGCTGTCTTTCGGTTGAGATCCATCGTTGCTTATGCGATTCACAAGTTCTTTCAAGACAGGGGTTATGTCTATGTACATACTCCGATTATTACCGGCAGTGACGCTGAAGGTGCGGGAGAAATGTTTAGGGTGACAGCCTTAGATATGGCCCTAGCTCCAAAAGATGACTCTGGTCATATTGATTTTTCCAAAGATTTTTTTGGAAGGGAAACCAGCTTGACTGTGAGTGGTCAGCTTAATGTGGAGACCTACTGTATGGCCTTCCGTAATGTTTATACTTTTGGACCGACGTTTCGAGCAGAAAATTCAAATACGGCGAGACATGCGGCTGAGTTTTGGATGATTGAACCAGAGATTGCCTTTGCAGACCTTTCAGATAACATGAATTTAGCCGAAGAGATGATGAAATACATTATCCAATATGCCTTAGACAACGCTCCGGAGGAAATGGCCTTTTTTAATAAGTTTGTCGATAAAACCTTATTTGATCGCTTAGAAAATATCTTAAGCTCGGAATTTGTCCGTGTTACTTATACAGAAGCAGTAGAAATGCTTCAGAAGGAAGATGTCAACTTTGAGTATCCAGTTCGCTGGGGGATGGATCTGCAAACTGAGCATGAGCGGTATTTGACTGAAAAGATCTTCAAAAAACCCGTCTTTGTCTCAGATTATCCCAAGGATATTAAGGCGTTTTACATGAGACTGAATGACGATAACAAGACAGTGGCTGCTATGGATCTACTCGTTCCTGGAGTTGGCGAAATTATCGGGGGAAGTCAACGGGAAGAACGACTGGATCTCTTGCAAAAGCGTATGCAAGAATCTGGGTTGAACGCGGAGGATTACTGGTGGTATCTTGACTTAAGACGGTATGGTGGTGTAAAACATGCAGGGTATGGACTAGGGTTTGAACGAGTTATTATGTATTTGACTGGAATGTCAAATATTCGTGATGTGGTTTCGTTCCCTAGAACAGCAAATTCCTGCGAGTTTTAGTCTGCATAGGGTAAGTGATTGTTGTTTTCAGACAGATGTACTAGTTTGGTACATCTGTTTTTTGCTTATCACAAATTTTGAAGACGATTTCTCCATTAACCTTATTTATGTCACTACATTATTTTTTTGAAGGATATTAATGCTATTGGCACTTTTAATCCCATCATATTCATACTATTATTGGCATTAGAGACTGGTTTTTCTGTAGATTATTACCACATGACGAAAATTTGGAAAATCTATACGCTATTATAGGAGTAATTTTTTAAAACCTTAGTTAGCTTCCCTTATAATATTAGTTTTCCTATGGCGTCGATTACCTTTTGGTATAGCAAATAATTATTGTGATATGATAGATGGGAGCCTGACTGTTAGCAAATCAAGCAACAGGTGGACGTACAGTATGTTATAATAAGCACAAGAAGTGAGGTGAAGTGGTCATGTACCGATTAGACGATTTAAATCCAATGCAGCGTGAAGCTGCAGAGCATAGAGAAGGGCCGCTTCTAATTCTTGCGGGAGCAGGATCGGGTAAGACTCGAGTGCTCACCTATCGAATTGCCCATTTGATTGCTCATGGGGTAGAACCTAGTGAGATATTAGCAATTACCTTTACCAATAAAGCGGCCAAAGAGATGCGGGAACGAGTGACCACCTTGCTGGGCAGCGAGGGACATGGTTTATGGGTTACGACCTTTCACTCGGCATGTGTCCGTATTTTAAGACGTGAGATTGATAATTTGCCGGGGTATAACCGGAATTTTGTCATTTACGATACAGGGGATCAACAGTCCTTAATCAAAGCGTGCTTGAAAGAGCAAAATTTTGATGAAAAGAAATTCCCAGTGCGCAGTGTAGCTGCGGTTATTAGTGATGCTAAGAACAAACTCCAAGATCCTGAGGAATTTTCCTATAAAGCCGCCAGTTATTTTGAACAAAAGGTCGTCGACATTTACCGCTCTTATCAGAAACGACTTAAGAGCAATAATGCTCTTGATTTTGATGATATTATCATGCTTACAGTACAGCTATTTCAGCAAAGCGACCATGTGTATCGGTATTACCAGGATAAATTCCGCTATATTATGGTGGATGAGTACCAAGATACGAATCATGCTCAGTATATGTTGATTAAACTTTTGGCGAGCGAGTATCGCAATCTGTGTGTGGTTGGGGATGATGATCAATCCGTCTATGGATGGAGGGGCGCGGATATCCAAAATATCCTCGACTTTGAGCGGGATTATCCAGAAGCGAAAGTCATCAAACTTGAACAAAATTACCGTTCAACCCAGAAGATTCTCAATGCCGCTAATGCAGTGGTTAAGAATAATGAGTCTCGTAAGGAAAAATCCCTCTGGACTGAAAACACAGAAGGTCAGTCCGTGGTGTGTTATGTAGGGTCCGATGAGCGAGATGAGGCCAACTATGTCGTCAATCGCATTCAACGTTTGCATGAATTAGAAGGACGACCTTATAACGATTTTGCCATTCTTTATCGAACAAATGCTCAATCCCGGTCACTGGAGGAGCGTCTGATGAAGGAGGCTACGCCCTACCGTGTGTTCTCAGGACTAAAATTCTATCAACGTATGGAGATTAAGGACATCTTAGCTTATTTGCGAGTTCTTTATAATCCCGCAGATCAAGTGAGTTTTGCCAGGGTTCTAAATGTGCCGAAACGCGGACTGGGAGATACCACGTTGCAAAAGGTTCTGGAATATGCCGATGAACAGGGAATGCCCGTGCTGGACGCTATTCTGGAGGCTGAATATATTCCTGAATTGTCGACACGCGCCAAGAAACCGTTAATATCCTTTGCCCACCTAATGCAGGGCTTGGTAAGCTTTGCTAAAGAGTCAAGTGTCTCAGATCTGGTGGAAGAGATTCTTAATAAAACAGGATACAAGGCGATTCTTGAAGCAGAAAACACTCCAGAATCAGAAACTCGTTTGCAAAACCTTATGGAATTTCTTTCTGTCACTTCTGAATATGATGATAAAGCAGCTCAAGCTGCCCAAAATGCTTTAAACGATGGGGTTGAAGAAGAGGCTGTCCCGGGTTTGAGTGGATTTTTAGAACAAGTATCACTGGTTGCTGATATTGACGAATTAGACCAAGCTGAGGAAGCCGTGGCCTTAATGACAATGCATAGCGCAAAAGGGTTAGAATTTCCAGTTGTTTTTGTAGTTGGTATGGAAGATGGAATTTTCCCCAGCAGTCGTTCAATAATTGAGCCAATTCTTTTAGAAGAAGAACGACGACTTTGTTATGTCGCCATCACTCGAGCGAGGGAGAAACTATACCTGTGTAATACAGAAATGCGGATGCTTTATGGCAAGACGCAATATAATCAGCCCTCTCGCTTTTTGATGGAGATACCGTCGGAATTAATGACGGATATAGACCCGCTTGATCCGCCAAAACGTCGTCCCGCTGCTCCGTCCAAACCGATTCGGAGACGGGATTCTATGTCGGATCGAAACGTTCCTTTAGGTTCAGGGTCATGGGAAAAGGATTTTGGGACTACTTTGGTTATTAAAGGGGGTGAGGCGCATCAGGTAGGAGAAAAAGTGGAACACGCGACGTTTGGTCGAGGGATTATTGTCTCCATTAAAGGAGAAGGAAATCAAGCGGAACTGACAATTGTTTTTGACAGTGGTATCAAGAAATTAATTGCGGAGTATGCCAAGTTAACGAAACTGTGACATTTTTAATCCATTGGTGCATTTCAAAAATGAGGAAGAGAAAGGTTTAGGTGTTAAGTATGTCAGATAAAATTTATATCGTTGGTCACAAAAGCCCAGATACAGATTCAGTTTGCTCAGCAATCGCTTTAGCACGCTTAAAAGAACTTTCGGGAATAGCTAATGTTGTTCCTTGTTCTGCTGGAAAAATCAATAAAGAGACTGAATATGTCCTCAATTTTTATGGAGTAGCTATTCCTGAAGTGTTAGAGTCCATTGAAGCAGGTGAAAAATTAGTCCTCGTCGACCACAATGAATGGGGACAAGCAGTTGCTGGTGGAGATCAAGCTAAACTTATCGAGGTTATCGACCATCACAAAATCGGCGGACTACAAACCTCTGATCCTATCCATATCCGCATCGAACCTGTTGGCTCCACATGTACAATCGTAGCAAAGGCTTATAAGGAGCAAGGATTAGTTCCAGAAAAACCAATTGCAGGAATCTTGCTTGCTGCTATTCTTTCCGATACCGTTATTTTCAAATCCCCTACCTGCACAGATGAGGATAAAGCAATCGCAGCGGAACTAGCCGCAATTGCTGGTGTTGAGCCAAAGACCTTTGGTATTGATATGTTTAAATCAGCTTCCAACATTGCTGATCGTACCCCTCAAAGCATGATTGAAGAAGATCTTAAAGCCTTCACCATGGGACCTCACAAAATCGGTGTAGGACAAGTCAGCTTAATGGGTATGGAAGGCTTCGAGGACGTTCGTGCTAACTTAACTGCAGCCATCGAAGCACATCGCGCTGCTAATGACATGAAATATCTCTGCCTAATGGTTACGGATATTCTCGAAGATTACACTGAACTGATTGTTAAAGGGGACAACCCTGAAGAAGTGGCTAAAGCCTTTGGTAAAGAACTTGTCAATGGAAGCGTTCCACTGCCAGGTGTTCTTTCCCGTAAGAAGCAAGTTGTACCACAAATGACGACATATTTCCAAGGTTAATCTTATACCTACTCTCTTAATTTAACTATAAAAACTCCCACTTGTATTAAGCTTATGAGTGGGAGTTTTTGTATTTATTGCTAGTGAGTTTTCTATAGTGAGTGAACAAGGGGCACTCCTTCGAATTGAGTTGAGAGTTCCTATGGATTAAGGAGTTAGTAAGAAGCTTCATGGTAATAATAGTATTAATGCGTATTTCTTTTAAAGATTTGCGGTTTAGATTATAATAAAGGCAATTATCGTTAATAGTGGAGGAATTTTAAGTGCAAGTTGATTTCGAGCGCATAGCAGCGCTTCGTAGAGAGCTAGAAGAGGCGAATAAGTATTATTATGAGTTTGACCAACCACGTATCACAGATGCAGAATACGATACTCTCCTACGTGAGCTTCTGGACTTGGAAGCTAAGTATCCAGACAAGGTTACGTCAGATTCTCCGACACAACGAGTTGGGGGAACAGTAGCTAAAGAGTACACGAAAGTTCGGCATTTAGAACCTCTTCTTAGCTTAGATAATGCGTTTGATTCGGGGGATTTACGGGAGTTTGACCGGCGAGTTCGCCAGGTGGCTAGCTTTGTGGAGTATGTAGTTGAACTTAAGATTGATGGCTTAACTGTTGCTCTGACCTATGAGGATGGGCTTATGGTACGCGGTGCCACTCGAGGGGATGGTTCAGTAGGAGAGGATATCACCGCCAATGTCCGAACGGTAGGGTCTATTCCCCTTCGCTTAAACAAAACGGTTCCAAGGTTAAGTGTCCGGGGAGAAGGGTATATGCCTAAAGCCTCTTTTGCTCGTTTAAATCTGGAACGAGAAGAAGAGGGGCAAACCACCTTTGCCAATCCTCGGAATGCTGCGGCTGGTTCCTTGCGTCAGTTAAATTCTCGTATCACTGCTGAGCGCAAACTGGATTACTTTGCTTATCAAGTATTATCGGCGAAAGAATTGGGATTACATAACCAAATAGATGTGCTCGCCTATCTAAAAGAACAAGGGTTTATTGTAAACCCTGAGTATAAAGTGTTTAGTGATATTGAAGAGGTTATTACATACTGTGAAGAAATGGCCGCAGAGCGTCATCGTTTCCCCTATGATATCGACGGTTTGGTTATAAAAGTGAACGAATTTGACCTGCAACAAGAGCTTGGCTTTACTGCCAAAAGCCCTCGCTGGGCTATCTCCTACAAATTCCCGGCGGAGCAAGTTGAAACCGTTGTTGAAGATATTATCATCCGAGTTGGGCGGACAGGAGTCTTAACCCCTACAGCAGTTCTAAAAGCAATTTCTGTGGCAGGGTCTACTGTGAGCCGTGCCACCCTTCATAATCTTGATAATATCAGGGAAAAGGATATTCGAATTGGAGATCATGTGCTCTTACATAAAGCGGGGGATGTAATTCCTGAGGTTGTGCGGGCCTTACCTGAAAAACGGACTGGTGAGGAACGTTTATTTGAAATGCCGGATCTTTGCCCGGAATGTCAGAGCCCAGTTTCACGTGAGGAAGGGGAGGCTGCTTATCGCTGCCAAAGTATTAGCTGTCCTGCTCAGCAGCGTGAGGGTATTATTCATTTTGTTTCTCGGGATGCTATGGCAGTTGAAGGGTTAGGACCGGCAGTTGTTCAACAGCTTCTAGATGCAGGGTTGATCAAAGATGCGGCTGATCTTTATTCTTTGACGTTTGAAGCGTTAACCCCTTTAGAACGGATGGGTAAAAAATCGGCGGAAAATTTACTACAAGCTATTTCAGACAGCAAAGATCGTGGTTTGGCCCCCTTGATATTTGCCCTAGGAATTCGCCACACAGGGGTAAAAGCAGGAAAAATTTTAGCGCAAACCTTTGGTTCCATGGAAAAACTGCAGGAAGCTTCCTTTGAGGATTTGCAGGAGATTCCAGATATCGGACCGGGGATGGCGGAAAGTCTGGTTCAGTTTTTTAAGTTGGAAAGTACGGCGCAATTTCTGAATAAATTGAGTGAAGCCGGTGTAAATATGACTGCAGGAACCTCGACTAAACCGCAGATATTCGCAGGTAAAAGCATTGTGGTGACGGGTTCATTAGAGCGCTGGGAGCGTCGAGAGATTGAGACCCTCATCGAAGAGTATGGGGGAAAGGCGGCTAGTAGTGTCAGTAAGAAAACAGCCTTTGTCGTTGCTGGAGAGAAAGCTGGGTCCAAGTTGGTTAAAGCACAGGGGCTGGGAATTCCAACTTTAACCGAAGAGGAATTTGAATTATTACTAAAGCAGCCTCATCAGTTGGAGTAAAGGAACGATAATGTCCTTGGTGTGTTGGACACGGAAATATATTCTCCGGCAACAAAGTTTATTGCCGGGGAATTTTATTTGAGTATACTACCAGAGATTACCAGAAATCGTTACAATTGATTATAAATTTAAGACAATAAAGAAGATTCTTAACAATTTATTAAAAAAGGTATACTATATACTTACAAACGTAGTCTTGTAACTGAATTGTTGAAAGCTTACATATAGCCTGTCTAAGATTAAATTCGAGGGGGAAACTATGTGCCGCTTAGTTTAAAACAATTTAAACCATTTGATCAGTTGACGGAAAATGTATTATTGGAATTGAGCCAAACGATACCTATTAAGACCTATCCTAAAGGTAGTTTTGTCTTCGTCGAGGGCGAAAAATCACAGGATTCTTTATTTTTGATATTATCTGGTGTTGTGGAGATCATTACGGGAAACGGAAGCGGCGCGGTAAGACTAAGGAGTCAGGGAGAGTTCTTTGGCGAAACTGTTATTCTAACTGGCAAACGATACCCTGCCTCCGCTAAAGTACAAGCAGACCTAACGTGTTATGTGCTGGGTAGAGAAATCTTTGAAAGTCTCTTACAGAACTATCAGGAGGTTGCTTTCTATTTTAACCGAGTATTAACAGACCGGCTGTGGGGATTGTACGAAGAAATGTTACAAGAACAACCTTATGAGTCGTTTGGGTTAGGATTTGATCGCTTTAAACAGAAGGTTTATAACATAATGTCTACCCCTGTAGAGACATGTCAGCCGCATACTCCGATCAACGAATTAGCTCGTTTGTTCACAAAGAAAAAAATTAGTTCCATGGTCGTAACAGATCCTAGTGGAATTATGCTGGGCTTAGTTAGCGAGCGTGATCTTATTAGCAAAGTATTAGCCCGTGACAGCAACCCTTCTGTAATTACTGCTTTCGATATTATGCAACAACCCCCCCCTACTTTGACAGCCAATGCCTTCTATTACCAAGCACTGCTTACCATGTTGAAAAGTCACGGTAAATATATTGTGGTAACGGAGCAAGCTCGACCCATTGGTATTGTTACTATCGGAGATTTAACAAGGGCAAGAATTAATAGTTCCATAACGATTGTTAGAGATATAGAACTTGCCGGGAATATCTCAGAATTGGCACAAGCTTCTAAACAAATTAATGATACAGTAGCTACTATGATCAGCGAAAAAGCCACCGCTAGTGAAATTGGGGAAGTAGTGTCAGAGTTATATGACATATTAACCAGAAGACTACTTTTGCTGGCAGAGAATTCAATGGTTGAAAAAGGTCTCGGCTGGCCTCCTGTTGATTATTGCTGGTTAACCATGGGAAGTGGCGGTCGTGAAGAGCTAACTCCATCATCAGATCAAGACAATGCTATAGTTTATGCCGATGTTTCGCCAGAAGAGGAAGAACAGATTAGGAACTATTTTAATGAACTGGCAGACTATGTAACAGAAGGATTAGAACTTTGTGGCCTTATAAAATGTCCCGGTAATATTATGTCCACTAATCCTGAATGGTGTCGGTCGATATCGACTTGGAAAAATACGGTGCACCAGTGGGCAATGAATCCGAATCCAGACGCTGTTCGCCAGTTTACAATTTTTTTAGATTTTAGACCGGTTTACGGACAAGAGTATTTAGCTCAAATGTTACGTGATTATACTTTGCATTTGTTTCGGACCTCTCCTGCTCTTCTACATTTCCTTGCTACTGATGCTCTAAGCCATAGGGTACCTCTAAACTTATTTAAAAACGTAATACTGGAAAAAAACAAAGACCATAAAAACGAAGTGGATCTAAAAAGATCTGCTGGGGTTCTTCTTGTGGACTGTATCCGCATCTTTGCAATGTCCAAAAGTGTAGTCGAGGTTAATTCTTTAGCACGACTAAAAAAGCTTGTTGAATTTGAAACTATCTCCGCTGACGATGCGGAATACTACGAAGCGGCCTTTCAATCCCTTATGATGTTTAGGATGCGGGAAAACCTTCGAAAACTTAGTCTGGGATTTGTTCCTGATAACTATATTAACCCAACGAACCTAAGTGAAAGAGAACGATCAGTTATGCGCGAAAGTTTTGTGGCAGTTGATCGCCTGCAAAATGTAACCAGAGTCGCTTTTCAAAGGTAAATCGAGCCATATAGTCTTTCTCCCCGCTAAAGAGAAAGAATGCTAGAAGGTATTAGCCTTTGTAAGGGAGAGATAAAAGATTAGTATTTTTATGAAATTCTATAAATTATTATTTACTGTCGATGAAGATTTTTGTCAAAAAGTAACAGCTTTACGTCTGCAAAAATGGCCTTCCCTACCTTTAGACAGCAGTCGGTTTGTTGTTTTTGATACTGAAACTACAGGGTTTTATCCTCATAAAGGGGATAAAATTATTTCGGTTGGAGGGGTGGTTATAAGCAATGGGCAGCTTACAGATGAGACATTTCTCCAATTCATAAATCCTAATCGTGAAATCCCTCCTCACATAATAGAATTGACCGGTATCACAGATGAAATGGTTGCAAGAGCTCCAAATTTTGTTGAAGCTTATTGTAAATTTATGGATTTTGTTGGAACGTCAATGCTTGTAGCTCATTGCGGAGCTTTTGATTTTAGTTTTATAAATGCGCATCTGCGAAAAAGCTGTGGGGAAAAGTTATGCCCCCCTATTTTAGACACCTACTTGCTCTCAAATTTACTTTTTACTGACAGAATTAGTCGTTCTCTAGAAGATTTGGCCGAAGTGTATGGAGTGCCCCTAACGAGTCGGCACACCGCTTTGGGGGATTCTATCATTACTGGCAACATTTTTTTAGCTATGGTTGAGGACTTAAAGAAAAAAGGAATAAGAACAACGACTGATTTGGTTTACAGTTACAAATATTTGAAGTTCGGCCCCCAATAGGACGCTTTCATTGCTTTTTGTATTTTTATTGCTCCATTCTCCCATTTTTGTTATGATAGAGTGATAAAGCAACGAACTATCTAAGGGAAGGTGAATATGTTGTCAATTTCACGTGAAGATGTTGAATACGTGGCTGCATTGGCGCGTTTAGAGTTAACTGAACAGGAAACTCAAGAGTATACAGAACAATTGAACTCTATCTTAGGTTATGCGGCAATGTTGGAGAGATTAGACACAAATGATGTAGTGCCTACGGCTCATGCTGTTCCTTTACACAATGTATTGCGTGAAGATCAAGTGAGACCTTCGATTAACCATGAAAAAGCCCTCAGGAATGCACCTGATGGGGAAGAGGGTTTCTTCAGAGTGCCTAAAATTAGTTTGACTTAGATTTGACTTGAGAGGAGACTGCGAACGTTGGAATCAGTGAGTATCGGGAAATCAATCAGTGAATTGCATGAGCTGCTCGTACATAAAGACATAAGCTCCACAGAACTGACGAAAGCATACATAAAGCGGATTCAGTCAGTGGACCCTACTTTACAAGCGTATTTAACCGTCTTAGAGGAAGGAGCTTTGGCTCAAGCGGCAGAGGTTGATCAAAAGATCGCCCAGGGACAAGCTCTGAAACCTTTAGAGGGTATTCCAATGGCTCTGAAAGATAATATGTGCACAGAAGGAATTCGCACAAGCTGTGCATCAAAAATGCTGGACAAGTTTGTTCCACCCTATAATGCAACCGTGACAGAGCGCCTGCGAGCTGCAGGAACGATACTGCTCGGTAAGCTGAATATGGACGAATTTGCCATGGGTTCCTCCACGGAGAATTCCTATTTTGCTAAGACTCGCAATCCTTGGAATTTAGAATGTGTTCCGGGAGGTTCTTCTGGTGGGTCAGCCGTAGCCGTAGCAGGGGATGAGGCTGCATTTACCTTGGGTTCAGATACAGGCGGATCCATCCGCCAGCCAGCTGCCTTCTGTGGAGTAGTGGGTATGAAACCTACCTATGGAGCAGTCTCCCGTTTGGGTTTGATTGCATTTGCATCCTCCCTCGATCAGATTGGTCCGTTTACCAAAACAGTGAAAGATAATGCCTTAGTAATGAATGCCATTGCGGGCTATGACCCCCAAGATTCGACATCTGTTCCCTATGAAACGCCGGATTATACTAAGTTTTTAGTGAACGATATAAAGGGTCTAAAGATAGGGATTCCCCGTGAGTACTTTGGCGAAGGGATTGAACCGGAGGTCGCCAAAGGGATTCAAGCTGGGATTCAAACCCTTATCGATCTGGGAGCTGAAGTAGGAGAATGCTCCCTTCCACATACAGAATATGCTATTCCGGCTTATTACTTAATTGCTACTGCTGAAGCCAGCTCTAACTTAGCTCGCTATGATGGTGTACGTTATGGATATCGGGCTGATTCAAATGACGTTTTAGGTATGTTCAAAAAGACTCGGGCTGAAGGATTCGGCCAGGAAGTAAAAAGAAGGATCATGCTCGGAACTTATGCTCTGAGTTCAGGATATTATGACGCCTACTATCTCAAGGCCCAAAAGGTCAGAACTCTGATCAAGCAGGATTTTGACAAGGCTTTTGAGACGTTTGATGTTTTACTCTCCCCGACAGCTCCGACACCTGCGTTTAAATTTGGGGAAAAATCTGCGGACCCCTTGGCTATGTATCTATCCGATATTACGACGGTTCCCATTAACCTGGCGGGTATTCCAGCAATTTCCGTTCCGGCAGGATTCGTGAATGGATTGCCGATTGGTATGCAATTAATGGGTAAAGCCTTTGGTGAGGGATCGTTGTACCGAATAGCTTATACCTTTGAGCAAAACACGAATTATCACACGTTAAAACCAAATCTGTCCGGGGAGGTGCTGACCGGTGGTAGTCGCTAATAAATATGAAATGGTCTGTGGCCTGGAAGTTCACGTTGAACTCCAGACAAAGACAAAGATTTTCTGTGGCTGTACAACCGAGTTCGGAGGGGAGCAAAATACCCATGTCTGCCCGGTGTGTCTGGGAATGCCGGGTGCCCTTCCTGTTTTAAATCGTGAAGTGGTTAATTACGCGATCAAAGCTGGATTGGCTTTGAATTGTGAAATTGCGGAGTTTTCTAAGTTCGACCGTAAAAACTACTTTTACCCGGATTTATCGAAGAACTATCAAACCTCCCAGTTCGATTTGCCGATTTGTGGTAAGGGTGGGTTAGAAATCGAAGTTGATGGGGAGAAAAAGTGGATCGGAATCACTCGGGCCCACATGGAGGAAGATGCGGGTAAGCTCGTTCATAGCGGGGAAACCATAACAACCTCCAATGCATCCTCGGTGGACTACAATAGAGCTGGCGTGCCTCTATTAGAAATTGTTTCAGAGCCTGATATGCGTTCGATTCCAGAAGTGTTAGCTTACTTAGAAAAATTAGTACAGATTCTCGAGTATACGGAAGTCTCGGACTGTCGTATGGAACAAGGTTCGGTACGATTTGATATTAACGTATCGTTGCGCCCAATCGGCTCAACGGATTTAGGTATTCGAACAGAAACTAAAAACCTAAACTCCTTTAGTTCGGTACGGCGATGCATGGAGTATGAAGTGGCTCGTCAAGCTAGGGTTCTAGATGCCGGTGAAAAAGTGGTTCAAGAGACAAGAACTTGGGATGAGGGTCAAGGGGTCACGTTAACCCTTCGTTCTAAGGAAGAAGCCCATGATTACCGCTATTTCCCTGAACCCGATCTAGCTCCTTTGGTAATAGATAGGGAATGGGTGGAAGGAATCCGCAAAACCCTTCCCGAACTTCCAGATGCACGTCGTGCACGGCTACAGGAGTTAGGGCTGTCAGCGTATGATGCTGGGGTAATCACTCAATCAAAAGCTCTGTCTGATTACTTTGATGCTGCCTTATCTCACTATGGTGATGCTAAGACCTTAGCCAACTGGGTTATGGGCGATGTTACTCGTCTGTTGAACTCTAATCAGTGCGGTGTGGTAGATTCTCCAATTTCGGCCACACAATTGGCAGAACTTCTGGGACTCATAGAAAAAGGGACGATTAGCGGTAAGATTGCCAAGAGTGTACTGGAAGAAATGTATAGTACCAGTAAGGATGCCAGTACCATCGTGAAGGAGAAGGGGCTAGCGCAGATTAGTGACGAAGGTGCACTTCTCGGGATTATCGACGAGGTGATCGCCAAAAATCCCCAATCCGTGGAGGATTATCGCGCCGGAAAAGATCGAGCCATTGGATTCCTCGTGGGGCAGATCATGAAAGCCACCAAGGGACAAGCTAATCCGGGTCTGGTCAATAAATTACTGAAGGAAAAACTAGCTTAAGTTCAGAGGCCTCTCCGAAAGGGGATGCCTCTTGTATATAGTTTAATACTAGACAGAAAATATAACTTATCGCCAACCAAGTTTTCTGTAAAAGTATACAGTATAAGGTTATGGAGATTCTTCAAACTGAAGGGGTATTGTGCTAATATAAAGATTAGTGAATTCTAAGCTGTATTACATTACATCCAGCTAACTATGAGGGGTGAGTCGTCTTATGAGACATTTAACAATTGTTGACACTACATTGCGCGATGGAGAACAAACTGCTGGTGTTGTTTTCTCAAATCAAGAAAAATTGCGTATCGCTCAGTTTCTTGATGAACTTGGTGTCCATCAGATTGAGGCCGGAGTTGCGGTCATGGGTGGGGATGAAAAACGTGCAATTAGTGACATTGTAAAATTAGGGTTAAAAGCCAGCATCATGGGCTGGAATCGAGCAGTTATTTCTGATATTGAGCAATCCTTGGCTTGTGGTGTTGATGCTGTGGCCATTTCGATCTCTACCTCTGATATTCATATTGAACATAAGCTTATGACCACGCGTGAGGATGTTTTAGAAAGGATGGTCAAGGCAACCAGCTTTGCTAAACGAGAGGGCATGTATATCTCTGTTAATGCCGAAGATGCTTCCCGGTCAGATATGGATTTTTTGGTCCAGTTTGCTAAAGAAGCAAAAAGAGCTGGCGCAGATCGTTTGCGCTACTGTGACACTGTTGGTATATTGGATCCATTTGTAACCTATGACAATATTAAAACATTGATTGAAAAAGTAGGCATCGATGTCGAAATGCATACACATGATGATTTTGGAATGGCGACAGCCAATGCCCTCGCGGGAGTAAAGGCTGGAGCGTCGCATGTAGGTGTAACGGTCAATGGTTTAGGGGAACGTGCGGGTAATGCGGCTTTAGAGGAAGTTGTCATGGCGTTAAAGCACCTGCTTGATACAGATTTGAGCTTTGCTACAGAGCGTTTTGTAGAGGTATCAGAATATGTAGCTAGGGCTTCGGGTCGGAGGATTCCCCCTTGGAAATCAATTGTGGGAAGTAATATGTTTGCTCATGAATCTGGAATACATGCCGATGGGGCACTTAAGAATCCTCGAACTTACGAGGCCTTCAGCCCTGAGGACGTTGGTTTGGAACGGCAACTGGTGATCGGGAAGCACTCGGGAACCGCATCCATCAAAGCAAAGTTTTGGAATGAGTATGGTAAAGAAATGTCAGACGAAGATGCTGCTGAGATGCTAGAACGGGTTAGAGCATTAGCGGTTGATATGAAGCGTTCACTTTTTGACAAAGAGCTAGCGTATATATATAGCGATATGTTGAGGCAACGAAACAGCGGAAAGTGACCACAATATTATCCGGTGAAAGCAAAGAGGAATGTGTTTAAGGCACATTCCTCTTATTTCTTATTATTTAATTAACAATATTCAAAATATTTTAATTTATATGTAAACTTTTATACACACGTATACAGAAGTAGACAGATACAAGGAAGCAGCATTGATATGAAATTGAAGCTATACTCTCATATAAGTGTACACCTTAGTATGCATTATGAATTTTAGTATTCATAAAAGTTATCAAAGATAATAATCCCCTAAACCCGCATTTACCAGTAATATTAGCAAAATTATTTTAAGAATTTACAGAATTGACTGAATTGGCATAACTGTTGCAGTATAATTCAATATATTCTGAATATATGAAATGTGTTTAAAACCCCGGTTTAAGGAAAGGAGGAGTAACGAGTAAATCGTAAGTAAATATTATCAGGATCACATCGTTATTATTATTAATTTTATGGGCATAAAAGCTCAAATAATGTAAAAGGGAGAAATAAATTATGAGCAAACGCTGGATTGTTGCACTAGCTGGGATGCTAATTATGTTATGTTCAGGTGCGGTATATATCTGGGGAGTATTTCAAGGACCTTTGGTTAAGATGTTCAGTTGGACACAGGCAACTACAGCACTTACATTTTCTTTTACCTTAGGCATCTTTGCACTAGGTACCATCACCGGGGGTAGGATTCAGGACAAATTTGGCCCTCGCGAAGTAGCGTCTGTGGGCGGGCTTATGATCGGCCTAGGCGTCTTTTTAGCTAGCTATACAACAGCTGATAAACCATGGCTTTTGTATTTGACGTATGGAGTTATGATGGGGTTTGGTGTTGGTATGATTTATACTCCGGTTATTGCCTGCGTGTCGAAATGGTTCCCGGATAGAAAAGGAACTATTACCGGACTAGTGGTAGGCTCCTTAGGGGCTGGTGGGTTGTTATTTACTCCCATTGCAAAGAGCTTGGTAATTAGCAAGGGAGTACTAGCAACTTTTGCAATATTCGGTATTGTCTTTGGTATCATGATTATTGGAGCAGCACAGTTGCTCAAAAATCCACCAGCTGATTATAAACCAGTTGGTTGGACTCCTCCGGTTGCTGGTACTAAGGCTGCTTTCGTAACTCGGAATTATTCACCCAAAGAGATGCTGGTAACGCCACAATTTTATATGCTTGCCGCTATCCTGTTGATTGGGTGTATGTCAGGTTTGATGGTAATACCCTTTGGATCGGTTCTTGCTGTTCAGTCTGGTCTTTCAGATTATGTAGCTACCTTAGCAATAATGTTAATCTCTATTGGTAATGCTGGAGGACGCTTTCTATGGGGTGCAGCTGCAGATAAGATGGGTCGGGTACGTACTCTTATGGTGCTATTACTTGTTTCTGGTGTTACCATGCTCTTCCTTAACGCATTGCAAGGTTGGATGTCACTGGTAGGTATTGGCATTGTCGCCTTCTGTTATGGTGGTTTTTTAGGCACCATGCCCGCTACTGTCGCAGACTTCTATGGCTCTAAGCATCTGGGTGTAAATTATGGCTTAGTACTATTATTTTTCAGTGCTTCAGCAGTAGGAGCTCCAATAGTATCAGGGATGGCCAAAGATGCAACCGGTAATTTCAGTGGTGCTTTTCTCATCGGAGGGGTGGCTAGTTTAATTGGCTTGATCCTTGCCTTTATTCTCAAACCACCGGCTGACAACGATAGCAACTTGAATCTAGACGCTAGTGTAAATCGTTAAGTTTTCTTAAGAAGTCCCAACTACGGTTTCCGTGGTTGTTACTAAGGCCAATCACTTAAGGACAATGACAAGATGGAGAAAAGAAAAAATATGAGGTGAGAATAAATGGCAAATGTTAAAGAACTTTACCAAGAGAAACTTTGTACAGCAGAGGAAGGAATTAAGCTTGTTCAGGATGGAGACTGTCTAATTGTACCAACTGGGGTGGGAGAGCCCCCAGCACTTCTGACGGCTTTGTCAGAACATCGCAGAGAGTATCATGGCGTAAAGGTATTTCAAATTCTCCCATTAAGAAAGTTTGGGTATATCGATCCTGAAACAGTCGACAATATACGTCATGTGGCATATTTTCTGGGAGGCGCTACACGTGCGGGCGCTCAGCAAGGGTGGATCGATTACATTCCGAGTTATTTCAGTGAAATGCCAAGAATGATTCAAGATGGACTTTTACCTGTTGATACAGTCTTTACCCTCGCTTCTCCGATGGATGAGTACGGATATTTCTCCCTCAGCTTGGCCACTGATTATACGATGGCTGCCATTGCGAAAGCTCGCAATGTTGTTCTAGAGGTAAACCCTAACGTACCGTTTGCTAATGGAAACTGCTTAGTTCATATCTCTCAGGTTTCTGCCTTGGTAGAAGATCAGACTCCACTTACAGAAGTTGGGCTCCCCGTCATTGGCCCGGTTCAAGAAGCCATCGGAAAGTACGTAGCAGATCTGATCGATAATGGCTCAACGATTCAAATTGGTTTCGGGGCTATTCCCGATGCTGTCGTAATGCAGCTCACTCATAAACACGATCTAGGGATTCATACGGAGATGGTCGGGGATGGGATCTTGACCTTGATTGAAAGTGGTGCAGTGACCAATCGAAGTAAAAACTTCTTGCCCGGCAAATTTGTTGCAACTTTTGCTTTGGGCTCAAGGCGGCTCTATGATTTTATGCATCGCAATCCTCAGCTTGAGATGCATCCCGTGGATTATACAAATGACCCATGCATTGCAGGACAAAATGATAATTTGGTTACGATTAATGCTTCCGTACAAGTGGACTTTCTAGGTCAATGTTGTTCTGAAAGTATGGGAAGCACCCCTTACAGCGGAACAGGGGGGCAAGCGGATTTCGTACGAGCAGCAAATCGTTCCAAAGGTGGAAAATCCTTTATTGTACTTCCTGCTACAGCTAAGGATGGGAAAATCTCACGGATTACTCCAACCTTGACACCGGGTTCTGCCGTAACAACCTCGAAAAACGATGTAAACTATGTTGTCACGGAATACGGAGTAGCACAGTTAAGAGGAAAATCTGCTAAACAAAGAGCTCAAGCACTGATTGCTATTGCACACCCGAGTTTTCGTGAAGAACTTACGGAAGCAGCTAAGAAGATGAACTTGTTATAAACCAATATAGAGGTAAGATTAAACTGTGAAAATCTTCCGAAATGTGAGATAATATTCCTGGGAACGGTTAAGACAACTTCGCGATTTTGCAGAAAATTTACAAGTAAATGTAGTTGCTAAAGAATTGTAATAGCTAGCGAATTGTGAGTTGAAAGTGGGCGAAGAAAAGGTGGACTTTCAGTTAAACCATGACCAGTTAATGATGCAGAAGATGGTGCGAGATTTTGTCCAGGCGGAAATCGTCCCTCAAGCATCGATGACAGATGAAACTCATCAATTTCCCTTGAAGATTATTCGTAGAATGGGTGAGCTCGGCCTGATGGGTATACCAATCCCAGTTGAATATGGCGGAGCAGGTTCTGACTTCTTATCTTATATTTTGGCCATTGAAGAAATTGCCAAAGGATGTGCTTCAACAGCTGTTACCTTAGCGGTCCATACGTCTATAGGCACTTTCCCAATTCTCTATTTTGGGACAGAAGAACAAAAAAGAAAATATGTTCCTAAGCTCGCAAGTGGTGAATTTATCGGAGCCTTTGCTTTAACAGAAGCCGAAGCAGGTTCGGATGCTTCTAGCCTTCAAACGACGGCTATACGTCAAGGAGACTATTATGTCCTTAATGGAACGAAGCGCTACATTACGAACGCGGGTTATGCGGATGTTTATTTGGTCATGGCCTCCGTAGACCTTGCTAAAGGGCCGCATGGAGTGACTTCATTCCTGGTAGAAAAGGACACTCCGGGATTTAGAGTTGGTAAGAGACATGAAAAAATGGGCTTAAATGGATCGACAACCTGTGAAGTGATTTTCGAAGACGCTATGGTTCCAGTCGAAAACCTTTTGGGTGCAGAAGGGCAAGGTTTCAAAGTCGCTATGTCACTGTTGGACGGTGGACGGATCGGAATAGGCGCACAAGCATTGGGCATTGCTGAGGCAGCATTAGAGGATGCATTAAACTATGCACATAATCGTGTACAGTTTAAACAAGCTATTAGTAACTTTCAAGGGGTTCAATTCATTTTAGCAGACATGGCAACACAGATCGAGGCGGCTAAACTGCTGGTTTATCAGGCTGCCTCGCTGAGGATGGCAGGACTACCGTACACCAAACAAGCCTCGATGGCTAAGATGTTTGCCAGCGATACCGCGGTTAAGGTGACGACGGATGCAGTTCAAATTTTTGGGGGGTGTGGTTACTGCAAAGAACATAAAGTAGAACGCTATATGCGAGATGCCAAGATCACTCAAATATATGAGGGGACAAATCAGATACAGAGGATTGTTGTTGCGAAGCATCTGGGAGCTTAGAAGTTCAGACCGACTGTAGGGATCAACGATCATATAAGCATTCTTAATTGTTATTTTCTACTATAATTAAATGGTAGCACTTCCACTTTTTCAAGTGGGAGTGCTACCTTAGATGAAGGTGCTTGTGTCGTTGTATTATAATGAATAATCATTCAAGGAGGATTCAATTCAAATAAGTCGAATTATTTGTAAAACCGAATTGCAGGAGGACTGCCCCATGCTTCTTGATCAACAAAACTTCTCGATTACTCTTGATGAAATTTTAGATAATACGAATAACGCGATTATTGCTGTTAATCCCCAAGGGATGATTATTTATGCTAATCGTGCCGTTTTTAGCATATTGAAAATTCCTGCCACTAATCTTGTAGGACAATCAATCAAGGATTACTTCCCTGAAACTGGGTTAATGCGAGTTTTTGAGACTGGAATTGCCGAGCTAGGCCAGCGCTTAATGATGAATGATACGATATTACTGAGTAATCGCACCCCTATCTATGTTCACGGAGAATTAGTGGGAGCTGTGGCTGTCTTTCAGGACATTACAATTCTTCAGAATGTCCTGGATAATTTAGTTATCGAGCATGAGAAAACAAAGCAACTCCAACGTACCCTTGAAGTTGTACTCAACACCGCTTATGATGGATTAATCGTGGTTAACAAACAGGGAATTGTCACAATGACGAATCAAGCATTTTCAAGTTTTTTCAAGAAAACTCCTGCAGATTTGATCGGTAAACCTATCACAGAAGTTTATGACAATCCAAAATTTACTGATGTCCTTGTAACGGCTCAGCCAGTCCACGGATATATTCACGACTTAAATGGTCATGAAATTATCGCCAGCAGAATTCCGATTATGCAGGATGGAAAAATTGTAGGGGCTTTAGGAAAAGTCGTATTTAAAGATGTGAATGAACTCTATGCCTTAACCAAAAAGATTGATTCGTTGCATTCTGAACTTGACTATTATAAAAAGACCATGTCACATAACAATTCTTCGGCTTTGGAACTCTTAAAGGGCAGAAATGTCACTATGAATAACTTGGTGCAGACCACTCTGCGCGTGGCTAAATCAGGGTCGACTGTGCTTCTGAGGGGAGAGAGTGGAACAGGTAAAGAATTATTTGCCCTCTTACTTCATGCCCAAAGTTCCCGTAGAGAGGGACCTTTTATCAAAGTGAATTGTGCAGCTGTACCGGATAATCTACTTGAATCTGAAATGTTTGGTTATGATGAAGGTGCATTTACGGGAGCCAGAAAAGGGGGGAAGATCGGAAAGTTTGAACTTGCTGATGGAGGGACCCTGTTTCTTGACGAAATCGGAGATATGGAAATGAACATGCAGGCTAAGTTATTACGAGTTATTCAGGAACGTGAAGTCGAACGATTGGGAAGCAACAAGTCTCGCAAAGTAGATTTCCGTTTGGTAGCTGCAACGAACCGTGATCTTGAAGGAATGATTCGAGATAAACAATTCCGTGAAGATTTATACTATCGCTTAAACGTAGTAACTTTAACGATCCCTCCTTTACGAGAAAGAATGGATGATATCGAAGCCCTTATCAAAACATTTATTAAGAAGTATAACCTTCAGTTTGCACAATCTGTAACGGGAGTATCGAATGAGGCGAAAGACGTCCTCATGAAACATCGTTGGCCAGGTAATATCCGAGAGCTCGAGAATATTATCGAGAGAGCCTTTAATATGCTTGAAGGCACTGAAATCCAATTAAAACATCTACCAAACTATCTTCAAGTTCTTGCTAGTCATGATATACGCCCTTATGTCGAAGGGTCACTTGAGACGATTCTTAATGGGGTTGAGAAAGATGCTCTTATTATTGCTCTTGAAACAGCTAATGGAAACAAAGTACAAGCCGCAAAATCTTTGGGTTTGTCTCGTGCAGGTTTATATAAGAAACTTATCAAGCATCAACTACACAAACCTTAATTATATCGACACATAACCCTTTTAGAAGATGTTGTTTGAGTGAATTAAACTATCATCCAGTGTCTACAGTTGTTACATGTATTCATTCATAGACAGTACCTAACCGCGGGGAATATGGATAGATTCAAGGGTTTCTAGACTTTTGGGTGTAAACAATTGGTTACACATTACAGAATTTAGAAAGTCTGAAAGTTCACTCAGGTAAACTCTGGAAAGCTTGGCATCAGCTAACGCAAAATAATCTGAAGATAGTGAATATTCATTGGCACATTAATTGCAAAGATATTCAGTAGATTACCAATCACCTGATCAATGATCTTGTAATTGAAACTGAAGGAGGATTAAGTGTGAAGACAATTATGGTTATTGGAGCTGGACAGATGGGTGGTGGAATCGCCCAGGTTGCTGCCCAAGCCGGTTACTCGGTCATTTTGAATGACATTAAAGAGGAATTTGTCAGCAGGGGCTTTGGAATTATTCAGAAGAATCTCAGCCGAAGTGTAGAAAAGGGCAAGCTTAAGGCTGAGGAAAAAGAACTTATTATAGGTCGTATTACGAAATCAATCTCTCTACAAGATGCGGCATCGGCTGATTTGGTTATCGAAGCAGCCGTAGAAAATATGGGAATTAAAGCACAAATATTTTCCCAACTTGATGTCATATGCCCGGAACATACGATTCTTTCGACGAACACCTCTTCATTACCAATTACAGAAATTGCAGCATTTACTAAGCGGCCGGATCGCGTCATAGGGATGCACTTTATGAATCCTGTGCCTGTGATGAAGTTGGTAGAAGTCATCCGGGGTCTTGCAACAAGTGATGATGTGTATAAGACGATTGAAACTCTCAGCATCAATATGGGTAAAACCCCTGTCGAAGTCAATGATGCCCCCGGATTTGTTTCTAATCGGGTCTTAATACCCATGATCAACGAAGCTGTCTATACACTCTATGAAGGAATAGCCTCAGTCGAAGCGATTGATAATGTCATGAAGCTAGGAATGAACCACCCAATGGGACCCTTAGCCTTAGGGGATTTAATCGGGTTAGATACCTGTCTATCAATTATGGAAGTTTTGCATGAAGGATTAGGGGATAAGTATCGTCCATGTCCGCTGCTTCGTAAATATGTTAAGGCGGGATGGTTGGGGCGCAAATCCGGGCGCGGTTTCTATAAATACGATGCTTAGATCCAATTAGTTAGGAGGATAAAGCGTGGAGTATTCTAATCTCTTACTTGAAAAGAACGGTGCTGTTGCCGTTCTAACCATCAATCGCCCTAAAGCTTTAAATGCTTTAAACAGTGACACATTATCGGAACTGTCCACCGCGTTGGATGAGCTGGGGAGGGATTCCGGTGTCAAAGTTGTTATTCTCACTGGAAGTGGAGAGAAGGCCTTTATCGCTGGTGCAGATATTTCTCAAATGAAAGACTTTAACCCTTTGGAAGGAAGGCGTTTTGCACAATTGGGGCAGGCGGCCTTCCGCAAACTTGAAATGATACCTCAGCCTGTGATAGCTGCTATCAATGGATTTGCTTTGGGCGGTGGGTGTGAATTAGCCATGGCCTGCGATATTCGAATAGCAAGTGAGAACGCAAAGTTTGGACAGCCGGAAGTAACCCTTGGACTAACAGCCGGATTTGGAGGGACTCAACGTTTACCTCGTTTAGTCGGCACAGGTATAGCTAGCGAGTTACTATTTACTGGAGACATTATCGATGTTAATGAGGCCTATCGGATTGGGTTAGTGAATAAGGTCTACTCTCTAGAAACTCTAATGGAAGAAGCCCAAAAACTTGCCCAGCGGATTGCAGGGCGAGCTCCGGCGGCAGTTCAGCTAAGCAAAAGTGCGATTCAACGTGGCATTAATATGGATTTAGATAGCGCTCAAGCATACGAAGCTGAGGTTTTCGGATTGACCTTTAGTACCCAGGATCAAACTGAGGGCTGCAGTGCCTTTTTAGAAAAACGTAAGCCGGTCTTTGAGGGAAAGTAGAATTTTCAATTGTATGTAGGATGAGAAGGTAAGAGATGGGTTTCGAGAGAGGAACCATAAGAGTTCTGGGTTTTAGAGAGACATAGATGTGAGTTTTAGAGAGAGAATCCTTAGATGCGAGTTTAGAGAAAATCGGCAGAGAGTTAAGATGAGGGGATGGATTTAAATGAATTTTGATTTAACTCAAGACCATATTATGATGCGTAAAATGGTTCGTGACTTCGCGGAGAAAGAATGCCGTCCAGGTGCCGAAGAGCGCGATGAGACGGAAGAGTTTTCTGTAGATATATGGAAAAAATGTGGTGAGCTTGGCTTAGCTGGGGTCACATTCCCAGAAGAATACGGCGGCGTAGGAGCAGACTACATCTCTTATGCTATCACAGTTGAGGAACTGTCTCGTGTTGATGCTTCTGTAGGCGTAACCATTTCTGCTCATGCCAGTCTCTGTGCAAATCCCATCGCAATGTTTGGTACTGAGGAGCAAAAAAAGAAGTATTTAGTTCCATTGGCAACAGGTGAAAAACTCGGCGCGTTTGGTTTAACAGAACCCATGGCTGGTTCCGATGCTTCAGGTACTCGGACTACAGCTGTTCGTGATGGTAACGATTACATTCTAAACGGTAGTAAGATCTTTATAACAAATGCTTACTATGCTGATACGTATGTTGTTACTGCCCAAATGGATAAGAGCAAAGGAAACCGAGGGATTGCAGCTTTTATTTTAGAAAAAGGAATGCCTGGCTTTTCCTTTGGTAAAAAAGAGAAAAAGATGGGGATTCGTTCTTCAGCCACCTACGAATTAGTTTTTGAGGATGTCCGGGTCCCTGCTGAAAACTTGCTCGGTCAAGAAGGGCAAGGCTTTAAAATTGCCATGCAAACTCTTGATTTTGGGCGAATTGGTATTGCCTCACAGGCACTAGGAATCGCCCAAGGCGCTTATGAGCAAGCAATGAACTATACCAAGGAAAGGGTACAGTTCGGTAAGGCTATTTCTGAGTTCCAAAATACGCAATTTAAATTGGCAGACATGGCAACTCAAATTGAAGCTGCTCGTCTTCTCGTTTATCAAGCTGCATATTTGGCATCTCAGCATAGACCTGTTAGCAAGGCTTCTGCAATGGCGAAACTTTTTGCTTCAGAAACTGCCATGGCAGTTACTACAATGGGTGTTCAACTTCATGGAGGATATGGATATACACGCGAATATCCTGCAGAGCGTATGATGCGGGATGCAAAAATAACTGAGATTTATGAAGGAACCAGTGAGGTTCAACGCATTGTCATAGCAGCTAACATTCTAAAATAGAAAATTTCGGAACCTTAGCGAAGCGCCTATTAAAGCGCTTCGCTAAAAAGAATTTTGGGACCTTTAAATTATTTAGCGTTATAGAAGGAGAGGCTTTCAATGAGAGACGTTGTTATCGTAAGTGCAGTTCGAACCCCTGTCGGTTCTTTTTGTGGCACCTTAGGGCAAATACCTGCCGCAGATCTTGGTGCCTTGGCAGTGAAAGAAGCGATTAAGCGTGCGGGGATTACCCCTGAGCAAGTCGATGAGGTGATTTTAGGGAACGTCTTACAGGCGGGCCTTGGACAAAACCCCGCTCGTCAAGCGTCCATTAAGGCCGGTATTCCTCAGGAGGTACCATCCTGGACACTGAATAAAGTATGTGGATCCGGACTCAAAACAATCGTTTGTGCAGCTCAGACCATTATGGTTGGAGATGCCGATATTGTGGTTGCAGGTGGTATGGAGAATATGTCCCTAGCGCCTTATGTCCTTGCCAAAGCGCGTACCGGTTATAGAATGGGCAATGACGCTATCATTGATTCTATGATTAATGATGGCTTAACAGATGCCTTTGACAAGATTCACATGGGAATTACAGCAGAAAACATCGCGGAGCAGTTTAACATTTCCCGTGAGGAACAAGATCAGTATGCAGTATCTAGCCAAAATCGTTGTGAAGCAGCTACTAAAGCAGGAAAGTTCGCCGAGGAAATAGTACCTGTTTCCATTCCCCAACGTAAAGGAGATCCTGTGGTTGTTTCTCAAGATGAATTTCCGCGTTTTGGAGCTACCTATGAAGCCATTGCAAAATTACGCCCAGCTTTTAAAAAGGATGGAACGGTGACAGCCGCAAATGCTTCGGGGATTAATGACGGAGCCGCAGCACTGGTCATTATGGCCAAAGAGAAAGCGGAGGAGTTGGGCTTAACACCCTTGGCAACCATTAAATCCTGGGCTTCAGCAGGTGTTGATCCAAAGATCATGGGGACTGGTCCTATCCCTGCCAGCCGTAAAGCCTTAGAAAAGGCTGGACTGAAAATAGAAGATATTGACCTCGTAGAAGCGAACGAAGCCTTTGCCTCGCAAACTATAAGTGTCGCTAAAGGGTTGAATCTCGATATGGCGAAGACGAATGTCAACGGTGGAGCCATTGCTTTGGGTCACCCGGTTGGGGCATCCGGAACACGTATTCTCGTCTCATTGCTGCATGAAATGAAACGCAGCAATGCACATCTTGGATTAGCTACTCTCTGTATAGGTGGCGGCCAAGGGATTGCCTTAATTGTAGAACGATAGAGTTTAATTGTTTTAGCTAATGCTGAACATTGAAACTACAATAAAGAAAGCTTTTTGCGGATGGTTCCTCCCGAGCGGCCCAATCTAAAAAGAGTAGGGAACGGCGAAGGAGGACTATCCCACAGAAAGTAGTGTTTAAGCACGCATTTTCAAAATAATGGGGAGTTTTATTTGACTTGTGATTTCTTGGCCTCATTCTGAGTTTTTGCAACTTCTTGCATGTTAAATATTTCACATTTTGTGTAATTCTATTGCAATAATTTATTGAGCATAAGGGGGATGTAACAATGTATATGGAAGAGTATCGCAATAAGTGCGTCACAGCTGACGAGGCAGTTAAAGTAATTAACAGTGGAGACTGGGTAGAGTTTGCTTGGGCTGCAACTGTGCCTGGATTAATAGATGAAGCTTTAGCTCGTCGCAAAGATGAGCTGTTTGATATAAATTTGCGAGGAGGCGTTATCATTACGCCGATGGCTTGTTTAGAATGTGATCCGGAAGGAGCTCATTTTACCTGGAATAGCTGGCACCTTGGAGGACGCGAACGTAAAATGGTTCAAAAAGGTCAAGCCTACTACATCCCTCTCAAATATTCGGAATTACCAAGGTATTTGCGTGAAGATTTACAAACTGATGTTGTAGCTATTCAAGTTGCTCCTATGGATGAACATGGATACTTCAATTTTGGAGTTACCATCTCTCATTACGCTGCAGCGATTGAAAAGGCCCGCGCTGTAATAGTTGAGGTAAACGAAGATATGCCTAATGTTCATGGTGGATATGATCATGCTGTGCATATTTCTAAGGTTGATTATATTGTCGAGGCTGGGCATCGAGGACTTCCTATCTTACCTTCAGCCTCTGCGTCTGAACTTGACCGACAAATTGCAGAGTATGTATTGCCAGAAATTAATGACGGAGCATGTATTCAATTGGGTATAGGTGGAATGCCAAATGCCCTTGGGAAAATGATTGCCGAATCGGATTTAAAAGACCTGGGAATCCACACCGAAATGCTAGTTGACGGTTTTGTTGATATGGTTGAAGCTGGTAAGGTTACTGGAATGCGTAAGCAACTAGATAAGGGCAGGATGGTCTATGCCTTTGCGGCCGGAACCCAAAAACTCTATGATTTTATTCGGAATAACCCCTCCGTGGCAGGGTATCCCGTCGATTACACCAATCATCCCTTTATTGCTTCTCAGAATGACCAACTTATATCTATTAACAGTGCCTTAGAAATCGATTTAACTGGCCAAGTTTGTTCAGAATCTGCAGGATCAAGTATGATAAGCGGTGCGGGGGGACAGTTAGACTTTGTAGAAGCTGCCTATAATTCAAAAGGGGGAAAAAGCTTTATCTGCTTACCTTCCACCTATAAGGATAAGAACGGGCAGATGCATTCCCGTATTAAAGGACTTATGACACTAGGGTCGGCGATAACGGATACTCGTCCAACAGTTCAGTTTGTTGTTACTGAGTATGGGAAAGTCAATCTAAAGGGATTAGCCACTTGGCAGCGTGCGGAAGCATTGATTTCAATCGCTCATCCTGACTTCCGGGAGAGCCTGATTGCTGAAGCACAGAAACTCAAAATTTGGCGGAAGAGAGCATAGATCTAGGTGATATCCAAGAATGATCATATAATTATTTGTTGCTTTAACCTAAAGGGGGGGCTAATATGCCCCTTCTTTTCTATACCAAGCAGTAAATTTCATTCGTTACATACATTCCGTACATAATTGTAACTAGGCAGCAGCCTGTATTTTTTACTTTATAGACAATCGTTAATTTTATCGTTAGAATTGAAAAGGATGTAAATAATATAAGTGAACTGGACAATGAATAACAAACCTTAAATGGACAGTTCAAGAAATAGAGGATTATCACAATGGGCAAAAAAAAGGATTTGAGAGTACCTCCGCGTAAACCGGTTTGGAATATTTGGCAAGGGTTGCTTATAGTGGCTGTTGTGACGTTGATTGAATATCCACTCGGATGGCTAGAGAGTCCTAAGGATTTAGATTCTTCCCATGGGATTCTAAGCTTTATAGGGGTTGGCTTGGGGGATGTACTACTATACTTTATAGTTATATGGATCTTTCTAAAATTGATCCGACGACCGTTTGCTGACTTAGGGTTTGTTAAGCCTCTTCAACGATACCTAGTCTTAGGTTTTATTGTAGGAACTCTCTTATTTGTAAGTATTGGCCTATTAGGAAACCTATTAACAAAATTATTAGGAACTCCCGCTCCCCAGAGTTTTGCCGTGGCGGTAAAAGGGACAAACTCTACTTGGGAATTTATCTTGCTCACTGTCCTGGGAGGAGTAATAGCCCCGATTAAGGAAGAAATGTTTTTTCGTGGGTTAATATATCCACCGCTGAGGCAAGCCTTTGGGAGAGGTAAAGGGATACTTTTAACAGGGCTTTTCTTTGCAACCTTGCATTTAGAAGTTATAAGGTTTTTACCCTTACTTATTGGAGGAGTTGTTCTGACATGGTTATATGAACGTTCTTCAAGTATTTGGCCTGCGGTAGTAGCCCATGGGACTTGGAACACATTGATGGCTGTAGCTTTATGGATTCAGCGCTATTAGACTAACTTTAAGGAGATATTATGAGTCAACAAGATAAATCAAATCAGGCTACTATGCCTAGAAAAACAACCGTCGAATGTCTTCGACTTATTTCAGACGGTTCAGGAATTGGGCACATAGACGGAATTGCAACCTTCGTGCCCGGACTTCTGCCCGGAGAAACCGCGGAAGTGGTTGTTACGAAAGCTAAGAAAAAATGGCAACAAGCACGTCTTCTAAAGATTAACAAGCGTTCACCAGAACGCATCGATGCACCCTGTTCAGTTTTTGAAGGGTGCGGCGGATGTCAACTTCAGCATATGTCGTATAAGGAGACTTTAGTATGGAAGCGACGCTGGGTTGAGGATGCGTTGACTAGAATTGGTAAGTTAAGTGTGGAAGTAAAACCTATGATCGGTATGGAGCATCCATGGCGTTATAGAAATAAGGCACGTCTGCACCGCGTTCCTTCAGGAGAATTGGGATATTTTAAGGAGAGGTCGAAGGCTCTGGTAAACTTTGCTGATTGCCTGCTTTTAAGTGAACGTATGAACCGCTGGATCCGGCGGACTGAAGAGTTGTTAGCTAAGGATGCTGGTTATTCAGAAATACATACGCTTATCTTTCGTGAAAATACCAACCATGAAGGCCTCTTACTTTTAGAGGGACCGCCGAGTAAAGTCCTTTCCGTCGCAGAAAACCCCGATTTTTTTGAGGCTCTTGCTAAAGAAGGAATCCGTTCTGTTTGGGGGGCCAATGCAGAAGGGGAATTACAATTGATTTGGGGAGAAGAGGAGTTCGGCCAAACGATTCTAGATTTGAGGTTTGATGTTTCTCCTTTATCCTTTCTACAAGTCAATTCCTTACAGACAGATATCCTCTATAAGCTTGTTTTGGATGGGGCAGCCCTGACCGGAGAAGAAATAGTTTGGGATTTATATTCGGGAATAGGAACACTGGCCTTAGCTCTAGCAACTAAGGCTAAGAAGGTGACGGGAATCGAGGAAAACCCCTATGCTGTGGAAAATGCCATTCAAAACGCCGTCAAGAATAATGCAGTCGGGCACGTGGAATTTCTGAAGGGTAAAGTTGAACAGCGGATGATGAAGATAGAGGAAAAACCCAATGTAGTGGTCTTAGATCCTCCACGTGCTGGTTTACACGGGGATGTTTTAGAACGATTACTGGAACTGAAGCCCGAGCGCATCATCTATGTGTCTTGTGACCCAGGGACTTTGGCACGGGATCTTGGCGGGTTCACGGTTGGGGGATATACGGTAATGAGTGTCCAGCCCGTAGATATGTTTCCGTGGACGCAACACGTTGAGACAGTCGTGTTGATAGGGCTCAAGTAGCTAGGTATCAGCGGCTTCCAGGGTTTTGTAAATAATTTACAGTATATTTTATGTTTCCGTGCACTTATAAAATCAACATATTTTGCACCCCCGGGGGTGCACTTTTACGCGAATATAGGGGGTACAGGGCAGGGGTATAAGGAGTATTTTGCGTAAAAGTATATGAAATTAAAGAAAACGCCCCCCCCTGGGCGGGTCAAGAGGTGGGTTGATGGGTCAGATCGGTTAATGGTCTGGCCTTATTTGGTTTTTTCTGTAGAAGAATAAATTGATTGGCAGGGTTAGAAGGATTTATCTGGGAAGATGTTGAATTTCTAGGAAGAATTATTCGTGGTTTTAGCAGTTATTATTAATCATGCAAATGTAATTATAGAGTGGTTTAAGATTTGATAGCGCTTAATGTACTACTGTGAAGTTGAGATAATTATTAATGTTAACAACCAGTTCGCAGATAGGGAGTACCGATGTGTGTATACACCCTATAGAATTGGAGAAAGATCTGCGACACGTGTCGGTAATACATCGTTATGAGCAATGCATATGCATGTTGAAAATTAAGAGAGGAGTATTAGGTCACGTGGATAATAAAGAAAGAATTGAATTGTTGATTAAGGAAGGTATGTCTTTTAACTACTCTAATTTTAGCTATATGAGTGTTAACGGGTACCCCTCAGCCCTTAAAAGCGAATACATTTCATGGAAGGTAAGAGTTGAAAATATTATTAGTTCGGTGTTTGGGAAAAATAGTTCTATTCACGAAATGTACAAGAAACACGAAGCAGTTCATGTTATTGGTAATGGTCAGGATAAATTCTTACAAGCTCATGAATCAATTATCGGTTCTTTAAAGGCTTCAATAGAAATTCTTGCGTTTCAACAAGAAGAAACTGGCGAAGAACCTTATCTTGAACCTAATAGCAAGGTCTTTATTGTTCATGGTCACGACGAGTTATTAAAAACTCAACTTGAGATTTTCGTAAAAGAAATCGGATTAGAACCGATTGTATTACATAGACAGGCGGATGAAGGGTTAACAGTAATTGAAAAGTTTGAGAAACATAGTGATGTTGGATATGCCTTTATTTTATTGACTCCTGACGATGTATCATATAGTAAATCAGAAGAGAATAAAGCTGATGATCAAAGAAATATAGAATATAGAGCCAGACCCAACGTTATATTTGAATTTGGATATTTTATAGGTAATCTTGGGAGAAATAGGGTTTGCTGTATATATAAAGAGGGAGTTTCACTTCCTACAGACGTTTCCGGAATAATATATAAGAAAATTGTCAGTAAAGTAGAGGAAGAAGCTTTTTCAATTATTAAGGACTTGAAAGCTTCTGGGTATAAGATAAACATCTGAAAGCGCGCTGCACATAACAGTGAATTGCCAAAACTTAGAATATGCAGGTAGTATGGCACTTCGGCAACATCATGTGACGTTAGTGCGCTAAGCAAAGCTTGGTACTTCTTGCAAGGCGAAAGTCCTTGCTGGGTAAGGTCTAGCCAACCACCCACGTAGAGATGGTAGTATTGATGTCAAGAGTGGACAAGTAACCGATTCGGATTAGGGTAGATGTTTAATTTTTCTATGCTTGACACTAGAGGCAACTAACGATACTATATAAAAAATAGAATAAATTGTGGGGGGACTCTTGCGAGTTGAGAAGGTAGAACCTGACCCTTTGAACCTGTCAGTTAACACTGTAGTAGGGAAGCAATCCATTATTCAATAATGAAAAAGTGCTCACCTTATCAAAGGAGAGTACTTTTTTGTTATAAAAAACTCCTATATTATCTTATTATCTTGAATTGAATCAGGATAATACCAAGAAAGGAAAACATTAAATGATCAATAAGGAAGACATTCAAAACCAAATAGTCCAGGCAGTTGGAACTGTTAGACGGACAAACCCTATGGCAGGATCGATCACGAACACTGTAACAATCAATTTTGTGGCTAATGCACAGCTTGCCGTCGGGGGATCGGCTGCTATGGTTTATCTGCCCGATGAGGGCGAATTTTTGGCCAAGGTTGGCGGGGCCACCTACATAAACGTCGGTACGCTTCTCCCGATTTATGAGGAGACGTTACCTTCCACAGCAAAAGTTTTGCACGATACTGGGAAGCCTTGGGTTCTAGATCCAGTTGCGGTAGGTATTGGCAAGCTTAGAACTCATCTGTTACGGCAGTTTAGAGAGTATAAACCCAGTGTGATTCGAGGGAATGCTTCGGAAATTATCGCATTGGCTGGTTTGTGGGGGTTAGACGGTGGTACGGGTGAATCTAATGTCCGCGGCGTTGATTCTACGGATTCGGTAAGTGCCGCAAAGGCTGCGGCAGTCGCGCTCGCCAAGTGGACAGGTGGTGTTGTTGCGGTATCGGGCAAAACGGATTTAATAACTGACGGTTTTGTCATTGTCCTCTCTCATGGAGGATCACACTTTATGGAGAAAATTACCGGGGCAGGCTGTTCATTGGGTGGAGTCGTTGCGGTTTATGCAACGGCGACTTCACCGTTTATTGCGGCGATTACTGCTACTGCGGTTTACAACTTAGCTGGAAAACGCGCCGAAAGTAAGGTGGACGGTCCCGGAAGTTTTCAGGTTCAGTTCCTTGATGAATTATATAATGCGACCGCAGCGGATATTGCTAACAATCCATTTGAAATTGAGGAGGTCTAAAGGAAAAAATGAGCGCCAAGGAAAAACTGGATATTTCAGCATACTTTGTTGTGGGTCCTGAGAATACGAAAGGCAGACCCGTTGCGGCAATTATTAAAGATGTAGTTGAGGCTGGATTTACATGTCTGCAAATCCGTTCAAAGGTTGCCTCTGCCCGCGAATTGATTGAGTTGACCCGTCAGGCCGCCGAGGTAATCGCTCAGGCTGGCAAGTCTGATGAAGTTACGTTACTTATAGACGACCGTCTTGACGTTATCTTAGCTGCTAGAAAACAAGGGATAAAGGTTGATGGAATACACGTAGGACAAGCGGATATCCCAGTGGAAGTTTGTAGGGAATATCTAGGCGAAGATTCAATCGTTGGTTTATCAGCCCGAACGGATGAATTATTTGAGTATATCAAAACAGTAGATGTCTCTCAGATTGACTATTTTGGCGCGGGACCGCTACATGAAACAATGACAAAGCCGGACTGTGGGCTCGATCGGGATGGAAAAGTAATCACCAGAAGTTTTGCCGATATTGCTGAGCTTGCTAAAATTAGCTCAATTCCGGTCGTAGTCGGTGGCGGCGTTAAGCTTGTCGATATACCTCCGCTCGCACGAACCGGAGTCGATGGTTTCTTCGTCGTGACCGCTGTGTCTGAGGCTGATGACCCAAAGTCGGCAGCTGCAGATCTGATTAAAACCTGGAAAACATATAAGTCCAATTAAAACGTCATAGAATGTGATTGTAAAGGTTACAGTGAAATTTGGAGAAATAACCGAAAAATAGGTGAAGCAATGATTAAGGGAGTAATCTTTGACTTGGATGGGACGATACTGGATTCTATGTCCATCTGGGAAAAAGCCGGGGAAACGTTTTTTATACAATATGGGAATAGAGGGAGAACCCGGTCTTAGCAAGACCATGTATTGCATGAGTATAGCGAAAGGGGCGGAATTCTTGAATGATAGATACCGCTTGGATATGGATATGAATGCAATCATAGCAGGCATCAATCATACCATTGCAGATTTTTATTATTATCAGGTCCAATTAAAAGAAGGTGTGGAACCTTTCTTAAAGGGTATGCAACAGGCCGGCATTAAAATGGTGGCAGTAACATCCTGTGACAGGCAGGTTTTTGAAAAAGCACTGGCAAGACTTCAGGTCATGAATTATTTTGACAGGATATATACATGTACGGAAATAGGTGCTAGTAAAGAAAAGCCGGATATTTATAGTTACTGCAGCTGAAAATATTGGAACACATCCAAAGGAAACATGGGTTTTTGAAGATGCACTGTACGCCATTCAGACAGCAAAAAATGCTGGCTTTAGGACAGTCGGTGTATTTGATGCATCCAGCGTAGAAAACTTTAGATGGATCAAGAGAACAAGTGACATTTATTTGGAAAAGTTAAACAATATTAATGTTTTTTTAGAGAAAGCATTCTTGTAAAAAGACGTTATCAGCGGCAGATTGGGGGCACCACCTTTTGCCGCTATATAAAATTAATGCTAAGAAAAGCTGAATTTCCAGCGGAACGGAGAAAAATGATGAAAAAAGCATTAACAATCGCAGGAAGCGATTCTTGCGGAGGCGCCGGCATCCAGGCAGATATTAAGACAATGACAGCTAATGGTGTATATGCCATGAGTGCGATTACTGCTCTTACTGCACAGAATACAACCGGCGTTACAGGGATTATGGAGGTTACTCCGGAATTTTTAGGCAAACAGTTGGACAGTATTTTTACCGATATCTATCCGGATGCAGTTAAGATCGGCATGGTTTCATCGACTGGATTGATTGAAACTATATCAGAAAAGTTAAAATTTTATAATGCACAAAACATTGTTGTCGATCCAGTCATGATTTCCACAAGTGGCTCAAAGCTCCTTAAGGAGGATGCAGTAGAAACCTTAAAAAACTGCTTGTTTCGTCAGGCTGTTCTACTAACACCAAATATTCCCGAAGCGTCTGTCTTAGCAGGAATGCCTATTACAAATGAATCGGATATGATTAAAGCTTCAGAAGTCATAAGCAATGAATATGGATGTGCTGTTTTATGTAAGGGCGGACATAACGTAAACGATGCAAATGATTTATTGTATCAGAATAATAAGTACAAGTGGTTCACTGGGGAGAGAATTGATAATAAAAACACTCATGGAACGGGGTGTACATTATCCAGCGCCATTGCTTCGGGTCTTGCCAAAGGCATGGATCTAGAAACATCAATACAATTTGCAAAGGAATATATATCAGGTGCATTGAAGGCAATGCTTGATCTAGGAAAAGGAAGCGGACCTCTTAATCACGCATGGAGAATTATGGTGTAAATATATCTATGTATCTCTACGACTCCGAATTGTACGAAATAGAGAACATATCCTGCTTAGATTTTAAGCAGGATACTGAAGCAGAAATTCAACTGTGCTGTAAGAAGAGACTGCAGGGGTAAAACAGAAGCGAGCGAGATGATTGAAGTCGTAAAAAAGCGAAGTATACGTAAAAAAGTTAGAACTAAATATTGACATCGGGAGCTGAGGGGCTGAGAGTACAACCATAGTTGTAGACCGATTGAACCTGTTGGGTAATTCCAGCGTAGGGAATGTGCTAAGAATTCATAAAACTTTGCTTACGCAGAGTGTTTTTTGTTCGGAGGAACGTAAATATGAAAGATCAACATCTCCTGGATTATCTTCATACCTTTATTGATCAGAATGACTGTTCTGATGACCAGTTCAATGAATGTGCGTTGACTCTATTCTCGTATCAGTACAAAAACAATATTCCTTTCCAAAAATATTGTTTACAAAAGGGAAAAACGCCACGGACAGTTAAAACTTGGCAGCAAATTCCTGCCGTACCCATTAACGCTTTTAAAGAGTTAACCTTGAGTTGTGCTGACCCGGCCACAGCGGAAAGAATTTTTATGACAAGCGGTACCACGCAAAAGGTTCAGGGAAAACACTACCACCCCAGTTTATCGGTGTATGATTTATCGATGATACGAAATTTCAAAGAACGTTTTATAGGAGCTCATGAAAAAATACAGATGGGAATTTTGTTCCCTACAGAAGACGAGATGCCCAATTCTTCGTTAGCTCACTACCTCGCTCTTGCTGTACGGAAATTTGGAAAAGAAGATAGTCAATATTTCATTAACGGCCACGGCTTAGAGCTGTACCCCCTGATGGATAAAATGGAACACGTCGAAAAAACGGCAGAGCCTTACGCCCTATTAGGGGCAAGCTATAGTTTTGTACATCTACTCGATGAATTAGAAAACATGGGTAAAGTGTACAAACTTCCTTCAGGCAGTAAGATTCTTGATACAGGCGGGTTTAAGAATAAGGCAAGAGAGATTGAACTTAACGCATTCTACGATCGTCTCTCACAATACTTAGGAGTTCACCGGAAAAACTGTATAAATATGTATGGCATGACAGAGCTGAGTACTCAGTTTTATGATGACGGAAATGATGTGGTCCCTTCGCATAAGTCCGGTCCACATTGGATAAGGACGCGAGTGATTAACCCGTTAACGGGGGAAGATGTACGAAAAGGTGATCAAGGCGTATTAGTCCACTGTGATCTGGCCAATTTTAATTCTGTCAGCACGATTCTCACTGAAGACATAGGGATAGAAACAGAAAAAGGCTTTTTGCTCTTAGGCCGGGCCAAGGGCGCAGAAGCAAAAGGATGCTCACTTACAGTGGAGGAATTGTTTCAAGCAAGGAAAGGAAACTGAACCATGAAAGAAATTGCTGGTTACTTACCGCCTGGTTTTGGGGACAATCTGGACTACCAGACCCTGTCTTTTCAGAGAAATGAGGAATCAATACAAATCACAATTCCACTGCTTTCTGAAAACCAAATTAGTAACTTAGCAGCACAGATTAAAAACAACAGTCAAAGAGTGCTTAAGTTATTTACTGTCAATCAAATTATTAACATTATTGACCAAACGATTGCGGTATTTTTGGATAGGAGTTCGCCTTTTCGGCAGAAGGCAGAGAAACTATTGCCCGTTATCACAGGTTATGATAAAGAAATTATCCGCTTGGGTCTTACCTCTTATCTCAAATCATTTCGTAAGCCACAACTCTACCGATTCCTAACAGAGGACTTTAATAATCCAATGCTGTTAGATGAGTTTCAGCCGCGACCCAAAGGCGGCTTCTCCAAGGCAGTCGGCCTGGATTTGCTCGTTCATATCTGGGCGGGAAATGTACCGGCACTTCCTTTATGGAGTTTAATATCAGGATTGATTGTGAAATCTGGGAATATCGGGAAAGTGTCAAGCAATGAGCCCTTATTTGCAGGACTATTTGTCAAAGCACTGGTGGAGGTAGAACCACGTCTGGCAGATTGCATCGCAGTCATCTGGTGGAAAGGCGGAGACCATGCGCGTGAGCGCTCTTTATGGAGTCAAGCCGATGGAGTGATTGGTTATGGAAGCAACCAATCGTTATCCTCGCTGAGGGAACATATACCCATTACAACACGCTTTCTTCCTTTTGGGCATAAAATTAGCTTTGGCGTCGTATCTAAAATAAGTCTGGACTCGCGCAAAGCCATACAGACCGCTCATAATGCAGCACTTGATATCGTTCGTTATGATCAGCAAGGGTGTTATTCTCCTCACTTTTACTTTGTACAAAAAGGAGGAAGGATCACACCGCGAGAGTATGCTCGCATGATCGGTCACGAGCTAGCATGTTTCGAGAAAAGATATCCCCGCCAAAGTTTATCTCTGGCAGAGATGACTGCAAATACAGCCTGGCGTAACCGGGAAGAACTCAGTATTTTTCTAGAAACAAGCAAAGAGATAATGAGTGACCCATCAGGCAAATGGGCTGTTGTCTATGAGGAAAACACGCAAGAAATAATACCAAGCTGTTTGAATAGAGTTATTAAGGTTGTTGCCATAGACGACTTTGAGCAGATCGTGGATTTTGTCGTCCCATTTCGATCTCTACTCCAGACTGTTGGCTTAGCAGCATCACCCCAGGAACTTTTCGATATATCCAACATCCTTACAAAATCGGGTGTCACACGCATTACGGCTCTCGGAAGCATGACATCACCGGAATCCGGGTGGCATCATGATGGGCGCTTTAACCTTCTGGACTTAGTCAATATGGTAGATATAGAACAACGTGCTGAGGAGTACGCCGAGAGATTTGCTCCTTATGTAGATTAGGAGGTAACGCTTTGAGCTTCCTGACATTAGAGCATGTTCATTATCGTTATAACGATCTGGATTTTGCTCTAAAGGATGTGAACTGGCAGGTCAATCAGGGGGAATTTCATTCCCTGTTAGGGAAAAGTGGATGTGGTAAAACCACACTTCTGAAGCTTGCGGCAGGTCTCTTAAAACCTGAACAGGGTAAGATTTTTCTTCATGGCACTGAAGTTTATAGACCCTTGCCTCAAATGGGCTATGTATTTCAGGCTCCTACACTCTTGGAATGGAAAAATATTCTTGATAATGTTCTCTTGCCGATTGTACTTAAAAGAAAACCCAAAGAAGAAGAATTAGATTTCGCCAACGAGCTGCTTCAGCTAGTCGGTATTCACTCTCACAAGTTGAAATATCCATCGGAACTGTCTGGCGGACAGCAAAGCAGAGTGGCTATTGCCAGGGCCCTTATCCAAAAGCCGGTCATGTTGTATCTGGATGAACCGTTCGCGGCTCTTGATGCCATTACCCGGGAAGAACTTCAGGATGATTTACTTAAGCTCTGCAAAATGCAAAAAACAACAGTTTTATTTATTACCCATGACATTACTGAAGCAGTATATTTATCGGACCGGATTGCCATCATGTTCGATGGTCAGATTATCCATGATATGAAAATTGATCTCCCAGAAAAGCGTGATATTCATATGCGGTATGAGTCAAATTTCAACGAGCTATGTCTAACAGTTCGTCAGTATATTGGTGGGGGTAATAATGAAAAGAGTTGAGTATTATTCCATTTTGCTCTTTATACTTTTGTTGATAGGATGGCAATTGCTGGCACAACCTATGTCAGAACTTGTTCTCCCAACCCCAACCGTTATTATGCTTGAATTGTGGGATGGTCTTAATAGTGGTTATTTCCTGCCGCATATCATACGAACCGGCAGTGAAGTGATACTTGGACTTCTGATTGGATGCTCTATGGGTTTTATTCTCGGTGTCCTTATGGGAGAATTCGATGTTCTTAGGAAACTATTTTACCCTTATGTCATCGCCAGCCAGGCAGTACCTAAACTAGCCTTAGCTCCGCTATTTATTCTCTGGTTTGGCTTTGGCATGACATCCAAAGTCGTGATAACAGCACTCATCTGTTTTTTTCCGCTCTTGGAAAATACCGTGACTGCGGTTCAATATACTGATCCGAATAAAAAAGATCTGTTTTATGTACTGGGTGCCACACGCCTGCAAACACTTGTGCGGCTAAAAATACCGGCAGGATTACCCGCGATCTTGGCTGGATTTCGTGTAGCCGTAGTACTCGCTGTGGTTGGGGCTGTAGTGGGTGAGTTCATTGGGGGGAATAAAGGGCTGGGAGCCATGATTATTGCCTCCCAAAGCATGATGGATACCCCTCTCATGTTCTCCATTTTAATTCTGCTCACGGTCATGGGGATGCTTCTCTATCAGGGAGTTAGCCTTATTGAAAAATTTTTACTCAAACCATATACGAAAGGAATAAAGAAATGAAAATCAAATTTATTGTAGGATCTGTATTACTTATCTGCGCACTGGTTCTGAGCGGTTGTGCGACGAATGATAAGAATACCTCACAACCCGATCCCGGTAAAATTGAGGAAGTGCGGGTTGCAAGTTGGAGTAAATCCATCACCGAACAAACCAATCTTCTGGTCGATGAAGAAAAAGGCTTCTATAAAGATAAGGGAGTCAAAGTTGCGTTTATACCCGGAGCAGGTGGCGGGGATGCCATTAAAAATATCCTTACAGGACAAGCGGACATTGCTTTTACAGACCCCGGATCATTGTATTCAGCCCTGGATAAAGGTGAAAAACTGAAGGTCATTTACAACATTTACCCGCAGAATGTTTTTAATGTCGTTTCATTAAAGGAAAAAAATATTACTAAACCAGAAGATCTCAAAGGTAAAAAGATCGGAGTATACAGTCTGTCCAGCGGAACTCGGCAGAATCTTCTTGTGCTTCTGCACCAGGCTGGCTTAACAGAAAAGGATGTCACCATTGTTGAAACCGGTCTTTTAAACTTCGCACCGTTAATGCAAGGCCAAGTTGATGCGACCGCCGCTACAGATACAGGTTTAGAGACCGGGAAGCAAAAAGGACTAGGAGATGTCTATGTTCTAGAAGTTAAAAATTACTTAAATGTGCCTAGCGATGTGTATGTGGTGACGGAAAAAACGTATCAAGAGAAGAAAGAAGTCCTTAAACGCTTCCTGGAAGCGTATCAAAACAGTGCACAGTGGATGATTGATAACCCTCAGGAAGCAGCATCTCTAGCTGTAAAATATGCCATTGACGGTAAGGACCAAAACATTAATCAAAAAGTCATTAACCTCAGAAATATCTCCAGTATGTCCACCGATCCGAAAGAGAAGACACTGGGTTCACTTAACCTTGAGATTCTGCAAAAGGGAGCAGATGTCTACCAACAGCTTGGTTTGATCCAGAATAAACTGGATATGTCCCAAGCCGTTCTGCACGATCTTGTTCCCAAGAAGTAAGGGAGAAGAGCATGGTTTTTAAAGATAAAGTGGTTCTTGTAACGGGTGCAAGCCGGGGGATAGGCGCAGCAATTGCTCAGTCCTTCGCTCAGGAAGGGGCTTTTGTCATTGTTAATTATCTGCAAAATAATGAGGCAGCAGAGCTGGTCGTCAATGCCTGCCGGGAACGAGGCGGTGATGCCTGGGCTATTCAAGCAGATGTAACTTCTGAAAGTGTTGTTCTAACCATGGTTAATGACATTCTCACGGAAGTTGGCAAAATAGAAGTATTAGTGAATAATGCATTTAAACCCTATGTTTTCAACCCCGATAAGCGAAAACTTGCTTGGGAATTAAGCTGGGACGATTATCAGGTTCAGATCGACGGAGCGTTGCGTTCAACCCACAATGTCTGTCAGGCTGTGCTTCCAGGTATGAAGATGCGCAACCGAGGAAGTATTATTAACATGGTGACGGATCTGGTAGCAAGACCCATCGTTCCTTACCACGACTATAATACAGCAAAATCAGCTCTTGTAGGGTACAGCCGTAATTTGGCCGCAGAGTTGGGACAATTCGGAGTTCGTATCAATTGTGTCGCCCCGGGGTTAGTGTATCCAACGGATGCCAGCCGCGACACGAAAGAAGAAGTTAAAGAAATGCTGATAGCCCAAACTCCGCTCCGCAGAATTGCGTCACCAGACGATATTACTGGACCGGTCTTGTTCTTGGCATCCGATTGGAGCCGCTTTATGACGGGTCAGACGTTATATGTTGATGGCGGGTTGGTTATGAGTTAGATGTCCCACCAAAGTGTGTCTCGTTGATAGAGTGGAAATAGCTTGGTATCAGAGGTTTCTAGGGTTTTGGGAGTATTTAACACTCTGTTTTATGTTTCCGTGCACGTAAGAAATCAACATCAAACACTAGCGACTAGTGGAAATAAAGAAGTACTGGATATGCTCGATAAGCTAATATTTGGATCGTACCTAAAAGGTAATTCACTTTATGGAAACATTACAAAATATGCTCCCATCAATTATCCTGGTTCGGCTAGAGAAAGGAAAGTTTACGTAACTTTCCTCGAGATATTCTATGGAGTACATCGCCAAATGTAGATGTACTCCGTTTTTTTAATCCTAGGCTTTAAAACGGGCCATCTCGTCGTCCGGTAAATAAAGGACATACGCGTAGACGCTATCCCATACATACTCCGCTCCCATCGGTAACGGTGGGGGCCTTTGTGAGAGTTGCTGCATCAAGGGTCTTTGAGCTGTGACATGGCTACGAGTTCGGGAGACACAGGGGGACGGTTCTCTTGTGTTAAATTAGAAAGAGAGATCAGCAAGGAGTTCATCATGTACCTAAACGTGCTCTGGAGGACTTAATTTATACTTTGTAGCCTTTACTCTTAAATATTCTTAAACTTACATTAAATCAGCGCAACACTTCGGGCAAGTCACCTGGAGTGTCGAGATCTAACGATGGTTGGAAACCGGACAGTTGTATGATCTTTTGCAATACTAAGCAAACCGTCGATGAAGTTTACACTGAACTCACCTTTGTTACCAAAAATGAAGATAAGTTTTTAAAGGAAACCACAACTACATCGGCAAAGAGATTCTTCTAAAGGAAAGACCGGAAGAAGCAACGGTGCATGAGTCGAAACAGGATTTTATGGCGAAAAACAATACCTTGCCAGAAATTAAGGAAACAGAAGGCGTACAGTTGAGTACCGAAATCATGAAGATCCATGTGAATGCCGGGAAGAAAACAAAGATGAGGCTGCGTCGACATTGTGGGCACGCTTTGCAGTATTGAGGGCATAACCGCGGCAGATATCGAATCATCAATATCCTGGATGTATCAACCTTTGTTGAAATCTTAAACTATAAGGGTGAGTTGGTACTGCAGAACCTACAGAACACGAGGTCGGTTGAAGATTCGAAAGGTCAAATACAGATGACTTGTTTTTTTATTGATTGTTTAAAAGATACTCGGAGGAATTGGAGGAAATATGTGGAAATTACTTAGAAATATATCCTTTTTTCATTCCCTTTAGTAGAAAAATTAGCTTTCATGAATGTAAGACAAAACTAAGAAAAGCACAAGATATATAGGGGAGGTTAGACCAATGAAACTACGGGTCTCCGCGGTACAATATCATCTACATACAATTAATAACTTCACTGAATTTGCTGACCAGTGCCAGCATTATGTCAAGATAGCAGAGGAATTTAAGGCAGATTTTTTAGTTTTTCCGGAGTTCTTTACAACCCAGTTATTGTCAACTGGGGATGAACTAGGGGATTCTCTGAGTATTAGCAAACTACCGGATTTTACTGAACAGTACACAGAGCTTTTTGTTTTATTAGCAATGCGGACAAATATTCATATAATCGGAGGAACCCATGTACTGCGAGAGGGCAATAAATTGTATAACGTTGCCCATTTGTTTTACCCTGACGGGAAGGTTGCAACCCAAAAAAAACTTCAGATTACTCCAGAGGAGGTTAGTGATTGGAATATGGCAGCAGGTGATGATCTAACGGTTTTTCACACGAAGAAGGGAAAAATCGCTATGCTCACCTGCTACGATATTGAATTTCCGGAAATTGTTCGGATGGCTAAGGCGCGAGGGGCGGATATTATTTTCTGTCCTTCCTGTACAGATGACCAGCATAGCTTTCACCGGGTTCGCTATACATGTCACGCTCGAGCAATTGAGAATCAAGTTTATGTAGTGGTTACAGGTACGGTAGGTTCACTTCCCACTGTTGAATCTATGCGAGCTAATTTTGGTCAAGCTGCAATTATCACCCCCAATGATATACCGTTTCCTCCCAAAGGTATTTTGGCCGAAGGGGAAATTAATAACGATATGGTCATAACTGCAGATCTCGATCTACAACTTCTATATGAAGTGCGGGAGAGAGGCTCCGTAACAACCTGGCGTGACCGGAGGACGGACTTATATCCTGATTGGCGGTAGTAGTAAGCTAATGGTGCAACGTAGTTTAATCGTTAGTAAAAATAGAAAGGTAGATAAGAATATGTACCGCAAAGAGTTGTTTGTCTTTGATAAGGATAATCCTGTGCAATAAAATATTGATTACCCTAAAAGCCTAATCCAGTATCATTGAAGTTGCCTAGACAACCCAGCGTACTTTGGGAAAGGATATGTTAGGAATGGTCGATAAAGAGTATATCAGGAAAAAGCAGTTATTGAGATCAGGAAAGGGCGTAACGTTCCTTAGTTAAGAGGTACTGAGGTAGTTAAGAGATGTGCTTGGGTGGGGTGAATCTCTGGAATTCAAGTTGAGCTATAAACCTTTGTTCAGATCAATGTTTTAGACGCTTAAATGAGCGTCTTTTTTCTTGCCCACAATAATTCCATGGAGGAATTTGCCAAACTCATAAAGAATCTTAGTAGGAGTGTTGAAGGAGTTAAGTTTGTAGTGATATATCGGCTAATAATGATTACCTACCCGTTCCAAGCATCAAGGAAGGAAGAAGGGCGTCTAATTGCTTAGTAAAGAGGCGCGTAGTTGATGGATGTGCTTGGGTGGGTGGAGTTGTTGATTTGTAGTTAAGTTAAAAGCTTTTATAGTCTGTCCGATGATAAAACAGAGGTGATTCCAATGAAGACACTATTTGACCAAACGACCATAAAGCACCTAAACCTTCCTAATCGTTTTATAAGATCTGCAACCTGCGAAGGGCTAGCAAGTCCTGATGGAGCCGTTACATCCGCATTAATTGAGGCAATGGTAGAACTAGCCAAGGGTGGAGTTGGGCTGATCATCACTGGTCATTCTTATGTTCGTACAGTTGGACAAGCGAGCCCAAATCAATTGGGTGCATATAGCGACAGTCTTATTCCCGGCTTCAAAGAAATGACTGAGGCGGTCCACGCTGCAGGCGGCAGAGTAATAATGCAGTTAGCGCATGCAGGAAGATTTGCCTCGGAGCAATTAACCGGGCAGACAGCCTTGGCAGTTTCCCTTGCAAAAGATTTAACTAATACATCCGTCAGGGAAATGACGATTGAAGACATCCAGGAGCTGCCTGAGGCTTATGCTGAGGCTGCAGAAAGGGCTAAAGTTGCAGGTTTTGATGGCATTCAAATTCACTCGGCGCATGGTTATCTTCTAAGTCAATTCCTGTCTCCTGCTTTTAATCAGCGCCAGGATGAATATGGAGGAAGCATTTATAATCGTTCTAGAATACATCTGCATATTATCCAAGCGATACGAAGAACCGTTGGGCATGACTACCCTATCCTGGTAAAACTCAACTGTCAGGATTTTATTGAAAATGGCCTAAGTCTGGACGATTCTCTTCAGGTTGCACACAGACTTGCCAACGCTGGTGTTGATGCAATTGAATTGAGCGGTGGTGTGATCAAAACTGGCACGTTGGGACCCAGCAGGACAGGGGTTAATTCGCTCGAAAGAGAGGCCTATTTTAGAAATGAAGCCCGTGTCTTTAAACGTGAAATACCTATTCCGCTAGTTCTGGTTGGGGGAATACGTTCCTATGAGCTAGCTGAAAAGCTCGTAGAGACCGGAGATGTAGACTATATCTCTATGTGTAGACCCTTGATTATGGAGCCTGGTCTTATCAACCGATGGGCATCAGGGGATCACAGCAAGGCGCTATGCAAATCGGACAATGCCTGTTTGGAATCAGGTAGAAAGGGAACTGGCGTTCGTTGCTTAGTTAAATAAGTCATGGAGCAGTAGAAGGAAATGCAATGGCAGATTACTTTGTGCCGTTATGCCTTCATTATTTTAAGCTGGCGGAGTAGGTTTTCTTTAATACGGTTTGTACTTGTATAAGAAAGTATGACTTTACTAGCGAAATCCGATTGCAAGAACATTTGGGAGGGGATCTATGATAACTCAGGCCGAGGCGATCATCGCTGCGTTTCAAGGGTTAGGCGGGAAACGTACAATTCGAGAAATTGAAGATTGGGTCACTGCAAATTATGGGGATAAGTGGAAGGATTTCAGCACACAGATGGCTGATATGGTTCCATTGTCTCATGGAGGAAATGGGACATCATCAGTCCCAGACTATTTCCGTGTCTTAGAAAGGGTTCAAAGAGGAACATATTGCCTCATTGATTGATTTTCTTAAATGTACAAAGCATTACTTACAGATAAAAAGTAAAGGCAAGGCTCGATGCTGTATGTAAATCGCTCAATATTACCTATGAAGAGTGGTTCAAGACGGCTTTATCGAATCAGAGCTTGACGTATTAACGACACTGCTAACCAGCAATGCCAAAGACCAACTGTCTGAAGTGGGATGAAAACCTTTGTCGGTTCGTTCGAAGTAGTGACGATGAATGAAAGATGGAGAGTAATATGTTGAAAGCAAGAGATAAAGCAATCATCGTCAGTTCTATAGTATTCTTAATCCTAAGTCTATTGGATGCCACTCTAACACTTTGGGGGCTAGGACAAGGCGCAATTGAAGAAGTGAATCCTGTGATGCGATGGCTAATTGAAGAAAACACAATAACATTTATGATCGTCAAGTTATCGCTGCATTAATGCTAGGTTTTGTGCTTTGGGAGATACGGGATAGATCTCGTAAGTTTGTTGCTTGCTCGTTGTGGCTTGTTTTAGTTGTTTACTCTGTCGTGATGATGCTTCATGGTTATTGGATGGTAATATTTTTTGAATAAAAAAGGAGTTCTTTCTCACCTAATGAAGTGAAAAGGAGCTCCCTTATTAATTATGTCGCAAAGACATGCCATGATACTTGACTAACGAACGAACTCAAGGCTAATAAGACATTACTTTGTTGAGTTATCGTGCTTTATTACAATATTCTCAGATTTTAATACTGAATTTCCTGCATTATATCCTCTAAAAATTCCAAATAATTATCTAAGTAGTCTGAATACATTAGCAAATGGTTCCTTAGCAAACTATTACATTGATATCCTTACACTATGTGGTTATAATATAGAACATAGGTTCGGTCATAACCAAATGCATGTACTGAGGGTAGGTTAAGTGAACGATGTATGCGCTGATTGTAACAGAAAGTCTTATTGTCTTGAGCCTTGTGAGGCCTGGTTAATTGCCCATAATCAATGTCCCGTATGTCGGAATAAGCTTATTCATGCTGGCGGATGTATAGAATGCATCACCGGAGATTGGGCAAAGTGTGGCTGACATGAAGGTACTTATGAAGCCGATCGAGACAATTACAGTACACTCTAAAGAAGGAATCATACGTCCTGAGAAATATAGGGTCATGGAAGAGGAGGAGACAATCGTTGTTCGTATTGATAAGATATTTACCCGGAGCGAGGATAAATCCTCTGGTTCTCGCGAGCTAATCTTTGGTTGCCAGGGAGTAATTAATGGTTTGATGAAAAACTTCGAGTTGAAATATAAGTCGCAGAATGCAAGTGGTTTTTATATCGGATGTAACAGGAATTTCCCATTATTCATAGAAATCTATGGTAATCACTCTCGGAGGTGACCAACTATGAAACCTGGCCAGGAACTTGCTCGTCTACGTAAAGAAAAGGGTCTTACATTAGATGCTCTTGCCGAACTTGCTGGAACAGGACCAGGTTATATCTGGGCACTTGAACATGGAAAATTGCCCGGCCTTAGGGTTTCCAGTAAATTGGCTAGGGTGCTCAATGTGCCGCTTGATAGATTCTGGATCAAATATAAAAAGCTAAATAGTGATACGAAAGTCGTAGAGAATCGTGAGAAGAATAGTTGCTGGTCTGCAAGAACCCCTGGAATCGAGATACTAAATCTTACCCCAAGATCATTTAAGGCCCTCTACGGAGCCCACATTGAGACAGTGGGGGAATTGTTGCTTCTTACTGATAAGGACTTATCAATAATTCGAAATTTGGGACCAGCAAGTCTTAGTGAAGTAAATGAAAACCGGTGGCATTGACGAAACAGACTGCACCGATAATTGAAGCATTTACGAGTATTCGGCAGATGACAGTTTTATTGAAAAACACGTAAAACGCCAAATATGAAAACACCACAATTGGCCCTCAAGCCAAGCCTGATTTTGGTGTTTTTTGCGTTTCTGGTATGTCGTTAACTTTATTTAGCCTTCGTTATCGGACTCTAGTGAAAATAAAGGGAAATATTTCCATGATGGCGAAGATATTCAAAAAATAAAGGAGGTATGTAAGTATGGACTATCAAAACATGACGGCACCCTGTGGATTGGACTGCTTTAATTGCCCCGTTTATCTGGCAAATAACAATGAAAAACTGCGGGAGATGATCGCCGCTAGGCTTAATGTTCCAATAGAGAAAGCTGTTTGCCACGGCTGCCGTAACGAAGCCGGAGTAATTGCCGCTACTGGTCGAAACAAGCCTTGTTACGTTTATCAATGCATCCGAGAAAAAGAAATCAGCTTTTGCTGCGACTGTGCTGATTTTCCCTGTGACTACTTGCATCCCTATGCTGACCAAGCAGCCCAGAGGCCGCATAATACAAAAGTGTTTAATTTATGTCTGATCAAAAAGATGGGGCTGGAGATTTGGGCTAAAGAAAAAGCCAGAAATGTCAAAGAGACTTATTATAAAGGTACACTCAAATTGGGTGACTAGCAGGTTAACCGCAAATGGCGAAATGACAAGAGGAGATTAGCGTGTTTTAGCACCAGCGTACTTATTGATAAGAATGCTGGTGCTATTGTCATAAGGTTCAAGTTTGGTAAAAAACCTTTAGGAGGTTTTCTCCTTATAAAACGTCAATGTCCCAAGAGTACTGTTTTGTTCTGATAAACGTAAATTGAACCGTATAAGTTCCATTGTATTTACTACTAGGGGTTAAGGTTTCGTCGTATGAACCTTTAACAACGTTTTGATAAATCGTCTGTCCTGATTCACTCTTAATAATAATTCCTAAGACATCCTCAGCACTACCTTGAATCCGAAGAGTTCTTCCGGCCTCAACATAGGCTGAGTACACCCACATGTTATCCATTTTGGAAACTACCTTAATTCGGTTCTTTTCAAAGGCGTCCGAGGCGGCCTGGGCTTCTGCGTTTTTCCTTGCGACTTCCTCTTGTTTTTTCTTTTCTTCAGCTGCTCGTTGATCTCGTTCTTCCTCATCTTTTTGAGCAAGAACTTTTTCACCATTCATAAGTTCAGCTACCATTTCTTCAGTGATGGTAAAAACATTCGAGACAACGGTATTTCTTGACTTTGCGGTAGCTACTACGTAATAATCTCCAGCTATTACATCAGGCTTTGGGTTTTTTCCATAAATTCTTGGGTCAAGTTGAGTTGATGCTATGATTTCCTGCTGATTATCCCTCATACTGCGACCACTTAGTGCATAGAGGTCAAAAACTTCAACTCCTCTTTTCTTTGCAAAAGCACTTTCTGATTCATTTCCTCGCGTTTCCCAAGTTTCTTTATCAATAATATAGCTGTCTGTAATAAAATAATTACCTTTACCGTTGATAAGTGTGGTCAATTCTACACGACCATTTTTATCGGGGTTTTCGCTTTTTAGTTTAATATCTTTAACCTCGATTGAAGTTAGAGTTCCATTAAAGGATTGGTAGGAGTAATAGTTTATCCCCGCATAAATAGCGATAATTACTAAGGCAGTTACACCTAAAATTTTAAATAGCTTATTCACTGTTAATCTCCCATCTATAATAATTATAGAGTTTGTCTACTTCGTAGATGCTGTTAAAACATAGCTATACCACATATCTAGAAGAACTGTCTTTTCGAAAGCAAAGCTATAAGTTGAAATGTCTCCTTGGCCCTCGTCAGGAGTCCCTAGATAAACGACATACCATTTGCTATTCGGCTCGATCTCATCATTTGAGTTGATTTGTTTCCCTGTGCTATCAAAATATGCGGTGCTCGTATAAATTTGATGTTCTCTAAAACCAGTGAATTTAAATCCGCAGACTCCAAACGCCCTTCAAAGGCGTAAGCACTGCCAGGTCTTAAGTTAACAGCTTCTTGAATAACAATAAGATAAGGGTTATTAAGAGTGTGAGTTTTTCCTCCTACATTTAAATCTTTATCTAATTCAAAGGATTTAAGGGTTTTTCGAACTTTAACTCCAGTCGCTCCCTATATGGGGGCGTGGATTGAAATCTCGTTGCAGATATTGATGGTCTTATTATGCTATAGGATTGTGTAATTAAAATTTTGGTTTTTTAGAAAATTATTTACAGTTAAGAACAAAAATATTATACTCATTTCACAAGTAGAGACTTTAATAGTGATGTGTAATTAATTTACTCTCCTTTGTGGTTTTAGAACTTGTATAACCTTATGTAAACTAGCTTCCAGTAATTTCTTCGGAGATAGCAGGCATGCAGGAATAGAATATTAAAATTAGGGGGTTTGTATGGATTGGATAAAGCAGAATATGATCGGTGGGTAAATTACGTTATAGAGAACTATCCAGCGGCAATGAGTAGTGTTATTAATAGATATGAATTTTGGGTTAATAGGGCTAATTTGGCCAAGGCCTTATTTCGTAATCAAACAGTATCAACCCGCCATTGATTTGTTTCGTTCAATGATAGATGAAGTACCCATATCACTTCAGACCTATTCTCCTGATTCGCTTTCAGAGTATGAGAACATAGTATGGTGTTATCATGAATTGGGCCTAGCGCTTTGGAATTTGGTTACTGAGGACCTCCAAAATGGGTTTGATGTATTTTGCCCTTTAGAAAATTTCAGTAGTAAGAAAAAACGACTCAAAATGAACTAAGTGGCCATTTGGAAGGGCGTTTACTTGCTTGGTAAAGAAGCTCTGAGGTTGTTAAGGGATGCTCTGGGTGGGATGAGTTTGTAGAATTGGAGGTTTACATTCTGGCAAGTGGAGAATACGTATACTCCTTTTGGAGGGTGGTTGGATATCCCAACTTTTGTTGGACGCATGAACTTTCCCCGTGTCTACCCTTGAGGCTACATAAAAAAGGTCACCTATATATTAGTTTAGGCGACCTTTTGGGATAAGTTCCGTAGAACCCTAATAGATACTTTTCTAGCCGGCATAGTATACAACCCAACAATCCATATACTCATCATCATTAATAACAATTTTACTCATGGAATTCCCTCCTTTTTAATTGTAGGACTCATTTAAAGTAAAAAGCTTGCCTTTTAGTGTAAAGGGTTTTGACCTTGACTTTTATAAAATCCTACCACTGCGTGTAATAAAATCTAAGAAAGAATGAAGCCTCCTTTCACCTATAAGTATTTGTTATGGTATATGTATATTATTATTATACTAAAATAGTGCAAGATAGATAGTGATAGTAAGTACTTTCTCAATATAATTTCTTAATGCCACGAACGATTTGGGAACAAGAAAAGTAAATAACTTCATTAACTTAAGAGTTTGAAGAAATAGAAAAGAGCTGCCCGGCTCTCCTTCTGTAAAAAGGGTGATCTGGATTGCTATTGCGTATATATTATGTTAAGTGCCTGAAAGGGTCACAAAACTCAACTACTTATTCTTAGTTCCCCTCTGAAATCAGCCGCCCATCCTAAATAAAGGGAAGGGCGTACCTAGCTTGGCTAAGAAGTACTGAAGTGGTTATGAGATGTACAGGGGTGGGGTAAATTCTAATTAAATTATCGTTATAACACATGCTACCCTACATTACTGAAATGTAGGGTTATTTTTTGTGCATTATTCATTTTTCGGCATGTTTCGCCGTCAATTTGGAATATAGTTGTTTATAGAACTTTTGCATAGTAAATGCGCTAAAAAGGTGGGGGTTTAGTTAATATGACTGAAAGTGAACTAGGAAGAATCTTAAGGGAAATGTATGACAATGCACCGGCAGGATATCAGGTTGCAAATATTCATTTATTCGGAGTAAAATATGCGTCAATTATTCTTGGCGAGAATCTAAAAGTTACAGATATTATTAAGGCATCTGGGATAAAGGAATCATTTAAGACTGAATTAAACAAAGGAGTTAAGTTAGCAAAATACGTAGTGCCCAAGTAATTCTTGATATTGAATAATTTACCAAAGTGTAAAGGGTGGGAACTTCTTAATGGTTTGGCTCAATGTCGATAAACCATTAAGAACGTGTACATTACATACTGATGATTGTTGTATATACTGGATAAAGAAGGAGGAGACAAATTATAAAGGTTTAGGACATTTGAAACGTGATGGTGGATGGTTAAGCTTTAATGATGAGAAAGAAGCTGTTATTCATAAGGAAACCAGCTTTCCTAAATATCAGTTAATTAATCATTGCTAATTGTGAGTCATCGCAAAGGGTCGATTTTCTGGAATGGTATATTTTGATATTGCTAAGAGGACCTTACCCGCGATTGGAATAAGGTACTATCTTGATGTTATGAATTAACGGTAGGAAGCGATTTTTGTGAAGATGTACGTAGGGATCACTGACTATGATTGGTTTAATACTCTAAAACAAGCAAATCCAGATGAGGTGAATTTTTGGAAACCTGGAGGCCGGACAAACTTTAAGGCTCTGGATGAAGGCGACCTTTTTTTGTTCAAGCTCCATAGCCCCAAATATTATATCGTAGGTGGAGGGTTCTTTCTGAAGTTTTCCATTTTGCCATCTTCGCTAGCCTGGGAGGCATTTGGCATTGCTAATGGAGCAATGAGTTTAATTGAACTCAACAATCGTATTTACAAATACAAAAAGACGAATCGATTATCTAATCCTGACCCATACATAGGATATATTATTCTCTCCGTACCATTTTATTTTGATGAACAAGACTGGATTCCAGTTCCGAAAGATTGGAATCGTAATATAGTTCAAGGTAAAACATATGATACCCTAGATACGATTGGCTTAATGCTTTATGAGCAGGTGCAAGAAAAGCTTAGATTCCAAAGCATTATACAATCAGGGGTAGCCAGCCCTCAGAATCGTTACGGAAAAGACCAGATAATTAAACCGCGAATGGCCAAGGAGCATTCAAAGTGCTAATTACAGATGCTTACCAACGACGATGCGCAATCACTGGAGAAAAAACATTACCGGTCTTGGAGGCAGCACATATTCAGCCCTACAGTATAGATGGACCATGAGATACGCAATGGATTACTTTTACGAAGAGATTTTCACATCTTGTTTGATAGAGGATATATAACCGTTGATAAGAATCTTAACGTTGAAGTTAGCCATAGAATAAAAGAAGACTTTGGTAATGGTAAGGAATACTATGCTCATCATGGCATGAAGTTGATTATCTTACCTGAGTGAAAAGAGCAACTACCGGACAAAAATTATCTAGAATGGCATAATGAGAATGTTTATCTTGGATGATGAAATTGAAAATTAATCCGTTAGACGCTGAATGATTCAGCGTTTTTATTTTGCTTGGAAAATATTAGGCTTGTCAAATTGGAGGAATTTAGCAGGAAATAAAGAATTATTGTATATGAGCTAATTTTAAGAAAGTTGGTAGTGTAATGGCAGCAAAGAATTGGGCTATCCAAGATTTAAAAAGGAAGAATGGTAATACTGTAGAATTCCGGTTGGCGTACAAGCAATATCCTGCGTCAGTAGTCGTAACATACATTAACGACAAGTTGGTAGATATCGCGGGAGAAGACAGCTTACCACAATACATTATGACAGATATGCAAAAGTACCTCGCTAGCATATCTGTTTTTAGGTGTCGATGCCTGGGGTTATGTAAGTATTGCGTCAAGCCAGAAGGTGAATTAGCTACCTTCTCAAGTAAAGGGGTCTGCAAACATTATTCGGGACTTGCTCGTAACGTATCTGCTGGTGATATAACGATGAAAAATAATCCCAGAGGATACAAGGAGATGGACATTTGTAAGCTCGCTGTTACAATTTCATTTTAGATCAAGTGGAGGTGTTAATATGGATGTACTCTTCGGTCTGATTCTATGGGGTATTAGCATGCTAGTGTTTTATATGATCATTAAAGCGGCTGTTCGTAATGGAGTTATTGAGGCGCATGAAGTAATTAACCAATCGAAACGCATATCGGAGTGATTTTTATGTACATAACATTCCCGGCCGATGAAAAAGTAAAATCCCGTTTTGACGCAGTATGCGAATCGCTCAATATTACCTATGAAGAGTGGTTCAAGACTGCTTTAATTGAATCAGAGCATGATGTTTTGACTAAACTTCTAACCAGCAATGCCAAAGATCGAACTGGTTGGAAGTGGGATTCTAACCTTTGTCGGTTTTTTCGAAGTAGTGACGATGAATGAAAGATGGAGAGTAATATGTTGAGATCAAGAGATAAAGCAATCATCGTCAGTTCTATAGTATTCTTAATCCTAAGTCTACTGGATGCCACTCTAACACTTTGGGGTCTAAGACATGGCGCAATTGAAGAAGTAAATCCTGCGATGCGATGGCTAATTGAAGAAAACACAATAACATTTATGATCGTCAAGTTGTCGATTCCAGTGATGCTGGGTTTTGTGCTTTGGGAGATAAGGGATAGATCGCGTAAGTTTGTTGCTTGCTCGTTGTGGCTTGTTTTGGTTGTTTACTCTGTCGTGATGATGTTGCATGGTTATTGGATTGTTTATTAAGTATAAATTTAAGGCCTCCTGTTTGAAAGTCGGGCGGCCTTGTTGAGTTCAGAGGACAAGTGTTTATGCGTAGAAAAGGGCTAGGATTAGATTTGTCCTAGCCCAAACTGTCCCTACAACAGTACTAACAAAAGTAAAATAATTGCAATGAATGCAATGAGTGCAAGACCAATGACAAGTATATTACTGTGATGGTGATGGTTATCGCTCATAGATATCACCCCCTTATGACATTAGAAGTGAAAGACTGAGTTTACATTTATAAATATGCTGTTTGTCCCATAAGTGTGCAAGCTGGTCGCCAAGGTCCAATCTATGGCTGCCTATGTACCGTTCATGCATGAAAAGAAGTGTTGAATATTTGAAAGATGCAAAATAATTGGTTGCCCGCCTCATCCCAAGACTAAGGGGAAGGGCGTAACTTGCTTGCTTAGAAGGAACTGTGGTAGTTTAGGGATGTGCTAGGTGGGGTTGAGTTATATATAATTCATTTCCCCTAGAGAATTGAATGATTAGCAATCGAGCACCCTAAACCATGAGGTATTAGCGGTACATTTTCGTGTAAAATTTATAATTGAAACCAAAGGCAAAGAAGGACTACGAAGTTAAATGAACGAATAAATCTGTAGATAATTAGGACTAGGAAATAGCTATTGAAAATTATTAATTTTCTACGTGGCATGTTTTTGTTGTCTTATGCAAAACTTCATAAATATAAATGAAATGTTAAGGTGGAAAGATTATGAACAAAGATCTTATTATGGGTGGTAATCTAACGCTTAGTTCGTCTTATGGAGCTGTTATTGTAACACATGACATATCTCATAAGACTGATGTCTCACTAACGGCTTTTTTATTATCCGATAACGACAAAGTACAAGGTGATAGTGGGATAGTCTTTTACAATCAACCTAAAGGGCCTTCTGGAGTGGCTACATTTCATGCTCCCTATGATTCAGGCAATACGAAACATCACAAAATGGAGTTTGACTTAAGTAAGGCCCCCACAGGGATTACAAAAATAGCCGTCACGCTAACCGAGGATAATTCCACTGGTTTTACGAATGTAAAGAATCTCCGAGCGGAAATTCAGGCCGGAGGTGACGTAATAAAACTCGTGGCTTCGACCTTTAATAATGAAAATGGAATCGTGGTTTGTGAACTGTATTTAAGAAATGGTCAGGTTAAGGCACGAGCAATATGGCGAGGATTTGATTCTGGACTTGATGGATTATGTAAGAATTATGGTGTTGAAGTCGCTGATTCACCAGGGCAAAGCCAAGTTAAGGCCTCTCAGCCTATTCAAAAAACATTCCTTGAGACACCTGTTACAACACCTACTAAACCAATAGAAAAGCCTATGTCGTCCATAAACCTTGAAAAGACGAAAGGCAAAGTTAATTTGAGCAAAGGGCAAAAGCCGATATTGATTGAAAAAACACCTGAAATTACTGCATCCGTTTCTTGGAATACGGGTACCGACTATGATATATACGCTTTGGTATTAACGAAAAATGGTAAACAGGTTGACGTTGCGATGTTTGGAGCCAATGGCGTACCACCTCTCAGTCGGTTTGACAATGGAGCGATTGAGCATTTGGGTGATGTTGGACGAAACTGGAGTTCTGTTAAGACTGAGACTATTAAAATTCGTTTAAACGATAATATTCTAGCCGTCGTACCTGTCGCTTATTCAGCTCAATCAAATGGTACAGGCTCCTTTCATCGTTATAAAGTATCGATGTGCATTGATAATCATCAGGGAACATCGGTGACTATTTCCTCTGAGAATGCCAATAAAAACAATCGAATTTACACATGCGTTCCTGGAATATTGTTAAACACGCCAGATGGGGTAGTTATCAATGCTGTCGAACTTTATAGTAAACCAAATTCGGAAAACCGACCAAAGCTTAAGATAGGCTTGGACGGAAACGTTGAAATATTGATGGATAAAGGGCCAAAAAATAACTACAAGTAGTGGTGGTGAACTTAAGCCCGCCCATTCTCAGATCAGGGAAGGGCGTAATGCTGCTTGGTTAAGAGGAGTCTGTTGCAGTTAAGGGATGTGCTGGGTGGGTTGAGGCTTATATTCACATTTTATACCGTGGGCAAATTGAATAAATTCCAATAGACATGCTACCCTACATAATCAAAGTGTAGGGAATTTTTGTCCTCAAGTCACCTTTTCGGCATGTTTCGCCGTCAATTTGGAATATAGTTGTGGTAAGGATATTGATCATGAATGGGCTGTTATAAGGCAAATCCAATCGGTTAAGGTGTGTTGTAAAATATATTTCTGTCCATGTCTATTGGGTATTCAACTTATCTGTCGTCTGATTAGCGGACAAAGTTTCTTTTAACTTATTTGTCAGAAATAGTATTGAATTAACGATGAGGAGTAATGTAACTGCATAAAGGTTTTTAGCTCAATTTATGAAAATCGCTTTATTTTGGAGGGGAAAATGCTTATCCCTATTGATAATTCAAATTTTGAATGTTACTTTAACCTGTCACAGCACTATGAAGCAGATTTTTCGTCACTCACTGGTAAGAGGCCTAACTCTAGAGGGTTATATGATGTAACATCTATTCACCCAACACACCCTGGTTACCTTTGGATATTATCCGATGGTACGCCTGCAGGGTTCATAGTAGTGGATACAGGCAAAGAACGACTGGATATCGCGGAATTTTACGTTATCCCTACCGAGAGAAACAAAGGACTGGGAAGAAAGATTGCTTTTGCGGTGTTCGATAAGTACCCGGGAAAATGGCAGGTGCGTCAAATCTCTAGTGCAGAAGAAGCTCATGCCTTCTGGGTTTCTGTGATTAGTCAGTATACTTCAGGAGATTTTACCAATGCTACTGAACCAGATGAGGAATGGGGAAGGGTTCAAATACAGAAATTCATTTCAAGTAACAGTAAACTAGGAGTAAAGGGCGGGGAGTATTAACTAAGCTATATGTATCAAGTACATAGAAATTAATGTTAGATGAGAGAGTATTGTATAAGTTTTGAAATAAAACCGTGAGGTGACCTTCAATGTACATAACGTTCCCAGCAGATGAAAAAGTCAAGGCAAGGTAGCAATGTAAGCCCCGCTTTAAAGGGGATTGCAACGATTTAATGACTAGAGTTCTCGCATCCTACACAGGAATGTAGTAATGGAAGCCCCTCTTGAAAGGGGATTGCAACCCTTGCTTTTGGTAGCAATGGAAGCCTCGCTTGAAACCGATTAATCATTGAAGATTCTAAAAACACGAGATCTCTCCAGGTTGCTACTTGGAGAGATCGAACTAGCCGGACGGAGTTCCAGGGACAATATACAAAACTATTTAGTTGCCCATGGATTTGCCATACAGCAAGTTTGAAGATTAACGCGTAAAAGTATAAACATCATTAATTCGACGACCCCCTCACTTTTAGGGGCACACCTTTGCGCAAAATCCATATTTCCGCGTATTAGTATCACTTCTTTGCCCAGACACACATAGAGACGGTAGTTCTCCTCAATAGAAAACACACCACGATATAGTGTGTAATCTCAGTCGTATCAACACTATATGTTGTGGTTTTGGTGAAAATGGATATGTTTCCGTGGACTTAGGGGGTAAAGTAGGTAGACATTGGAGGAATATGACAATGGAACGAAAAAATAACGAACAAAATCAAAGCGGACAAGGGGCAACGCCATTCGCTCAAACTTATTTTCATGGAACAAAGGCAGATTTAAAAGTTGGGGACCTGATTGAAGTTGGTTACAACTCAAACTATGGGCAGAGAAAAAATGCGAAATACATTTTCTTGTCTGCAACATTAGATGCTGCAATTTGGGGTGCTGAACTCGCTATTGGTGAAGGAAGAGAAAGAATTTATTTAGTAGAACCAACAGGAAAAATTGAAGACGACCCAGATTTAACAGACAAAAAATTTCGAGGTAACCCAACTAAATCTTATCGTTCCACTGAACCATTTAGAGTTATAGGAGAAGTTTCGATTTGGCAAGGACACCCAACGGAGCAAGTTAAAGCAATGAAAGATGCATTAGAGAGACTTAAAGAACAAGGAATTAATTCGTTAAATGACTAAATGGGATTGAGTGGGGTATCATTTATTCTGTGGTCATTCTTATTTTTTGTAGGTAAAATCGTAGGTATAAAATAAAAGGCTGCTTTAATAGAGGATGTGAAAAAATGCAATACATAGTTACAGCTTATGATGGAGCTGATGAAAATGCATTAGAAAGAAGATTAGCCGCAAGGGAAGAACATTTAAAATCGGTAGAAAAACGATTCAAATCCGGAGAACACTTATATGGATGCGCTCTACTTGATGATGAAGGTAAGATGATTGGCTCAGTGATGATCGTAGACTATCCTTCAAGAGCGGAGCTAGATAATTGGTTAAAGGTAGAACCTTATGTCGTGGAAAATGTGTGGCAAAGAATTGACATAAAGCCTACCGCAGTAGCACCTTTATTTATGGAACTATATAAATAGAAGTTATTCACTTGACCAGTAAAATGATTTGCCATAATAATGTAGCAAAACCATATAGATATACTTGGCTTTAAACTTAACTATGTTATACTGTGAAAGTAATATTTAACGGGGGCGTTTTAGATTCGCTCGGGGAAACGGTGACAAAAGTTGCGCGTCGAGATTCCACCTGGTCTCGTTAAACGGTGGACAAAAATAGTTAACGAAAATAATTACGCTCTAGCAGCCTAAGTGCTGCTAGCATCCTGCCTTCAGAACCTACGATGAAGGGTCAGGGTGTCAAATTAGTAGGACGCTCTAATGTCAATGCTCGGAGACATTAGCTAAGATGATCGAGCTAGCCTGACATGAATCCTTGCCTTTAGGAGTCACGACCGGCGAACTTTAAATTAAAGGATACACGCGTAGATGCTTTTGTGGCAGTTCTTCGATACAGGAGTGCAAATCTCCTCGCTTCCACCAAAACATAACTCATTATGATGATTAAAACACATAAAAGTCCTGTAATACCGGGCCTTTGGACTGTTTGGGCAAATGAAGCATCGCTTGAAGCGGTGCTTTTTGTGTGCTTGCGTCCTTATTAACGCAATATGGGTTTTAGGAAAGAAAAACTAAATGGAGACCCAGTGCAAATATCCGGCCCCGAAGTAGGATTATGGGAAGTTAATGAAACGTGTATTTAGACTAGAAGATCAGAATATTAAGATTAGACATGGAGCATTAGGAAATATTAATTATAAGGTTGTAAGAATAGATTGGAGGTAACTTTATCGTGACCAAGATATCTTATACTGTTGATATTAGAGCTCCAATAGAAGGTTGTTTTAGGAACATAAAAGCGTGTTTAGAAGATGAGAGATACAAAAAAGTATGTTCAAATTTGGTGTCAACTAGGTATATTCAAGAGATCATAGAAGAAACAGAAAATAAAAGTATAATTATTAAAGAAATAGCAGTTGATACCATGACTGGACTTATCTTTAAAAACTTTGTACTGATACATAGCTATATGTTTTCACTAGTATCAGATAATGTTACAAGGATAGATATTTCCATTGAATATAGTAGGTTAGTTGCTTTATTAGGACTTGGTATTGTGAAACCGCAAGTAAAAGATAGAATTATTTGGGCTGTGAAATCTCTAATATCCTATGAGAATGGATTCAAGGATAATGGACCATAGTCAGTTCGCATTGTTCTTAAACCCTTCAATAAATTGCCGCCCCACCTTGTGTTGGACGGCATTTTTCGCAGGAAATAGGAATTGACCAAATGTAGTTAATGGAAAGTAAAGCACATTGAAACTTATTAGGCATACCTCTTAGACAGGTTTGGATGTGTTTTGAACTTGACATAGTTCTCGTTATCGGACTCAAGGTCTAAATTAAAGGGTAAATTCGTTTTGCAAGCGATAATAATATTGCACAATAAGTAGGATTATGGGAAGAAATGGGTTATAATAAAATGTGTGTTCGAGTCTTAAACTGTAACGCATTCGTAGGAAAATGTGTACTAATCTAAACAGTCTGATTGACAACCTTCTTTTCTAGATTATATACTTATTATGGAAAGAGAATAGAAGTGTAAATCATGTGACTGGCGGAGATGGGAGTACCCATAGGGAGCATGATTGGTGATAATATCGACCGCCTGGGTATAAACATTGCCTAGGTGGTTTTTAATTTTAAAGGAGGATTTTTATGAGGATATTGGAATTAAAGTATGGATGTAATCCAAACCAAAAACCAGCAGAAATTCGTTCTGTTGGTTGTGACTTTCCTTTTAAAGTATTAAATGGAAATCCCGGGTATATCAATTTTATGGATGCCCTAAATTCATGGCAGCTTGTAAAGGAATTAAAAACTGTGTTAAACATGCCTGCAGCTGCTTCATTCAAGCACGTGAGTCCTGCTGGAGTAGCAATTGGGCTGCCGCTAAATAAAGAACTAAAAAAGGCGTACTTTGTTGAACATATTGATTTATCACCTATTGCAACAGCATATGCACGTGCAAGAGGGGCTGATAGAATGTCATCATTTGGTGATTGGGCAGCACTGAGCGATATAGTAGATAAAGCAACCGCTACTATCTTAAGAAAAGAGGTATCTGATGGTGTAATTGCACCAGGCTTTACCACTGAAGCTCTTGAAATCCTTAAACAGAAAAAAGGTGGGAAATACAATATCATAGAAATTGCTCCATCCTATGAACCTTCTGAAATTGAAATAAGGCACATTTACGGAATTGAGTTTGTACAGAAGAGGAATAATGTAATTCTAGGTTTTGAGGACATCAAGAATATAGTAACTGACAATAAAAATCTGTCTGATGAAGCTAAAAGAGATATGATTTTGGCAATGATAACACTTAAATATACACAATCTAATTCTGTGTGTTATGTTTTAGATGGACAGATTGTAGGATGTGGTGCAGGTCAACAGTCAAGAATACACTGCACTCGGCTTGCAGGAGATAAAGCGGACATCTGGTATCTAAAGCAGCATCCTAGGGTGTTAAGCCTTAAATTCAAAGAAGGAGCAGGAAGACCTGAACGTGATAATGCAATAGATTTATTTGTTAGAAATGATGCCACAGAATTTGAATTAAATATGCTGAAAGGTGTGTTGGAAGAAGTTCCTGAAAGGCTTTCTGCATATGACAGGGAAACTTGGCTTAAAGGTCTACAGAATGTTACATTGGGTTCAGATGCATTCTTCCCTTTTAGAGATAATATTGACCGTGCTTATAAGAGTGGTGTTAAACACATTGTACAGCCAGGTGGCTCAGTAAGAGATACAGCTGTTGTTAATTCGTGTAATGAGTATGGCATGGTAATGGTTATGACAGGATTGAGATTGTTTCATCATTAAAATTTAACCAATACTCAATTTAATTCTATCTTGTCAGAAAAGTAATGCTTTAGCTTATATATGAAGCAACAAATTTTAGTAATTCGCATTTTTCCATGGGAAGGGCATAAGGAGACTATGGAAAAGATTGATGGGAAACTTGAAGAGAAGAGGCAGAAAGAAGCAGAAAAGAAAATAGAGGGAAAGAGGAAAAAAAGGAACAGGGGAAAGAAGAGTTAGTAGAATCTGGAAGTAAATTGAAGGAAAACAACTATATAGAGGAAAGAAATTACGAAAAAGAGTTGTCAAAGAAACCGAAACTTGGTCTAAGGCTTTTAATGAAGGAAAAAGGTAGAGAGAAACTGGAAGATAAAGAGATGAAACAACTAAAGACGAAATTTGAGAAACTTCTTAAAGAAATTGTAAATAAATGCCAAGAAGGATAGCCTAATTAGGCAAGGTTAATCCCTTTTGGCATCTTTATAAACATAGGTATTTTAATGCTGCACTTGAGGATTATCAAAGCGTTTCAGGAAAGGATTGTGTAGGATAGGGTTAGTTTTTTACTGATGGAATTTGTCTAATTTGCAAGCACCCATTTTAAACATAGGTTGTTTCGAGACTTGGTCCCAAACATCAACGGTTAACTCGTTCGCCGCTTGATTTTGGGCTATTGATCCAAAATGAAAGGGAATAAAAAGCATCGCGGGTAGTACAGTATCCGTAATCCGGGCTGGAACAATAATCGAACCACGCCGACTGGAAACTCTAACCTTATCACCTGTAGAAATATGAAGCCTGGCGGCATCGTCAGGATGAACTTCCACATACCCTTGGGGTGCAGCCATATGAAGCAAGGGGGAGCGGGCTGTTTTTGTTCTGGTATGCCAATGGTATACAATTCGTCCGGTATTTAGGTAGAAGGGGTATTCGTGATCGGGTAACTCCGGTGGCGGGGACCATTCTACACCATAAAGAATTGCTCTTCCATTAGCATCTAGCTGGGCAAATTCTCTCCTGGTTCGCGGGCGTCCCGTAATGATGTTCGTCCCATAGGATTCTGCTTCATCGATTCCTGTCGGAAAGTGACCATCTTCATACAAGCGTATTTTTCCGTTGGGAAACGTTTCATTACAGGGCCACTGAATACCACCCATGTCTTCGATCTTCTTATAGGACATACCTGACATATCGCAGGGGCGTCCTCGGGAAACCTCACGCCATTCATTAAAGCATTCTTCTGGAGTTGTATACTGAATGAGTGGGGCTCCATCCTTATCCTTAAAACCCATTCGTCGGGAGAATTCAATCAGGATGTCTAAATCGGAGGGAAGACCAAACGGGGCTTGCACTGCTTTGCGTAACAGGTTCACTCTGCGGGACAAATTGGTCATGGTACCTTCTTTTTCCCCCCACATCGCTGTTGGTAAGACCACATCCGAAAATTGGGCAGTCTCACTGAGGAAGGGATCCTGGACGATCAAAAAAACCTTACGACGTTTAAGAATTTCCACAAACTTGTTGCGGTTTGGTAAAGATACCACGGGGTTTGTGAATATTACCCATAATAAACCCATTTTTCCTTTAGCCATTAAATCGACCATCTCCATGATATGGGTGTGAGCTCCTACTGGTAGGGTAGCAACATCTACATTCCAGAGGTTAGCGATTTCCTGTAGGTGATAAGGATTATCGCTATTCCGATAGCCAGGATAAAAGGAGGCAAATCCCACTTCCCGATTGGACATAGCACTGGGTTGACCTGCAGATTGAAAGGGTCCGCAGCCTGGTTTACCAATCTTCCCGGTAATTAGGTGGATGGAGTTAACCAAGGAGGCTGCTGGTGTAGCATCCATCGTTTGATAGACTCCTTGGAGTAAAATAGAGACCACTGTAGATGCCGTACCAATCCATTCTGCAGCCTGGAGTAGTTTCCATACAGGGACACCGCTGATCACTTCCACATATTCGGGCGTATAGGTTCGGACAGCCATTTCTAACTCGTTAAAACCAATAGTGTAGTTATTGATGTAAGATATATCCAGCCAACTATTTTTAATTAGGAGGTGAATAATGCCGTTTAGTACTGCGATATTAGTCCCGGATTTTGGTCTGATATCCAAGTCCGCAAAGCGGGTACTCAGGTCATTACGTGGGTCTATCTCAATGATGCGTCCATGGTTGCGTTCCCGAGACTTTAGAGCTCTTTCCCAAAGTACGGTGTTCGTCTCATTAGAGTTACGACCAATAAAAATAAGTACTTGAGCTTGATCTATATCCTCTTCACCGACCGGCGGGCCATCTGCACCAAAACTTTGAATCAAGGCCCATTCAGCAGTGGCGGTACACAATCTTGTATTGGCATCGGTGCGATGAGTACCTAAACCAGCCCTGGAAATCTTGCCCAGAGTATAATAGTCTTCGAGCATTGATTGACCAGAGCCATAAAAGCCAAGACTATCGGGTCCTCCCTCACGTAGCTGATGGTGCGTTTTAGAAATGATTAAATTAAGAGCATTATCCCAACTTGCGGGGACCAATGTCCCTGCTTTGTTGCGGATTAAGGGACTGGTCAGGCGATCTAAACTATTGTTTGATTCCCATTGGCACTCACCCTTGGGGCCAAGGCGACCAGCGTTAACCGGACAATTGATATTTCCTTTAATACCAACAATTTTGTTGTCCTTAACAGCTATGTAGCATCCACAGCCGTTGGAACAAAAGTTGCACGTTGAGTAGACCCATCGATCAACCCCGCCCTGGGAATAAACATGAATATCCTCACGAAAGCTGTCCCAAACCAATGGGCATACCTCCTATACTATCTTGCTTATGGGTTTAATAACAACACTGAAGATTTTCCTGGTGCTCGGCTGGCTTTAAACTATATGCCTTATAAAGTCTTATTATTAGTGAGAGATACATTTATTGTGACTATAAAGAGAACTACTGGGCAGTTGCCAGCAGTTCTTTTTCATGTTGACTTAATAGGGCCAGATCCAACGAGCTGGCGGCCACCCATATCCTCCCCAGTTAGCATTATATGGCCAGCCCACATAGGGCCAGCCGGTTGGGTCCCCACCAAGGCCAACACCAGCCCCAATAGTTTCCGCCACACCCTGTTCCGTAACAGCTGCCTCTGTTGACCATTTTACTCCTCCTTGTAATTGGTAAATAATATAAGACTCCCACTATTCTATATATGCAAAGGATACTATTTTGGCATAATATTACTATATTTCATTTATTAACTAAATATTGCATGTGAATAGAATACTAAGAAGATGAGGTATGAAGAGGCAAAAGAGGTGAGTCTATGTCAAGAGCGATTGGTTGGATTGGTCGTAAGCGTGAAAATGGGCCTGGGGTAGGATGTCCCAGCGGGCCCGGAATACCGGCAATCTATAATAATCCAGCTTGGCGGAATATCACGATTTATTGGTTTATTTGGATGGTCGTCCCCGGCACAATCGCTCTAGGCTTAACATGGTTTATTCTTAGTAACTGGGAGCAATATAGGCACGCATCACCAACTCCTGCCGTTATGCCGTATGAAACACGGGTAAGACCGTATCGATAAAAAAAGTTATCCACAATAAATTTTGTTTATCTAGGTTGAAGGAGGAAAAGGAAATGCGATGGCTTGGACCGCCCGTTGTAACTTCCAAAAGTTCGGCCGTCTTTTTGCCCATTAATACTAGCGCGGGTGGTGGGCGATCGTTTTGTATTGTCCGATATGCTTTACAATCGGTTTTATTATTAGCTATCTACTAGGAAACATTGATCTATTTACTTTTACGGAAACCCAGTCTGATGCACCCAATATTGGTCCATATAAAGAGGGGGTACAGCCTTATGGTTATTCAGTCAAAAAAGGTAAAACTCAAGAACTTAAAGGCCAAAAGGGAAGCTCTGAAGGAGGCTCGCAAAGAAAAATATTGGGCTTTTTTCTTACCGGTGACTACGGCCATTGCTGTAGTTAATTCATTATTTTGGGATTGGCTAATTTTGTATACGATGGGCGTCAAGAAAGGACACCCAGAAAGACTATTTGAGGATCAAATGATTGAGCAATTTTAAAGAAGGAGGGGTAGTTATGGCTTGGGCTGGTCCGCCGGAATATCCTGGATTTCCCCCACAATCGCCCACCCAGCAACTTTCGGAAAACTTAGAGGCTGTGTTCCCAGAAGCTTGGGAGTCTCATAAAGATACAATAGAGAGTATAGAGGACGCCCTGCGGGATAAAGCAGACGAGATGCTCAAGGATAACCTTAATCCTTTCAATGTTGGTCCAACGGAGGTCATAGTTTTCTTTCCCACCTTCCATAAACATACGGGATTGGGGTGTCATTTCTTAATTTTTATCGAATGGCCATTTTGATTCAGCAATCTATTGGCCCGAATCAAGATTTCTTTACCCTCATTAAAGTCTTTGACCTTAGAGCCCAATTGCCCTAAATACTGTAGCTACTTTTTTAGCGGTTGGTGCCTTCGTCGCTAACGGTGCTCGTCTAATCGCCAAGGATACTAGGGAAAAAGTAATCAAGGACCTTAAGTTGAAGTTGGAAGAGCTTACAGAGCAGATTCATGATATTCCACCTACCGTAATAGATTAAGGAGGGTTTGCTGTGACTCCCTGGATACCGGACTGGCTCTGGAACATTTGGCTTTATGGCAGCCGTTACTGGGGAATTCCAGTTTCTTACTTCGGATTAATCGCCGTCTTTTGTATTTTTGCTTTGGCGTATTTCTTTATGGGAACTCTTAAGGAAGCAATTGATAATCCGAAGCAAAACATCCTATGGTAAATAAAAAATTTTATCGCATAAATTCCCCTAACATTTCATCTGTTGGGGCTCCTCCCCACGTCGAGCCTATCACAACCTGTCGACCAGTCTGTCTACCCCCTGTTACTGTTACAAAAGGATGCGTTGCTGAAGGTATTCTTATTGCAATTTTAAATTTCACTCACACCCCCTCAACCTGAGGGGGATGCATAATTACCACCACCAAGGACCATAAAAAATGACCAAAAAAATAGACAAAAAGCCAAGACTGTAACGCCATCTAAGAGCCCACCTAATTGGAATGCCCTCTTTCTAACGAAAAGCAATAATAGTTGTTCAGGTCACCGAGCAAAATTTAGAAGACAGAAAGCAATCCGGTTTATTTTATTGGAACTACACCAAGGAATCATATATGGGATAATTTGAAACATAACAAAAGGAGGGATTTAACAATGTATCATTGTGCACGAGAGGTGAAACTCTTCATCATATAGCTAAACATCACAGGACACACGTTCACCGTCTAGTTTCTTTAAATCCACACATTAGTAACCCAAATATGATTTATCCTGGTCAAAGAATTAGAGTTCATTAAAAGATATTTTTAACTTTATTTATCTTTATGATTAACAAAACCGCTATTAAAGCGGGTTTTCAATTAATGGGAGGGTTATTATTAAAAAAATGGGCTCCTGTAAGTGTATAAAAACGCTGGGCATTAAGATTAAGAAGGTCAGAGATGTGACCTTCTTTTCCACTTTAAGGGAGGTCTATTGAGTTAACCAATTTTCAAAGCGGTACTAGGTTCAATTGTGGACCATAAAGTCATAGCTACTTTGGGAACAGTACTCAGCTAAATTTCCGTGGACTTTGTATTAGAGTAATAAAGAAATTCCCTAGGGCCAAATTTTCGTTAGAAATTGATACTTGGTAGGAAGGATATAGAGGGCCTCCGTCTTCCCGTATGTTTCACAGATATCAGTTGCCAAGCTAACCAATAAATAATTCAACTGTTCGAGGTTCTTATTAAGTTTATTTAGAGCTTGCTTAGGAATATCTCCAGGCAGGGTTCGTTTGAACATTAGGTGTTGCTCGTCAATCATCAAACCTGCACGGTAGACTACTGAAAAGTCTTCCTTTATAGTATCCATTTTTCCAGCAGCTAATTGGAATCCGGCCTCAACAATATACTTTGACAACTCATCAAGCAATAATTTCAAGCGATTAGCCATGGGGTGTCGAGCTCCCTTAGGTGTCTTCAGGATAGGTTGCAGCGATGTTAGGGTATCCTTTGTTATAGTATGAATTTCGTAAACAATATACTCCCGCATCGCCACATCTCCTAACGTATTTTTTCGCTTAAGATAAAACTCCGCTTTTAACGGGGTATAGCCCCTATCTTTGCCAGAAGAACAGGTTACTTGGGGTTATAATCTGTTCAATTTGGCTGAAAGCTGGAAATGTAGGCAATACATTAACAGGACGGTATGGTTCCAAGGGCGGAATTACGGGATTCAAAGTAGAGTAAACTGGTAGATTTCGGGGTGGTAGGTTTGTCTCAACACGAAAAGGAGGAGTTATAAGTTGCTTAAGCTGGATTTCATCTAGCCTAGCTAGCTTAAAATTAGATTTATGGGTCATATAATAACCTCCATACCGCTTAATCTTTATTAACTAATTAAGACTTGGTTAAGAAAATTCCTGGTTTATATAATTTATTCACGGAGGGGTACTCTAGTACGTGGTTGATGACTGACAAAATAGACCAAAGATTTACATAAATCCTTAACATCTGGTAAACCAAAGTATGGGGATGGAAGGGGGGGCTCACTATGGAAGATGTGCGTAGCTACCTTCGCTTAATACGACTTCCTAATGTTATTCCTCAGCTACAGATGTGTTAAGCGCAATTTTTATTGTGGCGTATCCAATGCTTCGCTTCAATATAATTAGGGCTGTGCTCTTAATCCTAGCATCCTGTTTGTTATACGCTGGCGGTGTTGCCTTGAATGACGTGATAGATGTAGAAAAAGATCAAAAGGAAGGATCTGAACGCCTGATTCCATCGGGTCAAATAAGTATTAAGTGGCAAGGCGGTTATCTTTCTCCTTATTAATTATTGGAGTTGGGTTAGCGGCTTGTACTGGCATTTTAGGGGTGTTGTTGCCTTTTTCTTGCTTGTCAGCATTTGGTCTTATGATGCCTGGGCGAAGGAAATTAAAGTTCTCGGCAGTGGAGTAATGGGGCTTTGTCGAGCCTTGAACTTTTGCTTGGGATTATCCTTCCTATCCGAAAGAATGGGGTCCTATCTTTGGTTAGTACTCTATCCTTTCTTACATACGATGCTAATAACATCGATTAGCAAATCTGAGAATAAAGGGACTTGAAGAACTGAAGTGGCCTCGAAAGGTGTTGCCCTCTTTATACGATCTCTGTCTTTACTTGTGGTATCACAAAGCTTAAAGGTCACACATTTTGAATGTAAGCTTTATTTTGATATTCCTTCAACCTATGGATCGTTAACAAATGTTCTTGGGGATATTGCGGACAAACATCATTCTATCAATGTCGCAAGTGATTTTCGTGCACTTGCATTCTACCCAGAATTTCTTAAGATTAGCTGGAATTCCTTGGCTGCTTATTCTCAAACACCGGAATATCAACTATACAAAGGGAATTTGGTTAAGCAGGCAATTCATATTTCTAAGACAATGCCTTATTCTGTAACGGTTAATCGTCAAACCCTCGAACCTATTTACCCAGCCGCCTCTATTGCGGGAATAATGGGGTTAGTTTCTATGTTTCGGGATTTTATCCCGGGTCTAATAATAGATTGTCAATATCTAACCATGCTACTTGCAAGTAAATCTGAGATTATTTATATATTGGTAATAAAGCTATACCCGTAGGCATTTTTTGATGAGAGGATCGATTGAATCTAGATAATGATATTTTTATGACGAAGCTCATAGGGTAATCTAGCTCCATTAATAATACATGGTAAAAGTGTACAGTTGCCTTCTTTAACTATCACTTACTTTATCTCTGTAAGCTCCTAGCATTATATAAGAAGGAGAGACAGAGGGATGGAAATTATCGCCACTGTCGTACCGACAGTCGTAATCATCATTTTCCTTTTTGCTTCTAAACATTACCTTCTCCACACGGTTTGTACAGGATGTTATGAAGGGATTACTGGTAGTTCAACAGTTAGATTTTCTGAACTTTGTTTTCTTAAGTACTGGGGCAATCTACTTCGGAGAAGTTACGGTATAACAGCAAAAAACAACAGGAACAAAGTTCTTTTATCACAAGAGAGTCTCTTTAATCTATTCATTTTAGCACTCTTGATAAGCATCATTGTATAGTGGAATTTAGCAAATAAATTATAAAGAGTGATAGGGCCATAAACTTGTCCCGCATTTGCACAATATTCTTAGAGGATCGTGGGGTCATAATTTCAATGAATAATGACCTTATTGCTCATGTGCGCCAGAAGGATGATAGCACTTGGGCTTCTCCTCATAAATTATCTGCACATTTAGAGGGTACAGCAAGGTTAGCAGAACTTTATTCGAGGAAATTCAAATCAGGAGAATGGGGCAAGTCATTAGGACTAGCTCATGATGCAGGTAAAGGAAGAATTGTGTGGCAGAAGTATCTCGAACTGAAAAGTGGGTATGATGCTGAAGCACATTTAGAAGGTAAAATAGTATGTCCGGAAAGGCTAATGGTATAGACATTTTGATTATTTGAGATAGTCTTGGGGGTTTTATAGATGGTCGTTTGGTTGTATAGCCAGTAGATGTAGCCCCCAATCACATCAAAAAGTTTTAATCCAGTACCACTGTAGTTGTATATAACGTCACCTGTATCATAATCATGGGTCTGGAACCATGCAGTACTAGAATACGCGAATGCAGTAAACGTATTGTCTTCTGGACAATATCGTAACTCCTGATTATCCCAATGGATCGGAAAGTCGTCCATTTTCTCGCTTTGGATGCAACAAATTTCTTATTCATAAATAGCCTTAACGAATTGTGGAAGATTAGTTCAGGTCCTACACTAACAAAATTAATGACATTTACCGGTGAGGTTATTCGGAATGCCCATTTAGATTCTACCAGTACGCATATCTATCTACTAACCAGTGTATCTACAAAGGGTATATTCTATATTAAAAAATATCGGATATCAGATGGTGTTCTAATGGATTCTATAATGCTTAATCCCTATTTTGCATGGTCAGTAAAATATATGATGGTTACAAATCAGGGGGTTGCGGTATTCTGTAACGGTTTCAATTACGGTACATCTGGCTTTAGTCATCGGGGTTATATATTTGATATTTAGAAGTATAAGGAGGGGTGGAACATGTATTTTAAATATAAATTAGCAAGGGATGGTAGTCGTTCTTATGCATACCCCTTCGAATTTAACGACATCCAAAATATTATGTATAGTACAACTCACGTCTATTTTTCTAGCGATTCTCTGTTTACTGGGGCCGAATTAATAACTGAAGAGGAGTATAGTCTAGCGCATTATGTACCAGATGATCCTCAACCTCATGCCCCCCACGAGATTGATATCCTTGGTCAAGAACTGGTGGAGAAAGAGCTTCAAATCCTAGAGCTCCAACTGGAGAATCAGGTGCTTGGACAACAGTTGGTTGATATCGACTTAAGATTATTGATGGGAGGATTATAACAATGTCCGATTTTGAGCGTATTGAATTGTACTATGAAAAGGGCTGGGCAACAAAGGCCCAGGTTGCACGCTACGTTTACTTTGGCAAGATTACCGCTGATGAGTACACTTAATTACTGGCGATGCCTACACAGCCTAATTAGCTAATAGCAAACTGGCAAGCGCTTGCTAATTTAAAGAAAACGCCGTATTTAGGGCGTTATTTTTATGCCCAAAATGAGGAGGATGAAGCGTGAATATAAAAGAATTTAGCCTAAACACAGTTGTAGCTATTGGAGGAACCATCGTGAGCGCATGGTTGGGAGGGTGGGATGCTGCATTGAATGTGCTCGTTGTGTTGATGATCTTAGATTACACAACCGGCTTCTTGGGGGCTATTAAGCTTAAAAACGTGAACTCAGAAGTTATGTGGTGGGGTGGCATCCGAAAGGGTGCCATTCTTGCCGTCATCGCCATGGCGGTCCTCCTTGATCAGATGATGGGTAATCCCGAGCCGATCTTGCGCACGATGGCAATTTACTTTTATGTTGCTAGGGAAGGTGTTAGTGTAACTGAAAATTTAGGGATTCTAGGGGTCCCTTTGCCTTCAGCGCTTAAAAGGGTGCTTGAGCAGCTGCAAGAGAGGAGTGGGAAAAGTGGATAAACCAACAATTAAGTGGCTTGGGTCGCCAAACTTCAGTAGCCCGAGGGGTTACAAAACAATGGCGATTGTTGATCACATCATGGAAGGGACTTTAGCCGGTACCGACTCATGGTTTGCAAATCCGGCAAGTAAGGTCAGTTCCCATTTTGGAGTGGGGAAGAACGGCGAAATCCATCAGTATGTCGATCTTAAAAACCATGCTTGGGCCAATGGAAGTCTCAACAAACCAACTTGGCCTTTGCTTATACCGGGAGTTAACCCGAATTATTACACCGTTTCAATTGAACACGAAGGAAAAAGTGGAGAGGTAATGCCGGAAGCGCAGTATCAGGCCACACTAGCCCTACATCGGTGGTTAATTGCAACATTGGGGATTCCAGTGACAAGGGATAATATCATAGGGCATCACAGGATTGACTCTGTTAATAAATCAAGATGTCCAGGAACAGGATTTCCATGGGATCGACTCTTTAAGGATTTGCAAGGAGGAAGCGACGTGTTAAAAGTAGCCGTTTTATTGTTTACCAAGGATGATTTTTGGGCGGGTTATGATGTAGCCGTTAAAAATGGGAATTGCGCTATATTCGTACGTCCGGCAGATCTTTCAGTTCCTGCTGAGGCCAAAAGTGCTGAAAAGTTAATTGTTGTAGGTGGACAGACAACTAAACATCCTAATGAAGTGCTACTGAGTGGATATGACAAATACCAAACGGCAGCAACCGTAGCAAAGTACCTAGGTTAAATAATTACTTCCTATTATATAGGGCATAAAATGAAGCAGGTCTAGGCCTGCTTTTCTATATTTAGAAGGTATTAAGTTAGACCGTTCGTAATTGGGAGTTAGCGAACCAATTGTAACGTATTCTTCTTTCTCAAAGCCAAGCTGGATAAAGTACCCATCGGACATATCGCACACCAGGTTTTAGATTTAAACATGTTACTAATAAATAGCCCAATAATTGTTGTAGTAAACATCATGGAATAAACTCTAAATCCCAAATGTACTGCCCAATCCGGCATGAAACCAATATTTAGAAGGTTAGGCATATTCCAAGGGAGTTGGAAAGCCATTAAAAATCTTATTTTCTCTGAAGGATCTCGATTATCGAGATATACCATTAAAGTTGAAAGACATATCATTAACATATTGATCGAAAAGTAAATCAGCATTACTCGTTTTCCTGTGCCGTTTATCAGCCATTTTGGAGCTTTACGGTGCGCCCCAATTCTTGCAGAGAGCCTTGTCAAAAAATTCGATCGGGGACAGAAGCTTTGGCACCAAGTTCTTCTATTATCTTTTATTACAAAAGCAAATGGCATGATAAGACAAAGAAAACCGATCCAGGCGAAAATAATATTAAAAATGCCTAGGATAAAAAATGAGATAGTAAATAAGTACGAATATTTCATCCAAATTTCTTTCATATGAAGTTCTCCTCTTTAAAATATTTAAGCTATACCCGGGGGGTGGGGGTTAATTTTAAGTATAGTGCTTTCATACTCGTTTGTAAATCATATCCTCATGTAATGTACTGCCAAAATAATTAGACTAATTCTTAACGTATAAAACATTAGCTAATGATTGCAATTCGAAGATGAATGGTTACCTGAAACTGGTATCTATGCAGTTGAAAATTCATCCTATTATAGGGCATAAAATGAAGCAGGTCTAGGCCTGCTTTTCTATTTCGAGGAATAATTAACTAATAACATTTGAAAAACGGCATAATGAAAAACACCCAACTGGTGGTTGCGTTAAATGGAGCTGGTGATGGGAATCGAACCCGCAAGCTGATAACGAATCAACTACTCTTCCAATCGAGCTGCACCAGCGTTTATTATGTCAAGAGTATTAAATATATACTTCTGCCGAGACTGTGGTTGCTAAATTTTTTGTTGATATCAGACAAACTATCTTAACTGATCAATAGATTGAATTTTTAGGAGACGTCGAAATAGACGTGCAAAACCATCATAGCGATTACATTAGTCTTAACCTAGAACCATTATGAGAACTACTGAGTAAGGAATACAAAGTGAAACGCAAGTTTTCTAAGTCAAATGGTTTGGACAAAAAGCATTTAACATGACCTTTCTGGACAGCGGTCATTATAGCTTTGTCTTGAGTAGTACCACTCATTAGGATAACTTGGGTTCTGAGACGTAATTTTTTCATTTTGTTTAGAGTTTCGATTCCACTTAAACCAGGCATTTGTAGATCCAAGAATGTCAGTTTAGGTTTCTCTTCTATAATAATTTGTAGAGCTGTATATCCATCGGATGCCTCTTTAACGCAAAAACCTTCTTGAGATAAGAATTCAGACAGGAATTGACGTACACCAAAATGATCATCTACTACCAAAAGAAAATCTTCAACCAAAGAAAATCATCTCTTTTCTTTAATAAATGAGATACTTCTGTACTTAAGTAGAAGCCAATGTATCGGTGGAACCCTAATATTAGTTTGTGTATCACTAGAATACTTCGTTCTATAATAAGGAGAATCCTCTAAAAATTTCAATAAATTATCTAAGTATTCTGAATACAATAAAAATTCATTAGCATTGCATGGCAAACTATTACATTGATATCCGTACAGAATGTGGTTATAATATAGAACATAGGTTCGGTTAACGATCAAATATATGTACTGCGAGGCGAGTTAAATGAGCGATGTTTGCGCCAATTGTAATAGAAAATCTTATTGTCTTGAGCCCTGTGAAGCCTGGTTAATTGCCCATAATCAATGTCCAGTATGTCGTAATAAGCTTATTCATGCTGGCGGATGTACTGAATGCATCACTGGAGATTGGGCAAAGTGTGGCTGACATGAAGGTACTTATGAAGCCGATCGAGACGATTACAGTACACTCTAAAGAAGGAATCATACGTCCTGAGAAATATAGGATTATGGAAGAGGAGGAGACAATCGTCGTTCGTATTGATAAGATATTTACCCGGAGCGAGGATAAATCCGCTGGTTCTCGCGAGCTGATATTTGGTTGCCAGGGAGTGATTAATGGTTTGATGAAAAACTTCGAATTGAAATATAGAGTGGCAGAATGTAAATGGTTTTTGTATCGCATGTAACAGGAATTTTCCATAATTCATAGAAATCTATGGTAATCGCTCTGGGAGGTGCCAATATGAAACCTGGCCAAGAACTTGCTCGTCTACTTAAAGAAAAGGGTCTTACATTAGATTCCCTTGCCGAACTTGCTGGAACAGGACCAGGTTATATCTGGGCACTTGAACATGGGAAATTGCCAGGTATTGAAGTTGCCAGTAAATTGGCTAGGGTGCTCGATGTGCCGCTTGATGTATTCTGGATCAAATATAAAGAGCTAAATAGTGATACGAAAATCGTAGAGAATCGTCAGAAGAATAGTTGCCGGTCTGCAAGAACCCCTGGAATCGAGATACTAAATCTTAGCCAATGATCATTTAATGCGCTCTACGGAGCCAACATTGAGACAATGGGGGAATTGTTGCTGCTCACTGATAAGGACCTATCAAAGATTCGAAATTTAGGACCAGCAAGTCTTAGTGAAGTAAAAGAAAAACTGGCAAAATACAGTCCTCCCATGGTGGACATAGTGATGAAAACTGGTGTATTGACGAAACAGACAGCACCGATAATTGAAGCATTAAAGAGTATTCGGCAGATGATAGTTTTATTGAAAAACACGTGAAACGTAATACATTGAAACACGAAAATTGGCCTAAAGCCTGATTTTCGTGTTTTTTATGGTTTCGGTATGTCGTAAACTTTACATAGTCGTAGTTATAGGACTCTATGAGGAAAAGCAGAGGAATCAATAAATTTATGTGCAAGTCGAACTTCTATTCCATCTAAACATGATTAACTGAGCTAGCAGCATTGAAGCTAACATAGAAGGTAGTTCCAGTTGTTCCTGTCTCAAATGTGATAGATGAATTATGTCTGACAACAATACTATAACATGTAGCTAATCCTAGACCTGTTCCACAGTCTTTAGTTGTGAAGAAAGGAGTACCAATTTTATCAAATGCTTCAGGAGGAATTCCTTTGCCTTGATCCTTTATAACTAACATAACTTTACCATTTTGCATTACAGTTTTGATTGTTAGTATCCTATAGGGAGACATTGCCTCGAAACCATTTCGAACAAGGTTAAGAATAAGTTGACGAATTTCTTTGTCGTCCGCTAACACGTTATCAATCTGGTTTAATTCTAAGGTAACATATTTTTCGTTAATTATTGCATCCGCTTCAATCATTGGTAGCAGGTTTTCAATTATGGAATTAATGTCCAATATCTTTAAATCAATCGGCTTGTTTTTGGCCAGAGACAAAAATTCAGTAATTAAGAAATTTGCCCGGTCTAATTCATTTACCATTAGGTTGAAATAGTTTTCATGTTTTTGATATTCGCTCTTTGTACTAAGCAATTGCAAAAATCCTTTTACGGTGGTCATTGGATTTCTGACTTCATGGGCTATGCCGGCTGCCATTTCACCAATAATGTTTAAACTATTTAAACGGGATAGTTCCCTTTGATACTGCTTAAGCTCACTAATATCACTTTTTGTTCCCAGAATACATTTTTCCCCATTAAGATCAATGACAACTCCGGATAATAATGAATCAAATATCTCCCCATTCTTTTTATAGCTTTTAATTTCATGGTTATAAGCAAATCCGTTTTCTGTTAGTTCTTTGAAAAATTTTGCACGTTCATGAATGTCGACCCACAGATTTAAGTCGGATGGTGAATGTCCGATAAATTCCTCCTTTGAATGACCATGCATTTTTAAACAGCACTGATTTACGTCTATAAATTTTCCATCGAGATTAGTTAATGTCATGGAAACTGGACTATAATGAAATACCCTATAAAAACGTTCTTCAGATAAACGTAATGCTTCTTGATTTTGTCTTTGTTCCGAGAGAAGATTAATTTTCTGAAGAGCAATTTCAACCAAATTAGCAACAGAAGCAATAAAGTTTATTTCTTCTTCTCGCCAAGCGCGGCACTGATTAACTTGGTCAAAAGTAAGGCAATAATATTCTTGTTCGTGAAAGGAAAATGGGTAATAGAGAGCGCTTTTTATATTCATATAATTATGTAGAACATCTCCCGAGCCATCCCTCAAAAAACAAGAGCCGTAATTATCCACATGAGTTTCCAGCCAAGTTCGATGATTTTTCATAAAAGTACAGCTATCGATAAAAACATCTAAGTTATATGTATCTCTGAAGGATACTATATTGAGCGTATTGGGGTTAAGCCATTCGCATTGATCGATTATTTGGTGCTTGGCGAAATCTATTTTATAAATTAGGGAACGATCAATGTTCAAAGTTGAACCTATAATGGCTACCATCGTTTCTAAAATATCACTTGTATTATCATTAGAGATGATTGTTTCAGCAATTTTATTTAAGGCACTAGCATAAGAAAGTTGTTCGCTCAGTTGTTCGTTATGTTTACTAAAGTTACTAAGTTGGCTTACTAGCTGTTTGTTTTTTTGATTTTTTTTCACCATAAAACAAACCTCCAAATCTAGTAGTTCTTATGATGTAAGCATCTAAAATAATCTAAAGAATTCTACAAATATTAGGAAATTCCTACCTGAAACCCTTTTACTTAAAAATGTTTAATATAAAAAAGTAAGGCAATTTTAATTAAGTGCTTGCCTAATGAATTTGAACCTGTTTACTTGACTTCTATCAACTTCAGAGTGATGAATAGTACTGGCAAATTGATAGAAAGGAGTTTAGCCTTATGAGAGTAAGGATCATAGAACCAACCGCAAAAAAACACCCCCCAAAGAAAAGGGTTTGTGCTTATGCCAGGGTTTCCACGGATCATGACAAACAAGGTGAATCCCTGGAAAACCAAATGACCTATTACGAGAATCTCATTTCCTCAAATCCTGAATACGAATACGTAGGCGTCTTCGCCGATCAAGGGTTCACTGGAACCAAGGATTCCCGGTCAGAGTTTCAAAGAATGCTCAACCTATGTCGAGAAGGGAAAATAGACATAATTCTAACAAAATCAATCTCAAGGTTCACTAGAAACACAGTCGTGATGCTTCAGACGGTAAGAGAACTTAAGGATATTGGTGTTGAGGTCAGATTCGAAAAAGAGAATATAAATACTCTATCAGGGGACGGTGAGTTGATGCTTACCGTCCTTTCTTCTTTTGCACAAGAGGAAAGTAAGAGTGTCAGCGATAATGTTAAATGGCGGTACCGTAAGAAGTTTGAAAACGGGGAACTTGTCATAAACACTCAGCGATTCCTTGGGTATGACAAGGATGAAACCGGCCAGTTAATTATTAACTCAAAGGAAGCTGAGATTATTAAACGCATTTACACTGAATATTTAGCGGGTCATGGGGCCTTTAAAATTGCCAAGCTACTAAACTCAGAAGGAATCCCAACCGTCACCGGTTCAAAATGGAATGAATCGACCATCCTAGATATTCTAAGAAACGAAAAATACAAAGGTGATGTCAAACTCCAAAAGACTTTTACCCAAAATCACATCAGCAAACTTAAAAAGAAAAATCAAGGCGAGATGGATAGCTTCTACATTGAAGATAACCACTCGCCTATTGTGTCTAAAGAGGTATGGAAGCAGGTTCAGCAGGAAATGAAAAGGCGGGCTGAAGTTAAGGGTAACATTAAAGGCTCGGGTAAAGGCCAAAATCGCTACCCCTTAACAGGGAAATTATTCTGCGCTAAATGTAGTTCACCTTTAAGGCACTATAGAACATGCACTATTTGCTAGCAAAGAAAAGGCAATTCCTGGTTGAGAGTGTAGCATTTGATGGGGCTGAAATCTGAAGCGGAAGAAACAGGCCATAAACACCTCAATGGAATGGTGAGTCTTTGCAGGGTTGTAATACCTATAGACCTCTCTCAAATATTTTCCAAGCGCAGTGATTACTAATCCTGTTAGATTCTCTAGGGGAACCGAGAAGTGCCATAAGGACGCAACCAAGGCTGATTTTGTAAAAATCCAAAGATCCCATACAACGACCCCCTTTGATATCAAGCTAAAAGGGGGTCGCACCATTTCGCAAATCAATAATTTCGCGCTTAAGTATCACTTTATTGCCCAAACACACATAGAGACTGTAGTTCTCCTGCAAAAAAAAACACCACAATATAATGTGTCGAGCTAGTCGTGTCAACACTATATATTGTGGTTTTGATGAAAACGGATATATTTCCTTGGACTTAGGGGGTTGAGTAGGTATACCTTGATAAGGCTCACATAGCCGGTGTATCTATGGGTAAATATTTAATATAAATGGTTGTAATAATACAGTAGACAGTAGAGGAATATGACAATGGAACAAAAAAATAATGAACAGAATCAAAGCGGACAAGGGGCGACGCCATTCGCTCAAACTTATTTTCATGGAACAAAGGCAGACTTAAAAGTTGGAGACCTGATTGAAGTTGGTTACAACTCAAACTATGGGCAGAGAAAAAATGCGAAATACATTTTCTTGTCTGCAACATTAGATGCTGCAATTTGGGGTGCCGAACTCGCTATTGGTGAAGGAAGAGAAAGAATCTATTTAGTAGAACCAACAGGAAAAATTGAAGACGACCCAGATTTAACAGACAAAAAATTCCCAGGTAATCCAACTAAATCTTATCGTTCCACTGAACCATTTAGAGTTATAGGGGAAGTTTCGATTTGGCAAGGACACACAACGGAGCAAGTTAAAGCAATGAAAGATGCATTAGAGAGACTTAAAGAACAAGGAATTAATTCGTTAAATGACTAAAGGGGATTGAGTGGGGTATCATTTATTCTGTGGTCTTTCTTATTTTTTGTAGGTAAAATTATAGGTATAGAATAAAAGTCTACTTTGATAGAGGATGTGAAAAAATGCAATTCATAGTTACAGCTTATGACGGTGCTGATTAAAAAGCATTAGAAAGAAGATTAGCCGCAAGGGAAGAACATTTAAAATCGGTAGAAAAACGATTCAAATCCGGAGAGCATTTATATGGATGCGCTCTACTTGATGATGAAGGAAAGATGATTGGATCAGTGATGATCGTAGACTATCCTTCAAGAGCGGAGCTGGATAATTGGTTGAAGGTAGAACCTTATGTCGTGGGAAATGTGTGGCAAAGAATTGACATAAAGCCTGCCGCAGTAGCACCAATGTTTATGGAACTATATAAATAGAAGTATTTAATTGAGACAGGGGTGCAAATACCCTCGTATCAACAAATAAGTACTCAATCTTTGATACAATTGACGTACATAAACCGCAAGACCGTGGAGTTTTCGATCTTTACATGAACCTACACTTGTAATCCATGGCGATGCATGTCTTAATCACTGAGGCATCAATTGATGAGGGCTAGTTTGGCCATTGCAGGGTTACTTCCTCCAAGCGGATTTGTGATATTTGCTAAAAGACAACCCGACGGGGAAAAAGATTAGTACGAAACTAAAAGTGCTGAGGAAGCAAGGGGAAAAGGAACGTATATTGAGAAAGTAATTGAGGCAATGACTCATAGCTCTTCGCATTGGTTTAGCTGTGCTAGAAAACGTTTGGAATCAAATACCATGTCATTACTCCCAGGAAGATTTAGACGAAGCTCGCAATGTTCTTATTGGGTTTTGCCATCAATTGTGGACATTTATGCCAAGTCAAAGGAAGGTAAACCTCAAAGAATGCTTTTAGAAAGAAGAATTAAAGCATTGAAGCTAGTTGTTCAAACGATTGACGATCTTTCTAATAAATAAACTTTAGTTCCAGTCATACAAACACTATATCTTAGTGAAAATGGCCATGTTTCCATCGACTTAAGGGGTAGCGTGGGGAGACATAAAATATTTTCATATGACCTAGAGCATACTAAAAGGAAAAAGGTAATGGGGTTGAACTAATGGATTCAATAGGAGAACAGTTTATTGAACGAACAAAACATAGCTATCTTGGCTTATCGGATCAGTCCTCTGGCAAGCCGAATCCACCAATCCAGATAGAATATAACGAGACTCAACCTATCATTAAATTACCCAAACCCAATGAAATACTGATTGATCCCGTAGATTTACGAAGAACCATTGAGGAGCGTAAAAGTATAAGAAATTATTCTTCAGTTGCTTTAACAATTGAACAATTGTCATATCTGTTATGGTGTACTCAAGGGGTCAAGGCAGTCATTCAAGGAGTAACATCGTTACGAAACGTTCCCTCGGCGGGTGCTCGCCACGCGTTTGAGACATATTTACTCATTAACAATGTCGATGGGGTTACTCCGGGGCTATATAGATATTTGGCTATAGAACATGGCTTGATTAGTGTCTCATCAGATAAAGATATCGCTGACAAGGTCACCAAAGCATGTTTAAACCAGACCTTTATTAAATCCAGTGCAGTAACCTTTATTTGGATTGCAGTCCCATACAGAATGAATTGGAGATATGGGGAAAGAGGTTATAGATACTTGTTTCTGGATGCCGGGCATGTTTGCCAAAATTTATATATAAGTGCTGAGTCAATTAACTATGGAGCATGTGCAATAGCGGCTTATTCGGATGACAACTTGAATCAATTACTAGGACTTGATGGAAAGGAACAATTCGTAATATATTTGGCAACGGTCGGAAGGAAAGAACAAAAAATATCAGAGACGTAAATTATTCCACCAAAAAGTACTCAATCTTTGATATAATTAATGAACATAAAATGTCCAGCAATGCTAAAGCTATTCGGCTTATTAGTGTAAAGTTAAGCACCGTTCAGAAGCGGTGCTTTTTGTGTTCTTGCGTCCCTTTTACATTTAGTGAGAAACTTTGATGTGTTCCCCGAAGTAGTTGAAAAATGAGTTATTATCCGGTTTCAGGTGTATAATAATGCCGATTCTGAGGTTTATAATGAGGAGTACAAAAGCATATCTGGAGAGCTGGAGGAAGTACGAAAGAAAAGGTTGGAGTTTAATAAGGAAATCGAATCAAATAATGGGTTGAAACAAAGGTTTGACGAGATACAGGAGGCAATAACCCGCAGGGATTCGTTGATTGAAGAGTTTGAAGAAGAAATATTTAATGTGTTGGTTGAGAAGATAGAAGTTCTCACACAACGCATTTTTTATTTAATGAAGTTTAAGCAGCAAATTGGTTTACCGGTAAACCATATTAGAGTATAATAATATTACTTGCAAAATGTATTTTGCGTAGATACTTTTTAACTTAAGGATTCTGTAGACAAAATTCTACAAATATAGATTTGGAGGATTAGATATGAAACTATACAAATTAATGAAGAAACCACCCTTCTTTCTTAGTGTATCCAACTGGATTACTAAGAAAGACAATCCAATTAAAAGTGGCCCTCACTCAAGAAGGGCAGTAATTATTCCACTCTTAATTATGCAGTATGGCAGTATTGCTGCTAAATTAAAAACCTTTGGCTCACTCAGAGACTACTTTGTTACTTCTCTAAAGGAGATGCATGAAAGCGCAAAAAACATTAAGAAAAATCCTCATATGGGAAAAAAAGCGATGGATAATAAGACGTTAAGAGAGATGGAGGATTATGCTAAGGAACTAGGAGTCTTAAGCATAGGCTATACTAAAGTTAATCCTAATTATATTTTTAAGGATTTCGAAATCCTATATGACAGTGCCGTAGTGTTGACAATGGAGATGAATAAAGAACTGATTGCCACGAATCCAAGCCTTGAATGTAGTCAAGAGATTTTTAGAACCTATGCAGGGTTAGGTGTTGCAGTGAATAAAATAGCGGATTTTTTAAGGTCAAAAGGGTATAATTGTCAACCTAGTCCAGCTATTGGCGGCGACATCAACACAATACCAACGGCTCAAGATGCGAATTTAGGCTGCATTGGAAAAAATGGTATCTTAGTAACACCAGAACTTGGCCCTTGTGTAAGACTTGCAGCGATTTTTATTGATGTTGACAATTTGCCGATCGCCAAAAAAAGCGAACACATGTGGATCGCAGAATTTTGTAAAACCTGTAATCGATGTGTAAAGGCATGTCCGGCGGGAGCTATTAATGAAAAGGCTAAACTATTAGCTGATGGAACAAGGGTCTATATTAACTTAGAGAAGTGTGCCAAACCATTTTCAGACGGTTGTTCAACCTGTATTAGCAGCTGTGTGTTTACTGGCGGACATTATAATAAAATCAAAGAGGCATTTAATAGAAGAGAGCTTAAAAAAGTTTTAAACCATTAAATCTTTTTCTAAGTAAAGTGAAGAGGGGAAGGAAAAAATGGACATACCATTGGTTGGAAGGTTCATTAGAGGTATTACGTGCAATGTCAATCAGTATTTAGAGAAAAAAATGACACCTCATGGTATTGGTCATGGTCAGTTCGAGTACTTTATTTTAATTGCTTTTAATGAGGGTATAAATCAAAATGACTTAGCAAAGTTTAAGAGTGTAGGTAAAGCAAGTGTGACGAAGGCCATTAAAATATTAGAAAAAAAGGGTTTTATTGAAAGACTTGTTGATGAAAAAGACAAAAGAAATTACAAATTGTATTGTACCGTAAAGGGAAAATCTATTGTTGAAGGCTTTGGGGAATACCAGACGGTCGTAGAAGAAACAGTCTTTGAAGGTATGTCTAGCGATGAGATTGAGCAAATTACCAAATATTTAGAGCATATGTATAGGAATAGTTCTAAGTTGATTAATATAATATAGGATTTTAAAAATTCCCGATTTGGAGGGATAAAAATAGATCTAAATGATATTGTCAAACCACAGGATGAAGTTTTAAAAGCATCTGCTACAATTTTTTCAAATGAGAAATCAGCGACAAAACGCCTTTACCTAGTGACAAAAGGTTTTCTATTAGAGATATTAAAAAGCTTCTAAAAAATTTTAATAAAATAAGACGAATAATGCCTTCTTTAGGCAATTTATGAAACGGCAAAAATAAATGAACATAATCATGTTACTTCGATTGATTATGAGAAATGCTGTAGTGGTTTTAAAAACTATGGTTGCGGTGTATGTATTAGTGAATGTTCGTTTAAAGGAAATTGGAGTTTAGCATATACACTCTTTTCCTTGTCAGTAAAACCGAAAATCATAAATATAGCTCTTTAAACGTGAAAGGGCACGTTCAATGTATAGTTCTGATGACATAGTGGTTAGAAAAGCAAATAAGGGCACTCTAAATAACTATATTTAGTGTTTGCGAGCAAAAAAAACGGGCTAAAAAAGTACATTTTTTGGCCTGTTTTTTTAAGGAATTAGTAAAAAGATGCGAATGTCAAGAAAATAGTG
>DOPM01000050.1 GCA_003513495.1 Desulfosporosinus sp.
AGGTTTCAGTATAAATCAATACATGTATCTTTTAGATAGGGTAATGGGTAAAGCATCTACGAAGGTAGAACCAAAAGCAATGGAGGAAGAAAAGACTCCTGAGAAGCAAGATTTAGAAAAAGAGTTTGCTAAGTTTAGGAAAGCTAAAGTAGTTGATATTAAGGATGTAGACGTAAAATAATGTTATTGTGTCGGTGAGTGATACAGTGGCATTTTTGGTTGTGTTTATGGTTATCGAGATGGTTAGAAGTGGCATGGAATAAAGATTTATTGATTATGGGATTAATGGATAATTATTTTGTGTTTACATTGGTCAGCGTTCAGGGGCGTTGTTATGTATACTTTATATACACTTTCAATGTCGAATTATCGAATAATAAAATAGTTTCAAATTAATGCCTTTCAATTGTAGTTTAGTATTCCTCGACCCTATCATATCCGACTAATTAAGAATATAGAAATGCGTTTAACTGGTATCATAAGGTGTACCATTTGAATCGCTTTTTGGAATATTAAGAACCTAGTCATATCAAGGCTTACAGAGATTAAAAAATGTATCATAAAGTTTATAAAACAATTATGAAACGTATCATAATCATCATGGACTTTTTGAAACACATATGATATATTATCACTAAGGTAATAATCATATGGAGGTATCGAGTCATGAGGACTTATGGATATGCAAGGGTTAGCACTAAAGAACAGAAGTTAGATAGGCAGACTGCTGAGTTAGAGAAATATGTTGATGAGAGGTTCATATTTACCGATAAGATCAGTGGTAAAGACTTTGATAGACCTCAGTATCAATTGCTTAGAAAGGTAGCTCAGAAGGGTGATACTATCTATGTGAAGTCATTAGATAGACTGGGTAGAAATAAGGGGCAGGTAAAGCAGGAACTAGAATATTATAAGGGTGAAGGTGTAAGAGTTAAGATACTTGACATACCCACATCCATGATGGATATACCTGAAGGTCAAGACTGGATAATGGATATGATTAACAACCTACTCATAGAGGTACTAAGTACCATAGCAGAGCAGGAGAGAATAACCACTAGACAAAGACAATCAGAAGGAATAGCAATAGCAAAGACACAAGGCAAACACTTAGGAAGACCAGTGATAGAGGTATCAGATACTTTTGTCCTAGCTTACAAGCAATGGAAAGCAGAAGAGATAACAGCAGTAAAGGCAATAGAACTAAGCGGATTAAGTAAGGCAACATTCTACAGGAAAGTTAAAGAATTTGAAAATAGTGCTATCTGATAATATGGGTTGATTAAAAGGAGATAAAAAAATTATCTTCTTTTTTGTTTGTCTTTGTGTGTCGAACAATGTATTTATTTGTCGAGGGGGTAGGCTTCTTTTTTGGATTCCAAAATGATGCCCCGCAGTTAGTCCAACAATTATTTTTATAAAATTTTTCAGAATCGAGGTTAAAAAATGACCAAGGAAGAACGAGATAAACAACGATTAGAGGAGCAACAAAATACCCAACTCCTTTATGATTATGTTTATTTAGAGTACATAAAAAACGGTGCTTCTGAAGAACAAGCAATTGAAGCAACCGAAGACTTAATGTTTAAACATAGCAATAATTTATTTGGTGAAAAAGGATTGGCTTATAATATCGGAGAGTTATCAATACCATTCTTTTGCAAATATTTCCTCCAAGATACCTTTACTCCTAAGCCAAATAATAAAGCTAGAAATCTAGCACAAGTTCATTTGGATGTTTGGGATATGCTGGATCAAATGTTTATCAAAGACGAATTTGACAAATCAGAAATAATTCTCCCTAGGGGAACGGCAAAAACAACTGTTTGTGATTTTGCTATTTCAGTTTGGCTCCATTGCTATAAGAAATCAGACTACACCTTAGTAGCAGGAAAAACTGAAGGTGATGCTATTGAATTTATTGCAGAAGCAAGGAAAGCATTTGAGGAGAATAAATACATAATAAAAGCATTCGGTGAATTGATTGATACTAAAAATTGTACAGTCAATAAATTAGAACTTGAATTAACTAATAAAACTAAAATCCAAGCTATTTCTTCCACTAGTTCTATGCGTGGTAAGAAGTACAATGGGAATCGTCCTTCCTGTATTATTGCAGACGATTATCAAGGTAAATCGGACGTTATCACTAAAGAATCTAGAGATAAGAAATACAATACCTTTATTGAAGATGCCGGTTATGCAGGTGATGAAGCAGTAATAAGAAACGGAGTGAAAATTAAACCTGCTACCAAATTCATTGTTTTAGGTACTATCCTCCATGCTGATTGCTTTATGTCCAGACTCCTAAAGAACAAAGACTATAAGCATATGCTTAGAAGAGTAGTGGATTTTGATGTTGAAAAAGTATTCCATGAAGGATTATGGGAAGAATTCAGGTTGATTTATTTCAATAATAAGCTTCAGGACTCCGTTTCGGAGGCAAAAGAATTCTACTATCAGCATGAAAATGAAATGAAATTTCCAACGATTTGGGATGATAAATTTAATCCATTGGAACTTGCAATCAAATACTATAATAATCCTTCTGCATTCCAACAGGAAATGATGAACGATGCTTCTAAAATCGGAGTAAAATGGTTCACCTCAAATAAAGTTGAATCTCCTGAAGTCATTGAATCTCATAACTTCATTAAAACAATGCTATGCGTTGACCCTGCTGCCACTTCAAGTAAAAGGAGTGACAGTTTTGCTTTTCTTGTGGGGAGTTTAGCTAATAATGGCTTTAAGTATTGCAGAAAAGCAGAACTATTAAAGATTGATGCCAGGACTGAGTTTGATAAGTACATTAAACATATTGTGGATCTTTTATTGGACTATCCCGATATCACACATATCTATTTGGAAAAGAATACCTTTCTCGGAGTGGATGCCAATAAATTAGAACAAGAAATTGATAAAAATATTCTTTTGAAACGTAGAAATTTAGTGATTGACAATGAATATCAAAGAGCCAATAAAAATGATCGTATTGAAACAATCGTTTCTGATGTAAACAATGGAAGAATCATTTTCAATTCAGAGGATGAGGATTTTATCAATGAGGTTATGGACTTTGCAGGGACAGATTTTACTCCTCACGACGATGGAGTTGATATTCTCGCCTCATTCGCAAGCAAAATTGATCTCATAGAAGTTGTTCATAGAGTAAAGTTCTATGGTACTAGATAAAAAATAGAGGTGGTGACATATGCCGGATTTAGATTTATTAGCAAAATGTAAAGAGGAACATGATTTAAATAGTGCTACTTACCAAAAAATGCAGGACTATTATGATGGTAATGGCAAAACAGATGCTTTAGTTAATTACAAAATGATAACCTCTAGGGCAAATAATAAGATCCCTAAAAATATGGTTCAGAAATTTATTTTAGAAGAGGTTTCCTATTGTGTCGCAAATGGAATTATTTATTCCTCTCATTCTAATGATAAAGCTATTATTGATGATATTCGATTAAATATAGTCAAGTCTTGGAGTGAAAAACATGATGGAGAACTTCTTAAACAGGCATTGATATTTTCTGAAGCATATGAGTTGATTTATGCGGATAAGCAAGCACAATTTAAAGCTATGATCCTTAATCCATTAAATTCATATGTTTTAAAAGATGAATTTGGAGAAGTAAGAGTTTTTATTAGATTCTTTCAAAAGAAATTCGAGCCAGAAACACAATATGCTGATGTCTACGAGGGTAATAAAATCTATCATTATACTGTAGACGGAGGGAAATTTACTCAATATGGTAATATAGATTCTCATATATTCTCTAAAGTCCCTGTTGGAGTATGTAGTATTGGTTCTATTTATGAATCAATCTATGGAAACATTAAGGGACAACAAGACGGATATGAGCAAGTTTCTAGTGATTATGTCAATGAAATAGCCGATGCAAGAAATGCAATCCTTTTAACTACTGGTGCATCTGTGGAAGAAGGTGCAGAGGAAGATATTAAAACTAAGGCGATAATGGAACTTCCTACTGGCGGTGATGCAAAGTGGTTGATAAAAACTTTGTCGGACGCTTTCATTCAAAACGCATTAAATACCTTAAATGATAATATGTACTCTTTGGCTAATCATATTGATCATAATCAAAAGCTTTCTAGTAATACCTCTTCATTGGCTCAAAAGAATAAACTTATGGGATTGGCTAGTAAGTGTGCTAATAATATTCATGCTATGCAGGATTGCATCAAAATGAGACTTCAATTTCTATTTGAATTCTTAAAGATTAAACAAAGTAAAAATTATTCTTATTTGGATGTAGATATAAAACTGACTCCTTCAATTCCAACTGATGATTTGATGGTTAGTCAAATCCTGAGCCAGAATCCTAAGATCCCAACAGAAGTAGGATTTGCTCAATATTCCTTTATTCAAGATGTTGATAAGGTAATGGCTTTATACGAAGAAGAGAATAAAGCTAATTCAGTGGGGGAGAATTTGCTTAATAATGATAATCCTCCTAATGGTGGTGTTGAGTAATGCAGGATGGGGTAGATCCAGAATATCAAAGTAAAATTGAGGATATAAAGGTAGAAGGAGAAAATCTATCTGAAAAAGGAATGAAACCTGTTTATTCTAAGCAAAAAGCTTCCTTGGATGAAATTCAAGCTATCATAGGTAAGATGTTTGTTGATTATGATACTGAAAATGGATTTCTAAAACTCACAAGAGAGCAACAAAACAGATTAACTAATGATATGAAAGAAAAACTTAAAGAAATGGGTATTGTTTTGGCTCAGAGCGAAGTTAGTACGGTTGCATCTATACTAGGCACAGTATATGCAACAACTTACTATATGAACGCTTGGGTATTAGATGAGGGTATAGACGTAGCTTTAAAATTTGACATCTTAAAACCTGAAGTCATCAAAAGAGCGGTTAATACCAAATTCAAGGGAGAACTATTTAGTGACCGCATATGGAAAAATAAAACTGATATGATGAATAAACTTCAATCTTCATTAGTAGATGCTTTCAAAGGTAGAATATCCATAGATAAAATCGGAACAGAGATAAAGAAAACATTCAATGTGCAAGCTTATGAATCTAAAAGATTAATGATCACTGAGACGGCTAGAATTCAAACACAGGCTACGGATGATATTGCTAAGAGTACAGGTATTAAAAAACAAATGTATTCTGCGACTTTGGACAAAAAGACTAATCCTAAAGACGCTAGTTTTGATCAAAAAGTTTACAATGTTGATGATCCAAATAAACCCAAAATTCCACAGCACCCTCAATGCCGTTGCGTGTATATAAATATTCCTTATGATGGATGGAGTCCAACGCAAAGAAAAGACAATATTTCAAAAAAATTAATATCAAATATTGATTATGATACCCGGAAGAGAAATATTGGTATTAAATACTGATATTTTCATTACTTACTTAATATTGATATACTAATTAATGGAAAGGAGTGAATGAAAATATGAAGTATTGTAAAAATTGCAATCAAAATGTTACACCCACTAAAAAGTTCAGCATTTTATGGTTTTTAATCAATTGCTTATGGATTGTTGGTGGAGTTTTTTATGTTCTATATTATTTTATGTTCAAGAAAAACGCTTGCCCAATCTGCAACAGTAGTAATTTTGAGAATGTAATTCAAGAAAGTGCTTTTGTCTCTCAAGTTGGTGAATTTAATAATAAAGCGGATGATTATATAGCGAGAAAGAAACAAGAAATTGAAGTACTAAAAGAACAAAAACGACTAAAAAAAATAAGTCACTAGATCAAATCTCGTTTAGAACACCCTAATTATGGGGTGTTTTTTATATGCCCAAAAAAACTAAAAAATTAATCGCGTCTCTAGTTCATGAGAGTTAGAGGGGCAGAAAGAAGGTAATTTATAATGACATTAGAAGAAATCAAAGCGTATTTAGAGGCGAACAAGGAGAATGCAGACGTAAAAGCTTATTTGGACAGTTTTAAGGTACAACCTACTTTAGAGGTGTTTAAAAGTAAGTTAGGTGAACCAGATTTCAAAAGTTTCATGGATTCGGAGAAGGATAAGCATTTAACGAAGGGTATTGAAACTTTTAAGACAAACAATTTAGATGCACTAGTTACAGCTAAAATTAAAGAACTTTATCCAGATACAGATCCAAAAGACAAAGCAATAGCGGATATGAAAGCTGAAATTGCTCAAATGAAAGCTGAAGCATCGCACAAAGAACGTATCAACACTGCTTTGAAAATCGCAACAGAGAAAAAATTACCAGTAGAATTAGTTGATTATATGATTGGTCAAGATGATGAAACCACCATAAACAATCTAACTAATTTAGAGAAAATATTTTCATCTCATGTTGAAAAAGTTGTTACAGAACGTATGGGCAATGGTTATGTTCCTCCGAGTGGTGGAACTCCTCCTAGTGGTAAGAACCCTTGGAGCAAAGAACATCTCAATTATACAGAGCAAGGGAAAATTCTTAAAGAGAATCCAACACTTGCAGCTCAACTGATGGCTCAAGCTAAAAACTAATAACTAAAAAATAAAATTTAAAATGAAAGAGGTAATGTAAAATGGCAGCAACTAAAGTGAGTAACATTATTATTCCGGAGATTTTTAATCCTTATGTAGTGGAAAGAACAGCAGAACTTTCGGCATTAGTTAGAAGTGGTATCGTAGTACCAGATCCACAAATGGATGTGTTGGCAAGTGCAGGTGGCACATTGATTAATATGCCATTTTTTACTGATTTGACAGGTGACGATGATCTGCTTGATGACACAGCGGACATACCAGTAAATGCTATTGGAACAAATAAAGATATTGCAACTTTACTTATGAGAACAAAAAGTTGGGGAGTGACAGATTTAGCTAAATCTATAAGCGGTGATGACCCAATGAGAGCAATTGGGGATTTAGTAGCTGATTATTGGGCTAGGAAAGAACAAACTACCTTAATTAAAATCCTCACAGGTGTGTTCGCAGATAATATTGCAAATGATTCAGCAGACCATGTTCATGATGTTTCTATTGCCGATGGAGCAAATGCAGCTTCAACAAACTTAATCGGTGCTAATTCAGTAATTGAAGCCTCGGCATTGCTTGGTGATGCTATGATGGGTTTAACAGCAATTGCAATGCATTCAGTTTGTTATGCTAATCTGCAAAAACAAAATCTTATTGACTTCACACCTACCAATGTTCAAAATGTTGGGTTTGGAACATATCTTGGGAAAACCGTAATTGTTGATGATGGTTGTCCTTCTATTGCAGGAGGAACCAGTGGAAAAGTTTATACTTCATACTTGTTCGGGAGAGGTGCTATTGCTAGAGGTGAAGGTAAACCTGAATATCCTACTGAAATGGATCGTGATTCTTTGGGTTCTGGTGGTACTGATGTCCTTATTACTAGAAGGCATTATATTCTTCATCCTCGTGGAATAAAGTTCACTTCTGCAAGTGTTGTAAAAACTACACCAACCAATTCTGAATTAGCACTGGCAGCAAACTGGGATCGTGTATATGAGTCAAAGAATATTCGTTTGGTGGCTTTGAAGACTAACGGTTAATCAATATTTAATTAAAAAATAGAAAGAGAGATTGGAATATATCTCTCTTTCTATATGGAAAAGGGGAATGAAAATATGAGTTTATGTGGTTTCAATCGTAAGCGAAGAGAATTAAAAAGATTAGAATTGGAAGCAAAAGAAAAATTAGAACTTGAGCAAAAATTAAAAGAACAAGAAGAGGCTGAAAAAGCTGAAACAAAAACGAAAAAAGAAACTAAAAGCAAAGGTGATCAATAATGGCAATACTTGATGATGTAAAAATTCTAGTAGGTTTAGATTTATTTGATATTTCAAGAGATGACATACTAAATATTTACATTCGTAGAGGTGTTACATTGATTACTAAGTATCTAAGAAGAACCGCAACGGAAGATGTTACAGTTCTTTATCCAGATGCTTTGATTGAATATGTAGTTCAAGTTTATCGAAAAAAGGGAAACGAAGGTCTAAAATCTTTTGGTCAAGGTTCTAGACTAGGAAGTTATGGCGAAGAATTAAGTGATTCTGTTAAGTCGTTGCTACCAAAACCATCGATAAGGATGAGATAATATGTTATACGATTATAAAGTAGGAATTTATACTAAAGGTGAAACTACTAAAGTTGGTGGAATAGCCATTCCTTCAACTTTAAGTTGGATAAAAGATATTGATTGTGATATGCAATCTTATAGTAAAGAATTGTTATTAAAAAACTATGGTTATGATATCGAAGTCAATAAAAGATTTTTTATGGATTTTGATCCAAATATAAAAATAGGAACAGTTCTTTACTATACTAATTCTCAAAATATTGTTGAAAAGTATGAAGTTAAGAAAATTCCGTGGGAAGAACCTATTATGGAGGTGATATGCCTTGGCATATCGTAGTTATAAAGATCAAGTGCTTGCAACTTTAAAACTTTGCAAAAAGGAATTTTGTGAAAGTGTTGGGGCATTAGGAGTAGCTGAAGCACAAAATCTTACTCCTGTTTTATCAGGTAATCTTAGACGTTCGGAAGTCTATGAAGTTATGCCTAATAATGAAGGAGTTTATATTGGTGTTACACCAAATGCACCATATGCGGTAGACGTAGAAAAAGGAAATAGTAAACAAACTGCACAACCTTATCTTGAGCCAGGAATTACAAATGCAATTCCTAAAATTGTCGATGTAGCAGAACAAATTTATCGTGACAAACTTGGCGGTGATAGTTAATGATTGATGTTTATGGTTTGCTTGCTAATATTATTGAACCTATATGTCCTTGTTGGGTAGGCCATTATCCAACTGATCAAGAAGGTGAAGATAATAAGGTTTACCCATATGTGGAAATTAAGTTCCCAAATATTCTCCCCAACAATACTTTCAGTGATAAAAATTTATTGGAAGTAGATATCTGGCATAACAAAGACACGGACATTAGAGAAATAGAAGCAATCGCAGATTCAATTCATAAAGAATTGAATTTTTTTAATGTCAATGCTGAAACTTATCAATTAAGCATCAATAGGAATACTCCTTATAGACTTACATTGCCAGATCCTAATATTAAGATTCAACGAAGACAATTAAGGTACATAGTCAAGGTTTATCATAAATAAAAAATAAAAATAAAGTGAGGTAATGAAATATGACAACTCCAAATCCTGTTGGTTTTACAGTAGATACTCCTAAACATTTATTGTTAGACACTGGTGCTATCTATACAAATTATGGACTTGCAGGTGAAAAATTATTTGGAGCAGTAGCTTCAGGCAATGAATTTGATGTAGAAATAAAATCCTATAATGTAAAAGTAGGTGGAATCACTAATACCAATGTAAAAGGATTAAATTTCATAACTGATATTACAGCAAGTTTAAAGGTTAATATGTTAGAGTTTACCACTGATATTTTAAAGACAGCATTGCAAGGTTCTGCTGTAGATACTGCAACAAATGTAGATTATGATATTATCACTTTACCTATGAATGGAACTCAAGTATATTTAGAAAATATTGCTTTAGTAACCAGATTGTCAGGTTCAGATAAACCTGTAATTATTATTCTTAAAAATGCTCTTGCTACAGGTGGTATAAAACTAAAAGTAGAAGATGCAAAAGACAATGTAATGCCTTTGACATTCGAAGCGTTTTCAGATCCTTTGAATCCAAAAGTTTCTCCTTTTGAAATTCATTATCCTAAAATTGTTTAAGTAAAAGCACCCTAAAATTAAATAGGGTGCTTATTTATTTTCATATCAATAAAATAAATGGAGGTTTTTATTAATGATTAGCACGGAGAAAGTTTTTGATATGTTGCCTATAGTTGTGGATTTATATGATAAATTGGACTTGGACAGTTATAGAAAAGATATTATAGAAAAGAATAAAGATAATAAAAACGTAAATAAAGAAATGTTAGGTATTGATTGGTTTAAGTATATCTTGAAAAATTCTGCAAAAGTAAAAGAAGAAGTATTTGAAATAGTATCTATTTTTGAAGATAAACCAGTGGAAGAAGTCAAAGCTCAAAGTTTCGGCAAAACAATTAACACGATTAAAGAAATCATAACTGATAAAGAAACTATGAGTTTTTTCAAGCAAGCTGTGTAATAGGTTATTCAAAAACATTAAATCTATTACATAGCAATTATGGTATTAATTCTACATCTAAAATTAAATTAAAATCACTCACAAGGCTCCTTTTAGATGCTAATAAAAATCATGCAGATAAAAGACTATGGCAACAGTGGTTAGTCGACTATGCAAGGATGGATGGATCTACTTTAATCTCATTTGAGCAATATAAAAACAATTTTAAACCAACTGTAAGAAAAGACGAAGTATTAGACAAAGAAAAGATATTAGCTGATGCTGAAATTATTAAAAATGCACATCAAAATAGACAACAAAATAACACGACTGAATAAATCAACACTTCAATATGAGGTGTTGATTTTATTTTTCGTGAGAAAGGAGATGAGGACATAAGTGCAAATATTCTCTTTATTTGGTGAAATATTACTAAATGATAACGAAGTTGAACAAAGATTAGATGATATTGACCAAAGAGCAGAAGGATTGGGCAAAAGAATTGGCGATGTAGCTTCACAATTTGCTGTAGCAGGTGGAGCTATGGCATTGGCTATTGGTGGATTAGCTGTAAATGCAAGTGATGAATTACAGAAATCTCTTAATGGACTTCAAGCTTCAACAGGAATAGCAGATAGTGCTATGAAGGATATGAAAGATTCCATGCTTTCTATCTACAATGCTAATTTTGGAGAATCTTTTGAAGATATTGGGAAGTCAATGTCTGAAATTGGAAACCAAACTGGAGCAAGTGGTAAAGAGTTAGAAGGCATGACTAAGAATGCTTTAATGTTGCGTGATACTTTTGATATGGATGTAAAAGAAAGTGTTCGCTCTGTAGATATGATGATGAAGCAATTTGGAATAACTTCAGATGAAGCGTTTAATCTTTTAGCACAGGGGAGTCAAGCAGGATTAGATAAGAATGGCAATCTTCTTGATTCTATCAATGAATATTCAGTTCATTTCAAACAGCTCGGATTTTCGAGTGTCGAAATGTTCAACATGATGTCGAACGGCGCAAAATCTGGTGTCTTTGATATAGACAAACTGGGTCGATGGCTCAGGATAAACCTTTTTAATTGCTGGAAACCTAAGTTTATCTTTGTATAAATATGGCAATCAGCAGGGAAGCAAATTATTGATGAATTAGCAATAGTTTGAACCTTCAACGACTATCGAAACCGCATCTTCGGATGAAAGGGAGTAGAGTACACTACAAGCTTATGGTAGTGGAAATGGAAGGTATCTTGTATATCTAGTTATATAGGATAAAGATATAGTCTAATCTTATAGGAAACTATAAGCAGTTCATAAGAGAACGGATATAGTTTTGCGTACTATATCGAATACAATGGACGCAATGAAAGAATTCGGAATCAGAAGCAAAGATGGAAGTAAGACTTCAGCCGAAGGATTTCAAGCATTAGGTTTGGATGCAGAAAAAATGACTTCAGCTTTTGCTCAAGGTGGTGATACTGCAAAAGAAGCTTTTGCAAAAACAGCAGAAGCATTATTTGCATTAGAAGATCCTGTTGCAAAAGAAGCAGCAGGAGTTGCTTTATTTGGCACACAATGGGAAGATGTCGGAGTTAAAGGTATTCAAGCTTTGACAAATGTTGAAGGTGGAATTAGTAACACTGTTGATGCTTTAGGTAAAATAAATGCAGTTAAATATGACTCTTTAGGTCAGGCATTTACTGGAATAAAAAGGAATCTAGAAACTGGAATATTAATGCCTATTGGTGATAAAATTCTTCCAAAATTAAACGAGTTTGGAACATGGTTCACTACAAATATGCCAGAAATCCAACAAAAAGTTTCTGATATTTTACCAATTGTAGCTACATTGTTAGCCACTCTATTAGCTTATAAAGGTGTAACTTTACTAATTGACGGAGTAAGAGCAGCACAAGAACTTTGGAGAAGTGCTGTCGTTGCATGGTCTGCGGTAACTAAAACGGCTACAGCAATTCAATTAGCATTAAATGCAGCTTGGCTTGCAAATCCCATAGGAATAGTAATAGCATTAGTCGCAGCATTGGTAGCAGGAATAGTCATATTATTTAATAATAATAAAACTTTTCATGATTTTATAGTTAAGTCATGGGAAACAATTAAGCAAGTTGTTGGTAGTGCAATTACTTCAGTGATTAATTTTGTTAAGGGATTGGGAACGTCTATATCCCAAACTTGGAATGATATTAAAATAAGCACTGAAACTATGTGGAATAATTTAAAAATCTATATTGTTAATTTATGGGAATCTATTTTATTATGGTTTGCTACTCTTCCTGAAAGACTAAAACAATATGCTATTGATATGTTTTATGCAATGCGAGATGGAGTAACATCAAGTGTTGAAACTGTTAAGAATTCCGTAGTTAATGGTCTTGAAAAAGCATGGGATTATATCAGAGAATTACCTATTGTGGCTATCGAATGGGGTAAGAATATTATCCAAGGGTTAATAGATGGCATTGGTAATAAAATTGAAGCTTTAAAAAACAAGGTTTCAGAGGTAACAAGTGCAATCACTAGTAAAGTTAAAGGACTTTTAGGAATCCAATCACCATCAACAGTTATGAAAGAAGTTGGGGGATATGTGGTTGATGGGTTAACACTTGGCATTGAGAATAAAACTCCAGATGTTGGAGCAAAGATGGAAGCCATAGCGACAACCATAGCAAATAAAGGAGCTTCTTTTATTTCGGCAGCAACTTCTATTGGTCAACAGTTTTCCGAGGCATTGCAATCTAATATCAAAGAACCAACTTATTCTTCTGGATCAGGTGGTGGAGGAAGTAGTGGTGGTGGTGGTGGTTCAACTTCTTATACTGATGTTCCAGGCGTTGGTAGAGTTGTAACAAATTCGGATGGTAGTGTTAATACGGTTGGTACAAAATCTGGTTCATATAATGAAAAGACTGGGCAATATTCGATTACGAATTATAAAACTGGTCAAACATTATATCGAAATGGCTCTAAAGAAGAATATGAAGAAAACTTTTCTAAGTTTCATGAAGGTGGATGGGTACGGGAAAAACCCAATAACCTACAATTTGGTGAAATTCCTGCTATCCTTCAAGATGGCGAATATGTTCTAAGTCGTAAAATGATTGATGAAATTGGCAATATGAACGTCAATTCTACAAAGATAGTGGAATCAAAAAATCCCACACATCCTGTTGTTAATCATAATTACCATTTTGGTAGCATTACGGTTAAATCAGATAATGTAAATAATTTTATATCACAATTGCAAAGTTTAGCAAGACTTACTAATACTCAGTATTCATAATTTGAACAGGGATTATATATCAATACATAGGTTTATAGGGGCTAGGAAGTATAAATCCTAGTCCTTTTATTATTTTACAATTATTATTGACTAATAGAAAAAGTGAGGTTTACATAGATGTTTAATAATTATAAAGATGTAGTCACTATAAAAGAACTTAAAGAAATGCTTAATGTTGGTAGAGATAAAGCTTATGCTTTGGTTAACTCGGGAGAAATAAAATCCTTTATGATTGGTAGAGTTATCAAAATACCTAAAAGGAGCATTATCGATTACGTTGAAAGACAGACTGCTTAATGTTAAACTATTGTAAGTTGGTAGGACAATCTTACTTTAGGAGTGAGTATCTTGGTACAATATTTAGCGAAGTTAACTTCAAAAGCGCAAATTGTAATCCCTCAGGAGGTGAGAAATTTATTGAACCTGAAAAAAGGGGATTATGTTGTTTTTGAGGTTGATGATAATAAAAAAATCTATGTCAAGAAAGGAAGGATTATCATTGAAACGGAGGATTAACAACGAGTGAGAGGCAGCTTGAAAAAACAGGGTAAGATTTGGTATGCAATTGTTTATGTAACCGATGAAAACGGTAAAAAGAAGCAAAAATGGATTAGTACAGGGTGCGAAAAGAAGCCGGATGCAGAAAAAAAGCTCACTGAAATAGTGAACAAAGTAAACAATAATCAATTTGTGAATGTTGATAAGCTAACATTTACAGACTTTCTCAAAGATTGGTTAAAGAATGTCATTAGCAAGCAAGTTGAAAGTACAACATGGGAAAGTTATGAATTGGTTTTGGAGAAGCATGTGATACCTTATTTCACTGAGAATGGCAACCTTCAATTGCAGAAGTTACAAACCATTCATATTCAAAAGTATTATGAGTATAAGCTTAAAGAAGGCAGGGCTGATGGAAAAGGTGGATTATCCGCAAATACAATTATTAAACATCATGCTAATATTAAAACCGCTTTAGACTATGCTGTAAGAATGAATCTAATATCAATTAATCCAGCTAATAACACTGTTTTACCGAAAAAAACCAAGTTCACAGGTAAATTCTATACTGCTGAACAAATGGAGAAACTTTTTGATATTGTTAAGAATACTCCCATAGAATCGGCTGTAATTATTACAGGTCACTATGGATTAAGAAGGGGTGAAATACTAGGATTAAAATGGGATGCAATTAATTTCAAAGATAATACTTTGACAATAAGTAAGACGAGAACAAGATTCTCAAAAGAGGCGAAGAAAAAACCTAAAAATGAGTCCAGTATGAGAACATTGCCATTAATGCCAAAGATCAAGAAATATCTTCAAGACCTAAGAAAGAAGCAGTTTCAAAACAAACAGGAATTTGGTGACGAATATATTGATGAAAATTATGTTTGTTGTTGGGATAACGGTAAACCATTAGACATCACTTTCACTAATCACAAGTTTAAAGAGATTCTTGAAGATAACAAATTATCTCATATCAGATTTCACGATCTCAGACATTCGACTGCTAGTTACCTACTAAAACAAGGTTTAAGTATGAAAGAGGTTCAGATATGGTTAGGTCATGCTGATATGAGTACAACGGCAAATATCTATTCCCATGTTGATATGGAGATGAAACAAAATGCAGCTCTTAAGATCAACAACTTATTCGATATTAGTAAACCAAAGAAAAAGGTTAGTAAACCAAAGAAAAATGAGTCCATTAGTAAACCATTAGTAAAAGATATAGAAAAAGAAAAAAGAGAGATTACAAATTAATTTGTAAATCCCTCAGTAGCTTGCTATTACTAAAGAAATGTGGTGCGGTCGAGAGGACTTGAACCTCCATGCCCTTGCGAGCACTAGAACCTGAATCTAGCGCGTCTGCCAGTTCCGCCACGACCGCGTAACATTGATTATTATATGAGAAGATAGGTGGTTTGTCAATTCAATTTTTAACAATATATTTACCAGCGAAAGCTACCGTTATATTGTACCGAATCCCGTTTATGGTCAACGGATGATCTATGATAGAATAATAACTTATTATGAAAGACTTGAAAACTCCTACATTATGGTAGGAGTTTTTCATTGGAGTTTTGACAAACCCTACTAGGAAGGATAGGAGAATCGAAGGAGGAGATGCAAATGAGCATAGAAGTATTTTTAGGGGCCTACTTTGTTTGGAACTGTTACGTTTTTCTTGCCATGGGAAGGGATAAACGACGGGCAAAAATGAACCGCTGGAGAATTTCGGAATCAAGTTTACTCCTTATGGGGGGGTTAATGGGTGGAGTAGGGCTTTATCTGGGAATGAGATTTTTCCATCACAAGACCACTCGCGCAAAATTCAGAGTGGGGTCACCACTCTTAATCTTATTTAATCTTCTAGTAATCGGCCTCTTCTATTATGTTGGTGTTATAAGCTACGGCTATTAGCTTTAAGGAATAACAATTAAGTTTTATCAAAGTGATAAATAAATAAAGGATATTATCATTTTGAAACGAATAATAAATGATAAGGAAAAAAGTAAGTAGAAGTAACTATTTGTCATATTAAAAGACTTTATGAGAAATAATAGTATTAATGGGGGTAGCTTAATGGTTGAACTTATGGCCGTTAAAGATTATGCACAACAAATCGCAGAAGCAATCGCTACTGTTGTGAAGATCGATATTGAGATAGCGGATCATAAACTGATGCGTATCGCTGGGACAGGCAGGTATCAAAAAGGGGTCGGTCAATCTATGGATCGGCAGGGGTATATTTACCAGGAAGTCTTACGGACCGGTCACCAATTTGTGATAGAAACACCAGGTGTTCATCCCTTATGTGCCCCGTGTAAAGCCCGTGGGAACTGCTCTGAGAAGTATGAGGTTGTTTCGCCCATCAATTTGGATGATAAAGCAGTAGGGGTAATTGGTCTAATATGCTTTACCGAGGCACAAGCTACACTAATCCAGGAAAATCAACAATCATACTTAATTTTCCTAACAAAAATGGCAGAAACTATAGCGCTTAAAATGAAAGAGCAGGAATTTTTAACGGGATTGGTTTCGGCAAACCATTATCTTAATTCTATTATCGATTGTTTGGAAGAAGGGTTAATTACTGTCGATCTCGAGGGTAATGTACTTCACTATAATCAAGCTGCTAAGCGTCTGTTCAGTGCAAATTTGCTTACTCCAAAGAGTCATCTAAAGAGCTTGTTCGCACCGCAAATTGTCCTGGATATTCTCAGAGTAGGGGCCAATGGGGATGAAGTGGTCGAACGGGAAGTGCATTTAGAAACCAAAAAGAATCGAGTGCAAATGATTTTAAGAGCGTTGCCCATTGATAGTGCAGATGGAGTTAAAAGTATTGGTGTAACCCTTCGGCCTTTTGACGAAATAGGACGAATTGTCCATCGCCTTTCCTTACAAGATGCGGGGTACACTATTGATGATATTTTAGGTGTGAGTGAAACAGTATGTCAGATTCGAGAGCGAGCTAAGGTTGTTGCAGAGAGTCAATCAACGGTCTTGATCCGCGGGGAAAGTGGAACAGGTAAGGAGATGTTGGCTCGCTCAATTCATAATCTCAGTTCTAGGCAACAAGGCATGTTTATGGCGATTAACTGTACAGCAATTCCGGAAGCTCTACTGGAAAGTGAACTCTTCGGGTACGAAGAAGGTGCTTTTACCGGTGCGCGTAAAGGGGGGAAAATCGGAAAGTTTGAGTTAGCCAATAAAGGTACACTTTTTCTTGACGAAATAGGGGATATGCCATTATTTTTGCAGGCAAAAATTCTCCGGGTACTGCAAGAACGTCAAATTGAACGGATTGGTGGAATAGTTCCAATCCCTGTGGATGTTCGAGTTATTGCGGCCACTCATCGCAACCTTGAGGAAATGATGACCAAGGGCGAGTTCCGTGAAGATCTCTACTATCGAATTAATGTTTTTCCAATCGACATTAAACCTTTACGGGACAGAAAAGAAGATTTGCAAATCTTGTGTGAACACTTTATTGAAGGGTTTAATCAACGACTGAATAAGAACGTAAAATTAATATCCAATGGATTCCGACAAAAGCTGATGGAATACAGTTGGCCGGGCAATGTTCGTGAATTGCAGAACATCATTGAATATGCAATGAATTTAGCTAAAGATTCAACCTTAACTGAGGAGCATCTTTCTCCGAGACTCAAGAATATCAAGACCCAAAATGAAGAGGATGAATTCAATCTTGAAAAGGTTGAACGGGAGACTATTAAGCGCTGTTATCAAATGTTTGGTGCAGGGGTTCAAGGCAAAGAAAAAGCGGCAAAGGCTTTAGGGATTGGGATAGCAACACTTTATCGAAAACTTGCCCGTTATAACATTGAGTGACTATTAAGTGGGGGTTATCAATATGATTAATTCTTACTATAATGATAATTAACCTATCAATTTGATAATTTGGGCATGCATAGGGGCTTAAGGGCTTTAAAATGACCATCACCTATCAATGTGATAACTGGGCCTTTTTAAGTTAAATACGAAAACGCGTTGTTTACTCATTTTTCGACAGTTTGGTTGGTTGGCATGAATTTTGCACAGTTACATATGCTAGAACCGTTAATGGGTAAAAAATTGTTAGGGACGGGAGGAAACAAAATGGCTTATACAGTTGTAGGAAAAAGTGTTAGAAGAGTCGATGCTGTAGCCAAGGTGACAGGCAGGGCCAAATATACAGATGATTTTTCTGAAAGAAATATGTTAGTTGGGAAGATTCTGCACAGTCCCTATGCGCATGCCATTGTTAAATCGATTGATGTAAGTAAGGCTAAAGCGCTACCTGGAGTTGAGGCTGTACTTACGTACAAAGATTTACCGGATATTCGTTTTGCGACTGCTATTCCCGGCATAATTGAGGCAATGGCTACAGATGAAGTAGGTGTTGCAGAACTTAAATATAGCACGGCGGGGCATCCTTATGCCCTCGAAGAAACCCACCGGGATAAAGAAGATCGAAATATTTTGACTCAGAAGGCCAGATTTGTAGGAGATAATATTGCTGCTGTAGTTGCTACCGACGACTTGATCGCCTCAAAGGCGTTAAAGCTGATTGAAGTTGAATACGAAGTTTTAGAGCCTTTGACTAGTACGGATGCTGCGCTTAAAGAAGGAGCGCCTTTAATTCATGATGATTGCGAGGGAAACATCATATCCTCAAAGGGATATGAAATGGGCAATATTGAAGAAGCTTTAAAGGAATCCGATCATGTTATTGAAGGTGAATATGAAACAAGCATAGTTCAGCACTGTCATTTAGAAAATCAAGTATCCCATGCTTATGTTGATTCGGATCGCAGGATTGTTATCATGACCTCTACACAAATCCCTCATATTGTGCGCAGGATTGTCGCCCAATCTCTAGGCATTTCCTGGGGGCGTGTACGAGTTATCAAGCCATATATTGGGGGCGGGTTTGGTAATAAGCAAGATGTCTGCATCGAGCCATTGAATGCAGCAATGAGCTTGGCTGTGGGCGGTCGTCCTGTAAGGCTGGAGTTATCCCGGGAAGAGGCGATGATCGATACTCGCACTCGTCATGCATTTAAATTTAAAATCAAAACAGGAATTAACAATGACGGAAAAATTAATGGTATTTATATTTCGGCCGTTTCCAACACTGGGGCTTACGCCTCTCATGGACATTCTATCGCCAGCAGTGGGGGAGGAAAGTTCCGTTATCTTTACCCGACAAAAGCGTTAAAATATGAGCCTCTAACCGTATATACTAATCTGCCGGTGGCTGGGGCAATGCGAGGGTATGGAACACCCCAAATCTTTTTTGCCTTTGAATCCCATATTGAAGACATAGCGAAAAAGCTTAACTTGGACCCCATTGAGATTAGGAAGAAAAATGTAGTAAAAGAGGGTCATGTTGACCCATTAAGTAAAAATACAATTAGAAGCTGCAGTATCCGTGAGTGCATCGACAAAGGCAGAGAGTTAATTAAGTGGGATGCCAAGAAAGCCTTGTACAAGGAACAAACAGGAGATATCCGTCGAGGGGTGGGAATGGCTTGCTTTAGCTATGCTTCAGGAACCTATCCTGTAGCCTTAGAACTAGCGGGTGCTCGAATTGTCATGAATCAAGATGGTTCGGTTCAGCTTCAGCTGGGTGCCACTGAAATTGGCCAAGGAAGCGATACGGTCTTTGCTCAAATGGTGTCCGAAGTCCTGGGAATTCCCATGTATATGGTACATGTGATAAGTACCCAAGATACGGATATTACTCCCTTTGATACGGGGTCCTATGCTTCGAGACAAACCTATGTATCCGGGATGGCTGTGGAAAAAGCGGCTTTAGAGGTAAAAAAGAAAGTTCTTACTGTCGCAAGCAGTATGACAGATATTCCTGCTCATCTGTTAGACCTTAAGGAGCAATCCGTTGTCTTCAAAGATTCGGGAGAAAAGGTCATTGAGCTGGAAGTAGTTGCGATGCAATCCTATTATGACAGGGTTAATGCTCAACCTATAACAAGTGATGTTTCAAATAATGCTCGCATTAATGCGATCCCTTTTGGAGTAACGTTTGCTGAAGTAGAAGTCGATATGAAGACGGGGAAAATTAAGATTTTAGAAATCTACAATGTCCATGACTCCGGTAAGATCATTAATCCTCTTTTAGCTGAGGGGCAAGTTCATGGCGGAGTCAGCATGGCCATAGGTTATGCTCTGTCAGAACAATTACTCTTTGATGAGAAGACGGGTAAACCTCTCAATAATAATTTGCTGGATTATAAACTTCCAACAATCATGGATACTCCGGATATTGGCGCAGCCTTTGTTGAAAAAGAAGATCCCACTGGGCCCTTTGGTGTCAAATCCTTAGGAGAACCTCCGATTGTTTCTCCTGCACCTGCAATTCGTAATGCCGTACTGGATGCTACGGATGTTGCCTTCAATAGGATACCCATGAATCCACAGCGGGTTTTTGAAAAGTTTAAAGAACAGGGATTAATCTAGTAAGGCGGTGATAAGATGTACGATATTAAAGGCTACTATGATGCTGAAACCGTAAGCGAGGCAACTGCGCTTCTTGCGGACAACCCTAATTTAAAGATTATTGCAGGCGGGACAGACATGCTCATCAAGATGCACGGAGGGCAACTTGAAGATGTTGAGCTCTTAAGCCTTCGCAAGATTAAGTCCTTAGAAAAGATTAGTATAGCGGATAATGGGACAATCGTTATCGGTGCAATGGCTACCTTTTCTATGATTTTTCACAATCCTATTCTTAAGGACGCAGCACCGATTTTAACGGAAGCGGCTATTTCTATGGGGGGGCCGCAGATTAGAAATATTGCGACCATTGGCGGAAACGTCTGTAACGGTGCTACCTCTGCAGACAGTGCCTCATCGTTGTTTGCCCTCAATGCTCAGCTTAAACTAGAAAGCAAAGCTGGAGAGCGTGTCGTTCCAATCCGTGAGTTCTATCTAGGACCCGGCAAAGTTGCCCTTAATCCCGGAGAAATATTAACTGAGATTCTTATTGCACCAGAAGATTATAAGGGTTTCGGTGGGCATTATATCAAGTTTGCTATGCGTGAAGCCATGGATATTGCCACCCTTGGAGTGGCTGTCCTTTGCAAAGTAGAAAGCGTAACGTTTAATGAGGTTAGGATTGGACTTGGGGTTGCGGGACCAACGCCTTTAAGATGCCTTGAGGCGGAAGAATATGCCAAGGGCAAGGAAATCTCATCAGAAACCCTTGCAGAGATAGGGAAGCTGGCGGTTAAATCTACAAAGGCTAGAACCTCATGGCGAGCTTCCAAAGAATATAGGGAACATCTAGTGGAGGAGCTCACCCAAAGAGCTTTAAAAACCGCCGTTGTGAGCGCAGGAGGTGCGGAAGTTGTTTAAACGAATTGCCTTTACGGTAAATGGTAAAGCTTACAATTTTGAAGTGGATGTACGTGAATCGTTGTTAGATGTTTTGAGAAGTCATCTAGGTTTTACGGGTGCTAAGCAAGGGTGTGGGGTAGGAGAATGTGGTGCCTGCAGTGTCCTTATTGATGGTGTTCCTACGGATACCTGCATTTATTTAGCAGTTTGGGCAGATGGGAAGGATATTCGGACCATTGAGGGTGTCGCTGAAAAAAATGGAGAACTCTCTGATGTGCAAAAAGCCTTCGTAGACGAGGGAGCTGTACAGTGTGGATTCTGTACCCCTGGCCTTATCTTGACCACAACGGCGTTAAAAGAGAGTGGAAAAGACTACACTCGTGAAGAGTTAAAACGGGAGCTTTCAGGGCATTTGTGCAGGTGTACAGGATACCAAAACATTTTAAAAGCCGCCGAAAAATCCTTAGAAGGACATGTCTGTACATGTGTAGACAGTCCTCATTATAAAGGGGAATAATACTAATTTTACTTCAGAGGAAGTCCTATCTTTCTCTGAAGTATAGTTGATAAATTTCTAGGAAGAATTGAGGAATGATAAATAATGACTGAAAAATTTATGAATGATAAAATGCTCCAGATTCCCTTTGATAAACTGGTCAACTGGATGTTTGAGGAATATAAACGAACTCAAACAATTTTTGGAGTTTCTGAGGTCAAGTTTTTTCATAAGCAAAACAACCAACGCCTTAAGCTTTTCGGGGAGACTATGGAGACTCCCGTTGGTCCGGCAGCTGGTCCACATACTCAGTTAGCACAAAATATTGTTGCGTCTTATCTTAGCGGCAGTCGCTTTTTTGAGTTGAAATCTGTCCAGATAATGGATGAGTTAGAGATTCCGAAGCCGTGTATATTGGCAGAGGATGAGTGTTATAACACGGAATGGTCTACAGAGCTTCCGATTATGGGAGCCTTTGATGAGTATGTAAAAGCTTGGTTTGCACTCCATATCCTGCAAAAGGAGTTTTTCAACCAAAGTGATCGTGGATTTATGTTTAACATGAGCGTTGGATACGACCTAAAGGGAATCCAATCTCCAAAAGTAGACGCCTTTATTGAAGGACTTAAAGATGCTTCCAATACTCCGATTTTTAAAGAGTGTCTGGCTTCTCTCTTGGATAATGTTGATAAGTTTGAAAAGCTTGATGAAGCTTATATTAAGCAGATATCACCTAATATTTGCACGTCCATAACCTTATCGACCATGCACGGAACCCCTCCCCAGGAGATTGAAGCGATTATACAATACTTGATTAGTGAAAAGAAATTGCATACCTTTGTCAAGATGAACCCTACACTATTAGGCTATCAATACGTAAGAGACACGTTCGATAAGATGGGTTACAAGTATATTCAAATTAAGGAAGAATCCTTTACCCATGACCTTCAATTTAATGATGGGGTTGAAATGTTAAAACGCCTTAAAGTATTTGCTAAAGAAAAGCAAAAAGACTTTGGGGTCAAAATGTCCAACACCTTGCCTTGTCGAATTACAAAGTCTGAACTGCCAGGGGAAGAAATGTATATGTCGGGTCGGTCCTTATATCCTCTAACCATCAATCTGGCCTACAAGCTGGCTGCGGAGTTTGATGGGGATCTTAAAATCTCTTTTTCCGGCGGTGCGGACGCCTTCAATATCGACCGGATCTTTGAGACGGGGATTCAACCCATTACGGTGGCAACGACCTTGCTCAAACCGGGGGCCTATTTGCGCTTTAAACAATTAGCAGAGCTCTTAGATCCTATGATGACGGATCAGGAGTCTGAAAAACTTGATATGGAAAAGTTAAAAGCTTTAGCCGAAAGTTCCTTTGAGGATGCTAACCATATTAAAGAAACCAGGGATATGATCAATCGTAAAACAGAACTTAAGCTGCCTGTCTTCGATTGCTTTATTGCCCCTTGTACCGTGGGATGTCCTATTGAACAGGATGTGCCTGAGTATCTGCGCTTAGTAGGAGAAGGGCGTTATGAGGAAGCTTTTGATGTAATTGTTTCAAAGAACCCATTCCCCTTTATTACAGGAACGATTTGTAGTCATAACTGTATGACTAAGTGTACTCGATTGGATTATGATGAATCCGTTCATATCCGCGGACAGAAATTAGTCGCTGCGGAAAATGGGTATGATGCCTATATGCAGAAAATCCCCGCTCTTACACCGGAATCCTCGGCTAAAGTTGCTGTCATCGGAGCTGGTCCGTCAGGACTTGCGGCGGCATATTTCCTCGCCAAAGGTGGTATGGAGGTTACTGTCTTCGACAAGAGGGAGAAAGCCGGCGGAACTGTGGAATATGTGATTCCTGACTTTAGGATTCCTTACGAGGCCATTGAGAAGGACCTTAAACTTATCGAGAAAATGGGTGTTAAGTTCGAATTTGGCATTGATCCGAATTTCTCTGTCGAGGATTACAAAGCTAAGGGATTTAAATATGTCTATGTAGCCATCGGTGCTGGTAAAACCAATAACTTTACCCTCGAAGGGGATCAAGATCGTGTAATGGGTGCAATCCCCTTCTTAGAAGCTTATAAGGTTGATAAAGATGCTTTAAACCTTGGCAAAAATGTAGCTGTTGTCGGCGGTGGAAACTCGGCAATGGATTCTTCCCGGGCTGCTTTAAGAGTTAAGGGTGTTGAAAAGGTCTACATTATTTATCGCAGAACCAAAGAGTATATGCCTGCTGATCACGAAGAGTTAATCTATGCTGAGGAAGATGGAGTTATCTTTAAAGAACTTCTGGCACCTGTTTCACTGAGCGGAGGGGTCTTGAAGTGTCAGAAGATGGAGCTGGGTCAACCGGATGCTTCCGGCCGTAGAAAACCTGTGGCTATTGAGGGTGCCTATGAGGAGTTAGCGGTAGATACAGTCTTGTCTGCTATCGGGGAACTGGTGGATTATGATTTGTTAAAGCAAAACGGTATCGAGGTTAATGACAAAGGTAAGATCAATATCAATGAAGACACACTGGAAACCAATGTAGAGAACGTTTATATCGGTGGGGATGCCCTCGTTGGGCCTTGGACAGTGGTTGGTGCGGCCAAGCACGGGACGATTGCTGCCAGAGCGATTTTAGGAAAAGAGAATCGTGAATTCAAGCAAGAATACGTAAATAAGATTTCCTTTAATAACGAGAGGCAGCTCCTTGATATATCCGAAAAGAAAGGGGTTATGCAACCGGTAGCTGATCACAAACTAGAGTCAGAGCGATGCTTAGAGTGCAACAAAGTTTGTAATATCTGTGCCGAGGTTTGCCCAAACCGTGCTAATCTTATGATTCCTGTTAATGGAAAAGGATTGGAAAATATAAATCAGATTTTACACGTTGATGGAATGTGCAATGTCTGCGGAAACTGCGGAACCTTCTGTCCGTATTCAAGTGAGCCTTATAAGGTTAAATTAACTCTGTTCTGGACTGAGAAGGATTTCATGAATAGTCCTAGTATTGGATTCTACTTCATCAATGAGGGTGCTAATGGTGAGTTTATGCTTCGTCTTGAGGAGGAAGTTTCCAAAGTGACCTTCGATGAATCAGGCAATACAGATGTGCCCATCGATGATAAGGTTGCTGCCTTTATTTGGACAGTTTATAAAGACCATGACTATCTGTATAAAGTTTTAAACTAATGCACATATTGAGAGAGGTCGAACTTAACAATTCGACCTCTCTAGAATCGAAAACTACATAAGTTTATGGCAAATTTGTTTCAATTGTAGGATTTATCTTCGTAATTAATTAAGGTAATTCTCACATCGAAAAATTTTATCATTAAGGTACAGAACCTTATCATAATGATAAGGTTCTGTAATGGAGTGAGAGCCTGTCATATCGGCATTTTCCTGGTTGTATGACTCGAAAATCACCATTCATATTATTACTTTGATAAAGGTGACAAAAGGGTTAAAGAGGAAAGAGTCGATTTCTAGGCAACCTTAGATCAATCTGTCGAGTTGGCACGAAATTTGCTACTAGAACTAAAGTATGAGGCGCAAAAAATGCCTTGCAAGGACCCTTGACCCAAAATTCAATGCTTTGCCCACCAACCTTGCTAAAACGGTTTTCAAAGATTCTTAAGAGGTACGAGCAAAGCAGACCCCTTGAATTAGTTGCGGGACTTTCTCAAGGACAAGGATTATAAGGAGGTGACTGTAGTTTAGTTGAAATCTCACCGCATTGAAAATAAGGAGGAAAGTTAACAATGGCAAATACCAACAATGGAGTCGCACCAGTTGATGAAATGTTACCTCCCGGAAAACTTTTTGTGTACGGATTACAGCACGTCCTCGCTATGTACGCTGGAGCGGTTGCAGTACCTTTGATTATTGCTGCAGCAGCAGGTTTAACGCCAGCACAAACCGCCTTTTTAATTAACGCAGACTTATTTACCTGTGGTATTGCTACCTTACTCCAGACTTTAGGGATCTGGAAAATCGGAATTAAAATTCCAGTTATCCAAGGGGTAACCTTTGCAGCAGTAACGCCGATGGTCATTATGGCTCAGACTGGTGGCATGACCATGATCTTCGGGGCTGTTATTGTAGCTGGTATATTTACGTTTTTAGCTGCACCGTTCTTTAGTCGATTAATTCGCTTCTTTCCACCGATTGTTACGGGTACGATTATTACCATTATCGGTATTTCTCTCTTGCCGGTAGGTATAAAATGGGCCGGTGGCGGAGTGGGGAACCCTAATTTTGGCTCCTTAACATTTATTTTCATTGCCTTTGTTGTTCTCGTAAGCATTCTGGTGATCAACAAAATGTTCACTGGATTTGTCTCTCATATCGCCGTACTGCTAGGTTTGGTTGTCGGTCTTATAGTAGCCATACCCTTCGGGCTTGTTGACTTTTCCGAAGTGGCTAAAGCAGATTGGATAGGTATCACAACACCGTTTTACTTTGGTTATCCCACCTTCGATATCGGCGCAATCATTGCCATGATTCTGGTTATGTTGGTCGTTATGGTTGAGTCCACCGGAGATTTTCTGGCGATTGGTGAAATGGTCGGCAAAAAGATCGGTCAAGAGGAACTCACTGCAGGTCTAAGAGCGGACGGTTTAGCGACTGCACTCGGCGGTGTCTTTAATGCCTTCCCTTACACTGCATTCGCTCAAAACGTTGGTTTGGTTGGCTTAACAGGGGTAAAGAGTCGCTTCGTTGTCGCGATGTCAGGTTTGATCTTGGTAGTTTTGGGTTTGTTCCCTAAGATGGCTACAATCATTGCCTCATTGCCTACCGCAGTCCTTGGCGGAGCAGGAATCGCCATGTTCGGGATCGTAGCTGCAAGTGGGATTAAGACTCTCGCTAAAGTTGATTTCGAACATAACCATAGAAACATTTTCATCGTTGCAATTAGTATCGGGATTGGTGTAATCCCAGTCACGGTTCCAGATTTCTTCCAAAACTTCCCGGCTTGGAGTCAGACCATTATGCATAGTGGTATTACCTTAGGTTCAATCGCAGCTATCATTCTCAATGCTTTCTTTAATGGAAGCAGAGGTGCAGGAGATCTAGATGAACTCAAAGCGAACGCCGGTATTCGCGAGTAATAGGCTTGGGTGGGAGAGAGATTCCTCTCTCCCCCTTTCCCGTATTTGGTTTCTATAGTCTAGATAAATTTGGACACATTGAAGGGGATTTAAAAAATGACTGTCGATTTATCCGTTGATTTTTGCGGAATAAAACATGAGAACCCCTTTATCCTAGCCCCTTCACCTAGTACGGATAATTTGGATCTATTGATTCAGGCCTTTGAAGCAGGTTGGGCAGGGGCGGTCTTAAAGACTGTAGCAGTTGATTCTAGAGTTGTTAGTCGAGTTTTCCCTATGGTTACTCGTGTGGAACAGGATGCTGCCTTTATTGGCCTTCAAAATATTGATCTTGTATCTGAACATACCGTCGAAACTGTCGAAAGAAATGTGCGAATTCTCAAAGAACGATTTCCGACGAAAATTGTTATTCCCAGTATCATGGCTTTCGCCAAGGAGGACTGGCAATCCTTAACTAAACGTTTTATTGCTGCAGGTGCAGACATTATTGAATGTAGTATATGGCATCCCCACGGAACCGAATGGACCCTGTGTACCAAAGTAGAGGAACCTGTAGGGACGGAGCAAATCGCCAGCTGGGTTAAGGAAGCAGCAGGAGATGTTCCCGTTATCATAAAACTATCGGCACTGGATTCTGACATAATAGCTACGGCTGTTGCGGTTGAGCGAAGCGGTGCAGACGGAGTAAGTGCTATCAATACCATAAAAAGTATTACCGGCGTAAATTTAGATACCTTGATTCCTTATCCTAATATCGCTGGACTTTCAACCTATGGAGGACTTTCTGGACCCGCTCTGAAACCAATTGCTTTGCGTTGTACTGCTGAAATTGCCCAGAAAGTCGATCTTGATATTGCAGCTAGTGGTGGAATCACGACTTGGAAAGATGGTGCTGAATTTCTTCTTCTTGGGGCTAACACCTTGCAAATATGTACTGCTGTTTTGCGTTTTGGTTTAGGAATCATTGATGAATTTAAGCAGGGGTTAGAAGGCTGGATGAGGGAAAAGGGTTTCCAGAATTTAACAGAAGTAATTGGTAAATCACTTCCGTATCTGGTTGAACATTCCCGACTTCCAAGAGGTATTCAAGTTGTTTCAACAATTCATAAAGAATTATGTAATGGCTGTGGAGTTTGCTTAAGTGCTTGTCGTGCAGGTGGACACCAGGCTATCATCTGGACAGATGGATTTCCTCAAGTTGAAGCAGACAAGTGCATCGGGTGTGGTATTTGTCGAGCTATGTGTTTTCTAAAAGCGATAACTTTAATCCGACCAAGCAGAGCTAAAGTGCATGTCTAATGTGGGAAAAAGCTATGGTCGGATATTCAAATAGCTAGTCATTAGCAGTGAAGTAAAAATAGAGAGGATGATAATTATGCTTTTAATCGCTAATGGTATGGTCCTAACCCTTGGTAAAAGTAATCAAGTCATTCCCAATGGTGGAGTTCTGATCCAAGACAGCAAGATTCTTGAAGTTGGTACAACCCAAGATTTGAAACAACGATTTCCTGAGGCTGAGTTTATCGATGCACGTGGAAAACTTATTATGCCGGGTATGATTAATACCCATATGCATCTTTACAGCACCTTTGCGCGAGGTATGGATGCCAAAAGTAAGCCTCCTAAAAACTTTGGAGATATTTTAGAGGGACTTTGGTGGAAACTTGATAAATTATTAACCCTTGATGACGTTTATTACAGTGGGCTGACTCCCTTGATTGAATGCATCAAGACTGGAACGACAACGATTATAGATCATCATGCCAGTCCGATGGCGATTACCGGAAGTTTAGCTACTTTGGCTAAAGCGGCTAGAGAAATGGGCGTTCGTGCTGCTTTTTGTTACGAGGTCTCTGACCGAGATGGTGATGCCATTGCTCAAGAGGGAATTAAAGAGAATGTTGACTTTATTGCCGCATGTCAGGCTCAACCGGACCCCATGGTTGCAGGAATGTTTGGGCTCCATGCATCACTGACCTTATCCGATCAAACATTAACTAAGTGCAGTGAGGAAGCCAAACGCTTAGGAGCAGGATTTCACGTTCATGTTGCCGAAGGTAAAGAAGATTTAGAAGACAGTCTGTCGAAATATGGAATACGTGTAGTAGAACGATTGGAGAAGTTTGGAATCTTAGGACCGAAAACCATCGCAGTACACTGTGTACATATCGATGATCATGAGATTGAGCTTTTAAAAACTACGCAAACTCAAGTTGTCCATAATCCAGAATCAAATATGGGAAATGCCGTGGGAGTTACCCCTGTACTAAAAATGCTTAGTGAAGGGGTAAAAGTTGGCCTTGGAACAGATGGTTATACTTGCGATATGTTTGAAAGTGGTAAAGTTGCAAACGTACTTCATAAACATGCCACAGCTAATCCTAGTGTTGCTTGGGGCGAAGTGCCTCAAATGCTTTATGGTAATAACCCTGAGATTGCCTCGGATTTGTTCGGCGGTAAATTTGGCGAATTGACAGAGGGTGCTTGGGGAGATGTGATAGTGGTTGATTATGTGCCTCCTACTCCTCTAGGTCCTGATAACTGGAGCGGACATCTTCTGTTTGGAGTCTCGGGACGTTCTGTAGAGACAACAGTTATTAATGGTCGAGTACGTATGCTTGATAGGAAACTCGTTGACATTGATGAAGAAGCCATTGGTGCTCGATCACGGGAGTTGGCGCAAGCACTTTGGAATAGAATTTGAGGTGAAATTTAATGAAGAACGTGTTAGGACTCCGCTGTGTTGATTGTGGAAAGCAAGTCCCTGCCGTGCCTGGAACCTATACTTGTCCTACTTGCGGGAAAAAGGGCGGCATCATGGATGTCGAATACGATTACAAAGTCATCAATCAACTGACATCACGTGAGCAATTAAGCCAGTCCAAAGACTATTCGATTTTTCGTTACATGCCTTTTCTGCCAATTTACCCAGATTCTGCTCGGCCCCATCTAAGGGTAGGCTGGAGCCCTCTTTATAAACCAGAGGGTTTAGGGAAGAGTCTGGGAATGAGTAACCTGTATGTTAAGGATGATGGACAGAATCCGACGGCCTCCCTGAAAGACCGAGCTTCGATTATTGCTGTTATTAAAGCAGTAGAGGAAAAAGCTCCGACGGTTGCTGCTTCTTCTACAGGTAATGCAGCTTCATCTTTGGCAGGCAGCGCCGCCGCTATGGGTATTAAGTCCGTTATTTTTGTCCCGAGCCGTGCTCCGCAAGGGAAGATCGCTCAGTTACTGATCTTCGGTGCCACAGTAATTAGTGTTCAGGGGTCTTATGAAGATACCTTTAGACTTTCTGCAGAGGCGATCGATCGCTTTGGATGGTATAATAGAAACGCCGCGATTAATCCGTACCTAGTTGAAGGTAAGAAGACAGTCGCCTTGGAGATCGCTGAGCAATTAAATTGGGAAGTCCCTGATTGGGTTGTGCTTTCCGTAGGAGATGGGTGCACCATAGCAGGGGTCTGGAAAGGATTTAAGGACCTTTACAATGCCGGGTGGATCGATCGCCTGCCTAAAATCGCAGGAGTTCAGTCTACAGGATGTTGTCCACTCGTTGATGCCTTCTTAGAAGATCGTCCTTGGGTTCCTAAGGAAGAGAATACAATTGCCGATAGTATCGCTGTTGGTGTGCCGCGTAATCCTGATAAGGCTTTAAATGCAGTTCGCCAGTCGGGCGGCACTATGGTTGCTGTGTCTGATGAAGCTATTTTAGAGGCCATGCGCGAACTGGGCAGAACCAGCGGCATTTTCGGGGAACCAGCGGGTGTGACGGGGACTGCCGGACTTAAGGTTTTGTTGGAAAAAGGGGTTATCGGGGCCGACGAAAAAGTGGTTTCGATAGTTACCGGTAATGGTCTGAAAGATGTTGCAAACGCAATTAAAGCCGTAGGTGAGCCCATTAAAGTCGAACCTTCGTTGAACGAACTTCTGGTGAAGCTGGAAGGCAAGATCTGATCGATGCACGATGTGCGAGGTAAGATGCGTTGTTACGAGGCAGGATAAGTAGAGTTGACCCGTTAGACAAGGCATTGAATGTGAGTTTTGTTGCGTAAAGCAAGAGGATGAGGAGCGAAAAAGAAGTTTTGAATTCGGACTTCGAAATCGAGCTCCGAGCCTCGAAATATAGGGAGGTTTATTAATGAAAAGTCTCATCGATTTAACAATTAATGAAGAGCAACTTAAGAAGACAGTTCAGAGTGTTAAAGAAAAAGACATTGTTATCCCTACTCTTGCCCAGATGAAAGATCCTAATAAAATACCAGCTTCTGTCAAAGAAAAGTTAAAAAAGACAGGTTTATGGGACGTCGATCCTATTAATTTATTTAGAATATCCTGGAAAAACCAGCCGGTTAAGGAAGGCGGTTTATTCAATCCGTTGCCAAACTATGTTGAAATCCCTCCCGAGATTTCTGGTGTAAAAGCTAGGATTTTTGCAATGTCAGGAAAGTATTTCCCAACGGGAGCTCATAAGGTTGGTGCAAGTTTTGCTTGTTTAGTCCCTCGTTTAGTGAGTGGACAATTTGATCCTAAATTTCATGAAGCTGTTTGGCCCTCAACGGGTAACTACTGTCGTGGTGGAGCTTATAATTCCGCTCTACTAGGATGTAAGTCGATTGCTATTTTGCCAGAGAATATGAGTAAAGAGCGTTTTGAGTGGCTAAAAACCGTTGCAGGAGAGGTTATTGCAACCCCTGGCAGCGAAAGTAATGTTAAGGAAATCTACGATAAGACCTGGGAACTCCGAAGAACTCGTGATAATGTTGTAATCTTTAATCAGTTTGGTGAGCTTGGCAATCATTTATGGCATTATGAAGTTACTGGTAACGCTATGCATGATATTATCAAAGCGGAAATTGGCTCGAAGGGCAAGTTCGCTGGGGTTTGCTTAACCTCAGGTTCTGCTGGAACCCTTGGTAGCGGAGATTTCTTAAAAGATCAATATCCAAATGCCAAAATTGCTGTTGGGGAGGCATTACAATGCCCAACCCTGCTTAATAATGGTTTTGGTGAACATAGAATTGAAGGGATCGGAGACAAACATATCCCTTGGGTTCACAATGTCAAGAATACGGATATGGTGATTGCCATTGATGACAATGACAGCTTGGGAATGTTCCGTCTCTTTAATGAGCCAGCTGGACAGGAATATTTAAGAGAACAAGGAGTTTCTGAAGAGGTTATTTCGAAGCTTTCATGGGTTGGAATCTCCGGTGCAGCAAATATTCTATCCTGTATTAAATTTGCTAAGTATTATGAGCTAACCGAAAATGATATTGTTATGACAGTCCTTACTGACTCTGCTGAAATGTATCAATCAAGATTGCGTGAGATGGAAGAGGAAAGAGGAAACAAATATAGCGCTCTTAATGCTGCCGTTGATCATCACAAAAATGTTTTAGGCATTAGAACAGACACCATGGAAGAGTTAACTTACCTAACCAGAAAGCGTATCCATAACCTGAAGTACTATACTTGGATTGAGCAACAAGAGTATGATGTCAATGATCTGAATGCACAATGGTACGATTATGACGAATACTGGGGTAAGCTCCATCAAATGGGTCCAGAACTAGATCGCTTAATTGACGAGTTTAATGCAAGAACCGGCGTCACAGTATAAAACGTGACAGGGGGACGGTCCTTTTTGACACACTTATTATAACAGTGACAATTATTTTGATCATTCAATAATGAATTATGAAGTTAGAGGCAGCGGTTCTTGCGCAGGAACCACTGCCTCTTTTTAAAGAAAGGGGTACTTCTATGTCGATTTTGATAAAAAATGCCTCCTATATTCTAACCTTCGATGATCATGACAAAATACTAGAGAATTCTGATCTGCTAATCGAAGGTAATAAAATTATTGCAGTAGGACAAAATTTGAATCCAACCTCAAGTGATAAGACTCAAATTATCGATGCTAAAGGAATGGTAGTGCTCCCGGGTTTGGTAAATACACATCATCATCTCTATCAGACTCTTTTTCGTGGGCTGCCAGAGGTACAGGGAATGCCGCTGTTTTATTGGCTTGTTAACCTTTATGAATTTTGGCGCCATATCATCCCGGACGCAGTCTATTATGGGGCCATGGTTGGTTTTAGTGAGCTTCTGCGTACTGGGTGTACGTTAACAACCGATCATCACTATGTATTCCCGAGAGGGCAAGCTAGTAACTTTATTGACACACAAATTACAGCGGCCCGGGAGATTGGTATTCGCTTTCATGCCACACGTGGTTCTATGTCCCTAGGCAAAAGTGAGGGAGGGTTACCCCCTGATGAGGTGGTTCAAGACGCAGAGACCATTCTTAAAGATTCTCAGCGACTGATTGAGGCGTATCACGATCCTGCTCCTTTTGCTATGACTCGCCTAGCGCTCGCTCCCTGTTCCCCATTCTCAGTAAGCCTTGATTTAATGCGACAGTCGCAAATCTTGGCCAGAGAAAAAGGGGTTATGCTGCATACGCATTTGGCAGAGACTCTTGACGAAGAAACGTTTTGTTTAGAACGGTACGGACGTCGCCCTGTTGAATTAATGGAAGATGTGGGCTGGATAGGACCGGACGTCTGGTTTGCTCATGCCATTCATCTTAGTGAACGAGAAATTGCTCTACTGGCTGAGAGTGGATCTGGAGTCGCGCACTGTCCAAGCTCTAACATGAAACTTGGAAGTGGGATTTGCCCGACATCCGATTTGGTTAAAGCGGGTGCTAAACTAGGAATTGCGGTTGACGGAAGTGCGAGTAATGATGGTTCGAATATGTGGGAAGAGGTCCGCAGAGCTTACTTGCTGAACCATCTGCGTTACAAAGATGAAGGTCTTTCAGCTTACCAGACTTTAAAATGTGCCACGCGCGGTGGCGCGGATGTCCTTGGTCGTCCTGATACTGGACGTTTGGAAGCAGGCAAAGCCGCAGACGTTATTTTAATTGACCTGCAAGATGTCGCCTATGCAGGATCTCACGATCCCTTAGTTTCAATCGTTTGCTGCGGAAATCATAGTTTTGTCGATACCACTATTGTCAACGGAAGGGTAGTCGTTCAGAAGGGACAACTCCTTACTCAGGATACCGAGGAGATTCGAAAAAAGGCACATCAAGTCGCGAGCGAAATCGTTCAAAAGGAGCGAGGCTTGAAGAAAGCATGACAGGGGACGGTCCTTTTTGTCCCCAACAGTAGTCAAGCGATTTTTTATCGAAGATAATGATGACGAGTTATTAATTAGGAGGTATTGCAGACTTATTAAGTATAAATCGGGAGAGAGGGTCGGTAGCCGGCATTAAAAAGTCGTTAGTTGATTGTTGAAAAGCAGCTCACCAGATACTAAGGAATCTAGTGAGCTGCTTTTTCTAAATGGAAGGTCTCCTGAATGGTATAATCTTACCTTTTTTCTTACCAGGATCGGGTGATGGTGCACTGCTGCACGATTGACAGCCTCCGCTACAACCTGTTTTGTTGCCAATAAAAATTTTACGCCAAGACACTTGCCATTTATCTTCGATTTGGGCTATCCGTGTTTCTACTTCATACTGAGGGCCACTTTGTTGATTTAATAACCTTGCTTCGGTTGTAGAGACTATATTTGCAGTTTTTATGGCTTGTTTTTCAGAACCATAGAGAGTCGGAATTTTTACCCATTCCTCTAAATCCAATCAAAATCACTTCCTTAATGAACACTTTCTTCTATGATAACCATTTATTGCTAGGGATTGCAAGCTTATTGCAAAAAGTAATAATTGTGTCGTTGTAGTCTAAACTCTGAAAAAGGCTAGTTCAAATAAGATATAAGAAGTGTGCGAACTATAATCAAATAGACTTATGGGAATTTAAGTATAAATAGGTAAATTGTTCAGGTCAGGAAGGGGAAAATTTAAATTAGCAATAGAGTGTGTCAAAAAGGACCGTCCCCCTGACGCGAAAGTTGGCATGAAAATTGCATGGATAATTAGTGTTGTCATGGTCATGAATTCGTTTTAGGGGGAGATAGAAGGGTCAATAAGCAAAAACAAGAAATTGTTTTTTGATACTGTATTAAAAAACTAGTTTTATTACACAATAATAAAAAAAGGGAGAGGTATAAATCATGAATGATAGAATCCAATGGACGAAAAATAGTATGGCAAAGGAATTTGGAACTGGTGTTTCAACGAAGCTTTTTGATAAGATGGCTATTGATAAGGCAATTAATTTTCACAGGACATTTCCTGATTATCAACCGACACCGCTGCGTCAGCTTAGCAAACTTGCTAACAATCTAGGAGTTGGTGGGATATATGTTAAAGATGAGTCTTATCGGTTTGGCTTAAATGCCTTTAAGGCCCTTGGTGGTTCATATGCTATTGGGAGATACCTAGCTCAGCGGCTCAACAAAGACATTAGCCAACTGCCATTTGAAGTACTCACATCTCCAGAGGTTAAAGAGTTATTAGGAGATATTACGTTTGCTACCACGACTGATGGAAATCATGGCCGAGGAATTGCTTGGACAGCTCGACAATTACGCCAAAAATCAGTGGTCTATATGCCTAAAGGGTCTTCTCAATACCGACTCGAAAGAATTAGATCTGAAGGCGCATTTGCTGAAATCACAGATATGAATTACGATGACGCTGTGCGTATGACTGCTGAAGAGGCTCAAAAGCATGGTTGGGTTGTAGTTCAAGATACTGCTTGGGAAGGGTATGAGGAGATTCCAACCTGGATTATGCAAGGTTATGGGACCATGTCAGCTGAGTCCTTAGAACAGTTGAATACCCTTGGTATAGAGAAGCCGACCCATATTTTTGTTCAAGCTGGAGTCGGTGCTTTGGCCGGATCTGTTCAAGGTTATTTTGCCTCCCTGTTTAAAGAGGATCGTCCAAAAACCGTAATTGTTGAAGCAGATCAGGCGGATTGCTTATATAAATCTGCGCTTGCAGCCGACGGTAAACCACGGGTGGTCGGCGGTGAAATGGCTACGGTTATGGCGGGACTTGCATGTGGTGAACCTAACCCCATCGGGTGGAATATCCTACGGGATTACAGCGATATGTTTGTTTCTTCCCCTGACTGGGTTGCAGCAAAAGGAATGCGGGTGTTAGCAAATCCATTGCTTGGTGATCCAAAAGTAATTTCTGGTGAATCTGGAGCTGTGACTACCGGATTGATCAGTGTGCTTATGATGGATAATAGCTTCAAGGAAGCACGAGAAGCGCTCCAGCTGGATGAAAACTCTCATATTTTAGTCTTTAATACAGAAGGTAATACCGACCCCTATAAATATCGCAGCATCGTATGGGATGGGGAATTGCCATCCGCAGGACGTTAATCAATTTTTAAGCATTAATTTCTTTTGTAGATAAGGAAGCGCTTTTCTTAAAGATATTTCTTAAAGATATAGTGCTTCCTTTCCCTTTTTAATAGTCAAGTTAATGGTGTATACTTAGAATAGTTATAAGTAGGAAGTAAACCGAAATAAGGACATAGTTGTATATAATGTAAGCAAAAGCAAATAATATGGGGTGTAAAGCATGTTGTATTACCTGCGAAAGATCAAGAGTACTGTCCAACAAACTGCAGACGCAATTGCAGCAGCACTAAAAATCGAAGTAGAAATTGCAGATATTGATTTAATCCGAATTGCTGGTACGGGAAAGTATAAAAGCCAATGCGATTGCCCTATGGAAGATGGGTTTGTTTATCGGCATGTGATGAAAACGGGAGCACCGGTAATCATAGACAATCCTGGCTTCAACAAACTTTGTCAGCCTTGTCCCTGTAAGGGTAATTGTATGGAGTTTGCAGAGGTTGCTATCCCCATACGCATTGAGGATCAAATCATTGGGGTTATTGGTTTAGTTAGCTTTGATGAAGAACAAACAAAGCGGCTGATGGATAACAAGCAATCCCTGCTTCTCTTTCTGGAAAAAATGGCTGAACTCCTGGTTGGAAAGGCAACAGAAATCAAACAAAACCATGATCGAGAGCTCTTGACTAGTCAATTAGTTACAGTTCTAAATCTGCTGCATGACGGCATCTTGCTGGTCGATGATCAGCAACAGGTGACCCATTATAATACCTTGGCAGGCAAAATGTTGGACATTGATTCGCAACAAGAACAGGCTTTATATCACTTGTTGGATAACAAAAAACTTTGGCTTGCTGTAGAACGCGGCGAGTCATTCTCCGGAAACATCCAAGGGAAGAGGGTAGCCACACAGCTTTACTGTGACGTTGTACCCATCAAAAAGGATGGAACGATTGAAGGCGCAGTTATTACTCTGAGGGATATCCAGCAAATCAAGAAGTTGGTTAAGGCGGCTACTGTCAATGATATTGAAACCCATTTCTCTCAGATTATCGGGGATTCTAGGAAGATGAGAGACATAAAAGCATTGGCGTTGCATGTCGCTCCCAGTAAGGCCACTCTTTTGATTCAAGGAGAAAGTGGAACAGGTAAAGAATTATTTGCTCGGGCAATTCATCAGAGCAGTAAACGAAAAGGGCATACCTTTATCGCCATAAACTGCGGAGCGATTCCTGAGAATTTGCTAGAAAGTGAATTGTTCGGATATGAAGAAGGGTCCTTTACTGGGGCCAAGCGGGGCGGAAAACTCGGAAAATTTGAGCTCGCTCATAATGGCACACTTTTTTTAGATGAAATTGGGGACATGCCTCTGCACTTACAAGTTAAAATCCTAAGAGTATTGCAAGAAAGAAGAGTTGAGCGTATTGGTAGTACCCGTTCAATTCCTGTTGATGTACGTGTAATTGCCGCTACTCACAGAGATTTAGATAACATGGTAAAAACAGGAGAGTTTCGTGAAGACCTCTACTATCGTTTAAATGTAATTCCTTTAACAATTCCACCGCTACGTGAACGACTTGAGGATGTTCCGATCCTAACTCAATTCTATTTAGATTATTATTCTATCGTGACGGATCGTTCGGTTAGCGGAATCACTTCAGAAGCTATCGAAATCTTGTCCCGCTACACTTGGCCGGGAAATGTCCGAGAACTAGGTAACGTTATTGAATACTGTGTCACTATGGTTGCCGGGGGGATGATCACGGCGGATACGCTGCCTAAAAGGATCAAAGTCGAACATCAAGCGGATATTAAAGATTCCTCTTTAAACCTAAAAGTGCTGGAACGAGAAGCGATTATGAAGGCGTTAACTCTTGTCGAAGCCAATGGGCATAAGGAAGATGCTGCGAAATTATTGGGAATTAGCAGAGCATCTTTGTATCGTAAGATTAAGGAATACGAAATTGGGGAGAACCGGACTTTTTTCTAAATTCCGCGTTTCAAAGGTAGACAAATGTATCAAAATGAGACTCGACCCGAAGATTGTCGAATTGACAACTGTTTCAGAGATTTCATTGGCTTCCCCTCTCGTATTTAGTGTCTCAAAGTGAGAATTGAACCATGTGATAAAAGAATGAATTCCGGGGAATGATACGCTTAATCGCGATGAAGAAAGCTTGCTGAACCACAAATATAGGCGCAGGCGGCCTCCTAGCACTATGCTTCCAGAAGGAATAGGTAAAAGCTATACTTTCTGTCTAGTATAAAAAAATAAAAACCTAAAAGCAGGTTTGGCATGGTTCTTGCAATATTCTATCCCATGTAAACCTCAAGTCATCGAATGAGTGATTGAGCAATTACCCATTAATTTAAAGTGTATCGAAAGGGGATTATTTTGAAAATGGAATTTGCAAAGGTTCTTGAACTGGCAAAAAAATACGAGCCAGAAATGAGTCGGTTTTTACGTGACCTTATTGCCATCCCGGGGGAAAGCTGTGATGAAAAGGGGACCGTACTTCGTATCAAGGAAGAGATGGAGAAAGTCGGATTTGATAAAGTAGAGATTGACCCACAAGGAAACGTTTTAGGTTATATCGGTCATGGTAAACACCTAATTGCTATGGATGCACATATTGATACCGTCGGCGTAGGGAACTTAGAGAATTGGCAATATGATCCTTATAAAGGATTTGAAGATGATGAGATCATTATCGGTCGTGGTGCCTCTGACCAAATCGGAGGAATGGCGTCGATGGTCTATGCTGGTAAGATCATCAAGGATCTTGGTCTGGAAGGCGATTACACTTTAGTTGTTGTCGGTTCAGTGCAAGAAGAAGATTGTGATGGCTTATGCTGGCAGTACATTATAAACGAAGATAAGGTTGTACCGGAATTTGTCGTAATCACCGAACCAACGGACGGGAAAATTTATCGCGGTCATCGTGGCCGGATGGAAATTAAGGTCATGACAAAAGGTGTTAGTTGTCATGGTTCCGCTCCTGAGCGTGGGGACAATGCTATTTACAAAATGGCACCGATTCTCCAAGAATTACGCAGCTTACATGAAAACCTCTTAGATCATCCGTTCCTTGGTAAAGGCAGCTTAACGGTTTCGGAAATTTTCCATACTTCACCTTCCCGTTGTGCAGTTGCAGATAGCTGCTGGATTTCAGTTGACCGTCGTTTAACAGCTGGTGAGACATGGGAATATGCAGTTCAACAAATTAAGAATCTTCCTTCAGTCAAAGCAGCAAATGCTGAAGTAACCATGTACATGTACGATAGACCATCTTATACAAATTTGGTTTACCCAACAGAGTGCTATTTCCCAACCTGGCTTATTGAAGAGGGACACCCTGTAACTACGACTCTAGAAGATGCTTATAAAGGATTATTTGGCAAAGATCCAATTGTTGATAAGTGGACCTTCTCCACAAATGGTGTTGCAATCATGGGTCGCTACGGAATTCCTTGTATCGGTTTTGGACCAGGACATGAAGATCAAGCACATGCTCCAAATGAGCGGACATGGAAGAAGGAACTCGTTGATTGTGCAGCGATGTATGCAGCAATTCCTACCATTTATGTTAAGGATTATGCTGACAAAATGCCGAAGGATACGGAGAACTTAGTAGGAATTAAGAAGTAGGGCGAGGCGTTATTACGTCGCTCGCACACGTTCCGTTGCTACTCCGGTTAGTGCTGAGGCTAAAACGTCTAAACCCTGTCTGGAATGTGCGCCGCTCCTTGCCAATCCACACTGCAGGANNAGTTGCAGTGTGGCGATAAGCTCATACGCTTATCGTCATGGCACCACGGCATCAGTCCATCACGACACCTTGCCATCCATGGCGGTGTACTAATCTCGAACATCCGTGTTCGAGTCATGGACAAGTCCCGCGACGTTTCTTCACGCTTCAGCGTCAGCCTCCGCTTACGCGACTCCACTAAAGTGTTCATTCCGTAATGAAGCCTCCTGCTGCAAGGGTCGCGGGGGGCTGGGGACGGACGGGGGTTTTGTCGCGATTCGGCGTTCACCTTCGGTTAACGCTACTGCTCTCCGGCTGAAGCAGAGCTAAGTTTAAGTTTTATATGTTTTGTAGTCATAATGGCTACTGTAATAAGTTTAAAACATAATTAGGAGGAATAATAAATGAATACAGTATTTAGAGGAAGACATTTTATCAACTTAGAGGACTTTACTAAAGAAGAATTAGACACAATGCTGGATGTTTCTTTAGATCTTAAAAGAAAATTTGCTATGGGTGAAGACACAAACTATCTTCATAACAAAACTGGATTCTTAATGTTCTTCGAACAATCTACTCGTACTAGAAACTCAATGGAAGCTGGTATGGCACAATTGGGTGGTCATGCAGGATTCTTGGATTCCAGCAGCATGCAAATCGCTCATGGCGAGACTGCTAAGGATACAGCGATTATCCTTTCCCGTTTTGGACACATGATTGCTTGCCGTTATTGCAACTGGGGCAGAGGAAATCAGTACCTAACTGAGATGGCAAAATGGTCTTCAGTTCCTGTAATGAACTTACAAGATGACCTTTATCACCCATTCCAAGGTTTGGCCGATTTATTGACCATCAAGGAAAAACACCAAGACTTAAGACGCAAAAAGATTTCCATCATCTGGGCATACGCCGAGAGTCATAAGAAACCAATTTCTGTTCCTGTAACTCAAGTTCTTCTCTTCCCTCGTTATGGTATGGATGTATGGCTTGCTTATCCAAAAGGTTGGGAGCTTCCTGAGTGGGTTATTACTCAAGCCAAAGAAAATGCTGAAAAGCATGGTGGTACTCTAACTATTACGCATGATGAAGCTGCTGCATATAAAGATGCCGATATCGTTATTCCTAAGAGCTGGGGTAACTGGGTTACTGACCAAACCGGTGCTTCTGTTACTGGTGCAACGGCTGTTATCGACGATGCTCTCGTTTCAAATAAGAGCTGGAAGTGTACTGAAGAAAAAATGGCTACCGCTAGCAAAGATGTCATGTATATGCATGCATTGCCTGCTGACCGTAACAACGAAGTTGAAGATGCAGTTATTGACGGACCTCATTCCATCGCTTATGATGCTGCAGAAAACCGTTTGCATACAGCTAAAGCTGTTATGACACTATTGGTAGGTGGAAAATAATTGTGAGTACATTAGCTGTTGTAGCAATTGGTGGGAATTCTCTGATTCGTGATAACGCACATGCGACCGTTGAAGATCAATATGCGGCTGTTGTAGAAACTGCTAAACATATTGTCGGTATGATCGAGCAGGGCTATGAAGTGATTGTTACTCATGGCAATGGTCCACAAGTCGGGTTTATTTTAAGAAGATCAGAAATTGCTAAGGATGTTGCAGCGATGCATCAGGTACCCTTGGTTAGCTGTGGGGCGGACACCCAAGGCGCCATCGGTTATCAAATCCAACAGGCAATGGATAACGAATTCAAGAAGAGGGGCATTGACAAAACTGCTGTCACTGTTGTAACTCAAGTCATAGTTTCAGAAAATGACCCCGCTTTCCAAAAACCTACGAAACCTATCGGATCTTTTTACACTAAAGAGCAAACCGATGAGATTCAAAAAAGCAATCCATCCTGGGTTATGGTCGAAGATGCTGGAAGAGGGTACCGCAGGATGGTTGCTTCCCCTCTACCTCAAGAGATTGTTGAAAAAAATGTTATCAATAAACTGGTCCGGGATGGCTACTGCGTGATCAGCGTTGGCGGCGGCGGAATTCCTGTCATCAAGCGTGAAGACGGTACATTGCAGGGCGTGGACGCAGTTATTGATAAGGACTTTGCAACGAGCCTTTTGGCAGCTGATATTAAGGCAGATGTCTTAATAATATCGACGGGCGTGCCCACCGTTTATTTAAATTACGGCAAGCCTAATGAAAAAGCTTTAGATAGGGTAACCCTGGCGGAACTTAAGCAATATGTTGCAGAAAACCATTTTGCTCCGGGGAGTATGTTGCCTAAGATTCAGGCTGTCATCGGCTTTCTTGAAAATGGTGGTAAACAAGCGATCATAACCAATCCAGAATCGTTGGAAGAAGCCATCGCAGGTAAAACTGGAACCCATATATATCCCTAAACGAATTCACATATAATAATGACAAGTTTGTTTCAAAATCTTGGGATGGGTTAACAACCCATCCCAAGCAATAATCAAAATACACATGGTTCATAAGTGATGATAAGACCCATTAGAAATTGAAGTAGAAGAAGCGCAGAGAGGATTCCCTTGGGAACGACTGCGGAGGTTCGAGGTGCGAAGTCCGAAATCCAAGGGTACAGAGACCAAAAGTTTCGTGTTGGAATTCTAAGTCCGATGTTCGTGCATCGCACATCGCACTTCGTGCTCGCAAAGGAGAATGGAATATGGGTATCGTATTAAACGGTGGAACTATTGTTACGGCTGCAGATATTTATCAAGCAGACGTCCGCATTGAAGGCGAGAGAATTGTGGCCATTGGCTGTGATATCAAGCAACCTGGTGACCAGGCAATAGATGTGGATGGCTGCTTTTTATTTCCAGGTGGAATTGACCCTCATACCCATTTTGATCTCCCAATGGGAGATTTTTCGACATCCGATGATTTTGAATCGGGTTCAAAAGCGGCGATTATGGGGGGAACAACAACCATCCTAGATTTTGCTACGCAATTTAAAGGAGAAACGCTCAAAGAAGGTTTAGCGAACTGGCATACAAAAGCCAAAGACAGATCTTATGTCGATTATGGTTTCCATATGGCAATCACAGATTGGAATGAGTCAATTGCTCAAGAAATGCCAGAGTTGATTCACCAAGAAGGAATATCATCCTTTAAACTATATATGGCTTATAAGAACGTTTTGCAAGTCGATGACGGAGCCTTGTTACAAGCTTTGCGACAAGCAGGCGAATTTGGAGCACTCATTTGTGTGCATTGTGAGAATGGTGATATCGTCTATGATTTAGTTCGCGAACATGTGGAACAGGGTAAAACGTCTCCAAAATATCATCCACTGTCACGGCCGCCGATAGTTGAAGAGGAAGCAACCTCTCGGGTCATTACCCTTGCGCAGTTAGCAGGTGCTCCCCTCTATATCGTTCACCTCACATGTAGCGGGGCACTTAAGGCAGTGAATGATGCAAAGTTGAAAGGGCAAGAGGTTTACGCTGAAACCTGTCCTCAATATCTTTTGTTAGATGATAGCAAGTATTGTTTAGAAGGTTTTAATGGTGCTAAATATGTAATTTCACCGCCATTGCGTCCGGTTCAACATCAAAAAGCGTTGTGGTCAGGCTTAAAAGCCGGAAGCTTAGATGTTATAGCTACGGATCATTGTGCGCTTAACTATAAAGGTCATAAGGATAAGGGCTTAAATGATTTTAGCAAAATTCCCAATGGGTCAGCCGGGGTTGAAACCCGCATGGGATTGTTGTATACCTATGGGGTTTTGCCTGGAAAGTTATCATTAAATGACTTTGTAGCGCTAACCTCGACGAATGCAGCAAAACTTTTTGGATTATTTCCCCGAAAAGGGACCCTTGCTCCTGGAAGTGACGCAGATATTATTGTTTGGGATCCACGTGTCTCTTCTGTGATCAAGGCAGATAATCTCCATCAACAAGTCGATTATACTCCTTATGAAGGTTTTGAACAGACCGGTAAAGCCGTTCACGTATTCCTACGTGGAAAACAAGTTGTCGAAGGCGGACATTTAAGATCGGATAAACCTACGGGGATTTATTTAGCCCGTAAGCCATTCCTTAAGAGAAAGGTTGAGTAATAATGTATAGTATCGATATTAACGGTGCGGTTCACTCTGTACAAGAGGATAAGAATCTTTTGGATTTTTTGCGAGACGATTTAAAGATCACTTCCTTAAAAAACGGTTGTGGAGAAGGGGCCTGCGGCGCTTGTATGCTATTGGTTGATGGCAAAGCGATGCGTGCCTGCATTCTAACTGTTGCCAAAGCCTCAGAAAAAAAGCTTTTAACTGTTGAGGGGCTCTCTGAGCGTGAAAAGGAAGCCTATACATGGGCGTTTGCTGAAGCGGGTGCAGTTCAATGCGGATTTTGTATACCTGGTATGATCATTAGTGCAAAAGCTTTGATTGATAAGAAGCCTAACCCTACAGCTCAAGAAATTAAACAGAGTATTCGTGGCAATATTTGTCGCTGCACAGGATATATAAAGATTGAGCTGGGTATATTTTTAGCGGCTCAAGTATTACGTGGAGAAATCAACCCTAAGTCTTTACAGTCTGGGGCTAGAATTGGAACAAGTGTTCAACGTGTGGATGCCAGGGAAAAGGCTATGGGAACTGGGGAATATGTCGATGATATGCACGTCGATAATATGCTGCATGCAGCGGTTCTAAGGACGAAATACCCGCGAGCTATTCTAAAAGCTGTCGATGTATCTGAAGCACTCGCCTATCCTGGGGTAGAAGCTGCTCTAACAGCAGAGGATATTCCAGCAGACCGCCATCATGGTCATATTTTTCATGATTGGCCAACCATGGTCTCGATTGGAGAAGAGACGAGGTACATTGGGGATGCTATAGCTATCGTGGCCGCTCAGAGTAAGGAGCAAGCTAGAGAAGCAGTTAAATTGATCAAAGTGGAGTATGAAGAGCTTAAACCGATTCTTAGCCCGAATGAAGCCCTTGATGACCAAGCTCCTCGTATTCACGAGAAGGGGAATTTATTGAGCGTAACTAAGATTAAGAGAGGCGATACCGAGGAGGCCCTGGCTAAATCCGCGCATGTCGTTACAAATCGCTATTCAACTCCACCGACTGAACACGCCTTCATGGAACCGGAAAGTGCCTTAGCCATCCCTCAAGAAGATGGTGGAGTTACTGTTTACGTAGGGGATCAAAGTGTTTACGATGATCAGCATGGCATTATGGCAATGCTTGGTCTGCCTGAAGATAAAGTACGTGTAATTAGTAAATTAGTCGGTGGCGGTTTTGGCGGAAAAGAGGATTTAAGTGTACAGCACCACGCTGCTTTGCTGGCTATTAAAACCCAAAAACCTGTTAAACTTACCTTCACTCGCCAGGAAAGTATTTTAGTTCATCCCAAGCGGCACGCCATGGAGTTAGAAGTTACGACTGGATGTGATGAGAAGGGGAAACTAACGGCTATGGTGGCCAAGATTGTTGCCGATACTGGAGCTTATGCTTCTTTAGGCACAGCCGTTCTCCAGCGAGCCTGCACACATGCCAGCGGTCCTTATCAAATAAACAATGTCGATATTACTGGTCTCTGTGTTTATACCAACAATCCACCTGCAGGTGCGTTTAGAGGTTTCGGTGTTCCTCAGTCCTCATTTGCGGCTGAGACTAATATGGATTTGCTTGCTGAAAAGGTAGGCATATCTCCATGGGAAATTCGCTACCTTAACGCATTAGAACCAGGAATGGTAAATTCCACTGGTCAGATTACAGATGAAGGTACAGCAATCAAAGAAACACTACGTGCGGTACGGGAAGTTTATGAATCCCACCCTCATGCAGCAGGAATTGCGTGTGCTATGAAGAACACTGGAATTGGAGTAGGTCTTCCTGATACTGGACGGGTTAAAATAAAAGTTTCAAAAGGGAAAGCTTTGGTGCTCACGAGTGCTGCCTGCATTGGACAGGGCTTTGCTACAGTTGCTACTCAGATTGTCCATGAAGCTACAGGACTACCCTTAGAAGTAATTGAAGTCGGAGCTCCGGATACTTGTTTGACCCCTAATTCAGGTACGACAACTGCTTCGCGTCAGACCATGTTTAGTGGTGAGGCTGTACGTCAAGCTGCTCTAAAATTGCAGCAAGCCATGCATGGTTCGTCGATTGAGGACTTAGATGACCAAGAGTTCTACGGAGAATACTTCGGAGAAACCGACCCCATGGATTCAGATAAGCCAAACCCAATTAGTCATGTTGCCTATAGTTATGCAACCCACGTTGTTCTATTAAATGAACAGGGAATGGTTGAAAAAGTTGTTGCTGCCCATGATGTGGGACGGGCCATCAATCCTAAAGCCATCGAAGGGCAGATCGAAGGTGGAGTTTGCATGGGCTTAGGATATGCTTTACGTGAGGATTTCCCTCTTAATAATGGGGTACCAACTGTTAAGTATGCCAAATTAGGACTTTTGCGCTCGACAGAGATGCCTGAAGTTGAGTCAGTCATTATTGAAAAGAATTCTTCTCCCTTAGCTTATGGGGCTAAAGGAGTAGGGGAGATTGCTTCAATTCCAACCGCACCAGCAGTTGCCTCCGCCTATTACAAATTTGATGGTAAGCTGCGTTGTTCCTTGCCGTTAAAAGAGACGCCTTATAAGAAATAGATTTTGACGTAAGGCTTGCTGTTTCTTAAAGTGACGTAAACTTGTAAATTATTAGGGGAAATTCATGATTGATGAATTTCCCCTACGGTATAAGAAGGCAAGTCAGGGTAATTTAGAACCGGAATGACTAGTGCATAGGAGAGAATATGACTTTTGTAACAAGTTCTAATATTGGTTCGGCAATAAGTGGAACTCTGTGGGATATGACTCAGCGTTTACGCGTTACAACGTTTATTGGGGCCGGAGGAAAAACTACGTGCCTCCGATCCTTGACCCATGAAATCCGAGCCGCTGGTCAGCAGGTAGTCGCTACAACGACGACGAAAGTATTTCCGGAGGACTCTATGATCCCCTGGAGGAATTATGATTCCCCCCCGCATCAAAAGGGCGCTTGGTTTTGGTATGCTAGTGTCGAGGGGGAAAGTGGAAAATGGATAGGTCCTTCAGTTATTGCAGTCGATGAGGCCATTTTAGCTCAACCATTGGATGAGGCAAGCCTGCGAAATTGGGTGATTGAAGGAGATGGTGCTCGAGGGCTCAAATTAAAATGCTGGGAGTTCTATGAACCCCAAATTCCAAGGAATACTGAATGTGCAGTGTTAGTGGTGGACCGTAATTTATGGGGAAAGGTTCTACAAGTAGAAGACATTCACAGACCTCATGCTTGCCGTGATCTTCTAGGGCAGGTTTTGAAAGCAGAGAGTGCTTGGAGTTATTTTTTAAAATCTCCTGTTTTTGATCCTCAATATGCAAATATGTGCTGGGTTATTCTCTTGAACAGCGTCAATCCAGTCAATCCAGTGTATACTGCTGGTCTATTAAACGATTTAAGAGATAGATGGAGCGAAATTCAACCAAGCCTTGTTGCCGCCGAAAAGAGGCCGAGGCATTTACGCTTAGCTGCGGGAGATGCTAAGGAGGGGGATCTACTGTGGTTCGATTTGTGGTAATGGCAGCTGGTTTAGCTAGTCGAATGGGTCGAGATAAACTAGCACTACCGTGGAAGGAGACCACTGTCCTGGGGTATGTTTTACAAACAGTTCTTGAGGCAATCAAGCTTCAGGAACATAACTCTCCCCAATGCAGGATTGAGGTTCATGTTGTCTCAAGACAACCCATAGGAGCATATGTTTCGGATGAGGGCATAACTGAATTTGAACGATACGGTGGAATATGGCATGATGCACCTAGTCCTCGACCTCTAGCGGAGACGATTAGGATTGGGCTGCAAAACCTAAAAAAGGAGGTCCATAGTTTGGCATTCTTACCCGGGGATCAGGTAGGAATAACGGTTCAAGACCTCTCAGGCTGTTTAGATGTGGTACTTAGGTCCTTTCCGGACTTTCTTGTGCCGATTGCTGGGGATAAAGCCGGGTCGCCTGTTTTTTTTCATAAACGCTATCTTCCGGAACTGTTAGAGTTCCAAGGGGAACAAGGAGGAAAGGTTGTTTTAAATCGCTACCCGGATCGATGGTACAAATACCCTGTCGAGGAAAGCTTATTTTGCGACGTCGATACTCCTGAGCAATACGAAGCGTTATCCGCAAACATGTGACAAAAAGGACCGTCTCCTTGACACATCTCCGGAGCAATTTTGGTGGTATTAGAAAACTTGTGACAAAAAGGACCGTCCCTTTGTCATGCTTTGTCACATGGATAAGGAGAAATGATACGGATGGACAGTGGGAACAGACCGGTGGTTTTAATTCGTGGAGCTGGGGAACAAGCTTCTGGAGTTGGTTGGGCTCTGGCTAAGGCAGGGTTTCGAGTAGTGATGACGGAAGTAGCTAAACCTTTAATGGTTCGCTGGCCCGTTTGTTTCGGAACGGCTGTTGAGGAAGGGCGCTGGGAAGTTGAAGGAATTACGGCTTGCCGGATAGATTCCTTAGCCTCAGATTGTGAAGCCGCCTGGGAAGCAGGAGAAATCCCGATCTTAGTCGACCCTGACTTAAAGACCTTACCGATGCTTAAACCGCTAATACTAGTGGATGCTATCATGGCCAAAAAAAACTTAGGAACAAAGCGGAGAATGGCTCCCATGACCATCGGTTTGGGACCGGGTTTTACAGCTGGTGAAGATGTAGATATTGTTATAGAGACGAACCGAGGACATAATCTAGGCAGGATTATTTATTCTGGACCTGCTCAACCCAATACGGGTATCCCAGGTGAAATCAAAGGCATTTCCAGAGATCGTGTTGTTTATTCTGCTCAGGCAGGGGTCTTTATAGCGAAGCGTGCTATCGGAGAACAAGTTTTAGCAGGAGAGTGTTTGGGAGAAATCTCAGATGGTACCCAGACTGAAAAGGTCTCAACCTTGATTGATGGTGTTTTAAGAGGTCTATTAAGGACCAATACTCAAATCACTGCTAATGTTAAGGTTGGGGATGTAGATCCTCGTGGGCAAGAAGAGTATTGTTGGACCATCTCAGAGAAAGCACGTACTATTGGGGCAGCTGTTTTGTTAAGTATCATGGAATCCAGTTTAGTAAAACTACAACTCATAGAATCGTAGGGTTTCTCAAATACAATTTTTGTGGAATTACATTTTATAGAAAACTATAGACAGAGTTGATAAAGTAAGCTATAATACACATAATCTTAATCAAAAGAGCAACGAGGCTCTAATCGGTGTTTAGATTACGCCTTTTAGATCCTCGTTTTTTATTCCCTTTGACTAAGTGACTGAGCTTATGATAAATATGACACGATTTAATTAAAAACCTTTGTGTCGTTATTAATTTAATCTTAAATTTTAGAATATTTGTATCATTTTTTTTAATCATACAATGGAATACTGTACCGCTCAGCGGAACAAAAAGTATGATACTTCCTGGCAATTTCTATTGCCTGCTTTAAACCAATATTAACAGAGGTGGTGGCAGATGGAGAGAATATTAGTTGGTCATAGACAGCTAAGCTACTATTTGCAAGCGGTAAATGAAATAGGGAAGACAACCGCCGGTTGGAACCGGCTTGCCTATACTGAAGCAGAACGAAGTGCGGTTCAGTACTTCTTGGAAGCTTGTGAAAAAATCGGCTTGGTTACACGAGTTGACTCGGTGGGTAACGCTTATGCACGCTGGGAGGGGGTGAACCCTGATCTGCCGGTAGTTCTCTGTGGTTCACACTTAGATACGGTGCGCAACGGCGGCCCATTAGATGGAACCTATGGTGTATTCGCTGCTCTTGAAGCAGTACGTACTCTGAAGGAACAAGGTATAACTCCTTACTTTCCGCTAGAAATCGTGGTGTTTGCTTGCGAAGAATCCTCACGTTTTGGAGTTTCGACAGTTGGGAGCAAAGCCGTGGCGGGACAACTGGAAGCAGATAAGGTGCGCCGGTTAATGGACCGAGATGGGATAGTATTTGATGAAGCTATGGTATCTTGGGGATATTCATTTGACCGGATTTCGGAAGCTGCTCGAGACGATCTGCTTTTATTTATTGAGATACATATTGAACAAGGTTCTACACTGGAGAGTAATGGAGAACAACTAGGGATTGTTACAGGTATCGCAGCTCCTACCCGTTTTCAAGTAACAATTTCTGGCATCGCATCTCATTCTGGGGCGACGATGATGTCTTATCGACGTGATGCTTTGCCTGCTGCGGCTGAGTTTATTTTAGCCGTCGAGCGAAGCGGACTGGCTGAGGAGGGATATGGAACAGTAGCGACTGTCGGGGTATGTGAGGTTTATCCGGGAGCTATGAATGTAATTCCGGGTGAGGTACGTCTGCAAGTTGATGTGCGTGGTATAGAGTCTGATAGTAAACAACGGGTGGTTAATGAGCTTAGAATGAGCCTTGATTATATTTGCCAGAAGCGAAGATTGGAGTGGAGCTGGAATTCTCTGGGTGACGAAGCACCGGTATTCATGAACATTGGACTTAATCAGTCAGTGGCCGAAGTCTGTTCGGAGCGACGGATTAGTTACCGCTTTATGCCCAGCGGAGCAGGTCATGATGCTATGAACATGGCCCGGCTATGTCCCTCTGCTCTGATATTTGTACCCTCCCGGGGCGGGATCAGTCATAACCCTGCCGAAGATACAGATGAGGAAGACCTGCTCCTTGGGGTGGAAGTTTTATGTGAAGTCCTAAAACGACAAGTTATGCTTGGAGTAATATAGTGATTTGCCAAAATCCCAAAAGAAGTAGGGGGGAATATTCATTTATGTACAAGCTTGGGATAGTAAACGGGCATATTGTCTCCGGGAAGGAAATTAGAAAGGCTAACCTTTACATTCAAGATGGAAAGATTGCAATTGTAACAACGGAATTTCTTGAAGCAACAGAAATTTATAATGCTGAAGGTTTGCATATAATTCCAGGATGTTTGGATGTCCACTGTCATTTTCGAGATCCCGGTTATATTGACAAAGAAGACATGCTCCATGGAACTAGAGCTGCTGCCGTGGGGGGGGTTACCACTGTTTTTGATATGCCAAATACTAATCCTCCGGTAAGGGATGCCCAGAGCTTTAGAGAGAAAGCAGCTTATTTTAGTGATCGGGCCTATGTAGATTTTGCCTTGTGGGGCTTAGCGTTAGGTAAGATGAATAGTTCTAAACTGGCCGAAATGGTTGAAGCCGGAGCAATAGCCTTTAAGTTTTTCTGGGGCTACGCCTTGAATAGCAAAACCTATGAATTAATCTATAACTATAAGCCAGACATGCCGGATCTTATAGCGCCCTTAAACAATGGAGAGGTCTATGAGTTGTTTGAAGAAGTAGCCCGCACAGGCGCCTTGCTTGCCATACATGCAGAGGATCACGTACTAGTTCGAACCCTGACAGAACGAGTTCTAAAATCCGGACGTCGTGACTACTCGGCTTTACTTGAAGCCCGTTCAAATCTTGCAGAAGAAGTAGCTATCGCGACAGCTATTGCTTTTAGCAAAGTGACCGGTGCTAGATTACATATTGCTCATATTTCTACCCATGAGGGTGTCGAATTAGTAAAAGAGGCTCAAAAAAAGGGGATCTCCGTAACAACCGAAACTTGTTCTCATCATCTTTTCTTAGATTCCAGTGACTATGACCGTGTTGGTCCAGCGATGAAGGTCTACCCACCTGTGAGAGGAAAATGTGACCGTCAAGCTTTATGGTCCGGTCTACAGGAGGGAACGGTGGCTCTGGTATGTTCTGACCACGCTCCTCACAAATTGACAGATAAGAAGGGGGATCTTTTTACAGTTCCGGCAGGAATGTGTGATGTGGAAACCATGCTTCCTCTAATGATCAATGAGGTCAGCCGGGGAGCTATTACTCTCCCGTTTGTTGTTCAAAAGTTGGTAGAAAATCCGGCAAAACTTTTCAATCTCTATCCCCAAAAGGGCAGCCTTGAGATTGGTTCGGATGCAGATATAGTTTTGATTGACTTAACTAAAGAAACAGAGATTAGAAACGAGAAATTGCATAGTAAGCAACCTCTAACCGGTTTTCATGGCACCTTCATAAAAGGCTGTTTAGTGGCAACATTTTTGCGTGGAAGGCAGATCGTGAAGGATGGCGAAGTCATAGGTGAACCGCAAGGGAAATTGGTTAAACCTCCAAGACAGTCTTAAGAATGATTCAGAAATTAGTGGGGTGATTTAAGTGGAGTGGTTAGATCGTATGACCATGGTCATGGATTCAATTTGCGAAGCCTCAATGGAGGGCTTAGGCGTTACAGAATTGGTCAATCGCACACAGCTGAGTAAAGGTACTCTCCATAGGATGTTAACCAGCATGGTTAAACATAATTTGGTCAGTCAGAATGCAGAAACTAAGAAATACCGACTTGGGCCTAAATCCATGGTTTGGGGAAGTAAGTTTCTAGCAGGACAGGATACCTTCGCGCTGCTTACGGAATACTGTGACCTACTTGCTGAACGCACAGGGCTCTATACCCATCTGTGCCGTTTTGATGCTGGTGAGGTCTATTGCGTCTATACGAGGCAGCCCTCTGAAGGACGAACCGCCTATTTCGTTCATGTAGGTCAAAGAATGCCTCTCCATTGTACAGCTGCCGCCAAGGCTATCCTGGCATATCAGCCTCCGAGTTCTGTTGCATCCTTATTTGCTAAAGAGCAGGTACAACGTTATACGGATTTTACGAAGTTGGACCTACAAGACCTTAGAGCAGAATTAGATGAAGTTGCGCAAACTCGAGTTGCCTATTGTGTGGAAGAGATAGAGACGGGGGTTTCAGCAATTTCTACTCCGGTGTTTCATAAAAAGGGAGAGGCCCATTTCAGCATTGGCTTACTTGAAGCAACTCAGCATCTTGATTCCCGTCGTGATTCTTTAGTAAAAGAACTCTTAGAAATTGGAGAAAAAGCCAGTGAACGTATGGCGGCAGCCTATCTGCTCACCTCAACGGGAGTGGGGGATCCGGGACGATTGTAAGTATAAGAAAAAAGGACAGTCGAGCTATATAATTATAATTTTGAGAGGAGGCTGGATTAATTTTGAGCAGTTTTACTTACCGAGCGCCCCAGACGGTGGAGGAGACTTTAAGTATTCTGCAGGAACAAGGGGTTAAAGCACGTGTTGCAGCGGGATGTACTAATATTTTGCCTGATATTGAGTCGAAAAAGATTACTGAGTGTCTTCTGGTAGATATTAGTAGTTTGGATGAACTAAAGGGTATTCAGGTAATTGACAACAAAATAACCATTGGTGCTTTGACGACGATAGATCAATTAATCCATTCTGAGGTAATTGAAGAAAATGCTTTTGTTCTGTGGCAAGCTTGCCGTCAATTTGCTGATCCTTTAGTTCGCAATCGGGCAACTCTTTGTGGAAATATGGCCAAACCTTCCCCGGCAGCTGATGGTGTAGTTCCTTTATTGGCCTTGGAGGCTACTGTAACTGTAGGGAGTTTGACAACGGGGAGAAGGGATCTGCCAATAGAAGAATTTTTAGTGGGACCGGGAAAGAGTGCCTTAAAGCCTGATGAATTAATCCTTTCCGTGTCTTTCCAAGGGAATAATCCCTTAGGTTCTTTCACCAAGTTCGGTTTAAGGAAGGCCATGGCCATTTCCCTGATTAATATTGCAGTTGTGCTTGAGATAAAGGATGGAACTATTGCTAAAGCCAGAATTGCCTTGGGGTCTGTTGCTCCCACAGCGGTACGGGCCAGGAAAACCGAAGCTTTCTTATGCGGACGAGAAATTACCCCTGAGGTACTAGCCCAAGCTGCAGAACTGGTTCAGACGGAAATAAATCCAATTGGTGATATTCGTGCTTCTCGTGAATATCGATTACTTTTAGCCGGTGTCTTGCTTCGACGTACTATTGAAGCTGCCATCGCACCCGGAAGTGAACTTGCTCAAAGGGAATTTTCGGACGACAACGACAGGGCTGAAAGTTTACAACCGGCTCAGGCGGTACAAGAAGATTTAGAGGATGAAGGGGAGTCGATCCCCTCTAAAGTAGAAATCGAGTCTGTCCGCCCAATTGACCCAGGAGTCTCACACTTAAATGAAGTTGCCATAAGGGTGAAAGTTAACGGTATCGAGATTAGAGCGTCTGTTTTACCAGAAGAATCTTTGTTGGAATTTTTACGCGATAAGGTCAGAAGCTTTGATGTAAAGTGTGGGTGCAAAAAAGGAGACTGTGGAACTTGTACCGTGGTTTTTGCAGGGAAAACCGTTAAATCCTGCTTGGTTCTGGCAGCCCAGGCTCATAAGCAAGAGATTTGGACATTGAAAGGTATGGAGAACGATCAACTAATGCATGATCTGCAGGAAAGCTTTGCTAAGCATGGCGCAGTGCAGTGTGGATTTTGTACACCAGGCATGCTGGTTACGGCCAAGAGCTTCTTAGAACAGGAACGTTATCCAAGCCGAGAGCAAATTAAGGCAGCTCTTGCGGGTAATCTCTGTCGTTGTACCGGTTATAAGAAAATCGTTGATGCTGTATCCGCTGTTGCAGGCACGAGTGTATAAAAGGGGGTTAAGAATATGGAAACATCCGTTGTTGGCAAGGGACTGCCAAAGTTTGATGCTTATACCAAAGCTAAAGGAACTATTGCCTATGCAGATGACTTTAGTCTGCCGGGAATGCTGTATGCCAAAGTTCTACGCAGTAAGTATCCCGCGGCAATGATAATCTCCATCAACACTGCCCGGGCAAAGTCACTTCCGGGAGTTCATGCGGTCATGACCGGTAAAGATGTACCCCACAATAATTTGCGTGCCAAATTCGGTCAGAGTACGGATATTGGACCTAATTTTGAAGGTTTATATCGAGTGTTAGCTGAAGAAAAGGTGCGTTTTTTAGGAGAGGCCATTGCTCTTGTCGCAGCGGACAGTGAGAAAATTGCTGAAGAAGCCTTGGCTCTAATTGACGTAATTTATGAGCAGTTACCGGGAGTTTTTGATCCCATTGAGGCCCTTAAACAAGACGCTTATCTCGTCGGAGATAATGACACTAATCTGGTTTCCCAATTTAAAATTCGTCAGGGGGACGTTGAAACAGCTTTTAAAAGTGCTGATGTGATTGTCGAAAATACCTATAGCGTCCCTTTCAAAGACCACGCCTTTCTTGAACCAGAATCCGGTGTGGCCTGGGTGGATGAGAATGGAATCATCACTATTCGTGTCTGCACTCAAGTCATAGAACATTTCCGAACTGTCGCTGAGGTTTTAGGTATTCCTCATAACCATGTGAGGGTTATTGGTACTTGGGTAGGAGGGGGCTTCGGAGGAAAAGAAGATATTACTGTTGAAAGTTTTCTGGCCCTTCTAACCTGGAAAACCAAGCGGCCTGTTAAGCTGACCTATACACGGGAGGAATCCTTTTTAGCTCACAGCAAGCGACATCCTTTTGTCATGAAATACAAAACAGGGGCGACTAAGGACGGGCTGCTCGTGGCATTGGAAACAGAATTGATCGCCGACTCCGGGGCATACACCTATCTATCCCCTTGGGTTTTACTTTATGCTACAGTCAATGCAGCGGGTCCCTATAACATCCCCAATGTCAAAGTGGACACAGTTGCTGTTCTTACAAACAATCCTTTTAGCAGCGCTTATCGGGGTTTTGGCGCTGTCCAGCCTAATTTTGCCTATGAATCTCAAATGGATGAATTAGCGCGGATTCTAGACTTAGATCCTTTGACTATCCGACTAAAGAACTGTCTGCAGCAAGGAGATACTTTGACAACTGGGGCGGATTTTGGGGGGAGTGTAGCAGTTCGAGAGGTAGCGGAGAAAGCTTGGCAGGCCTTAGGCCCAAAAAGAGCAGACCCTGGTAAACACATTAAACTTGGTCGGGGTTTGGCAGTAGGTATGATGAGTTATGGTCGTCTAACTTTCCTGCATGACACTTCCAGATCCTACATTAAACTTGAACTTGACGGCAGCGTGCTGATGCGCTCGGGTATTCCTGATCTGGGAGCAGGTCAGGCTCAGGCCTTAGTCCAAATTGCTGCCGAAGAACTTGGGGTACCCTTAGAAAAAATTAAAATTTTCACTTCAGATACCTCCTTGACTCCTTTGGCTGGCACTTCGACGGCCACTAGACAACTCTATATGTCAGGTAATGCGACCTTAAAAGCAGCTCGAGAGGTTAAGGAGCGCTTGATAAACAAGGCGTCAGTGATGTTAAAAGCAGATAAAACAGACTTGAAGTTCGAAAATGAAAAAATTATCCGGATCAGCGAACCCGATAAGTATTTAGCCCTGAGCACGGTTATAGGGCAATGCTCTACTGATGGAGATGAGCTATACAGTGAAGCTCAGTTTAATGCGCCTTTTACAGAGGTTCCGGTTTCAGATGTGATTACTGGGCAAACCTTTGCAGATTTTACCTTCGGAGCATATGCCGTTGAGGTGGCCATCGATGAGGAAACAGGAGAAGTCAATGTGGAAAGAGCTGTTACCTGCTACGACGTTGGTAAAGCCATCAATCCACTTAATGTTGAGGGACAATTGGAGGGAGGCGGCGTAGATTCCATTGGCTATGCGCTGACAGAGAACTTTGTGGTGGAGCAAGGTTATCTAAAGAGCCATTCCTTAGCGGAGTATCTTTTGCCGACAGCCTTGGATGTACCAGACATTGAGACGATTTTAGTGGAATCAGGCGCGGGAATTGGGCCCTATGGTGCGAAAGGGATAGGTGAACCAGCCTGTAATGCCATGGCTCCGGCAATTATTAATGCTATCCGTGATGCCGTCGGGGTTAGAATCACTTCCTTGCCGGCGACTCCTGAGAAGATCCTTTTTGCCATGCTTTCCAGAATTAAGTAAGCTCATGCTAAACCTTGGCGATGGTGTTCGCTGTGCTGCAACTGCTTAGGTTACTTTGGAGAGGTTTAAATAGATTTCCCAAAAGTAACTGGAGAATAGCAGAAAACTAAAAAGGAGGGATCCTTCAGATTAATCAAGTAAGGTTGTTGATGTGGTAAGACGGTGGTAAGGAAATTGTGGTACACAAAAAAGGAGGAGGTAGATTTTGAGAATGAAAAGACTGAATAAACTGTCCATTAAGTTGTTGGCTTTAATGATGGTATTTTCTCTCGTTGCCGGTTGTGGTACGCAAGGAACCGCGAGTGCCCCTAAAACGGAGACTAAAACAGTCAAGATAGCATTTCTCGGGCCCTTGACAGGTTCTAACGCCATGCAAGGGGTTGGGGCTCGCAATGCCTTTCAATTAGCGATTAAACAAGCCAATGACTCTGGCAAACTGGCCTATAAATTGGAAGTTGTGGATTTGGACGATGCCTCCAATCCCGGGACCGGAGCCTCAGCAGCGCAGAAAGCCGTTGCAGACCCGGATGTCGTAGCGGCAGTGGGACACTGGAATTCCCCGGTTGCAGAAGCAACAATACCCATCTTTAAATCAGCTGAGATTCCCTTGGTTATCTGGGGAGCCATTGGGCCTAAACTTACAAGTGCTGATAACTATCCTTATGTTACAAGGGTTGCCCCTACTCAGGTTCAAGAAAACGCTCCTCTGGCGGACTTTGTCATTAATGACTTAGGACGCAAAAAGTGGGCTATTATCTCAGATACCAGCACCTATGGTAAAAGCAACACAGATGCTTGGAAAAACGAATTGGCTAAATCCTCTGACACAGAAGTAGTTTCGGTGGACGAAATTCAAGTAGGCCAAATAGACTTCCGACCTATTCTCAGTAAAATCAAAAATCAAAATGTCGATGCCATCTACTTCGGTGGAGTCGTGATGGAAGGCGCTATGGTTCGACGTCAAGCTAACGAACTGGGATTAAACAATACTTTGCTCGTGGGTATCTCCGGTATCTTGGATGACAAATACATTGAAACCGCCGGCAGCGAAGCCGCTGAAGGGGTTATTGCTACTAAGCCTGGTAAGGACGTAAGCGAGATGGCAGGCGGTAAAGCCTTTGATGAAGCTTATACACAAGCCGGCTATAAAGAACCTTATGGTGCTTATGGTCCCTATGCTTATGATGCAGCAAATATAGTGGTGGAAGCCCTGAAACAAGTCGGTCCAGATAAGAAGGCCTTAGTAGATGCAATTACTAAAGCTAAACATGACGGACTACTAGGTACCACAACCTTTAATGAAGTGGGCCAAACTACCAACATCGCAAGTACTATTTCAGTTGTTCAAGATGGAAAATGGGTTGCTTGGGACGCTTCAAAATACAAGAGTGGAGAACGAAAATTGCCGGGTGCTAAATAACCTGTTGATTAACCAGTCTTAGGTGGAGAGTCTACCCCCACCTAAGTGGAGCACGGGGCAGCACTTCCACTATACGAAGTGGAAGGCTCAATGAAGGAATAAAGTGGATAACTTCTTGCCGGCTCTTCAATGATAATTGTTTCAGTCGGTAAGAAGCCTTTAAAGGTTGAAGATGGATAGCAGATTGAGGGGGAGTATTAAATGGATTTTCAGGTAATAGGCAAAGTATTACCACGAAAAGATGGAATCGCCAAGGTCTGCGGTAAAGAACCCTTTGCAAGTGATATTGTGGTTCCGCATATGTTATACGCAGTGACTTTACGAAGTGAACACGCCCACGCTGAGATCCTTAAGATTGATACTTCGGAAGCTGAAAGCATGGGGGCAGTTTGTATAACTCCTACTGAAGTCCCGGACTTTACTTATAATGAACGAACCGTCAGTATCCCTGAAAAGACTTACTGTGACCGCAAGGTTTTACCCAGGCGTGTCCGTCATGTTGGTGAAGCTATAGCTGCTGTAGCGGCCGAGACAGAGGAACTGGCTTTTCGAGCTATGCAGGCTATAAAAGTTGAGTATAATGTCTTGCCCTCTGTGTTGGATCCTGAGGAGGCCATGAAGCCTGAGGCTGAATCTCTCTATGATGAAATCCTATTAGGAAAACAACAGCTTAAAGTTAAGCATAATGTAGCCTGCGAACGTAATATTGTCATCGGTGACCCTGAGGCGGGTTTTGCCGCTGCAGATTATATCGTTGAAAGGGACTATGATTTACCTCGGATTTATCATCATCAAATGGAGACTAAAACTGTGGTTTGCCAACCAGAAGCCAACGGCGGCATTACAGTCTGGACCACAACTCAAACAATTCATAATGTGCGTCAACTGCTGGGCCAAATTTTTGAGCTGCCTTTAAGCAAGATTAACGTCAAGAAACTGAGTATTGGCGGATCCTTTGGTTCTAGTATCCAGATGAATTCCATGATCCCCATTTGTGTCGCTTTAGCCTTGAAGGCCCGATGTCCAGTCAAGCTGGTTAGCAGTCGAGAAGATGATATCCATGACCACGTGAAATTTCCAGCTCGTATTAAGTTAAAAGTAGGTGTAACGAAGGACGCAAAAATAGTAGCAGCAGATATGCGGGTTCTTGTAGATATCGGCGCCCATCAAATCAATTCTTATCCTCTCCTGGGCTGTATGTCCGGCTGGTACGCTTCCTTATACAAGTGGCAGGATTTTCGATTTGACGGGACAGCAGTCTATACAAATAAGGTACCGGGCTGTGCCATGCAAGGGTACGGCAATCCCGAGGTTAACTTCGCTGTGGAGTCCCATATGGATGTTATAGCCAATGAGTGCGGTTTTGACCCGATTGAGTTTCGGTTAAAAAACTATGTAGGTATTGGCGATGAATTTTGGGGTCAAGGCCCCACGGTAAAATCCATCATTAAAAGTTGCGGTGTCGAAGAAATGCTGGCGGTGGGGGCTGAGAAAATAGGGTGGAGTGAGCGTCAATCCAGCCAAGCCAAAACTGGACGTTACCGCAAAGGGGTGGGTATCGCTCGAGGTTTTCATACTTCAGGCACAGGCGGTCCTAAACCAGGAGAAGTTATCGATTATTCCAGTGCAACGATAAAAATCAATGAAGATGGAACGGTAGATGTATTGTCCCCAGTGATGGATTTGGGCGGAGGCACAGGGGAGGCTACGGTTAAAGTAGTTGCTGAGCTGCTCAAAGTCCCCTATGACAAAGTAGAACTGGCAATTGTGGATACCAGAACAACGGGCTATGATGTGAATACCCATGCTACCCGGGGTGTTTACTGTGGCTGCGGTGCTGCATTGCATGTGGCAAAACAAGTCAAGACTAAGCTCTTAGAGTTTGCTTCCCGGATTTTGGAGGAAAATCCTGACGATTTGGACTTGAGTTATGAGCCCGAAGAAAAGAAAACCATAATTCATGTTAAGAGATTTAAGCAAAAACAAATAAGTATCGGTGAAGTTGCCAAGCTGGCCCAAATTTATAGTTGGGGTACCATAGCAGTTTCGGACAGTTATCGGCAGAGAAACTGCCCCCCTTGTTTCGTCGCTCATTTTATTGAGGTGGAGGTTGATACCTGGACAGGAATCGTTAAGGTTCCGAGGGCTATACTGCTTGCGGATTCCGGAACCCCTATTAATCCGGATATGCTGGAAGGCCAGTTAATTGGCTCTTTATCCAGAGGGCTGGGATATGCTGCCTATGAAAGTACGGAAAATGATTTGGAAACAGGTAAGCTGTTATGTGGAGGCTTCATTACGGATAATAAGATTCCCACCAGCTGCGAGATGCCTTTAATGGATAATATTGAAGTATATTTTGCCCATACCTATGAGCCTACCGGGCCTTTCGGAGCTAAAGGAATTGGTGAGGCAGCGCTGAATTCCGTGGCCGCTGCTTATGCTAATGCTATTTACAATGCAATAGGTATTAGATTTTACCATACTCCAATTACACCGGAAAGAATCCTGCAGGCCCTGGAAGGAGGTGCCTCCGTTGAAAACTAATACAAAAATCTTGGCGTCAGAATTTGAATATCTGGAATGTCCAACCCTTGCGGAAGCTTTAAACTGTTTGTCGAAGTATAATGGCAAGGCTAAAATTCTTGCAGGGGGGACTGACTTATTGATAAAAATGAAAAGTGGGCTGCTCCAATGCCAATACCTTATTTTTGTTAAGAAGATTGAAGCCCTGAATTATCTTATCTCAGACAAGAAAACCTTGAGGATCGGGCCCATGATCAGCTTAAGGAGCATTGAAAAGAATGAGCAGGTCAAGGCCTATTACAGTGCCTTGTTTGAAGCGGTTCGTTCAATGGCAGCTACCTCAGTAAAAAATATGGCGACCATTGGCGGAAACCTCTGTAATGGTTCACCGGCTGCAGATACTGCACCCCCACTGCTGGTCTATGGCGCAACTCTGAAATTATCCAGTATACGGGGAGATCGAATTGTTCCGGTGGAAGAATTTTTTGTAGGACCTAGTCAAACGGTTTTGGAGAGTGATGAACTGCTAACAGAAATTTGCCTGCCTGATTTAGGAGACCAAATTGGCAGCAGCTTTCTGAAATTGGGAAGGGTATCAGCTGATATCGCCAAAATTAATGTTGCAGTCTGTTTAAATCGTACCGGCAAGTCTGTCGGCAATTGTAGGATTGCCTTCGGCTCGGTAGCGCCTACACCCATTAGAATACCTGAGGCAGAAGAAATCCTTAAGGGTCAAGAAATGAGCGATGAGTTAATAGTCAAAGCTGCTAAGGCCGCGGCTGGCCTAATCAAACCGATTACCGACAAACGGTCAACGAATAGCTATCGTCAACAAGTAAGTAAAGTGATCCTGGAAGAGGGTATACGGTCAGCATGGCAGCGGGCTGGAGGTGAGCTGTAATGGAGAAAAGGTTAATAAAAGTCACTATTAACGGTAAGTTACGAGAATTGTTCGTTAAGCCGAATGATCTCCTTCTTAACGTTTTGCGCAATGATTTAAACCTCATGGGTACCAAGTACGGTTGTGGTATCGGAGAGTGCGGAGCTTGTACAGTGCTCTTAGATGGTCAAACTGCCTTAGCTTGCCTTATTCTAGCTGTAACGGTTGACGGTCAAGAGATTACAACTATAGAAGGGATGGGTGATCCTGCTCAGCTTCATCCCCTTCAGGAGTCCTTCATTGAGCATGGCGCTGTACAATGCGGCTTTTGTACCCCGGGGATGTTGTTGGCTGGTGAGGCCTTACTCAAGGAAAATCCTAATCCAAATGAGGAGGAAATTCGCGAGTATCTGCGGGGCAATCTTTGTCGCTGTACTGGTTATGCTGCAATTGTTAAGGCAATTAAGTCGGAAGCAAAATGTCAGAGTGCTGACCCGGGTACCCTTAGTGAATAAGACTAAACAAAAAGGAGGTTGGGGCTTTTGTCACTTCTCTTATCTCAGGTTATCAATGCAATAATGCTGGGTTCTACCTATTCGTTGATTGCCATTGGCTTCTCCCTATTCTTTGGAGTTATGGATATAGTTGTGTTTTCAGCAGGAGACGTAGCGATTGTTGCCGCATTTAGCATTTTGGTGCTCATGGGAACTCAAATGCTTCCTGTTCTGGACTCTTTACTCCCTCACGCTGTTTCTTCAGTGGTAATTGTTTTCGTGGGGGCAATGATCACTGCCTTACTCATGCTGCTGATGTATCGCCTAGTGATTAAACCCTTTGAAGGCAAGAGTCCGCTGATGCCCCTTCTCAGTACCATAGCTTCCGGTATTGTACTTCGAGAACTGATTGGTATTTTCTATCCTCAAGGAAGAAATCCCCAGGCTTTTCCTCAGATGCTCCCTAGTGGAACAATTTCTTCCAGCCTTATGATATCCTGGCGAAATGTTATTATTATTTTGGCCACAGTATTCCTAGTGGCACTGCTCTATTGGTTTGTTAATAAAACTAAAATTGGTTTATCCATTCAAGCTGTGTCTCAGAATAGAGAAGCGGCCATGATGGTAGGGCTTAACTGGCGACTAAGTATTTTGGTGACCTTCTTGATTGGGGGATTTTTACTAGGGGTTAGTGGTTTCCTGGTAGCATCCTATTCTGAAGTTGTGCGTTTTGACATGGGCTCAATGTATGGATTAAAAGGATTCAGTGCTGCTGTGGTAGGTGGTCTAGGCAGTATGTTCGGCGGAATAGCTGGAGGCATGCTCATTGCCTTTATCGAAGTTTTTGTTACCGCTTATATTCCCGGAGGCTCAGCCTATTCCGGTGTTGCCGGATTTTTGATGGTCATCGTTTTTATATTATTTAAGCCTGAAGGAATTCTTGGAGAAAAAACAGTCGAAAAGGTCTAGTATGCCCCAGAGGAGGAGGTTAACAAGTGCAGAGAGCTGCTTTTGCTTCAAAAAATAGTCTGGTTACACTGCTCGTTAGTGTCTTAGCTTGTGTGTTTTTATATTTTGCCTTGGTGGGATCCTTATTTGTTGCCTTGACTGTCATAGGCTTAGGTTTAGCCTTAATTGTATTTGGTGAATATATGGGCAAAGCTGAAGCAATTCACACAGCCTTTGGAGAACACAGGATTTTGGGTATAGCCGTGTTGATCATGTTTGTCCTGACCCTCCCATTTTTATTAAAGGGCAACAATTATTTGCTCCATATTGTTGTCATGGGGGGAATCTACAGTGTCGTGGCTCTGGGGCTTAACTTTCAGATGGGTAGTACTGGAATGGTAAACTTTGCAACTGCAGCGTTTTTTGGAACGGGTGCCTATACTTCAGCTCTCTTAGTTACGAAGTTTAGCATTTCACCCTGGCTGGGTACAGTAAGTGGATTGGCAGCGGCTGCTTTTCTGGGGCTGCTCTTTGGTATCCCGGCTTTAAAAACACGCGGTTATTACCTTTCTCTTGTTACCATGGCTTTGCAGGTCATATTTACTCTGATGATCATTAATACAAGTTGGCTAGGCGGCCCCAATGGTGTTCCAGGTATACCTGCTTACAATATCGCAGGGTTTTCCTTCAAGACATCTGTCGTGTTATTCGGTATGAAATTACCTTATCAAGCAAATTACTACTACTTGGTTTTCGCCATTCTTGGTTTAGCAGTTTTGGTAGCGGGACGTTTGTATAATTCCCATGTGGGTTTAGCTTGGAATGCCATCGAACAAGATGAAATTGTGGCTGTTACCCAAGGAATTAATCAGACTAAGATTAAACTATTGGCTTTTGCTTTGGGAGCAGCTTTCGCCGGCCTAGCAGGCGCCTTATATGGACATTATACGAGTTTTATTGGTGTGGAGAATTTTGACTTTTCCATATCCCTCATCTTCATCTGCATGGTTTTATTGGGAGGAATGGACAATGTACTTGGCGTTGTCCTTGGAGCAATGCTGCTGACCATAGTTGATGAGAAACTTCGCGATTTCGCTGACTACCGGATGTTAATGTACAGCTTAATCTTAATCATTATTTTGTTAGCCCGTTCCCAAGGTTTGCTGCCAAAGCGAATTAGAAAGTACGGTAAATTAAGAGACAGCAAGATAGAACCTAATTTCTAACGGATGAATGGGGGGCAATTAAGGCCATGAAAGTTATGCAGACAGAGTCTCTTACAATAAATTTTGGAGGACTAAAGGCTGTCGATGAAGTAGATTTTGCAATTGCTGATGAGGTAGTAGGATTATTAGGCCCTAATGGTTCGGGTAAAACGACATTTTTGAATCTGGTAAGCGGAATTTATCGGCCAACCAGCGGCAAAATCATCTTTCAACAAGAAGATATTACTGGATCGGGAGCCCATGTTATTCGGGGTAAAGGTATAGCCCGCACTTTCCAGACTAATCGGCTTTGCCTAAACCTTAGTATTATTGATAATATGCTCCTTGGTCTTTACAGTAAGAAGAAATCCACTTGGTGGCAAGCTATTCTTCAACCGAAGCAATGCAGAAAAGAACTTAGACAAAATATTGAGAAATGTTTGCAATTGCTTGAGCATTTCAATCCAGATTTAGTTGACAAAGCCTATGATCCCATTACTAGTATAGCCCTTATCGATCGGCGCAGAATTGAAATTGCTAGGGCAATCGTTGGTAACCCCAGGTTATTATTGCTTGACGAGCCAACAGCTGGGCTAAACTCTGAAGAAACAACCCAAATCATCAACGATATCGGAAAGATTCGCCAGGGCGACCAGCAGATATGTATGATCATTATCGAACACGATATGAACGTTATCTCGAGCATTTGTAATAGGGTTGTTGTTTTAAATGCTGGCAAGAAAATCGCCGACGACACCTATCAAGAAATTTGTAAGAACGAGCAGGTGCAAACTGCTTATCTAGGAGGATAAGATCATGCTAGAACTTTGCAATATCAGTACAAAATATGGTCAGATTCCTATGTTAATGGAGGTAAGTATTAAGGTTGACAAAGGTGAAGCGGTCTGTTTATTAGGGGCTAACGGGGCCGGAAAAACAACTGTGTTAAAAACTATTATCAGTATGGTTAAGCCTATTAAGGGAGAGGTCTATTTTAATGGTCAAAGGCTTGATCTTCTGCCTTCACATAAAGTAATTCAGGCAGGAATCGCTATTGTACCGGAGCGGGAAGGATTATTCCCCAAACTTACTGTAGAAAATAATCTGCTGATGGGGGCTTATTACGAAAAAGATAAGAAAAAAATCAACCACAGAATGGAAGAAGTCTTAACAATCTTTCCTAAACTAAAAGAGAGGTTCCGGCGGAATGCAGGTACCCTGAGTGGTGGTGAACGGAAGATGCTGGGGATTGGGAGAGCGCTTTTAGCTGATCCGCAAGTGTTATTGCTAGATGAACCTTCCCTGGGTCTTGCTCCTGCTTTGGTTCATGAAGTTTATACTGTTATTGAAAGGATTAAAAGAGAAAAGAATCTGGCCATTCTTTTAGTTGAACAAAATGCTTTAAAAGCTTTGTCAATTGTAGAACGAGGGTATGCCTTGCAAAAGGGAGGGATCTTTCTGGAAGGTTCCAGTGCAGAACTTCGAGAAAACAAGATCGTGGTAGAATCCTATCTTTCTAGCTGTAGTGTATAACTAACGGACGAGAGAGAGTCAGGCATATCGAAGTAAAAAGTAGATTCAAACTATGGATTACATAATGCTTAGTCACTAATAAATTCTTGATAATAGAATAAAGCTTTCTGCGAGGCAACCGTAATTGCTTCTCTATGTACCGGACATGGTTATTAGAGTTGAGATAGGGTTGTTTTTTGTATTAGAATAGTTATAGTTGCAGTTCTCGGGGAATCAAGAAAGTGTTCTTGTGAGTTGGAGATTTATGATGTTTATAGGTAAATAGTGGATATATAGTAAATAATTATTTGAACCTTTAAAGAAGGATATTTTAGATTAATATCGAATTTTATAACATAAAGAATTGTTCCTGATTCTTAATCCTTATTCTTATCATACTGATAAGTGTTGACTGATCCGAGAGTCCAGAATTATTAAATAATGTTTCTTTACTCATATAACCTCGATAATTGGTTCGAGGGTTTCTACGAAGCAACCTTAATTGCTTCTCTATGAGCCAGGGATGGCCATAGAGTCTTGTAATAGAGGTTGCTTTTTCGTGTCTTCAAATTTAAAAATGAGGTGAGAAAATGAAGTATTTTCAACCGCACAGCGTGGAAGATGCTCTAGAAATCGCTCAAACAGCGGAGGCTACTTTCTTAGCTGGGGGAACTGATCTCGTGCTTCACATGCGTACAGGTAAAGTACAGCCTTCCGGAATCATTGATTTAGGCAAAGTATCAGTTCTTCGTGAGATCAAAATTACCGACGGATTTTTGAACATCGGGAGCATGGCTACGTTTGCAGATTTAGGAAAGAGTGAACTGGTTCTTCGGAACGCCTATGCTCTTTGGCAGGCCTGTCAGACTATGGGCTCTCCACAAATTCGTAATCAGGCAACTCTGGGCGGTAACTTAGGTAACTGTTCACCAGCTGCGGATGGCTTACCACCCCTCCTAGCGTTGGGGGCTGAGGTTCATTTAATGTCCGCTGAGAAAGAGGAGATCGTTCCTTTAGCGACTCTTTTGGGACGTACTCCACTTCTTGGGCAGGAAACTCTTATTCGTGGATTTTGCATTCCATTAAAGGAACTGAAAAGTGGGTTTGCTAAACTAGGTCGACGCAGAGCCTTAGCCATTGCGCGTCTGAGCGTTGCTGTGGCTTTGGAAGTTAATGAAAATAAGGTTGAGAATGTTCGTGTAGCTCTAGGGGCAGTTGGCAGACGCGCTTTCCTTAGTGAATCTCTTAGCCAGGTCTTAAGTGGTCAAGAATTAAATCAGGAATGGTTAGAAAAAGGAGTTTTAGAAGTTCAACGGATTGTCCGAGAAGCTTTGGGAACTCGGGCATCTGCGCCCTATAAAAGAGTAGCGGTTTCTGGAGTCTTTCGTGAAGCTTTAGAATCCATCATCACAGAGGGAGGGATACAAGCATGATAGAGATTAATCTTGTAGTTAATGAAAAGCCTTATACCTTGAACGTTGAACCGAGTGAACGTCTCATTGATGCTTTACGCAACCGTCTAGGACTACTTGGAACAAAAGAAGGATGCGGGGAAGGTGAGTGCGGAGCCTGCACCGTGATTATGGACGGTAAAACTGTGAACTCCTGCCTTGTTCTTGCTGCTCAAGCTAATGGAAGTGTTATTACTACGATAGAGGGAGTAGGAAATCGGCGCTCCCCTCATCCAGTTCAGAAGGCCTTTGTTGAAGTCGGAGCCGTCCAATGTGGATTCTGTACCCCTGGGATGGTTTTATCTGCAAAAAATTTACTGGATAGGAATTTGAAGCCTAGTGAAACGGAAATAGGAATTGCTATGTCCGGGAACCTTTGTCGATGTACCGGATATGACAAGATTCTGCGCGCTGTGAAAATCGCTGCTGAGGAGGGGGCAAAATGAAATCTTCAGTAATAGGTTCGCGAGTTGTCAGAGAAGATGCATGGGGAAAAGTCTTTGGGCAAACTAAGTTCCCTGCGGACGTAAATCTCCCAGGCCAGATCTATGCAGTGGTTATTCGTAGTCCCCATCCTCATGCCAAAGTTTTAGGTATTAACTCCGAGAAGGCCATGAGCCTTGAGGGTGTTGTGACAGTTTTGACAGCCAAGGATGTCCCCAATAATTCCCATGGAGTGCTCTTTCGCGATCAGCCAGTTCTCGCTGAATATGTACGCATGGTTGGAGACCCGGTGGCGGTAGTCGGAGCGGAAACAGAGGAAATTGCTCGCGCTGCTGCAAAGCTTGTAGTCGTAGAATACGAGGTTCTGCCTGCAGTTTTTGACCCAGAAGAGGCTATGACGCCTGCTGTACTCCCTCTACATCCAAACCTTCGTCCAACTAATGTTCTTTATCACATGCCGATCCGACGTGGAAACATGGAAGAGGGTTGGGCTAAGGCAGATATAGTTATTGAGAAAGAATACAGCACTCAACATGTGGACCATGCCTTTTTGCAACCCGAGGCGGTGTTGGCTTATGTGGATGAACGCGGACACATGGTAGTGCAAACAGCTACCCAATACGCTCACTATGATCGGGGTGAAATTGCCCATGCTTTAGGGCTTCGCTTCAGTCAAGTTCAAGTCAAAACCTTAGCCGTGGGAGGAGCTTTTGGGGGACGAGAAGATATTTCACTGCAGATTATCGCGGCCCTTATGGCCAGGTATACACTCCGACCTGTAAAAATGGAAAATACTCGGGAAGAATCTTTTTATTCCCATTCCAAACGTCACCCCATGAAGATGTATTATAAGACTGGTGCAACAAAGGATGGCAAGTTAGTGGCTTTAGAAGCCAAGATCATTGGTGATGCAGGAGCTTATGCTTCGTGGAGTATCAACGTCTTGCGCAAATCGGCGGTCCATGCAAGCGGCCCGTATGTCATTCCTAATGTTTCAATTGATAGCTACGCAGTGTTTACCAACAATCCCTATGCCGGAGCTATGCGAGGCTTTGGTGCAGCTCAAACTGTACTGGCTTATGAAAGTCAAATGGATCTGCTTGCCAGGAAGATTGGGATTTCGCCGTTAGAAATTCGCTTACGCAATCATTTTAAGGTGGGAAGCACAACGGCCACTGGTCAAGTACTGACGGGTAGTGTTCCACTCGATCAGTGTCTGGCAAAAATCGCACCTTATCTCGAGAGAGGGGGGGACTCCCAGTGAAAAAGAGGGGAATTGGATTAGGTTGTTCTTGGTATGGCACAGGTTACGGGAACGGATTCCCAGATGTCTCAAGCGCCTTTGTAGAGATTCACGATGACGGTTCAGCCACGGTGCTGACCGGGGCCGTTGATGTTGGACAAGGGAGTAACTCGATCTTTGCTCAAATTGTCGCGGAAGAACTTGGACTGGAGTCTCAGGATATCTGTGTTTATTCTGGTGATACGGATGCCACGCCGGATTCAGGGACAACGGCGGCAACAAGGCAAACCTATAATACGGGAAATGCAGTATTGAAAGCCGTTCGCCAAGCAAAATCTTCGCTGTTGGATTATGCGGCTCACAAGTTTTCCTGTCCGACGACAGAAGGAATTGAGTTAAAGAACGGTTCTATAGGGGTCAAAGGGGATCCTTCTCGCCAGATGCCTTTAGCAGATATGGTGTTCCAAGCTCGCTTAGCGGGGGAACGTTTTATTAGTGCAGAAAGCTCGACAGCGCGTTCAACGCCTGTAGACCCGGAAACCGGACAAGGAGCGCCATACTGGCCTTATGCCTTTGGCTGTCAGTCTGCTGAAGTTGAAGTTGATACAGAAACGGGTATGGTTCGTGTCCTTAAAGTAGTTGCAGTTCATGATGTAGGAAAGGCCTTAAATCCGACTCAAGTTGAAGGACAAATTGCGGGCGGAGTGACTCAAGGCATAGGATTTGCTTTGCTAGAGGAACTAGAATTACACGAGGGCAAAATTAAAAATCCCGCCCTTTCTAGTTATTTGATTCCCACGGCCTTAGATGTGCCTAATATAGAAGCTTTGTATGTGGAAGATGCAGAGTGTACCGGTCCGTTTGGTGCGAAGGGACTGGGCGAACCAGCAATGCTTCCAACCGTTGCGGCAATTATCAATGCAATTGATGATGCTGTGGGAGTAAGGATTACGTCTTTACCAGCGACGCCAGAAAAGATATTGCAAGCGTTGGCAGAGAAAAAGAGGGGGGGAGAATGTTAGCATCCAGAAGCTGAAAATAAGTTATTATTTGTAATCAGATGTTTAGTTTATGATGGCAATTATGATTTAGTAACGCATTAATTAAGGAAAACAACCAAACTTTAATAAAATCAATAAGTTTAGCTTAAACTACCAAGTAGAAATGAAATTAACATTAGGAACTGTAATTAATGGGAGGGCTGTTCATGTCAACCGTTAAGAATTCATCAGGGAACCCAGAAGGCTTCTTAGAAAAGTTCTTTAAACTAAACGAATTAGGGACAAATGTTCGAACGGAAATTATTGCGGGGTTAACCACGTTCGTTACGATGGCATATATTTTATTTGTAAACCCCTTAATATTACAAGATGCCGGAATGCCTATTAGTGCGACTTTTGCCGCTACCGCCATGGCAGCAGCATTTGGTACCCTGATTATGGGGTTATACGCCAACTATCCTATCGCCTTAGCACCTGGAATGGGGCTTAATGCCTTCTTTACGTATACTGTTGTTCTAGGTATGGGACTTAGTTGGCAAACAGCACTCGGAGCAGTTTTCATTTCAGGTATCGTCTTTTTCATTATGACGGTCACGAAAATTCGAGAGTGGATTATTGAGGGCGTACCTCCGGTTTTACGAATTTCTATTGGGGTAGGTATAGGCTTATTTATTGCTTTTATTGGACTTAAAAATGGTGGCCTAATTGTTGCTGATCAAGCCACGTTTGTTAAACTGGGAAATATGAAGTCGCCTGGCGTTCTTGTTACTGTCTTCGGTCTCATCTTTACGGGTGCGCTGATATCAAGGAAAGTTAAAGGCGGTTTGTTGATTGGGATCATTGCTACGACGTTATTGAGCATGATCATGGGTGTTTCTCCGTATCCAACTGGAATATCGAGTTTTATCTCCCTTACTAATCCATTTGCTTCTGTTGCACCGGTAGCCTTCGAACTTGATATTTTGGGAGCTCTAAGTTATGGATTTATTTCGATTCTCTTTGCCTTTACCCTGGTAGACTTGTTTGACAATATCGGCACCTTACTTGGAGTAACGCGTAAAGCAGGTCTTTTAGACGAAAACGGAAATTTACCTCGTGCTGGAAAAGCCTTAATGGCAGATTCGGTGGGAACGACCTTCGGATCTATCGTGGGAACTCCAACCGTAACGTCATATATTGAAAGTGCCGCCGGCGCAGCTGAAGGTGGTAAAAGCGGACTCACTGCTGTTACGGTTGCAGGTCTCTTCATAGTTTCACTAATTTTTGCTCCTCTGGTAGGACTGATTCCTGGTCAAGCAACTGCACCTATTTTGATATTAGTGGGTGTCTTGATGATGGCGGAAGTTGTTCACATTAACTTTGACGACTTTACTGAAGCTTTACCTGCCTTCATGACGATCGTTATGATGCCGTTAACCTTCTCCATAGCTCAAGGTATTGCATTTGGATTTATGTCTTACACATTCATAAAACTTGTGAGCGGTAAGCATAAGGAAAATAATTTAGTGATGTACGTTTTCACGGTTCTCTTTATCATTCACTTTATTATCGGGGGACATTAATCTAACTTAAAATGGCCCGGAGAGATGTGGTTAGAACACATCTCTCCATAATCTTGGAAAACTGTGTGGAGTTTCTCCCTAATATAAAGTATAGTTTATCTAGTCAAAGAGATATTTTGACGTTAGATGTGGGATGCTAAAGATGGGTATTCAAACCAGATGTTAAAGAGGGATAGAGTTGCCTAATTAACCTAATGCTAACGCTTTCTGTTGGCCGAGAGCACCTTTAGCAATAAGGGAAAGGATGAAGATAGGATGCGTATTCTCTTTAAAAATGCCACTATCGTAACAATGAATGCTGAGCGTGAAATTATTATGGGAGACCTGCTTGTAGATGGATCTCAAATCGTGGCAGTTGGCGGTGTCATCGAACAACCTGCAGATCAAGTAATAGAACTCAATGGAGATTTACTAATTCCCGGATTAATTCAGACTCATATTCATTTATGCCAAACATTATTTAGGGGTCAGGCAGATGATTTAGAGCTTTTAGATTGGCTCAGACAAAGAGTTTGGCCGTTAGAAGGCGGACATGATCCGGAATCTTTGTATGACTCTGCATTATTGGGTATTGGAGAGTTGTTCCTTGGAGGGACCACGACGATTGTGGACATGGAAACTGTGCATCATACAGAACATGCCTTCGAAGCTATTCTTTCTACCGGCTTGAGGGCATTGAGTGGAAAGGTTATGATGGATGATTGCAACGGAGATCTTCCTCCTTCTTTACAAGAGAAGACGGATGTTTCTATTCAAGAAAGCGTCGATTTATTTGAGAAATACAACGGCAAAGGAAATGGGCGGCTCGAAGTTGCTTTTACACCTCGTTTCGTTATTTCCTGCACCGATACATTATTAAAGGAAGTTTCCCGACTCGCCAAAGAAAAAAATGCCTTTGTGCATACACATGCTTCTGAAAATCGCTCGGAAATACAGGTTGTCGAGAGCACGCGAGGGATGCGCAATATCGTTTACTTGGATAAAGTCGGTTTAACCGGGCCAAAACTAATATTAGCGCATTGCATCTGGCTGGATGAGGCAGAAAAGGAAATTCTGGTCCAGACTAAGACACGAATTTCACATTGCCCTTCTTCGAATCTGAAGCTAGCCTCGGGGATTGCACCGATTCCAGAGCTTATGAAACGCGGGGCAGAGGTTTCCTTGAGCGCAGATGGAGCACCTTGCAACAACAATTTAGACGGATTTCGAGAGATGCGTCACGCGGCATTGATTCAGAAACCCCTACATGGCCCAACGGCCATGCCTGCACGAGAGGTTTTTGAGATGGCGACCCTAGGTGGTGCTCGGGCCATTGGTCATGAACATGATCTAGGAAGCTTAGAAGTCGGAAAAAAAGCAGATTTGGCAGTGGTTAGCTTGCAGGGGTTGCATACTTGGCCTAATGAGCATGTTGATGTTTACTCACAATTAGTATATCAAGCAGTTTCCTCGGATGTCCGGTTAACAATGGTAGACGGACAAATAGTCATGAAAGATCGCCAACTGTTAACGATTGATGTTCCAAAGCTTAAGATAAGTTCGACAAAGAGTTTAAATAGAGTTATGCAGCGGGTTGGACTGATATAAGAATGCTGACGCGTATTCGATATCGCAGCGCCAGGAAAACGAACCGTTAGGTTCGTTTTCCTGGTATATGCCCCTGAAGCGGCATCAGCAGATGATGAAGGTCGGGCAGCTTCGCCCACATCCTGCAAGAAAGCTAATTAGTGCGAAGACAGTGTCTGCGTGTGCGGGCGCTAACCAAGATATCTGTTTGGATGGAGTGATGGAAATGTCGAACTTTAAGCAAACGATGGATGAGGCCCGGGGGCTTGTTAAGATTGACTTGGTTCTGCGACGAGCTAAGTTAGTTAATGTCTTTTCTGGAGAAATTCATGAAACGGATATTGGAGTACATGAAGGTTTTTTTGTAGGTATTGGCAAGTTCGAGAAAGCAGAGAAGGAACTTGATTTATCCGGTAAATATGTTGTTCCTGGTCTGATTGACGGACATGTTCATATCGAAAGCTCGCATCTTTGTCCGGAAGAGTTCTGTTCCCTTCTTCTTTCCCATGGAGTTACCACTGCTGTTGTAGATCCCCATGAAATTGCTAATGTTATGGGGATCAAAGGAATTCAATATATTCTCGATAGTGTTGACAGGTTACCCTTCAATACGTTTGTTGCCCTTCCTTCTTGCGTTCCAGCTACAGAACTGGAGACCTCAGGGGCTCGTCTTGAAGCGAAGGATTTGTTACAATTCGTTGGTCATCCCAGAGTGATAGGTTTAGGGGAGGTTATGGACTATCTAGGTGTGATCCAAGCTAATCCCGATATGGTGGACAAGTTGAAACTGCCGGTTCCCTTTTTTGATGGGCATGCTCCAGGAATATCTCCGCAGGATTTAAATGCCTATTATCTAGCGGGAATACACACGGAGCATGAATGTTCCACTGTTGAAGAGGCTAGAGAGCGTCTAAGACGTGGTTTTTATGTTATGCTTCGCGAGGGCAGCGCTGCTAAAAACCTCATAGATCTATTGCCAGTGGTCACCTCTCAAAACTCAGGACAATGTCTTCTTGTAACGGATGACCGTCATCCGAGGGACCTTATTCACGAAGGAAGCATTGATCATCTGGTACGTTTGTCAATCAAGGCGGGCATGGATCCTGTGCAGGTCATTCAAATGGCCACGATTAATGCGGCTCGTGCCATTGGACTTAAGCATTTAGGAGCTGTGGCTCCTGGATATCAGGCTGACTTCGTTGTTTTGGAGGATCTTAACACCTTTGAGATCCTGGAAGTATTTTGGCGTGGAATAAAACAAAGTGAAGGCAATGAGCGTCCACGATTTTCACGCTATAATGTCGCAGGTCTTACGAAAAGTGTTCATCTTGGTAAGTGGTCCTCAGATAAGCTGAGGGTTTTTACAAATAGCGAGTCAAAGTCGAATCAAGCCCAGGTTCGGGTTATCGGAGTCCAAGAGCATTCGCTGGTGACGTCTGCCTTGATTCGTGAACTACCGGTCCGTAATGGTCTTGTTTATCCAGATCCGGCTCAGAGAATTGCGAAGATTGCTGTGATTGAAAGACATCACCAAACCGGTAACGTAGGTTTAGGATTTGTCGAAGGATTGGAATTGAAAAAAGGAGCCATAGCTTCAACAATAGCTCATGATTCGCATAACTTAGTTGTCGTAGGAATGAGTGATGAAGAGATGAACCTCGCAATTATGACCTGTAATGAGATGGAGGGAGGGCTTTGCCTTGTTGATGGTAATCAGGTAATAGGCAAGCTTCCTTTGCCGATTGCAGGTCTTATGACGGATCAGGATGCTGAAACAGTTGCACAAAGTCTAACCGAAATGCATAAGAAGGCACTTTGCCTTGGAATTAGTGAAAAGGTTGATCCGTTTATGACTCTAGCCTTTCTTTCCCTGCCTGTAATTCCCCTCTTGAAACTGACGGACTTAGGGCTGGTAGATGTAGAGCATTTTCGATTGACGAAGGTCGTTTTGTAAGGGCGGGTTAAAAATGGAACTGACAGTTAGTATATTTTATGGAAAGTGTCATCTTAGCTTATTATTTAGCTAAGATGGCTTTTTTTTTCTGTAGCAACTTCAGAAAATTGTTAATATACTTCCTGGAATGTATTGAAAAATATTACCTATTAGTATAAAATTATAATTAATAGACAATATTAAGTGATAATTGCATGTCGATATTTTTAATCAAGGTAGGACTAAAGGGAAAAATTTATTTAAATACCTAAACAATTAAAGGTTTTCATGATATTTTGACGAATTAAATCGTTTAGAGAAAATGACGCAGATGGATAGGGTGAAGATTCATGCGCTTGGTAAATACTCATTATGTCAGGGAAGGATCAGTTTTAGCACGTCCTGTGATTAGCCCTTCAGGTAGTGTTTTATTGCAATCAGGAGTTCGTGTGACTGCTTCCTATATTGAACGTTTAAAAGACATGGGTTATGATGTTCTATTTATTCAGGATGATCGATTGGATGATGTTGAATTTGGTATGTCTATAACTGGGCAAACACGTGAAGTTGCCTATAAAACGATTAAACATGTTAGCAGTTATATTGAGAGTGGTATGGAAGGTTCGCTAGTGGTGGACGAGGTACGAGCTGCCATTCAGAAAATGGTTAATGACTTGTTGTCTAGTTCAGATATTCTAGGGAATTTGACTGAGATTCAGGGATATGATAATTATACATTTCACCACTCCATTAATACATCGATTATCGGACTTGTACTAGGTATCGCTTCAGGTTATTCTGAACGGAAACTACTTGAACTTGGCATGGGCATACTCATGCATGATATCGGAAAAATATTAATTCCAGAATCGATTTTAAATAAGAAGACACCACTTACAGTGGAAGAATTTGAGGAGATCAAGCGACATACGGTCAAGGGATTTGAAATCCTGCGCAAAAATAATGATTTCAGTTTACTGTCCACTCATGTAGCCTTTCAACACCAAGAAAAATGGGATGGTTCAGGTTATCCAAGGGGTCTTAAAGGAAGCGAAATTCACGAATATGGTAGGATTACGTCAGTTGCCGATGTGTACGAAGCCCTTACCAGCAAACGAGTTTATCGCAAAGCCATTGAGCCCAATGAGGCCTTTGAATATATCATATCTCAATCGAATTCTCATTTTTGTCCAACAACTTTAGAAGTTTTCAAAAAACACATCGCCGTCTACCCCTCTGGTTCCGGTATACTCCTAAGCAATGGACAAAGAGGAAACGTTGTAAAACAAAACCCTTCGTTTCCTAATCGCCCCTTCGTTAGGGTATTTTACGAGGATGAACGAGAACTGGCCTGCCCGATTGATTATAATCTAGCAGAGTGTCCGTCGCTAATGATTGTTTCCGTCGATAATCGCTGAAACCAAAGAAGTAGTAAAAATGAGAAAATTATGAGCCTTAGGTTTACTTCTATAAAGTGAAGTAAACCTAAGGCTCTTTCAGTGTAGACCCCCATGCCGCTTTGAGGCACCACGGATGAATGAAAGATCCAGTATGCTTTTGTCATTGCTACGAATCCATCTCGAGTGATGTGTCATCCTGAAGGAGGAACGACTGAAGGATCTAGATCCTTCGTTAACGCTCAGGATGACATTAACCAACAGAGTAGGTGAAAGTTGCAAGTGTATTGGAGGGGAAATTCATGAATTGCTCCTACAGAAGATCTTTAAAGTCCTCTATTTGATGTACTGGCCGCTGGCAAGAGAAGTTTTCACACAAATAAGCGGTTATTTGGCTTGGGTCAAGAGGGTAATCACGGATCCAAGGGACTATTTCTCCAAGCGTTCCTTCCTGGTATAGAACCGAAGCATAGGGGCGGAATGTGGAAAAGAAAGCTTGACGCATCTCAACTAGATCGTCTGAATCCAGGGGACCCGCTAATATTAATTCCTGAGTAGGATGAAGGGCGAATTGTAGTGCTTGTAGAAACGCTGTATATCCTGAGGGATGTTCTTCAAGAACCGTTCTAAAATCAAGCAGTTGTTGTTCTGCCTTATGCTCCCAACGTTCATCACCAGTCAGTCGACCTAGCCGAAGAAGGTTGAGTGCAGTGATTGAGTTGCCAGAGGGAACAGCCCCGTCATAGCTTTCCTTAGGACGGAAAAGTAGTTCTTCGGCATCTGAACCAGTTAAATAGTATCCTCCGCTTTCTTCGTCCCAAAACAGGCGATCTTGGTCCTCTTGAAGTTGAAGTGCGGTTTTGAGGAATTGAGGATTACCACTTGCAGAATATAGTTCAAGCAGACCCCAGATGAAGAAAGCATAATCATCTAGGTAGCCGAGATAGGCTGAATCGCCCTCTCGGTAACGGGCCTTGAGGCGTCCATCACCACGTTGAAGATGAGTAAGAATAAAGTTTGCAGCTTTTTCAGCGGCTTCGAAATAAGACCTGTTTCCGAAAACCTGGGCTCCTTTTGCCAAGGCGGCAATCATCAAACCGTTCCAGGAGGTTAATATTTTATCGTCCTTATGAGGGTGTATCCGTTTTTCTCGAGTGGCAAAGAGAGTTTGACGTGCGCCTTCCAGAGATTTTATAATCTCATCCTCTTTCAGGGCGTTATCGTGAGCAGCTTTCTTAATAGATCCCATTAAAAGGTTGGGTATATTTTTTCCTTCAAAGTTACCTTGTGAGGTGATGTCATAAACAGCACAATACTTAAGGGCCGTCTCTTTGTCCAATACGGCTTCAACCTCTTCGGGAGTCCAAACGTGGAATTTCCCTTCTTCCCCTTCAGCGTCAGCGTCTTCAGCGGAATAGAAACCGCCCTCAGAGGACGTCATGTCTCTTAGGACATAGGTGAAAATTGCTTGTGCTATCTGAGCATCTTTTTCTAAATGTGAGACTTGATAGTTTTCCAAGTACGCTAAAGCTAACAAGGCATTATCGTAGAGCATTTTCTCGAAGTGAGGGACTAACCATTTTTCGTCCGTACTATACCTGGCAAAACCAAATCCTATGTGGTCGTACATTCCACCAAGAGCCATTCCTTCGAGAGTTTTGCGGACCATTTCTAGTGCCTTGTCTTGGGGATGGTCCATCGCATAACGAAGAAGGAAGGTAAGGGTATGAGGGGTAGGGAATTTCGGAGCACGACCAAATCCTCCGTAACCCTCGTCAAAGCTCTGGACTAAGGTTTCATAAGCTTTGGAAATAACCTCCGTCCCCCAGGACTTAAAGGAATTAGAAGTTTCTTTTAGCTCGTTTGCAATTGGGGAAGAGGTTTTACTTGGCAATGAACGCCCCGATTGAATGGCAACCACTAATTGATCGGCAGATTCTCGCAATTTTTCTTCGTTACTTGCCCAGAGACTCCCTACTTGGTCTAAGAGTTCCATGATCCCTTTATATCCATAGCGCTCAGTTTTTGGGAAGTATGTCCCAGCAAAAAAAGGCTTTTTCTCGGGTGTCATCATAATAGTTAGGGGCCAACCACCTGAACCAGTAAGAGCCTGACAGAAGGCCATGTACAAATGATCGACATCCGGGCGTTCTTCCCGATCCACTTTAATGGAGATAAAGTCGCGATTAAGTAAAGCCGCAACTTCTTCATCTTCGAAGGATTCCCGTTCCATAACATGGCACCAGTGGCATGTGGTAATAATTACCATTATTACTAGGAGTACCCAATAGAAAGAAATATTGGCTTATTTTCAGCTTGAGCTTTTTCAAAAGCCTCTTGGCCCCAAGGGAACCAATCGACAGGATTATAAGCATGCTGTAATAAATAAGGCGATTTCTCGTTTATCAATCTATTGGGTACAGCATTATTATTGGTCATAGCATCACCTTCTTTCGTTAGTAATTTTTTGATTTTAATTAGTATATCCGAAAACAAAAAAGATACCGACAAAGTGTAACAAATGTCCCTCTTCCTCACTCGCTTTGAATACCTATAGTCCCTTCGTGATTCTTTACAATAGACTTACAAATAGATAACTCTAAACCGCTCCCGCCCCCGTCACGCGAACGCGCCCAATCTGGAAGTTTGGATACATCCCAACGTCCGTGGTGCCCATGGTGTCCAATTGCATCGGCGAATAGTTCTCAGTTCTCCTCCGTTTAAAGCTAGGTTGCCTTACGAATTTTTATAATTATGTGGTTTTTCGATATAATTAAACATTATTTTGCCTTGCTGAAAAGAAAGACAGATGTTATCATATGCTATATGGAACATATAACATATGAGTCGTTGAAAAAAGCAGAAGTGATTTTTCGTGCCTTGGCGGATCAGACTCGTCTCCGGATAGTGAGGATTCTATTTTTAGGTGGAGAATCAACCGTTTGTGAGCTTGTGGACGCACTTCAAGTACCTCAATATTCAGTGTCACGCCATCTCTCTATACTTAGGCATGCAAATATTGTTAACGAAAGACGGGAAGGAGCTTGGAGGTATTATTCAGCCCTAGTAAAGTCGGAAAGTTTTACCGGTGAACTACTCACCATTATTGGGGCTAATCTTAGTGAAGAACAATTGGAATTAGACTTGGAAATGTATAAGAAGCGATTGTCTTTAAGAGTAGATGGAAAATGTGTAATTGGAACAGATACCTAAAGTTATAGGATTATTTGCAAGGAGGACGGGGGTAATTGTCAGAACTTGAGCAAAAAACTAAAGAATTAATTGCTATAGGGGCAAGTATTGCTGCAAATTGCCAGCCATGAGTGGAGGTGCATTACGAAGCTGCCCGTGCGGCAGGTGCAACAGTTCTAGAAATAAGAGATGCAATTGATATTGCAGAAATGGTAAAAGAAACTGTAATGATGAATTCAAGGGTATTAATTGATATGCTTATAAATGAATCAACAGATAAGAAAGAGCAGTTGGATACTATCCCTGCTAGTTGCCAGCGAGTGTGTCGTAACTAAGAAAGAATTCATTTGGGCGAAAAGCAGCTACCTAGTTCAGATAACATATTTTTTTAATTCTCCATATGCTGATATGCACATATATGCAATTATTATCGTTAATTTTCTTGATTCTATTTAAAAGGAGGAACCGGAATGCCTAAATGTGAAAAATGTGGGTTAGATGTCTCGCAAGATGAGCTATACGAAGATAATGGATTAAAGGTATGCGAGGACTGTAAGATAAGTGGCATAAAGCGTCCGGAAACAAAAATTAAATTCTGAAGTAATAACTCATTAAAACTGATTAGGATTGTACTGCATATTACCGTATTTTAGACATTTTCTTTCGCTAATCGCTCAAGGTCAGAGTAAATATACCTAATTTATTAAGGAGGTTGTTTATCGTGACTAATTGTAATCGTAGTGAAAAATCGATATTGAGGAATGTTTATGCATGTAGTGGTTGTGCTGATGTAGGAGAAATAGCGGATCAGGTAAGCCGACAATTGCGAAAAGAGGGTTTTGCCCAATCCTCAATGAGTTGTATAGCCGGTATTGCTGCACATATGAAACCATTTATAGATGCAGCCAAAAAAGTTGAGGAAGTAATAGTAATTGACGGTTGCCAGGTGATTTGTGGTAAGAAGGTTATGGAGCATGCGGAAATAAATGCTGTGTCTTATATTTTAACGGATATGGGATTGAAAAAGGGGAAAACAGAAGTCACTTCAAAAGTTATTAACGATATTTGCAATAAAATTAAGGAAAGAACAAAATCGATATAATTCCTAATCTTACGTCAAACACTAAGCAATCCGCCGGGTGATTACCGACAATCATGTCTTAAGCGAACGGGTTCAGAGTAAAAAGCTGTACCTTTTCGTTTTTTCTAATTTTGTACTAGTAACCGAATGAAATCAGATTAGAATTGCAAGTGCCAAATATTTTAGGTAACGAAAAAGAGATTAGGCAATGTATATTAAAAAAGTCCCGGTGAAGCGGTGGAAAGGATGCTGACCCAGTTAGGTTGTGAACCTGCCTTTGCCGTAGCTGGAGAGGAAGCTGTTCTTCTTTAGAGGGAAGTCAGTGAGAGAGGCGAGCCCTATGATGCTGTTATTTTCGATCTAACCGTCCCCGGTGGAGCAGGTGGCAGACAGGCCCTAGAGGAGATTATTAAAATCGATCCCCATTTTATAGGTTTACGGCTCCTTGACTTCATCGTACCCGAGGATGTTGAGAGAGCACAATCCAACATTCTACAAATGTATCAAGGCTGTAATCTAAGACCTAATGAATACCGTGGGGTGCGTCAGGATCAAAGTATCTTTGATATTGAGGTAAATAGTGGGTTTATTCATAGTGCAAATGGACAACCGACCAAGATGGTATTTATTGTCCGTGACATTACAGAACGCAAGCTGGCAGAGCAAAAAATACAAGAGCTGGTTCAACAGCTTGAAATCGAGAAGAATACGGCTGAGCTCAATTCGATTACTGACAGTCTGACAGGATTGGCGAATCGTAGATATTTTGATGAGGCTCTCAGAACAGAGTTTTACAGGTTGAAGCGATCTGGGTCTACTTTGTCGCTAATCATGATAGATGTAGATTATTTTAAGAAATTCAATGACAGCTATGGACATTTAGCCGGGGATGATTGTTTGCGACTAGTTGGAACTACGTTAAAAACAATTGTTGGGCGAGCACCTGACATTGTTGCACGATATGGTGGCGAAGAGTTTGTTGTTATACTGCCTGAGACAGATGAAAATGGGGTTAAATCTTTGGGGGAGCGAATCCGGAAAGCAGTTGAAGAGCTTGCTATTCCACACTCTGCATCCGACACTGCTGAATATGTTACGGTCAGCCTCGGGGTTGTAACCGTTTACACGAACGGGTTAGCATCACCAGAGAAAGTTGTGGCACTAGCTGATGAAGCGCTTTATTGTGCCAAAAAAGGAGGACGTAACCAGATCGCGGTTGCAACTGCAACCTGTTGCTAAAGGGTGCTATCAGATTGTAATGAAAAACGTCTATCGTAAGATAAAAAACGGGTTCAGCGTAATAATAATCGCTGAACCCGTTTTTTCTGAACTGGTTATAGTAAGCAGTTTGCCGCCATTGACATGTGCGTAATTGACACCAAATCAGCTATACCCAATAGATAAGAAAACAGGCTTGTTCTCTGTTTTCGCTATTTGAAAAGCCTCTTCGCTCCAAGGATACCAATTGACGGGGTTATAAGCATGTTGGAGCAAGTAGGGGGACTTCTCGTTAGCTAATCTATTGGGTATTCTAGTATTTGTTGACATGGGCAATCACCACCTTTCTAATCAAACTTAATAAAGAAAAAACAAGCGAGCCCTATGGGATTTGTATTATTATATCCCACGAGGCTCTAATTTTATCTATACTTAATTGGGGATATTTTCGTTGGAGCCGTGTTCATACGAAACCTTGGTTAATAAAGCGTGCAATAGTCGGTTGATTTCTATCGGTCTGGATACATTCCAATTACGTTACGAATGTCAATTTCATCATAGGTTATTACATCCATCAAACGAAAAATCAATATACGTCTGTTTAATACTCTTATAGAGCTCTCTTGAGATTGGAACAGGCTTATTTGAAAAGGTGATGATACCTTTTTCTGAAATACGGTGAATATAGTCCATATTCACTATGTAAGAGCGGTGGGGCTTAATAAACCGTTTATCGCTAAGCAAGTCGTTTTCGAGCTGGCTCATAGTACCAAGGCTTTCCAAAACCTCACCGCTTGTTAAGTGGAAGAATAAGGTTCGTCTTAAAACTTCGATATATTCAATGTTATGTAAAAAAACGTTTGTTAAACACGTTTTACATTTTACAATAATCCCCTTTTCTCTTTTATCAACAATATCAGCGCAAGCCTTTTCTAAAATGGTAATAAGCCCTTCTTTTTTTATTGGCTTTAAAAGATAATAAAAAGCATCTACCTTGTAAGAATCCACAGCAAACTCATGTGATGAGGTTAAAAAAACTATTTTAGAAATGTTGTTTTTTTTCCTAATCTCTGCTGCAACCTCGATACCAGTCATCAAAGGCATCATAACATCTAGAATTAAAATATCATAGTTTGTACCATTTTCCGTTGCCAAAAGCAAATCAAGGCCGTTCGAAAAGGTGTCACATTTAATATTATATTTAAAAATATGAGAAGCCTTAAACGTCTCTACGATTTGTTTAATTAGTAATAATTCGGTGTTATTGTCATCGCAAATCGAAATTCGCAGCATAAGTCTTATTCCTTTCGGCTATGCCAAAAGGCATAAGCATAGATTGTCCTTTTTTAAAAATAACACTTAATTATAGCATTAAAATTATTACATTTGATATTTGTGAAGCGCTAATCAAATACTAATTTTATTTTTTGGTAATATTTTATATATTTATAAAGAACTCCTAATTTAATTTCGTTTGTATTTGGAGCGGCATATCTTGAATTCAGGAGAGGCCTATACCTTTGAGTGATGTCATGTCACCTGTTTGTTCATTTCATGACGTAAAAGATACATTTCATGCAGGTGATGAAATGTAGAAAGCTTTTTAGCTTATAATTGCCATGTCAGTTGTATGACGAATAAAAAATATTGGAGGAGAAAAACACAATTAAGAAAATTATTCCACTGCTACTTATCCTTATTATTACAGCTGGTATGCTTACTGGGTGCAGCGGAGAAACAGAAACAACCACCTCACCAGCACCAGAAAAGCCAGCAACTTCCCAAGAAACAACAAACCCTGCCGATTCCAAGGATGCAACTGTAATGGAGGAGCTTAGAAAGTTAAAGGAGCTTGAGGGCAAAAATATAAAACTTGTAGAGGTCTATAATGAGGTTGTAACTTTAGCCATGAAAAATGGTTGGGATAAAGATGAATTGACATTAAAAGAATTAAACGCCGTTAATGCTACCAGTCAAACATTTAACTCTATGATCAAAGATCCATCGTCCGCTCACGGTGTTGACTTAGACGCAATATTAAGTGCGACTGATGACTTAGCTACAGAATTAGACACGAATATTAGGCAAAGAGTTTCGGTGCCATTCGCAAAATAAAAGGGATAAGAGAAATCGAATCGCATACCCCACAAGTCAGGCGTAGCAACAATATGGGTAACACCCTCATATTTCACAAAGAAATCGAAGTAACAAAAAAGCGGATGAAAACGGGAGCGTTAACGCGACAAAAAGCAATCGGGGAAAAAAGGCACTCCTCAATCTAAATAAATTTAACGTGGATTCTGAGGAAAAGCAGTTTTAGCCTGAGAAATAAGCGATCAATGCCTGTGAGAATCATATTGTAAGGGGAGTATTGATGAAAAGAAATAGTATTAAGGTATTCATTACTGTACTTGCTGTAACAAGTTTCATGCTATTTAACACCTGCACGATTGCAGCCACCCCCTCGATAAATTTAACGCAAACACCGGAGGTCACAAGGATTTGGGGGGCAGATAAGTATGAAACAGCCAAAGCGATTGCTGAAAAATATTGCAGCGATACCGTAGAAAATATTGTCCTTGTTCCTGGAAATAGTTATGCCAATGCTATTCCGGCAGCAGTTTTAGCGTATCAAAAAAAAGCAGCATTTCTTTTAGTAGGGCCCAGTGCCAATCAAACGAAAGAAGCCTTTGATTTCATTGCCAAGCACTTAAATACTGCTGGCATGGTCTACCTTGTGGGGGACAGCGATCAGATAGGAAAAGATGTTGAGAGTAAATTAGCGGATATCGGGTGTGCGAACATTACGAGAATCAGCGGTGAAAACAAGATTGAAACAGACCATTTGATTGCCAAAGAATTGAGTGTGCAGATAGGGACCCCAGTTGTTATTGCTACTAGTGAAAATTTTCCTGATTCGTTATCGATCTCCAGCATTGCTGCAGCCAATGGCTGGCCAATACTTTTTAGCGAGAACAATCAACTACCGGATTCAATTAAAGAATATATAAGTTCGATTAAACCTTCCCAATTCTATATTACCGGGGGAACAGTGGTAGTATCTGCTGAAGTGGAAGCGGAGTTAAAGTTGATTCAACCGGAAGCGGAATTCATACGATTCGCCGGCAAAGACAGATATGATACCTCCCATCAGATCGCCAATTATTTTGCTCTGGATGCCTCCAATATTTATATAGCATCCGGTCTCCAATTCCCTGATGGTATAACGGGAGGCATGCTAGCCGCCCAAACCAAAGCTCCGGTATTATTGATCAACCCTAATGCACAGATTCAAGAACTTTCCAATTTCCGAACAGTATCAACTATCACGTGCTTCGGTGGGACGCAGGCTTTATCGGCTGAATTAGTAAGAGGATTGAGGCAGAAGAGTAGTGTAGTCAATCCTTATGTAGAATATAGTTATGAGCAAATGCGCAAGGACGCTGCAGAAATTCAAGAACTTTATCCTGAGGCTGTACAATTAGAAACTATAGGCCAATCTGTAGAAAATAGAGATCTGTTACTCATTAAACTTGGCAAGGGAGAAAAGAAAGTCTTTCTGAATGGCAGTATGCATGCCAGGGAATATATGACGACCTCTTTCCTGATGAAAATGATTGATGAATACGCCTATGCTTATACGTATGATGAAGCATTCGATAATTATAATGTCAAAACGCTTTTGGACAATGTAACACTCTACATCGTCCCCATGGTCAATCCGGACGGGGTCAATTTAGTGCAAAACGGGTTATCTGCCGTAAATAATCCTCAGGTAGTTAAGCAAATGCGTCTATTCTATCCGAAATTGGGTTACGCCAGTTGGAAGGCGAATATCAANNCTGAAGTAATGGCTGTCATGGATTTAGTTAAAAATAACAGCTTTAAGATTGTCGTGTCCTATCATACCCAAGGCGAATATATTTTTTGGTCGGATAAAAACTGCGGTTCTTTTAATTATCTATTAGAACCAATGACAAACAGACTTGTAAGCCTCACCGGATATGAAAAAGGAGGGAAAATACATACCTCAGGAAATTGGGGTGCTGGGATTGCGGATTGGACCCGGTCACTAAAAATTCCGACCTTTACACTAGAGCTCTGTCCATATCGCAGCGAAATTCCTTATCCTGATTCAGGGTTTGATGATGTTTGGGAAAGGGTGAAGGATACAGGATTGTTTTTTGCACAAGAGGCTATAGCGCTTCCGGAACAGTAAAACGTATTTTATCGTTACTGATGGCACGAAGAATTATCTTATCAATTTCACTAATGAAAGTTCTAATACAGACGTCGCACTTGCCCAAAATCTACAAGCTAGTATTGACAGTATTACGATTAAATAAGGCAATAGGTTTAATTAAGGAGAATTTTTTGAAAGCAATTAAATATTTAGCGATTGCACTAACATTATTATTAATGTCAGTAGTTCTCACCGCATGTGGTGACACCTCTGATAGCACCTCTGTAAAAGACGATTTTAAAGAATACTGAATAATAGTTTAAGGGCAGTTTTTCAACCTTAAAATAACGATATCGTTAAAATATACACAGAAGCAAGTTTAGCTAAAGATGGCAAGATTTTAGCAAAAGCATTATCGGAAACACCTTCCCGCAAAGAATAACGCATTGCTTGAAAAACTGAAAGCTTACACGCCAAAAACTACTGAAGTCCTCCAATTTACTTCCATATTCATCCGCAAATCAACTTATCTGTAAATATTCAGCTTTCTGTGCAGGCAAGTAACAAATTTATGCAATAACTTGAGTAACATCCATATTTAATGCATTATACCAGAACTTATGCAAAAAAAGACAAAATCTGCATCCCACTATCCCACAATGCAGAAATATAGCGGCCTGTGTTCCTTTACTGTTGAACATAAAATCCTCTTCTTACAGAAACGAATGAGAGAGTAGAATTAGCAATTACTGTTGCTGATTCTACTCTCTCATTGATTTTAAAAAGTAAAAGGATTTTTGTTCCACGAAATTTTCCGTTTCGTGACGAAAAACATACATTTCATGCAGGGGGCAAATTATTTTAAAAAAATTTATGCTATGGTGAGATTGTTCCCTTTTTCTCAACGCAGGGACCCTTCACTAAGTTCGTTTCAACAGGACAAATGAAGACAAAAAATACTAGAGGGAGGAGCAGAAGAAGTGAGAAGTTTCAAAAAAGTAATGTCTATTTTCTTGGTAAGCGTCATGTTGCTTTCTATGTTGCCACTAAATTCACTTGCTCAGGCATCTAATCTAAGCTTAAGTGACGCTGCAATGTCTGACAAAGACGGGCCTGTAAGCACTTCAAATTCCTTGGAACAGGGGAGTTCCAATCTAGACACCAGTGATCCGGCAGTGTCTGAAACAGACAACTCTGAGACTACCGTAAATTCACTTTCCCTAGGGGAAAGTAATCCTAACGCAAGAGAACAGCTCATTGCCGCTCTAGCGGAGCAATACGGCTCCGAAAACTCCGAAGCTATGTTTGACTCAATGGTTTCCATGGGTATCGTTGATGAAAACGGCAACCGTCTTACCTACAAAATCGAGATGGACGGCAAGCTCTACACATTAGACCAAATGCGGGAGATTGTCAATGCTCCCGGCGTTGACCTAACCAAGGAGGTCAAAGTCGACGACAAAGTTGTTACGCTGGCCATTATCTCTAAGTTAATTGACTTTGATGTGTACCTGAAATTTGTTGAGGATAATTTTCTTAAGAATCAGGTAACGGTATCGGATGAACATCTGAAAATGCTGGCAGACCTCGAGAGTCAACTTAATACCGAGGGTATAAGCCTTATGGAGGGTACACTTGAGGCTGCCATAGCTCCAGAAGCGGTATTAAGCAAAAGAAGTATACCTGCCCCTGTCCCGGTTGCAAAAGTGGAGTATACCATTGGTGCTATATCCAGAGACACTGTAGACATCACGTATACATTGACCGAGGGCGGAGATGATGCTAGCGTCACCTTTTCTCAGGAATGTTTGTCAGGCATTCTGGATGCTAATGATATAACGACAACTTCTGCAGCTATAACCCTGACTTCCAGTAGTCCAACAGAATCGGTAACCCTTAACTTACCCAGTGTAGAAAATGTACTCTGGAAGGGTGAAGTCCCTCTTTGTTATGTGCGCCTCAATGACCTTCGTGGGGGTCTGTTTTCCAACGAAAAATCAAGTCAACTTATTCCTATAACAATGAGCCGTGATTATGCTTTTACCTCTTACAAACCGACGATTGTGCATTTTCCATTTCCGATTAACCAAGATGTTATCGGCCCTAACGCTGTTAATATGTTAACAAACCCGTGGCCAAAGATTGATACCTCGGGCTGGTATACAACCGGTTATTGGCAGAAGGGCGATTATGATGGCGAGCTTAAAATTGCGCACGGAGAATATTTACTCGCCTCGCAAAGAATTAGTCTGCCTGATGATGCCAGAAATCTAGTCGCAAACGGTAACCTTACGGCAAGTGCTAGTGTCTTCTCTTGGGCAGGGGCTGGACGCCAAATGGATACTTATGTAAAAATTATTGGTTATGATAAAGACAATAAAGTGCTGGGTGTTCCTGCTACCGATTCATACCAAGGCGGTGATAATACCACGGTTCGGTCTATTTCCGGATATATCCTGCCCGCAGGCACTGCTTCTGTATGTTTTGAAGCATCAAATTGGACCAACAGTGGTGTTACCGGGCCGTCAATGCACGATTTTCATCTGCATCTCACAGACTACAAAGCACCTACAGTTGAAGGGATAAACTCACCTGATGAAACCTTTAAAGCGGGTGAGCAGGTTCCTATTGTTGTAACCTTTAGTGAGCCGGTTGTGCAGAACAGCGCGCTTACCTTAACCCTGAAAGATGCAAACGATAAGGTATATACGGTTACAAAAGAGAACACAGGGGTTACAAGTTCAAAAATTACTTTTATATTTGATATACCGCCCCAGACCCCAATAACCCTCTGGCCTGTCAGTATTTCGGCGGGCGTCAAGGACACCTCTGACAACCTAAGTAAGCCCTATAATTTCCCAATCAATGGGGATACAGGTAAAACGACTCCACTGGCAACGACCTTTGCCTATAACGAGTTAGACAGCATGCTGAGCTTAATTCTAAAACATGCAGACGGCACTGAACTAAACGGGGCTTACTTGCCAGACGAGACCAAGGGTCAATTGGAAATTGAGTTGTTCCAAAGCGAAGAAGAAACCATCGATGATTCTACCGTGGGGGCCAAGCAAAATGAGTGGCTTATTAACCATACTACTGTGGACCCAGAAGATGGTCAAAAATTCACGGTTGACCGACTTTTTGCCTCCTATGACCATGGAGTAACCAAAATACCCCTCTATATTACAGATGCTACAGACGAACTGACTGCCGAGTTTGACCTGCCGCCGTCAGGTTCAGTCTGCAAAATGAGGCTCTTCATGGCTACCGGCGAATTGGATGAGGAATCAAAACCAATTTTCCGCCCGATTCTTGAGAACGGATACAGTGCCAATTTCAGTATCGGTGCTCTGACCTTAGTCGACGCAAAGGACATGACGATTAACTATCCGGCGTCTTATCCCTCAGGAAAAGACAAGGTGCTGAATTTAGGGGATTCTGAAACAGTCCGGCTAACGTATACGTATAGCGGAGACGCCACCTATAAAAGCGCCGATGATTTCAAATGGATTTCCTCCGATGAAAAGATTGCAACCATAAACGCCAGCACAGGCGAGATTACGCCGGTGGGTGTTGGTAAGGTTACGTTTAACTTGGTTGCCATGAATGGCACAAACGATGGGACAAAGGATGTAAGTATTCAATCAGCCGAATTTACAGTCCAAGCATCCCTTGATAAGCCCTCCCTTGCCGTGAGCAAGTTTATCACTACCAAAAAGGGTTTGCCGGCGCAGGTGATGTGGAGCACCAATGTAATCTACATGAACCAACAGGCTGAGCCCTCCAAAGACACAACGTTTATAGTGGAGCTTTATAAGGGCAGCTACCCAAGTATCGCTGATTTGGAGGGTATAACACCCACCTATACGGCAGCCAGCGAGGTAAATGCCAGCTATTTCACAATACCGGGAGAGCAGCTGACCCAGCTTTCCGTTGGCGCCGAACCTGCCTATACCGTGAAAATAAGCACGGATAATCCCAACGTTTCCGGCGAAAGGGTGGCATCAGTGGGGAACATTATCGTTACCTCCCCTCCGGCTAAGGTTATAATTGACCGCCCTGCCAGTTACTATATCTTAGATACGGCCAATCAACTCACTTTAAACTGGCAGTCCATGGATGTAAACACCGCCAGCGGCTATGATTTTGAGTTTGAAGTGACCAAAAATGGGGCTTCAGTGACCGAAAGCCAAGAACCCAGTGGCAGCTATACCCTTAATTTGGCGGATGTTACCGGCAAATTAAAGGACGTGTATACAGTCACTGCCAAAATCAAAAACACAGGGGACGAGGCTTACAGCTATGACTCCTTTGTCCTCAATGTCTATGACGCTGAGGCCATGAAAATTTGGGTGGATAAACAAGACCCGACCTCAACCATTACCCTGGATAATTCCGGCCGCATTTCGGCGATGACCAGTGCGGAAATAGTCGCCTTAGAAAGAAACATCTCTTTGACCAATCAGCTGAGTATTAACTATGGTGACTATTCCTATGGTTCTGTCAGCGACCAAATTGAATGGAAATCCAGTGACCCCAAAGTTGGCAGCATCAATTATTCACAAGGTGGCGCCTACAAGAACATTGAGGATTACGATTCTCTATCCTACATGCCGACGACCAACTTTATCCTGGCCGGTTTAAAGGATGGCACAACCACTATTGATGCCACCCATAAGTTGTCCAGAATGACCGACACCTTAGGAGTCACAGTCAAGACCTTGAAGGACAAACTATACCTCTTCCAAGCGATGCCCTTGGCTTTAACTGAATTCAGTTACACCAACGGAGACGGTACAGAGAAAACCATATCCAGCGATAATCAAGGTGCTGTTGCTATTTATGAACCGAAAGGTATTAAAAGCGATGTAAAGCTCAAAAGTATCGTAGGTGATAGTATCTATCTGGGAACGATCTATCATAACAACCTGTTATCGGGTGAAAATGACGGCTCCAAGGGCCAACTTTATCCTATTAATAACTTTGTGCTCCGGAAAGCCGCCCAGCTGGACTTGAACTTCAAAAACCCCGATGGTACACCCTACATAGGGACGGTTACCCTCCGTGGCGGCGTCTATAAAAACGGAAATTACTGCGAAACCAGTGAAATTTCTGATCAGGCTGACGCTTGGAAAAGAACCATCACCATCAACCCGGACAACGGTGCTTATCGACAAGTCTTTGATATTACGCGCTTTTGGTCAGCTGCTGGAGGGGAAAACAGCACTTCCAGCGTCAAGGCCAGCGATGAAATTGACTATGTCTTTGAGTTTCACTTCGGCAACGATGATTACCAGCCCCAAATTAGCAAGTTTTCCGGCAACTTATCCGGTGCCGATGTACTGCGCTTTGGTGAAAGCGTTGTCAATCTCGTATCTATCGCAGCAGAGGATAAGGATAAACCCTTTTTCGCTGCCCAGTATTTAGACCGCTACAAAAAAAGCGGGCGTCTTGACAATATAAAAAATGCGACAGGAAACCTGGGACTGAATGCCCAGACACCGAAGGTCAGAATTGATACCCAAGCACTTTGGTGGGGAGAACCCCTGGAGAACAATCAGGTCTCGGTCTCCCTGATCAATGAAAAAGGTTCCGTCCTGGCCGAACAGAATTTCAAAACCTTCCAATACCCCTTTGCCACCATGCTGGTAACTGAGCACCAAGTGGTCATAGATCAAAGTAATATTTGGGTGGATGAAAAGGGGAGGGGGAAACTTACCGTTAAGCTCTTCAACGAAGATGGAACCCTGTATAATTCCACTTTGCAACCTTATTCCATTCGCAATATGCTGAACGTGGAAAATCTCTCCCAAAGCCAGGATGTCAACCAAACGTTTCAAGAGCAGCTCCAAAAAAGCATCAAAGCCGGCTCTTCCTTTGATGCCAAGGACAAGTTCACCCAAAGTGCCCTTGACTATGCCAGCAACATCAAGTTTGGCAACGACAACTTTTCTTTAATGCTGGCACCTACCTCAGATCCTACCGTCTTTAACGGACTCTTGCAGCTCAACGCAGGAGACGATGTCATGGATATGGGGCCGGAAGAGGACGAGTTTTCGCTGATGCTGGATGATGACGAGGTTGATAGCGCTGTCAAATCCGGCTATGCTAAAGCTCGTGAAATGGCCAACAATCTGAAGGATGATCTTGAGAGTTTACAGGAAGATGCCCAGGATAGTTCGGGCAGCTACCAAATAGGCGGCTACTTCAGCTGCCAAGTTCGTTATAATTTTGAAACTGCAAAATGGGAAATACGTCCCATTGGCGGCGGGATCAAAGCGGGCATTGGCTTTACTTACTCAACGACAAAAAATGTTTTAATTGGCGGCGTTGTTCCTGCTACCTTTGAACTTGCCCTGGGTGCTGCCGTGCGTCTAGAGTTTGATGCCCATATGCTCTATGAACCTGTTTCCTTTGGAGGCATTGACTACTCATGGCAGGCAGACAAAGAAAATGTCACAGATTATTTGACCAATCTGAGAATTAAGGCCTATATTTATGCCTTTGGTGGTTTGGGCTTTGATGCTACGATTGTTGCGCTGAAAATTGGTGTGTTTGGTCAATTAACTCTGGAAAATGAAAATAAGTTCCTCAACCGTAACTATCTAGATGCGGCTATAGCCGATCTACCGGCAGGTTATAACCAAACAGAAAAGGCCTTATCCGGTTCCAGGCTTAATCTGCAGGGACAGATCGGGATAAAGTTTGTGGCTAAATTACTGTTGATTTCCTACAAGAAAACCTTAGCCTCAGTCAGCTTTGAAAAAGAATGGACCTATCGCAACTGGGACAAAATTGAGGACTATTGGAAACAAACTACCGGAGATATGCTGACGCCGGAAAATATGAGTTTGGCGACACGTATATATGCCGCAGCAACAGGACAGGATTTGGTGGTTATTACTAAGGCACCTGAGCTGGAGAGTCGGGAGTATCTTAAGGAGTATACTCGTGTTTGGGGATCACCCAGTGGAATGATGCGAGCCTTGTCACTGGATACCGAGAATCTTGCCCCTAACACGCTCCAGACAAATGCCTATCCTTACGCCAATCCACTGATGGCCAGTGATGGCTCGATGTTTGTGTATTTATCCGATAACAATAGTTCGAATGTTTGGGATACCACCGCAAACTATGCCCTTAAGCAAGGAGGCAGCTATGTTGACCTAGGCAAAATCGACCCATCTGCAGAAAGCTTTGGCGATTCCCAGATGTCCTTTGCCGGTAATGGCAGTTTGGCTATATCTGCCTGGGTAAGGTTAGCTGATAAGCTGGAGAAAAATAGCGATGAACAATTAAGCACCACTGATGTGGCCATGATGACAAACAACACTGAGATCTATACCAGTATTTACAAGTCTGGCACATGGACGACAGAAAGACTGACTAGCAATAGCACACCGGACATGGCTCCGGTGGTTGCCACAAACGGCAGCCAGGCAATTGTTGTCTGGCGGAGTGTATATGCCGGCGATGCTGCCAATCCGACGGATTTTAGCGGCAAAGACACCCTGGTTTACCGTATTTATGACGGAAGCAGCTGGAGTGAAACCAAGTCCCTTTACAACGGTGTGTCAGGGAGTGTCGTAGGCTTAGAAGCTGCTATGATGTCTGACGGAACTTCAGCCGTTGCGTACATTATTGATCCAAGTGAAGAAAGAGATGTCAATAGCTACGAAATTGTCTATGGAGTGCTTGATGAGGGCGGTGCTGCTGTTAAGAATGTTCGTTTGACCAATGATGACACACCCGATGAAAATCCTCAGCTAACCGTGGCTAAAATTGGTGATGAGGAACGATTCATGCTTGGCTGGTACAAGATGGAAGGAGAAAACTCGGATATTCGCCTGGCAACCTTTAGCGAGGACGGCAGTTCTAAAGAAGATTTTGTGGACAGCTTGAAGGCAGTGTCCAGTGGTAACACTATCGGCAGCAACTTTAAGTTTGTTAACACAAGTGCAGAGAATAATGACTTCAAAAATCTGTCCATTTTATGGGTTGAACCTAATTCTCAGGGAAGTGACTCGTTAAAGGCCATTAAATTTAGGCAGGAACCTATTGATGGAACAAACCTCACTTTGACTTCAGCAGCCGTCGACGTTGCCGAGATGCCGGAGAAAACCGTCATCGACAGCTTCGATGCCTATGTTTCAGATGCTGCCAACGACGAAGTTAAGGTGATCATTTTAGGGACTGAATCGAAAGATGGGGTATTTGACACGGAAACGGATACCGATGAAGATGGAAATACCGTTGAAATTCAGGTGCCCAAGACAGAAAGCAAGATGTTCACGGCAACCCAAGCCTATCAAAATAAAGCCCAAATAACAGCGGCAGAGTTTGACTATACTGGAATTAAGTCAGGCTTTGGCTTGCCCATCGCCTTTACCGTGCAAAATCAAGGCAAAGAGGTGATGACCAGCGTCACCCTAGACTATAGGGATGGTGACGGCACAGAAAGTAAAACCTTTGATCAGCTGACAGTTTTACCCGGCACAAGCAAAACATTGATTGTCAATTACAGTGTGCCTGTCAACATAGCCGATTTATCCTACAGCGGTACAGCAAGCTTTGGTGATTCTCCGCTCATTCTGACCGGCAATGGGACTTTGCCTTTGGCAGTGGCTGATGTGGGCTTTACTAAGATTGATACCGTTAAAGAGCAGGACGGTCAGCGTCAGTTTGCCGTGAGTCTGTACAACAGCAGTGACTATAAGCTCAAGACCAGCGGCAAACAAGTAAAACTGGCAATCTACGATAATTCAGCCTATACCTCAGGGACCGAGGTGGCTCCGATGGTGACCATTTCCGATCCTGACCAATTATCACTGATTGACAACGGCGCCTATACCGCCAATCTAAGCTTTGATCTCAAGTCTTATCTTGCAGGTCAAGGAAAAGACGAAATACCGGCTAATGGTGTCACCCTGTATGCCAAGGCTTGGATCGTCGACAGCTCGGACAAAGAGCTTCCAGAGTTTGTTGGTGAAAACAATTTCAGCACCCTTCTTTGTGACAATCTGGTTAAGCGTAACGGCGGAAATCCCATGAAAGTTGACGTTAAACAGTCGAATTCCGAGACAGAAACCACTGCAGTTCTAACACTTCAAAATCTTGCACTGAAAGAGGTAACAAACGGTAATGTTGCAGTAAACCTTCTTGACGAGGGCGGAAATATTATCGAAACCCAGTATCTGTCGAACACGGCGGAGGGTCTTGTTACTTTAGGCAGCGAGGCAGTCATCAGTAAAACCTTTGTGTTTGACACCTTGGGTGCGGATGTGGAGGCCTATTATTTTAACGCTGCAGCGGATTCCATGAACGCAGACCTGCTGGTTTTGGGTGCTACCGGTGTGGGAGTAAACTTTGACAAGGATACTACAACCTATGATAACCTAAGCACCAATGGTTTAAAATCCACCAATCTAACCGCGATTTCCGCAAATCCAAAGGCTAAAGTGGTGCTTATGGATGCCAGTAACACAGTGCTCGCTGAGGAAACAGGCGCTGTCGCCTATACTCTGCCACTGGCAACCGGCAGCAACATCTTTGAGGTGACGGTTGAGCCAGACGGTGCAGGAGCACTGCCGAAAACTTACTCTCTGACAGTTGCCAATGCAGCTCCTGCCAGCGGAAGTGTGACACTCTCTGCTTCAGAGCCTGGCCCAAGAGGGTGGTGGAATATCAGCTCGGTACCTGTCACCTTGACAGCCACTGACCTAACTAACTTCACTCCAACAAAAATGGAATACAAAGTGGATAATGGTGATTGGACGAGCAAAACCTATACAAGCAGCCCTATTGATGTAACAAACATCACAGCTGAGGGCACCCATTTCATCAGTGTCAAACTTCAAAATGCCAATGATTACAATTTGGCAACGAACAGTTTGACAGTAAAAGTGGACAGAACGGCACCTGTTTTTAGGGCAGACAAAACCTCAGCAGTTCTGGCAGGCGATACACTGACTGTATCTGCTGAGGTGACCGATGCTTTAAGCGGCATTTACAGCGTGGTGATGACAAGTGGCGGTACAACTTACTCCATGCAAAAACAAGGGGATACAGATACCTATACCGCTAACATTACAGCAAATAGCGTCGGAGCTATCACTATTGTGGCAACGGATCTGGCAGGAAATACTGCCCAGACTTCCACTGGCTCTAGTAATTCCGGTGGATCGTCAGGCGGAGGGGGTTCACATACCCCGAAGCCAACAAATCCGACGACCCCAACATCCTCGACTGTAACAGGCAGTGTCATTGACGGTAAAACAGGCGCTCAGGTTTCCAATGTCGCAGTTACCGTAACGACAGATAGTGAGGGCAATGTTACAGTTTCCATGGGTGCTGTGCAGGTATTAATCCTAAAACAACCCGACGGAACAACAAGCCCATTAAGTGATTTCTCTAGAGTGGCTATCACAACGGCAACAGGTTCTCCAGCCACAATTTCTGCCGATGGAACCATCCAAGTACAGAACTTGGCTAAAGGAACAGACAATCATTTTATTATCTTCTATGATTTGGGCAACGGACAAAGGATTACTATGGGAACCATGGACATTAATATGGACAGCAAAGGAAATGTCCAACTAACCACTACCTTAATCGACCCTTATGGGATCATAACGGATTCTGCTACTGGAGCGGTTATAACAGGTGCTGATGTAACCTTGTATTATGCCGATACTGAGCGAAACAAAGCTGCCGGAAAAATTCCGAATTCATTAGTAGAACTGCCTATTATTGAGGGGTTCGAGCCAAACGATAATAAAAATCCCCAAATCAGTGATCTGGGCGGAGCCTATGGATTCATGGTCTTCCCCACTTCAGACTACTATATTGTGGCAACAAAGGATGGGTATGATCAATTCAGGAGTCCGACCATACCAGTAGAACAAGACATTGTAAAATTAGACTTTAAAATGAATCAACCCAGAGTCGGTGTAACCAGACTTGCCGGCTTAACGAAAGTGGATACCGCTCTGGAAATTGCCAAAGCAAGCTATACCGGAAAGATTTCCAATGTGATCTTGGCAACCGCCGATAATTTCCCCGATGCACTGGCAGGAAGCGTCCTAGGCTATAAGCTGAATGCACCCATCCTACTGGTTGGAAGCAGTGAAGAGGATCATACCAAAGTCATTACTTATCTGAAAGACTACATGGATCCCAAAGGAACTGTCTATATTTTAGGGGGCACGGCAGCGGTCAGTGATACTGTGGAAGAGAAAATAGTAACTAGTGGATTTTTTCAGATCAAGAGATTAGGTGGATTCGACCAATATGAAACAGCCCTGAAAATTTCCGATGAATTAGATCTTTTGACAGGAACTCCCGTCGTACTGGCCTATGGGGAAAACTATCCAGACGCCTTATCCATAAGCAGCGCGGCAGCGGCCATGCAGTATCCCATACTATTAGTAGGAAAAGATGGAATCAGTGATGGAGTCAAGCAAAAAATCGCGGAACTAAAGCCAATCAGGGCCTATATTATAGGGGGGCAAGCGGTTGTAGGCAGAGCCGTTGAGGATCAAGTGTCTGAGCTGACACCCCTAGGCAAAAGAGCTATTGTAAGACTCAGTGGAGTGGATCGCTATGAGACCTCGTTTGCCGTAGCAAACTACTTTAAGTTAGCCGGGCAAACGATTAGTGTGGCAACTGGCAAGAACTTCCCGGATGCTCTTGCAGGTAGTGCTTATGCAGCAAACTTCAATGCACCGATTATTTTAGTCGATGACAAGCTTTCAGAAACTATATTGAAATATCTTAAGACCAAAGAAATGACTGGAGCGACCATTTTCGGAGGAGAGTTCGTCATCAGTAAAGCCGTTGAGCAGCAGCTTGGACAATTGCTCGGGAAATAGGAAAGGCAGATAATCAGTGACAACTTTGTAAATGCGTAAAATAAGCACCCATTGTGATTTGCCTTTAATCACAATGGGTGCCTCTAATGAATTTGATTTTCAGGTCTAAAACTGAAAATTCTACTGATCAGAAGTAGATGCTGTATTCATCAAGTTAGATGAAGTTGATACCAAGTTTGAAGAATTATTAACCAAAGCAGAGACCATGAAGAAGGATTTAGGTCTGGATAATGAAAACTAGGGGGCCCACTACTGTGCGGCACTACAGAATAATGCTTGCTTTAAAGACTCCGTCTTTAACTGTGAAGGAACATATCCCGCCGTATTTTTGTGCTACCGCAGCAATACTTCTCGTGCCAAGGCCATGGTTCTCATCGGTACTTATCGGCATGTTGTCAACAAATACAATGGTGCCGTCAAAGCTGTTAGTGATTTGCAGGCAGAGCTTATTCTGGTTGAGTTTGGAGACGATTTTTATGTATCTGTCATTGGTAATGTTAATGCTCTTGCAGGCATTAATGGCATTTTCAAGAGCATTGGCCATAATAACGCAAAGGTCCATGTCGGAAACAGCGTTTTTCTCAGGAAGATTGATCTGAGTTTCAACTGTGATCTGTTCATTTTTGGCTTTGGCTATATAAGACGATAGAATCAAATTAACCGTATAGTTATTGCAATATTTTTCAACCACAGCACCCTCAACGGTTTTTTCGACCTCAGTAATATATTTTTGTGCCGCTTCTTTGTTGTTGTCCGCAAGATAGGAATTGATCAGATTCAAGTGGTGGCGCATATCGTGTCGATACAGCATGGTCTTTTCTTGTGATTCTTCCAAGGCTTCAAAATGAATCTGAGCTGCGGCCACTTGAGTCCTTAATAAATGTTGTTCGTTTTGCAGGGTAAGCTGTTCTCTGGTTTGTTTGAAAAATCGCAGAATCAGAAAATAAGCTGAGAGAGTCAAAATAAAGATCAGCGCAGATCTCCACAAAACATTATCAGCCATCGCCTTGTTCAAACTATACATACTGGCAGTATAAAGCAGAACAGAGTATGAAATCGGAATTATGCAAAAGCCTATCCAGCCTTTATCTGTGTTGCACATCATGTAAAGAAACAGCGGACGGATATACTTGAAAATCAGAAACCCCACAGGCAGATACAGAATATAACAAACAATAATCACGACTTCCCTGCTGTAGCCAAAAAAATATGAAATAATAAGTCCAACCAAAGAGAAGGATGAGGTAATGGCGACCAGAGTCCAATGTACAAAAAAGACCTTGATTGGTTTGAACTTAGAGATAAACACAAATGCTAAAAATACCGGAAGGTGGACAAGAAGGGGATAAAACTTCATAAAAGTTGGATACCCCAATTTGAGCAAAACAAACCCATCAATTATTAGAACGACAGTTGCATAAAGCCCCAAAAGATAGCGATTTTTTTTGTGTTTTATTTCGCAATCTAAGAGCATATACATTACGCTGATCGCGAAAATAAGGCTAAGAAGAGACCTTATATAATCCATAGCCATGCGTTTTACCTCCAATTTACTTCCGTATTATTCCATATTCATCCGCAAGCCAACTTATCTGCAAAATATTCAGCTTTCTGTGATGGCAAGTAGCAAATTTATGCAATAACTTGAGTAACATCCATATTTAATCCATTATACCAGAATTTATACAAAAAAAGACAAAATCTGCATCCATAAGCAATAGTTATAACAAAGAATCAAACTGACCCATCTAGGGAAAGGAGCTATTGTAAGACACAGTGGAGTGGACCGATATGAAACCTCTCTTGCAGTGGCAAATTACTTTAAGTTATGTGGGCAAAGGATCAGTGTGGCATCAGGAAATAACTTCCTGGATGCTATAATAGGAAGTGCTTATGCCGCCGCAAACTCCAATGCACCGATTATTTTAGTGGATGTCAAACTATATTTAATTATCTAAAGACCAGAAAAATGACTGGAGCAACCCTTTTCCGAGGAGAGGCTGTCGTCGTTCATTTCAAAACAAAAACATACATTTCATGCAGATAGAAATTCATTTCAAATACTTTTATGTTAAAGGGAATTTTTGGGGCTATAACTATTGGGATAGTGAATGCAGATGCGTTACCAGGCGATTCTTTTTGTAGTAAACGTTAGAGGATTAGTATTATCGGAAGATAGGTTCGAATGACTAGAGAAGGAGTGGTTGCAGTTGGATAGTGAAGAAATATGCGGCCAAAGAACAAGGACATGCCGGCCGACACTTATCCCGTGGTGAGAGAAGACGATACCTGCCCTCACTGGGAATGTACAGGAGGAGAGAGCCTTGCACCCATGCGTGAGTGTTGGTACTGCAAGTATTCGGATTTCAGAAAAGACATGAGTGAGCATCGGACCCACAGCGTGTGCCACTACCTCATGAACCGAAGCGGTGAAGAGGAAGAAAAAAAGCCCTCTGAGATCATCAAGGCCAAAAAACGCCCTAATTGTACAGAAAAAAGACTGACAATGTAAAGTATGTTACACTCAAAAAGAGTTAATAGAACTTGGTCTAATGATAAAGTGGATAGGCAGCACTGATAACGCTAGGACATTAAGGAACTTCCATATTGTGAGGGTTCAAAGTGCTCGATTTAGTTAACTTGTACCAAAAGATTTCATATATTGTATTAAGAGCAATATGCGAAAATGCTTGATTTTAATAAGCAATTGATACTAAACGATGTGGAGGGATAAAATTAATGGCTGAATTAACAACCGGTTTGATTGAAAATACAGCTGTGCTAGGCGTCAGACCGACCGTAACCTTTGTAGTGAGGATTACAAATGATGGGACCACAACAGAATCAGTGATGACTGAAGGCAGCTTCGTTTTGGGGGCAATAATCGGCTTGGGGGAAGGATGCAGCAGGCAATTTAGTGGCAGCCCATCGAGTCTTACCGGCAGAACTTGAAGAGAACACTTTACCGTTAACGACAGTATTAAACTTTGCCGACTTTTTTGCCCTGATGCCTCCTGATAATGCAGCAACAGTTGCTCCCGGTACTGACGTAAGCTTTCCCCAAGACGGACCTACCAGCGCAACAACTATTACCAGAACTAGTGATACTGAATTTAACTTGTCTGCAATGAGCACTTATCAGGTTTTGTTTCAGGTAAGTGTGAGCGAGGCGGGCCAGTTGGTTTTAACTCTCAATGGAGTCGACTTGGCATATACGGTAGTCGGGCGGGCAACAGGTACTTCTCAAATAGTGGGAATGGCTTATGTGACTACAACAGCCGCCGATTCAGTGCTCACTGTCCGAAACCCTGCCGGCAATGCAACAGCGCTAACCATTACCACTATCGCCGGAGGAACAAGGCCAGTTTCGGCTCATCTAGTTATCACACAAGTCGCCTAGATTAAATCCGCAGTTTAAGTGAAACTTGGTCTGTGAATCTGTCACCGACCAAGTTTTCTTAATTTTATCTTACTTTTTGCCAATGACCTTTTCTTTGCCTGCCCCGGTAGCTTCAGCAATCGTTTCCTATACTAATGCTCCATATGTGGGTGGTGTCTTTGTCCAGCCTTTCGCTTTACCGTATTTTAGGAATTTATCATAGGAACTCATTTCGTCTTTTAATAAATCGATGAATGTTTTGCGCAGGCTGTCATTTCTTACCGTCTCCATTACTGCCCTCATGTGAAGGTCAATAGAATTCTGAAGGCCAGTGAGAAGAATTCTATACATAAATTGATCTTCCATTGCTTCTGGATCTATGCGCTGCACCATTTCAGCTGGTGGCCTTTCAGGTACTTGGACACTATAGTTTAGACACAGTTCCTCAAGTTTCTCGATCTGCTTTTTGATAATTATTAAGCCCATATCTAAGACAGCAATAAAGCTTGTGTCATGGGCAAAACTAATGGAGAGCATGACTAATTCCAGCTGGTCATATCTTAGGTTTAAATGGTCCCAGAGATGAAAAGCTTCACTGATTGATAAATCCTCAGTTTTAATTGGCTTGGAGGGCTTATAAGCCGGAGGATTGTCCTCCCAGCTCTTTAACTTACCAAATTTATAGAGTATTTGAAATTGATAGGCGTGGCCTAACAGGGCATGTTTGAAAAGTTCACGGAGTTGATCATTACTTGTAGTGGTTCTATAACACCGACCAAGGACAACCATTTGAGTAACTAGGTCTTCATAGATTCTCCTGTAAATATATCTATCTGTAAGCTCATCAAGCTTTTTGTCAATCCGGATATCCACTGCGGGTCTCTTGGGCAAGGTTACAGAATAGTGGGTTGCTTTCTCTTCCAATATCTTTGATTCCTTTATAAAGGTACTTAAGAAGCGACTAAGCATAAGATCAAAATCACGGTCATGGATAAAGTTCCTATACATCTGAAGGGTTTCTATACTTCCATAACGTGCTCTTAAGGCGTTCCATAAATTGAAGGCTCCCAGAATATCAATAACTTCTACACCTGATAGTTTTTTAAAGAAAGAAAACAAAACATCACCTCATTATAAGATTCTTTTAGTATCCGTTGGGCAGGGTATTTTTATGCCATGCACAGACAGGTCTGGGGAACCGGGAGCGAGCATTTGAGTGTTTAATATAATTAAAGAAAAATAGAGGTAAAATACAAATATATGTCTAATATATATAGATATTAAAATACGGAACGAACAGAGGTTAATTTGTGCAAAATCACATGAGCTTGAACGATAGTTTTCCAGTTGTGGGCATCGGAGTCTCGGATGTTGGGGGAAAGGGTTTTAAAGCTTTTTTCAAAAATATGCCTGACGACTGTGGGATGGCCTTTGTTATTGTCGGCAGTGACGAAATGACGGTTCAGATCCTGCAGGAATACATATCTATGCCTGTTTTAGTTGTGAAAGACGATATGAAGATGATGCCCAACCATGTGTTCATATGCCCGAAAGATAAAGATACCGGAGTTGTACGGGGTGATTTTTATTTACGGGAACCCCTTTCTAATCCTCGAAAACCTTTAGATTATTTTTTCAGCACCCTGGCCTATGACCAGGGTGAAAATGCCATATGTATTATTCTCTCGGGCATAAGTCATGATGGAGCGCTGGGCTTAAAAGAAATTAAAGCACAGTTTGGTATGGTCATGGTTCAGGACGAGGGCTTAGCGGGTTGTGCTGATTCCGCTGGCAAGGCCTCCGTCTTGGAATTGGCAGATTTTATTCTTCCTATTGAGAAAATGAGTGATCAGCTCCTTGTGCATAGCAAGTGGTTGCAACGAAGAGCTTCCCGGAGTATGAACGAAAAATTGAGTAAGAACTCAGAAATACTAAAGAGAGTGCTTTTCATTATCCAAATGCACAACAGCCACGATTTTTCCCTTTACAAAAAAGGAACTATTTACCGGCGTATAGAAAGCAGAATGCGCGTCTGCCATATTCAAGATATTGAGGAGTATGTTCGCTATTTGCAGCGAAACGCGGCAGAAGTGGAAACTCTTTTTAAAGCGATACTTATTAACGTAACCTTTTTTCCGTGACTCTGAAGCCTTCCAGGTACTGGAGAATCAAGTGATTCCTGAGTTACTGGCGGATAAACCGGAGGGATATAACTTGCGAATATGGATCCCCGGGTGTTCCAGCGGGGAAGAAGTTTACTCCCTAGCAATCATAATTCAGGAATGCATGAACAATGCCCGGAAGAATATGACTCTACAGTTATTTGCTACAGATATTGACGAAGACGCCGTTTTAACGGCAAGAACTGGCTTATATCCCTTAAGTATCGCGGAGGATATACACCCTGAGCGCTTAAAACGCTTTTTTAAGCAGGAAGAAAATCGATACCGGATTTCGAAGGAAATCCGGGAAACAATAATTTTTGCTTCTCATGATCTTATTAAAGACCCGCCTTTTATTAAGGTGGATATGATCAGCTGCCGAAACCTTTTAATTTACTTTGAAAATTCCTTGCAAAAAAAGATTTCCAATCTTTTTCATTTCAGCCTACTACCCAATGGAATACTCTTTTTAGGCCCTTCCGAATCCTTTGGAAGCAACACGAACCTTTATACTGTGTTAAATAGCAAATGGAAGTTATATAAACGCCGAGATGTCATTTCCAAAGTCTGGGCAAATTTTCTTCCCAATTCATCAATAATCACAGCAGCCAAAGCAAGGGCGGATTTAACAAGCATCGTTGGATCAGAAAAATCAGTTATGATTAATTCTATAGAGAAAATGTTGTTGGAAAACTATACCCCGCCCTGTTTTATAGTTAATGAAAAGGGAGATATCATATATATCAATGGACGTAGTAGAAAATATTTTGAACTAGCTACAGGAGAAGTTAGCTTAAACATCGCAACCATGGTTAAGGAGGAAATGCGGTATAGTTTAAGGGCAGTACTTCGTCAGGCAGCTAAAACAAAAGAAGATATTACTATTGAAGGCGTGAGGGTGATCATCAATGATGAACAAGTCACGCTTAATTTTGGTGTTAGGCCGATTGAGGAACCCGGAGCATTACAGGGTTTGATCCTGGTGATCTTTGAGGAAGTTAATGCAATACCCGTTGATACTCCGCTAAGTAACATCGGTGACAGCTCGTCCAACGCTGTAACGCGGATCGACGAACTGGAGAATGAGCTGAAGAGTACAAAAGTTCAACTATTCAGAACCATCGAAGAGATTGAATTATCCTACATGGAGACAGCGGCGGCCAACGAAGAACTACACTCCGCTAATGAGGAATTACAGAGTTCAAATGAAGAGATGGAGACTTCCCGAGAAGAAATGCAGTCCCTCTACGAGGAAGTCGTAACCGTTAACAATGAACTGCAAACTAAACTGAATGAACTGGCCCACTCCAATGACGATATGACGAATCTTTTAAACAGCACAGAAATTGCCTTTATATTTCTGGATAGCAATTTGAATATTATGCGGTATACTCCTTTAGTCCCCAGGCTTGTTAACATCATTCCCTCAGATGTTGGTCGTCCTCTGGCTCACCTTGTAACAAAGCTCCGAAAGACGGATATTGTCCGCGAAGCCCAGAGGATTCTGGAGACATATGGACATATTGAGAAAGAGGTAGAAACCATAGAGGGGGTATGGTACCTGATGCGGTTAACACCCTATCGAACTTCCGAAAACATGGTGGCCGGTGTCGTAGTTTCTTTTGTTAATATCAGTAAACTTAAAGCACTAAATTTATTAAACACTGAGCTTAGGGACAGACGTGATTATGCCTTTAGTATCATTGAGGCCATTGGCTTTCCCCTTCTGGTGCTGGACGGTGATTTTAAGGTTATAACAGCAAACTTGGATTTTTACCGCGTTTTCCAGGTAACGCCTTTAGAGACTGAAGGCACGTTGATTTCACAACTTAGCAAAGGCCGATGGAATACTCGCGAGTTAGAGGAAAAAATCACCACTATTATTACCGAAGGGATATCTTCTCAAAGCTTCCTTTTGGATTATGAATTCCCAGGCGATGGCAATAAAAAGATTTACCTCGATGCCTACCGAATCAACAGCAAAAAGCCATCCGCAGATTTAATCCTAGTCATCTTTAAGACGGAGAATTAATTTAGTTATGTTTGATAAGGGGGTTGGTGATTGCATGGATGGTGTAAAATTACGCCAAGAAGCAGAAGCTGAAGCACTGAGAAACCAAAAGAACAGAGCTATAGGGAATATTTCTGCAGATGGTCTAACAGGGAATATGGAACTGGAGGTTCATCAAATCGAATTATCAATGCAAAATGATGAATTGCAGCGTGTTGGTCTGGAGAACGAATTATCCAGGGACAAATATAGGAAATTATATGATTTTGCCCCAGTGGGTTTTTTTACCTGTGGGATCAATGGCCTGATCCTAGAAGTAAACCGGACTGGGGCTGCTTTATTCGAAGTGGAGAAGGATCAGTTATTGGGTAAGGCGTTTACTAGCTTTGTGGTAGCAGAACACCAGCACATTTTTTCTCTTTACTGCAAGTCACTGTGGCAAATGCAAATTAAAACTAAGCAGGATTGCGAGCTGAACCTCCGGAAGAATGACGGGACAGTTTTTTGTGCTTTAGTTGAAGGTATAGCAGAAAAGGAGCAAGAAAACGATGAAAAAAACACTCTCTGCTTTCTTGCGGTCAAAGATATTACCGAACGGAAGAAGAATGAGGAAGATAAATTAAATTATCAACGGATAGAATCTTTGGGAATTTTGGCTGGGGGGATAGCCCACGACTTTAACAATCTACTGACGGTTATATTAGGTAACATCTCATTATATAAAATGAAGAATTTGAAGCAGGAAAAAAACCTGGAACTATTGGAAGAAGCAGAAAAAGCCTGCCAGCAGTCCACGGATTTAACCTTGCAGTTATTGACCTTTGCCAAGGGGGGGAAGCCCTTTAAAGAGGTGATGTCCATCGTGCCATTACTTAATGATACCGTCATTTTTGCTATGAGGGGTTCCAATGTGCGTTATGAACTTGAATTGTCCGATGATTTATGGATGGTTGAGGTGGATGGCGGACATATCAGACAGGTGGTGAATAATCTGGTCATCAATGCCCAGCAGGCTATGCCCAATGGCGGGACGGTGTCTTTGAGGTGTGAGAACAAATACTTGACAGAGGAAGAGGGACTGCCTTTAAACATAGGCCCCTATCTGAAGATAACCGTGGAAGATCAAGGCGTTGGGATCCATAAAGATCAGTTGAACAGGATTTTTGATCCTTACTTTACGACAAAGGCTCAAGGTAACGGGTTAGGATTAGCTACTTCTTACTCCATAGTAAAGCGGCACAATGGTCACATTAGGGTTGAGTCCGAACCTGGTCAAGGGACAGCTGTATCTGTCTACCTTCCAGCTAGACTGGGAATGGCTCTGACAGTGAAGAAGGCTATAGAACCGTTTCTTTCCGGGCATGGCAAAATTTTGGTTATGGATGATCAAGCTTCCATACGAGAAGTTATCGGGGGAATGCTGACCCAGTTGGGTTGTGAACCTGCCTTTGCCGTAGATGGAGAGGAAGCCATCCTTCTTTACAGGGATGCCAGTGAGAGGGGCGAGCCCTATGATGCTGTTATTTTCGATCTAACCGTCCCCGGTGGAGCAGGTGGCAGACAGGCCCTAGAGGAGATTATTAAAATCGATCCCCATGTCAAGGCCATAACCTCCAGTGGCTACTGTAACGACGCCATTATGACTGATTTTAAAAAGTATGGATTTAGAGCGGCTTTACCTAAGCCTTTTTGCCTGGAGGAACTAAGCAGAGTCCTTAGGAATGCTGTTATGGACTCCAGGTAATCTTTATCTGTCAGATCGGCATTTCTCGATATTCCAAAGGATCATTATATGAATTCCTCAAAAGAACTGTGAAATTTGCATTATAAAACGATAGAAGCGATAGAACAACATTTCATGTAGATTGTTATTGGGCAATTTTTATGTGATTCGCTTTTGAAGAAGGATAACGTTTAAATAATACAACAAGATAAGGCGACACAAGGCGTATATGGACAAATTAAAGGCGGTCGTTATGACCGCTTTGTTATCTACAAGCGAATGTATATCTTCCGATGATAAAGAACGCCCGCAATCGCCATCCAAACGACTACATACAGAACTGAAAAGTATATCGAATCTAAGCTATGCGCCCAAGGACTTATTAACCTTTCCATTACCCAAGCTTTAAAGGTCATTGTGGCGCCAGAAATGGCGTCCTTTATAGGAAGCCCCCAAATTATCCTACCGACGATGTTAGACGCGAAGTATACGAAAATAGGACTTGCGCCAATAGCCTTGAACGCCGTTAGTATCCCGCCCATTTTCAATATATCGGTTATTAGGTACAACGCGGTTAATAGTAAGATACCGTAACCCGACGTCACTAGCACGAAAGAACTTGACCAAAGATTTTTATTATAGGGAAAGATCGAATTGAACCAGCTTGCATAGAGTAACAAAAGAACCCCGCTGCATACCAAGACAATTATTTTTACAAGGCGATTGTCCCGTCTTAAAAGTACCATGCCGACAATAACCCCGAATAGCCCCGAACTTATCGCCGGGATTGTGCTAAGTATTCCTTCTGGGTCGAACGTTGCCGTGTATAGATGCCCTTTAAGATATTTCAGGTCGATGTATGAAACAAGCCCGCCTTTAAGTTCTGATATTCCGGGAACTTGAACGTGTTTCAATATCCAGTAATACAGAATAAGCAATAGAACCGTTATAAGACTTTGAACACCAATTTGAACTATTTCTCGCTTGAATAGCGACCTGACAAGTAAATATATAAGCACTGAACAAAAGTAAACGATTGCTATTCGTTGAAGAACGCCCGGAACCCGGATAACGGCAAGGTCGAAGGTCGGGAACCCGTTTAAAATCAACCCTAATAGAAACATCATGACGCTACGACTTAGAACGTTGGTTATGATGCGTATTCGACTTATTCCCTTCTCTAAGCGCTTGTTGATCGAAATAGGAACGACAACGCCCATGATGAAGATAAAGAACGGGAAGACGAAGTCGGCTAACGTGATGCCGTTCCAGGCTGCGTGTTTAAATTGCGCGGGAATTTTCGTGACGTCCCCTGGATTAATGACCATAAGCATTAGTGAGATAGTAAGCCCCCGGAATATATCAACACAATCGAAACGCGTATTACTGCCTTTTCCCTTGTCTTCCATGCTTTCCATGATTTCCTTCCGCCTTTCGAGTTGTAATATATACGGGGCTTGCGCTAACGATCCAGTAAGAGTATGTGGTGACAGGCAATCTATAATACACGAAGTGGTTGATCCAAACATCGCTAGAGTGGATCTCGAAACCGACCAAATGATCTATTATTAAGGTAAAACCCCGTAGGGTCGTCGCTTAACAAACTAAATCTTGAAGATAAGGAATATAGAAACCTAAAAAGTCCGACTCCAATTGATTATCGGAATCAGACCTTTTAGTATGATCATTTTAAATCTTATATCATTTTACGTGACAGGATAATTCAAAAGCTGGCTTTTCGCCTATTGACTATACTTGAATATATATTTGGTATATAATAAGAAAAGGACGGATTTTTCCAATATTACATATATCCTTACTTATATATTATCACAAAGAGTATAGGATGTCAAAGGTTTTCTCCAATTCTTTTGCATAGGAGCGTGATCCAATGGACGGTTACCAGGAAAATTATCAAGAGGAGATTGAGTATCTAAGGAAGACATTGGCCTTTATCGACGAAGAAGTGGAAACGGAAGCGAAGAATTTAGATGAAAAAAAGAATGATTTAATTACCGCTAAAAAGGATATGTATGAAAACACCGTTCATATTCCTAGTGACTTTGAGAGTCTTATTGATATAAACCTGCATCTTATGCAAGTCAATAATCATGTCTCAAGTTACGATACACGGCGTATTAAGAACCTAAAGAAAATGATAAATTCACCTTACTTTGGTCGGTTTGACTTTATAGAAAAGGGTTTTAATGAAAAAGAAATGATATATATTGGACTTTATAATTTAATGGACAGAAACACTGGTCAAGTCTACGTTTATGACTGGCGTGCACCTATTTCAAGTGTATTTTATAGGTATGAACTTGGTGAAGTAATGTATGACACTCCGGCAGGGATTAGCCGGGGAGATGTTTCTTTGAAAAGGCAATATCAAATTCAAGATTCAAAGCTGAAATACTTCTTCGATTGTAGTGTCAGAATTACTGACGAAATACTGCAGGAAGTGCTAAGTCATAATACTTCCGCCAAAATGAAAAATATTGTGGAAACGATTCAAAAGGAACAAGACGTAATTATTAGGGATAGGGATCATGAGCTCTTAATCGTACAAGGTGTAGCGGGTAGCGGCAAAACATCGATTGCTCTGCATAGAATTGCCTTTCTCCTTTATGAGGGTCTTAATTCCAATCTTCGGTCTAAGGATGTCATCATAATATCTCCTAATTCCGTTTTTAGTCACTATATTTCTAGTGTCCTCCCTGAACTGGGTGAAGAAAACGTGAGGCAGAGCATCTTTGACGATCTTGTCTTAAACGCATTTCAAGGTAGGTTTGGGGAAGAAACAAGGGATATGCAGCTTGAATCATTGATACATTCCCGAGCAGAGACTGATAATGATCAAAGGCAGCAATGCATCGATTTTAAGGGGTCGAGGGTATTTAAGCAAATTCTTGACAGATTGCTATGGTATTACGCTCATCGGCTTATTGCCTTTGAGGATGTCTATTATAACGGAACAATTCTAGCGACAAGGCAACAGCTGAAAAACCGTTTTTTACACAACGAAATTGGTATTCCGATGGCCAAACAACTCAAAATAATTGAGACGATCCTTTTGAAAAAGGTTCACCCATTACAGAAGAAGAGACTTAAACGTTTAGAAAAGATAGTAGAAAAAAGTGAAGGGCATGATTTTGAAATAAAGTCCTTTAGTCGATTACTAGCCATTAAGCAAGCTGTGGCTTTTCGGGAACGAATTCAAAACTTTACAAAGGTTGATTATGGACACTTGTATAAGCTGCTTTTCGGGAACCCTGGGCTTTTGCTCAAGTTGTCGCAGGGTCTAATGCTTCCAGACAATATTGAAGAAATTATTTCAACAACCCTTCAGAATCTACGCAAGGGGCGAGCGCACTATGAAGATTACGCTCCGCTTCTTTATTTGAAGTTGAAAATTGAAGGGAATGAGGTGGTTTCCGGGATCAAACATGTGGTCATTGATGAAGCCCAGGATTACACTCCCCTGCAATATGAGGTTTTCAAGATTTTATACCACAATGCAACCTACACTGTCTTAGGAGACATTCGTCAGACGATTGAAAGAACAATAAACAGTTCATTATATGACGATATTTCTGAGATACTTAATAAAGGTAAGACGATTAAGCTGAATTTAAATAAAGGGTATAGGTCAACATGTGAAATCAACACCTTTACACAGAATCTACTTGGTGAAGGTAACCAACATCATTATTGTTCTATTGAACGGTATGGCGAGGAACCTAAGGTTATTCGCAGAGAAACATTGGAGGAGATAGACAAGTCGATCATAGAGGATATAGAAAATTATACAGAGCAAGGGTATGAATCCGTAGCCGTCATATGTAAAACTCAAGAGGAGGCAGAAAAGGTGTTTCGTCGGTTGGAAACATCGGTCCAACTAACACTAATTAAACCTCGAGGCGGGGAAATTATAAAAGGTGCACTAGTCATTCCAACGTATATGGCAAAGGGATTAGAATTTGATGTTGTGATCATTTACGATGTTAATAAGGAGAACTATGTAAGTAATTTTGATAGACAATTACTGTATATTGCCTGTACACGAGCACTCCATCGACTGGTTGTTTATTACACAGGTGATAAAAGTCCCTGGATTTAAACCGAACTAATTAGAAGGGCAGATACGGGCTTGATGACTCCATGTGCACCAGCTCCATTATAGAAGGCATTCCGTAGGGGGTGTCTTTTCTTGTAATTATTTTTTGTTTAATCCATGAATTTGATTTTGAAAAAGTAAAACACAAATGAGATTAGCCTCGTAGCAAAATAAAACAATCAGTTAAGGCATTTCCTGTGCTGATATGCTCCCCCTATGGTAG
>DOPM01000030.1 GCA_003513495.1 Desulfosporosinus sp.
CAAATTGGAGAAACGATTGGGACGTCATCAGGAGGGGGCTCATCAGGAGGCACGTCATCCAATGGTGGCGGCAGTTCGGGTAGCGGTTACAGCGGTGGAGACGATTATACTCCGCCGCCACCGCCTGAAGGGGGAAGTATCCCATTACCTGCGATTGTCAATGATACTAATCAGGGGACGGGTAATGCTGATTACAATGTAAAACCTGGAGATACACTTAGCGAAATAGCTCAAACCTACGGTACATCAGTTGATGCGATTGCAAATGCCAACGGTATTTCTAATCCAAACCTTATCAAAGCTGGTCAGAAGCTTTTAATACCCTCTGGATTAATTGGTATTGACTCTGGTGATGATTATTATGATGATCAGTATGACGATTTGTATGATAGAAATCTAAAAGAGCGAGGGCGGTCAAGTGACGCTAAAAAGAGAGAGGCAAGACAGATTGATGATGCGTGGGGTAAAGACAGGGCTACACGTGAGGAAAAGACAAGAGAACTACATGACGCAAAACAAGGCGGTAGAAATGATGACAATCAATCGTATAATGACTTGAAAAATGGAAACTTTAGAGACAAAGTAAGTGAAATCACAGGTTTAACTGGTGGAGCATTAACTATCTACTTGATACTTTCTGAAGGTTCAAGGTTATTCCCACCCAGAAACTTAGTGCCAGTACCGTAAGGGAGATTTAACTGAGTGAATGGCCGTGTATAGACGTTCACTCGGTTCCCCAATCGTTGTGCAGAAGGAGTTTATAAGATGACATCAGAAAAGTATTATGAGAAAGCAGAAATATATTACATTAATAGTCAATATGAAAAGGCATTAAGTTATTTCAAAAAGTCTTATGACTTGAAGGAGACTAATGACTGTTTGAATTATATTGGTTGTTGTTACCTAGAACTAAATAATTATATTTCAGCCATTAGTATTTTCAGAAAGCTCAACAAAAACTCCTCTGGATGGGAAAGACCTCTTTTTAACCTTGGAAGAGTTTATCTAAAGACAGAAAACTTTAAAAAAGCTTTATCGTATTTTCAAAAAGCAATTTTGTTAAACCCAGATAACGCAGATACAAATTATTATTTAGGTGTTTATTACGATAAGATTAAAAAATACGAAAGAGCAAAAACCTATTATGAAAAGTCATTGTTTATTGATAATAAGCAGCCTGAAACACACTTGAATTTAGGTATGTGTTATCTTAGATTGGATGATTATGAAAATGCTCTTAAAGAATTTAATCTTGCATACGACTATGACAATAATTGCATAGATGCAATTAAAAACCAAGGTTTAGTTTTCCTCGCTAGGAAAGACTACGTTGATGCTCTGAAGAAGTTTCTCTTTATGTCCGAAGTAGAACCTGATGATATTGAGAATATGTTGGATATCGCATTCTGTTACTACAAAATCAAAAATTTGGAAAATGCTCGTGAATGGATTAACCGCATAACAAAAGTTGATGCCAATAACGAAGAAGCAAATAAGTTATTAAAAGCAATTATTCGTAGGTCTTCAGTTTGAGATTGTAATACTAGTTATCAGGGTATTTTTCTAAATACTCTCTTGAGGTTCTTCTATTGTGACAGGTGGTACTGTGGTTTGGGCAGACTTGTAATAATAAACTAGCTGTAGAATGATAATTCAGCAGCTGGTTTTTCGGTACAACGATTCTAACAAACCGTTGTGGCACAAGGGTCCAGCGAAAAGTCGACTGGACCCTTTTTCTATTGCAGTGAATTTTGCCACATTTTGTAGCGAGCAAGTCGATGAGGGCATCGGTGAGTGCAAAAAAAAGGGGAAGGTTGCCCTCTTTGTGAGGAAAACTCATCCCCAATTTGTCACTCGTCCACTGTCTCCACGATCTCTAGTACCTCGTAGGTGTCCTTGTCCGCGATGACGTGGACGCATCGCCCACCACATGCTGACTTGACGGGGAACGTGGTAATTAGGCGTGGAGCCTCCAGAACAACTGAGTTCTGGATGACACCCTCTAGTTCCTCAGGGTGGAAGACAAAGGATTCCACTTGGGAAACGTAGATGTCGCTTTCCTCCAGTCCGTACTTCTCAACAATTGCCTTTACGTACATGCCGATAACATTCATTCTCAATACCTCCTTGCCATGTTCCAAACGCTCCTTCAAAGCAGAAAGGTAATTTGGTCAAGGAAATAATATATGTTCCTAACTTCAGTTGTTCCGGCGGATGACCTAAATCTGCAGTCAGCAGCCCCTAACGTGACCCTAAAATAGCGTCAATACTGACGAAGCGACAAATGAAAAAGTGTCTCATACATAGACCAGCGGGAAATCAAATTCCGTTGGTCTTTCTTTCTACCTTTCGCAGAGAGTCAAGCATACAAATAAAGAGGAGAAAAAACATGCAAAAACAAGAACAAATCGAACTGAACTAGGGGGCATAAGAGATAGTACAAGGCTTAGCCCGGTACCTGACGGAGGACAGCAAGCCTCCCGAGACTGTTGAAAGCTACGTCGGTGACATCACAGGCTTTCTGGCGTACCTCGCGCAGACGGGCACCGACTTCACTGGTGATCTCAAGCGATTCCGAATCACCAACTATAGAAATAACCTAGTAGAAAACGGCTACGAGGTGTCCACCGTCAATAAGAAGATTAACAGCTTGCAGTCGGCAGATAAGTTCAATCACTAACAATGGGCCGCAAGGGATTATTTCCTCCTTAGCTTACCAGTATGACTCTGTCGGGAACAGAATAGCTCAGGTGGAAGAAGACGGGGCCCAAACAACCTACAGTTATGATGATAATGACCGGCTTATTGAAGCTAATTATCCACGGGACAAGATCGAAAAGATCAGAGAGACCTACCTAACTCCACCGAACAGCCAGCAAGGGCCGGGACAAGATAACGGGCTTCATAACGGTTGGGATAACGGCAATGGAAACAGTGGAGCCGACAATGGCAAGGGCAATGGTAACAGTAACGGAAATAAGCATACCCAAAGCAACAATTTCTCCCTTTTTTCATTAGATACGGTTAAATCAGCCAGCCTAGAAAATGGGTTCTACCACATTTTCGGCCACGGCAACAGCGGTGGAGGTAACAACGGAGGAGGAAATGGTGGAGGTAACAGCGGAAGCGGCGG
>DOPM01000023.1 GCA_003513495.1 Desulfosporosinus sp.
CTACCATAGGGGGAGCATATCAGAACAAAAGTGTCTCTTTGTTTTTTGTTTTTCTGAAAGCAACTCAAGGCCTGTGTCATCCTGAGAGATAGCGAAGGATCTAGATCCTTCGCTATCTCTCAGGATGACAGACTGTTACTGTATAAACTTGCATGGGTGTATATAAAACAAACCGTATTTCATGTACAATGGATAAGTTGAACGTTGTGATTGGGGATGTTTGTAGTGAATGGGTTTATGAGAGGATTAAGTGAACGGTCTCAAAGTAAAGGGATTCTCTATGCTATATTGTCATACGGAATTTGGGGAATTCTTCCGTTATATTGGAAAGTCTTGAAACAAATAGGTGCTGGTGAAATACTTGCTTCTCGAATAATTTGGTCTTTCGTAGTATCACTGCTAATTCTTTTTATCATTGGAGGTTTTAAAGACCTCAGAAAGGCTTTGTCAAACGGCAAGACCATATTAACCGTGTCTTTGGGAGCTTTGTTCATAACAGTCAATTGGTTTACTTATATATGGGCGGTCAACAGCAATCGGGTCATTGAAACAAGTTTAGGGTATTATATTAACCCATTATTTACGGTTCTGTTAGGTGTCATTATCTTAAAAGAGCGAATTGATCGATGGCAAATTGCCGCGTTGTTATTGGCGTTGTTAGGTGTAATTCTCATTACGGTTCAATATGGGGAGATCCCTTGGGTGTCCCTGTTACTTGCAATATCGTTTGGTTTATATGGGCTGGTTAAAAAACTTTCGAATCTTACTTCGATTGTTGCTCTAACAATGGAAACTATGATTATTACTCCTCTAGCCTTGGGGTACGTAGTTTATAATCAGGTCCAAGGAACAAGTTCACTAGTTTCTCTGCCTTTGAGTGTTCTAATATTAGTGGTACTTACGGGAGTAGCAACCGCCATACCCCTTTTATTATTTGCACAAGCCGCTAAATGTTTGCCCTTATCAACCCTAGGTTTTTTCCAATACCTTGCTCCAAGTATTGCTCTGCTGCTGGGTATCTTTTTGTTTAAAGAAGAGTTTAGTAAGGTTGACTTTATTAGCTTTGGTCTAATATGGATGGCGTTAGGGATATACTCCTTTTCGAGGAAGGAATTCCTCAACTCTAGGTTTAATAAAAGACTACTTAGATTTTCTCGAGTTTAAGCAGAGCGAACTTGAGGGAAACAGGGGGACAGGTTCAGTGTNNACACTGAACCTGTCCCCCTGTTTTGAATTGTACACGTTAACTCTGCAAAGACTATAAAACAATGATCACGAAAGGACGTGACGACTTTGACTCATCGTCGCAGCGGAACACGACAAATATTATATCCTCTAAATCCTAAAGACTCCCGTAATCCTGCCCAGAAACAAAAGGATTTGAGCTCACTCCCTAAAGTCTATCAAGATTTCTACCGTGAAGTTACCCATTTAATGCCTCATCAACGGGTATTCATTGACCCCCTTTACACATTAGGCTATGGCATTGATGCTAGTTTTTATCGATTAATCCCTAAGGTTGTTGTTAAAGTTGTTAATAATCAAGAAATGTCGGCTATTCTAAAAACCTCTCAAAGGTTAAAGGTTCCGGTTACTTTCCGTTGTGCCGGAACGAGTTTATCAGGGCAAGCTTTAAGCGATTCAGTCTTACTGGTGATCCAAGGCGCATGGCGACACTATGAGGTTCATGAAGATGGAAAGAAGATTTCACTCGAACCAGGCATTCTTGGGGTTGAAGCAAATCGGTATTTAAGATCTTATCGTAGAAAGATTGGACCGGATCCGGCCTCCATCGATCACTGCATGATTGGAGGGATAGCGGCCAATAATGCAAGTGGTATGTGTTGTGGCACTGCGGATAACAGCTATAAAACTGTAGAAGATATGCGAATCATTTTCGATGATGGGACGATTCTTGATACCGAGAATACCGAATCCAGAAGAGCATTTCTTCAGAGTAAACCCGAGCTTATCCGAGAGATAGAGAGCATTCGGGATGAACTTAAGGCGGATCCAGACCTTACGTCAATGATCAAAAGGAAATATAAAATAAAAAATACTACAGGTTATAGTATTAATGCCTTTGTTGACTTCGAGGATCCCATCGAGATTATTAAGCATGCTATGATTGGTTCAGAAGGGACTCTAGGGTTTATCTCAAGGATTACCTATAAAACCGTCATCGAACATGACCACAAAGCCTCAGCCTTAATTATTTATCCGGATATGGATCACGCCTGCCGTGCAGTTATGAAGCTGAATCGAGATTTAGTATCTGCCGCGGAGATGATGGACCGGGTTTCCTTGAAAACCATGGAAGAGAGCCCGGGCATGCCTGAGTATTTACGGACTCTTTCAGAAGAAGCAACTGCACTCTTAGTTGAGGTTCGTGGGGAAAATCGGGAGGTTCTAGAACAACGGATTCAGGAAGTAAAAGAACGACTTAAGAGCATTCCGACGGTTTTACCCATTGACTTTACCTCTGTAAAATCTGAGTATGAAACTTTCTGGAAAATCCGTAAAGGAATTTTTCCTGCAGTGGGTGGAATCCGTGAACAGGGGACGGCAGTTATTATCGAAGATGTGGCTTTTCCTTTAGACCGACTGGCTGAGGCTACTATAGATCTTAGAACGATTCTTAATAAATATGGCTATCAGGATGCTATTATTTATGGGCATGCTTTAGATGGGAATTGGCACTTCATTTTTACTCAGAAGTTTGAAACGGATGAAGAAATTCATCAATATGAGGGACTGATGAAGGAGGTTAATGAACTCGTTGTCAACAAATACAAGGGTTCGCTGAAAGCTGAGCATGGAACCGGGCGGAACATGGCTCCCTTTGTCGAACTCGAATGGGGAAGTAAGGCGTATCAGCTTATGAGACGGATTAAATTTGCCTTTGATCCCCATAGTCTGTTAAATCCGGGCGTCATAATCAATGATAATAAGAATGTTTATCTTGAAGACTTAAAAATGATGCCTCAGTCTCATGAAACAATTGACCGGTGTACAAACTGTGGCTTCTGTCAAGATATCTGTCCCTCCAAAAATATCACAACTACTCCACGGATGCGGATTATTCTGCAACGTGAGATATCCTTTTTAAAACGGACTGGGAAAGATCCTCAGCGTTTAATGCGCTTGCTTAAGGATTATGATTATGCGGGGAATGCCACCTGCGCTACAGATGGGCTCTGTGCTAAAGCTTGTCCACTCTCCATTAATACCGGAGATAATTCTAAATATCTTCGCTCGCAGGCCATTACACCAACCACTCGCTTCCTTGCAGAACGTCTGGCCAAGAATATGAATGGGGTTACAACAATGATGCGCTTTGGACTTGGCGCAGTGGATGCTGTCCATTCACTCCTTGGGACACGAGTGATGGATTCACTTGCAACAAAGGCACACCTAGCCACTAAGAATCGGATTCCTCTTTGGAATCCCTGGATGCCGGGCCGAGGATCTGCTCCTAAGATGCCAGCCAGTTCATCAACTCGAGGTTTGAAATCATATGGTTTTGCATCAACAGGAGGAAACCCCTTAAAGGTAGTCTATTTCCCGAGCTGTATTAGTCGTTCGATGGGTCCTGATCGTCTGGATAAGGATCAAAGACCTCTCAATGAAGTGATGCTTTCGATTCTTGCTAAAGCTGGGTATGAAGTTATCTATCCGCCGAATATAGGGGAATTGTGTTGTGGTATGCCCTGGGAAAGTAAAGGATTCTTTAAAATTGCGGATGAGAAAAGTAAGGTGCTCGAAAAGGTATTGCTCAAGGTAAGTGAAAATGGAACCTACCCCATACTTTGTGATACCAGTCCATGTCTCTATCGCATGAAACGTGCTTTTAAATCTGAAATTAAGCTTTACGAAGCCGTAGAGTTTACTCACGATTTCCTAATGGATCGCTTAGTGTTCAGACAGGTTCCAGAGACCGTCGCTGTTCATGTAACCTGTAGTTCCGTTAAAATGCATATCAGCGATAAATTAAAAGCGGTAGCGGAAGCCTGCGCTGAAAAGGTTATAATGCCTGATGACGTACATTGTTGCGGATTTGCAGGGGATAAGGGATTTTCTTACCCTGAGTTAAATCAATCCGCCTTAGCTGGACTCAAAGCCTCACTTCCTAAAGATTGCACCTCGGGTTATTCCAATAGCCGAACCTGCGAGATCGGGCTTTCCCAACATAGTGGAATCGGCTATCAATCCCTGATGTACCTTGTAGATCGCTCTTCATCTCCACTTCCACTTCAGTAACCGAGATTGGCTTTTGAGAAGAATAGGCACTTGATAAAAGACAGATAAGGGATTTAACAGCATTGTTAAGTTCCTTATCTGTAGGGGGATTTTATTCTTTAAACTCTTAACTTGAGGCTTCTAGATAGTTAATGGGGTTAAAAAAGATTCAACCAAATAACTTAAAAAAGGCATTTATTTTTTATTTGCTTTATGCTAGAGTAATAAAGTTGTTGTTTATAGTTTTCTAAAGTATTTACTAATACGAGGAGATTGATTATGGAAAACGGACTACAAAAAAAGTATGGCCTATTGACGGCTATAGCCATGGTTATTGGTATAGTGATCGGCAGCGGTGTGTTTTTTAAAGCAGAGAAAGTATTAAACGCTACTGGAGGCAATCTTCCCCAGGGGATCTTGGCCTGGATTATTGGTGGCTTGATCATGATTGTCTGTGCCTATGTTTTTGCAACCCTGGCTACAAGATATGAGAAAGTGAATGGTATCGTTGACTATGCTGAAGCAGCTCTTGGTGGTAAGTACGCTTACTTTATGGGTTGGTTTATGGCGGCCATTTATTATCCCAGTCTTACGTCTGTCTTGGCATGGGTTTCTGCACGATACACTTGTGTATTGTTAGGATGGAATATTGTAGGCAGTGAAGCGATGACCATTGCTGGTTTTTTTCTGATTGGAAGCTTTGCTATGAATGCCCTTTCGCCAAAGCTTGCTGGTAAGTTCCAGGTCTCTACCACTATAATCAAGATTATCCCCCTTGCTCTCATGGCCATTGTCGGGACAATCGTCGGCCTAAGCAACGGTATTTTGGTGAGTAACTTCACGAGTGGTGTCATTGCTGATGTGACTAGTGATTACCCTCTTTTTACCGCTGTTGTGGCTACCTCCTTCGCTTATGAAGGATGGATTATTGCCACCAGTATCAATGCTGAATTGAAGGATGCAAAGAAAAACTTGCCTCGTGCACTTACCTTTGGAACCTTGTTTGTTGCTTTGATCTACATCTTATATTATACAGGACTTGCCGGGGCTGTTAATAACAGCGTTATGATGGAAGGCGGCGAAGCGGGAGCAAAGCTGGCATTTTCCACCATATTCTCTAACTTGGGAGGTACAGTTCTGTTCGTATTCGTTGTAATTTCTTGCTTGGGAACGTTAAATGGTTTAATGATGGGTTGCACTCGCGGTTTCTACGCTTTAGCAGCTAGAGACATGGGCCCCCAGCCAAAAATATTTAAAGTTATTGATGAAAACACCAATATGCCGACGAACTCATCTATCCTGGGGGTTCTCCTAAGCGGCGTTTGGCTATTGTACTTCTTCGGCGCAAATCTGACAACTCCTTGGTTTGGTCCGTTTAGTTTTGATAGCTCTGAACTTCCCATTGTTACCATTTACGCTATGTATATTCCTATTTTCCTTATGATGATGATAAAAGAACAATCCTTGGGCTTTTTTAAGCGTTTTCTCATGCCGTTTCTTGCGATCTGCGCTTGTGTCTTTATGGTGATTGCTGCATACTATGCTCATGGCGAGGCAGTCGTATACTACCTTCTTCTTTTCGTTGGTATTATGACAATTGGGATGATGATTCCCTCCAAAAAGAAATAGTCGTTTTACTTTGAAGATATCCACGGCTTATGTCGTGGATATCTTTATGCGCGTATGTATTCCGTTATAAAATGACGTTTTGAGGGATTTATATGAATAAACTAAGAAAAAAGCTCATGCTTATTTTTATCTGTCATTTTCCTGCATATGCTTAATAACATCATAAGCAGGGAGGAATACTATGGGGGATAATAAAAATGGGTGGTGTCCGACTGGGACTTGTCAAGGTCTGTTTTATACTGTTCGGGCCTGGGATACTCTCTTTTTGATTGCTCGTCGATTTGGAGTAACGGTTCAGCAGATTCGAGATGTAAACCCACAAATCAATAATCCAAATCTCATCTTTATTGGACAGGTGATTTGCATTCCGACCGTTTCTCCGTGGGATGGTTGAGGCACAATGCCCTTCCTAGGAGCGGCTGGATAGTTATCACTTATAATGCAGAAAGGTATGATACCTCAGTTTATGAGGATCATACCTTTCCTTGCTAAATGTACTCTTAGCAGAATAAATGGTTACACTTATTTCTCGAAGATCGTACCCTTTTTGAAGGGGGAGTCTTTAAAGGCATACTTCATTAGAAGAATATAGGCAACTCCCGAGACAACCACACCGATAATCCAAGCCAGTTCTACTTTTGTAAAGGCAGCGCCGGCTCCGATGAGCAAAGCGAGCATTGCAGCTGGGTTGTATCCAGCAAATGGACCGTCTTCGTTGTATAGATCTGCAACATTAACGTTTTGCTTTCTCAAGATATAGTATTCAATGAGTAGAATTGAAACAATAGGGCCTAAAAACGCGGAATAGATTAGAATGAACATCCCAAGGCCTTTTGCCGAAGAATCCTGTACAAGCACCCAAGGGAAGGAGCCTAAGGCAAGTAGTCCGGTGATAGTAACAGCAACTTTATACTTTAATTTAGTAATTAAGGTAATGACATAAGTCGGGGGAATAATATTGGCAACCATGTTTACTGCAATTGCACCCATGACTATAAAGGCGGATACAAAGACGGTAATATACGAATTATCGACGACGATTGCAAAAGCCTTCACAGGGTTAGAGATGCCGGTTGTGGAAGCAAGCATGGCACCGATTGCAAGTACGAAGCCGTAGGCTATTAAAATTGGTAAGAAGTACAGGAAACCACGTTTTACGTCGCTAATACCAGATTTTAGCTCTCTTGAATAGTCCGCTGCACTTAAAAAGATAGCTGCATAATTTCCCATAAACATCATGATGAAGGCAAAGAACGGCAAGCCCCATGACCCTTGGGCATGAATCCATTTTTCTGTAATGACAGCGCTATGAGAGGTTAGGAGGACTCCGAATACATAAAGAAGTGCTACCATAATTACGATTGAGGTAAGTGATTCAACCCATTTAATAGCATGGAAGCCGTAGAGGGAAAGACCAATTTGTACCAACTGAAGGAGTACAAAGCAAACGACAACATTATCAAAGGCGCCGCCCGTGAAAACCTTCGCAATTTCATTTAGGGCAGTACCGCCGATCCAACTTTGGAAACCATACCAAACGATAGCGGGGATACCGCGTAATAGTGATGATATGATGGAGCCTTTGACTCCGAAGGACATTCTTAGCTGTACAACATAAGGTATTCCTGTTCTGTAACCTAGTCTGTCATTTAAAGCGAAAACCGCTGAAATAATACCAATAGCTATGATTGCTGCGGCAAATGTTTGAAAGAGATTTAACGTTGCGATTCCCGCTACAACTAAGCTAGCTCCAAGGGTCATATTGCCTAAATTAACTCCGTCTCCAATCCACATAAACATATAGTCTATTGGACCCACTGTTCGACCTGCTTCGGTTTTCGGTGCTAGTGATTCATCCAGGCTTGAAGCCTGAGGGATCTGTGCCTCATTTGTAACTGTATTTGCAGACATTGAACACCCAACTCCTTTTTTATTTTTGGATTTATATTAGAATAATTGGTTACAGATTAGGTCGTAGATGTTTGCCGATAGGGCTTGAAACAATCTTTCCATCTTTAAAAACAGTCGTTCCTCGGAGAATGGTTTGAGTTACTGTTCCACGGAAGTGATCCCCAACATAAGGGCTTACTTGGTGCTTATAGAACAGATCCTCTGCCTGCAAGGTGAATTCCTTAGCTAGGTCTACCAGGGCAAAGTCCCCATCGTAGCCAACCGCAATTTTCCCCTTACCTTGAATTTTAAAGATTTCGTTCACATTATGAGAAGTCAAGTTCGCAATATCCGCCAGCGGAACCTTTCTACCGTGATAGGCGTGTGTAAGCAGGGCGGGAAGGGTTGTTTGGCAAGCGGAGATTCCACCCCAAACCTTTAGGAATTCTCCGTCCTTAAGCTTCGGGTCGCAGGGGGAATGATCAGAGGAAACGAAGGCAATTTCTTTGTTTAATAGTTTTGCCCACATTTTGGTTTGGTTTTCAGTATCGCGAATAGGGGGCGAGCATTTTGCTACGGTTCCCATACGCTCTACATCATCATCTGTTAGAATTAGGTAATGTCCAATGGTTTCACAGCAGACGTCAATCCCTCGGCTTCTGGCTTGGGTTACAAGCTCCACCGCCTTTGCTGTGCTGATATGAGCGATGATTAATTTACAGCCTGTCTGCTCAGCAATTGAAATCATGCGCGAGACATTTTCTATTTCTGTAATGGGGGGACGAGCGGCAAAATAATCCCGCACTGAAGTTTTGTTGTTGGAAAGGGCGATCGACGTTAGATCTCGGGTAATTTCATTGTTTTCACAATGCACCATTAGCGGCAATCCAAGCTTAGCTAATTTTTCCATGCCCACAAGCGCTGTATAATCGTCCATGCGTTCAAATTCGTCGATACCACTATTGCAGGAAAAGGCTTTAAACCCTATTACGCCGCATTCTGCAAGCTCTTCGAGATTATCTAAATTTTTGGGAGTAAGCCCGCCCCAAAATCCATAATCGACTAGAGAGTCCTTCTGAGCTACCGTAAGCTTTGCATTGAAGTTCTTGGCGTCGAGTGTACAGGGGCTGCAATTAAGGGGCATATCGAAGTACGCAACCCCACCGCCTGCTGCCAGAGCACTACTACCTGTTGTGATGGTTTCCCAATCAGTTCTTCCTGGGTCATTAAAATGTACATGCCCGTCTGTGGCTCCGGGAAATACATATTTGCCCGTTGCATCAATGATTTCTTTGGCATCGCCGGATAGTTCTTCTGCGATGGCGACAATTTTTCCATCACAAACGGCAACGTCGGCTTTTTTTACATCATCTGGACAGACGAGAGTCCCGTTTCGAAGGATTAGATCATAATGCTTGCTCATGAATTATTCCCCTCCTGATTCCTTATTTGGATTTTTTAACAAGTTCGCCAAAGCCTTTTTGACCGACCAATTGACCATCTTTCGCTACGACTTGACCTCTTACAAGGGTGCATATAGGGAGACCTTTACCCTTTAAGCCCACAAAAGCTGAGATTTTGTTGACATAATACAAGGAATCCGGGGTGATTTCCCACTCCTTATCTGGATCAAGAAGCACTAGGTCTGCGTCAAATCCGACTTCTATCGCACCTTTCTTACCATAGATACCGAAGGTCTTAGCGGGGCCTTCGCTTAAGGATCTAGCCAGTAAGGTAGGATTGTAGCCTCTCTTTGCAACACCTTCGCTAAATACAACTTGCATAACATTTTGGATACCGCTGATACCCCCCCAAGCTCCAAAGATTCCATGCTTTTCTTCACTTTTTTCGCTTAATTCACAAGGAGAGTGGTCCGAGCCAATACAGCATAGGGTACCATCATTGACATATTTCCACATTTCTTCGACTGCAGCGGCTTCTCTTAAGGGAGGTGCACATTTAAACAGACTGCCATTCCTGATGACATCTTCATCAGTAAAGGTAAGGTAGTGCCCACAGGTTTCTGCAGTTACGTCGATACCTTCTAACTGAGCCTCCTTAATGAGTTTTGCGACTCTAGGGTGGCTTACATGACAGATATGTACTTTTGCATTTAGTTCTCTTGCTAGGTCAATGATATTTTGTGTAGCGATCAATTCTGCGATTACAGGCCTTGAATTTAGGAAATCCTTCCAATCATTAGTTTCCTTACGTTTAGCTCTTGCTTCTTCCCACTTGATAATGGAATAATCTTCGCAATGGAAACCTGCTCGGGCATCGCATTCTTTTAAAATTTCTAAAGCTTCTTTAGCCTGTCCAATCGACAAGGATACATAATCAGGGGATACAGGCCCAATAAACGATTTAAAAGCAACACAACCCTTTTTATCTAATTCTTTCAAGTTTTGAAGATTATAGTCTACCAGGCCGCCCCAAAAACAATAATCAACATAAGCGTTCGGAGAAACAGATTCTTCTTTTGTATCGAAAATCTGAGCATCTGTCAATGCCGGTTCGTTCTGAAGAGGCATGTCCACTATAGTCGTACAACCGCCAACTCCTGCAGCAGCTGTACCATGGGAGTAGTCTTCTCGCCATAAGTAACCGGGATCATTTAAGTGTGCATGGCTGTCAATTGCGCCCGGGAAGATATAGTTTCCTTGGGCATCGATGACCTCTTCCGCTTCTATTGGACTACCAGCTTCAACGATGGCTGCAATTTTTCCATCGTTTACACAAATGGATGCTTCAAAGACCCGTTCTGATGTTACAACCTTACCGTTTTTAATAACTAGATTAAACATATTCATGCCTTCTCTCATACTAAAATTTGTAATGTAACGCGATGTAAGCCTATGCTTAGAATATATAGAAAATTGATATTTTTCACTATCTCACTGTGCTATAAATAACGAAGGATTATTATCCGAAATTGCCAAAGACAGATACGCCGAAATACTGAAAAATATGAATATAGGTTTTAACTATTGAAAAGTACTTATCTGATATCAAACTTTCGCTTAAGTTCAGCTTTCGAGATTAGGTACCGTGGGATAGGAGTGGTAATTAGTGATTAACAAAGAACGTCTATATAATCGTTTATTAGAACTAGGAGCCATCGGTAAACAAGAAGCAGGTGGAATTACTCGTCACTCATTTACTGCAGAGGACAAAGCAGCTAAAGAACTAGTCGCTTCGTTTATGAAAGAGGCGGGTTTGACAGTAAGAGAAGATTCTGTCGGAAATCTAATTGGCCGTAAGGAAGGGAGAAATCCGGAAGCACCAGTCGTTCTTACGGGTTCTCATATCGACACGGTTTGTAATGGGGGAATCTACGATGGAGCACTAGGGATTATTGGAGGAATCGAAGTTCTACAAACCTTTAATGAACAAGGAATAGAAGTTGAACATCCTATTGAGGTTTATGCTTTTAATGATGAAGAGGGCTGCCGTTTTAGCTTTAGTATGTTCGGAAGTCGTGGAGTTATTGGAACTATTGAACAAAAAGATCTTGAGATGAAAGATCAAGATGGGGTTTCAGTAGCCGAAGCCATGAGGGCGAATGGGCTAGAACCTGAGAAAGTCGGAGAAGCTATACGACCTAAAGAATCTCTAAAAGTATTTGTTGAACTCCACATCGAACAAGGTCGAGTCTTGGAAAGCAATAATCTATCTGTGGGTATCGTTAGCGGGATTGTTAATGAACTTTGGCTGAAATGCACCGTGAAAGGGGAAGCAGGACATGCGGGGGCTACTCCGATGGACCTGCGCAAGGATGCTCTAGTCGCAGCTGCTGAGATGGTTCAAGTGATTGAACGGGAGGCCAAAAAGACCGGTACGACGGTTGCTACGGTGGGTAGACTGAAGGTTTTACCGGGCGGGATCAACATTATTCCAGGAACCGTGGAATTTACGTTAGATCTTCGGGATCTTTCTCAAAACGTGAGTGAGCAGGTTGAAAAGGAAATCATGAAAGAATTTGGAAGAATCTGCGAAGAGAGAGGTGTTGAGCTTCAAACGGAGATTTTACAGCGCATACCCCCAGCGCCTTGTTCAGAGGAGTTTCAACAGGCAGCACAAAAGGCGTGTAGTCAAATAGGCCTTAAGCCCTTCACACTTCCTAGTGGCGCCGGTCATGATGCCATGCAAATGATCAATATCTGCCCGATCGGGATGATTTTTGTTCGATCAAAGAATGGGATTAGTCATAATCCAGCCGAATGGAGTTCGCTAGAAGATTGTGCTGATGGTGTAAACGTGTTATACTATAACATTCTTGATTTGGCAGTCAAGCATTAGGGAGAAACCAACTTCCTGGTGATGCAGCAGTTGAGGTTATGAGCATTGTTGAGATTTAGTTGTATTATTAAGGATCCTTGGGATCATTTAGACGCGCAGAAGATTTCTTTGAAATCCTTTGCGCGTCTTTTGTTTTTAGGATGTAAAAAAGATCTTTAAGCAAAACTAGGCTTAAAGATCCAGTTGAAGTTGGAAGTAGATACAAAATAGTTTTGATTAAGTGAAAATGCGAAATAGGTTATAGCTTAAGTTCGAAGGTAACTCCAAGATCTCGAATTTGAACATCTCCGTCATAGAGTGGTGCACTCGATTCATCCGACGTTTGTTTTCGTGTGGCAAGGATATAGGCAAAATGAGGTTCTAAAGGCAGTATTGTTCCATGCCAAACACCACGATGAAGCACAAAACTCATATTCCGTTCCCAAAGAAACGCACGAACAGAATCAAGGGCCGGTAAGGATTCAGGGTTATTTGGGTCCGTTGCAGGAGCTACTGTGATAATAGCCTGTCCACCCGTCATCATAAAAAAACCTTGGGTTACTTTGAGGTGGCGCTCTAATCCGGTGAATTTGAACTCTTTCCGATCGAGGAGGGCATAGACAAATTCTGCTTCCCCATCATCGACCTCAAAGGGCATTCGATCTGTAAAGATTGGAGGAGTGGTTTTAAACGGTGGTATCCCTGGATTGGGGCATAAGAGGTGTCCAAAGGGGCTAAAAGCTTCTTTTGTCAAGGTTTCTACTTTAAGTAGACGGTTCATCGAAATTCATCTCTCCTTTAAGGAATTTTCATTCAGAGATAAGTTCTCTATTTTTTAGTTTCCTCCTTTAGCTATATGGGATAAATAATATGAGTTTGGTTAGGCAGATGGTTGAGTATCGCAGTATAATGAGAGGAAAACCTGATAATTATTAGGTTATACCTTTATCTAGTATGGATAAAGGTAAAGAATTTAGGATGTCGAACATTAAGAATATTAAGGGATATTACAATAGTTCTGTCATTAAGAAAGGAGATATAACCATGGGTTATCCAAATGATTTATTATCGACTCGGGCTATTATTCAACACGGACGGTATGCTCTAATTCCTCCCGAAGGACGGGTTAAGAATGTCCTTCCGAACCTCGAACAGTGCAATGTCAGCATTATCGCTTCTCCTCATTATGGCCCCCAGTTTGCAATGTATACTGTCGAAGTTCTTCCAGGCGGGGGTACTGTTCAACCTTTTCAAGAAGAAGGCATTGAAACCTTTGTTTACTGTATGAGTGGAAGAGGAAAGGTTACTGTTAAAGGAGAAGAGTATTCTGTCGATGAAAGCGGATACGTTTTTGCTCCTGCATCACTGGAAATGAGCCTCCGAAACGAGTCTGACGAACCTTGGAAGCTGCTTCTTTACAAGCAACGTTATCGTGCAGTAGATGGTCATGAGGCTAGAGTCGTGGTTGCTAGACTTAATGACATGCCAGATGAAGCTTACGATGGCATGGAGAATGTTCGAATTAAGAATTTGCTTCCAAGTGATCTAGGTTTTGATGTTAACTTCCATACTTTGAGCTTTTATCCGGGAGGTTGCCATCCGTTTATTGAGACCCATGTCCAGGAACACGGTCTCTATCTTCTGGAAGGTGAAGGTGTCTATCTCATCGATGATCACTGGATCCCTGTGAAGAAAGAAGATTTCATCTGGTTTGGCCCTTATGTCCCTCAAGCTTGCTATGGAGTAGGGCGCACACCCTTTACCTATATCTATACAAAAGATTGTAACAGAGATATTCAGCTCTAAGGTGTGGTCCCATAAAAGTCAGTTGTCTGAAAGGATAAGAGGTGGTAACAGTGGAGATTACAGTTAAAAGTTTGTTGAGAATCGGCCCCTTGAAAACTTCTCAAGTGGTTGCAGGATACCAAATGCTGGATAACGTTGTCAAAGGTGTTACCATCATCGAAGCTCCTGATATCGTGAATTGGCTCTCGGGTGGAGAACTCCTCTTAACCAGTTTATATGCCGGTCCTGGGGAAGGACAAAGTTACCGAGAATTTATTCAATTATTAGCTCAAAAAAAGGTCAGTGCCTTAGCTGTTAAAATACGGCGCTTCGTGCAAGATATTCCCCAAGAGGTGATCGATGCGGCTAATGAGTTTGGTTTGCCGCTGATCGAATTGGACGGAAATACTCGATTTGTAGATATAATGTATCCGGTAATGGAGCAGTTGTTTAATTCACAAGTAGTTAAGTTGAAGTACTATAAAGATATTCAAGAACGCTTTACAACGTTGGCTTTACAATGTGAAGGGTTAGAAGCCATTACTCGAACCCTTGAAGAATTAGTAGGAAACCCGGTGGCAGTTTATGATAAAAATTTTAAATGTATTGAAGCAACAGACTCCCGGATCGAGAGCTTTCAGGAGTCTCAAGAGCGTGAACTGCGCGAAAACTTGAATGAAAAGTTTTCTTATTATCGACAGAAAGTTAATTACCCGGCATTGGGAGAAGGCCTCGTTCCGCAAGTTGTTGTTGAAATTAGAGCTTTTGGTCAGGTTAAAGCTTTTTTGACAATAGCAGAATTAAATAGTCCTCTTGAGGAAATGGATTTTATCTGTCTAGAAAATGCAGCTACTGTCGTCACGTTGGATTGGGTCAAGCGATTTGCAGTTAGCGAAGTTGAACAACGTTTTAGAAATGACCTTATTGAACAGATCTTGACCGGTGCGATGAGTTCCGCTACTGCTTTAGAACGGGCTAACTTTATGGAATGGGATTTAAATCGGCCCTATCGAATTATTGTTTTTGATCTTCAGAATTTAGATTCTCACCTCTTGGAAAATCGCGATCAAAGTAGGATGGCTATCCAGGGTTTGAAATCAGAAATCACCTCGATTATCTCAAGTGCCATAAGGAACCATACGAAGGACTATATTATTGGCAATAAGGTAGATACTGTTGTTGTTCTTTGGCCGGTTACAGAGAACGACGAAAATTTATTACAAAAAATAAAAAATGTGGGTAAGGAAGTCCAAGAACAGATTAAAAAGAGAATGAAAAAGATTATAATCCAAGTGGGAATCGGAGACGAAGCAATCTGTATTGAGGATATACCTCGCAGCTATAAGGAAGCACAGGACGCTTTGACCTATGGGTCAATGCTTCACAAGGAAAGTTCAGTGATAGGATTTTCTGAACTGGGAGTTTTTCGTGTTCTATGTAAATTTGCTGAACGGAATTCCCTTGAGGAATTTCTCCCGAAATCTTTACTCAAGATTCTAAACTATGATCAGGAGAACAAAGCGGATATGCTCAATACTTTGCAAGTGTTTCTTGAATGCAATGGAAATGCCAGTAAGGCCGCTAAAGAACTATTCATCCATTATAAAACTATGCTGTACCGTTTAGAGAGGATCAGAGAAGTTACTAAATTGGATTTAGAAGACAATAAGAACCGCCTTGAATTGGAGATGGGCTTAAAGATGCTGCATCTTATGAATAAACAATGGATTAAAAAGAGCCACTCTTAGGAGCGGCTCTTCTGGTTCAATGAGAGACAACATTCGTCACAGATACTCCAGCATGACTCCTTGATAATTGAACTATCCTCTAGCTCGTCGTTAAACCTGTAGTTCCAACAGAACAACTCAGTCTTTTTTTCTTCACCACAAACGTCGCAACTCGAACATAAATTCTTGAGCAACATAAGATCCACTCCTCTCAAATGAATAAAACCTTTTGCTATAGTATATTTAAAAAAATCATTTTTTGAACTAAAGTATCAGAATATTTAAAAAATTATTATTCACTGATCCTTTGGCTTTTGAAGTGGTAAAAAGGAAAAAAGCAAGTTCGCGTCGAAAACTAAAAAGTAAATATTGGAATGATTTTGGAGGTAAACGGTATGATTGTAAGTCATAAACGGGAGGTTTTAGGCACACGCGTAGACAATGACCAAATCAAAAATGCTGTTAAGAGAGTACTCATTTCCCCAACCCAAGGGTGGGAAGGCTATGTTATGCGCGAATTTGAGCTAGGTCCAGGAGGCTACACTCCTCGCCACACTCATCCTTGGCCGCACATAATTTATATTCTTGAAGGGGAGGGAACTTTGCATTTAGACGGGCAGGATTATGTAATGGAAGCTGGCTCATTTGCCTTTGCTCCCAGCAATAAGTTGCATCAATTCAAAAATACTGGCAATGATAAATTTGCTTTCATCTGTATTGTGCCCGAAGAAGGAGATAAGTAAGGTAATGCCGATGCTAAACTTTGATACACTTCATAATCCTTATGCTTCGTGCAGATTGACTGCCTTCGCCAAAAATGGGATGGTTGCTTCAGCTCAGCCCCTTGCTGCAGAAGCTGGGTTGTCCGTATTAAGAAAAGGTGGAAATGCAATTGATGCTGCTATTGCGACAGCAGTATGTCTCACGGTTGTGGAGCCAACCTCTAATGGAATAGGGGGAGATGCTTTTGCTTTAGTTTGGACAAAGGGCCAGCTTTTCGGCTTGAACGCCAGTGGACCTGCCCCTCAACGTCTCTCCTTGCAAGCTTTGGAACGTGCCGGATATAAGGAAATGCCCACATACGGATGGTTCCCTGTCACCGTACCTGGGGCACCTGCCGCCTGGGCAGAATTGTCCGCTCGCTTCGGTAAGCTTCCTCTAACTGAAGTGATGGCACCCGCAATTGCTTATGCTGAGCAGGGCTTTCCTCTTTCTCCGACGGTAGGGAGAAACTGGGGAAAAGCCTTCGACACCTTCGCGTTAGACTTAAAAGATGAGCAATATAAATCGTTGTTTAGTACCTTTGCACCTCAAGGGCGAGCTCCAAAAATAGGAGAACTATGGAGTTCTCCTGATCACGCCCGTACTTTACAAGCTATCGCAGAAACCAATGCTCGATCTTTTTATAGCGGAGCCATCGCAGACAAGATTGACGAGTTTTCTAAAAAGTATGGCGGCTTTCTACGTAAGGAGGACTTAGAGGCTTACATACCGGAATGGGTAACCCCTATTAATGTAAATTATAGAGGGTATACCGTTTGGGAAATTCCTCCTAATGGACATGGTCTCATAACGCTTATTGCCTTAAATATTTTAAAAGGGTTTGATTTTGAAATGAAAGAGAGCCCTGAATCCTATCATCGGCAAATTGAAGCCCTAAAACTTGCTTTTATGGACGGAAAGAAATATATTGCCGATTCAGCAAAAATGCAAATGGACATCATAGATTTGCTTGCGGATAATTATGCAATGCAACGACGAAAAGAAATCGGAGAAAGAGCCCTTATGCCTGAACCCGGAAGTCCGCCCAAAGGGGGAACGGTTTATCTGGCAGCTGCAGATGGCGAGGGAAACATGGTTTCATACATTCAAAGCAACTATATGGACTTTGGATCAGGCTTAGTTGTCCCTGAGACAGGAATTAACCTGCAGAATCGTGGGAACAACTTTTCTTTGGTTCCGGATCATGTAAACTGCCTTGAACCAGGGAAACGGCCTTATCATACGATTATACCTGGTTTCTTAACCAAGGATGGTTGTCCTATTGGCCCCTTTGGTGTAATGGGAGGTTTCATGCAACCCCAGGGACATCTTCAGGTTCTTATGAACACCATTGATTTTGATTTAAACCCTCAAGCAACTCTTGATGCGCCTCGTTGGCAATGGATTAACGGGAAAACTATTGAGCTTGAGCATTCCTTCCCCAAGCATATCGCGGAAGACCTGGCACGTAGGGGACATGAGATTAGATGGGTTCAAGATTCTACCAGTTTCGGACGTGGTCAAATAATTTGGCGGACTTCAGATGGAATATTAGCAGGAGGGACAGAACCTCGAGCGGATGGGCATATTGCCATGTGGTAAGCGGAATCGAAATTAAAGCTAAACGAAAGATGGGCATTATCTTTGAATATTTTTTTACAGGGTTTAACTATGGGATTGGCCTATGTTGCACCCATCGGAATGCAGAATCTGTTTATTATTAATACAGCTCTTACCCAGAAGAGAAGCCGTATCTATCTGACAGCACTCATTGTTATATTCTTTGATGTAACCCTAGCCTTAGCCTGCTTTTTCGGAGTAGGGGCTATTATGGAGCAATCCCCGTGGTTAGAGATGGCTGTTCTTTTGATTGGTAGTATTATAGTAATATATATGGGTATAGGGATACTTCGCACTCAAAGCTCTTTAGATGCTTCGACGGATGTTAATGTAAACATATTAAAAGTAATAACAACTGCCTGTGTCGTAACATGGTTTAACCCTCAAGCACTAATTGATGGAAGCATGATGCTAGGTGCCTTTAAGGCCACCCTCTCAGCAGACGAGGGGAGCAGATTTATTCTAGGTGTTGCCTTTGGATCCACCTTATGGTTTCTTGGTATATCAACTCTGATTCCAATTATTCGAGATAGATTTAATGACCGTGTATTACGTGTTATCAATATTGTTTGTGGGAGCGTCATTATCGTTTATGGCATTAAATTAGCGTATCACTTCTTGCAAATGTCAGTTGCTATGATAAACAATGCTGGATAAATTCTCCTCATTATCGAGGAATGTATTATCAAAGTTTAGATTTTGTCGTTTATTGTTTATGTAATCTACGTTTGTAGGGGAGGACTATTATGAACGAGGAGAGAGTAATCGGGGGAATACTCGGCTTGGTGGTAGGTGATGCACTGGGGTTACCGGTACAATTTCTAACACGTGCCGAAGTTCGTCAGAGTCCAGTTATAGGTATGCGCGGTGGCGGAGCGTTTGATACCCCACCTGGAACTTGGTCGGATGATAGCTCCTTGACACTTTGTCTAGTGAAAAGTCTAATTGAGAAGGGCTATGATGTATCCGATATTGCGGAGAGATTTGTACGTTGGTTTCAAGAAGGCTATTGCACACCCTTCGATCAGGCTTTTGACATTGGTTATGCTACAAGAGATGCCATGAGACGTTTGATAAAAGGAGTGGCACCCTTAGAGGCTGGCCCTGCTGAGGAAGATGATAATGGTAACGGGTCTCTCATGCGCATCCTCCCGGCGGTCATGTTCTTTGCGCACCTTCCGGATTCCCAGTTTATTGAGAGAGTTTGTGAAGTTTCAAAAATCACCCATGGTCACCCGCGCAGTCAGTTGGGATGTTCCCTTTATGGGCTGTATATAAAGTCGTTATTAGCTGGTGAAGATATGGAAGCGGCTTACCGGAGTTTGCAAGTTAAGGCGCATAGGGTTTTTGAGAGCACCGAATTGGAAAAGGAGTTAAGCTTCTATCAACGCATAACTAATGGTAGTTTACCGATGCTATTCGAGGACGAGATTCAATCTACCGGATATGTGGTGTACACTCTCGAAGCAGCAATTTGGTGTTTTATGATGACCGAAAGCTATAAAGAAGCTGTGCTAAAGGCAGTTAACCTAGGTTTAGATACGGATACAGTTGGAGCAGTGGCCGGTGGGTTGGCCGGAGTGTACTACGGACTGGGGGGGATCCCAGAGGAGTGGCTATCTAAGATTCTAAAAAAAGACTGGATCTTGGATTTGTGCCGAAGATTAGCAGGTGTGTGTGATCCTATAGTTCAATAACAATTAGGGACTAAGAGTTTGTTCGAAGGCATTGACATAATTAGTTGTTGAATAAATTTCAGAAAATGTATAAATATAAATTCTAATAAAGGTAATTTGTGATATTCTTAATAAGGATAAATCTTAGTAATAAAAAATATACGATGAGGAGGAAATGGTAGTGATTGCTGAAGTCAACCAAGAAGATTGTATTGGGTGTGAATCATGCCCGGAATTCTGCCCCGAGGTGTTTAGGATGGAGCCCGACGGTTTAGCAATAGCTTATACAAACCCGGTTCCAGTTGAGTTTGAGGAAGCAGTTAGAGAAGCTGCCGAGGGCTGTCCGGCACACTGCATTATTATTGAAGAATAGACACATACTAATAGACATAAAAAAGAATTGCTTTTTCAGTTCAAAGCAATTCTTTTTATGTCTTAAGATAATTTCTGTAATAATAAGAGCACGTAATGATCTACCTAACACAAATATAGATCGCTGATTACCTGACTAGGATCTTCCGACCATAATCAAGCAGGTTACCACCTATACTCATGATTCGTTCGACCTTACAAGATATCTACCCAGCTATAGACAACCTCTCGGCTGCAAATAACCAGATTTTCTTACCCATGCATACATCTTCTGACATATGGTTGCGTAAGAAAAAAATCAACACCCAGCAAAATCTTAGCTCGACCCTTTACGATAAGTTAGAACCTTAAAACAATCTTAAAGACTGCCCTAAAGCTTTTCCCCACCATAAAGAATCTTCCCTCCGACTATATACAAGCGTTTTACCACCTGCATATAATCTTTGGCCGACCCATATACACCCGGTTAAGAGCATATATAAATCTTGGCTCAACCATTACGTACCCTTATGATCATATTATGGTTCTTTAAGGTGCTCCTTATACTGGAAATTTTAGGTAGTTGTTTTTGAACAAGGGGTATGAAACAAGGGGATATGAAATGAAACAAGGGGACAGGTGCACAGTTTCGAAACAGTGCACCTGTCCCCTTGTTTTGTGTCCCCCTGTTTTGTTAAGAAAGCAAACAGGGGGACTTCGTTTTAACAAACGAGCTTCTTCGAAATTGGAAACAAGTTTATATTGTCAGAAAGATTCAGATAAGTTATAGTTTATGAACCGAAGTATTTGGAAGGGTACGTCTAAACGTATGGAGGGCTTATGATTGACGATAAAGTTTATAGTCTATCAAAAATTGAGTTGTTTTCAGGTTTAACCTCCGCCGAGTTAGCAGAGCTTGCCGAAGATTTCCAATGGGAGAACTATGTTCAAGGCTCTGAGATTATTAAACAGGGTCAAGAAGAGCATGTCTTTTATATTTTGATCAAAGGAAAAGCGGATATTATGATCCGCAAAGAAGGACAAGGTGTAAAGCGTGTCCGATCCTTGGACAAGGGAGAGACCTTTGGAGAATTCTCGTTGCTCGATGGTAAACCTGCTGCTACAACCATTCTATGCATAGAGGAGTGTCAGGTTCTTGCAATGGATTCGGAAGGTTTTGCCCGTATGCTTTTGCGGTGGCCTAAACTTTATCAGACGTTTATTGGTCGTTTAACTTCAAATCTCAATGAAGCAAACCTTATACTTTCAGAAGCTAAATATAAGGAAATTTTACGTTCGGCGTTACAGCTTAACCAATATAAAGATAAGTTCTATGGACTTTGGGGAGGCCGTCGCACAACGGCTGAGGTTGAAAGGAAGCTTGAGGAACTTTCTAATCCTCAAGGGCATCTGCTATTAACTGGAGAACGAGGTACTGGTCGGCAGATGATGGCTTGGTATGTCCATCAACGCCAATCGGGGGTGGAAGCCCCTTTTGTAGTGGTGTCCGGACGGCGCTTTGATCAGCAGTGGAGAGACTTAATCATGGAGCCCGCAGGTCAGGAGGCCCCCTCAGCCGTAGCTAATTCGAATCTTTTCGATATAGCTGAGGGTGGAACCTTGATGATAAAGGAAATTAATCTTATATCTCCGCATACTCAGCTATTACTTGCCCAAGCGATTAACGCTCAAAAAAAATGCTTTGTCATCGGTAGTTTAAACTCTGAACCAGATGAATTGGAACGTATTATCATCCCTGAACTGCGGAAATCTTTTGCTCACACTTATGAAATAACTCCTTTACGAAAACGCAAACGGGATATTCCTATTTTAGCACAAGGTTTTCTGGAAAAATTAGCTCAGAAGAACCAACGAAAGGTACCAAAACTGAATCAGGAAGCGACCCAACTGTTACTCTCTCATCATTACCAACAGGGAAATGTCACAGAATTAATTCAAGTTATCGAAAGAGCCTTTCATATTACTGAACATGATGTTATTGGCTTAGAACAGATCTTTTTTGGTCCCACGGCTGAACAAAATGGGCATACGATTAACCTTTTAAGCTGGCCAACCTTTAAAAGGATACTACAGAAGGGAACTATGATAGGTTGGTTAAGGGGGGCAGCCGCTGCACTGTTTATCGGTTTGGTCTTATTATTGCTATTTAATCCTCAAGTTGCGGTCTCCACTAAGATCTTTGCTTTAGTGTGGGGGTTATGGTGGCCGGCTTTGGCATTAATTTCTCCTTTCTTAGGTAGATTGTGGTGCACGGTATGTCCGTTTTCAACAATTATGGATTTTGTGCAAAAAAGGGTGCATAAGAACCGGGGGATTCCTGAATTTATTATAAAATACGATTATCTCCTGGTCAGTTTCTTGTTTCTCATGATCTTTTGGGTTGAAGTAATTACGGATATGCGCTTTAATCCTAGTTATACTGCTATCTTATTAATAGGGATCCAAGTTAGTGCGATTTTGATCGCAGTCCTTTATCCACGCCATACTTGGTGCCGACATTTTTGTCCCTTGGGAGGATTTATCGGGACGGCTTCGGTGGGTTCAATGTTAGAGATTCGAGCAGATGCCTCGGTATGTCTGAATAAGTGTACAACCTTCGAGTGCTACGTCGGCACAGAGAATGCTGCAGGCTGTCCAATGTCTCAACATCTTCCCTTCTTAGACAATAACCTGGATTGTAAACTGTGTTTCAACTGTGTGCGAAATTGTCCTAATGGTTCTGTGCAAGTTAATTTAAGACTTGCAGGCCGGGAAGTATGGCATTTAGTTCGAGTTAACCAGGGTTATGTAGTTTTTATTGGAGTAATGTTAGGTATCCTAGGTCCACTTAACTACTTTTCATCGTCTGAGATTTTAGGGGCTACTACCTCCTGGAAAGCTTTGTTTAGTCTTAGTTATTGGGGGGCAGGTATTACTGGTGGAATACTTGCTTGGATGATCGCAAAACCCTTTAAAACAAAAGCCGCATCCCTACGTGTCAAGCTGGTTTTTGCCTTTACTCCTTTAGTTCTGGCAGGGCATATTATGTATCAAGTCGCTTATATTCCCGGAATTCATTCGCTTTTCTTGGGTTTAGGCTATAAAGTACAGTCAGGCTTGCAATCCTTTTATATTCCGGCCACAGTGATAGTACAGGGTATTGCCACTATATTTGGCTTACTGTTAACAGGGATAACCATTGCTTTAGTTTTGTTGCGAACCAAAGAAAAACCAGCAGTTCGCTTAAAAGCTTAATAAGATCTAATTAACAGCCCCTAGAATTAGTACTGGTGGGCCTATTATCCTAGAATAGATTTAAAATTTGTAATTAAAGGCCTTAGCTCAGTTAGTTTGAGCTAAGGCCTTTTAACACCATCACAATTACTCCTTCGGCTAGATATTTATAACATGTATGATTTAAGGGAAATAATAACATAATTATGGTCATATGACCACAATTATGTTAGTTCCTGCCAGACAATAGTATCCAACCAGATTGCCAAGGGAGATCGGCATGTTCGGTTTAAGTACGTAAAGAGGAGTTTTAAGAATTCTAGCGAAGTGTTTATTGTGTCATGAGTATTAAAACCTGAAAAGAGAAAGGAACCAAAACTATGAAAAATTCAAGAGGAATAATTGTTCCTGCTATTTTATGGGCAGCACTTATCTTAATTTCATATTACTTTGTCCTAGTACCCATCAACATTCAATCTGGAGGCTTTTGGATTTACGTCTCCACAATGCTTCTTTTGGGTGCAGGATTATTCATGTTGCCCCAAGTAGCCGTCCAAAAAAAGATGATCGTGAAGAATCAACTATGGTCTTATCTACTGATTCTGTCAGTGCTTGTAATAGCAGCGGGAGGAATAATGGTAATTTATTCAATGCCAATATTCCATGCTCAACAATATGCCAAGTTAATTGAAAAGCAGGAAGGGAGTTTTACTGAAGATGTTACTGAAATAACCTTTGATCAAGTCCCAACTGTTGATAGAGACACGGCTCAAAGACTCGGGGATAGAAAAATGGGTGAGATTGTTGAATTGGTCTCGCAATTTAGCGTAGCTCCGGATTACACACAAATTAATTACCAAGGAAAACCGGTTAGAGTTTCTCCCTTGGAATATGCTGGGTTTTTTAAGTGGCTGAATAATAAGAAGGCCGGAATTCCAAATTATATTGTGGTCAATATGATTAATGGTGAAGTAACTCTGGAAAAACCAAACCAGAACATCATGTATTCTGAAAGTGAACGGTTCGGAAGTTATGCAAAACGATATTTAAGATTTAAGTATCCGACCAATATTTTTGGCGACTTTAGCTTTGAAGTCGACGATCAAGGAACTCCATATTGGATTGTAGCTGTGCATGTAAAGAAAATAGGTCTTTTTGGTGGAGCGGATGTTAAAGAAGTGATTATGTTGAACGCTTCAACAGGAGAGTACCAAAAAATGGGGATTGAAGAGGTTCCTTCATGGGTAGATACAGTCTTTGGGTCCGAGCTTGTGATAAAACAAGTTAATTATAATGGTAAATATCAAGGAGGTTTTATTAATTCTATATTCGGACAAAAAGGGGTTCTGGCGACAACAGATGGATACAACTATCTGGCCATAAATGATGATGTATATTTGTATACTGGAATAACCTCTGTGGTGCGGGATGAATCTAATATTGGTTTTATTTTAGTCAATTTACGTACCAAGGAAACAACGTTTTACAGTATTCCGTCAGCTGAGGAGTATTCTGCTATGGATAGCGCCCAAGGTGCGGTACAAGAGAAAGGTTATGTCTCGACATTCCCTATTCTTTTGAATATCAACGGAAAACCAACGTATTTTATGTCTTTAAAAGACAACGCCGGGCTTATTAAGCTATATGCTTTAGTTGATGCTGCGGATTATCAAAAAGTCGTCATAGGTGTTACCGTAGAAGAAACGGTAAGTGAATTTACGAATAAAGGTATTGCAAAAACAGAAAAGGAGGAATATGACCTTAAAGAACAATTTGAACTAACCGCTAAGATTATAGATATTCAAAACCTTGTGATCGAAGGGAACACGTATTACTACATTCTGTTGGAGGGAGAGGAGGATATCTTTACTGCAAATATCTCTAAATCAGAAAGATTACCCTTCCTTAAAATCGGTGATGTGATCAGTGTAAAATATATTGAAGACAAGGCAAAGGTCAATAATATTGTAAAGATACTCTAAAGCGAAACGAAACAGGGGCGAACGAAACAGGAACGAACGACAGGGGGACAGGTATAGTGTTTCAAAACACTGCACCTGTCCCCCTGTTTTCGCCCTGAGTTTCTTTCATAGCAAAGACATGTATAGTAAAAAGACGCGTAGCGGTTTTCTTGTTTTAATTTGGATGGTTATTCATATATTCTCTAAGCCAATAGGTGTGGAATTCTTCGTCGAGAAGATATTCCATAAGAATATCTCTGATAATTCGGTATTCCTGTTCTTTCGATTCCTGAATAAACTTACGATAAGCTTTCATTGCCTCATTTTCTAGAGTAACACCAAATTTGCAAGTACTATGTTGACCAATGGATTCAACGGTTTCACCTACAAAACTACCGGCTAGTTGTAAAACTGAACCGATGACAGAAGGAACCTCCTCATTGGCTTTGTCGATTATATTGGCAAAATAGTCAGCATGTCCTTGTTCTATTTCTACCATTTTTTCAAAAGCCTTTTTGTAATATTCATCCGTAGCAGAATTAGATTGTGCATTGTAAAAGGCAACTTGAAAGGTTTCTAAGGTATAAAATTGTTTCAAGCGAAAGATTAATTTATTATCCATTATTTACTCCTTCGATGATACTATTCATACTTATAATTTACTAACTATAAGCAAACTATGACGCATCAAATAAAAATTGGGCCTGAGAATGATTTCTACACCATTGACGAATACTAATTCAAACTTATGATTAAAGTTCTCTTAGAGGAGGTCTATATGTGGCTAAGAAAATGAAAACAATGGATGCAAACCAGGCTGCAGCCGAAGCATCCTATGCTCTGACTGAGGTTGCAGCTATCTTCCCTATAACGCCCTCTTCCCCAATGGCTGAGGGAGTTGATGAATGGTCGGCACATGGTAAAAAGAATTTATTTGACCAACCGGTAAGAGTTGTAGAAATGCAATCCGAGTCTGGAGCTGCAGCAGCAGTACATGGCTCACTTCAAGCCGGTGCACTGACGACAACCTATACGGCTTCCCAAGGGTTACTACTGATGATTCCAGAAATGTATAAAATGGCAGGAAATCTAGTGCCGGCAGTCTTCCACGTTAGTGCTAGGGCCTTAGCAACACAAGCTTTGTCAATTTTTGGAGACCATCAAGATATAAACGCCGCTCGTCAAACAGGCTTTACGATGATTTGCGCTAACAATGTTCAAGAAGCTATGGATTTAGGCTTTGTTTCTCACCTTGTAGCGATTAAATCAAGGGTACCGGTTTTGCATTTTTTTGATGGGTTCAGAACCTCTCATGAAGTGCAAAAAATCGAGACCACAAGTTATGATGAAATTGCTGGTCTAGTAGACTTTGAAAAAATAAAAGAATTTCGAGAAAGATCTCTAAATCCTAACCATCCCGTCCTAAGGGGTACAGCCCAAAATCCGGACATTTATTTTCAAGGTCGTGAGGTTTCAAACCCTTTCTTTGAGGCTGTACCTGATATTGTTGAAGATTATTTCAAGGAGATTAAGAGAATTACCGGACGCGAGTATCATCCCTTCCAGTACTATGGGGATCCCGAGGCTGAAAATATTATTGTGGCCATGGGTTCTGTTTGTAACACCATTGAAGAAACCATCGACTTTATGGCGCAACGGGGAGAAAAGGTCGGGCTGATAAAAGTACACCTATATCGTCCATTCTCTAAAAAATACTTCTTTGATGTACTGCCTAAATCCGTTAAGAAGATTGCTGTCCTTGATCGAACCAAGGAACCTGGATCTACTGGTGAACCTCTATACCTCGATGTTTTACAAATTTTTAACCACGAGACCTCAAAACCAATCATCGTGGGAGGACGTTATGGTTTAGGTTCTAGAGATACTACTCCTTCTCAAATTCTTGCTGCTTACCAAAACTTAAAGAAGGCTCAGCCGAAGGACCGCTTTACCATTGGCATTATTGATGATGTGAGCCACACCTCTTTACCAATCGAAGAGACTATTGACACTTCGCCAGAAGGAACTATTCGGTGTAAGTTTTGGGGACTTGGCTCTGATGGTACAGTTGGAGCAAATAAAAGTGCGATAAAAATCATTGGTGATAATACTGACCTTAATGTACAAGGCTACTTTGAATATGATAGTAAAAAATCCGGTGGAACGACAATTTCTCACCTGCGTTTTGGTAAGCAGCCCATCAAATCCTCTTATTTGGTATTTGATGCAGATTATATTGCTTGCCATAATAAGTCGTTTATTTATCACTACGATATTTTAAAGGGTCTGAAAAAGGGCGGAACCTTCGTTCTAAACTGTCCTTGGCGAGCAGATGAACTAGAAGATCATTTGCCAGCTGCCCTTAAGCGCTATATTGCTAAGAACAACATTGATTTCTATATTATTGATGCCGTTTCCATTGCTGGGGAAATCGGGCTCGGCGGACGTATCAACATGGTCATGCAGTCCGCTTTCTTTAAGCTAGCTAAGGTGATCCCTGTCGAGGAGGCCATTCAATACTTAAAAGACTCCATACAGAAAGTTTATGGCAAGAAGGGTTCCAATATTGTAGAGATGAATCATAAGGCTGTTGATCGTGGAATTGAAGCTTTACATAGGGTTGAGGTTCCTGGTTCTTGGGCTGAGGTTCCTGATGAGAATATGCCTATTAAAGATGAGCCTGACTTTGTAAAAAACATTCAACGTCCAATGGCCCGTCATGAAGGAGAAGATTTGCCATGTAGTGCTTTTGTCGGGGTAGAGGATGGAACCTTCCCCTTAAGCACAACACGCTACGAAAAACGTGGTATAGCCGTTTACATACCCGAATGGCAAATCGACAAGTGTATTCAATGTAATCAGTGTTCCTATGTCTGCCCTCATGCAACCATTCGTCCTTTCCTCTTAGATGATAGCGAGTTAGCAAAGGCCCCAGATACCTTCAAGACTAAGAAACCGATTGGCAAAGCCCTGGAAGGTTATCATTATCGGATTCAGGTTACGCCCCTTGACTGTACTGGTTGCGGAAACTGTGCAGATATATGTCCTGCACCAGGGAAGGCAATTATTATGAAACCCGCTGACCATGAGATTGAAATGGAGTCGGAAAACTGGGAATATGCTATTAAAAATGTGACTGAAAAACGGCATCTCATGGATGTTAAGTCTTTAAAAGGAAGTCAATTCGCCCGCCCACTGCTTGAGTTCCATGGAGCTTGTCCAGGCTGTGGTGAGACACCTTATGCTAGACTTATTACCCAGTTGTATGGTGACCGGATGATGATTGCCAACGCTACGGGTTGTTCCTCCATCTGGGGCGGAAGTGCACCTTCTGTTCCTTATACAGTTAATGCAGAAGGTAAAGGACCCGCCTGGATGAATCCACTCTTTGAAGATAATGCAGAGTTTGGCTATGGTATGTATCTTGGTTCAAAGCAAATTCGAGCTAAACTTGCTCAACTAATGCAACAAGGCTTAGAGAGCTCGATTAGCGAAAATCTCAAAGAAACCTTCCGAGAATGGCTGGAAAATATGGAGGACGGAGAAGGTTCTAAGAGAGCCTCAGCCAGAGTGCTTGAAGCAATGCAAGCGGAAGATATCGCGGGCAATCCAATCCTTTCCGAAATCAAGGAAAAGAAAGACTATCTCATCAAACCCTCTGTTTGGATCTTCGGCGGGGATGGTTTCGCTTATGATATTGGATATAATGGGATTGATCATGTCATCGCGAGCGGAGATGACATCAATATTCTTGTAATGGATACTGAAGTTTACTCGAATACGGGTGGCCAAGCTTCCAAAGCAACCCAAACTGCCGCCATTGCTAAATTTGCGGCTGCAGGAAAGAGAGTTCGTAAAAAAGATCTAGGTCTCATTGCTGCAACCTATGGCTATGTCTATGTTGCCCAAATCGCTATGGGAGCAAATATGAATCAAACGATTAAAGCAATTGCTGAAGCAGAAAGCTATCGTGGGCCGTCTATCATCATTGCTTACTCCTCTTGTGTAAACCACGGAATCAAATCTGGTATGGGTACGAGCATCTTTGAACAGAAAAAAGCTGTTGAATCGGGGTACTGGCATCTCTGGAGACATGATCCCAGGCTTAAAGATCAAGGTAAGAACCCGTTTATACTTGATTCGAAAGAACCGACGGCTTCTTTCCAAGACTTCTTAAAAGGTGAAATACGTTATTCGTCTCTCCTGAATGTATTTCCAGATGCCGCTCAAGAAATGTTCGACGCGGCAGAAGGACATGCGCGAGAAAAATATCAGACCTTAAAACGTTTTGCAGAGATGCAATATTAGTCTACTAACTAAAATGACTCCCATCCATAACTGGACGGGAGCCATTTTAGTTTGCAAATTATGAGAGCGAATTAGAATCAACCCACTCCTTGGCATTGTGCACGGATTCCTCGCTAGGGATAGGAACATTTGATTCGGGTTTAACACTTTCGATATGTCCTCGCCATGCAGCCGTGTCATGCCTTTCAATGGGGTTCCCTAAGAACTTTTCTTTTGATTGATTTTCCGCCATCATATAACCTCCTTTAAGATTTGGTTTATTATTCCCAAGTTTTTGTGATATATTTTGTTTAGTTTCAATATCAATGTTTGAATTAGTATTCTTAGTTTTTTCCAATAGAAAAAATTAAGATGCTAAGTTTGATTGAAAACTCGATTTATGTTATGATTAAGTTCTCTTTAAAGAAATGGAGGGTTCCTAGTGACTTCATCGATTAGACTAAGACTACAAACTTTGAACCGTTAATTGAATACGTTCAAAGGATCTGCTTGCTTGCAGAGTAAATGGGATTGGTCTGTCTATTTTTGGAACCTTATTCTACAATTTTGTAATAAGGCTAGTTGCGTTAAGACCTAATATTTTTCATAAAATGAACTATCTCTTACTATAAGCACAGGCAGGTAGCCTGTGCTTTTTGCTAACCAAATTTACTATAGAATGAATAGAGGTTAGATATAGAGTTAGAGATAAAAAAGGACGTGAATAGTTTGAAAGAGTCTAATGGTCAGGCAAGAGACCTTAACAAAGAGAAAACCTTCAAAAAGAATATTGTTTTGTTTTTAGGAAGCCAGAGCATATCTCTCTTTGGATCTGCTTTAGTTCAGCATGCCATCATGTGGTATATCACATTAACCACTCAGTCGGGCGTTATGATGACTATATCGATTATTTGCGGCTTTGTGCCTGCGTTTATACTGTCTCCAGTGGCGGGTGTATGGGCTGATCGCTATAATCGCAAAATGCTTATCATTCTGTCGGATGCACTGATCGCGATTGCAACACTAATATTGGCCATCTTGTTTTTAATGGGATACGAGGCGCTTTGGCTGCTATTTGTGATGTCTGCCGTTCGGGCGATTGGGACAGGTATTCAAACACCAGCGGTTGGGGCCATCCTTCCGCAGATTGTGCCTGAGGAAAAGCTAACCAAGGTGAGCGGGACGAATGCAAGTATTCAATCCATTGTACTGCTCATTTCTCCCATGGTTAGTGCTGGACTTCTTACAATAGCTTCTCTTGAAACCATTTTCTTTATCGACGTAATTACGGCTGCTATAGCGATAATTACATTGCTGATATTTTTAGATATTCCAGTTCATGCGAAGGCCCTACAAAAGCAAACAACCAGCTATTTCAGTGATTTCAAACAAGGTTTGGCCTATATTAATAACCACAGCTTTCTAAAGAGCTTTTTTGTATTTTTTGCTTTTTTCTTTGTCCTAATTGCACCTGCCGCCTTTCTAACCCCACTACAGGTTACGCGCACTTTCGGTGAGGAGGTTTGGCGTTTGAGTGCCATAGAAGTTACTTTCTCAATAGGTATGACCGCTGGGGGACTCCTTATTGCTGCATGGGGTGGTTTTAAAAATAAGATTCATACCATGGCATTAGCGAGTTTTATGATCGGTGCTTGTACTTTGGCCCTGGGGCTTGTTCCTGTTTTTGGGATTTATTTGATCTTCATGGTTTTGACTGGAGTAGCAATGCCGGTATTTAATACCCCTTCTACAGTTTTATTACAAGAGAAAGTTGAAGGGGATTATTTAGGCAGAGTATTCGGGGTGTTAGGAATGATAGCAACCTCGATGATGCCGCTGGGGATGCTCGTCTTCGGACCAATTGCCGACATTATTAAAATAGAGTGGCTTCTTATAGGAACGGGCATATTGTTGTTTATACAGGGATTTTTCTTGTTAGGCAGTAAAGTGTTGATTGAGGCAGGGAAGCCTGCCCCAGAAGAAGCTCATAATTAAATTAATAAAGTCGTGGGGCCTGAACTGAGCAGGCCCCACGACTCTTTTTGGACTATCAGACCCCTATGCCAGTTTGGGGGACCACTGATGAATCAAAACTCCAGCCAGCTTTTGTCATTGCTATAAAAGCAACATCGCTATGTCATACTGAAGGAGGAACGACTGAAGGATCTAGATCCTTCGCTATCGCTCAGGATGACATAAACCTAAACATATTTGCAGGGCAGTGCCGAAAATATATAGCATTATCTGTTGGGATTTAAGGAATCTAGAGTCTGAGCGTATGCCTTTTCTAAGGAGTTTATTCTGGACAGGGCTGGGGGATGGCTATAACTGAACCAGACGATGAAGGGGGGAGGAGACAAATCAGATAAACTCCGACTGGCAAGGTTTTTCTGCAATTGGATTCCTCCGGAGAGGTCTCTGGTCAGTTCAAGTGAAAACCGGTCCGCACGGAATTCCATTCCTCTGGAGATAGAACTTTGCAGAGGACTGCTTACAAAAAGAATAAGGAGTAGTGCCAGTTGTAAAGCTGCCCAGAGCTGAGGCGGCTTTTCTCTGTTTTTAGTTAGCCAAGGTTTTAAAAGGACTGTCAGTAAACCAAAGACAGTGAAAGTTCCTACTATTCCGTAGAAGAGCCCATGGATGATATCGTTCTGTCTCCAATGTCCCATTTCGTGTGCAATGACTGCTTTGACCTCAGGTAAAGAGTAATTATCTAGGAGAGTATCGTAAATGACAATTCGTTTAGTCCTACCTACCCCGGTAAAATATGCGTTGGCCAAAGTCGTTTGCTTGCTGGCATCCATGACAAATACATCATCAATGGTTAGTCCGGCTTTTTGAGCAAGATCATCAACTATACTTATAGCAGCAGAATCGGTTAAAGGTTCAAAATTGTTAAAAAGTGGAGAGATAATGATGGGCAAAAAAAAGTGTGCAATAACGAGCCAGAGACTAAAGAGAATAGCCCCCACCAACCACCAATAGCGTGATAACCGACTGACGAGCCAGAAAAAAAGTAGACCTCCCACCAGAGTGATCAGGAGCTCAATTCCGGAATTTTTCAGATAGTCGATCCACCAACCTGCCGGGTTTTGTGTACTAAAACCCCAGGCTTTTTGCCAGTAATACCCGATGTAATAAGAAAAGGGAAGGGACAGAGCTTTGGATAAAAGCCATATGCATAGTATGGATACTGCGGAGGTCAACCAATAATCCCTGCAAATCATTTGTAGGCGATGGAAGAGAGTCTGTCCCTTGTGGCTAAAGAGTAACCAAAATAATAGGACAATCTGCAGGAGAAACTTCAATATAAAGAGGAGGCGGGGTGTTGAATTGTATAATCTGGCCTTGTCAGCCATAGCTAAGGAAAAATACTTAGTAACCGAGGGATCGATAGGCCCAGGAAAGAGAGCGGACCCAAGATATAGCACAGCAAAAATCAGGGTTAATCCGATGAGGAAAAACCAGCCGTTTTTGCTTCGACGTATGCCGTTATCAAGATAATACATTTTCAAATTCTCCACCTTTAAATTTAACTATCCTTTAGGAGTTATTAATTAAGAGAGCAGCTACTGATTCAACAAAACCGAAGCATTTTCTTTATGGTCTAAGTATTGGAGATAGCCATCGGAAAGCTGCATGAGTGATTTGATTCGTTGTTCTTCTTTAAGGAAAAACTCGTCATTTCTCGTGATAGTGCGATTGTCTAAGGAATGCCCAATCTTGCTTCCAGACATATGCAGTAAATCTGAAGTTATAAATGTTCCTTCAGGATGATAAAAACGAAAACCAAGCAAGTTTTGAGGATGATTCAAGATATCCTGGCCAAAAGTGATCTGCTGACCTAAGGTGACGCCTAGTAAATTTGCAACGGTAGGAAGGAGATCGACTTGCCCACCAGGAGAATCAATCACTTGAGGCTTTAGACCAGGAACTCGGATAAGCAAAGGTACATTTAGAGCATGGATTACATCATGTTCTCTCCCCAATAAATGAGTTAGAGTATCCTTGTGTTCTCTTTCCATGACCTTGGTAACCCCAAAATGATCCCCAAAGACGATAAAGATTGAATCCTCCCAGAGGTTAGCTACTTTAAGATCGTTTATAAATTTCCCTAAAGCATAATCCTGATAATTCACGGAGGATAGGTAGTTCCCTATAGTAGTTCCTTCGAGTTTAGATGGAAGCATGATTTGTTTTTTGTGTTGGGGTAGGACATAAGGATGGTGATTGGTAAGGGTTATAAGACTGGCGTAAAACCGTTGATTCCTATTCCGGTAATCAACTAAAATAGGTAGAGCTTTTTTAAATAGTACTTCATCAGAGGAACCCCATTGACCCAGACGGTCTTCGTCTCGGTAGTAATCCTTATCAAAGTATTTATCGAATCCAAGAGAAGGGTAAAGGTTATCTCGGTTCCAGAAAGTTACATCATTGGGATGGAAGGTGAACGATGTATAACCTTTATCTTTAAGAAGTCGTGGTAAAGAGGGATAGTCCATATCTACATAATCAGTAGAGATACCGCCTTTTTTCAAGGGGTAGATCGAAGTGTTAGTAATGAATTCGGCATCAGAGGTGTTTCCTTGGCCGATCTGGCTATAAAAATGAGAAAAGTACAGACTTTGTTTTACGAGGTTGTTTAGATTGGGGGTGATTTCTTGATTATTAACGGATAGGCCAATGAGAAAGTTTTGGGTTGACTCCAATTGTACTAAGATGACGTTTTTACCTGAAGCTGAACCGAAATACTTTGGCCAGAGGATGGGCTCGATTTGCTTAAGCTGGTTAACAGCAGCTTGGTTGAACTGTTCCGATTTCAAGGAGGTCTCGTTGCTTTTGCTTAAATACTTGTAAAGCTCGTAACCCTGGGCATTAAACAATCCAACATCGCGGGTCATTGCCATCCTGTTATCTTTGGTAGAATAAAAGCCGATATTCAGGAGAGAAAGAAACAAAGCTAGTAAAATAACTATAAGGATAGTTTTGTGGTAATAAGCAGAGGTGGTTTTGTGACGATGTGTAAGGGAGGGGAAGAAGGTTGTCACTTTAGGCGATTTTTCGAATCTAGAAAAGGGAAGTACTCTTTTTGAGAGACTGATGAAAGGCTGCAGAATAAATAAAAGAATAAAATCAACGTAGAAAACAAAGTAGGCCGGGGAGAACAGATCAAAAATGCTTGTATTAAGTTCGTTGATTAAACGGAACTGCAGGATGGCATGGAAATTAAGGAGCTGACCAAAATAACTATAGTATATAACATTGGCCATAAAGTAAGTAGATAGTAGAAGGTTAATGATCCAAAACAAAGCGGTTGTACGAGGTTTGGTTAGCTCTAATAGGCCGAAAATTATTACTAAGGACGCTAATTCCCAGAGAAGGACTTGTATATTCGTCGTCTGAGGGAATACAAAGCTGCGCAGGAGGAAGATTTTAAGCAATACAATCATTATAAATATTGTAACTCTTCCCCTCAATAGGGGGTATAAATGAGGAAGACGCATGTACATAGTTCCTTTCGTTTAATTGTCTAGTTTGTAACTAAGGTAATACTATGACATACAGACTTCAGGTATGTACCCGCCGGAACTAGTGGCTGAGTTTTTTTCTCTTGATCCTATGTCTTACTAATAGTAAACTAAAGATACTGGTATAGTTTCCTTCGTAACCGTAAGCTGTGCCAGCGAATGGGAATCAGGGGGTTAAATCATGCGTGAGCGAATTGTCCAGGCTGCTACAGAGTCTATCAAAAAATATGGGTTAAGAGGCTTTACATTAGATGACATTACCGGCGAACTTAGCATGAGTAAAAAAACCATCTATAAGTATTTTACCTCTAAAAATGAACTGATCTCAGAAATCGTGCAAAGAGCTGCTGAAATCGAAAAACAACGAGTGTTACAAGAAGTTGATCGTTGTCCAACATGGTTTGAAAAGCTGAATGCTATCCTCTCTGTATACTCTTATCCGGCCATTCCCTTCCGAACCCTCAATGAACTGCAGCGTTACTTTCCTGCGGAACAAAAGACGATTGATGAAATTCGCCGTTTTCGGGAACAAATGGCTATGGCCGCCTTAGAAGAGGGTATCTCCCGAGGGGACATTCGGGATGATCTTGATCCGGCTATTATGTTGCTGACATTTACTAAGACAGTTCTGTCACCCATGGAAGACCAATTTCTAAATGCTAATGATATCACGATTCATCAACTCCTTGAGCAAATGAAAAAGCTTTTATTTTATGGCATCCTAAATCGTTGTGAAGGGGATTTGATAAACAAATGATGAAACGTAAGCAACTGTCTATTACCATTCTAGCGTTTCTGTTGCTTCCCGCCTTATTAACCGGCTGTGGTTCTCAGCCGACGGATACGAATCCGGTGGAGATTACCCGACCAGTAACGGTTTCTTCGTTGAGCGAACAGTCCCAGCCAGTCCAGTCGGAGTACCTAGGCGTTATCGGCTATGGGGAATTAAAAAAGTACAGTTTTAAAGTCCCAGGAAAACTGGTTCTGCTGAATGTACATAAAGGGAAAGCCATCCAGCAGGGAGAACTGTTGGCTAGCCTAGATCAGACGGATCTTTCCCTAGCTTTGCGTAATTCGCAAATTAATCTCTCTCAGGCTGAACAAGTCTATCAGGATGCCTTAAATCAATATACTAAGTATCTGGAACTCGCTAAGGCTGGAGCCTTGGCTCAGTTGGATCTGGATAAAGCCAAACTGGATATGGACGTAAAGGAGTCCACTTACCAGAAGGCTCAACTCGATGTAGAAGTTAATCAAAATGCCTTGTCCGATACGAAACTCTATTCGGATATGGCCGGTTATGTGACAGATATCCTGTATAAGGAAGGAGAAAATCTAGCCGCAGGATACCCTGTCATCGTCGTCCGCAGCCAAGAGCAGGTGATCAATGTCGGCCTTGACCAGACCGATGCTGCGAAGACTAAGTTAGGGACAAGAGTTAAGGTTAAAGTTAGTAACTTTACGGGAGAGGGTCAAGTAACCCACATTGATCAATTGCCGGATAGCGAGACTCGTACCTATAACACCGAGATTAAATTATCGAAAGAAATTCCGGCCGAGGCCTATTTTATTGGTGCCACAGCCGATGTTTCCTTGGCTTCTGGTACAGAGCAAGGAATCTGGATCCCTATTTCTGCGGTGATGAATGACGGTGAAGATTACGTATTTATCGTCGAAAGTGATCGGGCTGTCAAGAGAAATATCAGCCTAAAAAACAGTCAAGGATTTAATGTTCGGGTCGAAGGGCTCAAGCCGGGAGATAACCTGGTTACTTCGGGTATGAAGGAATTGAGTGAGGGCATGACGGTTACGATGGCTCAGACGGCAGGAGGACAATGATGGATAAGGGGATAATTTACCAAGTCATCCATAATCGCCGGTTTACCCTTTTTTTCACCTTCATAGCCTTATTGCTGGGAATTTATAGTTTTTATGTCATACCTAAACAGGAAAGCCCGAAGGTGAACGCCCCTTTTGCCATTATACAGACGATTTATCCAGGCGCAGAACCTGCGGATGTAGAAAAACTCGTCACTAAAGTTATCGAAGATAAAACCATTGAAGTCCCAGGTTATAAAACTTCCTCTTCATATTCCCGAAACAGCGTTTCCATCGTCGTCTTAGAGCTACAAAATGACGCAGATGTTGATAAAGCTTGGCTGGATTTGAGGCGCTATATGGATGATCTCCAAAGCACTCTTCCATCTGAGTGCCAAAAGATTGAGGTTCAAACAGATTTAGCAGATACTCCCGGCATGATCCTAAGCCTTTCTGGCGATCAATATTCTTATGAACAGCTTTCCGATTTTGCTGATCAGTATAAAAATGAGTTAAGCAAAATCAAGGGCATTACCCGTTTTGAAGTTGACGGGGTACAAACAAAAGAAGCTCAAGTTGAAGTCAATACCTCAAGGTTGAATCAACTTGCCCTGTCCTTAGAGGATATAGTCAATGCCTTAAAAATTCAAAATGTCAACATTCCTTCGGGTTCCCTAAGTGACGGAACTTCCAAGATCAATGTCAGTATCTCTGGCAGTTTTAACTCCCTTCAGGACATTGAAAATTGTGTAGTATCTATTTCAAAAGCTACGGGAGCTATAGTTTATTTAAAGGATATCGCCAAGGTATCCTGGGGATTAGCAGATTCCACGACCCGCATCAGAGAAAATGGAAATAATGCTATTTTGTTAAGCGCATTCTTCTCTGAAAATGATAATATTGTCATGATTGGTCACGAGGTTCAGACAATACTTCATCAGTTGAAACAACAATTGCCCCCGGGCTTAATTGTTGATGAGGTCACTTATCAACCGGCTAATGTTGATAAAAGTGTGACTAATTTCTTTGAAAACCTGCTGGAAGGGATTGCCTTGGTACTGGCCGTGGTTTTCCTTGGGATGGGTCTAAAAAATGCTATTGTGGCTTCGACCGCCGTACCACTTTCTATTCTAATTGCTTTTTCTGCCATGTATCTCCTTGAAATTAAAGTGCATGAGATTTCCATTGCCGCATTGATCATTTCCTTAGGAATACTGGTCGATGATGCTATCGTAATTATTGATTCGATTCAGGTCCTAATCGATCAGGGAATGGAAAAAATGTCCGCCTGTGTAAACGGCACAAAGCGAGCTGTCTTACCTGTATTTACGGCTACATTAACCACTGGGGCAGCTTTTGCTCCCATGCTTTTTGTACCAGGTCCGGCGGGAGAGTTCCTGCATTCCTTGCCTGAGGTTGTGATTCTAGCTGTTGCTGCCTCGTTTATCGTCGCTATCTTTGTCACTCCCGTCCTAGCGTATATCTTTTTTGATCAACTTAAAAAGGGGAAAGTTTACAAGCGATCCCCGGTGAAAAACTTCTATCAGGGCTTTCTGGCAATCAGCATGAACTATAAGAAACTGACCCTTTTTATAGCCCTCTCCATATTCGGGCTTACTGCTCTTTTAGCCCTTAAGTTACCAGTAATGTTTTTTCCAAAGGCGGACGTTAATATGTTCTATATAAATATCCATGCTGAAACTTCTGCTGATCTGGACAACACAGACCGCGTAGCTCAACAGGTAGAGAAGCTAGTTTCTGCCCAAAAAGAAGTCTTGGATTATACAACCTCCGTAGGGGAAGGACTTCCTAAATTCTATTTAACAGTTGAACAATCAACTCAATCCCAAGATTTTGCCCAGGTGCTGCTGAAAGTGGACTTAGCCAAAGGCGGTCGGTTTAAGTCCAATGAGGAAATGGCCGTTTATATGCAAGAACATTTGAACGAACGCTTGATTGGAGGAACAGCTCGGGTTGAGTTGCTGGAAAAGGCTTTCCCTGGTACCCCCATAGGTATCCAAATTAACAGTAACGATCAGCAGGCCCTGACCAAGGCAGTTAACTATATCCATGATCAACTGGTAGCTATCCCAGGGACCTTAAATGTAGAGGACGACTTGGATAGTTCTGAATATCAGTTTGAGGTTAATATTGATCATGATAAAGCTTCTCAATCGGGTATTACCAAATACGACATAGAACGCCAAATTAATATTGCTCTAAAGGGAGCAGAAGCAACCGTTTTGCGTAAAGGTGGTAATGAATACCCCGTCTTAGTAACGAGTGATATTCAGTCTAAAGAAGCCTTGGAAAACCTGGTCATCAAATCCTCGCTTAGTGACCAGAAAGTCTTACTCAAACAAATTGCAACATTTAGCCTGGAAGCATCTATTCCCACGATTCGCAAATACGACCGTGAGCTGGCCATCACTGTCTCTTCCCAGGTTAAACCAGGCTACAGTGCTGTTACCATCGAAAATAATCTCAAACAAATCCTTGCCCAAAACCCAGAGGTGTTAAAAGGGGTTAGCCTCTCCTATAAGGGGGAAGCGAAAAATATCAGTGATAATTTCGGCGATCTGGGAACAGCTGCTTTATTTGCCCTCTTAGCTATTTATGTCATTCTTATGCTCCAGTTTCGCTCTTTCTTGCAGCCCTTCATCATCTTTATCACGATCCCCCTCTCACTCTTCGGTGTTATCATCGGTCTGTTTGCTTTCGGACAACCCCTTTCATTTACTGCACTAGTTGGGGTTGTCAGTCTCATGGGAATAGTGATTAAAAATGCCATTCTATTGATCGAATATATCAACAGCGCCCGCAAAGAGGGGATGTCAGTAACGGAAGCCTGCTTTGACGCCGTGAGTAAACGCTATCGACCCATTTTTCTGAGCGCCATGACGACAGTCATTGGTCTTGTTCCTTTAGCCCTCTCTGGGAGTGACCTGTTTGAACCGTTGTCTGTAGCGATTATGTGTGGATTAATAGCCTCAACGTTACTGACCTTAGTGATTATTCCCGTAGTTTATAGCATTTGGTTTGAAAAGAGAGAAGTATCCATTACTACAGAAAATGTGACAATTTAGATATCATCTAAACCAAACCTCCTAGATATAATAAGTCTAGGAGGTTTGGTTGTATTAATTATTAAAGCGTTTTTAATTTCTTTTTGAAAATACTTTATTTATAAAGAAGGAAACGGGCAAAATTCGGAGAAAGGTAAGTTCAAGTTAAATTGATGCGGATATCCGGGAAAGGAAGTCGAAATGAACAATATAATAGCAATTGTTGATGATTGCGAAGATGACATTTTTGCAATTAAGAAAATGATCTTGAAACAGAATAGTGATTATAAAATCGTTGACTTTACAGATCCCGAAGACGCTCTAGTTAAACTAAGGCAAGATAAGGTTGATTGCATTATTTTAGATTATTATTTTCCATTGATGAATGGACTTGAGTTCATAAAAGAATTTAGGAGCTATAATGATGATACTCCCATCATATTTCTGACAGGGCAAGGAAATGAAAATGTAGCTGCTGAATCTATTCAGGCGGGAGCCTTTCACTACATTATCAAGAGTGAAATCTCAGGAGAATCACTACATAACTGTATTCTTAAAGGAATTCTAAAGAGTGATTTAGACCGTAAAGAAAGATCCTACAATGAGTTCATTAAGACAATGACTAATATTATACCCGTGCCTTTGTTCTATAAGGATAAAAACGGAATCTATCTTGGGTGTAATAAGGCCTTCGAAGAGTTCATTGGTTTAAACAAAGATGAGATTATTGGCAAAACAGTCTATGATATCTCCGAGAAAAATGATGCAGAAACGTATGCAAATAGGGATCGACAGTTATTGGATAATCCGGGCACGACACAAACCTATGAACATGAGTACGTTAACCCTAATAATATGAGGAAATATGTCATTTTCAAGAAGGTCACCTATCGTGATTCTTTAGGAAACGTAAGTGGTATTATTGGAATAGTCAACGATATAACTGAGATTAAAGAACGTGAGACAGAATTAACCTCCAAGACCTATTACGATTCTCTAACTGGGATCTTCAATAGACGATATTTTGATGAGTGCGTTGAGATTGAATGGAAAAAATGCAAGAGAAAAAATGAGCCATTATGTTTGATAATGCTCGATATAGATTTTTTTAAAAATTATAACGATACTTATGGGCATCAGGAGGGGGATAATTGTCTACATAACGTTGCACAGGAAATTAAACTATCCTTACTACGTCCTTCTGATATAGCCGTACGATATGGCGGAGAAGAGTTTGTGGTGATTCTTCCTAATACGAAACTAAATGGAGCATATCGAGTGGCAGAAAGAATTAGACAAAACATCATTAATAGGGGGATTAAACATGTGGCTTCTGCAGTGAGTGATGTTGTAACCCTTAGTCAAGGAATAGCAGAAATGAGTGATATTAATGATACTGTTGATAAGTGTTTAAGGAATGCAGATCAATCATTATATGAGGCCAAGAAAAATGGTAGAAACACCATAAGGTGTTTGAGTGTTTATGATAATAACCAGGAGGAAGGCGAGGAGGGTTAATGTATTAATGGAATATGAATTTTCAGAGCTTTTCGACATAAAAGAGCTCCAGTCACTTATGGAGAGCTTTACTATAGCAACGGAATTTTCGACTGCCATACTTGACTTAGAAGGGAAAATTCTGACGTCCGCTGGTTGGTCAGATGTATGTACGAAATTTCATAGAATTCATCCGATAACGAGTAAACGGTGTACGGAAAGTGACACTGTATTGGCAGCTCAACTTAATAGAGGGGAACATTATAATATCTACAAGTGCAAAAACGGTTTGATTGATGTCGCAGTTCCGATTATTATTGAAGGAACTCATATGGGAAACCTCTTCATTGGACAAATCTTGTTTGAAGTTCCTAATGTAAAATATTTTAAAAAGCAAGCTAAGGAATTTGGGTTTAATGAATCCTTCTATCTTGAGGCATTAAATAAAATGCCAGTGTTTACAGAAGAAAAGATTAAACAGACCATGGAGTTTTTATTAAAATTAGCAAAGATGATTGGTAACTTGGGATTAGCAAAGAAGCAACAGTTGGAAAGAAACAAACAAATATCGGATTTGTTGGAGATAGAAGAGACATTGAACCAAGAGCTAGTCCAGGAAAAAGAAAAGTTAGAAAGATTAACGGAAGAATTGCAAAAAAGTAATAAAGAACTTGATGATTTTGCATATATTGCTTCACATGACTTAAGAGAACCTTTGCGGGGTATCAACAATTATTCCGATTTTTTGTTAGAAGACTATGCTGATAAGCTAGATAATGAAGGAAAAAGTATGCTTATGACCGTAAGTAAACTCACTCATAGACTAGACCAGTTTATTGATTCTCTCTTATTTTTTTCGCGACTTGGTAGAACATCCACCGATCAAAAAGCTGTCTCAATAAAGGATATTATCGATGATGCAATCAATTCCTTAGAGCTATCCATAAGAGAAAGGCCTACGGTTATAACCGTTAATGAGAATTTACCTGTCGTTAACTGCGATCCATTCAGAACAACTGAGGTTTTTAAGAATTTGATTGGAAATGCTTTGAAATATAATAATAAACCTGAAAGGCATATTGAAGTAGGATGTTTATTCACTGAATCTAATGAACCATTCTTCTATGTTAAAGATAATGGAATAGGCATAGAAGAAAAACATTTTGACAATGTTTTTATGATTTTTAAACGACTGCATCCCAGAGACAAGTATGGAGGGGGCACAGGTGCAGGACTAACCATTGCTAAGAAGTGTGTCACCTTACAAAGAGGTAAAATATGGATAGAATCAAAATTAAATGAGGGAACAACGTTTTACTTTACTGTCACAGAAGGAACGTTTTCATGATTTCCGAGGAGGCTGCAAATGAAAAATGGTCCAACTTCATTGATTATTATTGTGGAGGACAGCCCTGAAGACTTTGACACTACATTAAGAGCGTTCAAAAAAGCAGGGATGAAAAACAACATTCTTAGATTTGAAATGGGTGATGAGTGTTTAGATTATTTAATGGGAAGAGGAGAATATGAGGGCAAAAGGAATGAGTTGCCAGGACTTATCATGCTTGATTTAAACTTACCCGGAACAGGTGGGAAAGACGTGCTCAAAATAATAAAATCAGATGTAAACTTAAAGAAGATTCCAGTTGTTGTATTAACTACTTCAAACGATCTCAGAGATATCGAAAATTGCTATCAACTCGGTGCAAACAGTTATATTCAGAAACCAGTCAGCTTTGAGGGTTTCACTCTTGCAATAAAAAAGCTCAAAGAATATTGGTTTGAGATTGCTATATTACCCACTCAAGGATAATTAAAAAGAAAATTAAAGTAACAAATTCCTGCTTTGTACTGACAAAGCAGGAATTAATGAGGTAACAGAATGCGAGGACTCCCTTTCATGCTATTGCAAAAACTTCCTTTACAAACGTAAGGTATTCGGGTGCTTTATTGATGTCGGGTTCACCATGAGTCTGCGCTAATCCATGACGTATAGCACGTTTGATAACAGTTTCAAATACCTTTATGTCTGGGGTTTCAGCAAATTCTTTTCGCAGTTCTTGGAGCTTTACATGATGAAGATTAGTATGGTCTTGAACCATAGTGGGCAGTACTCCTAAAATATTGACCTTAGTACCTTCTTCCTGAATGCTTTTTATTAGACCAATTGTTTCATAAATACCATCGATTGATAGACCCTCTGGAAGGACAGGAATGATAATATCTGTAGAGGCTAACAGGGAATTCATAGTTGGAATGTCATTGCTTGGAGAAGTGTCGATGAGAATGTAGTCGTATTGTGTTTTTATCTCACTGATGGCTCTTCTTAGAAGGTATTTACGGGCTGGGAATAGCTTCGAATTTGTCTGAGCTGTGACTTTTGGGCTGAGATCCGAAAGTGATCCATTTGATAAGTAGAGATCAACCCCGTAAGCATGCTGCTTAATATCCTTCATTCTCGCTTCACCAATTAAAACATCATAAATTGTTTTCTTTAAATCAGTCTTCTTAATGCCGAAGGATAAGGCAATGTGTCCTTGAGCATCCATGTCGATGATCGCCGTCTTATATCCAAGACTAACTAACCCTACGGCCATGTTTGTAACGGTTGCCGTTTTGCCAACTCCACCTTTTTGTGAAGCAACGGCAATGATTCGTGCAGTTTGAGTATTTCTAGCGGTATTGATAGTTTTATTACGTTTAGCCATGTTACAACAACCCTTTCTCAAAAATATGTAATATTTAATTAAATATTACCATATAATACCAAAAGAGTATATACTAGGCGTTGTTTGATAACACGTCATTTATTGTCGTTTAGCATAATTAAATAGAGTAATGCGCCATAATCGGAAGAGATTTTCAACCTTGTATATAATTTTAGTTATGACTTTTAATCTTATTTTTACTTGGCTCGTTCTAAGTCAACATGAGGTGTTACTATAAACCGGCTTTTCGAATGAACCTGCTTGAATAAGGTTTCTTTTATGGTATATTATAGTAATCAATGACCATCAATCTTAGGCGGTAACTGAATTTAATGTTGGCCAGACGTCATTGGAACTGCTTAACGATTAGAACAAACAATAATGGAGGGATTATTATGGATAACCAAAAAACTTTAGAAAATTTAATGGCAGCTTTTGCGGGTGAATCACAGGCAAATCGAAAATACTCCGCTTACTCTAAAAAAGCAGAAGCCGATGGTAAAAAGAATGCCGCAAAGCTTTTTAAAGCAGCTTCTGATGCCGAAATCCTTCATGCTCAAAAGCATTTTGAAGTTGCGGGTAAGATCATGTCAACAGTTGAGAACTTGAAGGATGCAATCATGGGAGAAAATCATGAATATCAAAGTATGTATCCAGAGTTTTTGAAAGTGGCTCAAGAAGAAGGAAATCAAGCTGCCGTGAGAACATTTACATATGCTCTAAAGGCTGAAGAGGTCCATGCAAGATTATATCAAGAGGCACTAGATAATCTGGATCAAGAGGAAGAAGTATTTTACTATCTTTGCCCTATTTGCGGAAACATTGAGAAAGTAGTACCTGAAAAGTGTCCTATTTGCGGAGTTCCGGGAACGAAATTCATCAAGTATTAGAATTGAATTGAATTGAATTCCTTTAAATAATCCCTACCTATTCGACAAAGGTGGGGATTATTTTTTCGAGTCAATCATGCAGCTCTACTGTCAGGAAGATCTCTGATTGGGAGTTAACGATGGGTATAGAAGGATTTTTTAATGATGAAGTAGAAAATACTTATATAGGTTTTGTTTTGATAGGAACGGAGGATACTAAGCGTGTGGGGTTTGATCACAACGACTTTCTTAGTGATTTATTGTCTAATGAGCTTTTATATTGGACGTAGGGGTTGGCAGATACTTGGTAAGACAAAAACCAGAAGCAAGATTATTTATGGAATAGTTCTCGGATTGTTAATCCTTGCGTTTCCCATGACAGAAATGGTACAAAATTGGCTTCCTCAAACATTCGCTCCGGGAGTTAGTATTACTGGTTGGTACGCTATGATTGCAGTAGTATACCTGTTTTTTTTGCTGATGATCGTTGATTCAGTGAGGTTGCTGGATAGACGTATTCCCATTGTTCCTAGAATCATTAGGGATCACGACCGGACTCCGAAAGCAGTGGCCTTGTTAATCCTTGGCTTGATTACTGTTACCCTTATATATGGTTCTTGGAATGCTCGTCATCCTGATATCACGCACTATGAACTTTCAATCGATAAAGAAGTTGGTACATTGAAGCAACTTCGGATTGTAATGGTCTCCGATATTCACTACGGAGAGATTATTGATGAACCTCGTTTGAATGGAATGCTTGAAGCAATTAACCAACTTCAGCCAGATGTCATTGTAATGGCAGGCGACATCGTTGATGGGAGGGTTAATCAGGAGGAATTTCAAAAACTCATCGACATCCTTAAACAAATGAACTCAAACTATGGGACCTACATTGTTCCAGGCAATCACGATCGTTGGATAAGCAGCGTTGATTCGGTCCGTGATTTGGAGGAAGCGGGGATAGTAGTTCTCAGAGACCGACATATAAACGTGGGAGATAGTTTTTACATCATAGGGAGGGATGATCCAGGGCATCGACGTGATCAGGGACGTAAAGGTTTGGAAGAGTTAATGCAAGGAGTTGACCAATCTCTGCCCCTCATATTATTGGATCATCAGCCTATTAATTTAGAAGAAGCTGAAAAAAATGGAATCGATCTTCAATTATCTGGACATACCCACATGGGGCAGATCTTTCCTAGTCATATTATAACTCGCCAACTTTATGCCATAGACTGGGGATTGCTTACCAGGGGTAGTTATCATCTTATCGTGTCCTCCGGCTATGGGACTTGGGGGCCACCGTTAAGAATTGGCACAAATTCTGAGATCGTCGAAGTTATACTCAAATTCCCTCGCTAAGACTGGATTACTTTTCTCGTTTCTTCAGTTCCGTAATTAAATTGTATTTCAATTTGGTCTCTTCAAGCTTTTTACTAATAGCAGCTTTTATTTCTAGACTGTGACAACAGGCTAACTGCTCACGTAATTCATCGATGTCCTTTAAAAGTTGAACTTCCTCTGGTACAAAACCAGCATTCCTTAAATAAGATGTATCCTGCGCGTATTCCCTCCGGAAGGCTTGCCCAGTAGTCAAGGTTGATAGGTTTGCCTTGAGAAGGGAGATTTTCGAATTCGCCGTTTCTCATGGCTTCTTGAATTCTATCTTCAACGATTCTTTCAAGAATGCTAGACATAAGCCTCAACTCCTTACCTATAATATATCTCAATAAATATCGGTATACCATAAGCTTTTAACTACGTGTAAGAGAATGATGGATAAAAATAACAGTAGACAAGCTGAGCTAAAAAGTGTATTCTAACAAAGCGCCAAAACGACGCACCTTGACTGAGTAGCTAACCAAAATTAGTAGTTGACAACGCGAGTTGAAAATGCTAATATGTGAATCGGTCTTGAAAATGATGGTCTTTGAAAACT
>DOPM01000013.1 GCA_003513495.1 Desulfosporosinus sp.
CCAAATAATCATATACTGAGAAACCTCGTCAACCCAGGAGCGCGCATCATTAAATACATAGCGCATAACGACACCATAGAAAATTATCGCAACACCCCCTGCAAGAAGCCCCCCAGAAATGATGTCCTCAAGAAATTCAAAGACTTGCCAAAACCATTTCATAATTTCACCCCTTTCTATTAACCATCTCAATCGTTAGAAAAAAATTAGAATAAGGACTATACTAAGATCCTTCTAGTCCTTCCCCCACCTCCTTAAATCCGGTGTTATATTAATTCTCTATTGGTTCACACTGCTTTTTCACCTTAGATAGGAATTCCGGGCCGATTTCTTGTTCTAATTTGCTATAGACAGGTAAAAAGTTCTCTTTCCAAATACTTTTTTCCAAAGTGGTAAGTGAGTAAATATTCATTTTTTCCCTCTTCTGAAGTTCAAGTAATTGCTCTTCATTTAATTCGCGTGCCTTTACCCTTTCCCATTGGGTTACCTCTGCTAGCGTATTCTCCAGCAGTTCACGAGCTTGACCCGGAAGCTCATTCCAAAATTCCTGATTAACAATAACGGCATATCCTAAAAATCCATGCTGGCTGAGTGTTAAATACTCTTGTACTCGATCAAAGTCTTTCGTGTAGATATTAGAGATCGTATTTTCTTGTCCTTGAACTCGTCCTTCTTCTAATGACTTATATACATCATTAAACGGAAGAAAGAGGGCATCGGCTCCAAAGGTATAAAATTGTTCTTCTAAAATCCCTTGGGACATGATCCTGAATCGCAGCCCTTCTAAATCCCTGGGTTTGATGATAGGATGATGGTTATTCGTTAAGTGTTTAAAACCGTTATCCCACATCGCCAATCCCAACATTTTCTTCTCAAGTAATTGATCAAGTAACTCCTTACCTACTGGCCCATCCATTATTCGATGAACACTATCTAAATCTGTGAATAAATACGGAAGATCCCAGATCTGCCATTGAGGAAAAAGTTGGGAAACTTTAGAGGTTGCTGGAGCAATCATTTGCACATCTCCTCGGTTTAGTGCCTCAAACTCTTCACCATCTTTGAACAATTGAGAGTTTGGAAACACTTGAACTTCGATTGAACCACTGGATCGTTCCGAAATGAGCTGAGCAAAACGGAAGGCGGCCAATCCCTTGGGAGTATTCTCCTCTACAACATGTGAAAACTTAATGATTATCTTTTCTTTTTTATTTACTTGTTGTCCATCTATAACTCTTTTATCACATCCCGATACTCCTAGAACAAGGATAAGGATTAAACAAATCCAACATTTTTTAACCATTCACAGTACCCCTTTATGCCTATTATAATATTTTCAGTTTAATTTATTTTCAGATTATTCTCAATATTTTTGTTCCTTTTGATATTTATGGTCTTATTGGTCTGAATACAAAAAAAATTGTACTCTAAAGTACAATTTTATATTTGTTAATTGGCCTACCTACGGATCCATATTGAGTTTCTAGTAGAACTCGGTCGATTTTTTCTAGATACTCCAAGTACCTTCGTGCAGTAACCCTCGCTAAACCAGCCCCTTCTGCAACTTCCTCTGCTGAAAGCCCAACTTGACTCTCTTTAAGAAAATTATAAACTTGTTGGAGAGTAATTTCTCGTAATCCTTTAGGTAATTCCTCTCGGCTTCTGCTGTATTGAGTTTCATCATTGGGTAGAATTTTGATCAAACGATCTAGATCCTTTTGATTCATTTCCCCTCGATTTTTAAATTGTTCGGAATAAGTAAGGTAATTCTTTAAGGCAGCATTGATGCGTTCAAATTTAAACGGTTTAATAATGTAGTCTACGACACCGAAACGCAAACCCGCTTGAACTGTTGGGACATCTTGAGCTGCAGTAATTAAAATAATATCCGTCGGTATCCCCTGACGACGTATCTCACGAAGAATTTGAATTCCATTCATATCCGGCAGGTAAATATCTAAAATTACTAAGCGAGGCCTCAGCTTTTGGATAATTTCAAGTGCCTGTTTCCCTGTTTTTGCTTTACCTCTAATCCGGAAGCCACCAACTCGTTTAATAAATCCTTCATTGACTTCCATTACCATGGGATCATCTTCAACTAAGACTAGGTCAATTGGATTCATCGTTGTTCCCCTCCTTACAGAACTTTTTAAAGTGTTCTTCAGGCACTATAATAGTTTAGCACTTTTTAGGGGTATCTTGATACCAAAACGCGTACCCCAGTTTCCAGACTCCAGCTCGATGGTTCCATCCAGCCTTTCGACTGTTTGTTTTACTAAAGCAAGACCAATTCCTCGATTTTCTGTACCTTTCGTTGAAAAACCCCATTGGAAGACTTTCAATAAGTTTTCCGACGGTATCCCTTCCCCTGTATCTTCAACGCTTATGATCAATTCTGTCTCCTCTTGCTTGATACGACAGTGCACCTCACATAATTCCCTACCCACAACCGCTTCCATAGCATTCTCCAGTAAATTTCCTAATATGAGTGTTACTATATTACTTTCAAGGTTTTCAGGTAATTCCCCTAAATTGGAATCTTGATCAAAATAAACTTCGACCTTAAGCTCTTTGCCGCGGTTGTATTTTCCTAAAAGTAAGCCGGCCACACTTGAATCTTTTATATTTTGACTTAAAAATCTCGTTATTTCCTGTTGCTCCTCGGTCACTTTGTAAACATAATCCATTGCTTCCTGAGCTTTATTTAACTGGATTAGACCAGCGATGGTGTGCAATTTATTCAGAGATTCATGGTTTTGTACCCTTAGGGCTTCAATAAATGCTCTTACACCCGTTAGCTCCTCAGCCATTTTACGTACTTCTGTTTTGTCTTTAATCGTAATCACTTGCCCTACGACCTGGTCCTTAACCCTCACCGGGAGAAAATTGATTAGAACCCATGTTTGATTGAGCAGAAGTTCCGTGGTTTCCGAAGGATCTCTTGTTTCTAGAAGGTCAATAAGAACACTGAACACCTCGAGATCATTTAGATGAAGTCCGATGATGTTATCGTTTGGAGAGATACCGGCAATACGGCAGGCTTTTTCATTACTAACCGTAATCCGGTTTTCAATATCCAACGCTACGACCCCTTCATCCATCGCTTGGAAAATGGCAACTCGTTCCTCTAACATTCTAGCAATTTCATTCGGTTCAAGGTAAAACATATTCTTTTTAATGTTTCTCGCTAAATAAAAGGAACCTAAGATTCCAAGGGCTAGCCCCACCAATAAAGAAGAATAGAGCTGAATTCGTAAGGTGTTAATAATACCTCTAATGGTCGGAACAATTATTCCTACTGCTACGACTCCAACTTGACGTGTACCTTCATCGGCCAGTACGGGTTCAAATGCACGCACAGACGGACCCATAACCCCAACTGCCTGAGAAAGATATTCCTTTCTTTTTAGTGATGGTCCTTCATCCCCGTCATTAAAAGGCGTTCCGATCCTATCTAAATAGGGATGAGAATAACGTATTCGTTCCATATTAAAGATAACGATATATTCAACTCCTGTTGCGATACGTATTCTCTCAGCGAGGGGTTGAATTACCTTTGAACCCTCTGCTTTACTTAAATTTTCTTGTACTTCTCGTAATTGAGCTACCGTCCGGGCAATTGCCATCGCTCGATACCCAATTTCGTGTTCCATCTTATATGAAATAAAGTTAACAAAGATTACTCCTACTAAAAAAACGGATAATAATACCAAAAAGAATGAGAGAATAGCAATTTTCGTTCCCAATTTAAAATGGGGTCTGCTCAAGAGGAAACCTCCTGCCTAAAAAATCAGAATAGTATATATTTATTCGATAATTCATCTGCAATTCCTTCAATAAAAAATATTTATATTTCTGGTTTCTTTTTATACTGTATTCTCATGAAATTTCTCTTGTCAGATGACTAATAAAGTGTTAAATTAAAGTATATTCCAACGGAGCAATGGCGCTCCTTGAAGATTTAGGAATAATCTTTGAGGGCGTCTTTTTGTTATTACCAACATTTAACAATAGAAAATTAAACAATTAGGAAGGGGAAATCAAATAATGGATATCTTTGGGGAAAACGTCTTTAATGACGCTGTAATGAGAAAACGTTTACCGAAAGCAGCCTATAAATCCCTGCGTAAAACAATCGAAGAGGGACTTCCACTCGACCCGGGTGTTGCTGAAATAGTAGCGAACGCCATGAAAGATTGGGCAATCGAAAAGGGGGCAACTCATTTTACTCACTGGTTTCAGCCTCTTACCGGCATCACTGCTGAAAAACATGATTCCTTTATCTCTCCAACTAAACACGGTCTTGTAGGTATGGAATTTTCCGGTAAAGAGTTGATTAAAGGAGAACCCGATGCATCTTCCTTCCCCAGTGGTGGAATTCGTGCTACTTTTGAAGCGAGAGGGTACACTGCTTGGGACTGTACCTCCCCAGCATTTCTTAAGGAAGATGGTGGAGTTTTAACCTTATGCATCCCTACCGCTTTCTGCTCATACACTGGGGAAGCCCTTGATAAGAAAACTCCACTATTAAGATCTATGCAGGCGCTCTCTAAACAAGCCTTGCGTATCCTGCGACTCTTCGGAAATACAACAACAACCCAGGTCACAAGCACTGTTGGAGCTGAACAAGAGTATTTTCTTGTGGACAAAAAATTCTTCGACAAACGTATGGACCTCATGCTTACCGGACGGACTGTCTTCGGGGCTATGCCTCCTAAAGGTCAAGAACTTGAAGACCATTACTTTGGTAGCTTAAAGGCACGAGTTGCATCGTTTATGCATGATTTAAATATTGAATTATGGAAACTAGGGGTTCTAGCAAAAACCCAGCATAATGAAGTAGCTCCTGGGCAATTCGAGCTGGCACCTATATTCGGGACAACAAACATTGCAACTGACCATAACCAGCTCGTAATGGATAGCATGAAAAAAGTGGCAATTCGACATGATATGGTTTGCTTGCTTCATGAAAAACCGTTTGCTGGAGTCAATGGATCTGGTAAACATAACAACTGGTCAATGTCTACTGATGATGGGCTAAACCTCCTGGATCCCGGCCAAAACCCCCATGAGAATTTTCAATTTCTCACAATTCTATGTGCTATTATTAAAGCGGTTGATGATTATGCTGAACTTCTTCGACTCTCCGCAGCCACACCTGGTAATGACCATCGTCTCGGTGCGAACGAGGCTCCTCCCGCAATTATTTCAATTTTTCTTGGTGATCAACTCACTGATATCCTTGAACAATTACAAAATGGAGGAATCACTCGTTCCCTTCAAGGAGAAAGAATGGCCAGCGGCGTAGAGACGCTGCCCGCTTTCCATAAAGATTCAACCGATCGGAATCGCACCTCTCCCTTCGCCTTTACTGGAAATAAATTCGAGTTCCGTATGGTAGCTTCTTCACAATCGATATCTGGCCCCAACGTCGTGCTCAACACCATCTTCGCCGAAGTTTTCTCTCAATTTGCTGATCGCTTAGAACAAGCAGAGAACTTTGAGCAGGCCCTTCTCGAACTGCTGAAAGAAACCGCCACAAACCACAAAAGGATTCTCTTTGATGGCAATGGCTATTCTGACGAGTGGGTTGAAGAAGCCGCTAAGCGTGGACTTCCTAATGTAACCTCAACCGTTGATGCTGCTCTGGTACTACGTCGGGAGTCAACCGTGGAACTTTATGAAAAACATAAAGTATTAAACCGTACAGAGTTAGAATCTCGTTATGAAATTAACTTAGAGCAGTACTGCAAACAAATAAACATCGAAGCTCTGACCATGATCGACATGGCCAAACATCAGATCATTCCTGCAGCTGTCAAATATTCCTCTCAACTAGCGAATTCCATCAATTCTATTAAATCCGCATCTAGTATGGTAGATGTATCCGTCCAAGAAAAACTCCTTATTGATCTCTGTTCTACCTTAGTCTCCTTTAGAGCAAAATTAGATACTCTTGAAAAAGATATCCAGGACGTTGATGATAGTTCACATGATGCTTATGCACAAGGTGTATATTATCGAGATGTCATCTTCAAAGACATGGGAGCCCTAAGAATTGATGGAGATAAGCTTGAAACGATGATCGATGCTGAGCTTTGGCCGCTTCCAACGTATGCTCAGATGTTATTTATGCTTTAATACCAGTACCACAGGGAGAAACAGGGGGGACAGGTGAGTTGTTTCGAAACAACTCACCTGTCCCCCTGTTTCGATATTAATTACACCGCTGTAAAGCTGCGTCCACCATCAAATTTGCTGCAATGACCATCATTTTTTGTTCACAGTAGTGTAGTAAATCTCCATAGGTTCTTAGAGGCATCAAATTCAACCGTTCCTCGATGCTCATCAAATCTGCTTTGGCTTGCTGCAAACCTTTGTCGGAACGGATCACACCTAGATGCAGTCCCATCGAACGTTTCAAATCCAGCTTGACTTCCTTCCAGGAGGCCGCGGCTTCTAGATTAGGAGAAAGATTAGGAGAAAGCTCTGGACCAGACCACCCCCCAAATTTAGCTTCGAGAAATTCACCTATGAATCGGCCGCTCCAAGTTCCCATTTTACGTCCTTCGCTTTCAGTTCCTGCCCACCTTCCAGCTCGCCGACCAAACACAACTGCTTCAGTCAAAGCATTACCCGCCAAACGGTTTGCTCCATGCACCCCTCCAGCTGCTTCTCCACAAACCCATAAACCTGGTATAGAACTGCGACATTTTGGATCAATAGCAATGCCACCATTAATAAAATGCTGAGCAGGTGCCACCTCGATCTTTGTTGCACCTTGAAGAACCGTCCAAATATCCGGGTAGTTTTTAATCATTACTTCTTGTGCAACATTGGAGAAATCGACATAGACACCGCCACGATCCGTGCCCCTTCCCCTTAAGATTTCCTCAAAATTTGCTCTTGCCATAACGTCTCTATTTGCCATATCCGCTTGATGAGAATAGCGTCCCATATACGCTTCACCAAGTCCATTTCTTAGAACAGCTCCATCTGCAAAGGGTGCTGTCGAAATCACTAGCCGGGGAGTGGCAACTGTGACAGTCGGATGAAATTGGATAAACTCCATATCTCTAGTAGTCGCTCCTGCCAAATAGCCAAGAGCAAAACTGTCTCCACATACATCACTGGTATTTGTAGTGAGCTCAAAGAGACCTCCCGCCCCTCCCCCCGCTAAGACCACTGAGTCAGCATGCAGTATGTAAACTATTGCCTCCTTTTTATCCAACCCAATGGCCCCACATACTCGACCAATGTCTACTAACAAGCTGACAATTATGACATTTTCCATAAGCTCTACGCCAAGCCCTTTGGCTCTATCCGCTAAAGGAACAGATAAACCTAGTCCTAGAGTTCGATTGGATTTAGATACTCCAACGGCCCGAACCGTGCGAAAACGAGAATGACCTGGCGAACCTTTAATGAGGAGGTCATCCTTGTCCTTCTGAAATTCTACCCCTTGCTCCATTAGCCAAGAAATAGCCTCAGCGGCTTCCGATGCCAAAATTTGCACTAAAGCTCGATCATTGAGGTTAGCTCCACCTGCCATGGTATCCTCAATATATCTCTCTACCGAATCATCGGTTCGAAGACCGTCCCACACTACAGACATATTATTTTGAGTAATAACCGTATTTCCAGAGCGCCCTGCTTTTCCTTTACTTACCAAGGTGACCTTATGTCCTGTTCCGGCGGCTTCCACTGCAGCACTTAGCCCTGCCAAGCCTCCGCCGATTATCAAGATATCCGTAGTAATTTGACGTATTAACATAAGCATCTATCCTTCCCGAGGGTTATTCTATTTGTTAAACCAACTCTTAATTCCATGGAACGTAGTAGCACGATTAAGACGGGCAATCGAACGAGTCAGTGGAACCTCTTTGGGACAGACTTTAATGCAGTTTTGGGCATTGCCACAATCTGCAATCCCCCCTTCAGTCATTAAAGCCTCGAGTCTCCTTTCTCTTTGCAGAGCTCCGGTGGGATGCGAATTCATCAAATCTACCTGGGCAATCGGTGCGGGACCGATGAAGTTCGACTTGGGGTTTACATTCGGACAGGCTTCCATACAACAGCCACAAGTCATGCATTTTGACAGCCTATACGCTTGCTCCTGAACTTTTGGAGAAACTCTGGGTCCCGGACCCATATCATGAGTGCCATCAACCTCGATCCAAGCCTTAACTTTGCGCAGATTATCAAACATAACCTTGCGATCTACTACGAGGTCACGAACCACTGGAAACTTTGTAAGAGGTGCCAAATGAATGGGCTGGGTCAGCTGATCGACTAGAGCTGAACAAGCCTGGCGGGCTTGCCCATTGATCACCATTGTACACGCACCACAGACTTCCTCTAGGCAGTTACAATCCCAAGCTACCGGCGTGGTCACATCCCCTTTGGCATTGAGAGGATTTTTCTGGATTTCCATCAGGGCTGCAACTACATTCATTTTGGGGAAATAGGGTATCACAAACTCTTCAACGTAGTCAGCGGACTTAGGGTTTGCTTGACGTTTTATCACTAATCGAATATCCTTAGCCATTTTGTGCAGTCACCTCTTTCGCCACATCGTAGCGTCGCTTGCGCGGTTTTATGAAGCTCGTGTCGACAGGGTCATAACTAAAGTGTGGGCCATTTGCCGTCCATTCTGCTTTAGTAGTTTTAAGCCAATTCTCATCATCTCGGTCCGGAAAATCCGGTTTATAATGGGCACCCCGACTCTCATTGCGGTGATAGGCTCCTAGTGTAATAACTCTAGCCAAAGAAAGCATCCCCCAAAGACGACGGGTAAAGGGGACAATCTGATTCCCCCATTCCGGACTATTACCCACTCCAATAGTTTTATAACGTTCCATAAGTTCTTGGATCTTTTGGTCGGTAGCCAGTAATCGGTCGTTATTGCGAACCACGGTGACATTATCCACCATCCACTCGCCAAGTTCCTGGTGCAATTTATACGGATTTTCCTTCCCCTGCATTGCGAACAAAGCCTTCTGTTTGGTGATTTCCTCCTCTTTAGCTCGCTCAAATAGAGACCCAGGCAAGTCGTTACACCGTTGCTTAAGTCCATTGCTATACTCGAAGGCTTTAGGTCCAACGACCATTCCGGCATATATGGCAGCCACTAACGAGTTACCCCCTAAGCGATTGGCACCGTGGTACTGGTACTCACACTCTCCTGCGGCAAATAAACCCGGTATGTTTGTCATTTGGTTATAATCAACCCATAGGCCACCCATGGAGTAATGCACAGCCGGAAAAGTCTCCATTGGAACCTTGCGTGGATCATCTCCAATAAACTTTTCATATATGTCAACGACTCCAGCAAGTTTGCGATCAATATCATGAGGATCTAAATGGGTAATATCTAGATAAACTTTATTTTCCCCCTCCACACCCAGCTTCATATCTACACAGACTTTAAAAATCGCCCGGGTAGCAATATCTCTAGGGACCATATTTCCATAAGCCGGATACCAATCCTCCAAGAAATACCAGGGCTTCCCATCTTTATAGACCCAGACGCGCCCACCATCTCCCCTGATGGATTCAGACATTAATCGGAGTTTATCCCGCCCTGGAATAGCTGAAGGATGAATTTGAACAAACTCACCATTAGCATAGATGGCCCCTTGCATATAAGCACTAGCCGCCGCAAAACCTGTATTGATCGTCGAATTCGTACTACGGACATAGATCATGCCTGGACCGCCAGTAGCTAAAATCACTGCATCTGCTGGAAAAACTTGAATATCAAGACTCTTCATGTCTTGCACAACCACTCCCCTGCAACACCCTTCGTCGTCACGTACTAGGGAAAGCAATTCCCATTCTTCATAGCGAGTGACCAACCCTTCATCTTCATAACGGCGAACCTGTTCATCTAGAGCGTATATCAACTGTTGACCAGTGGTAGCCCCAGCAAAAACCGTTCGCGAGTACTTAGCACCACCTAAGCGGCGAACATCCAGAAATCCTTCCGGAGTCCTATTAAACTGAACTCCCATTCGGTCCACTAAATAGATAATACTCGGAGCTGCTTCAATCATATTTTTCACTGGAGTTTGGTTCGCTAGGAAATCTCCACCGTATATGGTGTCATCAAAATGTTCCCAGGTCGAGTCCCCTTCCCCTTTAGTGTTAACCGCCGCATTTATACCCCCTTGCGCACATACTGAGTGAGAACGCTTGCAGGGAACTAACGAAAATAAGTCGACTTTTTGACCACGCTCAGCTAACTTGATCACTGACATTAGGCCGGCGAGGCCGCCCCCTATCACAGTAACCTTTCCGCTCATCTCCGACCCTCCCCTAAATGAAGGCTAGCAGGGCGTTAATCCCCACAGCCGTCAGTATTATAAATACAACAAAGCTACCATAAGCAGCTGTTCTCTGGGCCTGTTCTCCCACGGTAATTCCCCAGGAAACTAGAAATGACCACAACCCGTTGGCAAAATGTCCGAAGGAAGCAAGCAGTCCAATCAAATAAAGTACGAGAATGACGGGCTGGTTTAACGCTGCCGACACAAACTCAAAAGTGATATTATTGCTAATCACGCCCTCGGAAAAGCGCAGTCCGATGACATGCCAGGTCACAAACAGCAAAGTGATTACAGCCGATACTCTTTGCAGGTAAAACAGCCAGTTGCGAAAATATCGATAGTTCTCAATATTATTTCTGGTTAGATAAACAACCCATATTCCGTAAAATGCATGGTACAAAATAGGTATAAAAATGACAACCAGCTCAAAAAACCATAAGTAAGGGATATTGTGTAAGAGTGAAACCCCACGGTTAAAATTCTCCTGACCTAAAGTAGCCATGGAATTGATAAACATATGGACCATCAAGAAAATGCCTAGTGGAAGAATCCCGGATAAGGAATGAAGTTTACGCCAAAAATATGAATGGCTCATTAGAAATCCTCCTTTCACTTGCCGTCAAATCTTTCCCGAAGATAAACTCATATCATAACTGACCCTCAGCTCCTTATTATAGAAACTCTCCCTTTGAATAAGTACATTAACTTAGCGAAGCAACTAGACGAAATGAAGTTATAATTGCCGGCGCCAGTAATTAGAGTAGATAGCCCCTAAGGGATTATGGGCTAGAACTCGGTCTTTGACAACTAAGGTAGTCACTGGCGCCTCTGAATATTTCGTAAAAAGCATATCATGCCCGATACAAAGCCCGATGATGATGTTAAGCTGAGTACCTAGTTTGTTCAGGTACTTAATCTGGCCGACAGGATTACAAGCTGCTTCGTAACGCTCTGGTTTAACATTTGGTATTCCATATTCTCTTTTATCAACACCACAGATTTTGCAACAGATCGAATGAACTTTGAAGTAGTTTCCAAAAATAGCAGTAATCTCTTTTGCTTCTTTGCTCAAGCCGACACAAAAGCCGATACCTAGCTTTTCATAACCCATTTCCTGACAGAACTTAATTACTTCCTGAATGCGGGTCATTTTCATATAATGTTCAGCCTCTATGCGGCTTGCCATGGCTAAAATCCGTCTGTTTTCTTCTTCCTGATATTCAGGTTGTTGGTACCCTTGATCATAGCAACTCTTTCCTTGATAACAAGCATTATTTAGTTTACAGCTAGCGCAGTCTATGATGATCCCTCCCCAAAACATAATATAATTAACAATTCAATATTTTCAATTAATTCTAGCTTACTTTAAGTTCACTTTTTGGGCAAGTTTAGGTCATATTGTTTAAAGAAACAGGGGGACAGGTGCGTTGTTTCGAAACAACGTACCTGTCCCCCTGTTTCACCCGACTATTTGCATGAGAAATGAGAGAAAAAACTGTTGACTATGTTTTTGGGATTATTTCTAGATCGTCGGGATCGTATGCAAATTCGCGAGGTATAATATCTAACCGTGCTACAATAAAAGCTCCAATTTCATCCCGATCTAACCGTACAACAGTCCCAATGCGATGATTACTTGTCTTAACACGGTCTCCTACTTGAAACTTGTGTTGGTGATTTAGAGAATTGTCTGTTTTCAATTTACGATTTAGCGCTAACATAAGCTAATATCCCCCTCTTTATTGCAAATGGTACGTAGAATTCAACGAACGTGACTCTCTCAAAATCGTGTTAGCTAAAGTACAGACTTTAGTGAATGATTTCACTTTTCTTATATAATATAATATTTCAAAAGTCTGAAAATAACAAATTCATTTTAGTTTTAGGGGGCATAAATTCTATTGATATTCCTGTTCACCGAAGAAGGCTGATTGACGATCTTATTAATCGTCAATCAGCCTTCAGATTCAATCTCGAACTTAAGAGCTTATTCCTTGGTTATACTGATACTGGCATTCTGAGGCAATGCCAAACCTGCTGCCACTTCTATGGTTTTCATGATCCCGGAAACGCCTGGGCAGCTTGGATGTGGGCTATGCTTAGCAAATGCTTCATAGACCTTACCCATATGGAGTTTCTTGAAAATCTCTTGGAAGGCATCAACTTCATCTAGTTCTTTAGCTATCTTCTGGTAATTCGGACAATCACTGGTTATTTCCAATTTTACCTTCTGATTATCATCACTTACAGCCTTCACATTGATTGTGAAACCACATACTCCTGCTTTGATTACCCCTGTTACCATAATATCTCCTTTATCCCCTCTAATTTATACAATTACTTCTTGATTTTACTTTCTGGGCGTTTGATCCCTAAAATCGGTGCCGAGTGGTCTTTTCCTAAGTAGAAATTAGACCAAGAGGACGTCTGATAGAAATCCCAGTTGGCAGGTGGTACTGGAGGAACGTCTAATGTGTGTTCTTCCCCATATTTTTTAAGTCTTGCATAAGCTCTAACCCACACGCATTTCTTCTCTTTCGGGAAAACTTCACACCAGCCATCCAAGCTTCCACCACAAGCTCCGTTACGTTGGTTTTTGGGACATTGGGACATGGGGCAAAGATAGCCTATATCCAAAATGGCACAATCTCCGCAGTCCTTACAATCAAGCATGACGACTTTGGCAATATGCTCAACTGCATGAAGTCTCTTTTCGGCTTTTTTCTTACCCTCAGCTGCACGATACATACTGCGCATCACAGGGAAGAGCATCTTATTAGGAGTAAACATGAGACTGTGCATTCCTCTCATCATAGAGTTCATAAAACCAGCAGGGGCGTCTAAAGGTCGATTAGCACGATTCGCAGGGCGATCTGTATTCAAACCTGTCTTCTCGTCTTTTTCGAAGTAATAGAAACCATTGTTTTGAGGATAATCAAACTCCTTGATGTAGTCTTGCCAATTCGCACTGAGTTCTTCACCTTTATCAATGATGTATTCCACTTGCTCGTATTTAAGATTGTGCCCGCCGATATGAACTCCGGCAAAGCCCATTCCTTTCATAAAGGCATACATTTTAGCAGCTCTCAACATCCGTTGTCCGACCCCTTTATCGGCTGCAGTTTTTTCTTCATTAAGCTCTGCTAATAATTTGTCTGTAACAACACAACCAGGCAATTTGTTTTGGTTCATAACATTGGCTGCACCATAAGGGAGAACATAAATGTTTCCTACGACTGGAACATCCAGGTTGTTAACTTTCAAGAACTGTAGAACTTCATGACATTTACGCGCATCATATCCAAGCTGGGTAACAATAAATTGTGCGCCACCTTGAATTTTCTTTTTTAACTTATAGTACTGAACCATCAGCTCTGCCTCAGTAGACTTGAAGGGGGAAACAGCTGCGCCGGCAAAAAAGTCACTAGGTGCATGATAAGTAGGCCCCTTCATACCTTGTACTTCTAAGCCTTTATTCATTTCTGTTATTAGTTGTAAGGTGTTAGAAGGATCAAGGTCAAAGACCGGCTTAGGACGTCCTTTAAACCCGGAATAAGTATAGTCCCCAGTCATTACTAGGAGATTTCGAACGTTTGCACGATCTAATGCATACAGTTGGCTTTCCATTTGGTTCCGGTTTTTGTCCTTACATGTAAAATGCACCAATGGTTCAATTCCTAATTTTAGAATTTCCATTCCCAAGTAATCCGCCAGAATTGCTGGATTACCTCCCGGGTTATCCGTGATGGTAAGTGCATGGATCCTGCCACCTTTTGCAGCTTGCTCCGCTGAAGCAATCGCAGTTTGTTGAGCTTTTTCGTTGGCACCTCTTCCCGGTACAAGTTCCCATGTCACAGATAGTGTGTTTTTGTCAAGCAGCGATTCTTTGAATTTATTTTCCATTACTCAGTTCCTCTCCCTTATAACAAATATTTTCTGGAGATTGTCCTTTTATTCTCTAACCATTATAACTCTTCTTGGACAATATTTTAAGGTGTTTTCAGTCTTTTCCTAACATTTAATTAACTGAGCCGTTCAAGGTACATACTATTCATGAAATAGTTAGAAAACTTAGCACTACCACCGAGTTCAATATGTCTAATCTTCTTGTACAATTCGTGTGTCATTTCCATCTCCTGGTGATTTAGTAGTGTTCGTATGGCACCAACATGGGCAGCATTTCCTACCATCTTTATTTTTTCGGGTGATATATCCGGTACTAGACCAATATTTAAAATGTTATTGGCCTTGAGATAGGTTGCAAAGGTTCCGGACAAAACTACGGAATCAAGCTCAGAAACGCTGATGCCCGCCATTTCAACTAACGTTTTAATACCGGCACAGACTGCTCCTTTAGCCAACTGTAATTCCCCGACATCTTTTTGGTTGATGGTTACGTCCGATCTCTGATCTGTTCCATAAGCTAGTATAAACTCGCGACCTTTTTCCGTTGGGCGTATCCGTTGACGAAGATCAGCCGAAAGATTGTCAGCTGTATCTGGAACTGTTACCTTCCCTTGTTTGTTAATAACCCCAGCCTGTTTCATCTCATCGATGGCTTCGATAAGACCTGACCCGCAAATCCCGATTGGATCCTGCCCACCGATGACTTCACAGTTCACTCCACTTTCTGTAATGGATACACCCTCGATGGCTCCCTGCTTGGCCCTCATTCCGTAAGCTATCCCTGCCCCTTCAAAGGCAGGTCCAGCTGCGGTAGAACAAGCCATCATCGTTTGATCCGTTTTCAGAAATAGTTCACAGTTCGTACCAAGGTCAATGAGTAAATGATTTCCCGGCTCTAAAACTTCAGGTGCGCCTACAATCGCCCCTACCGTGTCTCCTCCAACAAAGCTTCCTATATTTGGCAAAAGGAAAACTTTTGCTTGAGTATTGATCTCTAGGCCTAACTCTGACGCAGAAAACTCTAAGGGTTTATTGCAAACAGAGACAAATGGAGAAACCGCCAAATGAGACACATCCAAACCCAGCAAAAGATGATGCATCGTAGTATTTCCAACAATAGACATCTTATAGATCTCACTTCTAAGTACACCTGTTTTGGACTCGAGTTCTTTTAGTAAGTGATTGATTGTTCTCCTAACCGCACTACGCATTGTCCTAGCATTTTCTTGGCTCGCCTTGGCAAAGGAAATGCGGGAAATCACATCTGCGCCATAAGCTGTCTGCTCATTCTCAATTGAAACGACCTTTTGCAAGTTACCGTCCATTAAATCGTATAAAGCCAGCCCAACACTGGTTGTCCCAATATCCACGGCGACCCCATATAGTCTTTTTGTGGTATCTCCAGGTTCGATTTCCAATATCTCGTTTTCAAAGACTGTAACTGTCAGTACATAGCTTTCTGCTCGTAAAACCTCAGATACTTTTTTTAGAACATACAAACTTGGGTACTCATACTTTTTACCCGTGATGGCACATAAAGCATCCATCACACGATCCCAGTCTCCCCTCTCATCGTCTAAGGAAGGCTTATTGAGTGTCACACACATCTTTTCAACTTTGGTATTCAAGGTAGCAATTTTCATCCCTAAAAGTGCACTTTCTTTTCGATCCTGACTTTCGACAAAATTAAGTTCAATGACCATTCCCTCTTCAGGAGCGACAGTACAGGCAAGCCGAAATCCCGCCTCCAGTTCTACCTCACTGAGATGCTTTAAATCTTGGGCACTTGGCGCCGAAATATTCCCAATCATTCGGACTTTGCACTTACCGCACGTTCCCTGACCATTACAAATATTATCAACGGGCAGCTGATGGCGGGTAAGTGCTTCCATTAAAGTTTCATTTTCATTAACTGCAATAACTCGATTGGGGAGTATTCTAACTTCCATAATTACCTCCTGCAGTACATTTATCTGTGAATAATTCATGTTAATTTTAACTATTATATGAATATTCGATCTATCCTTCAAATTTTCCTTCCTGTTCAGACAGAAACTAAGAAGTCCGCAAGTTCTTCCGGGGTATTGACAAGATAATCCGGGTCGCCTTCTTTAATCTTCTGAGGGTTATGCCATCCCCATGTGACTCCTATCGTTAGGGTGCCTGCACGTTTGCCTTCGATCATATCTCCTTTAGTATCTCCTACGTAATAGGCAGGGCTGCCTGGATGCAATGCCATGGTGTTATGGATTTTTTTTATCTTACTCTTTTCCTTTTCAGCCCCGATAACATCCTTAAAACAATGAATGCCGTTCTTCTTTAAAATCTGAATAGTTGCGCTGGAAAGATTCGAAGTGATAACATAGACATGATGTTTTTCTGAGATCCTCTGTAAGGCAACCCCAATGCCGTTGAAGAGGGCAAGCTCCGTCAATTGCTCATCTTGTAATAGTTCATATCTCTTCAATATATTGTTTATGGTAGCTTCCGAAATCCCTCGGCTCATCATAGTCTCGTAAACATTACCATCGAAGAATGAAATAACATCCTTTGGTTCTTTGATCCCTCGAAACCCATTCTCAAGACAAGCCTGTGAAAAACGCGATATAAAGACGTCTAGAGAATCAACAATAACTCCATCGTAATCAAACATTACAAGCGCCACAAGTTTACCTCCTAACACATTGGTAAGATCTCTATTGTTATAAGATCCCCTACTCTAATTTAGAGAAGGGGATCTTAATTCATATACATACAGAATTTAATTATACTATACCATAAACTTGATGAATTACCTCAATGGGATTAGGGGTTTATTAACCTAAGAAATCAAACTGCTTATTCCGGAAAGCCTTAAGATAGTTGACACAGTAGTCATCACGTCCGGCTAGAGCTTCTGCTGTAACCAAACTAGCCATCATCATTTTATCCAGTGGATTGATAATCAGTCCATCAAGCCCTTTACCAATAGCCATAATAGCAAAGGCATGGTTCATGAATTTACGTACTGGCAAACCATAGGAGACGTTTGAGAGACCGCAAATAGTGTGAACTCCTTTAAAACGAGTCATGATAGCTTCTACAGAATTAATGAACTCGACGGCAAAGGTACTGTTCGTAGAGACTGGCTGAACCAATGGATCAACATAAATGTTTTCCAGTGGTACATTATTCTTAACGAGTCCATTAATCAGCTTTTCGGCAATTTTCAGCCGAGCATCCATAGTTTCTGGCATTCCCTCATCACTCATGCACAGAGCCACAACTTTTAAGTCCGTACCTGCTACCACAGGAATTAAGGCATCATAACGCTCTTTTTCTAAGGATATTGAGTTAATCATAGCAATGCCTTTGTGTACAGATAAAGCTGCTTCAATAGCCTTAGGGTCTGGGCTATCGATACAGCAAGGGGCATCTACTGCTTCTTGAACCGTTTTTACAAGCCATTGGAGGTATTCAGGTTCCTTTCCAACAAAAATACCAGCATTAACATCAATAAAATCCGCTCCAGCTTCGTGTTCTTCTTTAGCCACCTGTTTAATATAGTCTGCATCTTGAGCCTTAATGGCTTCCCCTACTGCTTTACGACTTGCATTAATTAATTCTCCAACGACTAACATGAATTTCTCCTCCTCATACTTAGCTAAATTATTTATCTTGTCAAAGATATCATTGCAAATTCTATGCCAATACCGGTTTTTAGTAAAACTCATTTATAATGACTAAGCTTACGACTATTTTCAGCTTACAAGTCCCCATTTAAGATGAAATCTCAAACATTTAGGAGTCTCATATACTTATGAATAAGTCAGTTCAGACTTAAATTAAGGAACTGACTTCAAAATAAGTCAATCAGACTATTAAGAAGTCAGTTCTGAAGTTTTAGAGGAAGTCCTATTTACTTAGCTGTGAGTCGACGAGCAGTCTCAACTGCTCCAGGTCCGTCCGTACTCCAACCGTCAGCGCCAATCTTCTTAGCAAAATCTTCTGAAACAGGTGCCCCTCCAACCATTGTCTTGAAGCTTAGTCCTTGTTCACGTATAGCATTGACTGTAACTTCCATGAAAGGCATAGTGGTAGTTAATAGAGCAGACATGCAGATGATGTCGGCGTTTTTCTCTTTAGCGGTTGTTAGGAACTTTTCTGTATCAACATCAACACCGAGGTCATACACTTCGAAGCCAGCGCCTTCCATCATCATAGAAACTAAGTTTTTGCCTATATCATGCAAGTCTCCTTTGACAGTTCCTATAATAATGGTTCCCTTTTTTTCGCTTGCCCCTTGGGATAATAAAGGTTTTAATACCTCAAGACCAGCTTTCATTGCCTTTGCCGCCATCAGCATTTCAGGTACAAAAAATTCTCCTTCGGAATAGCGTTGGCCAACTTCGTCCATTGCTCCGATTAACCCATTGCTAAGAAGGTCAGAAACATCTGTTCCACTTGCTACCTCTGCATTAACCAGAGTAACCACTTTATCAATATCAAATTCTACCACTGCGTCATAAACGTCTTGTATGCTCATTATTCTCTCCCTTTCCCCTCGGTCTCAAGACCGTACATCATAAACTTATTATCCCGTTCTACTAGAGGCTCCACTTAGCATCTCCAGCCACAAGCCCTTTAAAATGGCCTCGAACTTTTGCATCTAATTCATCAGAGAAGCGCGATTTATTCGGTTTACTTAAAATCTTATTAGCTTCTTTCATAGCGCGGCTATGGGCATCGGGTTTTCCTTGGTCTTCCCAGCGACGACGCATTTCTCTGGTAGCAACTTTGGGAAGAACGGCAATGGTACGCATATTTTTCATAGTATGATCCAAATCCATGTAACTGCCGCCTGGTCCGACTTTGGCTATAAGATCTAAGCAAAGATTCTCTTCACTGTATTCGAAGCCCTTTTTCATTCGTTTAAGCATTAGAGCAATTTCGTTATCAATGACGGCCTTGCCGAAATCAAAGGCCATTAAACTTCCTAAAAGACCACCCATATTGAACAAATCTGCTCCCGCAAGCAAAGCACCTGTCGTGTTCATCCCGGTCTCATAGCCAGATTGAGCGTCATTGGAGTGAGCATTTGTCAATCCGATATATCCGCCGGAAGGAACATTATAATATCTCGCCATTTCCGTATGGGCCATTTGTAACATTCCTGTTTCAATAGCACCTGGAGCATAGGCACCAGTCCTCATATCCGCGACTGTGGACAAGACTGCATAAATCATCGGAGCACCTGGACGAATCATTTGAGTGAGGGTTGCAAGGCCCAAGAACTCTGCATTGCCAAGGGTTAGTGTTCCCATTAGGCTAAGGGGTGAAGTCATCCCAGCATTTGGGACAATTGTTCCATAGACTGGCAACCCCTGTTCGAGCAGATAAATGACCGCTTCGGTTGACTCTACATCAAAGGTCAGCGGGGAAACAACGGGGCAATAATGATGATTGATAAATGGGCGCTTACGATATTCATCTTCTCCACCAGCAACCAAGGCACCTAACTCCAGAACTGCTTTTAGGTCGTCCATATTTGGAGTATTACTACGGACAGGCTTTTTACAGTTCTTCAAAGCAGGATAAAAACGGGACAAACTGAATTGTCCTTCTGGAGCATCGTCAGCAAGAGTGGAAATCGAAAAAACATCAAAGCCTGGTAATTCATTGATTAAATAGGCAATATTTGCGATATCATCTGAGGTAGCACGACGTTCTTCGCCCGTTTTTGGATCGATAATATTGGGAGCAGAACTTCCTGTTACGACGATAGGACGATCGCCGGGCATGGTTACATCAAATTTTGGATCCTGAGCCGTAAACGTATAGGTTGGGACAAAGGACTTTCTTGCATTCTCGACGACATCTCTGGGGAATTTAACCATCATAGTCTCCATATCAACTTGACAGCCATTTTTAGCAAATATTTGGAGTGCTTTTTCATTTCGAACCAGCATCCCGACATTCTCCAGGATTTCTAGTGAGGCCTCATGTACACGCTCTACTTCAGACTGACTAAATAATTTAGTGAACTCCACAATATGATCCCCTTTCCTACTACTTGAAAATCTATGGATAAATTAACTCTACTCTACAATTCTCAGCCTAATCTAAGATAGACTTTGCCATTAACCCTATCTCTTCTTTATGATCCTCAATCCAATTCATCAAGCGAACATTATGTTGCAAATAAGCAATATACTCATACTCATTAAGATCTGTGCCAGCATAATACGCTGATACATCCCAATTAATCAGATAAATGTTTGCGGCAGCAATCATCGTAGGCAAATACTCAATTTCCACCGCATTTAAAGGCTCAAGTCCTTGCAATTCCTCCAATTTCTTCTGGTAAGACTTAAGGAAGATTGCACACTTATCGAGAAGGAGCACTCCATCTTTTTCGTCTTGCCATGAACAACAACAATAGGCCAAAGCCAATGTTACATCAAATAGACGACGATCGATCTTGGACCAATCAAAGTCGAAAATTCCTACAACCTTACTATCAACGTATTTCAAGTTACCCGCATGAAAATCATTGTGACAAGGTGTGAAGGGCATTTTCTCCAGTACATCCTGCGGAATTTGTGACCTTTCAATAACTTCCAAAATCGAGTTAAGTTTACCACTATAGTATCGATGAAACTTGGTGTCGATATCCGTCTGTGCTAAGTCCTTAAATTTTTGTGGAAGGGTCGGTAGAAATTCCATGATCTTTGGCTCTACACGTTCGAGGCCTTGAGGATCAAAATCTTTCGCGGCATTATGGAACATTGCGAGGACTCCAGCGGCGCTGGCATATTCTTCATCATTTAGATTCGGGGTATCCCATGTATATAAATCCTCTCCTTTAAGAAATTGATAAACTGCAAAATAGCTATCAGTCGTCTTTCCGTTTGTACCCTCAGTCTTTTTAACAAAGGTACTACCACTCTTAGTACGGTACAACCCAGCAGCAATATCCAAGCCATGCTCAATAGAGTAATCAATCATAGAATGCTCAAATTCAATTTCGGACTCAGTGATCCCATTTTTGTACTTACGCACAAAATACTCGTGCTTTTCCCCATCTTTTTCAGTAAAAATGCCAAAACTTCGATTAACATATCCACCAAAAATCTCATAAACCTCAGTTACTGCCCCAAGATCATAATTCCTCAGCACATCAATAATTTGACTTCGGATTAGAGTCGCCTCCATTGACCCAAAGAAGTTGGTAGCGATTTTCTTTAGTTCTTCACTTTGCGTAAACAAACTAAATGTTTGCTCAACACTAAGTTCTTTAAGATTCCTCATTTTGCTAGTATCCATGTGCATCCTCCTCATTTGTAATCTCTCATAACGGAACCGATTGACTTAATGACTCAGACCAACGCGCAATGGGCTCATCAACTTGATAACATCATATCACCTAGAACACACCTTTTTATTGACGCATTTCTGCTCGTTTTGACTCATTACAACCAATTGAAAATTCGAACTATTTGGTATAAATTGCTATACTCTGTCGATTAAAATAATATATGAGTCAATTGTGTATTTTTTCAGTAACGTACAGTTAATTTAAACGCCCCTTTTTGGTAATAATCTTAGTTAAATTTTCATCAATAAAAGCTCGAGCCTCAAATGCATCTTCAAAATAATAATCAGCCCCAATTCGCTTTGCATAACCGTCGTTGATAGGAGCACCTCCCACGATAACTATAAGGTTTTTTCGTAGGCCCAATGACTCTAATTCGTCAATCACCTCTTTCATAACAGTCATGGTAGTAGTAAGCAATGCCGACATCATCAAAATCTGAGGCTTTTCCTTACGTACTACACTTGCAAACTTTTTAGGGGTAACATCCACTCCCAAGTTAATTATCTCAACACCGGTAGACATCACTAACATCTTGACGAGGCTTAATCCGATATCATGGAGATCCCCGGCTACCGTACCCATAACAATCTTGCCAGTACTTTTCTTTTCAAAATTCTCAAGTAAGGGTTCTACAAGGCTTAAACCAGCATGCATTGCCCGAGATGCCATAAGCACTTCAGGAACCATAACCCGTTGTTCGCGAAATTTTTCAGCAACGCGGTCCATACCAGCAATTAAACCTTTTTCCAGAACAGACTCTGCAGGAAATCCCTGCGCCAGAGCCCGTTTTGTCAAGAGCAAACTTTGTTCTGCATCCCCGGTGGCAATAGATTTGATGATACTTCGAAATATCATTAACATCACCTTCTTAGTACAAGCTGTTTTTATAGGTCAAGGGAGTAACCCCAATGTATTTCCTGAAGACTTTAGAAAAATAACTTTGATTTTGGAAACCAACAGCTTTGGATACTTGAGCAACACTAAATTGAGGTTTTTTCATAATTTCAACAGCTTGTTCTACTCTGACCCTGGTCAGATAATCATTAATAGTACAATCCAGTTCCTCACGAAACAGCCGAGAAAGATGAGAAGGACTAATGAAAAGGTGTTCTGCTACATCAGTCACAGTAAGAGGCAAAGCATAGTTTTCCATAATAAAATCTCGAGCATTTTTTACAATGGCTAGATGTTTCTTATCTGCTAATGTGAAAATCCCTTCTAAAAAGGTTTCTACAATTCGTTGGATCTTATAAAAACACTTTTCTACCCGCTCAAAACCTTCCATTTCCTTATTAAATTCCTTTAATAGCTTCATTATGCGCTCCGCATTTGCTCCGCCTTCAACTGCCGCCCTAGATGTCAACGTTGCCAATTCCAAAATTCTCACTTTAACCGTTTCCAGGTCTCCCACAGTTTTAGTATAAAGGTCGGTCAAAAGGCTCTGAAGAGTTTGATTGGCTCTCGTTCTATCCCCTAAGCGAATGTAGCGTAGAAACTTACGCTCCTTTTTTAAATAATCATCATAATTACTAAGGTCGGGTAAGTTTTTCCGTTTACGTTCTTCAATTTCACGTCTAATTTGCTGTTGTTGTACACGTGTTGCATCAATTTCTTCCAGACTATTAATGTTGCGCTTGACAATATGATTTACTACGACAAAAAGCATATCGGCAGCGGCTTGAGAACGTAAAGGAGAGACAACTTCAAGCTTGCTAGCCATATTTTTCAAGCAGTCAAAATTTTCAATTTCAACATTAAGTTTCTTTAGTTCCTGAAAGAAAAAACAATCTGGTTCCCACATTAAAACTTGGCCACAGATAATGCTTCCAATGGAAACCCCTCTGATCATGATCGGAACAGCCCAGATAACCAACCCAGCATGACAACGAAAGAAATAAGGTTCCTCCCACTTAGCTGCCTCAAGGCTAGCACGTTTATAAGAATCTTGACACTTTCTCTCTCCTCCAGGTTGACTTCGAATATATCGACAAAACTCACTCCGTTCAAAGTTTCCAGGAACCGAGAAGGTTACTCCTTCGTTATTTATGGCCTCTATATGTAAACCAGTAGCATTATGAAAGCTTCCTAGGCTTTCTTCGAGATAGTTTGGATCCAGAAGGTTAGAATCTAATGTTTTGTGCATTCAAACTCACCCTTCCATTAAAGGCATAAGAATAAATGAAAAATTAATATATAATTCGTCAAAAAAAGACAGAATCCTTTTAATTATATAAATTAATGAACTAAAGCGACTGAAAATGTTAATACTCCAGTCGCTAAATTCATAGAAGCTTATAAACCTGTACCTTTCCTATGGTCAAGGCAATTGAACAACGTCATTAAGGTTAACGATTAAATACTAAGGTCTTTAAAACCACCGGGACAACTCTTCCACCCATTAGCGGCTTACCGATATCAATATAATCACAGTTTTCCACTTCAAGCTGATCTATACAAACCATTTCTAGCGGCCGATTAGCTGAAGCATTGATACACTGTCCCAAGACTTTTCCACAATCTGCTTCAACAACAAGTATCAGGGGCTTGTTATTACACAAGTACTCTTCCAACCCCAACAGTACCCCTTTTGCTAAATGACTGATATCAGCAAAGGACATGGTCCGAGGCCCTTTCAAAGCTATTGCTACAACACCCTCTAAATGGTCAACCTGCAGGCGCAGGATCTCGTTTTTAATGACTTCTGCAATTCTTTGCGGAGTTTCTGGAATCATCGATTGAAAGGGAGATAGAACCATGATATTGCGCAGCGGCAGTGTATTTTCTTGAAGATGGATGGTACTACCACTCAGATTAACGGACTGAGTCCCTGTACCGATGACGGTTGCTCGGACTGTCTCCTTTGGCTTTTCTAAGATAAAACCAGCTTCCTCTAAGCTCACTTTAAGCTCCCATCCCAGAAGTGGTCCAAAATCACCAAAAGCTGTCACTTCTGACATAGTTGAAGGTCCTTTTTCTGCATAGACATAGTCTGCTACCCCACCAGAAATCATCACTTTTCCTATCGGGTGACTGAACTGTAAAGGGGGCGTCATCAATAACTCCTTAGTTAACCCGGAAGGATTCGACGTCTTAAGTAGGTCTACAACCGACCCAGCCATTGCTTTAACAATTGGACGAAGTTGAGGAAGAGTCACACGTTCCCCTACCTGAAGCCTTTCTCCAGTGATTTGCAAGGCAATTTTTGCTGGTTCAGAAATGTAAGTAATACGGTCTCCTTGCCGATCAAACTCTATTAAGTGTCCGCCGACGTTGATGCATGAAGAATCGACGGCCTTACCCTCATGGAAGGTGGCATAGTTCGAAGTTCCACCACCCACATCTATATTAACAACCACTTGGTGTCTCTGGGCTGAATATAAGGCAGCTCCAGATCCTTTTCCAGCATAGATTGCCTCCAAATTGGCACCAGCAGTGGCTACTACGAAGTCTCCAGCGAATCCTGCCAAAGCATCAATAATTGCCTTGGCATTTTCTTTTTTTGCTGTCTCTCCGGTAATAATCACTGCTCCAGTGTCAATCATTTCAGAAGTTAGACCGGCAGCCTGATATTCACTTTCCAGAATCTTCGAGACCGCAACCGCATTAATTAAGTCGCGATCTAAAAGAGGCGTAAAATAGATCTGGCTGCGATGGATAACTTCCTTTTGAGTGATTTCCACGCGAGGTACTAAAGACCCTGAAGCTGTATTTTCTATTGTTAATTGGCTGATCACCAGTTGGGTAGTTGTGGTTCCAATATCAATGCCCACACTCGTGATTCTTTGATTAGTCGATTCGGGCATTTTATCACCACCCCTATTTTTGCTGGTTCAGCTTAACACCACTTGCTTTAGCGGCTAGAATTTCTTTGATAACATCTGTAAGATGGGCCCCTGCTTCAGCCGGAGGAATTCCGCCCTTGTGAATATTGGAAATAACTGTGCGATCAGCTTCCACAGTAGTTTCGTCAGGTCTGTATATCATATAAGCACTAAGGCTCTCAGCAGTTCCAAGACCTGGGCGCTCGCCAATCAAGGAAATTATCACCTCTGAATTGACAAGGGATGCAACATGGTCTTGAACCCATACCCTGCCATTCTTAACGAAAAACGGAGCTCCAACGTTTATTCCTGATGATTTCAACCCTTGCATCAAAGCAGGTAATAGGTCTGGAATATTCGCCTCGATGGCCGTTGAACTTAGTCCGTCGACAATCAGTATCTGAACTTGGACATTTTTCTCACACTTCTCCGAAATTGTTTTCACAGCTTCTGGGGATAAACGACGTCCCAAATCCGGTCTTTGTAGAAACTCATCCTTACTGCTAGCTGCACTCTGGACGGACATCAAGTTCATCCGTTGGAGAAATTCCTCAGAAACATCGAGGAAAACTGCATCTTGAGCTACTGCATGATCCGCCAAAAACCTTAACCAGGATATTGTTTTGGGGCGAGTTCCCGCTCTGCCAATTCCAATCCTAGCTGGAGTCAACTTTTTCATAGCCCTAACTGCATCTGCATTAAATGGGTTAGAAATCTGCATTTCATCTAGAGCAGGAAATGTAACCATATCCTCAGAATGGGTGTCAGGGACTATAGGCGTATCCATTATCGCTGCCGCCATGACATGGTCTTTCCCCTTTTGTGAAAGCAACCCTTTCTTAGCTAGTTCTTCCATAATACTTTGAATAATGACTTTCTCTAACTCGTTATTCGCGACTGCCACCTCGATTCGCCTCCCTATTTATCAAATATGGATGGGTCTCCGGCCCTCTCTGTAAGTTTGCCGTTTTCTAAAATACCCATTTTTTCCAACCACTGTTCAAACTCCGGAAGCGGTCGTAACCCTAAGATTTCCCGGGTACTTGCATCATCATGGTAACTCGTATCCTGATAACTGAGCATAACATCGTCGCCGCCTGGAACACCCATGAAGAAGTTTGAACCAGCCATGGCGCAGAGGAGGGTTCCCATTTCCTGATCATTTTGGTCTGCTTTCATGTGATTTGTATAACACGGTGCAATCCCCATGGGCAGCCCGTGCAGCTTACCCATGAATAGATCTTCCAAGTCTGCTCGAATAACTTCTCGACCTGAATAAATCGTCTCCGGTCCAATAAACCCAGAAACATTGTTGGTCATGAATGGGCGATAACCCCGTGCATACCCGTAAGTTCTTGCTTCCAATGTCATCATATCAACGCCCAAGTGAGCATCTAGGGAGACCTCGGAACCTTGTCCTGTTTCAAAGTACATGAGATTAGGACCTGTCGCAGTTCCTTGACGCTGTGCCAAAGCAAAGGCTTCATCTAAAATTGCAGCGCTTACACCAAAGGCATCATTAGCTTTTTGAGTTCCAGCTATACTTTGGAAGACTAAGTCAACTGGAGCTCCTTTTTCAATCGCTTTCATCTGTGTTGTCACATGTGCTAAAACGCAGTTTTGAGTTGGAATTTCCCATTTTACCATGAAATTCTTGACAGTATCCAAGAGGCGGGTAACAGTCTCCACATTGTCTTCCACAGGGTTAATTCCGATGACTGCATCCCCGGATCCATAGGATAAACCCTCTTTAAGGGAAGCCATCATCCCTTCGATGTTATCGGTTGGGTGATTAGGCTGGCAGCGAAAAGCCAGCGTTCCAGGTACACCAAGTGTTGTATTACAATGCGACTGAATTCGCATTTTTTTCGACCCAAAGACAAGATCCATAGTAGACATTAACTTAGCCACTGCAGCAATCATTTCACTTGTCAGACCACGACTAATGTGAGCTAAGTCTTCACCTGTCGTCTTATGATCTAAAATATACTCACGTAGGTAACCGACCGTCCAACCTTTGATCTCTCGATAGATTCTTAAGTTGAGACCGTCGTAGATTGCTCTAGTAACTTCATCTTCTTCATAAGGAATGATTGGGTTATTATATATATCCTCAAGGGTAAGATTACTCAGAACCAATTTTGCCGCTACTCGCTCAGAAGCTGATTTTGCAGCAATTCCGACCAGTTCATCGCCAGACTTTTCTTCATTGGCCTTAGCCATAACTTCTTTAAGACTTTCAAACCCAAATAGTTTATTATAAACTTTCGCCTTTAAAATCATTGAACGATCCCCCAATCTGACATAATGTCCTTAATCACAAAAATCTGCCCAGTTAGCTGGGTAAGTACAATAGAAGACTTTACAAAACCCTGGTGAAGAAAAGACCACTTGGCTTCCCTTCGGAATATAAACTACATCTCCAGGTTTAGCGCGGAAAACTTGCCCCTCAACTTCCAGGACAAACTCTCCCTCAATAACGTAATCTACTTCATCATAGTTTAAGAACCAAGGCAACTGAGAATGATCAAAGGTCATAAAACCTGAAGCGAGATTTCCTACTCGTGAGTCGATCACGTCGACAAGCCCGACTTTTTGTCCTGGAGGTGCCTCTAAGAAAGGCTGTATGATCACACTTTCCCCTTTAACATGAGTGGCTTTAGGGTTCTCACAGGCGGGTTTAAGGACCTCACCCAGAATTCTTTGCACCGCCGTCTTCAAGTCATCCTTTTGGCTGCTTAAATCAGCGATACCAATGGAAACGCTTTCTTCCTTAACGCCAGACTGCGGATTCACAAACTGCCCAACAACACTGTGACCGATAACTTCTTGCTTGCCTTTGCTGATCGTAATCCCCAATTCTTTGGCTAGATCCTTGGCAGAGGGAGTCAGTACACTATCTTCTTCTAAAACTATGTTTTTGTCTAATTTGGCCATATCTCGCAATACAGCTGCTGAGATAAATCGTCCCATAGTACACCTCCTTATCGTGGTTCGATATTCGATATTCGTGGTTCGATGCTTAAGTCGTTATTAAACTAGGCTTTCAATGAGTTGTTTCGAGGGTCTTGGGATGACGACTTGACGGATGAGAAGTCCTTTCTCACTGGCTATGGCGCTTCCTTCTTCGACAGCAGCTTTAATGGAGGCTACTTCTCCGGTAAGAAGGGTGTAGCTTTTGCCTCCGATTCCAAAAGCCAGATGAATAAGTAAAGGTTCTACGTCACCTGCCTTTACTGCTGCATCCGCTGCTTCGATTAAGGATGCTACACTATAGGTTTCTATAATCCCTAAAGCCTTGATGTCTTTAAGGGTGTTGGCACGACTAATAGCCGGTAATATGGAAGGATGTACATTGGGGATGACAAAGGAATCCACCACTGTCTCCGCTCCTAAATCAATACCAGCATTCACAGATTGTTCTACTCCTGATACATCTCCGCTTACCAAGACCATATATTTTCCGGGACAAATGGTTTTCGCTGCCAAAATGGTCACGTCCGCTGTCTTGGTCATAATATCGGCACACTCAATGCCTTGTGCTATGCTGGTAAATTCCACCAGCCCTATGGCATGGATCATTTGGCTGCACCACCTTTCCGTATCGTTATGGTTTGGGGGGTTACGTTAATCACTCTTCCCTCTATGCTGGCATGGACATTTGCACCTAGTGCTCCATCAGGAATTTTTCCGATCAGTTGTCCTACATGAACCACATCTCCGACTTGGACGACGGATATTGCAGGTGCACCAATGTGCTGTTGAAGCTTTAGAGTGACTTCGTCAGGTACATACATCTCCGCCGATAAGGGGGCTTCTTTATACCAAGGTCGAAGCCTCAAGCGATCCATTAACCGCGACGAGGGGATTAGACGATGTCTGGCCATCGGATCTACTTTTCCAAGTTCGCCCTGATATTTAATTCCCTTGGCACGAAGCTCTGCTTTTAAAGCGATATTCACTCTGAGCGGCGAGATTCCCACCGGACAAGCATAAGCTTCACAAACTCCGCATTCGGAGCAGGTTAGGGCTGTAGTAACTAAAGAGGGGGCACTAATGTTTTTATAATTGACCGCTCTAATCAGTCGATGAGGGGATAATTCGTGTCCTATGATATGCCTAGGACAGAGTTCTGTACAAAAATTGCACTGTTCGCAGACAGTCTTAGCAATGCGCAAAATAGTCTCAACCCTCTGACCCTTGCGTTGGATCAACATATGATCTTTCGGCAGAGCTATTAGTCCTCCGGTGGTTTTGGTCACTGGAGTTGAAAGATCGGTGATAAGGGTTCCCATCATCGGCCCTCCATTGATATAGGCTAACTCCCCGCTTCCACCACCGGCCAATTCCAGAATGTCTCGTAATGGCGTTCCAATCGGAACTGTGACGGTTATTGGTTTTTTGACAGCGCCGGTTACTGTAAGGGTCCTTGTGGTAACAGGGGTCCCTTCGACGGCCCTTGCGACATTGATCAGGGTTTGCACATTATTAACTACCACACCAATATCCAATGGTATTCCACCTGGAGGGACTCGCCTCCCAGTCGTTAACCAGATGGTGATTACTTCGTCTCCAGCTGGGTAAATATCGGGCATAATTGAAATTTCAAGGTCTTTATAATTCTTTATATGGAGTTCTAAGGCCCCTATCGCATCTTTATACTTTCCTTTTAAAGCAATAATTCCTTTTTGAGCACCTGTAGCCTCCATAGCTAGGGTTAAGCCTTTGACTAAAAGATCCGGATAGCGTGCAGCCAGTTGTTGGTCGGTTTTCAGTAAAGGCTCACATTCCGCTGCATTAACAATGACGATCTCTGCTCGCGCTGAGAGTTTGACATGGGTCGGAAATCCAGCTCCACCTGCGCCAACAACCCCAGCTTCTCTAACCTTCGCACTGATTTCTTTCATACTCATCTCGCTCATTTTTTCACCCACTTAAGCTTACGCTTCATAGGTTTCTTTATCGATAATGCCTACGATGGTGGCGTCAATGGGGATACTATGGTTAGTTAGACCCTGCCGGGCCGAGGAACCGCTCGCTACCATGACGATTTCGTCTTCTCCTGCACCGATTTGGTCTGCAGCGACAAGAGAATTCCCAACTTCCTTAAGTATGGGGGTCCCATCCTCTTGATAAGAGAGGGTGACGGGCTGGACAACTAGAAACTTCAGACCTCGTAAGGACTCATCTTTTCGGGTAGACCAGACGTTTCCTATAACACGGGCTAAAATCATCCGTTTTTCCCCTCCTTCTCAATACACAGCTCAATTCGGCGCAGCTTAAGGGTGTCTCGAGCGAGGGGTGAGACGACTGTCCCTTGTTTTATAAGAACTCTCGATTCCTCCGGAAATTCGTAGGCCTGTTTATCCCCTAAAAACTTATTAGCAAAGCGTATCTCCTCTTGCACAAAGAGGTCTTTTTCCTGGGAGAACACTTCGTTCTGTTTATATATCACGGAGCTTAACTCTGAAATTTTTGCAGGGTATTGTTGAACAGGTTTCGCCGAAAAAGAACAATCCTCAGCTAAACTGGCACATACCATGACTCCGTAAGCCTGCAGCCTCTGGATATATCCTTCATAAAGCTCTCGATAAGCCAGAGGAGTTTGTATTGTTAAGCCCAAATAGTCTGTCACCAGATCAATGGAGCTTCCTCTGCTTAGTCCACGCCCAATCATTTCGCAGATTGGGTTATCTCGTATCCCTAAAGCAGCTTTTGCTAAGGTATTAGGAGAACATGTTGGCAGGATCAATTTTTGCCAATCTGACCTACTCAAGGCATCTTGAGCGGTTATCCAGGTCATGCCAACAGGTAGTTCTGGCTTGGCTATATAAACCTGATCACTCGGTAAAATGCAGAAGGTAAAGTCTGCTCCCCATCGTTGTTTGACCGCAGCCAAGACTCGCGGAAAATCCGAGACAAAATTCAAAAGGACTAAGGCCTCAGATTTAACCACCCCCTCTTGACTCCCGTTTCCTTGGAGTAATCCCTGCAAAGAGGGATCAGACAAGATACGGCGCACAATTTGGTTGATCAGTTCTTCATTCATGCTCATACCTCCATGAGCCTTCCCTGGGTGGTTGCATCGACGAGAGCCGCATTAGCTTCATCCAAGTCCAAGTGAAACTCTTTGCGGTACATGTCACTGACCCGAATTAACACATCTTCGAAGACCATTGGTCGTTGGCTCTCAACTTTCACTCGAACTCGGTCTCCATCTTTCAGAGACCAATCCTTAGCATCGTCAGTGTGGAGGTGAATGTGCCTGCTGGCTACCATGACTCCTGCTTCAAGCTCAATTTGACCAACAGGACCTTCAATTCTAAGACCTGGGGTTCCATCATGTTGCCCCGAATCCCGGATGACGGGCTTAACTCCTAAGGTAAAGCAATCTGTGACACTTATTTCTGCTTGCGTATTCTTTCTTACCGGTCCTAAGATGCGGACCCTATCTATTCTTCCTTTGGGACCAACTAACGTGACAGTTTCTTTGGCTGCAAACTGTCCGCGTTGAGAGAGCTCTTTTTGGACGTGAAGAGAATAGTTTTCGCCGAAGAGGGCCTCTAGGTCGGTTTGTGAGATGTGTATATGGCGATTCGTAGTTCCTATAGGAACTTGTTTTTCAACTTGCCCCGCTTTCACGGCATTCACCGCTTTCTCAACTTGGTCTTGGTTATTCCGGCCACGTACTTCACAAGCGAGGATATAGAAGGTACTAGAGAGCCGATTTAAGGCCTGAATCAGGTCTGTTCGACTACATGCCCCTGTTTCATCGGTGAAAGCTCGGTTAGCATAAAGCTCAACTTCTCGTGATTTGGCCCTAAGGTGATGGAGTTTGGATACAATGGGGCCATGAGTATAGCTTAAGGGAGTGTGATCGATACCGTAGTATTTTTGGGGATGATGAGATCGTTCGCGCAATTCTTCAGGGGTAAATCCAATTAGGGTTAACCATTGAAAGGGCTCCTGTTTAACTTCGCTGACCATAAGCTGTCGACAAAAAACTGAGATTTCCTCCAGCTTTAGTATTAGGTCATCCTCCCCTTGGTTACTTAAGAAACCCTGAGCTTCAACGAGTTCACATTGAAACAAGTCTAATTGCCCACGATAAGCGATCACCGGATGTATCTTAGTGACTAAGGCTCCTGAGCGTAAATGAGTCATGTGTTCAGGTTTGACACCCGAGGAACTATTTGAATGGGTTTGCATTTTGTTTTGAGCGTGGTTTCTAGACTTGATTTCCCGGAGTGGATTGATTTGAATGGGGGTTGGTCTGGTAGTACTATCAATGCTTTGGGCTGCACTGGAAAAAGTATTCTTATGAATATCCTTTAGTCCGTTCCCCTCAATCTGAACATCGATTCCTTTGGACCTAATAAAGTCCCTTGCAGATGGTGTGATTACACTACCGGGCGGTAATATAATCAGTTTCTCCTTGGTTTTATGCCAATTGGCTCTTAGCTCATATTCTGTGACGATCAAGACCTCACCTCATTACAGAAGTCGGAGATTATTTTTCTCCATAACCTTTGTTGTCACCGACTGGTAGGATATACTCAACGTCCTGATGGGGTCGGGGAATAACATGAACACTAAGGAGTGCTCCAACTCGCTGGGCTGCAGATGCTCCTGCGTCTACGGCTGCTTTGACGGCACCGACATCACCCCGAACCATGACTGAGACTAATCCTCCGGAGACATGTTCTTTTCCACATAACGTTACATTTGCTGCTTTTAACATTTGATCCGCTGCTTCGATCGCAGGAATTAGTCCTTTGGTTTCTATCATTCCAAGTGCAATTACTCTTCGATCAGCCATTTTGTTCCCTCCCAAATTCGTGGTTCGATATTCGCTGTTCGTAGTTCGAGACCATGCCTCAATTAATGAACTTAAATCGAACCTAATTATTCGTTAAAAACATTTAGCACTACGCTACTTTAAATGCTTTAAGATTTGCGTGATGATCTCTTGGACCATCTGAGCATCTATCTGTGATGTTTGAGCTTGGTTTTGGTTTTGATTGCAATTTCCTATTTCGTTCAGGGGTTCTAGGGATTTACGTTCAGGCAGACCAAGATGCCAAGCAACACGTTTGATATTGATTAGGTGAAGTGGTGTAACGTTTTCTGAGACGCTTGATCCAGCCCAAGTTCCACATCCTAAGGTAAAGGAAGGAGCTAAGCCAGTGGTCACGCCAACGCCACCCATAGCTGCTGGGGTATTAACGAGTAATCGGTTAACAGGTTTCTTAAGCGCAAATTCCCGAATGATTTCTTCGTTATTGCAATGCATTGCGAGACTATGGCCCACTCCGCCAACTTCTAAGAGTTGGAAGCAACGGTCACATCCTTCATGCCAATCTGCAACTCGGTAAAAACCCAAGACGGTAGTTAATTTTTCGTAAGATAAGGGCCACTGGGGACCAACCCCTGACAAAGGGGCAACTAAACATTTCGTTTGATCTGGAATGTTGATTCCAGCAAGCTGTGCTATGAATTTCGGGTCTTTCCCCACTACTTTTGGGTTAACTCCTCCATTTGCCAACATAACTACGTTGGACACCTTCGTTACTTCCTCAGAATTGAGAAAATGGGCTCCCTGCCGTTTTAGATGGATTATCAACTCATCGGCGATACATTCTTCAGCCACAATAGCTTGTTCAGATGCGCAGATAGTCCCGTTATCAAAGGTTTTTCCCATAATGATGTATTCCGCAGCTTTAGCAAGATCAGCACTCCGTTCGACAAAGGCAGGGACGTTTCCTGGACCCACGCCGAGGGCTGGTTTTCCGCTGCTGTAGGCAGCTTTGACTAGGGCACTTCCACCGGTTGCTAGAATCATAGCGACATTAGGGTGTTTCATGAGTTCGTTAGTCGCTCCCATGGATACATTCATGATGCATCCTATGACCCCTTCAGGGGCTCCTGCCGCAATAGCTGCTTTATGCATAATTTTTGCCGCTTCATTGGTACATCGAACAGCACTTGGGTGCGGAGAGAAGACGATGGCATTACGTGACTTTAGAGCGATCATGGCTTTATAAATGACGGTTGAAGTAGGATTAGTGGTCGGGATAATTCCAGCGATCACTCCTACGGGTTCAGCAATTTCCCAAAGCTTTTGTTCGGGGTTTTCTCGGATGATTCCTACAGTTTTCATGGGTTTAATAAAGTCATAAAGGGTTCGAGAAGCAAAATAGTTCTTGAAACACTTATCGTTGTAGTTTCCCATTCCGGTTTCCGATACAGCCATCATGGCTAAGCGAGCTGCATTAGCTTCTCCTGCTTCGCGCATCAGGTCGATGATTTTGTCGACTTGTTCTTGCGTAAAGTTCATGAGGGCTTCTTGGGCTTTTCGCGCAGCTCGCACTAAATTTCGGGCTTCTTGTAAGGAACATAGGTCTTTATCAAGTTCCATTATGAAGCTGCACCTCCCCTAACTAAAATTTAAGACCGTGTTCGCAAACGTCGATAACAGCTCTTTGGAAAGCATCACAAGCAGAGCGGCAGGCACTTTGTGAACCGGTTAAGAGCCCACCTCCAAAGTTTGTTTCAGTTGGCGGACCATAAAAGGCTTGCATGGTGACTTCCGCAGCTTTTAAGGCAGCGTCTAAACCAAACATGGCCTCGATTGGAGGCGCAATCAGGTAGGATAGGGCTTGGCCTTCCGGAATTCCTGCCAGTTTGGAAAGGTAGCTTCCGGTTCGAGAAACAGTATGGGGAAAAAAGGCTGTTTTTCCTCCGTCACAGGTGTAGAAGAAGCATTCGTTTTCGAGATGATCGATGCAGGCATCCACTCCCGCTCTCACTTCTGCTGGGTTCGGACCAGCTAGAATTCCTATAATTTCCCCGGATAGCGGACCGGAAGCTCGGGCTGCTCCGCAATAAAAACTTTTAGCATAGACAACTTCGACTTCTGCCTTTTTTGTAGCTTCATCTAAGGCCACATAGGTTGAATCATCGATGTCGGCGGTGATCATACCGATGGAACGCTGATAGCCAGTAAGGCCCAATTTTTCGGCGAGATCAGGGGCCACATTAGGAATTAATCGAACGGCTAATACTTTTGGTTTAATGGGCTCAATCATGGTTACCCTCCCTATTACTGCCGGAAATTCTTCTTAATTCCGACGAAATTTACTTCGTATTCTCAACGTTTTTTGTTTTAGGTTTTTCTTCGATTACAGGTAACTTTGGTAAAATTGCTTCGAGCTCCTGATGTGGACGTGGGATAACATGACAGCTAACAAGTTCTCCGACTCGTTCTGCTGCGGCAGCTCCTGCATCAACTGAGGCCTTTACTGCTCCGACATCTCCTCGAACCATAACAGTGACTAAGGCGCCTCCTACTTTCACTTTACCTATCAGTGTAACGTTGGCTGCTTTGACCATGGCATCAGCCGCTTCGATGGCTCCTACAATTCCACGGGTTTCTACCATCCCTAGTGCAACAAGATCTTCTCTTATAGCCATTAGTGTTTTGCTCCTTTCACTCGATCAATTTATCTTTGGAATACATCGTTGGTTCAGCGGCCTAATCAATACCGCTATAGTTCCAACCTCTAAATCATAAGCCGTTGTATCAACGGCTGTATTCCCTCCTTTATCCTGACTTTACTCAGAATTTACTATCCATTAGGGATCTTTAAGTTACTTTAATATATTTAATAACTTACACAATACAGATTAATGCAAAAACCATGCCATTGCCCGATCAGCGTATTAATTCAATAACATCCAGCAAAAACGCCATAACTACTTTATTTCTCAAGTCATCTATGACTTATCGAAACCAAATTTTACTTAAATTAAACCATTTAACTAAACAGTCATAATTGACAAAAATGGCTAAGGAATAATTCCTTAAGCCATTTTTGTCACATTAATGTTCAACGTTTCAAACTAGTTCACTGCCATTCTTTGGGTAAATAGTTCAATCGCCCAGTCCCATAGTCCGTAATCTTGTACTCGTGGGTTAACTTACCATTGGCGTCTACGGATACTTTCTGAATTTCAATCAGCCCAACCGCCAACATGGATTGTAAGTGGTTATCAATGCTTGATTCTTTGAACTGACCTTCCGTACCATACTCCGGTCTCAATGCTTCTTGCATGGTGATTTCAGATAGAGTCTCATGTTTAGATAGTAAATGCAACATTCGGAAACGCATCGGTAGTTTCATCAATAATCCCCCTCTTATACTTTTCTTAATTTTAAGAGTTCTTTGGGATTCGCTGTGACCAAAATTGTTCCCACAGTAATGATGACAGCCCCAACGACTAAGGTGAGTGTTAGTTCAAAGCCCGGAATTATCAGCCAGCTGAAGAAGACAGCCCACAAGGCATATGTTACATTAAGTGCCATCGCCCGACCCACACCTGTCATATTAAGGGCTCTATACCAACAGACGTAGGATAAAGCTCCTAAGGCTCCTGCAACCGCAACATAATAGACGCTAGCTTCGGTGAAGGCATCCCAGAAAATAACTACCCCAGAAGCAATGGGTAAAATTCCGATGAGGTAAACGAAAAATGATGTAGCTTCACGAATTCCGATGGCGATATCAGGATCGGCCATATCCATTCCATAGGTTGACAGAACACCTTCCATACCCCAACCTAGTGTAGCAAGTAAGGAGAAAGCTAGTCCTAGATAGAAATTAGGGAAATCACCACCTGGTGGGACATATCCTACAACAACAGCTCCACCAATACAAAGAATAATCCCTGCCCAAACACGTGGGATGATTTTCTCTTTTAGAATAAATACCGCCATAATTGCCCCAACGGCGGGGTACATAGCGGTTATAGCTAAGGCATAAGAAGCTCCAGCCATATTAATTCCCAACAGGTAACCTGACATAGCTATCGGACCCCCAAAAAGCGCGGCTAAAACGACAATTTTTCCTGGTCTAGTGCGCAAGGTTCGAAGATATTCTGGTGCCCTTCCGGTAAATAGGTTGTAGAAAAAGAGCCAAAAACCAGCAAACCCATCATGCATTGCTGCGCCTGCTAAAGAACCTGCATATAGAGAAAGAGTTGCCCCACCGGTAAACGGCGCCATTGCCAACGCCATACCAAGGATAACCCCATCAAGTCCCCATGTTGCACCCGAAATTACTCCATAGATAAGACCTTTTTTGGCATGGCCAAGCTCCTGAGCTGTCTGCATCACTTGGACATTTTTTTCAGTATTGAGTGCCATAAATTCCCTCCTCATACATATTAATACACTAGGGAAGGAGCAGCCTCGATGGACCTTTTCAATCCGTCCACTTCGCCCGCCCGATACGATTGCTTTTTAGTAGGCGTATGCCATTTCCTCAAGTTTTCGATTCCCTAAAAAATACAGGGTCATGATCTCTGGGTTACACTAGCCTCCCTTCTTTGTTTACGTATAAGAGCAATGCTCCTCGCTTCACCCCTCCGTAAACCCTATGCCCGGTATAGCCGGTAATTATATGAATAATGCAAAAACCATGCCATCTTATTATTGAAAACTAATCCTCTGAAACTGGCTTAATTATCAGACATTTTTGAGATGAGTCTGCCCTATGGCAAGTCAGGGTTGACTTGTTAAGTCAAATCTATCATCGCAATTAGTTCTTTGAAATACGATTTTTTATAGTATAATTATCATAATTGACCGGAATTTTTCTTGGATCCTACGTCTCTATTCTCTTTTTATGACGAAAATAATATAATGTTGTCAGAATTGCTTTTATTTCAACTAATTCTATACTATATTTAAGTTGTTAAGACATTAACAACTCGATAAGGAGGTCATTAGTTTGGATACAGGAACAACTGATCTGGATTTTGAAACCCTGAAGAAGATATTAGATAATTCCCATGATGAAATCTATGTAACTAATGCTATGGGGATCGTCGTTTATGTAAATAACGTCTGTGAGAAGCATTATGGCGTTAAAGCTTCGGAAATCATTGGTAAGAAGTCACGAGAAATATCCGAAAAGAAATATTGGGGTCCACGAGTTAGTCCCATTGCAATTGATAAGAAAATGAGCATAACCCTTGAACAAAAAACCTGCACGGGTAAAACGTTGCTCACTACCGCAACCCCAGTCTTCGATTCAGACGGTAATATCGAACTCATTATTGAGAATTCCAGGGATGTCACTGAGTCTGAAGGGATGAAGCATGAACTGGATAAGAGTATCGAGTTATTGAAGCGTTATAAAATGGAAGTGGAAGTTTTTCGAAAAAAGGAAATGAACATCCCTGACTTTATCTGCGAAAGCCCCAAGATGGAATCACTGTTACGTCTTGTAAGACGCATTTCAGCAGTAAATTCAACCGTTCTACTCCTTGGTGAATCGGGATCCGGAAAAGGACATATGGCCAAATACATTCACAACCATAGCCCTAACAGAGATGGCCCTTTCATAACCGTTAACTGTGCTTCTATTCCTTCAGAACTTATGGAAGCAGAGATGTTTGGCTACTCAAAAGGGGCATTTACCGGAGCCAATACCAAAGGCAATATAGGCCTAATTGAGTTAGCAAATGATGGAACTCTTTTTTTAGATGAAATTGCCGAATTATCTCCCCGAATGCAAGCCAAACTTTTACAAGTACTCCATGAAAACCAGTACTTTAAAGTAGGAGGCCGTGAGATTCAGCAAGTTTATTGCCGAATCATCGCTGCAACGAACCGTGATTTGCAGGAGATGATAAAAAAAGGTACGTTTCGGGAAGATTTATATTATCGTTTGAATATTTTTGAACTAACTCTTCCTCCTTTAAGAGAAAGAAGAGAAGAGATCATCCCACTAGCTCAAGATATCCTGAACAAATTTAATAGGAAATATAAAATGGAGCATGAATTTAGTCCAAGATGCTATGAGCTTTTCAAACAATATTCCTGGCCTGGAAATGTTCGAGAGCTGGAAAACATAATCGAACGCCTAACCGTCGTAACTCAATCCACTGTCATTGATGAATGTGACCTCCCTCAATCCTTTCATACTATGGCAGAATCTCCAGTAGAATCTACTCCGTTGACCCGTAATCGCCCACTTTCTCTTGATGATGCTATAAGTGACGTGGAAAAGAATTTAATTATACAAGCCTATAAGGATTTTGGGAGCTCATACGAAGTAGCCAAGGTCTTAGATATCAGTCAAAGTAAAGCTAATCGCCTAATTCGAAAATATTACCCATCTGGATTAGAATCCCAATAGAACAAGGAGCTGGTGAATTCACCGGCTCCTTGTTCTTTGCATCAGAAGAAAAATTTAGAATTTAGGTTTTCTTGGTCTTCTTCTAGCTTCTTTTTCCTTTGCCTTTATCTCTGTGGTTTCAGCTTCCGCTTCTAAGACAATCTCCTTCAGCTGTCTTTGAATATCTTCAGGTAGAGGATTTTGGTTTTCATAGTTTTCAAGAATGTCAATAGATTTTGCATAGGAGGTTTCGACAATATCCTTACTGCCAGCTGCTTCCCAATTCTCTCTATTCTTTCTATCTAACAACTCGGTTTTAGACAGCTCTTTGTAATGCGCGTAAGTGTGATCATGGCTAATGAATTCTCCGCCGATACCTACCGAACGGACAACTTCCAGTGCCATTTTCTCATCACTTATCGGAATACCTTTAATGGTATGCATAATCATTCGTGCCATTTCATTCTGCATAACCATTTGAGCATAATCCCAAGTTAGGCCCCCTTCGAGCATTCCAAGACCATATATCATGTTAGCGCCTGCTAACGCTGGTAATAAGGCGGTCAAGGTAAACTCATGGGCTGCTTGGGCATCAGGTACTTTGCTATCCGTCTATCCCCCAGCTACCCAGACGGGAATATTATAGAATTGGGCCAGTTTGGCGCAAGCAGCACTAAAGAGAGCGAGTTCCGGTGTTCCTACACAAGCAACAGTGGTTCGCAAGTCCATCATGGTCGTGGACGTTCCATAGACCATGGGATACCCTCTCTTTTCAAGCTGACCTAAGACAAACATACTTAGAATTTCCGCATTATGTGTCACAAGTGTACTTGCGAGGTGAACACAAGTCGTTCCACCTGCAAGACCCATGGAATTAATCTTAGCCGGAACACCCAAGCGTATGGCCTGCAGTAACGTATCAGTTGCTCCTTTAGCATGGACAAGGGGAGCCACTGGGTCTGTACTTTGTGAGAAAAGGGGTCTTTCGCGGAATTTATCTTCCCCTCCTGAAACAAGGTAGCCCATTTTTGCAGCTGCACGCATGTTTTCAGGACGATTCATCCCAATATAAGCATGCTTGGTTGAAAAGTTGAAAAACGATTCTGCGATGTGAACTTGAGCCACGTCCGGATCAACTTCTGAAGGACCTAATGCTCGTTCAAAGACAATGATCTGATCCATGGCTTCACAGAAACGGGTTACGTCATCCACGTCTTTTTTGAAGGGCTTTCGAAGTTGACGGGAATAAGGGTCAATCATGCGGATAGCCTCTCCAAAATTGACAAACCCGGTCCGATTTCCTTCATTGAGCCAGTCATTTTCGCGTTTTCTTCCGCAGGCTCTAAACGTCTTAGGTATCGAGCGAATAGCATCTTCTACTAAGTGGGCAGGTATTTTAACTATGTTAGTGTTGCGGTCAAGAGTGCATCCAGCACTATAGAATATTTCACGTGCCTCTTCACTTTCAACTTTTACCCCGATATCCCATAGTAGGTCCAAAGTTGCCAAATGGACATCATACAGTTCATCGTTGGTAAACATATTCAGTCCGATCCCATCCATTCTGGTGGAACCAGCATGTATACCTCTGAATGTCAAAAAAATCACCTCCATATATTTTCAAGAGCTATAAGAAAACCAATATAAGATTATGATCAATTGCGTTAATAAATCACCCCCTTAAATACCGCCTTCGGTTAAACTCATCCTCCATGACTTGTATTCGTTAAGGGTTTTTCGCATGTACGGAGTCTAGCTTTGAAGATATTGAAGTTTACTTAGAGGCTAAGAGTTTCTTGCAAAGTTCTACAGCTGAACCAGCATCGGGAGCATAGCCGTCTGCACCAATCGTATCGGCATACTCTTGAGAAACTGGGGCTCCTCCGATAATTACTTTTACTTTGTCTCTGAGATCCTCATCTTCTAACATTTCTATAATATCTTGCATAGCCGGCATGGTTGTGGTTAAAAGAGCTGATAAGGCAAGAATATCAGGTTCATGTTCAATAATCGCATCAATAAAATCTTCAGCAGAAATATCGACGCCCATGTTAATGACTTCAAGTCCGCCACTCTCAATCAGCATACCAACAAGATTTTTACCTATATCATGTAAGTCTCCTTTTACAGTACCTAAAAGGATCTTACCTTGGCTTTTTTGATCAGCACTAGCGATTAAGGGTTTTACAATTTCCAGTCCACCGGTCATACTCTTTGCTGCCATAAGGACTTCAGGAACATACATATCCCCTGCCTTAAAGCGAACCCCAACAACATTCATTCCGGCAATTAAGCCCTCGTTAACAATTTCCAAAGGGCTATTCCCTGCTGCGATTAGACTCTGAACTTGATCCTTTACCTTATCCTTCTGACCTTCAATAACACTTTGAGCAAGATCTGCATAACTAGCCATACCTAAATTCCTCCTCTTTTTTCAGTAATTAAAGTAAATCCTTCCAGGGTTTAGCCCTTCCTTAGAATCTTCTATATCCTAGAAAAGGCCTTATTATAATAAAGCTTGCCTTTCCATTAAGGGGTAAAAACAAGCATTATTGCTATAAGCGTGATCCATAATTTTGATTGACGTGAGTTGAAGAGTACTTAGCTAATTTCCAATCAGGGATTTTACAGGTTTTGCATGCCTGAAAGAACAGTTTATTGCGTAGGCACCGTGCTGCACGGCTATTTTTGGAATTAAAAATCTGGAACGTTTCATTACAATGGGTAATGATTTCCGCGGTATTCCCTCTAATGGTCATACTTTTAACCCCATGCAGGGTTCCACTTCTCGAAGGCCATAATTTCAGCTTTTCAACAAATTTGAAGAAATCTACATTCTTACGATAATATCGTTTCTTTTTTGAATCCACTGTCACCAAACTCAACTCCGATCCATACTTGCAATTCCTACCTCACAGAGGCGCATATTACCTCTTTGCATTCGTCATCCATTGGAAAAGGATCAAAGTATTGCCGGATTCCCCATTCATTTTGAATCGCTTTGAGAACAATATCACGATTTATCCAGGCTGCTTGTAGATTCTTTCCGGTGATAATAAGAGTCGCTACCCAATCAGTTTTACCTGGAATATAGTTAGAAAGTGCTTCGTCCGCGCCAAAAAAATCGGGATAAAGATGGAGTGGACCTGAGCCGGACATAATATGTTCGCCACAGATTTCAAGTTTGTCCTTCGTGACATGGATGTGTTCGTAAATCACACCCTGCTTTTCCCTGATCTGAAAGTCTTGCCAAGGCTTACCTTCGACGAAGGCCCGACCGAGAATTTCCAGCATATTAATTCCAGTGGCGTGATAGACAGATACTGGGGTTTGACTTGGAAGACGAGCATCAATTTCTAAGACTTTTAACTTACCCTTATGCAAAATCGTTTCAATGTCCATAATGCCGTTCAGATTAAGGTTTTTCGCCAAGCTTAGCCCAATCTGTTCAAATTCTTCCCTAAGGGCGGAGGATAGAATTGCCGAACCAATAACACGTTTACAATCGTAGTTCTTATCCATATGAAGCTCTGTGATGTGCAATACTTTGTAAACTCCTAAGAAACCCATGACCTCTAATGAATATGAGGGGCCTTCCAGATACTCCTCGATCACCCAATCCGTTAAACCCTTTTCAGAAAAGCTCCGAAACTCTGTAGTGCTGTTTACCTTATAGACCTCTTCACTTCCACTTGCTCCGGAAGGCTTAACAATAATAGGAAAAGTACATTTTGGCCAGGGATTTGGGGATGGGACCCCTGTGCGAGCAAACATTTCGTTGGAATAAATTTTAGACGATGAAATCGCATAGGACTCCTTATCAAATAACAACGGAACACCAGCATACTTGGCACTTCGGACCAGGCTATTAAGAGCTTCCAGATTCTCTAAAGCGGGAATAATAAGATCTATGTCCTTAAGGATGGGAATCCATTCAAGGACTTTCGTAACATCAAGCATCAAGAATTGATCACATAATTCTACAGCTGGTACCCCATCGTTCTTATCAACAAGGACAACTTCCCAACCGGCTTTCTTAGCCAGGTAGACAGCTTCAAGCCCTTGCAGTTTCCCCCCCACTATTGCTACACGCATGCTTAGACTCCTCTCTAAAAACCCTGGTCTTATTCTGATGCAGTGAAATCCACTCCGCATAATCTCCACGGCTTGCCATAATAAGTCCGTTCTGCTCTAAGACAGGAATAATTTTATTTACCGTCCGGTTTCCGTCTTCAATATCTAAGGAATGATTAGAAACTCCAGCTAATCCAGACTGCGGGGGAATGATCGAAGTAACAACGTTAGCACCGGCGTTAAGACGCTCCGCTAAACCATTTAACCCGTCTACATCCAACGAAGCCGGAATCAAGCGATCTGGAAACGCTATGCGCATGACTGCTATAACAAGTAACTCTTTTAATCGGGGGACAGAAGGAAAGTGTTGCATCGGGGTATCCTTCTGGGGAACAAAACTCATTACTCGGAGTTGGTCTACCCCTAACTTTTTTATTTCTTCTAAGGAATCAATTAAATCCTCATCCGTATCCCCTACACCAGTAAGTAACCCTTCTTCAAGAAGAAAACCCATCTGTCGGGCTTCGACTTTTCGTTGCATTCGTAGGACATAGCTTTGTCCAAGTCTTAACCTGCTGTATAAATCAGGGTTATGGGTTTCCTGATAGGTTGCATACCAATCGACTCCAGCCTCTTTAAATTCCATTAGAATATCCTCAGGAACAACACCGACAGAAATCATAATCGGGATATTGGTACTCTTTTTAATCATTTCTACAGCTCTAATCATATGGGCAAATCCTGACTCCTTGTTTTCAAAATAGAAAGGATCCTCTCCCATGGTTAGATCAATTAAGTGCACTCCCGAATCCACCAGGCTCAAAGCAGTCTTCATAATTTCCAAATCGGTTTTACGATAACGTTTCAATGAATTATTTGACTTGCGATATAAACAAAAAGCACATTCGTTACGACAATAGGTTGAGAAATATACGAACCCATAGACAAACACCTTATTATCGAAGTAACGTTTCCGTAGAAGTCTAGCGGTATTAAACACCTTCGCAAGGTCGTTTTCGTCCGATACTCTTAATAAATAGAGGAGCTCTTCTCGGTCCAAAGGGATCTCTCTGGTTGCTTTGTCTAGTATCTCGACTAATTTTAATGTTGCAGGATCCACTGACATGTTGTCACCTTCGTTTTCGTTAAAGTTAGTCCTCGTTATCAGATCAAGCCGATGATTAGTAGTTCACCCTTGTAGCTTTTATTTGCCGTTATGCAATTTCAAGTTGCAAGTTTTATGCCAGAATGATTATACCTGTGCCCTTAATTCAATATTCTCTCTGAAAACCTTGCAAGATCCTCTCAGATCACCGATATCACTTATTCCTAAGTCTCTTATCCTCCTTATATTTGTTATCCTATGATTCTTGGTTGGGCATGAAAAACATCATGATCAAGTCGATTCAAGTCGCATGTCACTTTTAATAAGTCAGTATTAACTTACAAATAAAAAGAGGCTCAGTTACACTGAGCCATTAAAGAGAGTTTTAGAGATTTAAGATGTGAGTATTTGGACTATATTTCAAAGCAACCAATTATTGATTAGCTTTGATAGCACGGTCTAGGCTTCCATTGTGAATTAACGCATAAGCCCGATTAAATCTGTTTAAGCCGTATGGCCAGTACTCTTCCCTCGATTTACCCATTGCAATTTGTAGTACTGCCCAATAAGCCCATAAAGCATCGCACAAGAATTTATTAATAACGAGGGAGCCCAGTTGTTTTTCTGTCAAATCTCCACCGTAATATTCCTGAAGGAAGAAACGTTCTTGTTCGTCAGTTAATTCAGCTTCAATAGCTAGTGCTCCTAAATCAAACAAAGGATCGTTCATTCCACCGTATTCCCAATCAATAAGGTAAAAGTTTTTCTGGTCATCCAGCCAATTTTCGCAAAGTGGATCGTTATGACACGGCGCTTGTGGAGGGGGATTATTCTTAAAGAGCACTTTAATCTCTTCAATTTTGCTCTTCATGGTCTCAGCACCTTCATAAAACTCAATATTTTTCTCTGCCAACAGCTTCATATAAGCATCAATTTCTTTTAAAGGATCAAAGACTGAGACAAATTCTTTCTTACAATCATGATATTTTTTAAAAACACGAGCTGCCATACTGAGGTACTTTTCTTCTTCTTTAAAATCTTTAATGTGTAACGTTTTACAATCGTCGATATACTTACACACCTGATTTCCAGTGGTATCATCATAATAAATAATCGGCGCACTAATATCAAGATCCGCCATAACCTGAGCATTATGCTTTTCAGCAGGACGATCTAAGTACTCCATAGTTCCTGCTCCAGCAAGCCTTACAGCGTAAGTTACTTCATTAATCGTTACTTTGTAGTTACTATTCGTTAGCCCTCCGGGTAAGATTTCAATAGCACTAATTCTGGAATCTTTAAAGAAAGGAATCTCACTGATCATTTTATAAATGCGCCCGATATGCTCCAACGAGATAGAGGGTTCGATCATAATTGGTTGATGCATAAGTTAATCCTCCCATTCAAATTAAAGTTTTCTTAATCTTAGTAAAGCTGAACCCACCCAGAAATATGTTTAATACTCAGACTATTGATAAATCCTAACGAAGTATCGCTGCGGAAAGGATCCTGCAACAATATCCCCCGTTAGATATTTAACCGTACACCATTGAGATATGTAAGGGTCCTTCCCATGCTTTGGACATTCTGAGACCCCTCTCTAATCATTAGTAACCGTTCTAAACCAAATCCGATTCCAACCCATGGATCAATAATTCCCCATTGGTCATCAAGAGGGTGAGGGCCCATGGCACTTGAACCTAGTTCAATACCCTTAACAACATCTAAAGTATCCCCGTAAACAACCGACGAGGTTAACTCTAACTGATAATTATCAATACCCGCAGTTTCCATAACCAAGGAAGCTAGCTCTTCCAAGCGTTGATGCCTCTGATCTTCAGGTAAACCTAACTCTGTAAGATTAAGCATAGTAAATTCATTCAGATGCAAAGAACCTTTGGATTCTTTCCTATAACAAGTCCCGATTTCAAAGATTCGTATAGGTTTTTCCCATAAACGCAGCAAATCTTTCCACAATGTATATAGATTAGGTGCCAACATTGGACGTAAACAACGCTTAGAATCAAGCCAGAACACTTGAGAAAAGAGCGGATGATCATCAGCAATCGACATTTTTGCTAGAGATCCTTTAGAAATTATCGTTGGAGTGACCACCTGAGTGAATCCCTTTTGGGTCAAAGCCTCAACGAGTTGCTGTTCAAGCACACACAAGGAGGGGCGTCTCTTGATATCCCTCAATTCAAGCAACTTCTGTTTTCCTTTGACCACTAATAGATGTTCTTGTTCCTGATAAGCTCGATCACGTTCTTGATGAGACTCAAAACACATTTCTTGCTGGGATTCACTGGAATTAAGTTCTTGTAATCGTTGTTTTTGGATCGCCGTCCATGAGATGCTCACTCGGCTTACCCCCTAATTTTGGCGAGGAGTACGGGAGTTTCACCCGTCTACGCGGATTTAGAGTCCACGCGATCAATCCGATCTACCCCCCATGTAAATGAGTATAAACTCCTATGAAACACGATAAGATTATTATGCAATTTCAATGCCAAATGCAGGTTTCAACTGGATACTTCATTATGATCGTGTCTTTAATTTACAAAAATTTTAATAGTGAATCCTCCCCAACCGCATTTTTACTAGTCTATTAGCAAATATTTCTCCTCATCTACCTTGATACGGTAAAGATCACCCTTATTTACTGATAGTTAATTTTAACTTATAGTTTATCACTTCGAGTCATGAAGGACTTTTCCCAGTCATTCATGACTCATAATGACTTGAAACGATTAGGTTTTTTGATTCCAATTTGGTTTTCTTTGACATTATACCATTTAGTTACTATTAACTATTAATGATTTTCCCCCCATTGATATGGAGCATTTGTCCTGACATATAAGAAGAATCTTCTGAGGCCAAAAATACATAAGCCGCAGCTAATTCTTTCGGTTGCCCAGCTCTTTGCATGGGGGTCGTACTTCCAAAGGTCGACACTTGCTCGGCCTGAAAAGAGGCAGGGATTAAAGGCGTCCAAATTGGACCTGGAGCAACCCCATTGACTCGAATACCCGATTTACAAAGTGATTCTGACATTGAACGGGTGAACGCAACGACTGCTCCTTTGCTGGAAGAGTAGTCGATAAGCTGATCATGTCCCTCATAGGCCGTGATCGAGGCAGTATTAATAATTGTATTTCCTGATTTAAGGTGAGGTAATGCTGCTTTTGTAAGATAAAAACAACCAAAGATATTCGTGCGAAACGTTCTCTCGAGCTGTGCACTCGTAATATCTAACAAACTATTTTGCGGATGTTGTTCTCCAGCATTATTGACTAAGATATCCAGCTTGCCAAAAACCTGCAGGGTTTGATGAACCACTTGCTGACAGAAGGTTTCTTCTCCAATATCTCCAGCCATTATTATGCAACGCTGACCTAATCGTTCAATAGTTACTTTTGTGTCATTAGCATCCCCATGTTCGTTAAGATAGACAATAACAAGATCGGCCCCCTCTTTGGCATAAGCTATAGACACTGCTCGGCCAATTCCGCTATCTCCGCCGGTGACGATAGCTACTTTTCCAGATAGTTTTGAACTTCCTATAGAACCAATATCTTCCGTTATAGGCTTTGGGTTCATGATTGATTCTAAACCTGGCTGCTGATCTTGATGTTGTGCTGGAAATGTGGGTTTAGGTACTTGGGACATACGGACACTCCTTCCCTAGGTTTTATAAGAAACTCTACATCAAAAAGCCTCTTTAATACTTGCTCCTATCTAATAAAATGACCCATTTAGCTTTTATAAACTCCTGGAATTCTTCTCCATATTCAGGAACTTTACATAGTGATATAATAGTGATATCATATTGGTATTAATATTAACTAGGAGGATGCAATATGAAAGAAAAAAAAGCATGGGCCATTAACGGATATCTAGCTCTAATTCTTATGCTCGCCCTTTTGATCGGTGGAATTGCCTTAGTCATCCAAAAGCATTTAGTGGGTATCCCTATGATTTTTTTAGCTATAATCTTGGCAACTGGGATATTAGTGGTTCAACCTAATAAGTCCTATGCTTTAGTTTTTTTCGGAAGCTATCTCGGGACTATACGTGAACCCGGTCTATGGTTAACTGTTCCATTAGCAATCCGCAAAGGGGTTTCATTACGGGTTCGTAATTTCAACAGCAAAACTCTTAAAGTTAATGACATTGAAGGCAATCCCGTTGAGATCGCTGCCGTTATAGTCTTCCGCGTCATTGATACTGCTAAAGCAATTTTTGATGTAGAGAAGTATGAGGAATTCGTCGAAATCCAAAGCGAAACCGCTTTGCGCCACGTAGCAACGCGTTACGCATATGACAATTTTGAAGGACAAGGTTTTTCCTTGCGAGGTAATCCTGAAGAAGTATCCAATGAATTGATGAACGAACTCCAACAGCGTCTAGGATTAGCTGGCGTTGAAGTTAGCGAAGCACGTCTTACCCACTTAGCTTATGCTACTGAAATTGCAGGAGCAATGCTGCAGCGCCAACAGGCCTCTGCTATTCTTTCCGCCCGACAAATCATCGTAGAAGGTGCGGTGGGCATGGTTCAAATGGCAATTGAACGGATTGAAAACGATGGTGTTGTTAAACTTGACGAAGAACGTAAAGCCGCTATGATTAATAACCTTCTTGTATCAATCGTTTCCGAACGTGCAACGCAACCCGTTATAAATACCGGAACTATGTATTAACCGCTTAGACATTGGATGTGGTAACTATGGCAACAAAAAAGCAATTTCCCTTGCGCCTTGATCCCAAACTTTATGCAGCCTTAGAACGCTGGGCAGCCGATGAGTTTCGAAGTGCAAACGCTCATATCGAGTTTTTACTCCGGGATGCCGTGCGCCGGGCGGGTCGGTTAAAGGAGGATCCAGATGTTCCTACAGATTCAGGGGGATCCGATAGATAAATAAGTAAGCCCGTGAACATTCATTACTGAAGTTCACGGGCTTGTTTACTTTCTACGATACGGAGTTAATTACCTAATTTTTGCCCCGTCAACACCTAAACTAAAGGCTTTCTTATTCAATTCCAGCAGCTTTGCTGGAACTTTTGCCGAAAGAGCATCTTGCCAGGAATTCTCTGGGAATTGCATAAACTTTGAAAGGACTCCCATTAATACAACATTTGTGGCCTTGGCGTTGCCTGCTTCAATGGCTAGTTTTAACCCATCCAATTCGATAAAACGTTCGATCCGTTCCTTTAGGTCGGCAAGAATTTTCTCTGGATAGGTTGCAGCTCCAATAAGGACCGGTAAAGGTGCTATCTTTTGTGTATTAGCGATTAAAACGCCGTCATTTTTCAAGAAGTGTGCCCATCGATAGGCTTCTAACTGTTCGAAGGCCACAATAAAGTCTGCTTCTCCTGGTTCGATGACTGGAGAGTAAACGTCTTTTCCCATTCGAACTTGAGTTACAACTGATCCACCACGTTGAGCCATACCATGGATTTCGGACATTTTGACTTCGTAACCTTGAGCTATGGCGACATGAGTTAGAATCTTAGAGGCTAAGATAGTCCCTTGCCCGCCAACTCCCACGAGTAACACATTTATTATTTTAGACATTGTCCTCACCAGCCTTTCTCAAGGCATTAAATTTACATACATTGATACATAATCCGCACCCTGTACAGAGGGCTTGGTCAACTTGGGCTGTTTTGCTTTCTTGATCGAAGGAGAGAGCTGGACAACCAAGTTTTATACACATTTTACAACCGGTACAATCTTGGACATAAAGAGGTTTTTCAGTATTCTTGATAATAAGAGCACAAGGACGCCGGGCAATGATCACTGATGGTTCAGAAGCGGCTACCTCAGTTTTAATAACTTCTCTGACAGTTGCTAGGTCAAAAGGATCAACCTCAGTAACTCGTTTTACTCCTAGGGCTTTGCACAAGGCTGCAAAGTCGACTTGTGGAGCTGTCTGACCCATTAGATTCTTACCTGTCGATGGGTTATCTTGGTGCCCTGTCATAGCTGTAATGGAATTATCTAAAATGATCGTCGTTAGATTTCCGCCATTGTATACGACATCCATTAAACCGGTAATACCTGAATGCAAAAAGGTTGAGTCGCCAATCACAGCGACCAGATTTTCGGCCATTTCTGGATGGGCTTTAATCATTCCTAAACCTGCAGATATTGAGGCCCCCATGCAGATTGTCGTATCCATTGCTTCAAGCGGAGCCATTGCTCCAAGAGTGTAACAACCAATATCACCTGAAACAACGAGCTTTAGTTGTTTTAATGTATAAAACATCCCGCGGTGTGGGCAACCAGGGCACATTACTGGAGGACGAATGGGAGTTTCAAAGGCTGGGGCTACGGTTATTCCGGGTTGACCGCTAATCTTTTCCGCTACCATACGCACGCTAAGCTCACCATAAGGTGGGAAGAGCTCTTTGCCTACGACACTGATACCCAACCGACGGACTTCGCTTTCTATATAGGGCTCTAATTCCTCAACAACATAAAGTTTACCGACCTTTGCAGCAAACTCTTTGATTAAGCCTGATGGTAAGGGATTAGTGAAACCTAATTTAAGGATTGAAGCTGTGGGAAGAGCCTCTTTGACATATTGATAGGAAATTCCTGATGTGATAATACCAATGGACTGGTCCTTTAGCTCCATATAATTTACTGCCACCGTTTCGCTGTAGTCCGCTAGTTTCTGCATTCTTTCTTCCACCACTAGCCTACGAGCACGACCATTCCCGGGAAGCATAACGTATTTACGCGGGTTTCGTTCATAGGTCTTAACCTCTCGTTCAAGAGGGTCCTTTAAATCAACCAAACTTTGGGAGTGTGCGATTCGAGTTGTGATCCTTAACATAACTGGGGTGTCAAAGGCTTCAGATATCTCCATCGCTAAGTCAACCATATCTTTTGCTTCCTGAGAGTTCGAGGGTTCTAATAGCGGTATCTTAGCAAATGCTGCGTAAAGTCTGTTGTCTTGCTCATTTTGAGAAGAATGCATCCCTGGATCATCTGCTGATATTAAGACTAAGCCTGCACGGACTCCGGTGTAAGCAACAGTAAAAAGTGGATCGGCGGCAACATTAACTCCTACCATTTTCATAGCAACAATAGAGCGCGCACCAGCAATGGCCGCTCCGATGCCGACTTCCATAGCTACCTTTTCATTAGGAGACCACTGAGAATAAACTTCTGGGTATTTTGCAATGTTTTCGAGGATTTCAGTACTTGGAGTACCAGGATAAGCCGCAGCAACGCTGACGCCATATTCGTAGACTCCCCGAGCAATTGCCTCATTGCCTGTCATTAATGTTTTCATGTATATATTTGTCTCCCCCCTTAGTGGAATATCATCACCTTATAACTTGTCCATTTTTCTATTTTAACTTAAAGAATAGAAGTATGTAAAGGGGTGAGAAGATTCCATATGAAGTTAATACGTTTCATTTTTAAATAATAATCTACTTCCTGTTAATTTGGACAAACATAAATGCCCTTGTTACGATATTGTTCGATTTAGCGCAGCCATAGTCAAAGCCATGAACTTATTCCGAGGAGTATCACTTCTCGAGGTCAACACGATGGGAACTTGAGCCCCAAGTACAATTCCCGCCATTGTGGCTCCAGCAAAATAAACCATCGATTTACCCAAAACATTTCCTACTTCTATAGTAGGAGTTAAGAATAGATCTACATCTCCGTTGATCTTACTGTGAATTCCCTTGTGTTTCAAAGCTACTGCGCTGACCGCACCATCGAGTGCCAAGGGACCTTCCACGATTGCCCCTGGGAATTTTCCTGCTTGGCCCATTTTCACAAGCGCCTGAGCATCCATTGTCGCAGGCATTTTTGAATCTACTGTTTCGTTAGCAGCTAGAAGTATTACTTTTACCAAATCCATCCCAATGCCCTGCAAATAACATAGGCTATTCTCTAATATTTCCTTTTTCTGAGTAAGACTTGGAGCAATATTCATACCCCCGTCAGTAACAAATAGCAAACGAGAAAACCCGGGAACTTGAAATGCAGCCAGGTGACTTAGTAACCGTCCTGTCCGAAGACCTTGTTCTGAACGAAGCACTGCTCTTAAAAAATCCGAACTATTGATAAGCCCCTTCATCAAGAAATGCGCTTGCCCATCAACTATAGCATCAACTGCCCTATGTGCAGCTTTCAGCGGATCTGGCTCATGAATTAACTCTGCTCTTTGCAAGCCTAACCCTATCTCTAGCGATAATCTCTTAATTATTTCAACATCACCAATTAGCACAGGTGTAATTAAACCTTCTTTTTCAGCTAGTTTGATGGATTCCATAACATCTTTATCTGCAGCAGCCGCTACGGCAACCTTGGCCCGACCTAAACTTTTCGCCCTCTCATATAAAGCATCAAATCCGCTAAAGCGCATTCTTTCACCCCAATTCAAAAAACCCTTATTCCTAGTAGGTCTTAGCCTTCTCTTCACCATGAAGGACCCTCAATGCACCGAGAGCTAATGCTTCCATCTCCTCTTCTCCAGGGACTACAATAACTGGGGAAATAAAGGATACTCTCCGAACAATTTCTGAGGTGATAAATTCTGAATAAGCAAGTCCTCCAGTTAGGATAATATGATCGATCTCTCCAGCTAATACTGTAGCCATCGCACCAATTTCCTTAGCCACTTGATAACACAGACCCTCTAGGATAAGCCCGGCATACAAGTCACCTTCGTTCATACGTTTCTCGGCTTCCCGCGCATCTTTAGTCCCAAGGTATCCGTACATACCGCCTTCTCTGAGGATCTTTGTTCGCATTTCTTGTTCTGTGTACTTACCAGAATAACAGAGTTTCACGAGTTCAGAAACAGGTAGGGTGCCACAACGTTCAACAGAATATGGCCCTTCATTGTTGGCATTGTTCACATCAATCATTTTTCCCTTACGGTGTGGAGCCACCGAAATTCCTCCGCCCAAATGGGCAATAATCAGATTAACCTCATGGTAGGCTTTTCCCATCTGAGAAGCTACTTTTCGAGCGACAGCCTTCATGTTTAAAGCGTGAGATTGACTTCTACGTGGTATTTCTGAAAGTCCGGAAAGCCTAGCGACCGGCTCAAATTCGTCAACTGATACAGGATCCACAATATACACTGGGACATTAATTCTCTGTCCCAGGGAATAGGCCATGATTCCACCTAGATTTGAAGCGTGTTCCCCACCCGGCGCATTTTGTAGGACATTTACTAGGTGTTGATCAACAACATAAGTGCCTCCTACAAGAGGTTTGAGCATACCGCCACGTCCCACAATTCCATCAAAAGAATTTAACGGGGTTCCATTTTCTTTTAGCAAGCTTAGAATAGTTAGAATTCGATAGTCACATTGATCAACCACGCGAGGGAAAGCGTTAATATCCTTGGACGGGTGATCAATTACTTGTTTCCAAAGACAGATCTCACTTTCATAAGCTGCGACCTTTGTTGAAGTTGAACCCGGATTTATAGCAAGTACTTTCACTAACTTCCTCCTCTACAACCATATCTATCTTACACCTCGTAAATTATATCATAAAGCAAAGAGAATATTTAAATCCACTAAGCGCTTCAAAAAACCTTGCAAATCTACCTAAAACTAATACTATCTTGTGTATTATCTTCTGTTCCGGGCAATAAGATACTCCTTCGTTATATTCCCAAAATAGTATGACGTCAGAGCATAAAAGTTTGCTTTACAAAAAGGAAAGTGTTCCTCAGACAATTAAACGCTGTAGGAACACTTAATCCCGCCCCTGATCCACTGGGTATCTTCCCGGAGGAAGGGCTAATAATCATTTAATGAGAATATAATCCACTTCCCATTTATGAAGCTATAACACGCCGGGCACCGAGATATCGTTTTGCCCAATAAGAGGTGGTCATGTCATCGTAAGATACACCACCCGAGGAAGAATGAATCATAGTGTTATTTCCAACGTAGATTCCAACATGGGATGCTCCAGAAGAGTATGTGGCAAAAAACACTAAATCACCAGGCTTTAAGTCAGCCTTTTTGACGGAAACTCCATTTTTAAACTGCTGTTCGGAGGTTCTACTCAGAGATATGCCACTTTTTCGGTATACGTATTGAACATATCCCGAACAGTCAAATCCCGGTGAGGGAGACGTCCCCCCCCATACATACTTCGTACCTAAAAAATTAGCTGCGAAATTAAGTAGTTGTTTAGCTCCACCCGTAATAGTAACCGTACCTGCAACCCCTCGACTTGAGGATCCCTGTGAAACTGAACCGGGAGACTCCTTTTCTTTTGCTGCATAGGCTGCTTCAAGTTTTTCCTGTTCAATTAATTGTTGTATGCGATTAACCTTAGCTTTAGCCGATATGGAAGCATTAAGTGCCACTTTTTCTTCTTTGCTTAATTGATCAAGGATAACCTGTTGCTTATCGAGTACTTGTTGTACAGTTTGTTGGGTTTCAGTTTTATCTTGAATCGTAGCTTGAATAGTTTTCTTCTTCTGTTCTATCTGTTCCATCTGGTGATTCATGGTCTGTTTTAACTGTATAATGTCTTCTTGAAGCTTACTATGAGTCTGAACGACCATCTGAATCTTGTCTGCACGATCAATAAAATCTGATAAACTAGTGGCTTCAAACAAAACAGCCAGGTATGTAGTGGCACCATCTTCATAGTTACTTCTTAAAACTTGTCCTAACGCTTTAATGTATTCTTGGCGTTTAGTTTCAAGTTTCTGTTGCTCGTTTTCTAATTCATTCAGATGATTTTGTTCATCGGTGAGTTTAGCTTGTTCCCGCGCTATACTATTATTTAATGCCTCTACAGATTGCTTTAAAGCCAAAAGCTGTGCCGTTGCATCTGCAACTTTTTCTTTCTGAGCACTCAATACTCCATTTAATTGATTTACTTGTTGTTGAGATTGAGTCAGTTGCTGCTGTAGGTTATCAGCTCGGGCCGGTATAGATACCGAGGCTAATAGAAAGACTCCAATCATACTGACTAGGGTTGTCTTACGCAAAAACTGTATCCTGATCATTCAACTTAACCCCTTAAATGCATTTTCTTCTTCAATCTCATGGCGTTGTGTTAGCAACATTCTTTTCTTTAAAATATGTTAATTCGCTATGAACCAATTAATTTCCTTGTTTTAATTCACACTTTATTAATTTTCAGTCCATTCCCTTATCTGCATTGAAAAAGCGCCTCTTTTAAATTATTAAAGTAAGCGCTTTAACATCCTGCCTATAGTTTTTGGTTTATATTTCATTTGCTTATCCTATAAGTGGATAGAGGATCCCTAGTGCAAACCTCAGTACCTGACAGCCTCGTTCCTGTTCCTGTCTCAGCCACTTGCCATCGTGCAAAAGCATCCTTTTCGTTTAATTCGGTCATTTGACCCCAATAACGTTTTGGCATCAAAGTCCTTTGACAGCGCGGGTTAATCCTGTCTTCAATGGCAATCGTTTTAAAGAATTGTTTCCATAATCGACGGTATTCCACCTCTGCAGAATCAATTTCTGGCAAAGTTAACTCGTCAACAGATATCAGCTCTGCCTTTTTCGACTGATAGATTAAGGCCATCCTATGAGTTTTATCATAAATCATAAACCGTTCACTCCGGTATCGATCACAAAAATGCGGTGACAAAAGAGGAAGGACATAATTTTTAGGTTCAATGACTGCTACAAGCACTTCACCGTAGACAGAAAACCGAACGAAACCCTTGAACTTATGACTCTCCGATGTTAAGTGTTGTACTGCTTTTTGGAGAGAACAAACTATATCATCAGTAAGCATAGTCATTACCTTGCCCCCATGTTTAAATCCTAAACGCAGAAAATGGAGGATTAACAATTCCTTGTTCGGAACACAAGTTAAGAAACCAAGTTTCACCAAGTCCTGGGCTAGAGAGGATATCTTCATCGGAATTGAGTTGTAGACCCTGTCCGCTTTGTGTTCATCCGTTTCAATCCATTTTGCCGTATCAAAAAGAGTCTGTTGATCACTGGGCGGCCGTATAAGGCTTGGGATTTCCTTGAACTCATAGCTGGCAAAGACGCAACACATTAGTCCCTCAAAACTTCCATCATAAGCGTAGACTATATCTGTCCCGTCAGGCATTGTTGCACATCCTCTCTTTTAACCAACGGTTCGGTAAAAAATGAGAGCTGTTCAGGAAACTGTGACGGAAGCTTATACTGATCTGCCATTAGGGATCTAATGGTTCCATCTGAAGTTATTTTCAGTCCCTCCAAAACCTTTCCCTTACAGGTTACAAAATACTGCGCTCGTTTTAGGACAACACCTATCTTTTTAAGGCCTGAAAAATCTAGCGCACCGTTTCTTCTAGCTGATAGAATTCGTTGAGCACTAGTAACCCCTATTCCCGGCACTCTCAAAAGCATCTCATAGGGTGCTTTATTAATTTCAAGCGGAAATATATCTAAATGGTTAAGAGCCCAATTGCACTTAGGATCAACTTGTAGGTTGAAATTGGGATTCTGTTCATCGAGTAGTTCTTTAGCCTCAAAGCCGTAAAAACGCAATAGCCAATCAGCCTGGTATAACCGATGCTCCCGCAAGAGTGGTGGTTTCGTATCCCTTGAAGGCAAGAGGGAATTCTCTGATATTGGCATATATGCTGAGAAAAAGACCCTTTTAAGATGGTATTTTCTGTACAACCCTTCAGTTAGAGTTAATATTTTGTGGTCAGTATCAGGAGTTGCCCCCACAATCAGCTGGGTGCTCTGACCAGCCGGCACAAATTTCGAAGCATGACGATATTTTACAAGATCTGTACAGTTTTCCTGGATCTTGGCTGAAATCAGTCCCATTGGACGAAGGATGGACTCCTTTGTCTTGTTCGGAGCTAAAAGTTTCAGACTCTCCTGAGAAGGCAGCTCAATATTAACACTCATCCGATCAGCTAAAAGCCCTAGACGAGTAATGAGCTCACTATCAGCTCCCGGTATAGCCTTAACATGAATATAGCCATTAAAGTTATAAACCTTTCGCAACAACTCAAGAGCTTTAATTAATTGTTCAGTTGTATAGTTAGGACTTTTAATTACTCCGGAGCTTAGAAACAAGCCCTCAATATAGTTTCGTCGGTAGAAATTTATTGTAAGTTCGGCAAGTTCTTGGGGCGTAAATGCCACTCTTAAGGTATCATTTGATACACGATTGATACAGTATTGACAATCATAAATACAGACATTCGTCAACAAGACCTTCAGTAAGGATATGCACCGCCCATCAGCTGAAAAACTGTGACATATGCCAGCTTTAGCGGCACTTCCGATACTGCCGAACTTCCCTTTTCTATCGACTCCACTAGAAGTACATGCAACATCATATTTCGCTGAATCTGACAAAACTGTCAGTTTATCAAAAATATCAATGGTTAAACACCTCTAACTTGTTTCTCTAAACTTTATAATAAAGGAAACATACGTTCTTGTCAAAGGGGGTAAATCCAAACACTTGTAGTTTTACAGATGTTTTTGGTTTCTCTTATTTTTTATATAATGGCAACTCCTTGAATTTCTCCAATCCCACCATCACCATGAAGTAATCCATAGTTCATTGCTCCAGATTCCATTTTCAATAACCACAGTTTTCTTCCTTTTTCACTAATAATCTCCATTACTATTTTGATTGCCATGTCATATTTTCGACTATTATTGATTCATTCAATCATATTTCACTAAGTTCCTACTTAAATTGCTGTATTAATACTTACAATCCTCACCACCTTTTGCATTTATATTAAAGTATACTGAACGAGGATTTTCGCATATAAGCATTATTGGTAACCAAAGATGATAATGCAGGTATGCTTTGTTTTTTCTCTAGGTTCCTTTATCTTAAAAGCACTTTCTACTTAATAAGAACGAGGTGACAGAAACAGGGAGTGAATAGATGTTTATACCCAGTATAAAAAGACAGAGGATTTCATTACATTAAGTATAAGTGATTCTGGCTGCGGTATTCCTGAAGAATGTATCGTTAACATTTTTGAGCCGTTTTTTACAACAAAAGAAGGCGGTACCGGATTGGGTTTATGTGTATGTAAAAATATCGTTGACAGACATAAGGGAACAATAATTGTTACCTCAAAGCTTGGTGAAGGAACTACTTTTACTATAAAACTTCCTATTCCAACTAGTCTATTTACTGAAAATGTTGCTTAACTTAATTCCTTGACAGTTACGTAAAATCATTAATAAACACTCCCCTGCTGTAGGGTAATAGGTAGGTGGACGAAATGAATTCTGAAGAGTTAAGGATCTGTGAAAACAATATGCGGTATAAATTTTGCCCCCATTGTGGTGGCAAACTATCCTTAGAAGAGACATTTTCCCTTAGTAGACCCAAATGTGTAAACTGTAGTAGAATATTTTATCAGAATCCTGCAGTAGGAGTTGCTGCCATAATTATTAGAAACAAAAAGATACTTTTGGGAAGAAGGAGAAATTCAAGCCATCGTGATATGTGGTGTATTCCCTGCGGGTATGTGGAGTATTACGAGGATGCTAAAGAAGCCTTGATTCGAGAAATGAAAGAGGAAACGAATCTGGATATCAAATTAAGTACAGTATTTGATATACATTCAAATTTCCATAATCCGGCACAGCACACAGTGGGAATATGGTTTTTAGTAGAAGAACATCTTGGAGATATAGCTCCGGGAGATGATGTAGAAGCATTAGATTTCTTTTCGACTGCAGAGATCAAGGAACAAAATATAGTGCTTGCATTTCCTACAGATGTACGAATATTAGATGATCTTATTAATAAAGGATTGATACGTTAATGGATCCGCTAAAGAAATAATACCGTGTATCCCATGGACCGAAAGGCACGATAGTGTCTGTGGAGAGTGTCGCCGAGCAAAAAATACTCCATCGTTATATTTTTACTACCATAGTATGAAGCTATATTATTTTTCACCGTATAACATTTTAAATGGATATGAGGTAAAATACATGGCTAAAATAACGAAAGAGATACGCGAGGATAGCTGCTGCTTTGGTTGGAGCAGTATTACGGTGGACAGCAAAACCTTCAAAAAATACAGCAAGATCCACGACACAGCATTGAAAGAAATAATCGATAATAAGGTCGTGCTCAACCAAACAGAACAAAGTGAAGAAACCTACGCCAATGTAATACTAAACAATGATTCAACTTGCCCTTTTTTGACTGAAAAAAAACTTTGCCTAATACAGTTAAAACAAGGAGAAAAATATTTACCCAAGATTTGTTTTGCTTTTCCTCGGGTAACTAATGTTATCAACGGTATCCTAGAAAAATCCGCAGTCATGTCTTGCCCAGAGGCTGTACGCGTGGCACTGTTAAACGCCAAAGGAATTGACTTTATTTCAGTACAAGAAACTCTAGATGTGCGCAATAATATTTCGATTTCACTTAATACCAATGATCCAGCCTTCACTGATACACCCAATGAGTATTTTCAGGATTTACGAAATTTTACACTTCATATATTAAAGAACAGGGATTATAAGCTCGAGGAACGGCTTATTATCCTAGGATTATTTTTTCAAAGGCTTGCAAAAGTATGTGGTGAAAAAAGGGTTGATACTATACCTGAGCTCATTGCTTCCTTTACCAAATTATTAAAGAAAGAGTCTTTAATAGCGATTCTCGCGAAAACCCCCACATCCCCAGCAGTTCAGTTTAAACTGTTGATGCAAAGCGCTCTTATAAGGCTTGTACAGGGAATAACCAATCAACGCTACGCTGAATGTTTCATTAAATTTTTGCAAGGTATAAAACATTCGCCTAACATAAGCTTAGATAATTTGGCTGAAAACTATCGTGTAGCGTTTGAAAATTACTACGCTCCCTTTGCTTTTAAGCACGAATATATTTTTGAGAATTATCTGGTCAATTACGTCTACAATAATCTTTTTCCACTGTGCAACGGAGACATTTTTGACGAATATATAAAGCTTGTGTTTCATTACTCGTTGATCAAAATGCTCCTTATCGGTATTGCCGGATTCCACCAAGGACTTAGTTTAGAGTTGTTAGTTAAGCTGATTCAGTCCTTTGCCAAAACAATTGAACACAATCCCCAATACATAAATGAAACGAAAGATTGGTTCAAAGGAAAAGGTTTAAACTCAATGAGTTATTTATCAATACTTATTAAAAACTGAACTTGTACAGCTCTACTCTTGATTAACTTCCCCTGACAATAACTGTATTTACAGCCCTTAGGATATCTTCCGGTTCACAGCCGACAATCAGATTGCTTCCTAAATTCACAGACCGTTGCTTGTTTACCTGGCGATACGAAAGTCTCCAGTGGAGACTTTCGCCAAACGGCGTCCCGTGACGAATCCTCCTGCCGTTTGGATCCTACTTTCCCAGGAGCTATGCCCCAAGTATCCTTGGCCCTGGAACGAAA